>CAVPDS010000034.1:0-239062 GCA_963702695.1 uncultured Alphaproteobacteria bacterium | reverse complement strand
TCGATATCGCAGTTTTGAACAACCGCACCCGTGATTCCCTTGTTGATGAGAACACAGTCGTATGCGCCGCTGGTGATCTTGCAATCCTTCAACGTCACGTTTGCAGCGTTGATGATGACTGTGCCTGTGATATCGAGTCCCTGGATCACAGCGCCAGGCGTGTTGATCACGATGCTGCCGGACGGTTTCAGCGTGACGCCTACAGGTACGCCAGCGGTTGTCGCGTCAGGGAATCCAGTCGTTGAGGTTGTTGCCAACGGAAAGCCTCCGTGTTCGAGTTTCAAAAGTTTCTGGGAGCTTGGAGCGCAGTCGCGCGACGACGCGCGAACTCGACATGACTTCTTGTGATGTCGTGCCCCCCCCCGAGCGCACGCGCCACTGTCCGCATCTCAGGTGTTTTTTTTATGACGCTGGGAGTTTTTTGAGAACTCTCATCGTTGAGCCTCTTGAGGCTCCTGTTCGTGAGGCTCTTATGTGTGTGTTACACGAGGTATTTTCTCAGCAGTCAATCGTGCGATGGCGCGACGGTAAAGAATCTCTTGTCTTTTACGGTACCGATGCACCGGTTTTTATGCTGATATTTCCTGAGACGATAGGAGCGTGTCCTAATTCGCTCCGCAGATTGAGCGCGCCCCAGTATCCAGGTCTAATTCTGTTGTTGGTGAGGGTGACATTCGTCATCGGTCCTCCGCCGGGTTGGCCTTTCGCAACCTCGTTGAGGTACACCGTATAACCACCGCCAATGAGAAGGTTATTGGTGATGGTCACGTTGTCGATTGGCCCCCAATAATTGTCGAGCATGATTGCCGACGTCTGGCCCTGTTCATTGATGACGGTGTTATGTTCGATGCGGAGGTTGGAGAAGCCGCCGTCTGCCTGGATGCCGTCGAAATGGGAATCGGCAGTGCCGCGCATGCTGTGGATGAAGTTGTCCTGAATCAAGGTGTTATCGCCACGGACATCGATGCCATCGGCGCAGTCATGAATATTGTTGCTGAGAAAGGTGCCTTGTCCCGCGATGCCTTGGCCGCCAGCGCCCTGATTGCTGATCTCACAATTCTCAACCACGACGCCTGTGATTCCGGGCTTGATAAGGACAACGTTGTGCCCGGCACTGGTAACCTTGCAATGTTTCAATGTAACGTTTGGCGCGCTAATGACAACCGAGCCTGTAATATTCAGCCCTTCGATCACTGCACCGGCCGTGTTGATCACAAGACTGCCGGATGGTTTTAGGGTGATGCCAGCAGGTACGCCGGTAGTCGTCGCATCGGGATATCCGGAGATCGCGTCCGCTTTCGCGTCGTGCTCCGCCGCCGAGGCCCGAACGGCAAGACACATCATCAGTGCGAGCGAGAAGAAGACGAAGAGCCGTCCGCTCCGCCGTGTGGTCGACTTGGTCAAACGCCCGGTGCACGATTAAGTCATTGCATTGCAACATCCATCACAGTCCGTGGGCGCAGCGATCCCGTTCTTTCGACAGCGCTGCGAAGGCGAACCTTGCGGTCACTAAATTAGTTGGTCTGGCACGGCGCGTCGGCCAAGGACAATTCATTGGATATCGTCCCAGTATGAAGCGCGGGGACCGCAAGACGCGGCGGCCGGACGCTGAGCTTCGTCCTGATCGACAATGAGGCGATCCAGTATCTGCTGTCGGCGCCGGTGTGCGACAGCATCCCATACGAAGGACTGCGCCCGTTCAACTGCCGCAAGCGCCATCGCGCGGCGGCGGTCGTGATCGTCGGCCAAAGTCCTGATCGCAGCGATCCAGCCTTCGCGATCGTAGGGGTCGAGCACAAAGCCCTCGCGGTTGTGACGCACGATCCGCCCAGCGCCCATCAACGTCGTGATGACCGGCAACCCGCAGCCACAGGCTTCATAGGTCACCTGCGGTCCGCCTTCCTCAAGAGACGGAAACACGAATACGTCGGCAGAGCGGTAGAGCGCGCCGACGTCAGGCACGAAATCGAGCAGGACCACATCATCTCGCGCCAGCAGATGCGCACACTTTTCCTTGATGGTGTCTTCCAGCGCGCCGGCCAGGACAAGACGCCCGCGCGTTTTGCTTTGAGCCCAATAGTCCAGCAGCAGATGGCAGCCTTTGCGCACGCACACCGAACCTGCGAAGACAAACGTTATTCCCTCGGATGGTTCAAGCGTACGCTTCGATCCGCGGAAGCGCTCCGGATCCCAGCCGTAGCTCGTACTGATCAACTTCGAAGCAGGCAGCCCGTGCGCCAGAAGGGAGTTCTCCACCATTTGGTTCGGGCAGAAAATATGGTCTACCGCCTCCAGCATCTCCTGCTCAAGGACAGCCGATGCTTCGCTGATGGTGTGCCGGGGTTTCGATCCGATCTGGTCATAGGCGTCGTCAAGAATGGCCTTCGCCGTGCCGCGATGGCAGTTGATCATCTCGCGAAATATTGTGATGTTGGCGCGCTTCAATTTCCTGAGGGTCGCCAGCGAGACGTCCGGCCAGATATAGGCTGCGTGCCGAGACGAACGCGGGATATTCGTCTGAGACAGAAATGCGGCTTCGATTGTTTCTTCCGCTCTGGAGCGCACCCATCGGTACGGAACGTAACGGGCCCAGTGCGGAAGAATTTGTATGATGTCGGCTGGGAAGACCGGGTGCCCCCGAGCGCGCGGCGTGACGATCGTAACGTTAAGCTCCGGTCCCGCCAATCCCTGCGCGAGGAGTCCGCAGGTGTAACTCGGGCCTCGATTGGTCAAGGGCAGGGGTAAAAATACATCCAGCTGCGCGGCCATCGGAGTCACCACGTGTGTGTTTTTCCGGAAAGTTCGCGGTGCCAGCGCGGCCGACCGGTCTCGCCTCGAAGGCCCGCAAATACACCTTCGAGCGTGACGAGGAAGTTCCTCGGCGCGCCAATTATCAGAAAGCGGATCGCATATAGAAACGAGACGACGACCCGAACGGGTAACGTCCGGGGAAAATGCTTCCGAACGAAATGGATGCCGTTCCGGTGCTCCAGGTACACTGCCAGCCTGGATATGGCTGCCGGCTTCCCGGCGGAGCCGGTGCTGGTGCCTCGTTTGTGCCCGACGACCGACTTGCTCGCATATCCAAGTCCAGACGCTTTCGCGCGCATGCCCCAATCCAGGTCCTCAAAAAACAGAAAATAGCTTTCGTCCATGGCGCCCACCGTCTCGATGCACGGCCTCGTAACGTACATGGAAGATCCCGAAGGGCTGGCCATCGCGGATTCGATTGCGGGCAGGTCATGAGGCCCATCGAGACGATCGCCGAGTCCTATTGCGACGCCACGCGCCGCGAACCGTTGCCAATGGATGCCGCCACGAAAGCGGATATGGTCCGTTTCTCCGGCGTCAAGGATGGTGCTCCCGACCATTCCTTTTCCGCCTGACTCCGCGCGCTCGATCAGGGCCATCAGCGCAGTGGACTCGGGCTCCGTGTCGGGATTCAGAATCCAAACTCCTTTCCAGCCGGGAACCTGCAGTAGGTGGTGAAGCCAAACGTTGATGCCTCCGGCATATCCCAAATTGTCCTGCGCGCATCCGACCCAAACATTCGACGTTCGCGTCCGGAAGCGTAAATGGCGGGTGTCAACGAGGCGGCTGGATTGCGATCTATTCCAGCTCGCATACTCTTGTGTCAGTTCGCATGGTCCGTCCGCCCCGCTTAGCTCCTCTATGAGATGCTCATAGGCGGCGGTTCCGCCATTTTCACAAATGAAGACATCGAAATTCGGTTCGGCGGTCGCTCGCGAAAGGGCGGTCAAACAGTCCTTGATGTCGCCCGAGTTGCGAAAGCCGACAATGATGATTGGAACATCTGCGGTGTGACCAGGGATCACCAGACCGTTCCTTTTTGGTGCAGCAGAACCGGCACGCTCTGCAACATTGAAATGATATCAAATCGGGCAGAGTTTGTCAGGTGTTATGGCGAGTTGGCGAAACAATGCCGCGGCCATTTCCAGGCGGCGGACATATAGCCGCATCCAAGGCGGACCGGGTGGCTTGAAGCAGTCGCAGCCGAAACGACGATCACGGGCTGATTGGCGTCGGCGTCGTGAGAATGGTTGTCGTGCCAGTTCCGCGGATGACATTCTGCAACTGGAACCAATTGGTTGAATAGACGATCGGATCGTTCGCCGTCGCCATAATCGTGCGCAGGAAGTTCAGGAACTTCGTGGCTTCGACCGACACAGCGTTCGACGTGTAGATCACGTCCTTGTTTTGCATGGTAAATGTCTGCGCAAGGAAATAGCCGGACGGGTCGCGGAGATTGAAATTGTAGATTACGGGTATGATCGGTCCCTGGAATTTCGAGCAATCGATTCCGAGCTGTTCGGCGACTTCCCTTGTTTCCCCGCGATACAGAAATACGAAGGTGGGATCGGCGGCTGCATCGGTGAGGCCGCCCTGCTTGCCGATTGCCTCAGCCAGTGAAAGCCGCCAAGCGTCGAACTTATATTGCCCCTGGGTGCCCGCCGCTCCAAACGCGAGGAAGGTCCGCGGCTGGGAGAAGAGATAAATCACATCGTCCGGGAGAACATAGATGTTGTTGGATGGTTCATAGACCAGCGCGCCGAAGGGGACGCTGGCCCGATGATCTTTACGTTCAAGCGTGACCCAAGTGTCGTAACCTTGGGTGCTCGGGCCGCCCGCGCGGGTGATCGCATCGAGAATGCGTTCTCCCGACGCATTGGCAGGAAATCGACCGGCGAGCCGGACATCGCCGAGCACACTGATAAGGGAGGTTCGCTGTTCGACCAGCGAAACCACGGCCTGCGGTTCAATCGCGCGGCCTTTCAGTGCGTCAACGATAGATTGCTGGACCTCGGTGGGAGTTTTGCCGCGCGCGCGGATGGTGCCGGCGTAAGGCACCGTGATGTTGCCGTTGCTATCAACCGCCTGGTTTGGAATGACGACGAAATTGCCGGCCCGCGCACCAGCTTCGGCCGGAATGAATAGTCCGCCGGCAGTCGCTTCAAAAACTGTGACGCTGACCATATCCCCGATCCCGAAACGGAAGGCTCTGGGAGGAGTCCGGTTGGCGAACGCGGTCGATAGCTTCGGAGAGAGACGACCGAGCGTTTTAACGATATCGGGCGTCACTTTCACAAGCGCGTAGGGCACGTTGTCAGTTTTTTCAGTTGGGGCGTTCTGGACGTCAGTACTGTATGGGCCGCTCGCAGGCATCATCGTGCACCCCGCGCAGAACACCTGAACGAGGACTATGCAGATCTTCTTCCAGTGGGATCCAATCTCGACCAGAAGCTATCCCCCAAACGCATATCTACTTACAGAGGTTGCCACGCTTGCGCAGTTCGAGCCAGCGCGTCCTAAGGGTTATCAGCTTCTAGTTAACCACAGAAAAAAAATTGTTGTATATTTACAACAGTATATGAGCCTTAATACCAAGAGGATCGTCCGCGAGGGTGAAGCATCGGCGGGCATTCAATGGGCCCCGTTTTCAGGTTTCAGCGCTCGGGATCCTCCACTCTGAGAGGCGCCAGCACTCTGGAAGGCGCCAAGCGAAATGATCAAGCGGCGAGCCTAGGAAGCAGGTGTTTGCGCAGACACCATCCCAGTTCCTCGGTTGTCCACAGCGCCTCATCCTTGCGAAAGTGCTGGCCATCACGGGCTGCCGTAGCGCGCGATTGAGCTCATATCGGCCTTATTGAGAACGGCGCCAATCAACCGGCGATGCACCCCGGGGGCCGAATGGAGTGCGTGCTGGACAACGTCGATATTGGTGCGGCCCCATTCGATCGCGAGAATATATCCGTCTATCCACGGCACGGTCGCCCGCACATCAACCAGGGGCGTGAGCGGGGGAAGGTCGACGATCACGTAGTCGTAGGAAGCCCTCAGCTTTTCGAACAGCTTCCTGGTCGATTCGGCGAAGAGAATCTCGCTCGTATGAAGGCACGCGGATTTGGTTACCGTCGGCAGGAATTCCATATTCGATTTCGAGTCTCTCCAGATCGTTTCTTCCGGAGACCGCTGGCCGGACAAAACTTCGAGGAGACCGGCATCTGTGGTGGGCGCCAGAATAGCCGTCAGCGAAGGATTCCTGAGGTCACAGTCGACGACGATCACCCGCCCGCCGGCCTCGGCAATGTATTCTCCCAGGGCAGCGACGATCGTCGACTTTCCCTCGTCCGGAAGCGACGAGGTGATGCCGATGATCTTGTTCGGCGTTGGGCTCAGATTGATCGCAAGCTTGATGAAGCGAATGGACTCGGCAAAATGGGACCGCGGCATCCCGGCTGCAGTCCACGACGGTCCTGAGCCACGGACGATGGTCCGTGGCTCGGGCGCTTCGTCAGCGGGCGTTTGCATGAGCGCCATTTGCTTCCTGCAGGCATTGTCCACGAACGGCACGAGCGCTAGGCAAGTCGTCTGCAATGCAGAAGTAACCTGCGTAGTTGTCCGAAATACGCGATCCATGGTATCCCGCAGAAGACCGAAGGCAGCGCCCATGGCTGCCCCGCAAAAGAGGCCGAGTGCGAGGATCAAACTCGACTTCGGTTTGCTCTTGCTCTGTGGGGGCGATGCCGGCGAAATCACGCGCGCATCGCCGATGGGAAACGACTGTTGCTGAACGGAGCGCATATATTGCTGGAGAAAGCTGTCGTAGAGGTTCCGATAGCTTTTCGCGTTCATTTCCAGTTCGCGCGCCGTCGCTTCGGCTGAATTCGTGACCTGGGACTGCGACACGGCACTTGCCAGCTGCTTTGTCACTGCATCTTCCCGCTGCCGGGCGATCTCGTAGTCGTTGCAACTCGTCTCGGCGAGTCGGCGCAGTTCCGCCGCGATCGAAGTGCGGATGTCGTTCATCTTGGTTTGGAGATTGACGACGGCAAGGTGGTTGGGGCCCAGGCGGGCGGACCATTCGGATTCGCGTCTCGCGTATTCCAGATACTGCTGGCGCAGGCTGTTGATGATTTGGTTGGTGAGAGTGTCCGAAACCGGCGCGTCCAGATCCGGGTCTTTCGAATTCGAGCCGGTGGAATTCGAGCGGATGACAGTTTCATACCGGTTCAGCCGGGCCAGAGCACTGGACGCTTGCTCCCGCACGGTGACCAGGCGGCTGTTGAGTTCCGAAACCTGCTGCTCGTCCATGGAGTTTCCGGCGACTTCGACCATGTTGTTGCGCAGCTTAAACTCGTGGACAGCGCGTTCTGATGCCAGCGCCTGGAGCCCCAACTCCTCCAGCCGTTTCTGCAGCCAGGCCGTGGCGGTGCGGCTGGCCTCGAACTTCGCAGTCAACTGTTCGTTGAGGTAGGCGTCAGCGACCGCATTGGCGATCTGGGCGGCCCGCTCGGGGTTGCTGGAATTGAAGCTGATCTCGATCACATTGCTCTGGCCGACGTGAGCGCCGACCAGCCGATTCTGGAAAGCCGCGATAATATCGACGGACGGTTCCGTGCTGTTGGCTTGAGGCGCAGCTTTCGGCGCTGCCAGACCAGCCATGTCGCGAAAACGAGAAATCAACGCGCCCAAACCCTGATTGGAGCCGGTTAAATCGGGGTCGTTCGCAAGATTGAGCTTGCTGATGACGGATGCCGCGATCGGCTGCGACTTCAAAATCTCGAGCTGATTTTCCAGCTGCGCGCGGTCGATCGGGGACGCCTCGATGAACGATTGCTGTTGGATAAACTGGCCCTTCGGGCTTTCCAACAGCACCTTGGCCGTGGCCTTGTAAGTCGGCGGCGTGGTCCGCAAATAAATCACGCTGCCGGCAAGCGCGAGCGCGGTGGTCAATAAGATAATCAGATATTGCCTTCTCACCATCCCGAGAGCGGCATCCACGAATAGCCTCAGGGACGGCTCATCGGCCTGCCGCTGCAGCGCCTCGTCGTCATCGATGTCGCGAGAAATGTCATGCCTAACGATACTGCCGTGATACATCGGGCGCCTCGTGGCCTTGCGACTTAAATAATCTGATGGTGGATTCCGCAGCGTCGTTTTCGCCGGGACCAGCCTTGTCGCGATTAAATATCATAACGGGGGATTGATTCAATATTTAAATCATTTTATTATTGAGCAATAAATGATGCAGTTAAATTGATCGATCGTCATGCTGGAGCGAGCGGACGGCGCGCTGACGGCGGCGCCCGCACCGCTTGAGCGCTGCGTGGGTTCAGGAACGAGGCAGAAATGCGGTTGGATATTCGGTCGCTTTCGATTCCGGATGTTAAGCTCATTAAGTCGGTTCGATTTCAGGATGCCCGCGGGTATTTCAGCGAGACCTTTGCCCGATCGGACTTCGCAGCCCACGGCGTACCTTTTGATTTTGTTCAGGATAACCAGTCGTGTTCCGATCGATCCGGAACAGTACGCGGTATCCATTTCCAGCGCGGGCCGTTCTCCCAGATGAAGCTTGTCCGTGTGCTGCGGGGCAGGATCTTCGATGTGGCCGTCGATCTCCGAAGTTCCTCGCCGACATATGGGCAACACGTCGCGGTCGAACTGACCGACGAGAGCAACGAACAACTCCTTGTACCTGCCGGCTTTGCGCACGGGTTCTGTACGTTGGCACCGCACACCATCGTCATTTATAAAGTCGACAAGATCTATTCGCCCTCACATGACTGCGGGATCAATTGGAATGACCCGCAGTTAGCCATTCCATGGCCGATTGCTGCAAGTGACGCCACGGTTTCCGATAAAGACCGTCGGCTGCCCAGGCTCGCCGAGCTTTCGCTAATGCCAGCATAGCGGCGGAAGCGCGCAATGAGGTTGCGTTGCCTCTGAAACCCAAACCGGGCCGCTGTAGCTGGGACGACCTCTGATGAATATCAAATCCAGATATCGACAAAGGCAGAACTGATGTCGCTGGTCGCCGCCGCGCCACAGCATAACTCGCCGTTGGTGAGTTATGCCCTTCGTGGTCTGGAGAGATGCTGGCTGCCGGAGCACGGCCGCTGGTCGCACATCTATCATCTGGACGGTCGCGCGCAGCCTAACGAGTTGCGACCGCACAGCGATGTCTTCTATACGCTGAATGTGCTGCTCGGGATGTCGCGATTGCCAGAGGTGCCCGGCACCGTTCCGGTACCGGAGATTTTTTCGCGAAATGCTCTTCTGTTGGAACGCCTTCCGGCCGCTAAATACGCCTTTGGGATGGCGCTCTGGGCGGCGGCGGAGCTCAGGTTGGAACTTCCCGGATCGGTGCGGAAGCGCATCGTGGGGCTTCTGGAAGATGAGAAGAACTGGCGTAAGTTCCGAGCGCAGGACATCGGAATGCTGCTTACGGGAGTCGTCGCCCAGGCGAGGGCCGGCTGGAGCGAATGGTTTCGATTTGCGGGGCGGCTGTTTAAATTTCTAGTCAGCCAGTATCATAGCCAATCAGGGCTATTTTTCGATGCTTCCGGCGGGCTCCGGCGACGCTTCAGCTCATTCGCCACTCAAACCTATCTAACAATTGCCTGTTACCACTATGGAGAGTACGCCGGTGATGCAGCCGCAATCGAAATAGCAAATGCCTGCACCCGCCGATTGATTGCGCTGCAAGGACCGCATGGCGAGTGGCCATGGTTCTTCGACACACCGCGCGGAACCGTCCTCGATTTCTACGAAGTATACTCGGTCCATCAATATGGAATGGCGCCGGCTTTACTCGAATGCGCGGAACTCCACGGCGTTCGCGAGGCGCGACGCGCCCTAGTCAAGGGATTCAACTGGGTGCTCGGCGACAATCAGCTAGCCATACCGATGCTGGTGCCCGAATTGAGTCTCACCATTCGTTCGCAGGTAAGGAGCAACGAACTGCACACGAAGGCTTTTCGAATGCTGCGCGCCGTTTACAACGCCCATCTGCGACGCCCAGCGTCCCTGAGCGATCCCAACTCCGTGTCTCTTCGGCGGGAATGCCGAAGTTATGAGCTCGGCTGGATCTTATGGTCGTTCAGCCAGCGTTCGGAGCTTATCCCACTGACCCACAATCCAGCTTTCATCGACGGCCGGGCATAACCTGCGGTCCTGGATGAGGGAGTTGCTCTCCAGCGACGCCCATCAATAACCCGCCAAGGTAACCTAGCCGCGAGAGCCCGCGTTCGGCTCCGTAGCGCCGGAATTCCAGACTATCGTGCGCCGCGAACCCAACAGATTGAGCATGGTCCACGCGCGATGAGCGCGGATTTGGAAAAGAACCAGGATGGCGCCCAGACGCGCCGGCAATCCTTGAATCCGATCGCTAGCCAAGACCTTCGCAAAGTCTCTAAAAGGCGAGATGAGAATGGCCAAAGCGCGAAGCGTCCATCGGACTCTCCACGCGGGCGCGTTATCCGCCATATTGCGAAAATGTTGCGTGTGGCGGTCCCACTGTTCGTACAGTTCGCGCAGTGAACGGCGCGCAGGATGAAAGACGATCAGTTTGGGCACGTATTGAAAGCGAAAGCCGGCCTGGCGGGCGCGCTGACCCCATTCCATGTCTTCCGCACATTCGATTCCGGCGAACGGACCGATCGTTTCGAACGCGTTCCGGCGCGTGACGAGGTTTCCAGTCCCGCAGTAGCCGTGTTGCTCGATATATAATTTAAACCGGTACGAAAAGACCGACTCATAGGCTTCGATGGCGGTGAAACCACGGCGATCGCCACGCCAGATGCGGACATCGCCGCCGAGTACTGTCCGTTCCGGACAGGAGTGAATTGTCTGCAGCGCGATCGAGAGCCATTCCGGATGCGCGCGGCAATCGGCATCGATGAAGGCCAAAATATCGGCCTTTGCGTTTTGAGCCCCAGTGTTGCGTGCGGGACCGGGCCCCGGGCGCAATTGTCGCATCATGCGGACGCCGGGATGACGGGCGACTGTCTCGGCCGGCGGGCAAGCGGAGCCATTATCCACCACGATAATCTCGAAAAGCGCCCGATCGAGGCTTTGCGCGTCGAGGCTGGACAGGCAGGCGTCGAGGCTGTCCGCTTGGTTGAGGTGCGGGATAATAACGGAAATAAATGGGTGGTCCGATTTCAAAATATCCCCCGTTTGGCAGCCGTCGGTTAAAGGTGCTGGAAATCTTGTGCAGGAAAGACGCGCTCCGGCGGTGGTTTGAGCAGCCTTTCGTCCAGGTCGGTATTCCTGTCGGTCCGGCGGAATATTTATAAATTAAATAATGCGGCTTGTACAATTAATGCTTATCGGTATAATCGATTAAATGTGAAATTGACGCGACGCCAGATTGCAAAAGCTGGTCGGATTAACGGAGGGCAAATTGCGTCAGCATTTTTTGGGGTGCCCTGTCGACATTTTGACGATGGCTGAAACGATCAATCTGGCGCGAGATGCCATGCTGGTCCGCCGGCGCTTGCAGCATGTCGCGCTCAATGTCGCGAAACTAGTCAACATGCGGCGGAATGAGGTTCTTGCGGCCGACGTCGCCGGTAGTGACCTGATCACCATGGATGGAATGGGGATCGTCTGGGGCGCAAAACTCCTTGGCCTTCCGGCGAAGGAACGGGTCACGGGCATAGACCTGTTCGCCGAGCTCCTCGCGGTATGCGCGCGCGAAGGCTTCAGGCCTTATCTTCTCGGCGCAACAGTTTCGACATTGCATCTGGCGTTGAAGCGAACGCTTGAAATCCATCCCTCGCTGCAGGTCGCCGGAGCCAGGGACGGTTACTTTACGCCGGAGCAGGAGCAGGAGGTCGTCGAGGATATCCGCAACAGCGGGAGCGATTGCCTATTCATCGGCATGACCACGCCGAAGAAGGAAAGATTTCTCGCTGCACATCGCGACGAATTGAATGTTCCCTTCATCATGGGAGTCGGTGGCTCATTCGACATCCTTGCCGGCCAGGTCCGCCGTGCTCCGCAGGCGATGCGGGCGTTCGGACTTGAGTGGCTTTACCGCGTCCTTCAAGAGCCAAGGCGGATGTGGTGGCGCTATGCCAAGACAAATGCCGTCTTTGCCGCAATTCTGGCGCAGGCGCTCGTTCAGCGCGGCGTACACGCGATGCTGACGTCTCGCGGTGCGATTCCCAAAAGTCTTAACCGACCAGGGGTATAGTGCGTGCAGAAGCATTTCTTCGTTCTGGTGGGAACGCGCCCCGAAGCGATCAAGCTTTTTCCAGTCATCATTCGGCTAAAGGCTGAGGAATGCATCGCAGTGACGGTCTGCGCCACCGCGCAGCATCGCCAACTGCTGGACCAGGTCTTGAAACTGGCCAACATCGTTCCCGACATCGATCTCAATGTCATGACGCCCAATCAGACTCTCGATCGATTGACTGGGCGTCTGCTGGACAATATTGGCGAAGCGCTCGATCAAGTGCGGCCGAGCAGGGTCATCGTTCAAGGCGATACGACCACCGCGATGACGGGTGCGCTCGCGTCGTACTACCGGCGCATTCCGGTATCGCACGTGGAGGCCGGCCTGAGGAGCGGCGACATTTACGCGCCCTGGCCGGAAGAAGTAAACCGGAAGATTGTTGGAACGATCGCGGATCTGCACTTCGCGCCCACAGACAAGGCGGCGACGATGCTGCGGTCCGAGAATGTGCCCAAGGAGCGCATCCACGTCACCGGAAACACAGTCATCGACGCTTTGTTGATCACGAAATCGATCGCCGACAAGGATCCGGATCTTGCATCGCGTTGGGATGGCATCCGCGTCAGACACGGAAACCGCCGCATTATCCTCGTGACCTGTCATCGCCGCGAGATTTTTGGGACCGGCATCCTCAACATCGTCGAGGCGCTGCTTGCAATCCTCAGCCGGGAAGACGTCGTCGTCGTTCTTCCCGTTCATCCGAATCCGAACGTTCGCGATGTGCTGTCCGAGCGGTTGGCCAAACATCCTCGGGCTGAACTGATTTCGCCCCAGGAATACGCCGATTTCGTCGGTCTGCTGTCCCTGGCTTACCTCGTGCTCACGGACTCGGGGGGATTCAGGAGGAGGCACCGACTTTTGGAAAGCCGGTTCTTGTGATGCGAGAGACAACGGAGCGTCCTGAGGGCGTTGAGGCCGGGACCGCCCGTCTTGTCGGTGCGAATTGCCGCAAGATCGTCGAGGAGACGTTCCGTCTGCTCGATGACGACAAACACTACCAAAAGATGTCGCTGGCTCACAATCCCTACGGCGATGGACGGGCGAGCGAGCGTATCGTGCGAGTGCTTCTCGATGCATGATTTTCAGAGGGTTGTAGTCCTCGGACTCGGCTACATCGGACTTCCGACAGCAGCGGTTATCGCAAGCCGCGGCTTGAGAGTTATCGGAGTCGACACAAAGGAAGAGGTGGTCAACACCGTCGCGTCCGGCGCGATCCACATCGCTGAGCCGGATCTCGACGGTCTCGTGCAGAAGGTGGTGGCGAATGGCGCGCTGACCGCAGTCTCCAAGCCGGAACCGGCGGATGTATTCATCATCGCCGTCCCCACCCCCGTCGACGATGGCAACAAGCCCGATCTGACCAGCGTAATCGCGGCGGTCGAAAGCATCGTGGAGCTAATCGTTCCAGGAAACCTGGTCATTCTGGAATCGACGTCTCCTGTCGGCACGACCGAACGAATTGCTGCGTTGATTGGGGAACGCCGGCCTGATCTCCGGGTCGGCGCGAACGGCAAAGCGGAGCGGGAATATATTTCCGTCGCATATTGTCCGGAACGCGTCCTGCCCGGCCGTGTCCTGACCGAGTTGGTGAACAACGATCGCTGCATTGGCGGGATCACCCCCTCGTGCACGCGGCGGGCTCAGCGCTTCTACAAGACGTTCGTCCGGGGCGCGTGCGTGGCGACGACGGTGCGGGCGGCGGAGCTGGTGAAGCTCACGGAAAACGCATTCCGCGATACCAATATCGCGTTCGCCAATGAGCTTTCGCTCATCTGCGATCGGTACGACATCAATGTATGGGAAGTGATCGACCTGGCAAACCGCCATCCTCGGGTAAATATTCTGCGACCTGGGCCCGGCGTCGGCGGTCACTGCATTGCGGTGGACCCCTGGTTCATCATCGACTCCGCGCCTGATCTCGCCAGAGTCATGCGGGTCAGCCGCGACGTCAACAACGACAAGACGAAGAACGTCATCGAGCGCGCCGAAGCGATGATCGACGATCATCCCTACGCCGACATTGCGTGCTGCGGGCTTACGTTCAAGGCAAATGTCGAGGACCTGCGAGAGAGCCCAGCACTGGAGATAGCGCTCCACCTTGCGCGAAAATACGGTGCCCGCATCAAGGTCGTCGAACCAAATTTACGTCAGTTACCCGGCGAGCTCGCGGAGCATGGCGCGCAGCTAATGGACATCGATGACGCCGTGCGGTCATGCGAAATTGCAATTGTGCTGGTTGACCATGACGAGTTCAAGTTGGTGCAGCTAGCAGAACGCCGTCATCTGGATGTGATCGATACGCGCGGAATTTGGCAGGACATGCCCGTTCGAACTTGATACCGGGCTATGAGTTAAAGGTGAGATATGCAGAACGGCTTAATATGCGTCGGCGTCGTTGGGTACGGCTATTGGGGCCCCAATCTTGTCCGCAATTTTGTCAACAGCACGTCGGCGCGCGTCAACGGCGTGTGCGACCTGAACCCGGCAAACCTTGCCACCTGCAACCGCCTGTATCCGAACATACAAACGACATCCGACTTCAGCGATCTGATAAAAAATCCGTGGATCGACGCGATTGCGATCGCGACACCGGTGAACACCCACTATGACCTTGCGCTCGCCGCGCTGAGAGCCGGAAAGCATGTGTTCGTCGAAAAGCCGCTGGCGCAGACTTCGGGACAAGTGCGCCGGCTCATCGAGGAAGCAGAGCGGCGGAAGTTGGTTTTGATGGTGGACCACACCTTCCTTTACACTCCGGCCGTGCAGAAGATACGAGGACTGATTGCTGAGCAAGCGCTCGGTGACATCTATTATTACCATAGCACTCGCTCGAGCCTGGGTCTTTTTCAACGCGATGTAAATGTCATCTGGGACCTCGCGGTCCATGATGTCTCGATCATTCGGCACATTTTGGAAGAAGAGCCGGTGGCCGTATCAGCGACCGCTGTGAGCCACATCGCGGGGTCGCCGGAAAACATGGCTCACGTCACGCTGTTCTTCCAAAGTAGCTGCATCGCGCATGTCAGCGTCAATTGGCTGTCACCCATAAAGGTCAGAAAGACATTCGTCGGCGGGAGTCGGAAGATGATCGCTTACGACGACCTTGAGCCTACCGAGAAGATCCGGGTGTACGAGAAGGGAGTTACCGTGACCGATTTGTCCGATCAGGAGCATCAATTGAGGATCGGATACCGCACAGGCGACATGTGGGCGCCGCATCTCGCCACGACGGAAGCGTTGCATACGGAAATCGAGCACTTCACCGACTGCGTTTTGAATGGCACGTCCCCCATCTCTGGCGGGCTCGCCGGATTGCATGTCGTGGAAGTTCTGGAGGCAGCAAGCCGCTCGATCGCGGCGCGCGGGAATCCAATTCAATTGCGGACCAGCCTGAAAACATTGGTGTCATGATGCAACATTCGCAGAATTCGGAAATGGAGTGCCCGCCAGACAACCGCCGAAGGGTGGTTAAGGCGGTGCATGGGGTACGCGAGATCGTACCGGATCCTCCATTCGAACGGGATATGGCCGCGCATCTCAGAAAGCGTCTTGACCGCACGCAATTGCACGCGGCGTTCGCGCAGCACGTTGCTGCATCCGGTCCAATCGACCTGATGATGCGGCGGATCTGCCTGCGAGGGCTCGTCAAGTCGCTTGGTTCGGGGCTGACGATCCGGAACAATGTGTCTGTTATCCACCCCGAAACGTTCGAGATCGGGGACGGGGTTTTTATCGGAGAGCAAGCGATCATTCAGGGCAGGTATGACGGCCGGCTTGTGATTGGCAAAGGTGTCTGGATCGGTCCGCAGAGCTATTTCGATGCGCGCGACCTTGTGATCGAGGACTTCGTTGGGTGGGGCCCCGGTGCAAAGGTGCTGGGGTCCGAGCACACAGGCATTCCCGTCGACGTCCCACTCATCCAGAGCGATCTGGAGATCGCGCCCGTGCGTATCTGCGCGTGGGCTGATATCGGCATGAACGCGGTCATCCTGCCGGGCGTCACGGTCGGACGAGGCGCACTCGTCGGGGCCGGGGCTGTTGTCACCAGGGACGTTCCCGACTTTACGACGGTAGCCGGCGTGCCGGCGAAGGTCATCGGCCGGAGGAATGGGGTCAGACCGGTACGGAGCAGATTTGCATCCCCGGATGAGCAATCGGCGCGACAATGCTGAACCGTTGAGCAATGCGCTGTCAGCGGGAATTGTGATGAGTCGCGTTCACCATGCGATCTTTTTCTCGGCGGTCGAGCGCTATGGGAGCTTGTTCCTTTTTGTGATCGCGGCCGCCGTCCTGTCGCGACTCTTAACTCCGGAGGAGTTCGGAATTTATGCGGTCGTCAACGCGCTCATGGTTGTTCTGGCCGCCTCATTTCAGGAGATCGGCGGCGCCAATTACCTGATCCAGAAGCGGACGCTGTCCACGGGCGATATTGAAACGGCCTTTACGATCACGTTCTGCCTGTCAATTCTTGCGGGAGGCATGCTTTTTTCCCTGCGGGATCTGCTTGCCGGGCTGCTTTCCCAGCCGGGGATGAAGCTTGGACTCGCAGTCGCGACGTTGAATTTCGTGCTGACCCCGTTCTTGACCACGCTCTCGGCGCTGTTCCGCCGCGATATGAATTTTAGCACGCTTGCCACTTGCGGGCTCGCCGGAAGCGCCGTCGGCACCGCGATCTCCATCATACTCGCCACGTTGAACTACAGCTATATGGCGCCGATATGGGGAGCCCTTGCTGGAAACGCGGTCACAACGGTGCTTTTGATTGTGGCGTGGAGGGACCTCCGTATCTTCCGCCCCTCGCTGTCGGGCTATTCGGACGTCATCGGTTTCGGTCTTTATTCAAGCGGCGTCAGCGTCATCAATGTCTTCTACAATCTGGCGCCGCAGCTTCTCCTGGCGCGGATTCTCGATTTCGCGGCCGTCGGCCTGTACAGCCGAGCGACCAATGTGACCCAGTTGTTCGACAAGCTGGTCATGCAGGTTTTGGGCCCGGTCATCATGCCGGCAATCTTCGCGCAAACAAAAAGCGGCGGCGACCTGAAACGGATTTATCTCGACGCTATCGGGCTCCTCACCGCAGTCCAGTGGCCGTTCCTGACCTTCATCGCGATCATGGCGCACCCGATCATCTTGATCTGGCTGGGACCGACGTGGATGGAGATCGTTCCGCTGATCCGCATCCTTTGCATCGCGTATCTGGCTCTATTCGCGACCTGCCTGACATATCCGATGCTCGTCGCGGTCGGCAGCGTACGTGATGCGTTGGTGTCATCCCTGATCTCACTCCCGCCGTCGCTGGTGGTTATCTTTGCCGCGTCGTTCTTTGGAGTGCAGGCCGTGGCCGCGTCCGCGCTGGTAACATTGCCGTTTCAGGCGGCCGTTGCGATCTATTTCGTCGGCCGGCATATCGCGATCACGCCCGACGATCTATTCCGTGCCCTCGCGAAGAGCGGCGTCATAACATTCACCAGTTCCGCCGGCGTTCTAGTCAGCGCCGCGCTGGTTGATCTTCTTGTTGTCGGGCCGGTCACCGGACTGCTGCTCGCAGGCATGTCTGCAGCAGGTGGGTGGTGGTTTGGCCTGATTATGACTGCGCACCCATTGCTGCCCCGGCTGCAGAGCGCAGCAGGCAGCCTTGCTTTCGCCCCACCGGGAGCCTTTGCCTTCTTCCGAAGCACGACCAAGTCGGACTGAGACGGAGATTCAAATGCCTATCGGAGACGATGTTCAGCTAGGCCGCGCTGTGAAGATATTCCAACCCGACCTCGTGAACCTTTACGGCTGCACGGTGGGCGACGAAACGCGGATCGGCGCATTCGTCGAGATTCAGGTGCGAGCCACAATCGGATCGCGCTGCAAGATATCGTCCCATACCTTCATCTGCGAAGGGGTCACCATCGAAGATGAGGTGTTCATCGGCCACGGCGTGATGTTCACCAACGACAAGTTCCCGAGGGCTACGAGCAACGGAAGACTCCAGAATGCCGGCGACTGGAACGTGGAGCCGACCCGCGTCTGTCGTCTCGCTTCCATTGGATCGAATGCCACAATCTTGTCCGGCACGACGATCGGCGAAGGCGCGCTGATCGGGGCCGGTTCGGTCGTAACGCGGGACGTTCCTGCATGGGCGGTGGTGGCGGGCGTGCCGGCCCGCGTCATCGGCGATGCTCGTCGGCCGGCCGCCGTTTACGACGTTGCGGAATATAGGCAGGCCGCCGGAGACTCAATTAAATAAACCGCGGATTAATCTGTTGCGCCGTTGATTTAATTTGATATTATTATTTCGATTAGGGCAGCGATTTTAGGCTCGAGATCAAGCCTCTACTATTGCCCGAGCAGTGGAGAAAATAGCCGTGATACCGTTCCTGGATTTAAAAGCACAATACCGGCAAACCAAGTCGGAGATCGATGCGGCGGTCGCCCGCACGATCGATAGCGGCAATTTCGTTTTGGGTCCGGACGTTGAGGCTTTTGAAGATCGGTTCGCAGCTTACTGCCAAGCCGACCATTGCGCGGCGGTCAACAGCGGGACGTCGGCGCTGCATCTGGCGCTTCTCGCGGCGGGAGTTGGCCAGGGCGACGAAGTGATTACCGTTTCGATGACGTTTGTCGCGACCACAGCGGCCATTCTTTACACTGGTGCAAAGCCGGTCTTCGTGGACGTCGATCCCGCGACCTGGACAATGAACCCGGCGCTGATCGAGGCGGTTATCACTCCTCGAACAAAGGCGATCATGCCGGTCCATCTGCATGGGCTGGTGGCCGATATGGATCCGATACTCGACATTGCCCGCCGCCATGGGCTTGTTGTGATCGAGGACGCCGCCCAGGCCCATGGCGCCGAATACAAAGGGCGCCGAGCGGGCTCGATCGGCACGCTCGGCTGCTTCAGCTTCTACCCCGGCAAGAACCTGGGTGCATACGGCGAGGGCGGGGCGGTCGTCACCAACGATCCCGAGCTCGCCCGGCGCATCGGTTTGCTGCGCAACTGGGGTCAAGAGTCGAAATATAGCCATGTGTTGAAAGGCTACAACTATCGCATGGATGCGATTCAAGGCGCAGTCCTGAACGCAAAGATGAATCATATCGAGGCGTGGACCGAGGGGCGCAGGGCGGTCGCGGCCCAGTACGACCGTCTGCTGATGAAATATCCCTGCCGGCGGCCGGCGCCGCCCGCGCACAGCCGCCACGTCTACCATGTCTACGCCATCGAAATCGCGCAGCGTGACGACGTGCAGCGGGCGCTTGGCGCTGCCGGTGTCGGCACCGGGATCCACTATCCTGTGCCGGTTCATTTTCAGCAGGCTTATGCGGAGCATCATGACGGATCTGGCGATCTCCGGGTTACCGAGGCGCTCGCCAGCCGTTTTCTTTCGCTCCCGATGTATTCGGAACTTCAGTCGGAGCAGATATCAAAAGTCGTCATGGAACTTGAAAAGGCATTGCTGGTCGAGGCGGCGTAGCGCGTTCGTCGAATTGGCGCCGGCACTCGGTGCTGTTCATCACACAGGCAGAGCGGAGAGAGCGAAGTGGCCGAGTTAAAAGGAAAGCGCGTTTTGGTGACCGGTGGGGCGGGTTTCATCGGCTCTCATATCGTCGATTTGCTGTGTGACGAGCAATGTCGTCAGATTATCGCCCTCGACAACATGACCCGGGGCAGGCCGGAGAACCTCGGCCATGCGCTGACTCGCGGGCCGGTTCGTCTGGTGCGCGGCGATCTTCGTGACAAAAGGCTGATGGCGGCTCTCATTCAAGACACCGATATCGTCTTTCACCAAGGCGCGTTGCGCATCACACATTGTGCCGCCGAGCCGCGGCTGGCCATGGAAGTAATGGTTCAGTCTACGTTCGATCTCCTCGAGCTATGCGTCGAGCACAAGATCGACAAGGTGATTGCGGCGTCGTCGGCATCGATCTACGGCATGGCCGACGAAATTCCGACGACAGAGCGTCAACATCCTTACAACAATCGAACGCTCTACGGCGCGGCGAAAGCCTTCAACGAGGGCCTGCTGCGCTCCTTCAACGACATGTATGGGCTGCCTTATGTCGCGCTGAGATACTTCAACGTCTATGGCGAGCGCATGGATCTCCATGGGAAGTACACCGAAGTTCTGATCCGCTGGATGGAGTGCCTGGACGCCGGGCGATCTCCGATCATCTTCGGGGACGGGCGGCAGACCATGGACTTTGTGCACGTCCGCGATGTGGCCCGCGCCAACATTCTCGCCGCCAAGGCGGAAGTGAGCGACGACGTGTTCAATATCGCAAGCGAGACGGAAACAAGCCTGGCCCAGCTCGCGCGTGCGGTCGCGTCAGCGATGGATCGAGATAAGGTTGAAGCCCGAATTCGCTCCCGAAAGAACTGTAAACTCGGTACGCCGCCGTTTGGCCGATACCAAGAATGCATCGCGGCTTCTTGGCTTCAAGGCAAGCATCCCATTGGACCAAGGTTTGCGTGATCTCGTCGCGTGGTGGCGAGCCGAACAAGATCTATTCACGACACCGGCTGAACAGAGAGTGGGGGCTTTGTGATACCGATTGCATTGCCGGTCCTTGGGCCAGACGAGGCTGATGCGGCCAGCCGGGCGGTGTTGTCCGGATGGGTCTCGCAGGGGCCACAGGTCGCCGAGTTCGAAAGAGAATTTGCGGCCATGGTCGGCGCAAATTATGCGTGTGCGGTTTCCAATTGCACAGCGGCTCTCCACCTTGCGTTGCTCGCTCTGGAAGTTGGTCCAGGCGATGAGGTGATCACGCCCAGCCATTCGTTCATCGCAACGGCGAACTGCATTCGCTATTGCGGCGCAACCCCGATTTTGGTCGATATCGAACCGGAGACCTACAATCTCGATTCTGCCTGCGTTGCAAAAGCGATCACGTCACGTACGCGCGCCATTCTCGCGGTCCATCAGATGGGCATGCCGTGCGACCTGAAAGAATTGATCGCCTTGGCGAATGAGCACGGCATCGCGTTGATCGAAGATGCGGCCTGTGCCGTTGGCAGCCAGATTTGCGTGAACGGTGCCTGGGAGTTGATCGGCAAGCCGCACGGCCAGATCGCATGCTTTTCGTTCCATCCCCGCAAGGTCATTACGACGGGCGAGGGCGGTATGCTGACGACGTCCAATCCCGAATTCGATCGCAAGCTCAGGCTTTGGCGTCAGCACAGCATGAGCGTGCCGGATACGGTGCGGCATGGATCGCGGCAGGTGATCTTCGAGGATTATGTCGACGTCGGCTATAACTATCGGATGACGGACGTTCAGGCGGCCGTTGGGCGAAAGCAGCTCGAACGACTGCCTGAGTTGATATGCCGCCGGCGCACGCTTGCGGCCCGATACACCGAAGCTTTGCAAGATATCGAAGGGTTGGGCCTGCCGCTCGAGAAGGAGTGGGCGCGCTCGAACTGGCAGAGCTACTGCGTGAGGCTACCGGACCGCATCGACCAGAAGACGGTGATGCAAAGGCTTCTCGATCAAGGGGTGGCGACACGGCGCGGCATCATGTGCGCGCATCGCGAGGCCCCATATCGGAACGAGAAGCAGCCACACGACCTTCGGCAGTCCGAGCTCGCGCAAGACCACGCGATCCTTCTCCCAATTTTCGTGCAGATGACCGAGGACCAAGTGGAGCTGATCGCGCAGATGCTGAGGACTGAGTTGAACCGTTGAGCGCGTTAAGTCTGCCGACTCTCGTGGAAGGCGGCCGTCTCGTTCGAAGTAATTGGCGGCGCCGCAATCGAGAGTCATTTAATCGTCGGTGCGAGTGCAACTGGCATGGCTAAAGTCGACATTGTCGTACCCTGCTACAATTACGGCCGGTTCCTTCCCGCCTGCGTGCAGAGCGTGATCGAGCAATCCGCCAGCGATTTTCGACTGCTGATCATCGACGATGCGTCTTCGGATGATTCGGTGGCGGTCGCGAGCATGCTGGCCGAGACCGACAGCCGCATCAGTGTCGTTTCGCACGCGCACAGGCACGGCCACATCGAGACGTATAACGAGGGGATCGAGTGGGCAGAGAGCGACTATTTCCTTCTGTTATCGGCGGACGACATGCTCGTGACGGGAGCCCTTGACCGCGCCATCCGGGTCATGGATGGAAACCCAGAGATCGTTCTGACATACGGAAATTGTGTCACGTGGTTCGATCATCTCCCGCTGCCGCCGATCGAAGCTGGAAGCTCGTTCAGGTGGACACGCACACCACTGATCCATGACATGTGCGCAGTGGCGTCGAACTTCGTGCCGACGCCGACTGCGATTGCGCGAACATCAGTTCAGAAGCGGATTGGCGGATACCGTCCAGCGCTGCCGCACGCGGGCGATCTGGAAATGTGGTTGCGCTTTGCCGCGCACGGCTGTGTCGCCCATATCAATGCGGTCCAGGCGATCTATCGAAAGCATGCATCGGCCATGTCGAACCCGTATTGGGGAGACATCCTGTCGGACTACCGGCAGCGCAAAGCGGCGTTCGACACCTTCTTCGACCAATATGGTGGTCACGTTGCAGGTCTGGCGAACTTACGGAAGACAACGGATCGTGTGCTAGCCAATAAGGCGTTTGAGAGCGGACTCGGCTACATGCGACGCGGCCGGCTCGGCAGCGGATTTCAACTTCTGAGCTGGGCTATGAGTTTGGACCGCCGGCTTCGTTACGTGCCGCCGTTGTGGCGGCTCGCGAAGTTGCCTGGCCCGGAAGGCCGCCGCTGGGCTGCCGAGGGTGTCAAATCGGCGATGCGAAGAGTGATTGGGCGCAGCCATTGGGGGAGGTGGAAGCGAAAATGCGATCTGCTGAGCCCGCACGCGCGTGAATGTTCGAATGATAGGGTTCGGTGATGTCGAAGCCGACCGTGACCGTGCTGATTCCATGTCATAACTACGCCCATTACCTACCGCAATGCGTGCGTAGCGTACTCGATCAGACGCGTGTCGATGTTGACGTCCTCGTCATCGATGACGCATCGACCGACAACAGCGCGGACGTCGCATCGGGCATAATCAAGGAGGACTCTCGGGTCCGTCTTGTCTCGCTTCCCAATAACATGGGGATGGTGCGCGCGGTAAATCATGGGCTCAACCAGTTGATCGGCGATTTCTTTGTGAAGCTCGATGCCGACGACTTGCTGACTCCTGGTGCGTTGCAGCGGTCATTATCGCTTTTTGAACGTCATCCCGATGTGGGTTTCGTCTATGGAAGGCCACGGCACTTCACTGGCGAAGTGCCCTGCAGGGCACGCATCGGCACACCGCGCTGGTCGATCTGGCCAGGCGCGCGCTGGCTCGCAGTTCGCTACAGCCGGGCAGTCAATTGCATCAGCCAGCCCGAGGCGGTTATTCGAACCTCGGCTTTGCGCCGGGCAGGGTCGTACAATTGGAGATTGCCCCATACCTCCGACCTGGAGATGTGGCTGCGGCTGGCGGCGATCGCGCCTGTCGGGCGTATCAACGGGGTCGATCAGGGCTACTACCGGGTTCATCCGGGAAGCATGCAGCGGACGGTCAATGCCGGCTTGCTGAAAGACTTCGTCGGCCGGCGCGACGCGTTTCTCGGTGCGTTGTCCGCTGTCGGTGTCCAGACGCGCTTTGCGTCGGTTCTCGAGCGCATGGTTCGGAAGGAACTGGCCGCCCAGGCCCTGGATTGCTGCTGCCGAGCCTTCGACCGGGAGCGGGTTCACGCCGTGCCGGTGGCTGAGTTGACGGAGTTCGCTGTTGCGACGTTTCCTGACTCTCCAACACTGCCGGAATGGAGGGGCCTAGAAGCCCGCCGCCGGAAAGGGATGCGCAGCAGGTGGTCTTTTGCCTCACTGGCGTTTTCTGTGATGCGACGCACCCGCGAGGAATTGGCTCATTTTCGGTGGATCAGAACGGGAATGTGAGACTTGGCGTTCCCGGAGGTTGTCGTGATAGATCGGCGGAACTCGCAAGGGTCCATTGGTGTAATAAACGCGGTGATGCCCCCGACCTTGGGTATTGCGCGCGCGCGCCGGCAGCGGGCGGCGGCCGAGCCTGCAAATTCAATCGCGATCTGGCTTATCTTGATTGGGCTCATCATTCCGGCCGCCGAGGTTCAGTTGTTTATCGGCGGTGCGAAGTTCACGGCCGGCAGGTTAGGCATCGCTCTGTTGCTTGTGCCGGCTCTCATGGCGCTGTTCAAACCGAGCAGGACGTTAGTCGTGTCGGACCTGTTCGCGTGCGCCACCGTAGCCTGGATCATAACGGCGGCTAGTTCGATCGGCGAATCCACTACCCTGTCGTCGGCAGCCAGCGAGAGCCTGGAGTTCCTCGGCGGCTATGTAGCCGCCCGCGGTTTCATCTACGGGCCTGCCGCTATCCGTGAATTCGTGAGGATCTTGAAGATTCTTGCGATTATCGCGCTCCTTTTCGCAATTTCAGAAACCTTGTCCGGGCGTTTGCTTGTCCATGAGATTGCGGCCGCTATCTTCAACGTGGAGCCGCCTGATGCGCAGTATCGCGGCGGTATGGTCCGCGCTATGGCGACATTCGATCATGCCATATTGTACGGCGCCTTCTGTTGTTTCACCGGAATAATATTGCTGTACGCTAGCTCCAGTGCACTGAAGAGAATAATTTATGTTGCGCTTTGTTTCCTAGGCTGCGTGCTGTCAAGGTCGTCGTCCGCTCTGCTGTCGTTATCTATCGCCATCGCCGCATACAGCTACGATCGGACGATGCAACAATATCCATGGCGGTGGATTGTACTATGGGCGTTGGTGGCCGCGTCGGCTCTCGGGCTGTTTGTGGCGTCGGCAAACCCGCTGGGCTGGTTCCTCTCCCATTTGACCCTCGATCCGGAGTCCGGGTACTTCCGCGTGATGATTTGGCAGGCGGCGTTCGAGCGAATTTCGCAATCGCCCTTGATCGGATACGGCTTCAATTCTCTAGATAGTGCGATTCTGGACGCTACCGTCGATTCAGTGTGGCTGGTCTTCGCATTGCGTTTCGGTATTCCGATGATCGCACTGCTCTTCATTACAAATCTCGCCGCGCTTTTGCCGGTAAGTCGCGGCGTCAGCGTTTCCAGCCGTGACGTGACAATGGACCGGTTCTCTACGGCGTTCACGATGACACTTGTGTTGTTCATATTCATCGGTCTTACTGTACATTTCTGGAACTATATGTGGATGTTTTGGGGCATCTGCATCGGCATACGCGCATCAATTCGCGAGTGGGCCTTCAAAAATCCCGCGCAACACGCCCGCAACTCTGCGGCGCTGACCACAGCGCGCGCGCGCGGGCCGCGCTCGGTGATCCTCGCGCCATGATCAAACGTGCCAGCAAAAATATCATACGTCGCTATCGCCAGATGCGCAGGCTTTGGCAGGAAGACGGCGGCAAGCAGGTGCTGAACGGTGTGAGGCGCGCCGCCGCCCGGCGCCTCGCTCCAACCACGCGGCATCTCCCGGTACGCCAAGCCGACATCCTGGGGGCCGATGTGACAAAGCCGCGGACATGGCCGTCGCTGGCGCTTCGAGGCGGCGAGCCGATGCTTGTCAACTGGGTGACCACGCCGCCGGCCCCCGGTTCGGGCGGCCACACGACGATGTTCCGCTTGATAGAGCATCTGGAGCGCATGGGGCACGAGTGCCGAGTCTATATCTATGATGTCTATGGCAGCGACCCCTCCTATTTCAGTTCGCTCGTGCAAGAGCTCTTCCCGAGATTTAAGGGGCCGGTGGCCGACGTCACGAGAGGCATGTCTCCCGCCCATGCCGTGATCGCTACCTCATGGCAGACCGCGTATCCTGCGTTCAACGATTCCTGCGCCGGAAAGCGGTTCTATCTCGTGCAGGATTTCGAGCCCTGGTTTTACCCGGCCGGCGGGCAAAGCGTTCTAGCCGAAAATACTTATCGCATGGGATTTCATGCCATCACCGCGGGCCGGTTCCTCTCGGGCAAGCTCAGATCCGAATATGGAATGACAGCGGACGCGTTCGAGTTCGGCTGTGATACGGAGAAATATCATTTGCTGGACCGCGACGCGCGCGACGGCGTCGTCTTCTATGCCAAGCCGGATGCGCCGCGCCGCGGCTTTGAAGTTGGTATTGCGGCTCTGCAGCTTTTTGCGAAGCGCCATCCCGGCTTGACGATTTATCTCTACGGCAGCAGGAACGAAAATCTTCCCTTCCGCTTCGTCGATCATGGGGTTTTGCGGCCGGATCAGTTGAACAAGGTGTACAATTGCTGCTTCGCTGGACTGAGCTTGTCGATGACCAATACTTCGCTGGTCCCGCATGAAATGCTGTCGGCGGGATGCATTCCGGTGGTCAACGACGCCGAACACAATAAAATCGTCCTTGCCAATCCGTTCATTCGCTATGCATTGCCGACGCCGCATTCGCTCGCCGATGCGCTGAGCGCCGTCGTAAGCGTCGATGATTTCAATACGCTTGCGGCGTCGGCATCCGCTAGCGTTTCGTCGTTGTCCTGGGATGCCGCAGGGACGATGGTGGAACAATGCCTGCGGCGGAATTTATCGCGCTTGATCGAGGTCCGGGAACTGGCCTGATTTTGGCGTCCGGATCGTGTCAGGCGGCTCCGATCGGCACCTGACGAGTGTGGCTGTCAGTCAAATACCAGGTGAAGGTAGCTGGCCGGTTCGCGGTACCGGGCGTGAAGCATGCACCGCCATAGACGTACGGCTGATAACCCAAATCGGCGAGGAATTCCGTCACCGCCGTAGTGGGAAACGCGCACATCAGCGCCGGGCGGTGCCGCTGAATTGTTTGAAGCGAGCCCTTCAGTATCTCCAGCTCCGCGCCTTGGGTATGCAATTTGATCAGCCGCGGCGACAGCCCGTAGCAGTCAAGCGTTCTGATTTCCACGGCATGTTCGGCGACGGTTAGCTTGGTCCTGTCGAAACGATACATCCTGCCGGAATCGGTCAGCCATTCGGTCGCGGTCGTTCGATCAGTTGCTGCCATTCCGTCGCAATTCCATCGGCCGTATGAGGGTACAAAGAATTTCACGGTTCCGTTCCGCTGCGTGCCGAGCGCGCAGGCGTGAATTTGCACCGATCGGTCGTTGAGGTAGCGGCTTATCAGGCGCTTGGCAGATATCGGCTCTGGCTCAAATGCGATGATATTCGACGCGCGTGCCAGCCGCTTAAACGCGGCAATGCTTTGACCCCGATTCGCGCCGACATCGACGATCAGACCATTGTCGATCGAAAGCCAGAGAACGCCGCGGTATTCGGGTTTTCCGAAACGGCGGGCCATGAGGTCCTTCGCGGCAAACCTCACGGCGGCGACGCCAGGAACGTTGGCATAAAAGAAGCGCGCCAGTGCTTTGCTGTTCACGGTCGATTTTCTCCGGTCGGCCAGTTTTCACCCTGGATGTGGCATTAGCTTGAAGCGGTGCAGCCCCGACCCCGAGGGGGACAGACACAGCCTGGTTCGCGCCCAACGGGGTACCGAAGGGTAGTCGAAGCGCTGTTATTATTGTATCGATTAACAAATTTAAAGAAGCCCCTCCTCCCTGGCGATAAATTATAATGCTAAGCCAATGATATATCTACATTTTATTGAAAGTAAATTGGTTAAAATAATTTTAATTGACGATGTGAGTGTCTTTGAATTAAATGCAGCGAAGAATACTCAATCACCTCCCTGGCTCGATTGCTAGGCCCGCCATTGCTAGGCCCGCCACTGATGAGTTTGGTGCAGCAAAATTTCAGGAAAGCCCTGCCGGACAGCCATGCCGCGGCTGGGGCTCGCTTCCGCGGCGAGCACAAATGGCCGATCGGCTACGACTCAATCGAACTCATCACCGTTCTGACCGACATTGCGACAATTTTGTTTGCGAGCATTTTTGCCGGCACGATTTATCACCTGCTGGCATTCGGAACGTTTGGCACCCTCTCGAAGTATGTCGGGTCGGCCATCGTCGTCAGCGCTCTTTTCGTGCTGTGGATGAAGGGCTGCGGACTGTACAACGCAGCCGGATTGCTGGTTCTGCGCCGTCAGATCATCGGAGTCTGCGGTGCATGGACCGGCGTGATCTTCTTGCTGACCGGTGCCGTTTTTGCGCTCAAGACGGGCGATGAGTTTTCACGCGGCGCCAATGTTCTGTTCGCTGTTTTTGGTCTTGTCGCGTTGGTCGCCCATCGCGTGATCTGGAAGGTGCTTTTGACCAAGGGAGTAACTCACAGAAAATATTCCGGCCGCAAGGTCGTTTTGATTGCAGGCCCCGTGCAGTCGGGGGTCGCTGGCCTGGCTCGCGCGCTGACCAAGCTCGGTTTTCATATCGAGCGTCACTTCACCCTTCCGCCGCCAAGCAACGGCACCGGCAAGCGCGACGAACTCATCTCGAATGTGATTGCGTTTGTTCGCGGGTCCGATGTGGAGGAGATTCTGGTGGGGGCAGATCCAAGCCAATGGTCTGCGTTGCGCGCTCTTGTTGACGGGCTCAGGGTATTGCCGTTTCCCGTCAGCCTCATCCCGGTGGGACCTTCGTCTGATTTTTTCAAGCGACGTTCTCGTGTTTTAGGCGACGAGATCTGCCTGGAATTACAACGGGGGCCGCTAAGTCCATTCGAGTGCGCAGCAAAGCGGTGCATAGACATCCTAATCGCCGGATCGGCGCTGATCGTTCTGTCGCTCGTGCTCGTCCTGGTGGCCATTGGAATCAAGCTGGATTCATCCGGGCCGGTCCTGTTCCGCCAGCGTCGCGGCGGATTCAATGGCCGTCGCTTCGATATACTGAAATTCCGGACTATGACGGTGCTGGAGGATGGGGCTTCGGTCCGTCAAGCCCAGCGGTCGGATTCGCGAGCGACGCGTCTAGGTAAGTTCCTGCGTCGAACGAGCATCGACGAGCTGCCACAACTGATTAATGTGTTGGAGGGCAGCATGTCGCTCGTGGGGCCGCGTCCCCACGCGGTCGCGCACGATATTGAATTTGATAAAGTCGTGCGCGACTACGCCTTTCGGCATCGCGTTAAGCCCGGCCTGACAGGCTGGGCGCAAGTGAACGGCTGCCGGGGTTCGACGCCGACGCGGGAGTCCATTGAGCGGCGAGTGAAACATGATCTCTGGTATATTGATAACTGGAGTTTCACGCTTGATTTTTATATCATCCTCCTAACCGTCGTGGAGGTCGTGCGCGGCCGCAATGCATATTAACTGCAGGGGCGAGCTCGTAAGTGCTACCGTTTCTCAGGACCACCGTCGGCATAATGCGCGGAGCGCTACAAGCGGACCTATCGCTGCATGGTGGCGCCACCGTTTTCCGGTGTCGCCCGTTTCCGTCAATTTATGGAATATAGAATATGAGTCTGGAAAAGGCGTTGTCCAATCCGCGGCGTCTTGTCCTGTCTCAGGCTCGGCGCAGGCTGTCCTTCGATTCTGCCGGTTCGCGTATTTCATATTCGTAGATTTTGTGTCCGGACTTTATCGCAGCGACGAGCCAGCGCGGTCTCTTGCCCCGCCCGGACCATGTTTCCGAGGGGATGCTGGGATTACGATATTTCGGGAGAACCCTCGGATATTTTCGCCGAACCTTCCCCTCGATGCCGTTGGTTTTGACACTTCCTCCCATCGCCGCCTGACCGCGCTCCAGCGAAGTCAAGCGCTTCTCCAGCTCACGCTTTTCCGAAATGATACGAGCAGACAAGACCTCGGTGATTTCTTCGTGCAGCGACCAAAGGTCATTGATCGACATCACTTCTAGGTTATGGCTGTTTTTCATTATAAGCCTGCGTGTGGCATTATGTATAAGCCTGCGTGTGGCATTATTAGCCGCGTTATTGAAAAAGCGGCACTCCCCACCCCGGTTAGGCCGCGGTGGGCAGCAATACGCCTAATTTCCACAATTTTCAAGATGAGTTTTGGTTCCAAAGATTAAATTGGCGAGCATATACTTGCCAAACACTCGCAGCCTAGATAGAAATCAATCCGGGAGACAACTTAAAATAAACTCGTAAACGTCTGCCGAGGTAGAACCATATCTGAAATATACCCGGGCCGATTTAATTGGCGGTACTGCAATACGACTCCGGCAATTTCGCAAACGGCAGACTGGCCATCCGCTGAATAGATTCCAGGCTGCCCGAAGCGCTACGGGGCACGACCTCCAAGTACCGGCCCGAAACAATTCGGGATGGCCTTCAAGGATTTCAACCTGGGGTTACCAGCAGCAAGGCGCTATCGCCAAGGAGCCACAAGTGCTGCGACCAACAATTCTCGTTCGGAGGGCATAAGGATCATTTGCTGCTGGATTTACGGGGCTTGGGCGGCATCTTCGCGAGCTGCCCGAGCAATTCGTCCGACGCGGATCGCGTTTCATCCGCTTCAATCTCTCGGGCCTTCTGGAGGAATCGATTGGATTGCTCCTTGTCGTCCGGTGGTTGGCTTTTCCGGCCTTTTGATCGGGGCACTACCTTTTCCTCCTACCAAAGGCAGCATTGGTTGTTCTTAAGCTCTTCCCTTGCGAATGAATTTCTTTGTCGTAAGCCTCCAAAATCGAAATCTCGGCGGTGATCAGAGACGAGATACGGATGGCGTTCTTCAGGCTTAGTGCAAGCACGGCACCAAATCGCGCACCAAGCCGGACACTTTCACGAGGGATGTTTCGAACAACGATATATTCATTCGTTAAAAAATCCATGACTTTGATCTTTTTGAGTGGAACCGTGCCTGGCTGTTCCACCAGGCCGGCCCGGTGCTGGCTGCAATTTATGCCAAAGATGATTGCTGCCGCCCTCAACCTGGACGTGCCAGTCGATGAGGGCCTTCGGGCCGGCTTGGATCAAGCCGACCAAAGCCGTGCACGCTGCAGGAAGTTTCGGGTCATTACGTTTTTGCCGTCGATCTCCGGCATGAGATCGGCGTCATGCTCGATGCGAAACACGCGGCACCCCGCGCGCTCGACAAGAGTTAAAATAGATCGTTTGGAAGAGTGTGCCGCCTTGCCGCGCGCTGTCCGCTTAGTGACGATGTGACGATGGCCTCATCGCCGAAATATGTTTCATCGGCTTCGACCACTGAACCGTTCCCGCCCAATAATGGGCGAGCCCGCTAGTACGCATCGCCTCGCGAAGGCGAGGCACCATGAACCACGCGGTTTTGTAGGTGACCTGGAGCGTCCTGTGCATTTGATTGGTGCTGATACCCTTTTTGCTGGACGCGAAAAGATGCGCAGCCTGGAACCACTTGTGGAGCGGAATTTTGCCGTGCTCGAAAATGGTCCCGACCGTGACGCGGAATTGCTCTCCGCACTCGTTGCAGCGCAACAGCCCCTTGCGCGCCGTCCTACCCTCAACCCGATGAATACGTTCGCCGTCTAGATTGCCACAGTGCGGGCACACGGGCCCCTCGGGCCAAACGATAGCTTCGAGCCGCTCGTAAGCCGCTTCTTCATTGTGGAAATGGGGCTCGGAAAGGACGCTCATTACGGGTTCCTAGACTCTGAAAACCGCTATATTAATCGCCATCATTCCGGCAGAAAATTGCCATCGATTCTCTTGGATGGTTGTTTAACTGCAGAGTTGCCGGGACAAGTGGTACTCGCGCCCAATCATACGGCTTCGGGGTCGCAGGCCGACAGCGGATTCTTTCCGATACGTCTGCGAGCGGAGCCACCGGGTCCCGAGAGGGGGTCTTTGAGTTCGCGCCGGCGTTTAGAGCGGCGGTAGGCGGCGAAATAATGCCGTGCACCGGGGCGTACATGATGCTTCTGAGCCGGGTCTGAATAACCCGAATGTCCCTCAACACCCGTCGGCGCATCTCAATTTCAAGCTTAAGCCCATAAACGCTTGAAATATTGAGCGATAGCGGCTTAGTCAGCCTGCTGGACGCTCGGAGACGCAAAAAGACTGGAGACAGAAAATTAACCATGAGGACTCCAAATATATCCTCAAACACGGAACTTAAAGCTTCTCGACAAAGCTTCCTTACGGAATTCCCCCAACGTTTCCAGATGGAATTCAAGGCTCTCCTCACAAACTTATTGTCTATGTCGAAAATGTGTCACCTTTATATTTCATTAACTAGCGGAATGTAGCCCAATCAATAAAGGAACAGGAGGTATGATATTAGCCATCGGATTATTTTTTTAATTACGCTTAGGGTGAACGTTAATGAGGTCGGCCATAATTCGGTGTCCGTGGGTTAACCGATGCAAGGCGCGGCCGGAGAAGAGCGACTTCTCTTTGCAGGGGTGGTGCGCAGAAGCTTGGGCTGACGCTGACCTCCGACGCTGGCGACGATGAACGAGCCTACCGCATCAGTGACGCGCTGCGGTCCGATGAGATCAAATCGTCGGCGTCATCGGCTCTTGCGATCAACCCCCGGCGACGATCCGGCCGAAGCGTTATGCAACGAAGTAAGAGTGTGCGTCGCACCGCAGCGACCTTCCTTTCGGGCGGGTCGGAGACCATCGGATGGCTCAATGGCGCCGAGCTCAGGCGAGATCTTGCCGCCACATCGAAGGAACCTTCCCGGACTTTGCTGCCTGCACTCGGCAATATACCGGCCATCCCTGCCTCGCGTCACAAGCTCGCTGCAACTTTGTTGCAACCAGAGCCGAGTAAGGCCGAGCCGGCCTTGTGCTAGCTCAAACCAGCCGAGCGCATGGCCGATTTAAGCGCCGCAGCAATGGTGTCCGGCCGCTTCGAAATCCTCGTTGGCCGCGAATTTCCGCATTGCTGCCGTGGATGGCCGCCGTTGCCCGGCCCGCTCAATGCGAGAACAGACAGCAGACCGGACTGTCCGCGAGCAGGCCGCGCGTGACCCCGCCAAAGATCCATTCTCCCAGCCGGGTGTGTCCGTAGCCGCCAGCTACGATCAGATCGGCTCCTTGATCTCTCGTAAACCTGAGAAGTTCGTGGGCGACGGACGACTTGGTGTGAAGACATACCTTTGCGGCAACGATGACCTTATGGCGCAGGAGATAGTTGGTGAGGTCATCGATATTCTCCTGGCCGTCTTCGGTTCCAGCGTCGCGCACTTCGACAACCATTACTTCCTTTGCATCACGCAGAAATGGAATTGCGTCGCGAACGGCGCGGCGTGACTCGCGCGTATCCTTCCAGGCGACGACGATACGCCGGGCCGCGAGCGAATCCACCTGCGCGGGCACGACCAAGACCGGACGTCCGGCGCGAAGGATGGTGATCCCGGGATTAAGCGAGAAGTATGGATCGCCGGAAACCCGTTCCCGGCCGATAATCAGGAGGTCTGCAGCGCGCGCTTCGCGTGGTACAAGGTCGCGCGGATAATCGAGGGCTCCCCTCCATTCCACATGACTGACGTTTTTTGTCGATGCGCGAAACTTCATTCCCATTTCGGCGAGAATTTCTTTCATCTTCTCCCGTTCGGCGTCTATCGAATTTTCGTCGACGGCAATGTCGTCCAGCGCGAATGCAGGCATGGAAAGCCAGCCGGCAGTGCCAATCAGCGCGCAATTAAATCGAACGGCCAAGCTTGCAGCGAGCTGAACGCGTCTGGTCCACTCGCGCTCCCCACCGAGATGCACCATCAATGCTGCATATGACATTGTCTTCTCCCGATGCTTCCACTGCGGAAGATTCGTGGTTGAAGGTCGCGCGATAGCTCGTCGACAATTTGCAATCAGCTTTCGCCGGCGGATGTCTTGATCATCCAGGGCAGCTTTCGTGGTTTCGACCGTCACATTCATGTTGAAATCGATAGCCGATCCAGATCCGCTGACGTTGACCAGGATCAATTTTGACGCTGTTCACTACAGATGCGTGCCGATTTTGATCCACCTCAGGGACGTAGTTCTTTCAGAGTGTGGCAGCCGTTGCGCGATGCCGGGAGAAACGGTCGCTGCGCGCACTATCCCGGTGAGTACCGCTCTATCGTCAAGGGACCAACACTGCCGCTCCTTGCAGGCGGCCGTTCCGGAGGTCCGACAAGGCCTCGTTGGCTCGGGCGAGTGGGTAAACAACCGTCTCAGTGACAATTCCGACCTTCGGCACGAGATCGAAAAATTCGACGCCGTCCGTACGAGTCAGATTAGCGACCGAAATCACCTGCCTTTCCTCCCACAACAGGCCGTAGGGAAAACTCGGAATGTCGCTCATATGAATGCCGGCGCAGACAACGCGCCCACCCTTCCGAACGGCCTTCAAAGCCGCAGGCACCAGCGCTCCGATAGGCGCGTAGATAATCGCACAGTCGAGCGGCTCGGGCGGCGCCTCCTCGGACGACCCCGCCCACCGAGCCCCGCGCCTCCGCGCAAAGTCCTGGCCGGCGATATCGCCGGATCTTGTAAACGCAAACACATCGCGGCCTTGCCAGCGCGCGACTTGTGCGATGATGTGCGCTGCAGCGCCAAAGCCGTAAAGTCCGATGCGCTGGCCATCGCCCGCCATGCGGAGCGAGCGCCAACCGATCAGGCCCGCACACAACAGCGGTGCCGTCGCGATATCGTTCCCGTCATCCGGAAGTGGAAATACGAAACGGGCATCCGCTACGACGTGCGTGGCGAAACCGCCATCCCGAGTGTAGCCAGTGAACAGCGGAGAATCGCACAAATTCTCCCGCCCCTCGAAGCAATAGCGGCATCGGCCGCAGGTCTGGCCGAGCCAGGGAATTCCGACTCGCATTCCGACCAACAACGCTTCGGCGCCTGCTCCCACAGCATCGACCCGCCCAACAATCTCGTGCCCTGGAACGATCGGAAGCTTCGGACGGGGTAGTTCACCATCGACGACATGCAGATCGGTCCGACAAACCCCGCACGCCGACACCCGCACGCGAACTTCACCTGCGGATGGCTGCGGATCGGGTCGATCCACAAGCATCAGCCGCTTACCGGGCCTCTGGAGCTCCATCGCTTGCATCGCGGACCTCCCCTGCTGGTATTGCGGCCGAACAACACCACCTGGTTCGGTCTCCCCCGGTGCAATAGCATGCCCAGACTTCAATCTTCCCAATCACGCCAATGCGTCGGGTTCACGTCAACCTGCTTTCCGGTGACAGCGTTGATCCAGCCATAATCGATTCGGCGACATCGGATCACGAGCGCATGCGTTTCGGCGCCTTCGATCACCGCCAATTCCAGATCTCGATCAATCGGGGCGCTCGAGATCGGCTGCCACGCGGTTTTTGTCATTTCGAATCAGGTCTGGTTCACTACACCATACTGACATTTTTACGCACAGTAGCTCCTGTCTTTGATCTGAAACAACATTACCTGGGATGCTCGGTGAGCGCTGTCGGAACTATTGACCTCAATCATAGCCCGCATAAGTTGATGACTTACGATTGTTGCTATCGGAATTGTTGCTATCGGATTAGCCAATCCAGTTATCATGGCTCGCAAGGATCAGGCGTTTTCGTACCTCCGGAAAAGCCCTTAGGGTCATTATCTGAATTTTCGAGTCCCAACGTGGCCGCTACGAACGCTCCATCAAAACAATGGAGCTTAGCCATGTTGACGCAAACCGCATTCCGGAGTGCTTCGTTCAAGCTGACGACGAAACCGGCCGCGCCGTTCCAATCCGGTCACGCGCTTGGCGGAAGGATCGAACTTGCAGGCGCGCCCATGACCTTTGCGCGCAATGCCGAAATTTACGGCGAGGACGAACCAGCCGATTACCTCTACAAGGTCATCAGTGGTACGGTGCGTACGTACAAAATGCTTTCCGACGGCCGCCGGCAGATCGGCGCCTTCTATCTTCCCGGTGATATTTTCGGCCTGGAAACAGGCGATGAGCACACGTTTTCCGCCGAGGCGGTCAGCGACACGAAGGTGCTCGTGATCAAGCGAAGCGCGGTGGTTGCTCTTGCCGCCCGCGACGGCGGGGTCGCGCGCGAGTTGTGGGCGCTGACCGCCCGCGAGCTGCGCCGCGTGCAGGACCACATTCTGCTGCTCATTCAGACCGCGCAGGAGCGCGTGGCGAGCTTCCTCCTGGAAATGGCGGAACGCGGATCCGCCGGCAATGCGGTCGAGCTCACGATGTCGCGGCAGGACATTGCCGACTATCTCGGCCTCACGATCGAGACGGTCTCGCGCACGCTCACCAGCCTGGAAAACGCCGCCACCATCGAGGTGCCGAGCTCGCGCCGAATCCTGCTACGCAATCGCTCGGCATTGAACCGATTGCATTCCTGAGCCGCGGCAGAAGTGAATTAAGGAGAGCACCCATGAACGTCACCCGGTTCCAGCGCCGTTTCGCGATCGAGCGAAGATCATAGTGGATCGCGGTCGAGGGGCTCTCCTGCGGCGTAGGTCGGCCGACGCGCGGAGATCGGATCGGGTGGCGGTACCGTCAGCGGCCAGATCCGCATGCTGATGCACCGGCGTAAACCGCCGCGCAATGGCGGCCTAATGCAGGACCGAGAGGGAAGCCCGAATCCTCATCGCCATCTCGGCAACGACGCGCCAACTCTCGGCGGCCTCAATCATCTCCGCCCTTGCTCGCTCGTCGGGTGCGTCTTCGGCCCGGCTTTCGCAATCGATCGCGAGGGCCAAGCAAAGGTCGCGTGTCTTTTCCATGTCGCTTCCGGAAGGATTCGAAACAGGCAGCGGCCTAATGAAGCGTGGCATCCACGCGCTGACGGGCGCGGCGCATCGTCTTAGGATCAGCCTGTCGTTGCATCGACTGTAGGCTCTTCGACCCAGTCATCTTCGAAGCCGCGCATGGTTCGGAGCGCGCCGGTGGCGAGCGTAATCTTGGGGCGCGCGGCATTGTGGGGGCGTGGATGGGACGCCTGCGGCGCTTCCCGCGATCTGGCAAACAGCGCCTCGCCAGCGCGTCCCGCCCAATGGCTGAGATCTTCTTCTTTGCAAGTGGCCGCGATCGCCAGCCCTATCGAGGTAAAATGCGCCCGCCTGTAGCAGTACGTAGCGAGCTTCGCTCTCACGCCAGGATCGACCCCGGCGATGAGCACATCGACCCCGCGCGAACTCGACCGATAAAGCTCTCCCAGAAGCTGGTCCGGGACCGGGCAGATTTCATCATCAAGCACTCGTTGATGTTCAGGCAACATGCGAATGCTCCAACCGATTTGCAGGTCGGTTGGGATCATCCGATGGAATTGGTTAATGAAACGTAAACGAGCTGTGCTTTAAGCGGCGCGAACCTGAGGTTGTAGCTTTCTCAGCAAACCAAGAATTTCAGCGCCTGGCCGCGCCGGGCTCAGCAGATAGCCCTGCACCTGCGTGCAACCTTCGGCCCGCAAGATTTCGAGCTGCTCCTGGGTCTCCACGCCTTCCGCCGTTGTCGTCATGCCGAGGCTGCTGCCGAGGCGCGTGATCGCGCGGATGATGGCTACACAGTCGTCTTTCTTTCCCAGCTCGCGAATGAAGGAGCGGTCGATCTTGATCTTGTCGAAGGGGAAACTGCGCAAATAGCTCAGCGACGAATATCCGGTGCCGAAATCGTCCATCGCGATTCGAACGCCGAGGTCGCGTATTTGATGCAGCACGTTGAGTACCGCCCGATCGTCCTGCAGCAATACGGTTTCGGTGATCTCCAGCTCCAGGCGTCTGGCATCCAATCCCGACGCGTCCAAGGCGGCAACCACCGACAGAGCGAAGGCCGGATTGCGGAACTGCGCCGCCGACAGATTAAGCGCAATCGTAAGCGTGCTCGGCCACATCGCAGCGTCGCGGCAGGCCTGCTTCAGCACCCAATCGCCAAGCGGCATGATCACGCCGATTTCCTCTGCCACCGGAATGAATTCATCCGGCGGAACCAGGCCGCGCGAGGGATGGTTCCAACGGATCAGGGCTTCGAGACCACAGACTTCCCCGCTAGCGAGATTCATGAATGGCTGATAGTGCAGCTCGAAGTCACCGGCTGCCAGGGCCTTGCGAAGATCGACCTCGAGCGCATGGCGCGCCTGCATTTGCGCGTCCATTTCCGGTTGGAAGAAGTGATAGGTTCCGCGTCCTTCACTCTTGGCTCGATAGAGCGCCATGTCGGCATTGCGCAGCAGCTGGTCGGGTTCGTTGCCGTCGTTCGGAGCAATAGCGATGCCGATGCTGGTCCCGATGACGACTTGATGGCCCCGGATATCGAACGGCTCGGAGATCGCGTCGATGACGCGCGCCGCGAGCTCACTCGCGACAGTGGGCCGCGCGCCGATTTGCACGATCGCAAACTCGTCGCCACCGAGGCGCGCGACCGTATCGCCGCCACCGGCCGCGATCTGCAGGCGCTTCGTCACCTCGCAGAGCAATGCGTCGCCGACCGGATGGCCGAGGGTGTCATTGACGCTCTTGAAGCGATCGAGATCGAGGAACAGCACGGCAAGCTTCTCGCCGCGCGCGAGCGCCTCTTCCATCTCTTCCCGAAACAACACGCGGTTCGGCAGGTTGGTGAGGGCATCATGCCGGGCCATGTGCATGATCTTGGCCTCGGCCGCGCGCCGTTCCGTGACATCTTCGTAGGTGGCGACCCAGCCGCCGTCCGAGGTGGGCGTATAGACGCTGGCGACGATGCGCCCGCCGCTCAGCTCGATGTAATGCGTACCGGCGCCTCGGCCCGTCATGAACCTGGCTTGCTCGGCGAGCAATTGGTTTGCGGTCTTGCCTGCGTGATTGCCGCTGGCCACGCTCAATTCGAGGATGTCGCGAAGCGTCGTGCCGGATTGGATCTCCTCACGCGACAGCCCGAAGATCTCCAAGTACCGGCGGTTGACCACCTTGAGCCTGTTGTGCGCGTCAAATAGGCAAAGTCCTTGCGACATGTTGTCGAGCGCGGCATCAAGGCGCAGATTGGTTTGGCGGAGATCGGCCTCCTGCCTCTTTGACTTGCTGATGTCGCTGCACACCACGATGAAGCCACCGTCGCGCGTCGCGCTATGGCTCATGCGCAGCCAGCGTCCGTCCGGCAGAAGCGCTTCGCTGGTCGCCGGCAGATCACCGCCGCGGCGCATCAGCGCAGTTCCGGCGTCGGGGGAGCCGCTCAGGGCTGGCTGCAGCTCGAGCAGGGGTGTTGCCGGCTTCAAGAGATCGGGCGATACACCCAGGAAATCCGCGGCCTGGGAATTTGCGAGCGCGATGCGATCTTCCGCGTCCACCACCACGACGCCTTCGCGCGAGCTTTCCAATGCGTCGGCAAGGCGGGCTTGCGCGGTGCGTCGCAGCGCGACCTCACGCCCCATCATCGTCTTGATGTTGTCGCGCATGAGCCCCATGGAGGCGAGCAGCTTGCCAAGCTCGTCGGCGCTGCCTTTTGGGATCACGACATCGAGCTTACCGTTGGCGATCAGTTCGGCGGCATTAGACGCGGCCGCGACCGGTCCGACGATCCGCCGCGCCAGTGCCCACGCGACCAGCGCTGACAGCAGGAGAGCGAGCATCGTGCCGAAGATACTGAGCTGCACCGCCCGTGCGACCGTGGCGCGCGCCGATTGCCGGTAAAGAAAGCCGTCGCCGGCGGTGTAATTGACCAGGAGATCGATTTGCTCGTCAACCTCGCTGGCGTGATGGTCGAGCGCCGCCCAGCTTGCATCCAGCCTGGTGACATCAACAAGACGTTCGCTCATGATCTGCCATGCAGCCACTGCGCGCTGCACGTTGGCAGCGGCTTGCCTGGCGCGGGTCGATTGCGATCGTTGGATCGCGACGGCAAGATCCTCGGTGAGCGTCTTGCCGAGGGCTTTGACGTTGCCATCGAGCTTGGCGCGCATCGCCGGATCGGTCGCTATCCATTGGCGCGCGAATGCCGCTCGCATGGCGGCGAAATCGGTTGCTGCCGCCCGCGCGTAATTGATGGCCATCAGCGATTCGTCATAGGTCTTTTGCACCAGGACGCCCTCGTCCTGGATACCCATGGTCGCGTAGCCGCCGAGCGCGGCGGTGATCATGCTCATGATCAGGAAGGCGACCAGGATGCGGCCGCGGATCGTCACGCGAAACGAGGCGGCGTGCGCGATGCTGCGACGGCATCCAGACACTGCCCGATCAAGCAATAACGCGACGGCGGTGCGACCCATGATGCGCCCAGTCTCCAAGCTTACCGTAGTAAGTCCCGCAAGTTAAAGTCGCTTGAGCGGTCGGGCGCATCCTGGATAATTCGTTAACGCGCTCTTAACCGATAAGACTTCAAGTTGCAGACATTCTTCGGTAGTCAGAGGGGTCTGCATGCTGAGTCACGCTTTTGCGCGCATGCGAACGCCGCTCATCGTCTTGCTCGTGGTCGTGGCGTCTGTTGGCCTCGGGACGCTGGCGGGGTTGACGCTGCCTCAATATGTCGTGTCGCAGGCCGGACGCGAGTTCAAACCGGGCGAGGTCACGATCAACCGTGGCGAGGTGGTGCAGATCGTCAATGACGACGGCGACCTGCAACATCACGCCTATGTTGATTCAAACAAATTCAGTTTTGATTCCGGCGACCAGGAGCCGGGCGCCAGGATCAGCATCACCTTCCCCGTGACCGGCGATTTCGACGTGTTGTGCGCTATCCATCCCAAAATGAAGTTGGTCGTCCACGTCAAATAGCTCGCGTGGACGCCGCCCAAGGGCGGCGTGGCGGCGTGACGCGCTTTGGGTTGTCGCGCGTCAGGTAATGGTGGTGCCGAACAGCACGGCGTGCGCCGCGTAGTAGGCCATCAGAAATCCGGCGAGCGCGGAAGCATAGCCGACCGGCACTAGCCACGGATAGCGGACCAGCACCGGCTTGCCGCCGTTGTCCGCGATGATGGCAAGCAGCACGACCACGATCAGCGTGTGGCCGATCAGATCGACCTTGCCGAATTCGGCGACCGCGCTTACGAACATCGCAGTCAGCAGGATGGCGGCGATCCGCCGCACCAACGGCGACCACATCAACGCGAAGGCGAGCGCGAACTCGACCGCCCCGGCGGCGCGCATGAAGAATTCGGGATCGAAGCCCACCGCCATCGTTGGATGTTCGATCAGCAACGGAAACGACCATTCCGGATAGGCCCATTTCTCGATCGACGCCCACATCAACGTAATACCGGCGCTCCAGCGCACCACGTCGAGGGCGCGGACGCCGAACAGATCGCGCTGCAATCCCGTCAGGGCGAGGAAGGCCGCGACGCCGAGAAATACCGGATAGTCCGCCAAGTGAAAGACGCCATATTTCCAGGTCGCAATCGCGAACAGAGCGGCGATCCCCAGCGCCGACAACGGCATGGTGCGGCGTGACAGCATGCCTGCAGCAATGCCGAGCTGGATCGCGCCGATCGCCGTCGAGCTCGTCTTCAATTCCGGAGTCAGCAGGATGCCGCCTAGTCCCCAGATCGCCACGAAGAAAAAGCCGGTGCCGGCGCGGAACATCAGTTCCGTATTGTCGCGGACCAAGGCGGTCGCCCGATCCATCGCGCGCAACGCCAGCGCCCCGAGCAGCGTCCCTTCAATCAGGCAGCCGCCAATCAGCCCAAGCAGCGATAGGCCCGCCAGCAATTCAAAGTCCGGACATAGGACGTTCTCCAGGCCTCTTGGCTGCCCGGCCACATCAAAGGCGCAGAACCATTTGACGTGCGCGCTGGCGCTCGCAGCCAGCATCGCATTGATGGCAACCGCAATCGGTACGGCTGCCGCGCGCGGCAGTCGGTTCGGCAAGCAGTTCAAAGGAGGCCTCCTTCACGCCGCAGGCATGGGTAGTTGAGGCACCAGTTGCGCCGCCGCACGCAGCTCACTGGTATGTTTAACCTTTTACCACAGATCTTAGGACTTTGGTGACTCTTTCGCGGCCAAATTTAGTATTGGTTAACCTTTGCAGGCGGCATGCCGCTGCTAACAGCGCTTAACGAACGCGTTAGGCGGCGGTCTTAAGTTTTGCCGTTTATGAGGGGCCCGCTCGGTCGAGTTTGCGCGGGAGAATGTCTTGGTTGGCGTAGTCAGCCTAATCAGCGTGACGTTTGGCGCAGCTCTTGCGTCCTTGGCCCATCGCGTGCCCGCGCACCTCGAAGCGCTCGAGACGGGCGCAGGCGCGTTGTTGATCGGCGGAATTGCGCTGTTGGGCTACGCGCTGCCGACCATGTTATGAGTGAAGGAGAAGGAAGCGATCGTCAGCGTGGCAGCGCCGGAACCGCAAACGATTCGGGCATGCTCGTGAGCGTGCGCAGGAAGGCGACGAGGTCGGCCTTGTCGTTCTTGGTCAATCCCAACGGGAAGATCCGCTCCGATCGGCTCGCCCGCTCGATTCCGCCCCGATCATAGAGATCGATCACTGCTTTCAGAGTGCCGACCGAACCATCGTGCATGTATGGCCCGCGACGCGCCACGTCGCGCAGCGTCGGCGTTTTGAAGGCGTAGCGAAGCTTGATCGAATTCGGGAACAGCCGCCCGCGTCCGATATCGTCGTCTTGCGCCGTGCCGATGTCATGGAAGGAGGAATCGGTAAATCCCCAGCCGCTATGGCAGGACACGCAGTGGGCCTTGCCATTGAACAAATCGAAGCCGCGTTTGGCGCCTTCGTCGATTGCGCTCTCGTCACCCTCAATCCAGTGGTCGAACGGCGCTTCGCTCGGAACGATGGAACGCTCGAAGGTCGCAAGTGCAAGCTCGATCTTCCGGCGACTGATGTCGCCCTCGCCGAACGCCTGGTTGAAGGAAGCGACGTAGCCGGGGATCGAGGCCAATCGTTCGATCAGCACCCGCTCCGGCAGGTTCATATTGTTAGGGGCGGTGATGGGCCCGAACGCCACCGCCTCAAGGTCGCGGAAGTGCCCGTCCCAGCCGAGCCGCGGCGTCCACGCTACCGCGAGCAGCGTCGGAGCTCGAAATGGCAGGACGATTTCCTTTTCGCCAATCGCGCGCGGGAGCCCGTCCGACCAGGATAGCGTGGGCTGATGGCAACTCGCGCAGGACCGCGTCATCGAACCCGATAGAATTGGATCGAAGAATAACATCCGGCCGAGCTTGGATTTCGCCTCCGTGTACGGATTGTCGGATGGGAACGGAATTTCTGCCGGCCGCCGGTATTTTTCCTGCCAGGACGCGCGATCCAGTCGCACGTCGTCGGCAATCAACGCGCCAGCCCATAGGGGCAGCGCGAGGGCGGCGACGAGGCTTCCAATCCTCCAAGCGGTCAGCATGCAACCACCCTCGATCAGGGCCGTTGACGATAAGTTAAGAACACAAAACCTGCCGCCAGCGTAATCGCCGCACCTTTGGTCGATAGCAGCAGAGGAGGAGGTAACCCTCTCTGAAGGGGTGCTCGCCTGCCGCGCGGGGGCGGCAGAAGGTCGGTTGGCCGGTATCCTTGCTGAGGGACTGCCCTCTCAACCGCATCAATCAACTGACGTGCGGGAAAGGGCTTGCGCCGACAGACGACGCAGCTTGCGCCAGTGCCTGCGCGTTTAGGGCCTCGTTATCGAGGGCGTCATGAAGATCGCTGGAAGCGTCGGGCCAGTCATACCCCTCTTCTGCCGCCTATTCGGGTGCAGGAGGAACGGGACGTGGGGACGGCAACCGGAGCGGGCGCGTTCGTACTCGGCCCGTTCCGGTCAGTTGCGTACAAGTGGGGCAAATCATTGGCCCAGCGCGCTGGCCTTTTCCGACGGCGTCCGAACCCTTAAATAGCCCACCTTGAAATACGGCTGCGCGCCGTACCAGATCCGGCCCTGGGCATCCTCGAACATGTCGCGCGTCCCGCGCTCGCCATAGGGCGAAGGATATTCGATGATCTTGCTGGTTTTGGGGTCGAGCTTGCCGAATGTGTCGGTGTACATCGAGGAATACCAGACATTGTCGTCGTGGCTGACGACGAACCCGTAGGGCGTCGGCATCGGTCCCGGCATCTTAAAGACCTTGAACGCCCCGGTCGCGGGGTCGAAGCGCGTCGCGCTGCCGCCGAAATAATCGCCGATCCAGATCTTGCCCTGCGAGTCGACCTTGAGCCGCCGCGGCGTCACACCGGCCGGTGGCTTGATTTTGGTGATCTGGTTGGTCTTCACGTCGACAAAGCCGATGCCCTGGAAGTCGCGGGAATTGAACTCGGCAAACCAGACGTGCCCGGACTGGTCGACCGAGATGCCATAGGTGTCGGGCACTTCGGCGGAGAAGTAAGTGTATTTCTGCGTCTTGGTGTCGAACTTCTTCAGTGGCCGGCCGGACACCCAGATGTTGCCTTCGTGATCGACCACGGCGGTATGGCTGCGCGCGCCGCCGCCCTGACCCCCGGCGGGATTCGGCAGGTTCGGGAATGGATCATTCGGGTCCTTCTGCGCGGGCTTGGTGAGGTCGAAGTTCTGGTTCGACTGCTGGTCGATGAAGACCTCGAACTTCTCGGTTGCAGTGTCGAACCGTGCGAGACCGCCCTGCCGCTCTAGTGTCAGCCACACAGAGCCGTCGGGGGTCGGCAGGATTTCATGGATGAAGCTCAGGCTGCGGTTGGGCAATCGCCAAGTCTTGATCTCGCCCGTTTTCGGATTCAGCCGCGAAAGTCCGGCGGACATTTCCATCCAGAGGTTGCCATCCTTGTCCGGCTTCGCGGTTCCGGGACGGTCCTTGGGGTCGCCGGTCAATTCGTAGTCGACATAGACGACGTTCAATGCTTCATCGCTGAAGCCATTGAGGTCCTGCTTTACCTTCGCATAGTCCGGCATTTGCGCCGGCGAGAGCGGAGTGGTGGAATCCGGGCCGAAGGCAGCCGCGAGATAGTCTGCTGCCTGTCCGGCCACGTTTGGATTGATCCGGGCAACCCCGAGTTGCCGCATCACGTCAATCGCATTCATCCACCCCTCGTGATCGTGGCGTCCGACGGCTCCGATCTTGCCGAGGGCATGGCAGTTGAAACACTGCTGGACGAGTTCCCATTTTCCGGGAGCATCCGGAAGCAGCACGCCAGCCTGGTATTTGGTCAGTTGACTCCACTGGATCAAGCTCGTCTGCATCGTGAAGTCGATTGTCTGGCGCTTGTCATCGACCGTCACATTGCCCCGGCGCGCCGGATCGCCCTTGTAGCCGACCGCGGTCGCCCAGACGTCGTAGGTTCCCGGATCAAGATTGTCGGTCCAGTATCGCCCTTGGCTGTCGGAGAGGACCATCATCGTCATCTTGGACTTCACGTTCTGGACGCGCACGAAGGCAGCGCGGAAGGGAGCGCCGTCCGGCCCCTTGATGGTTCCTGTAATCGTGCCGGCCGAGGCGATGTCTGCACCGGAGCCAAGCAGCAGGGCCAAGAGGCCGAGATTGAGAAGTTTCATTGTTTCCTCCGCATATCATCAAGGTATGCCGTTCATTACCGTTGGGCCGTAAGATTGAAGGGTCTTTTTGACGACCGCAAGGGCGCCCCCGTGGATCGCGGAACACCGGGGACTTCCAGGGCCGCTTCATCGCGTTTTTCTGCAGAGTCGCGCGCAACTCGCGCGCCGAAATCAAATTAAATCGATGTCGGCGGTGCGACCCTTCTCGTCAGCGCGGGGCGAGCTCTCCGATCAGGTGGTTGACGACGCCGGCCATAGCCATCGCGGCACCGAAGTCGAATTTGTTGATGGCGACGAAGGCTCCGATCCCGCGCGTTGGCGCGAATGCGGTGTAGGTGAATATGCCCTGCAGTCCGCCCGCCTTTTGCAGAATTAGCGGCAAGTCGCCGTGTGGCGCCATAACGATCCAGCCAAGACTAATAGCGTCCATGTGACCGGACTCGTCGAAACCCGAAACCGGATTCAGCCCGTCGCGCTGAATATAGGCTGCGTGATCGAGCAGCCTGATCTCCGCCTCTTTTGATCCAAAGCGATCGAGGTGCCAAGACAGCCAGTGCAGGATGTCATCGGGTGTCGAATAGATTCCGCTCGCGCCGCCGGCGATGAGCGGGGTCTTCACGTCGGCGAGCGCCTTACCATCGAAATTGTGACCCTGGAGGAGGCGAGCATGGTCACCCGCTCGCAGCGAGAGCACCGTGTCCTTCAAGCCCGCCGGATCGAGGACGCGCTCCTTGAGCAGGGCGTCATACGGCTTGTCTGCGGCATGCGACAGGGCGGCCGAGAGTACGTCAAACGCGAAGTTGGAATAGAGCGCACCCGTGCCCGGCGCGAACACTAGCGGGTCGGAAGCCAATGCGCTGCGATAGGCTTCCGGCGTGAGGGTTGAGAACGGGTCATCGGGAGGCCCCGGCTCACGCTCAAGCTCTCTTGGAAGCCCTGACGAGTGTGTCGCCAAGTCTATTAATGCTATCTGATGTCCGCCGCGGCTCGGCATCGTCGCATTCCAACCGATGCGATCCTGTAACCGGTCAGTGAACTTGACCGTTCCGTCCGCAACCAGACTGGCCAAAACCTGCCCTGTAAATGCCTTGGTTAGTGAGCCGACGCGAAGCAATGTGTGTCCGTTGGGCGGCTTGCCCGATCCATCGGAGGTTTCGCCAAAGCCAAAGACGGCCGTCTTGCCGTCGCGCACGATACCGATGACGAGTGCCGGGACGTGACTCTGCAGAAAGAGAATCTCCCCCGTGAATTCAACCGTCTCTTCGAGAAGCTTATCGTCCGCCCAGGCGCGCGCGCCGAAAAGCATGACTCCCATGGCCATGCCGACGAGAAGGTATTTTGGTGCGCGACGTGTTCGGTTCATCGGCTCATCCCGTTTGGCGGCGGCAGTGTCATTGCTCCGAATGTGCTCTGTCGATCGCGGAAATACCATACGATTGCCTCCCTCTTGGCTGCCGGATTTTACTCCGGCGGAAACGGATGCCGCTGGTGTGGCGGATTATGCTCCGGCGCATTGCGTCGGCTTCTCCTTCGATTGAGAGCAACCGACACTGCGAGATATGCCCAAGTTGGCACCGGCCGCCGGTCCGGCAGGTTCGTCTTTGGTCATTTACCCGTCAAAAGGCAGTTTGCGACCTTGATCAGGGCGGCCGAACCTGCGACATCCCGAGCCGCAATGAACATATCCATTCGCCCTTCCGAGGGCAGCCCGGCTAGGTTGGGATTGACGACCGAGGTCGAGCGCCGCCGCACCTTTGCGATCATCTCCCATCCAGACGCGGGCAAGACCACGCTGACGGAGAAGCTTCTACTGTTTGGCGGGGCGATCCAACTCGCCGGGCAGGTCAAGGCCAAACGCGACCGGCGCATGACCCGTTCGGACTGGATGGCCATCGAACGCGAGCGCGGGATTTCCGTCGTCACCTCGGTGATGACCTTTGAGTACGACGGCCGCGTGTTCAATCTGCTCGATACGCCTGGCCACGAGGATTTCTCCGAAGACACCTATCGGACCCTCACGGCGGTTGATTCAGCCGTGATGGTGATCGATGCAGCAAAGGGCATCGAGGCACGGACGCGCAAGCTGTTCGAGGTTTGCCGACTGCGCGACATACCGATCATTACGTTCATCAACAAGATGGATCGTGAGAGCCGCGACCCGTTCGACCTCATCGACGAGATCGAGAAGACACTGGCGCTCGACACCGCGCCGATCACGTGGCCAGTCGGGCGGGGGCGCGATTTCGTGGGCACCATCGACGTGGAAACCGGCGGCGTCCGCCTGCTCGACGGTGATACCGGCTCCATCGGCGCATTACGCGAAATGACGCTGGCCCAGGTCACTGCTTTGAACCCTAATCTCGACGCGGCGGTGTTTGGCGGCGAGTTTGATCTGGTGCGCGAAGCTTGTAAGCGTTTCGATCTGCAGGCTTTCCGCGAGGGCCACATGACGCCGGTCTTCTTCGGCAGTGCGCTCAAGAATTTCGGAGTCGGCGATCTGCTCAATGCCCTCGCGAGCATCGCACCGCCGCCAAGGGCGCAGGCGGCCGACAAGCGGGCGGTGTCGGCCGCGGAGCCGGCCATGTCGGCCTTCGTATTCAAGGTGCAGGCCAACATGGATCCGAACCACCGCGACCGCATCGCATTCGTGCGGCTGTGCTCGGGCAAGTTGACCCGCGGCATGAAGGTCAAGCAGGTACGGACAGGAAAGGTCATTACCCTTCAGGCGCCGCAATTCTTCTTTGCTCAGGATCGTACGCTGGCCGAGGAGGCCCATGCCGGCGACGTGGTCGGCATTCCCAACCACGGGACCATGCGCATCGGCGACACCCTGACCGAAGGTGAGGATCTCAACTTCGTGGGCGTACCGAGTTTTGCGCCCGAGATCCTGCGCCGAGTTCGCTTGCCCGACGCTATGAAGGCCAAGAAGCTGAAGCAGGCGCTGCAGGAACTGGCCGAGGAGGGTGTCGTGCAGGTGTTTCGGCCAATCGACGGATCCCCGGCGCTGGTCGGGGTGGTCGGCCCGCTGCAACTTGACGTACTGAGGGTGCGCCTCGCCGACGAGTACGGTCTAAAAATCGATTGGGACATAACCGGATTCCAGCTCGCGCGTTGGATTGCGACGAACGACCGCAAAATACTCGATCAGTTTGTGGCGACCCATCGCTCGGCAATTGCGGAGGATTTCGATAGCGATCTCGTCTTCCTGGCGCGCAACGCATTCGATCTTGATTATACGGGTCAGCTTAGCGCCGGCATTGCATTCACTGACGTGAAGGACGCTCCCTGTCGCGGCGATACGGCATAAGCGGCGACACGGCATAATATGTCGCCATGCAATTCGACAGCGGAGCCGCGGTTAACGGGCTTAAGATACTCCGCCGCCTGCCGGCCGCGCGATCAGCTCATAGATGATGAACGATTCGATGACGATCGAATATTCGTGAGCGAGGCTTGCTTGAAATCCAGCTTGGTCAATCAGCATGCCAAACAGGTCGAGATCGGAATCGGACGAGACCATGACGTACAGGCGCCCGTTTGGCTTGAGGCGCTCACGGGCTTGGCCGAATAAAGCCGCGATGTCGCGATATTTCGGGCCTGCGTGCCAGCCACGGTCGGCGAGATTGCGCGGTTCGCCCGCATGCTTGGGCGGACTGGACAGGATCACGTCGTATAACGGGCGTGGCGCAAGCGCGGCGAGAAGGTTAGAGCACACCGCCGCGACGCGGTCACCCAAACCATTGGCACGTGCGTTTTCGGCGGCAGTGAGGGCGGCATTCGGATTGATATCGGCTGCCGTGACGAATTCGGCGCCGGCGCGCGCTGCCGCCAGCGCGAGGATGCCCGACCCCGTTCCAATATCGATTACATGCTTGCCGGTCAGATCGAGACCGCCAATGAACTCGGCGAAGCGCTCGCTGCTGATGAAATAGCGCGGGTGAAACACCGTCGGGCGCACAGTGAGGCGGAAGCCGGCAGCGTATGTGACCCGCGTGCTCCGCCGGCTGAGAATGAGATGATAGGAAAAGAAGTGAATAAATCCACGTAGCAATCGGCGAGCGGTGCCGTGTGGACTACCCCGGCGGTCGAGGCCGCCCGCGCGGTTTCTGTCCTCAATGACCTTGACGGCCGCTTCTGCGCGAGGTGTCTGATCCATGATCACCACCCATACGGCGAGTGCGGGCAGGCTGTATTGATATAAACCTTATTCGTGCATGTCATTTTTTCGGGCTTTCACAGCGGCGTATCTGTTTCAATTTGAGATTGGTGAGGTCGCGCGAAGACGTGCTGGAGGTAGTGCCAGACTGAACGGGCACGCGCGGGTCGCACGTCGACATGGCCCTCGTGCGGGCATGGCTGTGTCAGCAGGCCGCGCAATTTGATCATCTCCCAAGCCAACGGGTTCCAATCCCGCCAAGCCTGCTGGGCTTCATACATTTCGACGCCACTGACGACCTCCGGGACGGGGCCAAATATCTGCGGCATGCGGTCCGACATGTTGTCATCCCGCAAAATGTTCCATTTCGACAGCCCGCCCATGACCGGCGAGCCGAGCGCATAAACCACCCGCCCGACCCAAGACTCGCGAATGCAATAGGAGCACATCGCGCACGGCTCGACGTTAGTATAAAGAGTGTAGCGGCGAAGTTGCTTGCGGCCGACCGCCTTTTGCGCGTTGCCAAGGGCAATGACCTCCGCATGGCGCGTCACGTCGCCCTCTCGGACGGTGCGGTTGATCGCTTCGGCCACGATTTGACCGTCCAAGGCGATGACCGTGCCGAAGGGATATTCACCTTTGCTTACCGCGAGGCGCGACAGCTCGATGCAGCGCGCCATCATAGCCGTATCGGTCGATACGCGCGAAGATTCCGATTCGCTTAAATCCATAGTGGATGGCACTCATTTTAGCGCGCGTAACAGGCCCGCACTCGTTGGTTAGCGTCAAACTCAGCGAAGTTATAGACCACAAATCGATAATATCGTTTCATCTTGCAGTTCTCAGCGCAAGGGTCCAGTTGGGTAGGGGCGCGTTGATTTACCTTCATTGGCATGTCACGGGCGCTACGGCGATGTATGCGGCAACGGACGATATTTTTCCACAGTGCCTAAAGCGCCGCAGTTCTCATTATGGTCTTATATTTAATCTTGCGAAAAGTATCGAGCGAATCGGTCTGTTCGGCTAGTTCGTCCCCCCTGCGGTGACCGGTGGCTTGCGCTCGTCACCGCCGCATACCGTGCTTCATTTCAGCCTTCCCGACAATCCCAAGCCGTTGCCACAGATGGGCATGGAAGGCGGATGATGCGGAGACGGTCGCGTGCGTGAAGATCGAGGCTTGGGCAGCCGCATTTCTTTGGCCGCCGGGCGCTCCGGCTCGGCTTACGCCTACCGGGCTGACCGGTTTGGAGGCCGTTTTGTATAGCGGCTTGGCTCGTAATCGACTTCATCTGCTGGAAGGCAGTCCAGGGACCGGGAAGACCACCATCGCCCTGCAATTTCTTCTCGCCGGTGCCCAGGTGGGCGAGTTTGGGATTTATGTGAGCCTTGCAGAGACTGAGCAGGAGCCGAGGGCTGGTGCCAGGTCTCACGAGTGGACCGTCGGCGCTTTGATCGGGTCAAGCCCAAACGGGTCGACATTCCGATAGCTTGTTCGAGATACGTCTTTTGGCTCAAAGTTCGCTACGTTACCGGCGGCAAATCCCGGCACTGAGGCGCTATTTGCCCAGCATCAGTCTACGGTTGTGATGCGCGATAATCTGACGACCGAAACTACAGATCGTGTAGTTCACAGTATTGCGCACAGCGTCATCCATCTCGACCAATGGTCTGCGGTTTACGCTGCGAGAGGCGGCGATGTCAGGAGTGAGTGATGCCTGTCTGATCGGGAAGCCTCTCATCGATGACGAACTCGCGAATTAAAGTGTGGAATGCGCTGGCGGGCGGTGAGACTGGAGACGTCGCTCGCGTGAGGGGCTGACATGCACATCACATTGAAGCAGAGCGGAGCTGCCCACGGCAGCGGCCGTTCCGCTTGCGGCGCTTAAAAAGGGATGATCGGGAACGCATTTGTGAGTTGGTGCGGCTGGCCGAGATTCGGCATTATGACGCAAACAATTTTGCCGCCCTGCGGTATTCGTCCTCACGGGGGAGGCATCCTTGTGCCATACATGCCGCTTGAGCTGCTACGTGACCCGGGAGCGTCCGCGAAATGATTGCCATTGTCCGCATCGCCCTGCGGCGCCCCTATACGTTTGTCGTGCTCGCCCTGGTCATTCTCATCGTTGGTCCACTGTCGGCATTGCGCACCCCCGTTGACATTTTTCCGGACATCCGCATTCCGGTAATCGCGGTGATCTGGCAATATACCGGGTTGCAGCCGGATCAGATGGCCGGCCGCATGGTGACGCAGTTCCAGCGCGCACTGACGACCACGGTCAACGACATCGAGCATATGGAGGCCACGTCCTACACCGGCCTTGGCATCATCAAGGTATTCTTCCAGCCGGGCGTGGATATCCGCATCGCCAATACGCAGGTGACGGCGGTATCGCAGACCCTGCTCAAGAATATGCCACCCAACGCCACGCCGCCCCTGATCCTTAACTACAACGCCTCCACAGTGCCAATCATTCAACTTGCGTTGTCGGGCCAGGGGCTATCCGAACAAACGCTGGCCGACACCGGCCTCAATGTCGTTCGCACGCCGCTCGTCACGGTGCCTGGCGCGGCAATCCCATATCCCTACGGCGGCAAGGCACGGCAGGTTCAGATCGATCTCGACTCCAAGGCGCTGCAGGCTCGAGGCCTGTCTGGCCCGGACGTCGCCAATGCCCTGGCGAACCAAAATCTGGTCACGCCGGTCGGAACGCAGAAGATCGGGACCTTCGAATACACGATCCAGCTCAACAACGCCCCGTCCGCAATTGAGGCGCTCGGCGACCTGCCGATCAAGAGTGTGAACGGCGCAATGGTCTATATTCGTGACGTTGCCCACGTTCGCGACGGCAATCCGCCGCAGACCAATATTGTACACGTCGAAGGCAACCGCTCCGTGCTGATGCAGGTGTTGAAGAATGGTTCGGTGTCGACGCTCGCAATCATCGACGGCATCAAGAAAAAGGTAGAGGACCTCAAAGCGATCCTGCCAGGCAATCTCAACATCGCGCTGATTGGGGATCAGTCGCTGTTCGTCACCGCGGCGGTGAGCAGCGTCATCCGCGAGGGCATCATCGCGGCCGCCCTGACCAGCCTGATGATTCTGATATTCCTCGGAAGCTGGCGTTCGACCGTCATCATCGCGACCTCCATTCCGCTTTCCGTGCTGGGTTCGATCGCAACGCTCGCCGCGCTTGGTGAAACGCTCAACATCATGACATTGGGCGGGCTTGCCCTTGCCGTCGGGATCCTCGTCGACGATGCCACGGTGACGATCGAGAACATCAATTGGCATCTCGAGCAGGGCAAGGAGGTCGAGACCGCCATCATGGATGGCGCCGAGCAGATTGTGAGGCCGGCGTTCGTTTCACTGCTTTGCATCTGCATCGTGTTTGTACCGATGTACTTTCTGACGGGCGTGGCCCGCTACTTGTTCGTGCCGATGGCCGAAGCGGTTATGTCCGCAATGATCTGCTCGTTCATCCTGTCGCGCACGCTGGTGCCGACAATGGCCAACTATTTGCTACGCAAGCACGCCCCGCACACCGACATGCATGGCGTGGACGGGGCGCTGCCGCGGTCGCGCAATCCGCTGGTGCGCTTTCAGCGCGCCTTCGAGCGAGGTTTTGAGCGCGTCCGTCTGGGCTATCGCGAGCTGTTGACGATGGCGCTGCATCGACGGCCCGCGTTCGTCATCGGCTTCCTCGCCTTTGTCGCGGGGTCGTTTGCGCTCGCTCCCTATCTCGGGCGCGACTTCTTCCCGTCCGTCGATGCCGGTCAGATCCTGATGCACGTGCGTACGCGCATCGGCACGCGTGTCGAGGAAAGCGCGCAACAGTTTGCAAAAATTCAGACGGCCATCCGCCAGATCATTCCGCCAGACGAGCTTGATACGTTGGTCGACAACATCGGCTTCCCGGTCAGCGGCATCAACATGACCTACAACAATACGGGCACCATCGGCTCGCAGGACGGCGAAATCCAGATCAAGTTGAAGGAAGACCATCGACCGACAGCGGAATATGTAAAGATACTTCGCGAGGAGCTGCCGGCTCGCTTCCCCGGAGTGACGTTCTCCTTCCTGCCTGCCGACATCATCAGCCAGATTTTGAATTTCGGCGCGCCCGCTCCGATCGACTTGCAAATCCGCGGGCCGAATCTGGCGGCGAATTACGCCTATGCGCAGGAACTGCTGCGCCGGCTTCGGCATGTTCCAGGTCTCGCCGACGCGCGAATCCAGCAGTCGCTCAGCGGCCCCGGCTTTGATGTCGATGTCGACCGGACGCGGGCCCAGTACGTCGGCATGACCGAACGCGACGTGACCAGCAGTCTGGCGGTCAATCTTGCGGGCAGCAGCCAGGCCGCGCCGACGTTTTGGCTCAATCCGGATAACGGCGTGTCCTATGCGATCGTCATGCAGACGCCGCAGTATCGAATCGACTCGTTGAATGCCCTGAAGAATATCGCCATCACGGCTCCCGGGGCGCAGGCGCAGACGCTCGGTGCCATCGCGGACATCAGCCGCGTGGCCAGGCCCGCGGTGTTGTCGCAATACAACATCCAGTCCATGGTTCAGGTTTACGGCACCACGCAGGGGCGCGATCTCGGTGCGGTCGCTGCCGACGTCCAGAAGATCGTGGACGAAGCGGCAAAAGATGCGCCAAAGGGGGTTCAAGTTGTCCTGCTCGGGCAGATCAACACGATGAACAGCGCGTTTTCGGGACTGCTGTTCGGTCTGCTCGGCGCCATCGTGCTGATCTATCTGCTGATCGTGGTCAATTTCCAGTCATGGGGCGATCCGTTCGTCATCGTCAGCGCCCTGCCGGCCGCCCTCGCTGGCATCGTCTGGACGCTGTTCGCCACACAGACGACCTTGTCGGTCCCGGCGCTGACCGGCGCCATCATGTGCATGGGGGTCGCCACGGCAAACAGCGTCCTCGTCATCAGCTTCGCCAGGGAGCGCCTGGAACAGCTAGGCGACCCGGTGGCAGCCGCGCTTGAGGCGGGATTCGTCCGCTTCCGTCCGGTGTTGATGACGGCGCTCGCCATGATCATCGGCATGGCGCCGATGGCGCTCGGCCTCGGCGAAGGCGGCGAACAGAATGCGCCGCTTGGGCGCGCCGTGGTTGGTGGCCTCGTTTTTGCTACGGTCGCAACACTGATGTTCGTGCCGGTCGTCTTCAGCATCCTGCATAGAAACGCAGGCAAGGTCTCTGCCCCAGCGATTGGAGAGCCGCATGTCGCCTAAGCCTACCCGGTCCGTCCTATCGCGCCGGGGGCTGCGCGTCGCAGGCATCGCTGCGGCCGCGGCTGCCGTGATCATCGTCGTCACGGGCATCACCACGCGCAGAATGGCGGACGCACGTTTGAGCGAATGGACCGAAAAGCAGGCGGTGCCTGTTGTCGCAGTCGCAACGCCAGACACGCGCGGCAGGCGTACGACTATCGAGCTTCCCGGCCGGCTGGAGGCCTACACCCAGGCACAGATTTTTGCGCGCGTCAGCGGTTATCTCAAAGAGTGGAAGGCCGATATCGGCACGCCGGTCAAAGCCGGGCAGCTTCTCGCTGAAATCGACGCTCCGGACCTCGACCAGCAGATCATGCAAGCCGAAGCCGGCGTGGCAAGTGCGCAGGCCAATGCCGGTCTCGCCAGCTCGACGTTGCAACGAGGACAGTCGCTGGTCCAATCAGGCGCGGTGTCGAAACAGGACCTCGATCAGAGGGGGGCTGATTTCGCGAACAAGCAGGGGTTGGTCAAGTCGGCACAGGCCAATCTCGACCGTCTCAAGGTCCTCGAACAGTACAAACGCATCACTGCGCCATTCGACGGACTTGTCACCGCGCGCACCACCGACGTTGGCGCGCTGATCAACGCCGGAGGGGGAGGGGGGCCAGCGCTGTTCGTCGTTTCAGACACCAGCAGATTGCGGGCCTATGTCAACGTCCCCCAAAATTACGTGCCCAGCATCAGGATCGGTACAAAGGCCGAGATCACCGTGCCGGAGTACCCGGGCCGCAGCTTTCCGGCGACCGTCGAAGCCTCCGCACAGTCTGTCGACGCTGCCTCCGGCACGACCCGAATGCTGCTCATTGTCGACAATGCCAACGGCAACCTGATGACCGGTGCGTTCGCCAATGTGAGCTTTGAACTGCCGCATCCGGAGATCGCGATCAACGTGCCGGCGGGCGCGCTTATATTCGACAAGAGTGGATTGAGCGTTGCAACGGTCGGCAGCGACGATCGCGTCGTTCTCAAGCAGGTCACGATCTCTCGTGATCTGGGCAAAGTGATCGAGGTCGCGTCGGGCCTCACCGCCGACGATCGCGTTATCGAGAGCCCGCCGGATGGAATTGCCTCAGGCGACCGGGTCCGGATTGCCGGGCCGTCGACCATCGCTGCGCCTGCAACGGCTTCTGCGAAATGATAGCCAAGGGCGTTGAACGATGACTCGCAAGATCGTCATGGCGGGGCGTAAATTCGGGAGCTTCGTGGCGCGCTTCAAAAGACCGGGCTTTCCGGCATAAGACGTGGATGGATCATTGCGTTTTGCGTCATAATTTTTGATGCTGCAGCATGCCGGGCAAAAAGCGCATCACATGATTTTTTGGGCGTTCGAATCGTTTCGCAGAAGCTTCTCGCTCGCGCTGATGGCGCTGGCCATTGCTTCGCCCGCGCTGGCGGAAAAAGGCAAACTGCGAGAGCGGCTGACGCCCGACGTGATGGCGGTCGTCTATCCGGGCGCCGAGCGCCTCGGACCGGAAGAAGGGTCGCCACCCGCCATTGCCGTCTACAAAGGCGACAAAGTGGTCGCCTACATATTTTCGACGCTCGATATCATCGCAGCGCCCGGCTACTCGGTGATCCCGTTCGACGTGATCGCGGGCGTCGAGCCCAACGGGCGTATCACTGGCGCCAAGGTGATCTTTCATCGCGAGCCCTACGTCTACCACGACGCTGTGCGCCAGCCGCAGCTCGACGCGTTCCTGGCGCGCGAAGCCGGGCAGCCGATGCAAGGCGACGCCTCCGCGCTGCCGCCGAACTTCGTCGCCCAGGCGACCGTTACGGCACGTCTCATGCGGGCCGCGATCCACGACACCGCAAGGATGGTGCTGCACGCTCGCGTCGAGCATGTGTCTGTCACCGCGCCGACCCTTGATGTCGATCGATTCGAGCTGAAGTCCTGGGACGAGCTCATCGCCGAGGGCGCAGTGGCCCACCTGCGAATTACTTCGGGCGAGGTCGCAGCCGCACTCGCCAAGGCCGGCGCGGCTGATGCGGCGCTCGACGTGCCGCTCGGCAAGCCCGACGCTCTCTACTCCGAGATTTATTTCGGCCTGCTGACGCCGGCGGCGATCGGCGGAAATCTGCTCGGCGTGCGCGGCTTCGAGGACTACCGCAATCAGATCCCCTATGGCGGCCATGCGTTCTTCATCGCCTCCAATGGGCCGTATGATTTTCGCGGGCCTAGCCCGTTCTCGAAGGCCGACGGCTATCGCTTCGACCGCATTCGTATTGTCCAGGAGGGGCGGGCGATCGGATTCGTCCACGACGACTATCAACGGTTCGTCACTGGTGCCGAGGCGGGATTCAAGTCGCAAGACGACTTCGGACTATTCACCCTGTCGGCCAATGCAGGATTCGATCCGATCAAGCCCTGGCGCCTCGAGCTGCTGGTCAACGCCGCAGGGCGAACGCCGGTCGTATTCCCGATCGAGTACAAGCTTCCATCCGCCCTCATCCTCATGCCGGACGAACCCCCGGTTCCCACTTGGGTCGAGGCTTGGCGTGACGCTCGGGTCAATATTGCGATCCTCGCCATGCTACTGGTCGCGGTAACCGCGATCTTTGTTTTCCAGGCGCAGCTTTCGCGCTCGCGCCGCGCCCACCGGCTGGTGCGCAACGGTTTCCTGCTGGTGGTTCTGGTGTGGCTCGGCTGGACTGCGGGCGCTCAGCTCTCGATCGTCAATGTCATCAACTATCTCAAGGCGCCGTTCCAGAGCTCCGACATCGGCTATTACCTCACCGAGCCCTTGATGGTGATGATCGCCGCATACACTCTGGTCTCGGTGCTGCTGATCGGCCGCGGCGTGTTCTGCGGCTGGCTGTGTCCGTTCGGCGCGCTGCAGGAACTGCTGGCCCAGGTTTCGCGTGCGTTGGGCGTGCCGCAATGGAGCCCGTCGCCCGCGCTGGAGAAGCGCTTGTGGATGGGCAAGTACATCGCCGCCGCGGCTGTGCTTGCACTGGTGCTGACCGGGATCGACAGCTCGGGGGCGAGTCCCGAGATCGAGCCGTTCAAGACCGCGATCACCTCGAAGTTCACCCGCGCCTGGCCCTATGTGCTCTACGCGGGTGCGTTGCTGGCGATCGGGCTGTTTTCCGAGCGGGCCTATTGCCGCTTCCTGTGTCCGCTCGGCGGCGTGCTCGCGTTCCTCGACCGGCTGCACCTGATCGACCTGCTCAAGCGCCGCCCTGAATGCGGCAATCCGTGCCGTTTGTGCGAGCGCTCGTGTCCGGTGCGCGCGATCGAACCGACCGGTAAGATCGTCATGGCGGAATGCTTCCAGTGCCTCGATTGCCAGGTCGAATACTACGACGACAAGCGCTGTCCGCCGCTGGTGGCGGCCGCCAGACGTCGTGACGGCGGGACGGTGGAGGCTGGGGTGACGGCGGGCACTGGGGTGCCGGCAGCCGCGATCGTGAAGAATGCCTAAGGTGCGGATCATGGGGGGCGATTCAAACCGCGCGTCGGCTGCCTCAGGTTTGACGCGCCGCCGCGCCATCCGCATCACTGCCGCCGCCGCCGGGCTGCCGCTGATGATCGCGGCCGTGCGAGCTTCCGTGCCGGCAGGGCGATTGTTCACCTGGCAGGGCGAGGTACTTGGCGCGCTGTCGGAACTGACGCTGTGGCACACCGATGCGGCGCTGGCCCGGCGCACCATCTTGAAAGTGCGCGACGAGATCGCGCGCTTCGAACGAATCTTCAGTCTCTACCAGTCGGACAGCGAAATCTCCCGCCTCAACGCCGCGGGCGTATTGATGAGACCCGCGCCAGAATTGCGCGCGCTGATCGAGGAGAGCCAGCGCTTCGGCGTGCTCAGCGCCGGCGCCTTCGACATTTCGGTGCAGCCGCTGTGGCGGCTTTACGAGGCGCATTTCTGGTCCCACACGAACATCGTCGGCGACATTGTCGCGCGCGCGCGCGATGTTGCGCGCGACCTTGTCGATTTCCGCGGTATCGAGACCGGAGCCGGGCGCATCGCGTTCGCGCGCGAGGGCATGGGCATAACGCTCAACAGCGTCGCGCAAGGATTTATCACCGACGCCGTTGCCGACATGCTGCGCAATGACGGTTTTGTGTCGGCGGTGGTCGATCTCGGCGAATTCCGGACCTTGGGCCGGCACCCGGACGGCCATGCGTGGCGGCTCGGTATCCGCGATGCGCTGGCGGCGAGCGGCGTTGCCCGCGTCATCGAACTCGACGACATGGCGCTTGCGGTCTCCGGCGGTTACGGCACGACGTTCGAGCCGACCGGACGCTTCCACCATATTTTTGATCCACAGACCGGGGCAAGCGCCAACAAGCTCGCCGATGCGGCGGTGATCGGCCCCCGCGCCACCGCGGCGAACGGTCTTGCAACCGCCATCTGCGTCGCCGGAGAGGAGCGCGCCGCCGCCCTGCTTGCGGCATATCCGGGAACGCGCGCGATCCTCACGCGGCCGGACGGTACCTCGGTGACCGTCACGCCGGCCGCAAGAGTTTCGGCGACGTAAGGCTGACCGCGTGCGCCTGTCCGCCGAGCCGATCCCGGGCGTTATGGTCGTCGGTGCGTGCAGGCAGACGCATCCGAAAATCGCCATAGGGAGCCAAGCGTAAGCCCGACTGATTCCAATGGATGGGACACGAAAGTCAGGTCGCGTGGTTCTCGCCTAAGCTTCATTCGGGCATGCCATCACAAAGCCGCTTGATCTCATGCCTGAAGCGCGTGAGTGTTGCCGAATGTACAAGGAGCGGCCATGCCGGCACTCAGGATCATTGCCAATATCGCGGCCCTCGTCGTCGCGGTCGCACCGGCCGTCGCACAGGAATGGCCGACGCGGCCGATAACCATCGTGGTGCCGCTCGCCGCCGGCGGCGGCCCCGATGCGCTGGCACGAATCCTCGCGCCGCATCTCGCTGAGCTCCTGGGCCAGCCGGTATTGGTGGAGAACGTTCCGGGCGCCGGCGGCATGACCGGAGCCTCGCGCGTCGCAAAGGCGCCGCCAGACGGCTATCAGGTCGTGATCGGCAATGTCGGCACGCACGCACAGAACCAAACGCTGTACAAGCACCCGGCGTATAACGCTTTGACCGATTTCGCGCCGGTCGGGCTGATCGCCGAACTGCCGCTCGTGCTGGTGGCGCGTCCGGATTTGCCTGCCAATAATCTGCAGGAATTCATTGCCTATGCGAAGCTGAACCAGGCGAAAATGCAGTTTGGCTCGGCAGGACCGGGTTCCGGCGCCCATCTCGCCTGCGTGCTGCTGAATGCGGCGATCGGAATCGACGTCACTCACGTTCCCTACCGCAGCGGCGCATCGACCTTTGGGATGCAGGACCTGATTGCCGGACGCATCGACTACATGTGCCCGACCTTGCCGCTTGCCATCGCGCAAATCGAGAGCAAGACGATCAAAGCGCCTGCGCTCCTCACCCGCAATCGCGCCCTGCGCCTTCCAGAACTGGCAACCGCGCAGGAGCAGGGGCTGACCAATTTTGATGTGGGCTCCTGGAACGCGCTGTTCCTCCCCAAAGGCACGCCAGCGGCGATCATCCGGAAGCTTCACGACGCGACGGTCGCGACGATGACGCTGCCGGCGGTCCAGTCGAAGATCGAGGCAATCGGGATAACGGTGGTCGGACCTGAACGCAGGTCGCCGGAATACCTGCAAAAATTTGTCCAGAGCGAAATCGAGAAATGGGCTGCACCGATCAGGGCGACCGGCGTTACCGCGGATTGATAGCACGACCGGTTCTACGCCGTTCTCAACAGTACGGGGCCGGGATCGAAAAGCGGGATGTTGTGTCAGTTCCTTTTTCTTGATGACCTCGGTCGCGGTCTCGGCCACGTCGAATCCGCAGGTCGAGACGTCAAACGCGTCGTCACCAATCTCAGCGCGCATTTCTTCGATGGGCTGCCTAGCCATTCGGGCAGTAGGACAGGCGGGATGCCGTTCCTAGATTAGCGGCCAACCCAGGAGGTTCGCATGTCCGATGCCGTTTCAGTCAGTCCACTTCGTGCGGTTTCCAGCGCACTCTCTCACATCGTTGCGGACGCGGCGAAGAGTGTCGTCGCTGTTCGGGCGCAACGCGCGCGTTCGAGCGGGTTCGTCTGGCGTCCCGGCTTGATTGTCACCGCTGAGGAGGCGCTCGGCGAAGAAGCTGATGTCGAGGTCGTCCTTCCGGGCGGTGAGCGCGTCAGCGCGACCGTGGCGGGTCGAGATCCGGCAACGGATGTCGCCCTGCTCCGAGTTGATCGCGCCGATGTTTCCCCCCTCGCATTGACCACGCGGGCGATGATGACGGGCGAACTCGTCCTCAGTGTCGGATCGCGGGATGGAGCAGCGGTGGCTGGAATGGGCCTGGTCGCCCTCACTGCCGGTCCGTGGCGTAGCCTTCGCGGCGGCGACCTTGACGCTCGGATCGAACTTGGCATTTCATTGCAACGGCATGCAGAGGGCGGGCTGGTGCTTGATGCGGACGGCCACGCCTTCGGCATGGCGGTATTCGGGCCACGCCGGCGCGTGCTGGTGATTCCTGCGGCAACGATCGACCGCGTTGCGTCCACGCTCGAGAGGCATGGCCGCATACCGCGCGGTTATCTGGGCCTTGGCCTGCAGCCGGTCAGGGTCGAAGCCGATGGATCCGTCGGCGCGATGGTCATGAATGTCGACGCCAACGGCCCCGGCGCCGCCGCAGGAATTCAACAGGGGGATGTGATTGTCCGGTTGAACCAGCAGCCGCTTGCGGGCGTGCAGGCACTCTTGAAGGCCCTTGGGTCTGACAGCGTCGGCTCCGATCTACAGCTTGCGGTCAGGCGTGCGGGCGAGTCCAAGGATGTGCGGCTCACAGTGGGGGAGAGGCCGCACAGTTGACGGAGATGGCGGACCCAGAGCCGATCGTCATCGCGCTCGACCTCGCTGAACCGGGCCTGCGCGAGCGGGTGACGGCGGCGCTTGCTGATGTCTCGGGCATCAGGCTGGTGGAGGCCGGGGAAACTGCCGATCTCGCGCTGATCGCCGCCGGGCCGTTACGATTCCAGGAGAGCGAGACGACGCTCACCCCGCGGGAACTCGAAGTGCTCGCGCTCATGGCTGAGGGTGCCTCGAACAAGACGATCGCGCGGCGGCTCGGAATTTCCGTCCACACCGCCAAGTTCCACGTCGGCTCACTCCTGGACAAGCTTGATGCGACCGGCCGTACGGACGCTGTAGCGCACGCCGCACGGCTCGGTGTCATTCAGTTATAGGCTTTCAGGCCGCCGCCGCAGCCGGCAGAGCGCATTGCGCAAGCGTCTTCTGCCAAGCCGGCAATGCGCGCAGCGTCTGGTACCATCGCTTGATCTCGGCATACGGCTCGATCGGGTAATGCGCCACCTCAACGAGATTCATGGCCGCGCCGAGCGAAAAGTCGGCGAGCGTCAGCGTATCGCCGGTGACAAATTTCTTGCCCCGGAGCTGACCGTCGAGAACGCTCGCGACCCGATGGAATTCCTCCGTCCCCTTGGCGATCGCCACCATGTCTGGCTCGCCGTTCGCAAGGACTATCGGCTTGATGACATATTCGAAGGCGAACAGCGCACAGGCCGGGTGCCAGTGCGCCAAGTCCCAGAACTGCCAGCGCGTCACGTCGAGCCGCGCGCGTTCGTCTGCCGGCAACAGCCCGCTTTCCGGACGTTTTGAGGCCAGGTATTGTCCGATCGCATTCGACTCCCAGAGGACATAGTCGCCGTCCCTGAGCGTCGGCATGCGCATGTTGGGATTGAGCGCAGCGTATTGCGGGGTCCTCTGGTCGCCTTTGACCAAATCGATCACGCGCACCGCGTGCTCAAGGCCGAGATGATTGGCGATCGCCATGACCTGGAAGGCGCGTGGGCTCGGCGGAAAGACAAAAAGTTCGATAGTCATCGCTGTTACTCCTGATGATGTGACGATTTAGATTTCGGTGCTTGGAAAAGATGGACTGGCGAGCCCATCTTTATCGGTTCACGCCTCGGCTTCCTTCTTGAAGTGATCGAGCATGCCGGGCCAGCCGCCATCGACGTCCTTGCGCATCTTCTCGCCCGCGTCGGCGCCCATCTGCTCGAACTTGCGATGTTCCAATTCCACCAGCGTCGAGTTGGGACCGTCGGCGATGAATTTGACTTCGACCTCCGAACTAATGGCGGTGTCCGGCTTCCAGTTGCTGTTGATGTCCCAGGTGACGACGAAGCGGCGTGGCGGGTCCCACACGATGATCTTGCCGACATCGGCTTGCGAGCCATCTTCGCTCAACTCGTACCAGCGTCCGCCGAGGCGCGCCTCCATGATCGCCATCTTCATGGGACCTTTGCCGATCGATGCCGTGCGCGGCCACCAGCGCCCAAGTCCGGAGGTGAAGACTTCGAATGCGTGCGCCTGGCTGGCGCTGACGCGAATGCTCTTGCGCACGGGTGCAATAGTAATAGTCGCTGTCATTTGGATTTTTCCTTCCGATCTTTTACTCCGACTTCAACTTCAGCTTGGAACGCCGCCAGCGCCGTATCCCAGAACTGGTCGAGCCATGCGCGCAAGGCGCCGAGCCCGTTGGGATCGATGTAGTAGACACGGCGTGTGCCCTCGGGCTGGTCCGCCACAAGACCCGCCTCCTTCAAGACCTTGAGATGTTGCGACACTGCCGGTCGGCTGACCGGCATCCCGCGCGCGATTGCACCGACGGACCGGGGTCCGGATTTCAAGCGCTCGAACACTTGGCGCCGGGTGGGGTCGGCGAGCGCCGACAATGCAGTATCGTAAGTCATAACTTACCGTAAGTGACAGCTTACGTATTGTCAAGTCAGTTTTGCAGGCCGGCGGCTCGCAACTTTGCGTCCGCCTCATCGTCCAGCGTGCGGTCAAGATTATCGGCGACAGGAGGACACCGAGCGATCTTGTCTACGCTCGAGGCGGACTATACGCGCGAGCTTCCTGCTGCTATCCCGCATCCCCCGATTCAAACAGCGCGTCTTGTCACGCCAAACACCGCTCCAGGAGACCGAGGATGGAGATCGATTTGCCCGAGGTGATCGCGGAGGTGCGCGCCGAATTCGAGCGTTACGAAACCGCGCTGGTGTCGAACGATGTCGCGGCGCTCGATTCGATCTTTCACAATGATCGCCGCAGCATCCGCTATGGCAGTGGTGAAAATCTCTACGGCTATGGGGAAATCGAAGCGTTCCGCGCGGTCCGCTCGCCGGCGGGCCTCGCACGGACGCTGTCCAGGACTGTGATCACGTCGTACGGGCGTGATTTTGCGGTCGCCTCGACGCTGTTTCGTCGCCCGGCGATGAACGGCAAAGTCGGCCGCCAGATGCAGACCTGGGTGCGCTTTCCCGAGGGCTGGCGCGTGATTGCCGCGCATGTGAGCGTGATCGACGAGCCGAGTGAATGACCGGCTCAGGCCGAGATTTTTTCCTTCGCCATGAACGCGCGCCAGCCGCCGAAACTTGAAATGTCGCGCGCGTCCGCGATCGCTTGCGCTTCAACCAGAAACCCCTTCACCCATCGGCCGTCCGCAAGCTTGAGTGTGCCGATCGACAACGGCGGCGGGACCGCCGCGACGAAGTGGCCGAAGGCTTCTGCCGGCAGCGCCCAGACTTCGACCTGGATCGCGGCGCCGTCGCCTTGTCGCACGCGCAACAGACCCGGTTTCGGCGGCTGGGCATCCGCGAGCGCATAAAGTCGATAATCGGCCGCGGTCGTCGCCGTCTCGACGAGCCGCGCTCCGAGCGCACGCAGCTCGCCGTTGAGCGGCATTCCCGAAAGGTGCGCGCCAACGACAGCGAGCGCGACTTCGCTGGTGGCGACCGCAACGGGCGGCGGTGCAAGTGGCGCCTGCGCGGAGCCAAGCGCGCCGAGCGGCAAGTCGGTATCGGCGTGGAACACGCGGCCGATCGCCGCGAGTGCGGCATCGTTCCCCGCGGGCGCGAGCAGAGTGATTCCGAAGGGCGCGCCGTCCGTGCGCATCGCAGCAGGCAGCGCAAGCCCGCAGAGATCGAGCAGGTTGACAAAATTCGTATAGGTGCCGAGCCGGCTGTTGAGCTGGATCGGGTCGGCAAGCACCTGCTCGACCGTGTAGACGGTCGGCGTGGTCGGCAACGCCAGCGCGCCGACCTGGCGAAAGACGTGATCGCTCACGCGGCGCAATTCTTCGAGCTGATAGAATGCGCTGAAGGCGTCGACGGCGGTTGGGCGCGCGCCACCGAGAATGATCTCCCGCGTCACCGGATGCATCGATTCATGCGCGGACGCAATCAGCGAGCGCGCGGCGATATAGCGCTCAGCGAGCCAGGGGCCTTCGTAGAGAAGCCGTGCGGTTTCATAGAACGGCTCGATATCGATTTCGGAGATTGCCGCACCAAGCTTCGCCAGGCGCGCGATGGCGGCATCATAGGCAGTCGCCGCAAGGCGATCCCCGAAAAAAACGCGCTGGCCGGGCATCGGCACGCCGACCCGCAAGCGCTTCGGCATCGCGTCGATCGTTCCGAGCGGACGCGCACGCGAATACGGATCGGCAGCGTCGGGCCCCGCCATCACTTCGAGCGCAGCAAACGCGTCGTCGACGGTGAGTGCAAACACGGAGACGCAGTCAAGGGTGCGGCAGGCGTGGACAATTCCTGCAGTCGAGACGAGACCAAGGCTCGGCTTGAGACCGACGATGTTGTTGAAGCCCGCCGGTACGCGGCCGGAGCCTGCGGTGTCGGTACCAAGCGCGAGCGGCACAAGACCGGCAGCCACCGCAACTGCGGAGCCGGAGCTCGATCCGCCCGGAATGAGTTTGGGATCGAAGGGATTGCGCGGCGAACCATAGGGCGAGCGCAGGCCGACGAGTCCGGTCGCAAACTGATCGAGATTGGTCTTGCCGATGATCAGCGCGCCGGCCTGCTTGAGCCTCGCGATCGCTGTCGCATCCTTGCCGGGCTCGTACGCAAAGGCCGGGCATGCTGCGGTCGTCGGGAGTCCTTTGACGTCGATATTGTCCTTCACCGCGATCGGGACGCCGTAAAGCGCGCGCGCGGTCTTGCCTTCACGCGCGAGTGCGCGCGCCTCGGCGGTTACCTCGGCTTCGTCACGCAGCGTGATGAAGACCGCTGGGTCGGCATGTGCGCGGATGCGGGCGAAACTGCGCGCAACCGTTTGCTCCGGGCTCAGGCGTCCGGCCCGATGTGCGTCGAGGATTGCAGCGACGGTTTCGGTCACGATCAACTCCGGATTACGGCTTGCACCAGCCGGTCCCGACCGGCGTCAGGCTGACCGCACATCTGGCTGGCGAACGCCACGCCCTCGATCAGCGCCACGTCGGCATAATCCCGATCGATCGCAAAGCATGATGTGAACCTCGCCGCCCACCAGACTGGCCGGATAAGCAGCACCGCGCCGGCCTTCGCGCTGCACTATACCTCACGGCGCCAAATGGAATCGAACAATAACGCAGGGCGTCGCGATGCTCCAGTCGTCGCCCTTCGCCAACACGAACAGCATCACGCTCGGGACAGGCCCAAAGCTTGTCCCGAGCATCCTGGTTGAGAAGGTACGACGCGCAGCCGCGACGGCCGGTACAAGTCCGGCGACGGCGTGCGGATCGCGGTTCACTCCGCCGGCGTGGCGGCCATGATCTCCTTGTCCATCGGTAGCCCCGCCGTGGCGAATTCTGGATAGCGGCTGAGCCCGAACAGGAAGCCGCCCACGATCAGGTAGGCGACCGCGACCGTCGGCGTGACCGCGATGCCCACTGAGTCACCGTGCATGAAGCCGAAGAAAGTGAGCACCGCGCCCGCCAGCGCGAAGGCCGCCGCCTCCACGAACTTCTTCTCGATGATGAAGGCGCCGATCGCGCCGAGCACAAGACCGGTGAGGATGCTGCCCCCGCCGAGCACTTCGAGCCCATGGTAGAGCACGCCGACATCGCTAAGCTTGTCCAAACCGACGGCGGCGGCGTTCGTCCCGGCGGCGCCGAGCGCTCCGTCCATCAGGGTCTTGCACCAGGCCGCGAGGTGCGGCGTGAGCGCGAGCACGATCGCTGGCGCATGCGACTTCGGCGTTGTCTGGAACGCCTGCGCGCCGATCAGCATGCCGATGTAGAGCAGGATGGGCGAGATCGCCACCACCGGCACGAGCGCGAGCAGCAGCGAGATGATGCCGAACCAGGAGAGGATGATCACCATGATGCCGGTCGCGGCCGAATAGCCGATCCGCCCGCCCATCGCCTTCCAGCCGGGATGGCCGATATAGACCGCGTTGATGAACGGATTGCCCATCAGGCAGCCGATCAGGCTCACCACGCCGTCGGCGGTGAGCACCCGTGTAGTTGGATACGGATCGCCGGCAGCTTCGGCGCTCTCGACGTTGTCCATCGCCTCGACCAGGTCATAGATACCGTAGGGGACGGCGGTGACGAGGATCACGCCGAGATACTCGAAGCCCGAGAACACGTGGCTCACGGCTGGCACCGGCACGGAGAAGCCGAAGCTCGTGAACGCATCGGCGACGCCTTTTACGCCGAGCCCGCCGTAGCCGAGGCCGAACAGATTGGAGCCCCATGCGATCAGCATGCCGGCAGCGATGGCGACCAGGCCGGCCGGAATGCCGCGTGGATATTTGAAACCACCGAACCAACTCACCAGAATGATCGCGAAGCAAGGCAGCCCGATCACCGGCGTCATGTAGATTTCGAGCGCCGGGCGCATCGCGATGAAGGTGATCGAGACGCCGGCGAGCGTGCCGAGCAGCGCCGCGCGCGGGGTGATCTTGCGGATGTAAGGTGCGACGAACCCGCCAATCATCAGGATGAAACTCTGGAAGAACACCCAGACTAGGCCCGCTTCCCAGCCCTTCATGGGGTCGTTGGTCTTGAGCGTGATCGGCAGCATGATCACGAATGTCACGATGAACATGTGCGGCACGCTCACGCCCGAGGGCAGCGCGCACACGTCCGAGCGGCCGGTCTTCATCGCCAGGCGATAGGCGAGGAACGCATAGTACATGGTCGACAGGCACATCATCAGCCCGAGCGCGGGCAGGATGCGGCCGAAGACCAGCGAGTCCGGCATCTTGAGCACGAAGCGCAACAAGCCGGTCAGCACCAGCATGTTGACAAGAATGTTGGTACCGAAGCCGAAGAAGGCGTTCCAGTCGCCCGGCGTCCAGATGGTCGGGCGGAAGGCGCCTCCTTTCATCGCGTCCGTTGTCATTACACACTCCTCGCTGCGCAGGCTCACACCTGGTTGCCCTCTATCGCGTGAGCCTGAGCGAGCCGCGATCGGGCCGCCCGGAGTGAGTGAAGGTCTCGCCTCGCTCCCTGGCTGAAGAGGAAACCGACCAGAGGCGAGACGAGACCCTATTCACAGCCGGACATTAGAAGCCGAAGCCGAAGCCCGCGAAGCCGACGACGACATCGCGATGAGAGTTCGGGAAGGTACCGAGCACGTTGGCCGCGCCACCGGCGGCTCCGGTGAAGATCTGAGCGGCGAGCAGCGCGTCGTTGAGGATGTGGTAGTACTGGACGCCGGCGTCGATGTACCAGCTGCCGAGCCGCTTCGGGATGACCGAGTTGATCGCAAGCTTGCCGGTCAGGCCGGTCGACACGACGCCGGTGTTGCTCAGCGGGCAGGCCAGGTTGGACGCCGGCCCGCAGAAATTGGTGGTGCCGTCGTTCCGGTTCCAGTAGTCGGTCGGGCCGACGGTGACCCAGGTCGGCGCAGTCAGGACCAGCGGAATGCCGGTGTATTTCTGCGTGTCGAGGGTCGGCACCGCGCCGAGCTCGACGTCGAAGGTGTCGCCGCCCTTGCCAAGCACGACCGTCGAGGGTCCCTCCGCTGCGTAGAACAGCTTGGCATACGGATGGAAGGCGATCGGCCACCCGACCCACGAGTCGTCGTAAGACAGGCTGAACTCGACGTTGCGCTCGGTGCGCGGGAAGCTCGTGATCAGGTCGGCCGCTGGCGGCAGGAATTCGATGTACTGCACTCCGAATTTCCAGTTCTGCGCAAACTTGATGTCCACGCCGGTGAACCAGTCGAACTCATTCCAGGGTCCCACGTGCGGATCGTGCTGCTTGCTCCAGAGATCGTTCCAGACGCCGCCGTAGATGCTGACGTCATTGATGAAGCCCATCTTGTCCTTGTAGATGTCGAGCACGAGCCCACTGAGAACTTGGGTGGTGAGCCCGGTATTCGTCACCAGCAGGCCGCGCGGCGTGATGTAGTCGTTCTTGAATGACGTATCGAAGAAGCCGTGCACGTCGAGCACGAATGGCGTCGCCGGCGCCGGCGGTGCCTTCACCGGCATGTCGGCCGCGAGCGCGCCCGACTCCAGCGAGACTACCCCCAACGTCAACGCCAAGCCGGTGGCGAGCGCAGATGCATACCGATTCGCAGTCATGGAAAGCTCCCCTATCAACCCCTGAGTCACATTCGATCCCCTGCCTCCGCGCCGTGACATTTAGTTCTGCGCCTGCCGAGAAATTTCGCAGCCCTCTGCGGCTTGCGCCGCTTTCGTGGGCATATTTCTCTGGGCGACAGGACTGAGGCCGAGGCTGGAAACATGCGCAATCATTCGCGATTGCAGGACTGATCTCGCAAGCGATGTGCCAATAGTCGGGGGGCTGTCACACTTGTGGCGGGGTGTGGCAAACAAATCGCATCAGCGGCAGGCAGCAAGGAATCTCGGCGATCCGGATGTGATAATTCTGTTTGGACGCGCTGCGTTCGAAACGCGCGGGATTGAAGGCCCCGAGCGGACGGGCTGCTCTGATCAATTATAAGTCAATTTGATGAACGCTGACGCGTCAGTAACGGCGGCCGCGAGATTGGCACGACCGGAATCCCGCGCGACATTCCGCCGGGCCAAGCGGAAACAATCATGCCACCGCTGCCAAGGAATTAAGCACCGGCTGCGATCCAGATACCCATCCGAAGATGCCACCCTGGGCCTTGATCATGGCAAGTCCTGCCTCATGGAATTGCGGAAAATAAGAGGCGCAGCAGTCGGCGAGCACGATGCAGCGGAACCCGCGGTCATTGGCCTCGCGCACCGTCGTATTGACGCACACCTCGGTGGTGACGCCGCAGACCAGCAGCGTCTCGATCGATCGGTTGTGCAGCATCAGCTCCAGATCGGTTTGATAGAATGCGCCTTTGCCGGGCTTGTCTATGACCGGCTCGCCCGCCGCCGGATAGAGGTCGGCAATGATGTCGTGGCCGGGCTCCCCACGCACCAGGATGCGCCCCATCGGGCCAGGCGCGCCGATCCGCAAAGCCGGATCGCCTCGATCCACCTTGAGCGGCGGGGCGTCGGCAAGGTCCGGCCGGTGGCCTTCACGAGTGTGAATGACCAGCATCCCGGTGCGGCGCGCCGCGGCGAGCACATCGCGGCAGGGCGCCACCGCCGCCTGGAGCCGCGACACGTCATTGCCGAGCGCCGCACCGAACCCGCCGGGCTCGAGAAAATCCCGCTGCATGTCGATGATAATGAGCGCCGTCCGGTCGAGGTCGACGGACAACGTGTCGGGTTCAGCCTGAATAGCTGCCTGTCTCAAAGGTTGCTCTCATGTTTGGGTGCATTCTCCCTCACCAGCAAATTCGAGGCCAACTCGGCGCGGCCTTTTGGAGGCCGGCACCGCGATTGCGGGCGGCACTCGCCTCGAGGAGAATGCCAACACCGACCGCGCGGAAGCAGCGCCACCGCTTCATAAGTCCCGCGGAAGCGACTTGAGGTATCGAACGATGAACGCATCCAGCGCCCTCGGACTGATCGCCGTTGACAAAATGGGCGGCAAGGTGATTTTCGTTGACCCCACCAGCTATGCGACCACTTTGGTTCTCGATGACTTCGAGCGCGTGCCGCACGAGCTTCTGGTCGAGCTTCGAACCTCCAGGGCGTATGTCCCGATCTACGGAGACGGCATCCACGGACGCAATCCGAATCCGGGTCATTTGCTCTCGATCATCGACCTGGAGAAGCGCCAGCACGTGGCCGATGTCGACCTTTCACCCTACGTCTCGCCACACGGCTTGCAGATTGGTCCCGACGGACTGCTTTACGTCACCTGCGAGAACAGCGGCGTGGTTGTCCTGATCGATCTCCAAAAGTGCGAGGTTGCCGGCGCGATCGCGACCGGTTCGACCAACTCTCATCGCCTTGCGTTCGCACCAAACGGTCGGTGGCTTTACACCGAAAACGAGGAAGATGCCTCGATCTCCGTGATTGACGTAGCGGGACGCAGGCTCGAACGGCAAGTGGCAACTCCTCATCCGCTTGCGGGTCTTGCGGCCTCGCCTGACGGAAGATTTTTGGTCGCGGTCGACGACCAGGCGCCAATGCTGTTTTTGATCGATACGGCGACCTTGCAGATCGTCGAGACGGTGCAACTCGATGGTGTGCCGGAGCCGGCGCAAATCGCCCGCTACAGCCCGGATGGTCAAATCCTGCTCGTCACCAGCTTGCGAAGCGCAACAGCTACTCTCATCGACTCCGCTTTTACCCACCAGACCACGCTGACGGTCGGCAAACAGCCCATGGATGGAGCCTTTCACGGCGGCTCACTGTTTATCGCTTGCCAAGGCGACGGCAGCATCCACGTGGTCGACTTGACGACCCGAAGCGTGTCACATCGGTTCTTGGCCGGCGTCGGTTGTGAAACGCTGGCCTTTTTCTAAAATGCGCAACCGTCGTGCGGGAAGCGGTGCGCTAAAACCGGCTCTGCGGCCAGCAAAGTCCCTGACCGCGCTCACGTGTCGGCTACTGCCTATACTGCAATCTTGCGGCATGGGTTTTGCTTCGCAGCAGCCCTGAATGGTGTTGCCGTTTCCCGCCGGCCGCGGAATCGTTGACGGTGGTCCAGGAGGCGCAAGGAATGCACGAGACGAGCCTTGCGCGCAGGCTGGCCGGTCGTAAACGCGAGGTCTCGGCCAACGGGGACATGACGCTGCCTGCGGCCGCCGAGCCCCTCGATGACGATGACTTTGCCGAAATCAAGAGCGCGGTGCTCGCGAAATTGGCGCTTGCGGTAGGCAAGGACGCTGGCGCCGCGACGGGGCGGGACTGGTTTGTCGCCGCCGCCCTCGTCGCGCGGGATCGGATCATCCATCGCTTGTTTGCTGCGGAGCGCGTCAGCCAAGCGCAGGGGCATAAGCGCGTCTACTATCTTTCGCTGGAATTTCTGATCGGTCGTCTTTTCAATGACGTTCTTTGCAATCTCGGTCTGATGGAAATCTTTAACGCGGCGCTTGGGGATCTCGGTGTTGATCTGAACCGGTTGCGGACGGCGGAGCCTGATGCGGCGCTGGGCAATGGCGGCCTTGGCCGGCTGGCGGCGTGCTTCATGGAGAGCATGGCGACGCTCGGCATTCCGGCCTATGGCTATGGCATCCGCTACGACCACGGCCTGTTCCGCCAGGTCATCCGCGACGGCTGGCAGCAGGAATATCCGGAGGACTGGCTCTCGTTCGGCAACCCGTGGGAGTTCGCGCGGCCGGAGGTGAGCTACGACATTCACTTCGGCGGCCGGGTCGAGGCGGGTGCGGAGGGCACCGCGCGCGCGGTCTGGCATCCCGCCGAGACCATCGAGGCGGTGGCCTACGACACCCCGATCGTCGGCTGGCGCGGCCGGCATGTGAACCCGCTGCGGCTGTGGTCCGCGCGCGCGGTCGATCCGTTGCGGCTCGATGCCTTCAACAGCGGCGACCATGTCGGTGCGTTGTCGGAGCAGGCGCGCGCCGAGGCGGTCTCGAAAGTCCTCTACCCGAGCGATGTCACGCCGGCGGGCCGCGAGTTGCGGCTGCGGCAGGAGTATTTCTTCGTCTCCGCCTCGCTGCAGGACCTGGTGCAGCGGCATCTGCGCAGCGACGGCGACCTGCATTTCCTGCCGATGCGCGCGGCGATCCAGCTCAACGACACCCATCCGAGCATCGCGATCGCCGAGTTCATGCGCATCCTGGTCGATCTGCACGGGCTGCCGTGGGACGACGCCTGGACGATCACGCAGGGGACGTTCTCCTACACCAATCACACGCTGCTGCCGGAGGCGCTGGAGAGCTGGCCGGTGCCGCTGTTCGAGCGCTTCCTGCCGCGGCACCTGCAGATCATCTACCGCATCAACGCCGGGCATCTCGAACGCGCGCGCCAGAAGCGCGGCGCCGGCGATTTCGATTTCCTCGCCGCGGTGTCGCTGATCGACGAATTCGGCGGCCGCAAGCTGCGCATGGGCCATCTGGCGTTCGTCGGCTCGCATCGGGTCAACGGCGTGTCGGCCCTGCACACCGACCTGATGCGCAAGACCGTGTTCCGCGATCTGCATGCGATGTACCCCGACCGGATCGTGAACAAGACCAACGGGATCACGTTCCGGCGCTGGCTGATGCAGTGCAATCCGGGGTTGACCAAGGTGCTGCGCGCGGTGTGCGGCGAGATCGTGCTCGACGATGTCGGCCAGGTCGCGCGCCTGGCCGAGCACGCGCAGGACAGCGCGCTGCAGCAGCAGATCGGCGCCGCCAAGCGTGCGAACAAGGTCGCGCTCGCGCGCCTGATCGCCGAGCGTGTCAATGTTCACGTCGATCCCGAGGCGCTGTTCGACGTCCAGATCAAGCGCATCCACGAATACAAGCGGCAACTGCTCAATCTGCTGGAGACGGTGGCGCTCTACCACGCCATTCGCGCCCAGCCGAACCGCAACTGGGTGCCGCGGGTGAAGATCTTCGCCGGCAAGGCGGCGGCGAGCTACACGCAGGCCAAGCTGATCATCAAGCTGATCAACGACGTCGCCAAGGTGGTCAACGCCGACCCGGCGGTGCGCGACCTGCTGCGCGTGGTGTTCCTGCCGGACTACAATGTCAGCCTGGCCGAAGTGATCATTCCCGCCGCCGATCTTTCCGAGCAGATCTCGACCGCCGGCATGGAAGCCTCCGGCACCGGCAACATGAAGCTCGCGCTCAACGGCGCGCTGACGATCGGCACGCTCGACGGCGCCAACATCGAAATCAGCGAACGGGTCGGAGCGGAGAACATCTTCATCTTCGGCCTGCGCGCGCAGGAGGTCGACGAGCGCCGCCGGCGCGGCATGAATGCGAGCCTGCTTGTGGAGGCGTCGCCGCTCCTCGCCGAACTCGTCGGGGCGATCGAGGCCGGCGCCTTCTCGCCCGGCGACCCCGGCCGGTTCAGGGATTTGATGAACTCGTTGCGCCATTCCGACTACTACATGATCGTCGCCGACTTCGAGGCCTATTACGAGGCGCAGCGGCGCGTCGACCGGCTCTGGCTCTCCAGCTACGATTGGACCCGCGCCAGCATCCTCAACACCGCAAACATGGCGTGGTTCTCCTCCGACCGCACCATCGGGGAATACGCCGCCGATATCTGGCACGTCCCCGTCGCGCCTTCCCCCGACGCGCTCGCATCGAAGTAGGATATGATCCCGCCCGCCGCTCGACAGAATGTTCGTTAGTCAAGCACCGTTCCACCCGCGCCTCGGAATTGATACGGTAGTCTGGAAGCGGGTCAGCTTCGCGCTTCAGTCTGGGCGCGCCTCTGCCGGCATCATGAGTTCGGACCAACGAATCGTTCGCGCAACAAGAACCTGTTCGCACAGCAACATGCAGCGTGATGTATCGTGCCCGCTCTGACCGTGGGGCCTCCCTACGCCCGCTCGGCGATCGCCTATGTGCTGGCCGGCGGCCGTGGCAGCCGGCTGATGGAGTTGACCGACCGGCGGGCAAAGCCCGCCGTCTATTTCGGAGGAAAGTCGCGGATTATCGACTTCGCATTGTCGAACGCGCTCAACTCCGGCATCCGGCGCATCGGCGTTGCCACCCAGTACAAGGCCCACAGCCTCATTCGCCATTTGCAGCGTGGCTGGAACTTTCTCCGGCAGGAGCGCAACGAAAGCTTCGATATCCTGCCCGCCAGCCAGCGCGTGTCGGAAACGGCCTGGTATGCCGGGACCGCGGACGCTGTCTATCAGAACATCGAGATCCTCGAGAGCTACGCATCGAGATACATCGTCATTCTGGCCGGTGATCACGTCTACAAGATGGATTATGAGCCGATGCTCAAGCAGCACGTCGAGCAGAACGCCGACGTGACGATCGGATGCCTGGAGGTGCCGGTCAAGGAGGCGTCCTCGTTCGGCATCATGCATGTCGACGAGAACAATTACGTCCTGTCGTTTGTTGAAAAGCCCAGGGACCCTCCGAGCGCTCCCGGCCGGTCGAATGTGTCGCTCGCCAGCATGGGCGTCTACGTCTTCGATACCACATTCCTGTTTGATCAGCTCCGGCGCGATGCGGCGGATCCCAATTCGAGCCGCGATTTCGGCAAGGACGTCATTCCCTACATCGTCCGGCATGGGAACGCGGTCGCGCATCATTTCTCGCGCTCCTGCGTGCGGACGAACGGACAGGGGGCCGCTTATTGGCGCGACGTCGGCACGCTTGATGCCTATTGGGCGGCCAATATCGACCTGACCGATGTCCTGCCCGAGCTTGACCTCTACGACCAGAATTGGCCGATCTGGACCTTCGCTGAAATCACGCCGCCGGCGAAATTCGTGCACGACCAGGACGCCCGGCGCGGCCAAGCGGTATCCTCGCTGGTGTCGGGCGGATGCATCATTTCCGGCGCCACTGTCCAGAAGTCACTGCTGTTCACCGGCGTGCGGCTGAAGTCGTATTCGAAGGTCGAGAACGCCGTCATCCTGCCCTATGTCGAGATCGAACGCTCGGCGCGGCTGCGCAACGTCATCATCGACCGCGGCGTGCGCATTCCCTCGGGCCTGGTGGTCGGCGAGGATGCCGAGCTCGACGCCAGGCGCTTCCGGCGAACAGAAAACGGCATCTGCTTGATTACCCAGCCGATGATCGACAGACTCGGTCAATGAGCGGCATTAAGGTCCTGGCCGTCGTTTCGGAAATCTATCCGGTCGTGAAGACCGGCGGCCTTGCCGATGTCGCCGGCGCTTTGCCGCTCGCGCTGGGCAAGCTCGGCGTTGAAGTCATCACGCTGGTGCCGGGATATCCGGCGGCGCTCGGCGGGCTCGCGAACGCGCGGGAGATTTGGCGTGCTGAAAAATTCTTCGGCGCTCAAGCGCGCGTCCTCGCCGGCACGGCCGCGGGGCTCGATCTTTTCGTCCTCGATGCGCCGCACCTCTTTGCTCGCCCTGGAAATCCGTACATGGGCCCGGATGGCCGCGACTGGCCGGACAATGCCCTTCGCTTCGGCGCGCTCGGACGGGCGGCCGCGCATATCGGCCTGGGCGATGTGCGCGGTTTCGCCCCCGACATCATCCACGGTCACGACTGGCAGGCCGGTCTTACGATGGCGTATCTCGCCTTTGCCGGTCGCCCGCGGCCACGGACGATGATGACCGTTCACAACCTCGCGTTTCAGGGCCAATTCCCCGCCGAACTCCTCGGCGCGCTCTCGCTGCCGCCGCAAGCTTATTCGGCGGACGCAATCGAATATTACGGCGGCATTGGATTTCTGAAGGCAGGTCTGCAACTGGCGGATCGCGTCACGACCGTGTCGCCGACCTATGCGCGCGAAGTCCAGGAACCGGCGGCGGGCTGCGGCCTCGACGGGCTGCTGCGCGCACGGGCAAGTGTCCTGTCGGGCATCATCAACGGCATCGATACCGAAGTCTGGGATCCGGCGACCGATCCGCGGATCGTGTCGCGTTATGATCTCACTTCGCTCGCGGAGCGAGCACTCAACAAGGCCGCGCTGCAGCGACGGCTTGGCCTTGCGGAGGAGCCCGATCGCCTGCTGTTCGGCGTGGTTAGCCGGCTCGCATGGCAGAAAGGTCTCGACCTGCTGGCCGACGCCGTGCCGGCCCTGCTCGACGCCGGCGCGCAGCTTGCAGTTCTCGGAAGCGGCGAGCACGAACTGGAGCAGCGCCTGTCCTCGCTGGTGGCCGCTCATCCGGGCCGCATCGGCTGCCTGATCGGCTACGACGAGGATTTGGCCCACCTCATCCAGGCAGGCGCCGACGCCATCTTCATTCCTTCACGCTTCGAGCCATGCGGACTGACGCAATTATGTGCAATGCGCTATGGCGCGGTGCCCGTCGTTGCCAGAGTCGGCGGGCTTGCCGACACGGTCATCGACGTGCGCGATGATAATGCCGATGCCGCGACCGGACTGCAGTTCAGCCCGGTCGACCGAGATACGATCATCGCCGCGCTGCGCCGCGCCGCGAGCCTCTGGACGGATCGTGATCGCTGGCGGCAGCTCCAGGCCAACGGGATGCGGACCGACGTGTCCTGGGACAGACCGGCGAGGCAGTATGCCCACCTCTATGCGGATTTGTTGGCGATCAAATAATAGGCAACGGCGTCCTCCTGATTTCAAGGCTGCCGATAGGCGCGGTTCTTGCACGTTCGGATTCGGCAAACCGGCCCGGTGCGGCCGGCTCCTGGAGCATGGGGACGCCCATGAACATTATCGACCTGCCCGATCGAGAACTCGCATTGCGCGAGGACATCCGGCTTGTAGGACGTGTCCTCGGTGACACGGTCCGCCAGCAGGAGGGTGAAGCCGTCTTCGCCACCGTCGAGCGCATTCGCCAGATTTCGATCGCGTTCCGTCGCGATGGCGAAGCCGCCGCGCGGCGCGAACTGGAAGCCACGCTCGACAGCCTCTCGCGCGAGCGCACAATCGAGGTCGTGCGTGCCTTCAGCTACTTCTCCCATCTCGCCAACATCGCCGAGGACCAGGACAATATCCGACGGGCGCGGGCGCTGGCGCGAACCGGATCAGCGGCGCCGCGCGGCACGATTCACGACGCGCTCATGCGAATCCGAGCCGCCGGAATCTCGCGCGCCAAGCTGCAGGGCTTGTTCAACACGATCCTGGCAAGTCCTGTGCTCACCGCGCACCCGACCGAAGTGCGCCGCAAGAGCGTGCTCGATCGCGAGATCGAGGTCGCGCAGTTGCTCGCGGAGCGCGAACGCGTGCACCTTACGCCGCAGGAAACTTCGGCCGCCGACGCGGCGATGAATCGCGCGATTCTCACGCTGTGGCAGACGAGCCTGCTGCGCCACGGCCGGCCGACGGTGATCGACGAGGTGGCGAACGGGCTGTCGTATTACGATCACACTTTCTTTCGCGAGTTGCCGAAGCTCTACGGCGATCTGGAAGACCAACTCGCTGAGTTTGACCCGGCTTGGAACAACACGGAGCTGCCGTCGTTCGTGCAGATGGGAAGCTGGATCGGCGGCGACCGCGACGGCAACCCGTTCGTGACCGCCGACGTGCTGCGGCAGACCCTGTCGATGCAGAGCAAACGGATCGTCGACTTCTATCTCGACGAACTGCACCTGCTCGGCGCCGAGCTCTCGCTCGACCGCGCCCGCGTCAGCGTTTCGAGCCAGCTCCAGGAACTGATCGGGCGACTGCCCGACGATTCGCCGCGCCGCGCTGCCGAGCCTTACCGGCGTGCGGTCGTCGGGATCTATGCGCGCCTGGTCGCGACCGCGCGCGCCTTCGGTCAAGAGGTGCTGCCGCGCCACGCCGTAACCGAGGCTCAAGCTTATGGCGATTCGTCCGAGCTGCGGGCCGACCTCGATATCCTTTACCGTTCGCTGCATGCGAACGGATCGGCGCTGCTCGCGCGTGGACGGTTGCGGGCGCTGCGCCGCGCGGTCGAAGTCTTCGGTTTCCATCTCGCGGGCGTCGACCTGCGCCAGAATTCAGACGTGCACGAGCGCACATTGATCGAACTGATGCATACGGCGACTGGCGCCGACTACCGGCAGATGACCGAGGACGCCCGTGTCGATCTGCTCGCGAACGAGTTGGCGACCGCGCGCCCGCTGATCTCGCCGTTCGTGAACTACTCGGAGGAATCCGCGGGCGAATTCGATATCCTGCGGACGGCGGCCGGGATGCATCGCCGTTACGGGAAGGCGGCGGTTCCAAACTACGTCATCTCCAAGGCTACGACCGTTTCCGACGTGCTGGAAGTTGCGTTGCTGCTGAAGGAGGTCGGACTGCTGCGACCGGTTGAGGGCACGCTGGAGCTCAACATCGTTCCGTTGTTCGAGACCATCGAGGATTTGCGCAATTGCGGCAGCGTGATGGATGCGCTGCTTGCGATGCCGGAATACCGGCGGCTGCTGGACAGTCGCGGCGGCGTTCAGGAAGTCATGATCGGCTATTCCGACAGCAACAAGGACGGCGGCTTCCTCACCTCAGGCTGGGAGCTTTACAAGGCCGAAATCGCGCTGGTCGAGGTCTTCCGCCGGCGCGGAGTCCGGCTGCGCATCTTCCATGGGCGCGGCGGCTCGGTCGGCCGCGGCGGCGGGCCGAGCTATGAGGCCATTCTGGCGCAGCCCGAGGGCGCGGTGCAGGCCGGCATTCGCGTCACCGAACAAGGCGAGGTGATCGCCGGAAAGTATCTCAATCCGGAGCTCGGGAGGCAAAACCTCGAGCATTTGATCGCGGCCGTACTTGAGGTCGCGCTGCTGCACCCGGAGGAGCCCGCCCCGCCGGCGGAATTCCTGACCGTGATGGAGGAACTCTCCGCCCACGCGTTCACTGCCTATCGGGCATTGGTCTACGAGACGCCGGGCTTCGAGAAATATTTCTGGGAATCAACGGTGATTGGCGAGATCGCCAATCTCCATATCGGCAGCCGGCCGGCCTCGCGCAAGAAGTCGACCCGGATCGAGGACTTGCGCGCCATCCCCTGGGTGTTCGGGTGGGCGCAGTGCCGGCTGATGCTGCCGGCCTGGTATGGGTTTGGGGCCGCGGTCGAAGCTTGGATCGCGACCCGCCCGCAAGACGGCATGTCATTGCTGCAGGCGATGGCGCGGGAGTGGCCGTTCTTCCAGACGTTGTTGTCCAACATGGACATGGTGCTGGCGAAAAGCGACATCGGCATCGCCTCGCGCTACAAGGAATTGGTCGAGGACGCGGAACTCCGGGAGGCGATCTTCACGCGCGTCCGCGAGGAATGGGAGCGTTCGGCCGCGGCGCTGCTGTCGATCCTGGGGCAGGGCGCGCCGCTCGAACGCAATCCGGCGTTGGCGCGTTCGATCCGGAATCGGTTTCCTTACATCGATCCGCTCAATCATGTGCAACTGGAGCTGCTCAAGCGTTATCGCGCGGGCGATACGGACGAGCGCGTCGTGCAGGGCATCCACCTGACCATCAATGGAATTGCGGCGGGTCTGCGGAACAGCGGGTAAGACAAACATGAAAGCTCTCTTCATCGGGCAGAGCTATATCGACATTACTTTCCTCGCCGACGAGATGCCGACAGGCGATGAAAAGACGGTTGCGCGCGACTATGCCGTGTCGTTCGGCGGCAATGCGGTCACGGCGGCGTTCTGCTGCGCCAAGCTCGGCATCGCGCCGGACCTGCTGTCTTCGGTCGCCGACGACTGGCTCGGCCGCATGTTCATCGACATGGCAGCCAAGTACGGGATTTCCGTTCATCACCGGAAAGTAGCGGAATCCTCGCTCTCCTTCATCATGCCAAAAGGCAGCCAGCGCGCGATCGTTCGCTGCCGGGACGATCACTTCAAGCACCCGTTTCCGAACCTTAACCTCGCCGGCTGCCGCGCATTGCATGTCGACGGCCATCAGCCCGACGCCGCGATCAATTACGCCAAGATCGGTCACGACGCCGGCATCCTCACATCGCTCGATGGCGGCGGGCTGCGCTCGAATACGCACGATCTCCTGGCCTTCATCAGTGCAGCCGTGGTGGCTGAACGCTTGTGCGAGCAGATGAAGCTCTCGCCCGGCGAGATGCTGACCTACCTGCGTTCGCGCGGCTGCAAGATCGGAGCCGTCACCTTGGGCTCGCGTGGTCTGCTTTGGTACGACGAGAACAAAGCCGAGCGCTTCCTTCCAGCGCTTAATGTGCCCGCTGACAAGGTGATCGACACCAACGGCGCCGGTGATGTCTTTCACGGCGCTTATGTCTTTTCCTACCTCACCGATCCGGATGCGGGATGGGAGCAGCATTTCAAGTTCGCGCGTGCGGCATCTGCCTATTCGATCCAGCATCTCGGCAACGAGGCGAGTCTGCCGTCGCTGGCCCAGATCAACGAGACGCAGGCTCGTTTCGGCGAGCGCCCGCGGGTCATGCCGACGCTTGAACTCGTCGCCGATGCCGGGCGCGACGATGAGCCCGCAAACGTCTTGGAGAAACCGGTGCGTCTGGTGCAGCGTGGGTGATAGCTGCGCCCGTGCTGCCTTCAATCCGCGGCGAATACGAGCAGCGAGCCGGCCGGCGCTTGAAATGTGGCGCCGCCGGCGAATTCCTGCTCCGGCCGTTCGTCAAGTGCTGTGTTGACGAGCAGTTTCCATCGCTGACGTTCGAGCCGGTACGGCAGCGTGATTGCGATCTCCTCCTGCGCAGCATTGACGACGATATAAATCGGTGAACCGCCAGGCTCGTTCGGTTCGAGCACATACGACAGGAAGCGACCGTTCGGCGCTTTCCAATCCGGCTCCTCGCTTCCCTCTGGCGCCAGCCAGCAGATATCGCAGGAGCCGTCCGTTCGGCGGCCCTCAAGCCATCGTCGCGCACGAAGCTGGGGAAACCGCCGACGTAAATCCGCGAGCTGCGCGATGAAGCCGGTGAGGTCTTCGCCGGCGCGGCCGAGACCCGACCATTCCACCCAGCCAATGTCGTTGTCCTGGCAATAGGCGTTGTTGTTGCCGCGCTGGCTGTTGCCGGCCTCGTCGCCCGCCAGCAGAAGTGGAATCCCTTTTGCCAGCATCAGGCTCGCCAGGAGGTTTCGGCGCAGCCGCCGACGGAACGAAATCACCTGCGCATCATCGGTCGGACCTTCGACGCCGCAGTTCGTGCTGTGATTATCGTTTGAGCCATCGCGATTCTGTTCGCCGTTGGCGGTATTGTGCTTGCGCTCATAGCTCACGAGATCGGCGAGCGTGAAGCCGTCGTGCACGGTCACGTGATTGATGCTCGCCTGCGGTGTGCGCCCGCCGTAATCGAAGAGGTCGGCGGAGCCGGTCATCCTGCGGCCGAGTTCTCCGAGCAAGCGTTCTTCGCCCCGCCAATATCGACGCAATGTCTGCCGGAACTGATCGTTCCACTCCGCCCAGGGTGGTGGAAAACTGCCCACGCGATACCCACTCGGGCCGATGTCCCAGGGTTCGGCGATGAGCTTTACGCCCGCGAGAACCGGATCGTTGCGGATCGCGGCGAAGAAGGCTGCGTTGCGATCGAAGCCATGCTCAGTGCGGGCGAGGGTGGTGGCAAGGTCGAAGCGGAATCCGTCGACGCCTCCGATCTCGACCCAGTAGCGTAGCGAATCCGTCACCATCGACAGCACGTGCGGATGCGACAGGTTGAGTGCGTTACCGCAGCCGGTGAGGTTCTGATAGTAGCGAGGCTGACCAGGATCGAGCCAATAATAGGAGGTGTTGTCGATTCCCCGAAAGCTCAAGGTGGGACCCAGCTGATCGCCCTCTGCGGTATGATTGTAGACGACATCAAGAATGACCTCGATGCCGGCGTCATGCAGCCGCGCAATCGTGGTGCGGAAATCGTCGAGCGCGTCCGTCGTGCCGTACCGCAGATCCGGAGCGAAGAAACTGAGCGTGTTGTAGCCCCAATAGTTGCTCAAGCCGCGTTCGACCACGTGCCAATCATTGATGAAGGCGTGGATCGGCAGAAGTTCCAGGGTGGTCACGCCAAGACGCTTGAGGTGATCGATGATGGTTGGCGCAGCCAAGCCGCGAAATCGCCCGCGCCACTCGGGCGGGACATCATGGTGAATCTGCGTAAGACCCTTCACGTGGGCTTCGTAGATGACCATGTCTTCCCATGCGATCGCGGGCGGCGCGCTTGCTAATGGATTGACCGGGTCGCACACCACGGCCTTCGGCATCGAAGGCGCGCTGTCGTGACGATCGAACGAGAGGTCATGGCGCGGGTTGCTGCGCCGATAGCCGAAATGGACATCGCTCAAGGCGAGATGACCGGTCAGTTGACGGGCGTAGGGATCGATCAGGAGTTTATTGGGATTGAATCGAAAGCCCTGCTCCGGCTCATAGGGGCCGCGCACGCGGTATCCATAGAGCGTCCCCGGGCCGACGTCGTCGATGTGAACATGCCAGATATCATCCGTACGTTCAGGCAACGCTACGCGTGTCCGCTCGCGCCTTCCGTCATTGTCGAATAGGCAGAGCTCGACCTTTTCAGCATGGGCTGAGAAGATCGCAAAATTCGTACCAGTCCCGTCCCAGCTGGCGCCGAGAGGATGCGGGACACCAGCAAAGAGTCGCATGCGAGGTCCATCAGGTGTTTCGATGAGGGAGTGCCAAAGAATTGATCGGCTTGCAAATGAAAGTAGTGCGCACAGGTCTCAGCAAAGCCGTTCCATGGCCAGGTTCTGAGATGCAGTCCATCGGGCGATCGAGCGCCTTGGCGTCATCATCTCTCAGAGCCGATCCCCGGCGGACTGCACCTCGGATATTGCGGAATCGTATTTTCAGTACACACGGGTCAAAGCCTGCGCTGCTGCCGGAAGTAAGGGAATTCGGCGAGTCGTGGGGTTTCGCGCGCCCGGGCTCCTGCCTAATATTTGGGCGTTGACGCCGAGACCTGTGCAGAATCCCGCTCAAGCCTTCGGGACGTCATTCGCATCTCCGGCCGGCGAGAAAGAAAGTCAATTTAAATCAATTTCTTAAGTTATAATCGCTAGCGTTTCGCGCACTGGCACGAAGCTTGCCGAAGGCTGTTCGGAATCGATTCTTTTCGAGGCACCCGGAGGCTTGCATGAGGCGTCGTGAATTTCTGAAATCGATGACTGCGCTTGCCGCCGGAAGCGCGCTGCCGGCGGCGCCGGCAGTCTGGTCGCCCGCCAAGGCGCAGGCGCGGCAAGAGACCCTCCTTATCGTTTCTGAAAGCGGCCCGAACAACATCGACATCCACGGTGTCGGCACCAATGTTCCCGGCTATGAGGTGTCGTGGAATTGCTACGACCGCCTCATCAGTCACGAAATGAAGACGGTGAACGGCACGTCCTATTACGATCGTGACAAGTTCAAGATGGAGCTCGCCGACGACATGAAGGTCGGCGACATGTCGGTGACCTTCAAGCTCAAGAAGAACGCGGTCTTCCAGGACGGGACGCCGGTCAAGGCCAAGGACGTGAAATGGTCGCTCGACCGCGCCGTTACCGTCGGCGGCTTTCCGACCTTCCAGATGGGCGCCGGCTCGCTCGAAAAGCCGGAGCAGTTCGTCATCATCGACGACGATACGATCCGCGTCGATTTCCTGCGCAAGGATAAGCTCACCATCCCCGACCTCGCGGTGATCGTGCCGTGCATCATCAACTCCGAGCTGGTGAAGAAACACGCCACCGTGCAGGACCCCTGGGGCCTTGAATATACCAAGCAGAACACCGCCGGCAGCGGTGCCTACCGTGTCGTAAGTTGGAATGCCGGCACCGAAGTGATTCTCGAGCGCAACGACAAATGGATCGGCGGGCCGCTGCCGAAGGTGCGGCGCATTGTCTGGCGCATGGTGCCCTCGGCCGGCAATCGGCGCGCGCTGCTTGAACGCGGCGATGCCGATATCTCTTTCGAGCTGCCGAACAAGGATTTCGTTGAGCTCAAAGACGCTGGCAAGCTCAACATCGTGTCGACTCCGTTCTCGAACGGAATCCAGTATATCGGTATGAACGTCACCAAACCCCCGTTCGACAACCTCAAGGTCCGTCAAGCGGTCGCCTGCGCCATACCCTACCAGAAGATCATGGACGCCGTTCTCTTCGGCCTCGGCAAGCCGATGTTCGGCGCCAAGACTGATACCCCAACCGAGGTCGCATGGCCGCAGCCGCACCATTTCAATACTGATATCGCGAAAGCCAAGGCGTTGCTCGCCGAGGCCGGCTATCCCAATGGCTTCGAGACGACGCTCTCGTTCGACCTCGGCTTTGCGACTGTCAACGAGCCGCTTTGCGTACTCACTCAGGAGAGCCTCGCCAAAATCGGCATCAAGACGACGATCAACAAGATCCCCGGCGCGAACTGGCGCACCGAACTCACCAAGAAGGTGCTCCCGCTCTACACCAATGTGTTCTCGGGCTGGCTCGACTATCCGGAATATTTCTTCATCTGGTGCTATCACGGCAAGAACTCGATCTTCAACACGATGAGCTACCAGTCGAAGGACATGGATGCGCTGATCGACGGCGCGAGCGCCGCGGCGGCGATCGGCGACAAGGCGAGCTACGACAAGGATGTGAAGGGCTTCGTCGAGCGCGCCTATGCCGACATGCCGCGCATCCCGCTGTATCAGCCTTATGTGAATGTCGCGATGCAGAAGAACGTCTCCGGCTATCAGTACTGGTTCCACCGCAGGCTCGACTACCGCGCCTTGGTGAAGGGGTAATCCTCTCACATTTGGTGGCTGGGCTTGTCCTGGCCCTCCACGTCCTTCTTCAAGCGCACAGACGTGGATACCCGGCTACACGGCCGGGCATGACGGGAGCAACGGCCATGCTGCTCATGATCCTCAAGCGTTTGCTGATGGCGATCCCGAGCCTCATCGGCGTCGTGATTGTCACCTTTCTGCTGACCCGAGCGCTGCCGGGCGATCCGGCGGCCTACTTCGCCGGCCCGGCTGCAACCGAAGAGGCGGTTGAGCAGGTGCGCGTGAAGCTCGGCTTCGACAAGCCGCTGGCGCTCCAGTTCGCGCGCTATGTCAGCGATCTTGCCCGCGGCGATCTCGGCAACTCGCTCACGACCGGGCAGCCGGTCGCGACCGAGATCAGAAACCGGCTTCCGGCTTCGGTCGAACTGACGCTGCTCGGCCTGCTCGTGTCGATGGCGGTTGCGGTGCCGCTCGGTATTCTCGCCGCGATGCAGCCGGGCTCCATCGTCGATCACGCCTGCCGTGTGGTCGCGACTGCGGGCGTGTCGCTGCCGGTGTTCTTCACCGGCCTTCTGCTGGTCTACGTGTTCTATTATCTGCTTGGCGTCGCACCTGCGCCGCTCGGACGGCTGGGTATTTTCTACAGCCCGCCCCCGCAGGTCACCGGCTTCTACCTCATCGACAGTCTGATCGCGCGGGACGGTGAGGTGTTCTTCGCGAGCGTCAAGCAGCTTGCGCTGCCGGCGCTCACGCTCGGCATCTTCTCGCTGGCTCCGATCGCGCGCATGACGCGCGCCTCGATGCTCACCGTGCTCGCCTCCGACTTCGTGCGCACCGCGCGCGCCAACGGGCTTTCGCCCTTCACCGTCATCGTGACCTACGCCTTCCGCAACGCCATGCTGCCGGTCATCACCACGCTCGGCATGGTGTTCTCCTTCCTGCTTGGCGCCAATGTGCTGGTGGAGAAGGTGTTCGCCTGGCCCGGCGTCGGCTCGTTCGCAGTCGAAGCGCTGATCGCATCCGATTTCGCTCCGGTGCAGGGTTTCGTGCTGACGATGGCAATGATGTACGTGGCGCTCAATCTGCTCATCGACATCCTTTATGGACTGGTTGATCCGCGCGTGAGGATCGAAGCATGAGCGACCTTGCGATCCCGAAAGGCGATGCTCGCCCGGCATCTGGTCTCATCGCACTGATTCGGCACGCCCGCTACGTGCTGCATGAGAACGTGGTCACCGGCTTTGCCTTCGGGCTGTTCCTGCTGATCGTGCTGGCGGCGCTCCTCGGTCCGTCGATCGTGCCTTATGACCCGCTGGCGAGCGATACGGCGATGGCGCTCAAGCCGCCGTCGTTCACGCACTGGTTTGGCACCGATCAGATCGGCCGCGATGTGTTCAGCCGCGTGATCGTGGCGACGCGGCTCGATTTCTTCATCGCAGTCGCTTCGGTCGCGCTCGTTTTCCTCATGGGCGGTCTCGCCGGCGTCGCCGCCGGCTTCTTCGGCGGCTGGACCGACCGGATCGTCGGTCGGATTGCCGATACGATCATGGCGTTTCCGTTGTTCGTGCTCGCGATGGGAATTGTCGCCGCGCTCGGCAACACGGTGCAGAACATCATCCTCGCGACCGCGATCGTGAACTTCCCGCTCTACGCCCGCGTCGCCCGCGCCGAAGCGAACGTGCGCCGCGAGGCGGGTTTCGTGCTTGCGGCCCGCCTCTGCGGCAATGGCGACATGCGAATTCTGCTCGGGCAGATACTGCCCAACATCATGCCGATCATGGTCGTGCAGATGTCGCTCACCATGGGCTACGCCATCCTCAACGCTGCGGGCCTCTCCTTCATCGGCCTTGGGGTGCGTCCGCCAACGGCTGAATGGGGAATCCTGGTGGCTGACGGCGCGGCCTTCATGGTCTCCGGCGAATGGTGGATCGCCCTCTTCCCCGGCGCCGCACTGATGATTGCGGTGTTCTGCTTCAACCTGCTCGGCGATGGTTTACGTGACATCGTCGATCCGCAGCGGCGCACGTGAGGATCGCCATGGCAGAGCTGCCGCTGCTCGACATCCGGGACCTGACCGTCGAATTTGCGACCCGGCACGGTGTCGTGCGGGCGGTCGAGCATGTCGATATCAGTGTCGCCAAGGGCGAGACCATCGGCATCGTCGGCGAGTCCGGTTCCGGGAAATCAGTCACTTCCTTCGCGGTGTTGCGCATCCTTGATCGCGCCGGCCATATATCAAAAGGCTCCATACATTTCACCGGCCTCGACGTGCGCGCCGCGAGCGAAGGCGAAATGCGCAACCTGCGCGGCCGCGAAATCTCCATGATCTTCCAGAATCCGCGCGCGGCCCTCAACCCGATCCGCAAGGTCGGGCATCAGATCGAGGATGTGCTGGAACAGCACGCGCAGGTGGACTCGACCGCACTCACCGAGAAGGCCATCGACATCCTCGACCGGGTGCGCATCGCGCGCCCACGCGAGCGCTATCATGCCTATCCATTCGAGTTGTCGGGTGGCATGTGCCAGCGTGTCGTGATCGCGCTCGCGCTTGCGTGTCGTCCGCAGCTCCTCATTGCCGACGAGCCGACCACCGGTCTCGACGTCACGACGCAGAAGACGGTGATGGACCTCGTCGTCGAGCTCACGCGCGAGCGCGGCATGTCGACCATCCTCATCACTCATGACCTCGGCCTCGCCGCCAATTATTGCGACCGCGTCTTTGTCATGGAAAAAGGCCGTGTGGTCGAAAGCGCGGCCTCGAAGGCGATCTTCACCGCTCCCGTCCATCCCTATACCCGCAAGCTGATGCGTGCGACGCCGCGCCCCGGCGTCGCACTGCGCGACCTCCTGCCCGAAGACGACGCCAGCGATATCGCCCTGCCGCCAGCGGCGGCCGATTGCCACGGCGCTGCTGAGGCTCCTCTGCTGGTAGTCGAGAAGCTGATCAAGGAATATCCCCGCAAGTGCGGCGCCGGTTCGCTCATGCAGGCATTCCGACGCAAGCCTGCGCCGGAACCTGAGATGTTCCGCGCGGTCGATGGGATCAGCTTCAAAGTCGATCGCGGCGAGAGCGTCGGGCTCGTGGGCGAATCTGGCTGCGGCAAGTCGACGACTTCGACCATGGTGATGCGGCTGATCGACAAGACCGACGGCGTCATCATGTTCGACGGCGAGGACATCGGCGCCATTCCGGCGCGTGATTTCGCCCGCATGCCGCTGCGCAAGCGCATCCAGATGGTCTTTCAGGACCCGACCGACAGCCTCAACCCGCGGTTCACAGCCGCGCGCGCGATTGCCGACCCGATACTGCGGCTCGGCGACCTCAAGGGGCGCGCAGCGGTGCGTGAGCGCTGCGAGGAGCTCGCACGACAGGTGGGATTGCCGGTCGACCTCCTCGATCGTTTTCCGCACCAGCTCTCGGGCGGGCAGAAGGCGCGCGTCGGCATCGCGCGCGCAATTGCCCTCAGCCCTGATCTGGTGATCCTCGACGAGCCGACCGCCGCGCTCGACGTATCGGTGCAGGCCGTAGTGCTCAATCTCCTGCAGGAACTCAAGCTATCGCTTGGGATGAGCTATCTTTTCGTCTTTTTCTTCTTCAGCGCATAGGTTGATTGCAGAGAAGTTGAGCTTTCCAGCAATGAGGAACAGAACGTTCTCATTGTCTGGAAGCGAGTGTATCCGCGGGCTTTTCGCTTTGCGGCTTGGAACAATCCGTTGATGGCTTCGATGAAGCCATTGGTTTGGCGGGTCTGGGCCCAGGCGATGATGCCGTCGAAATGCTTGCGGATCATGGCGGCGACCTCCTTCATGGGCTCGACCTTGGAGCGCATGACGTTGCTGCACCACTAGTGAGCATGGTCGATACTGACGTTGATCTGCTTGCGATCGAGGATGTCGCGTAATTGTTCGCGATAGAGCCATGCCCGCGCCGTGCGCTTGGTTGTGAATTGCGCGACGAGCTTGTCGAGGTCCGTAGCCTGATCTTGGGAGAGCTTGCTTTTGTCTTTGAGCAACGCCCAGCGCAAACCTTTGAGCGCGGGATCGGTCCTCTGCTCTACGCGCCGCATGTTGTCTACGGCCTGGCTGGCGTGAGCGATCACATGGAACTTATCGAAGGTGATCCTGGCATTGGCCAGATGGTCGCTGACGCCTTTGATGAAGGCCGGCGACATGTCGATGCTGACCGAGGTGATGTTTTGCGGATCGGCGTTGTGGGCGCGCAGATGTTCGGCAAAGCCGGCGATAGTGTTGGCGTCTCGCCCTTCGGTGACGAACACGACCTTGCGGTCATCCGCGTCGGCCACCAAGGTCAGATAATTATGGCCACGTTTGTAGGAAGTCTCGTCGATTGCCACGCTCTCGGCCGCCGAGAGGTCGCAGTGCGCAAGGGCAAGCTCGACATAGCGGGCGCAGATCGCGTGCACGCGATGCCAGCTCTCGCCGACGATGCGCGCCACCGCCGCAAACGGCATTTGCTGGGCGAGCATCAACACCAGCGCTTCGAACAGCAAGGTGAACCCGGACAACTTGCCCACCCAGTCAGGCTCGACCACGTATCACACGACCTCAACGTCGTGCGGCTCCTCTGCGATCGCGTCATCGTGATGCGCGCGGGCAAGATCGTCGAGCAGGGCGTGACCGAGCGGGTTCTCTTTGCGCCGGAGGCGGACTACACGCGCGAACTGCTGGCTGCGATTCCGCATCCCCAGTTCGAGCAGCGTGTGAAGCCGAAGATGTACTGAGCCTCGGCCCAGGAAGCATTAGGCGATTATGATTGTTGCCGAGAACGGCACGGGCCGTGCCGCCTTGATGTCGCGCAGCGCAAGAATGACGCGCGGGTGGCGTCGAGCAGCGTCATCACCGGCTCGGATCAGTCACTCAAGCCCGAAAACAACCATGGATACCGCTGTTTGTAGCTGGCCTCAAATGGAGCGGTCACCGATTGAAATTGCTCGGTCAGCGAAATGTCGTCGAGCCCACTTAGTAACGAGCGGCGCCGCAGCGGGTGCGCCCTGAAAGGATGTTCGCGACCCTCGACGTCGACCACGACTTGGCGTTCGAGGTCGACCGTGATCTCGGCGCCGACCTGGGCGCGCAGCTGCGCTCGAATCCCAGCGCACGTCTCATTGTCGAGCACCACGGGAAGGACGCTGTTCTTCAGGCAATTGTTTGCAAAGATTTCGCCGAAGCTCGGCGCGATGATCGAACGGATGCCGAAAGTTGCGAGCCCGAACACCGCGCTCTCGCGGGAGGACCCGCAGCCGAAATTACGGTCTGCAACAATGATGCCGGCGCGCCGATACGGCTGCACGTTCAGGATGAAATCGGCCTTCTCCGAACCGTCGGGATGAAAGCGCAGGTCATGGAACAGGACCTTCGCGTATTTTGGCCCTTTCTCGACCTTGTTGAATCGGGTCGGACAAAGCTGATTGGTGTCGATATTGGCCTGATCGAAAGGAACGGCGATTGCCTTCCAGGTGATGAAGGAGTCCATCTCGTACTCTCGTTTCAGGTATCGAAGTTGCGGACATCGGTGAGGCGGCCGGTCAAGGCGGCAGCGGCAGCCATCGCAGGGCTGAGGAGATGCGTCCGGCCGTTGCGCCCCTGACGTCCGCGGAAGTTACGGTTGCTGGTCGAGGCGCAACGCTCTCCCTCGGCCAGCGTGTCGCCGTTGAGCGCAGTGCAGAGCGAGCAGCCGGCATCGTGCCATTCGAAACCGGCATCAATGAATATCCGGTCAAGCCCTTCGCTCTCGGCCTGACGTTTGACGGACGTTGATCCCGGAACGACCCAGGTCGGCACCACCGCGCGCCCCCTTCGAGCAATCGCCGCAGCGGATCGCAAATCCTCGATCCGCGAATTGGTGCATGAGCCGATGAACACCCGGTCGACGGTGATGGCGGCGAGCGGCGTGCCGGGCGTGAGCGCCATGTAGTCGAGCGCGGCTTCGATTTCCTGACGCTTCTCGGGATCGGCAACGTTCCCGGGGTCCGGCACGACGCCGTCGATGGCGGCCGCGTGCTCGGGATTGGTCCCCCAGGTCACGCTCGGGGCGATCTTCTCCGCGGAGAAATGATGTTCCGCATCGAATGCCGCTCTGTCATCGCTCGGCAGCGATCGCCAATAGGCGAGCGCCTGATCCCAAGCCAGACCTTTCGGCGCCTGCGGCCGGTCGCGGAGGTAGGCGAACGTGATCTCATCGGGGGCGATGATGCCGGTTGGTGCACCTGCTTCGACGGACATGTTGCAGATGGTCATGCGATGCTCCATCGACATCGCACGGATCGTCGATCCGGCGAATTCGATGATATGGCCAAGACCGCCGGACACCCCGATACGGGAGATGATCGCAAGGATGACGTCCTTCGCGGACACATGCGGACCCAGCTCTCCCTCGATCATGATCCGCATCGATTTCGGCTTGCGCAGCCACAAGGCCTGCGTCGCGAGCACATGCAGCGCATCGGACGCGCCGACGCCGAAGGCGAGGCATCCAAATGCGCCGTGGGTGGTGGTGTGGGAGTCCGCGCCGGCGATCAGGAGGCCGGGCTGGGTAATGCCGAGCTCCGGCGCGACCACGTGCAGGATTCCCTGGTTCGGATCGTCGTGGCCGACGTATTGCAGGTGGTGCTCGCGGGCATTGCGCTCAAGCCGTTTGACCATGTCGCGAATGGCCGGGTCGGCAATGGCGGCGAGGCCCTTGTGGCGATCCCTTGTCTGCACGTAATGATCGGCGCAAGCGATGACCTGCTGCGGGCTGTGAACGCGGCGGCCGCTCTCCTCCAGGTCGTCGAAGGCGTGGCGGGCGCCTTCATGCAGAAACAGATAGTCCACGTAGACGAGACGCTCGCCCTCGACCTCGGCCATCTGGTGGCTGTTCCAGACCTTATCGGCCAGCGTTTGCGGATGCTTCTGCTCCGATGTCACCGCGCTGCTCTCCTGCGTTTGAGCTCATTTTGCCTTGAATAGGCCTTCCGGCGCAAACAGCCGCGCGACGCCGATCGAGACCAGGCTGACGACGACGATCAGGACCGAGATCGCCGCCGCCACCTCAATTGATCCGTCCTCGATGAATTGCAAGACCATGGTCGACATCACCTCGGTTCCCGACTGGGTGAGCACGGCTGACATCGGCTGCTCGCGCAGGCAGAGCGAGAAGATCAGCAGCCAGGCGATGAAGGCGCCCGGCCGCAGCACCGGTACGGTGATGTCGAGCGCGCTGCGCAGCCAACCTGCGCCGGACACGCGTGCCGCCTCTTCAAGCTCGGGCGAAATCTGCTTCACCAGGGAACGGATGAACACGAAGGCGATCGGCAGATGCCGCGCCAGATAGGCGATGAGCATGATCGTCAACGTGCCATAGAGCAGGTCGATGTAGCCGAGCATCACGCCGACGCCGAGAATGATCGAGGGCAGTCCGTAAGCAACCATGATGAGCGCCGTCACAGCCCGCGTACCCGGAACGTCGGCGCGTTCGATCAACCAGGCAAACATTGCCCCCACGATGACGCAGAGGGTCGCCGCGGACGTGGCGAGGATCAGGCTGTTCTTCACCGAAGGGAGCACAACGAAGCTTGCGTCGAAAACCGCGGCATAGTGTTTCAGCACCAGGTTGCCGAAGCTGAGCTCGGCCCCGAAGGCGTTGATCAGCGAGAGTGTGAGAAGCCCAAGGAAGGGCAGGATCGATACGCAGGCCACGAACACAAGCGCGATCGCGGCAATCACATGGCGCAGCCTTCCGAGTTCGATCGGCTCGGAACTCGTGGCCTTGCCGGTCACGGTCGTGAACTTATCCTTGCGCAGGTAATACTGCTGAATCCAGAGGCACGCGAAGGTATAGAGCGCAATGATCACCGACGCCGCCGCGGCAAGCTCGAGACGCGGCGGGAACGTCAACAGGCCATAGATCGCGGTCGAGAGTACGGAAAAATTCGCCATCGTGCCGATCGCCGCCGGGGCGCCGAACGACGACAGGCTGTCGAGCATGCAGAGGATCAAGCTGGAAATGATGGCCGGCGCCACCAATGGCAGCGTGATCGTCAATGTCGTCCGACCGCGGCCGGCTCCCAGCACGCGGGCGGCCTGTTCGTGGCTGGTATCGATATTGCCGAGCGCGGCGGACACCGCAAAGAACACGAGCGGGAAAAGATGCGCCGTCTCGATGAAGACGAGCCCGCCGAAACTGAAGATGTTGAAGAGCGGCTCAGCGCGTCCGAAAACCGCGGCAAGCGCCTTGTTGAGAAGGCCGGAATTCGGTGCGGCGAGGAAGATCCAGGCGATTACGTTGACAAAAGACGGGATGATGAAAGCAACGGCGGCCCCCGCCCGGATCAGCACCTTGCCGGGCATGTCGGTGCGGGCGGCGAGCCAGGCGAGCGGGACACCCACCGCGACGCAGCCCACCGACACAGCCACCATTAGGCGCAATGACGTGATCGCGGCGGTGAAGATGCCGTGGTCGGCCATGAGTTCGGAGAAGGCTTGCAGGCCGACATGCCCAGCCTGATCGATCAGGCTGTATTTCACCAGCATCGCGATCGGATAGCCGACGAGGCTGAATACCAGGATCAGCATGACGGCTGCAGTCGCGAAGCGGCTCGGCTCGATCAGGATCGACTCGGCGATGCCGCGCGAGCCTGGCGCCGGTGGCCCAATATCGTGCTCCGTGGCTTCGACGGTCGCGGGCAGGCTCACGGCACCACCCAGGCCGGCCCGGGATCGATGTGGACTTCGCCGACGCCGTCCTGGAAGTCCGTGAGCGAGCGGGCCTGAGCCCGGCACGGCTGGCCGTTGATGTCGAGGTGCAGTTCGTAGCGGCTCCCCAGGAAGGCGGCACTGGTGAGCCGCGCCTTCAGTGGTCGCCGGGCCTCGGCTGGCGTCCCGTTGACCCCACCGGGGCCGACCGCGATGTCCTCCGGGCGCACGGCGATCGCCGCGCGACTGCCGGTCGTCAAGCTCCTCAGAATGTCCGGATAGGCGCCGGCCCAGACGTCGGCCCCGATGGCGGTCGCCACGAGGACGCGTCCACGACCGGCGTCCTTGTCTTTGATCTCGCCTTCAAACAGATTGGTGGTGCCGACGAAGGATGCGACAAAGCGCGAGCGCGGGCGCAAGTAAATATCTTGCGGCGATCCCACCTGTTCGATTCTGCCGGCATTCATGACGACGATACGGTCGCCGAGAACGAGTGCTTCCTCCTGATCGTGGGTGACATACAAGATCGTCATCCCAATGCGGCGATGCAGTTCCTTGAGCTCAAACCGCATGTCCTGCCGAAGCCCGGCATCGAGATTGGAGAGCGGTTCATCGAGCAGCAGGAGTGAAGGTTCGGTCGCAATCGCGCGCGCAAGCGCGACCCGCTGCTGCTGGCCGCCACTCAATTCGCTCGGCAGCCGTGCCTCCAGGCCTTCGAGCCGAACGATTGCAAGCAGCCGGGCGACCTTACGCTTGATCTCCGCGAGGGGCTGGCGGGCGACGCCGAGACCGTAAGCGACGTTCGCAAAAACGTTCTTGTGCGGCCAGATCGCGTAGTTCTGGAACACCATTCCGAGGCGCCGCTGCTCCGGCGGCAACTGGACACCCGGCCCCGACGCAAGCCGTCCATCGAGCCGGATTTCGCCGGAGTCAGGCCGGATGAAGCCGGCGACCATCCGCAGCGTGGTTGTCTTTCCGCAACCGCTGGCGCCGAGGAGCACCACATTCTCTCCCGGGCGTACGACGAGATCGATGCCATTGACGACGGTGTTGCCGCCGATGCGCTTCGTCAATGCACGCAGCTCAAGCCGGGATATTTCGGCTTCCGGCGACGGTTCGTCAGGCGCCCCTGCGAGGGACATGCTCACAGCGGGATCCTAGTTGCGGCCGAAAACAGTCTTGAACTTCGCGACGAACTCTTTGACCTTCTTTTCTTCGTCAGCCGACGGCGGCGGTGGCTGCACGGGGTGAAGATCGGCCAGCGGCGGCAGAGTGCCTGCCGCGCGTGCGTCGGGATGGGCGGGCCAGAACACCCCGTCTTCGGAGAGCGTGGTCTCTGCTTCGGGGCTGGTCAGCACCTCGACCAGGAGCTTCGCGGCATTGGGGTGAGGAGCCTTGCTCATCAGCCCAAGAATCGAGTTGACCACCACCGAGCCTTCCTTGAGCACGAAGAAATCGATCGGCTGCCCCTTCAGGCGCGACGTCACGATATTGAAGGACGAGATCATCGGCGACACGACCCGCTCACCGCTTGCTACCATGCGCACCGCATCCGGATTGCCGCGCACGAACAGGACGTCCTGCTTGGCGAGCTTTTCGAGCCACGTCCAGTCGGTCTTGCCGGCCGCCATCATCGTCATCAGGAAGTTCAACGTATTGCCCGAAAACTCCGGGTCACCCAGCACCATCTTTCCCTTCCACTTGGGATCGAGGAAGTCGTTCAGCCCCTGGGGCAACTGCGACTTGTCGCCGAACGTTTTGGTGTTGTAGGCGGCTGGAAGGACGTAAACGTCGGGCGTGTAGTAGGCGCCGTCAACGTCCGCGTAGTTCGGGCGCAGCCGCTCGAAGCTCTGCGTCTTGTAGCGCTCATAAAAGCCCTTCTGCTTCCACAGCAGGGCAACGTAAGGCTGCGACATATGACTTACGTCGACGCGGGTCTGCCCGGCGGCGCGCTCTGCCTCGATCTGCGCGATCAAGGCTGGCGAGCTCTTCGGCACCAATCGGAGGGCGACGTTGGGAAAAGTGGCTTTCCAGAAACTGCTGAGACGTTGGGCCTGGTCTTGTCGGCCGTCGGTATAGAAGATGACTTCGCGTTCCTGGGCGGCCGCCTTGTAAAGATCGGAAAACCTTGCTTGCAAACTGCCTGATTGAGCGGATGCCGATTGAGGCAACAGAGCGAAACAAAGAATCGACAGGCCCAAGCAAAAGATCGATGTCCCTACCGACCTGAAAGCCGTTTTCGAAAACATCGCCGTGAGCATTACAAACTCCTTATGCATCGGACTGCTCAGCCATGACCGAAGCCACGCGAACCGTCGAAAGCCCGTCACGGCGCTATTGCGGCCTGATCACGGTGCTGTTCCAGAGCTCTTCCCACTTCGCCCGGTGGTCGAGCATTTCCGCTGGGTCGATCACGGTGAGATCGACATTCGCAGGCAGCGGCAAGACTTTGGGATTGGTGACCGCCATGTCGCGTTTGGCCCAAATCTGCAGTGCGTCGCCGAGCATGAACTCATTGAACAGCACGGCGGCATACGGATGCGGCGCGCAGCGCGCCACCGCCGGGCCGTAGCCGAGCGCCACGACCGGTGGGAGGTAGAGCGGTTCGACCGGAGCGCCTGCGTGCTTCTCCTGCTCGGGCTTGTAGCTGTAGACGGTCAGGGCCAGCGGCACCTCGCCTGCGACGACGAGGTTGGACAGAAGCGTGTGCCCCTTTCGAGCCGAGATGCCGTTGTTGCGCGCGATCTCCTTGAACAGCGCCAGCCCCTTGGCCTCGCCCATTTTGGTGACCACGGCGGCGAACCAGTCGGCGTCGTCGGCTTCGATCGCGAGCCGACCCTTCCAACGGGGATTCTTCAGATCGTCGTAGCTCCTAGGGACCTCCTCCTTCCGGACGAGGCTGGTGTTGTATGCTGCAGAGAAGATATTGAGCCGTGACGCCACCCATTCCCCGTGCGGCCGTAGCGCTTGCGGGATCAGCTCGTTGGTGAGCGGGGTTTTGACCGCCTGCAGTAGCTTTTCGCGATGCAACGCCTCCAGTTCGGCCGCGACGGTCGCGAATGCGTCGACGAGGCAGCGGCCGGCTCGGGTCTCGGCCACGGTACGCTGAACAAGGTTCTCCGAACTGGCGCGCCAATACTGGAAGTCGATCCCGTATTTCTGCTTGAAGGCCGCGATCACAGGATTCATGTCCTCGGCCACCGAGGAGCCGTACACGCTGACGACGCCCTCCTTCTTGGCGCCCGCGATCAGCCGGGTCATGCGATCGGGCCCCTGATAGGACGCGATCTCGGCCATCGTCGGCGTCTGCGCCCATGCTGCGTCGGCGGCGAATGTGAGGGCGGCCGCCAGTACTCCCCATGCGATCAGTCTGGTTTTCCTGTCCGACGGATCCCGGTGCTTTGCCATGGTCGTAGCGGCTCCGCAGATGTTGAAGTTTCGCGTCAAATCCCGCCAAGCGAATGGCCGTCCGCACGCTACACTCAGCGTTCGCCACCGAACCCTGCGCCATGATATCGCACCGCCAGGGGTGGTGATAGGCGCAATGACTTACACGAGTGGGTCGGATATCAAGGCAGAATAGCAGCCAGCGAGCTCCTCTCAGGATTTTCGGCGGGATCATTCATGGACTCTTTGCAGCAGGCCAAAAGGGAGCTTGCAATTGCTAACCGGATCCTGAGCCAACAGGGCCTTTTCGACGAAGACGGACACATCAGCCTTCGTCATCCGGCCCATCCTGAGCGATACCTCCTGGCGCGCGCGCTCAATCCCACCCTGGTGAAGCCGCGCGACATCATGGAATTCACGCTCGCCGGCGACCCGGTCGTGGACCGAACGGGCGAGCTCTGCATCGAGCGGTTCATTCACGGCGCCGTTCTCGAATCCCGGCCCGACATTCAGGCCGTCCTCTATGCGAGCTCGGAGGATCTTCTGCCGTTTGGCATCAGCCGAACGCCGTTTCGGCCGGTGATCGCTTCGGTCGGGGACATGGGCATGCACGTTCCGGTGTGGGACATCGCGGATGCGCATGGTGACAGCACCGATCTGCTGGTCAGCACCCCGGAGCGCGCCCGCGATCTGGCGCGCCGGCTTGGACCTCATCGCGTCGTGCTGATTCGGGGCGGGGGACTTGTGGCCACGGGCCGGAGCCTCAATGATGTTGTCCGGATGTCGATCTATCTTCCCCGCAATGCACGGGCACTCACTGCCGCAATACAAGTGGGAGAGATCAAGACCCTGTCGGAGGGCGAGACCAGGGCGCGTTTGGCCATCGATCCGGAGTTCGAACGCGATGCGGCGCGGGTGGGAATACTGGGCGCGGCAAGCGGGATGCGAAGACTGGCTGACGGAGTAGCCGGCGCGCCGCAGCTTTCGGCGGATGATTTTCTCGGTTGCGCGGCGGCGAGTACTGCTGAAAAGCAAAAATGGTTGAGGAGGATTATGATGAGCAGCAGAGTGGCCAAGGCGAGGGGGCGAACGGTGCGGTCTCTGCATCATTTGGGTCTGCTTGGGATGCTGTGCCTCGCAGGTATTCCCGCGCCGGCGCGGGCCGACGGCGTCTCCGACTTTTACAAAGGCAAGACGGTATCTCTGATCGCGGGATTTCCGCCGGGCGGGGGCTACGACACTTATGTGCGCGTTCTCTCCCGCTATTACGGCCGCTTCATTCCCGGCCAACCTAGCGTCGTTCCCTCGAATATGCCCGGCGCCGGATCGCTGACCTCGGCCAATTTCATCTACAACAAGGCGCCAGCCGACGGCACCGCGCTGGCCATGTTTGCCTCGTCGGTCGTCATGGAGCCTCTCCTCGGCAACAAGGCCGCGGCATTCGACCCCACTAAATTCAGTTGGATCGGAAGCATGTCGCAGGACGTCTCCTATTGCGGCGTCTGGCAGATGCCCGGTGCGGCGTCCTCCTTCGACGATATGATGACGAAAGAGACGATTTTCGGCGGTGGCGCCCAGACCGCCATCACGTTCCAGCATCCGATGGTGCTGAAGACCATTCTTGGCGCCAACGTGCGCGTCATTCCGGGCTATCCAGGCAGTCGCGAAATCAATCTTGCGATGCACCGTGGCGAAGTGAACGGTGCCTGTGGCATGTTCGCCTCATCGGTCAAAGCGCAGTTCACCGACGATGTGAAAAGCGGCCGGCTCAAGCTCGTTATCCAGATGGGCAACAAGAAATCCGATGAATTCGGAAAAATTCCGAGTGTCTTTGATTATGCCAAAACCGACCAGGATCGCGCCGTGCTCGACGTTCACTTCAGGCAACTGCTGCTTGGACGCCCGCTGGCGGGACCGCCGGGGATTCCGGCCGATCGGCTGAAAGCCCTGCGCGACGCGCTGGTCGCCACGATGAAGGATCCGGAGTTCCTCGCCGAAGCCAATCGCGTCGGCCTCGATATCGACCCTGCCTCGCCGGAAGAGGTGCTGGACCTGCTCAAGCGCTTTGCGGCGTTTCCGCCCGATGTGTTCAAAAAGGCGGAACAAGCGATCGGACGCTGACGCGAACGTCTAGCGCTGAGCGCTCAGATCGGCTGAACCGTGGCTGAGTTCGCTCAAAACGGCGCGTCACCCACAACTGCCGTGCGCTCCATTCGCCGGCGCTCCGGGTAATAGTCGTTCGCGGCGTAGTGCTGGGTCGAACGGTTGTCCCAGAACACCACCGTGCCCGGCTTCCAGCGGACGCGAAGCTGGTATTCGGGGATGTGCACCTGGGCGAAGAGGACATCGAGAACGGCCCGGCTTTCGTCCGCTTCGAGTCCTTCGATCCGCAGCGTGAACTGTGGATTCACATAAATGCATTTGCGGCGCGTGACCGGATGCGTCCGCACCACGGGATGCGACGGATTAGGGAACAACTCCTCCATCTTGCGTAGCTTCGCCCGGTCTTCCTCGGTATTCTTGAACAGGACGCGGAAATTCTGGAAGTCGTGCACCGCACGCAGCCTGTCGATCATCGTCCTGAACGTCTCGCTGAGCCCGTCATAGGCGGCTTCCATATCCGCAAACAGCGTATCGCCGCCGAGCTTGGGTATGATCTCGCAGCGCAGAATGGTGTACTTGGTCGGATTTTTCCGGAACGTCGTGTCGCTGTGCCAGACATCTGTCGACAGGACCGGATTGTCCTTGTGATTATCGAGGACGAGGATTTCGGGAAACTCACCCTGCGGCCGCATCGGATGCACTTCAAGTTCGCCGAACATCTGGCTCATCTTGACGTGCTGCGCCGTCGTGAGATCCTGATCGCGGACCACCAGCACTTTGTGTTCGATGAGGGCGGCTTCGAAAGCCTCGAACGTCCCGGAATCCAACGCCTTGAGATCGAGGCCATGGATTTCGGCCCCGAGCTTGGAGCCGAGGCGCTCGACTTGGAACGGAGCTGCAACGCGCCGGTTTTGCGTCGCGTCATCGGGGTTGACGTTGATGTTCATCGGACCCTCGGGGAGGAGCATGATCGAGCCTTGACTATAACCGATGGCGCGCCCGATCAAATCCGGAATTTCGGTCGATCTTCACCCCACGTATGTGTCCCTGGGCGTAGCCGTTCGTCCGACGACAATGGGTGTGCTGAGCCGATAATGAGCTTCAGCCGTTTGCCACGGTGGAAATCTTCAACGGATTGCGTTTTGGCAACGAAGGGCTGGAACGCCGCGAGGATCACGGCCGCGAGGATTGCAGTCTTGATGGCGTTTCCATTTTTCTTCGTTCCGGTTGCTTGTGCGCAAGCCGCCGGTCAGTCATCACCGGCGCGGCGGCTGGTCACCGACTTTGTCGAAACAAGTCCGCTAAGCTCCGCCCCGGCATGCGATGGCAGCCGCCAAAAAACGACCGCTGACATCAACGACAGCGCGCCAATAGCGAAATAGGCGGGGGAGACGTCGTCGGGCGTCACCGCGGCCCGATCGTGCCAGATCAGGCTGAGGTGGACCACCAGCGCGCCGACGCCCACACCGAAACTCTGAGTTAACTGTTGGGCCATGGCTGAAAAACTCGTCGCGCGGCTGGTGTGTTCCGGCGGCATGTCCGCGTAGGCCAGTGACTGGACGGCCGTGAACTGAACCGAACGCGAGAAGCCGACGATCAGGAGCACGAGGATGATGATGAGATAGGGCGTCGCGGGACGGAACAGCCCGCATGCGGTAAGGGCCAGTCCGCTGACGACGGCATTGCCGATGAGCAATCTGCGAAACCCGAACAGGTGGAGGATCGGCCGGAAGGTGAACCGCATCAACAGCGATCCGACCGCACTCGCGAGCGTCGTCAAGCCGGCCTGAAAAGCCGACATGCCGAACCCGAGCTGCAACATCAGCGCCAGGAGAAAGGTCGAGGAGACCGTTCCCATGAAAAACAGCGATCCGCCTGAAATCGATGCCGCAAAGGTGCGGACCTTGAGCAAGGAAAGGTCAATGATCGGATTGGTCTTTCGCCGCGCGTGGATGAGGTAGAGCGTCCCACAGACGGCGCCGACGCCGATCACGGCAGCGACGATCGTCAAGGGCAGCAATCCGCGCCCCAACGCCGAGAAGCCGAAGACCATGCCTGCGAGCGCCAGGCTGACGAGCACGAAACCGCGCGTATCGAGCGGCGCCACATTGGGTTCGCGGAATTCGGGGATGTAGGCACGCACCAGGAAAAGCCCCGCTATTCCGATCGGCAGATTGAGAAAGAATATCCATCGCCAGGAGAAATAGCTGACGATGAAGCCCCCGACCGCCGGGCCGAGCAGGGGCCCCAGGACGGCCGGAATGGTAATGTAGTTCATCGCTTGGACGAGTTGGAATTTCGGGACGCTCTTGATCACGATGACCCGGCCCACCGGCGTCATCATGGCCCCCCCGATGCCTTGTACGGTGCGTGCCAGGACGAGCGCAGGGAGCGAGTGCACGAGTCCGCACACCATCGAGCTCGTCGTGAACACAATGATCGCCCCGAGGAACACCCGTTTGGCGCCGAACTTGTCCGCCATCCAGCCGCTGATGGGAACGAAAACCGCGAGCGACAGCAGATAGCAGGTGATCGCGAGATTGAGCCGGATCGGGTCCTGGTGCAATGATTGCGCCATGGATGGCAGCGCGGTTGCGATCACCGCACCGTCGAATTGGTGCATGAACTGAGCGCAACCGACGATCAGTGGCGCAATAGCGATGGATCGGGACATTCGATACCGTATGGGCCGTTTCTGGATGGACCGCTTCTGGATTGCTTCAACGATTTGCCGGATGCGCGCTCGCGTGGCAAGGTAACGTATGCTGTGTGCCGGAAAGGCGGATGCTTACCATATGGCATACGCCGCGACTGCATTTGTCCCGGCGCGCTGGTCATCTGGGCCACCCGGCTCTCCCGGAAAATTGGGTAGCTAAGGATGCATACGGCGTCGATGATGGCCTTCGTTCTTTCTGCCTTGTGCGTACGGCGCGCTTGCTGCGCGCCAGCCGTTATCATATCGCTGGCAGCGTTGGCCGGCGCGCAAGTCGCGCACGCGCAAAACGTTGATTTCGCCGGACAGAAGATCACGATCGTCGTGGGCTCGACCGCAGGCGGCGCGTACGATCTCTACGGCCGGCTGGTTGCCCGCCACCTTGGCAATCATCTCCCCGGCAATCCAACCGTCGTGCCGCAGAATATGCCCGGTGCGGGCAATCTGATCGCGTTGAACTGGCTTTACAACGTGGCGCCGAAGGATGGCACGGCAATCGCTATCGTACAAAACACGGCGCCCTACGAGAACTTGATGGGCAACAGCAACGCGCGCTTCGACGCGCGGCGATTCAATTGGCTCGCCAGCCTCAACGGCTACGCCGGGATCGCGATGGTGTGGCACGACACGCCATTCATGACGGCGAAGGATCTGATCGATCGTTCGTCACTGCTCGGCGGATCGGGGGCAACCTCGGACGTCACGATCTGGCCGCATCTGCTCAACGAACTGATCGGAACGAAGGCGAAAGTCGTCAAGGGCTATCCGGGAACGGCCGGTATCGCCCTGGCGATCGAGCGCGGTGAAGTGCAGGGTTCGATCGGAGAGGATTGGGACGGCCTCAAGGTGTCAAAGGGCCGCTGGGTGAGCGAAAAACTGATTCGCGTCCTGATGCAACTGACGCTGACGAAGCATCCCGATCTGCCGGACGTCCCGCTCGCCGCCGATTTTGCAAAGAACCCGGAGAGCCGGGCCATCCTGGATTTCTTCGTGGCGCGGCAACAATACGGGAGACCGTTCATTGCCCCGCCGGGCACACCGCAACCAATCGTCGCCGTTTATCGAAAGGCGTTTGAGGAGCTTGTCCGGGACCCGAACTTCGCGGTGGAAGCTCTGCAGCAGCAGGCGGCGGTCGATCTGGCCGCCGGCGAAACGGTTGCCGCCTTCGTCGACCGGCTGTATGCGACGCCCGAACCAATCCTGGATCGTGCGATTGCCCTGACGAAAGCCGCTACGAACTAGGGCGCAACAAGTTGTTCGATGCCGTCTGGAGCCCGAAAATCCAGCTTTTAGTCGCGTCGCGGCGTTTAGCGCGACCGAACGGGCGTGAGGCCTTGGATGGGTCGATTCTGACCCAAGGTGCCGTTCGACCCCACCGGTCGTATTGCGAAGTCTCTGCCGGTAGCCGCCGTAGGGGAAAAGCCTTGTCCCGCTTGAACTTCCGGCCATGGCGCGCTTGAAAGTAGGAGATGCGCATGTATTGGAACTGAAGTATTCTTTTGCAGAGCGCCTGCGCCAAGAGGGGACGCATCCGATGAAGGTCCTCGTGATCGATGACCATGCGTTGATTCGCGAGGCGCTGGGCAACGTTATCCGAGAACTGCACCGCGACTCGGAAGTCCTGGAGGCTGCGAGCGGCGGCCAGGCCATGCAGGTGTTCGAAGCCAACTCCGACATCGCTTTGGTTCTCCTCGACCTCACGCTGCCCGACCGCGATGGTTCCACTGTCCTTTCCGAGTTGCGTCAGCGGCATCCAGCGCTCGCGATCGTCGTCCTCTCGGCGCTGCAAGACCGCGGCACCGTCGTCAAGGCGCTCGATCTTGGAGCGCAGGGCTTCATTCCGAAATCAGCCAGTCGTGAGGTGATGCGCAGCGCGCTGCAGCTTGTGTTCGCAGGGGGGATCTACGTCCCCCCCGAAATCCTCGTTCATGAACAACCGTCAGGTTCCGCGACCGCCGGGAAGCAACCCAGCGATGTGAGGGTATCGCCGTCTGATCTCGGTCTGACTGAAAGACAACTTGATGTGCTCGCGCTCATGATGCAGGGGAAAAGCAACAAGGCGATTTGTCGGATTCTCGACTTGGCCGAACCGACCGTGAAGAACCACGTCACCGCGATTTTGCGGGCGCTTAAAGTAACCAATCGCACAGAGGCTGTCATTGCAGTCGGCGAGTTCGGCTGGGAATTGCCTACGGTCGTCAAATCCTGAGGCGAGCCTGAATCGGGGCGCGGCGTCATTATGTCGCTGATCTTCCCGCCCTGCCAATTCCATCGCGTTTTGCCGGCTCTGTTTCCTCCCGAAATCATGAGACGATCTCGGGAAGTGATCTTTGGTCGGTTGAAATGTAAATGCTTAGGTTACCAGAAGATTATACCACCCGCCATGAGGTTCGGCGCACCGAACAAGGCGGACGTTTCCCTACTGAGCGTCCGCTCTCTGACCCGCGTTCAGCATGTGAATGAGCATTGCGCGCAACGCCATCGGATTGACCGGCTTATGCAGCAGTTGCAAACCGCTGGCGCGGGCTCTGTGGAGCGGTTCGGCATTGGTATCGCCGCTGATGAGGAAGGCGGGAGTCCGAGTTCCAAGCGCGCTGCGCAGTTTGTCGATAACCTCGATTCCGGTCTTTCCGTCGGATAGACGAAAATCAGAAATGATCAGGTCCGGCGAACGTCCGTGTTCGGCCAGGGCCGTCAGCGCTGCGCCATCGGCACCCGCAGCTACGACACCGAAACCCCAGCTTCGAAGCAGTCCTGCCATGCCATCCCGAACCAACGGGTCATCGTCGATCACGACAACGAGCGTTTCACCGGATGCGTTGAGCGGGAGACGGGCTGGGACTGCGTCCTTGCTGGACGCGACCTGAGCCGCGGCCAAGGGGACCGAGACGGCAAATCGGGAGCCTTTGCCTACCGTCGACGTGAGTTCGATCGGATGATCGAGCAATCGGCACAGGCGATCGACGATGGCAAGCCCGAGACCCAGTCCGGATCTCGGATCACGGTTCGGCTCGCCGAGACGATAAAACTCGTCAAAAATTTTCTGATGCTCGCTCGCCGGAATGCCCCGTCCTGTGTCCCACACCTCGATTCGCAAAACTGCATCGCGCCTGCGGCAGCCGACGAGCACGCCGCCGCGCGACGCATAGCGCAATGCATTGGACACCAAATTCAACATTATCCGCTCAAGCAGGATGAAGTCGCTTCGCACCCACGCGCCACTTGATACGACCGTCAGGGATAATTCCTTTTCCCGTGCCGCCCCAGCGAAGGTACTCTCCATCTGCTTGAGCAGGCGCGCGACCGGAAATTCGGTCTTGTTTGGGGTCAACGCGCCGGAATCCAGCTTGGAAATATCGAGAAGAGCATCGAACAGGTCGTTCATGGAGGCAAGAGCGGCGTCGATACGATCGACCACCTGACGACGCTCTTGCCCGCTCATGGGGCTACGAAGTTGCGCGACGAACAGGCCCAGAGCGTGTAACGGCTGACGCAAATCATGGCTTGCGGAGGCCAGAAAGCGCGATTTGGCCTGGTTGGCGAGTTCTCAGCTGCTGGGTGCGCTCCTCAACCTTGCGCTCCAGGGTAAAATACGACTCCTGCAGTTGGGCGGCCATGCTGTTGAACTGATGGCCCAGCGCCTCCAACTCGTCGCCCGTTCTGATCGAGATGTGCTGGGTGAGATCGCCGCCGCCGATGCGTGCGGCACCGTCGCGCAACGCCTCGATCGGCACCACCATCCTGCGAGCAAGGAACAAGGCTGCAAAAAATGCCAGCACGAGCGCCGCAACGAGCAACGCGCCGGAACGAAGAATTGAGAGATAGAGCGGCGCGTATGCCTCATTGAACGGCGATTCGACGAAGACCAGCCAACCGAGCTGAGCAACCGGCGCATGCGCGCTCAATACCCGCCGGCCTTGAATGTCGTCAGCTTGGGGTTGCTGCTCGAGCGGCAGTTCTGCCTCCTGGCCTCGCGCCGCCCGCACCTGGGCAAGGTGCGAGAAGTCGGTGTTGCGCAGAACCAAGCTGATGTCCGGGTGGGCGATCAGCCGGCCCCGTTGATCGATGACGTAGGCCACCCCGCGATCCCCGATCTTGACAGGCGAAACCACGTCCCAAATGAACTTGAGATTGATCTGCGCAACGATCACCCCGTAGTCGCTGCGAACTCCCGCCATCGCGATGGTCATGTATGGCTCTGAGCCGCGCAGGAAATACACCGGCCCATGATAGATTTTATTCGATACCGCATTGACGAAAGCGGGATCTTCCGAGAAATCAGCTTGGCTCCCGAACACATCGACAGTCTGTCTCGACGTTCGGGCTTGCTCGTGGCCCGACGCATCGAGTTGGGCAACTTCAGTGACTGCTGGCACCTGGCGCAGCAGGCGCGCCGCGTCGAGACGCCATTCCTCGATCGTCTCTGCGCTCCAGGGCAGCTGCGTGGACCACGCCATCTGATCTTCAACTTCGTTGACGAATTGGTTGATTCTCTGCGCCACTCCTTCAGCCTCCCCGCGCTGAATGCGCATCAACAAGGCCTTTTGTTCGAGATAGGAAAACCAGATATCGAACAGGCCGTTGACGATCAAAGCCAAAGACACCACGCCAACGAACAGCGCGACATACTTGCGAAACAGCCGTCCACGTGCGAACGGAGCGGCTGCTTCGGCCGCGGGCTGTGAATTTTGTACCGGCGATCTCATTCGATCACCGGTTGCCATTGGTAATTTGGAGAAAAACAAAGAATTGCCTTCCGCGGGGTTGATGAACTCGATGATCGCCAGAACAGGCTCCGCCGGCTGGGTAAATATGGCCACGGCCGAAAGAGCGCGGCGTCGGTGGAAAGGCAATCATTGCACAGCGCCTCATTCGGTGCGTCGTTTGGTCACGAGCCGGCGAGCGTAACGCTGTTTCGAGGTTCCAGCCTGATCGAATTTCGCCCAAGCTGCGACAGGGGCTCTCGCCACGCGTGAACCCCTGTACCTGCCACCCTAAAATAGCATTTATGTGGACCACTGCCGATCCGCCGAGGCAACGCTCGTTGCATGTTAACTGACTTTGACCCGTCGGAGCGTGATGTCCGTGTATCTTGATGGAACGAATTCGCGCGGTAAATCAGCCAATTGTATTGTTCAGGGGCCTTGGTACAGGGGCTTGGTACTAGGACTTCAGTATGATCGACGCGGTCGGCAAGCTCGTTTACATCACTACTCGGACCCAAGCCGACCGACGATCAATTTAACGTATGGCTTTCTGGAGGTGCCGCGTGTGACCAGGGTTGGGCCATCTGGAACGGTCCTGGTCGCGAGGCTCCACCGAAAGCAATTGCTGGGCACGAAATTTTTGACTAGTCGGGTCCTCCGGGGGCGTCCGTCCATTGCCTTTGCCGCCAGGTTGGTGTGCAAAGTGCGAAGGGCGGGCGCCCCGACCTATCCGCGAATTGCGCCGATGGCCAACTCATCGCCAGTGTACCGCCGGACCGCCGAGGCTAGCAGCGCTTCGATGTCGCGCGCCCGGGCCGGCGCCCAATTCAATCTGGGCATGAAACCGCTCACCGAGGCGCACCGGCAGGCCGCGCCTGAGCGTCAAGCTTTCAACGAATGCCGTATTGTACGGTTTTTAGTTTAATGCTGAAATTGGAGATGCCAGGATTATCAGCAGCGCTCTGCCATTTCGGAAGCCGCTAACCGGGAGAGGACGATGAATCTCGATAACCAAGTTATTGATGATGGCGTTAACTTGCAACCGGTCAACGAGAAAAGCGATTTCACATCAGGCAAAGCTTTTCGTCTTGCGCTGGCGACCTTGGCGCTTGCGTCCTGCGCGCCGGCGAGTGCGCAACTGCCGAATGACGCCAAGCCCACATGCACTGTCCCATCCGCGGAGTTCGCCGGCTGGTTTTCGGAAAATTCCGTCAAGAAGAACGGCGCAGTGAAGGCCGCAGACAGCTTGCACTTCGCCACTGGCCCCAGTTGCAATTTCTATAAATGGGCGGAGCAGATGTTTTTCTGGCTGACGTCTCCGACGAAAGATAACGAAAGGGTGTTTCAGTCTCCGGATTTCTACACCGTTTCTCGGCAGCCGGACGACTCCCGAACTCTTATGCGCAATACGCCCGGTAAGATCGCGCTCCGTCTACGTGGTTCCAAGCCAGTTGATGCAGGGGGGCAGCCGGGCGAGCGCTTCGTCTTGATGGCGACGAACAATTCGCTTGTGTATTACATAACCCAGGTCAACGAGGTCTATGCCTATTTTGTAACAGGAGTAAAGACGGGCGCCATAGCCACGGGCCCTTTGGTTAGGGTGCCGATCGAGCAGTCGGAACTGGATGGGATTGTCCGCTTCGCCGCAACGAAGGGAGTCACATTGAACGATCCGAATGCCCTGGTCGTCGAAGTGAAATCGTCATGGGTCGAGATCAAGGGGGGACTTGATCCCTCCAAATACATTACGATGACCGCGACGGTACCGGACTACACCCCCGATGCGACCAATACCAGGTGGACGCCGACCCGAAGGGGGAACGACAGGCGCAACTGGGCTTGGTGGGTATGCACGTCGTGGGAAGTGCAAAAGCCAATTCAAGAAATGATATGGGCGACTTTCGAGCACGTCGATAATACGCCCGCGGCAACTTATTCCTATATCGATGCGCATGATAATGGCGTGGAGGTTAAGCCGGCCCCTGCGAAGACGTGGTTGTTTTCTGCGCACAATTGTACTGGCGCCGACAACAAGGCGCGCATGCATGCGCGCAATGCGCCCTATATAGACGCCGTTGATAATCAGACCATCGGCCCCAGCGACACCTGCCGCCAACATGCCTGGGGGAGTGAGCCTTTAGACACCGACAAGAACACGCAGGTCATTTCAATCAACAAAAACGTTCTCGGGATGCTGAAGGACGGCGATGTTCGTAAGAATTACCTGATGATCGGCGCCATCTGGAATTTGAACGTGGGCAACAAACGATTGGCGAACTCTACAATGGAGACCTATGATCAGGATAAAAACTGCTTCGATTGCCATAAAGGAAATCTCGCCGATGGCAAACTGAGCCACATATATAAGTCGTTAGGGCCACTCTCTCCATAGGAGAATCGCTTGCTGACCCGCCGCCTACCGAGGCGGCGGGCTCGCATCGGGTGACGAATCGGGCAGGATCAACCGCAGCCGCAGCTGCAGCCGCAACTGCATTGATTAGGATCCGCGCTGATAGGATTTGATGCATTTGGGAAAATTCGCCACTGGATGACGAACCGGGGACCCGTTTCCGGATCGGCGCTATCGCGCTTTTTGATCGCCTGAAAGGCGGCAACGATTTGTCGAGTAAGCTCCCGGTTCTCAGCAAATCCCTTGGGATCGGCATTCTCGTAGTCCAGGCCGGGAATTTCGGCATGTTCGCCGGGGTCCTGGTCGCCTCGGGGTTTCGGACACCAGCTTTTCACTATGGCTCTCGTAGCCTTTGGTTTGGTTCTCATCGTATTCTCCTCTTAAAATTGCTTTCATTTCGAAGGCTTATCCGCCCGGCATGGGGCGGTAACTTCCAGTTGCTGCCAGAAGGTTTCGGCCGCGCCGCAGACCTCTGCCAAAAATCAATTTGCTTTTTTTTTATGATATCATTCATTTTACACTGTGTGAAGTTGAGTTCCGCATTGTCCCCCCGTTGTGCGCCTTTGGTTGCGACGGGAATTGATGTACTATAGCGTCTCGTCGTGCTATTCTGGAGTTAGAGCTTTTCAAACGAGCTGATTATGAAGCGGCGCGAATTCATCACCCTTCTTGGCGGCACCGTGGCCGCGTGGCCTGTTAGCGGACGGGCGCAGCAGCCGGCAATTCCGGTGATCGGCTTCGTCAACAGCGGCAATTCTTCACTCGGCGGCGGTTTCGAGCCGCTCAGGGCTGCGTTCCTAAAGGGCCTCAATGAAGGCGGTTATGTCGAAGGCCGGAACGTCGCGATTGAATACCGCTTGGCAGGGGGCCAATACGATCGGCTGCCGGAACTGCTATCAGGTCTGATCAATCAACAGGTGAAGTTGATTGTTGCAAGCGGAGGTCTTGTATCGGCGTTGCATGCGAAGGCCGCTACCAAGACCATTCCAATTCTTTTCATCGCCGGCTTTGATCCGATCAAGGTCGGGCTTGTTTCGAGCCTTGGCCATCCGGAAGGCAATGCTACCGGTGTGAGCATGTACACGACCGAGATGGCGCAGAAACGTCTGGAACTGCTGCACACGGTGTTGCCCAAGGTTACCACGATTGCGATGCTCGTAAATCCAAAGTCAACCGGCGGGTCGGTGCCCAAAATCGAAGTCGAACGGGTGGAGGCGGCGGCGCCCGGTCTCGGTTTGAAAGTGATCGTACTGGAAGCCAGCGCCGACAGTGACTTCGAAAAGGCGTTCGCCCGTGCGGTGCAAGAGGGGGCAGGCGCGCTTTCGGTCAATGCGGATCCATTCTTCACGCCCAGGCGTGCGCAAATCGTCGCGCTCGCGGCGCGTCATGCTCTACCGACGGTTTACGCATTGCGTGAGTACGTCGAGGCCGGTGGCTTGATGAGCTATGGCCCGACCCTCGGGTGGGCATATGAGCAGATCGGACGATATGCGAGCCGCATCCTCAAGGGTGAGAAGCCGAGCGATCTGCCGGTGCAACTGCCGACGAGTTTTGACCTGATCATCAATCTCAAGACCGTGAAAGCGCTCGGCTTGATGTTGCCGCGTTCGGTACTCGCGGGCACCAACGAGTTCATCGAATGAGTGGTCATGTGTGCTTGACGCGTGTGTTTGTGATTTATTGCAGTCACGCCTAGCAACGTAGTGTGCAGATGAACGTAACTCAGATGGCGAGTCGCAAGCCAGTTCCTGCGATCGGCATTGGTTACCGGGCGCCGATTGATCGATGGACGCGTGAGCACCTCGAGCATTTCGACGTCATCGAAATCACGGTGGATCACTGCTTTGGCGGCAGCACCGTCGCATCGGCCATCTTTGACCTGGTCGGTCAAATTCCCCTGACCGCCCATGGCATCGGACTTTCGATCGGCACGGACGTGCCGCTCGATCTCGCCTATCTGGACAAGGTAGCAGCCGTCGTGGAGCGTCTTCGGGCACCCGCGTACAGCGAGCACCTTGCGTTTACGCGCGCCCCCGGGCGCGACCTTGCCAACCTTTTGCCCGTGCCGAAGACCGAAGCGGTCGCCGAGTTGATCATCGCAAAGATACGCATGGTCCAATCACGCGTTCCAGTTCCATTCCTGATCGAGAATATCACCTATCTGTTCGAATGGCCGGAGTGTGAGTTTTCGGACGCGGAGTTTCTCAATCTGATCTGCCGTGAGACTGGCGCCGGCCTTCTTCTCGATATCGAAAATCTTTACCTCAATGCTCACAATCATCGCTTCGATCCCTACAGATTTTTGGATGCGCTGGCTGTGGACCTGGTGAAGGAAGTGCACCTGGCGGGCGGCATGAGCGTTTCCAAGGATTATCTGGAGCGCGCTTTCCTCGCCGATTCACATTCGCACCCGGTGCCTGACGGTGCACTCGATCTGCTCGATTGCTCGCTCGCCCGGCATGCGCCCGATACGATCGTGCTCGAGCGCGACGATCGGCTCCACGCTGTGGGTGAAATCCTGGACGATATCAGGCGAATCCGCTCGCGAATCGAAAACCGGTATTTCGAGAACGCCCATGGCTACGCGCCTCCTGGATCGGCAGGTTAGCCTGCTCGAATATTTGACGAGCAGCGGCGCCATATTCGGCGGCGAAGAACAATCATCTCTCGTTCACTCCCTGCAAGGGATGGACCATGGACTGCTTCGCCTCGAAGCATGCTTTTCGCATGAGAAGCGCATGGAGAAGATCACCGCAGCATTTCCCCGGACGTTCCAGCTACTCGGCGCCGATCAGGCGGCAATCGTGCGTGAGTTCACCGCGGCTTGCCCGCCGATCGACATCACCCGCCTTGAGAATGCGCGTCAGTTCTATGAGTTTCTTTGCGCGCGCTGGCAACACGAGCCTGTAGAGCCGCCATATTTGCGTGACGTCGCGGCCTGCGAATTCGCCTGTGCCAAGGTACGAGTTGGTAACAAAGCTCGGGAGGCTGAATCAGCACGGGGTGAGCAACGGCGAAGAAACTGCATTCGTCGCTGCCCCGATGTCATTGTGCTGCGTTGCGCTTACAATATTCGGCCGATTTTCGAAGGTGAATCGGGAGAAGCGATCCAGGTCAAGCGCGATACGGTGCTCGCCATCGCCGTTCCACCCGATGCCGGGCATCCGAGAGTGTTCGAGGTGCTCCCCGCCGTCTCCGATGTGCTCGCAATGCTGGACGGGTGGACCGATCGAGCCGCGTTGGATTCAATTCCGGAACTGGAGGAACTCCTCGGCGCTCTTTCGGATCATGGGCTGATCGAGGTGCGCCGGTGAGAATTTGCATTATTGGAAAGTTTCCGCCCATCCAGGGCGGAGTCAGCATGCGGACCTATTGGAACGCGCATGGCCTTGCCGCGCTCGGCCACGAGGTTCATGTCGTGACCAATGCAAGGGAGGTGCGCGCGCCGTTTCGGATGTACATGCGGCCGGAGGACTGGGCGCGCTGCGGGAGCGCGAACGGCGATACTTCGGTTACTCTGCATTGGACCGATCCGGTGGATCGCTCGCAGTCCTACATTCCGATGGCCAGTCCATTCGTAACGAAACTTGCAACCAACGCCGCTCGAGCTCATGCGGTGCGTCCGTTCGACGTCATCTATTCGCATTACCTGGAGCCGTATGGTGTGGCGGGTCACCTTGCCGCGCAAATGACCGGCGTGCCGCACGTCGTCCGCATGGCAGGGAGCGATGCGGGACGACTCTGGCGCCATCCGCAATTCGAGGCGCTCTACGACCACGTGCTGCGTTCCGCCGAGGTCGTGATCGCCGTCGGTTCAGTGGCGGAACGTGCGATCGAACGTGGTGTCGCCGCTGATCGTGTCGTCGCTGGCGGCGGATTCGTGGTGCCGGAGGATTTGTTTGCAGCCGCGGGGCCTGAACTCGATCTGTTGGCACTGCGAAGCGAAGTTGCGCAACATCCCGAGTTTGCAAATCAGATGTGGGGTGAGTTTGCGGCAGACCGGCCCCATTTCGGAGTCTATGGCAAGCTCGGCGAACGCAAAGGATCGTTCGCCCTGCTTGCGGCGATGCACCGTCTCAAACAGGCCGGCCTCGAAGTCGGGCTCGTCGCACTCGCGCATGGGGAGGCCTCGGTCGTAGGGAAGTTTCGGGACCGGGCGAGTGACCTTGGCCTCACCGACCGGGTTCTGCAAATCCCGTTTCTTCCCCATTGGCGGGTCCCGGAGTTTCTGCGCGGTTGCCTGGCGGTATGCTGCCTCGAGCAGGACTTCCCGATCGGGATACACTCGCCAATTATTCCGCGCGAAGTGCTGATGTCCGGAACTTGCTTGGTGGGCTCGACCGAAGTCATTCGGAAGCTTCCCTCGTTTGCGCAGATACCGCACGGCTATGGATGTATTGCAATCGAGGATGTAAACGAGGTCGCGGCATTGAGCGAAAAGCTCGCGGCGATTGTGCAGGATCCGGAAACCGCTGCGGTGGTCGGTGCGCGAGGACGCGACTTCGCGCGCGAGATACAGCGCGGTGTTCACTTTCCGCAGATGCTTGAGCATATTCTCGAGTCCGCAGCCGCCAGACAGCGCGTCTCCGCGACGACACGCCGCTCAGCCGAAGAAGCGCCAGATGCGAGGAGCCGTCGCTTTTTTCTAACCCGTCTGGTTGCGACTGCGATGGCGGAGATCGGTGAAGGCAAGCCAGAACCACCTAACGTAGCTCCGCCGGGACGAGCGACTGATCTGACAGGGGCGCGCCAAGTGTTGGCCACCGTTGAACAACTCGTGGTCGGCGGTGCGGGCGCGCTGCGGCCGCTGGCCCAGGCCGTGCAAATTGAGATTGCCGTTGCCGAGGCGGAAGACGAAGCCGACAAGGCCTCTCCGACGGAGAGTTATGATCCGTTGTTCCGGCTGCGATCGAAGCGATGGGCGATGGGGGAGGGCGCGCTAGCTGACTTGGTGCCGGTCCGGGATCCGCAACTTCGTCTCGTCGAATTCGATTTCGACGTCTCGCAGTTTCTGGGCGCGCAATCGGTCGCAGAATTTCCTGCAGTTGCGGCGCCGCGCCGGAGTCATATTGTTGTCTTTGGATGTTTTCATGAGAAGCGGCGAGATCCGCTGCTGGTCGATGAATTGACGGCTTGTATTTTACGGCTGAGCGATGGGACGTTGACAACTTCGGAAATTCTCGAAAAATTGGGCCCGGAGAGCGAAACATCATCCACTACTGATAAACTCGGGCGAAACGACAACATCGAGTGGATTGAAAATCTGTTTCGTCTCGGGTTGGTTCTGCTGCAAGACACCCAGGGTGTCGCCGCTATCCGAAGAAAGCGGCTTTACGCTGGAAAACAGAAGAGTGACGGCAAGAAGAATCCATTGAAGGTACGCAAGTCGATGAAGGCAGCGAGCCTTCGGCGCGGCTGATTCGCGCGGAGGCAGATCCGGCACGGCGTTGATTCATCAATACTTCAGTACTGCGACCAAGGCGCTGCCATCACTTATGCCATAGCTTGCGGAAGCATCCATTTCATCTGGCTTTCCAGCATCGGGTACTTTCGCCCCGACGGAACCCGTAGTACCTCAGGCTGATTTACGGTGGCTGGCGTCGCGAACATAGTCGCTGCGCACACGATAGGTGTGAGCACCAGAAGAACAGCAGGAGACACGACAATGTTCGCGAAGACCACAATCGCGCTCTCGTCCGCAGTCGTTCTCTCGACCGCGTTCGCGCTCGCGGCGGCGCAGCCCGCCTCTGCTCAGAAGCGGGGCGCCTTCGACACGCGCGCGCAGGCGGCTCCCCAGGCCGCGGGCCATTTCTCGAGCTTCGAGAAGATCTGGTTCGATATGGCGACGGGCGACCGGGAGCGGCAGTAGGCACTTGATGTGCGCCGTCGGGACTTCGGAGGCGGCTGCCCCTGAGGCAGGCCGCTTCTGACCCCCGCCGAGAAACAGCGATCCACGCCGAACGCTTACAACGCGGCTACTCGTCACGCGCTCAGCGACAAGCTTCGCAGTGGCGCTTTCCGATCGGCTGTTGCGTAAGCGACGATCGGCAAAAACAAGATCAATAGGAGGTCAGTCATGTTCAGGAAATCATGTCGGCAAATCATCAATGGCGTGCTCGTGTCAGCTTGTCTGTGTTCCGGCATAGGCAGCGTGAACGCGGGTGGCTTCACGCGAGGATGCGCTGCCCGCGACCTGCAGGTCATGATGATGATCGAGCAGCGCGAGGCCAGCAATTCGATCTCCGCGGCCGGCGCCAGCGACGCGATGGTCGCGATGATGAATGCACGCATCGTGTGTCATGAAGGGAAGGTCGTCGAAGCGCTGAGCATCTACGACGGGCTCATTCAGAGCATCGCGGCCGGCGCCTTTCTGTCCGACGAGGTGAGCTTTCCGGGCCAATGATGACGCGGTGAACGAACCGTCCGCATCGCGGCAGCGTGCATGGTTCGCCTGCGGGACCGTCCTCCAATCCATGCGGTCACGCATTCACGAGTGAATTGAACCGAGGCGGCGGTTCCGCGCCCCGTCAAAAAGCGTCTTTGCATTGAAGAGCTACTGTCGCCCCGCGTGTGTGGATATTGCATCGATCTGATGGTACGAACGCCACAATCTCTAGACGGCGTTTTGCCAAAGCAGAAAGATACGCGCAGGGAGGCATCTCATGGGTTCGATCATACAGTTTTTTTGTCACGCTCGACTGCGTGGATTTCGATTGTCGATAGCGGCCGTGTGCCTGGCATCGCCCATGCTGCTCGCGCTCTCGAACAGGAGTGAGGCCGAACCAGGATTTCCAAATAAACCGGTTCGGATTTGCATTCCATTTGGGCCCGGCGGGGTCGGCGATATTACAATGCGGCTGCTCGCGGAAAAGCTCAGCGAGAGGACGAAGCAGCAGTTCGTGATCGAGAATCGTCCAGGGCCTGGCGGCTTTTCGTCCGGAAAGGCCGTGCTCGACACCCCGGCAGACGGGTATACTCTCGGGGTGACCGGAAACAGTCAGGCTGTCGGCGTGTCACTGTTCAAGACGCGGCCCTACAATATTCTCGCGGACTTCACCCAGATTTCGATCACGGCAAGTTTTGAAATGTTGCTCGCCGTCAAAGGGGCCTCCGATCTGAGCTCATTGAGCGACGTGGTCGCCACAGCCCGCAAGTATCCCGGAAAACTGAATTTCGGCGCGATCAGTTCCGGCAGCACGCAGAATCTGTCAGCTCATATGTTCAAGCAGATGAATGGCTTGGATGTCACCATCATTCCGTACAAGACAACGCCGGCACTTCTGACCGCGATCTTAAGGGGCGATGTCGACGTCGGGTTCGATTACTACGCCGGTTTGCAAGCAGGGCTGAGCGACGGAAAGGTCAGGATCGTCGCAACTTCCGGTGAGGAGCGAAATCCGCTGCTGGCTGATGTCCCAACCGCGAGGGAGAGCGGTTTCCCGGACTACGTCGTGACCAGTTGGAATGGTCTTTCCGCGCCGGCCGGCTTACCGGCCGACATTCTCAAGACGCTGAACGTAAGGATCAACGAGGCGCTTTCAGATCCGGACCTTCGGGCGAAGGCTCGGCGGCTCGGAGTGGAGGCGCGCGGCAGCACGCCCGAGGGAATGCGCGCGCGCATGGTGATGGACATCCAGAAGTGGGCGGAGGTGATCGAGAAATCGGGAATCGAACGGCAGTAGGAAAGCTACCACGCGAGGTGCAACGTGCCGGAGCCGGACATAATTCTGGCGGTGGGCCGCGAGCTGTCGTAGCTGGCTTTCGCTCACCTGGCGCCAAGGTTCATGCTTTCGCATTCGTTCCGCTCAGATAACACTAGACTAGGCCCCCACACTGAGATCATCAGCGGGGGGCCGGTGCATATTCCTGAGGCGCAATGCGGCGCAATCGAATCCGTATCGCGTCCGCCTAATGTAGCGTCAGTTTCTGGACTCTCAGATTGCCGATTTCGCCCACGAGCAGGGTATTTTCGGCGCGGCAGTCGATGGCGTTGACGAAGTTGAACTCTTTCGGAAGCCGACCGGCCTTGCCGAATTTGCCGATGACCGTTCCGTCCAGTTTCATCTTGTAGATTTCGCCCGCCACGTCGATGTCATTGGGGGGATTTGAATTGGAGCTGTAGAGGAACTGATTCGGCCCCGGCGTGATGCAGAGCGCCTGCGGCGATCCGACGTTGGTGTACTGGGTCTTGAAGGTCCCGTTGCTGTCGAAGACCTGGATCCGCTTATTGCCGCTGTCGGCGACATAGACATTGCCTTGCGCATCGACCGCGATCGCGCGCGCGGCGGCGAACTGGCCCGGCTCGGTCCCCTTCGAACCCCATGACTTGACGAACATGCCGTTCTTGTCGAACTTGGCGACGCGGGTGTTGCCGATGCCGTCCGCCACGTAGATGTTTCCGGCGGCGTCCCAGGCCACATCGGTCGGCCGGTCGAAGAGATCGGTCGGGGCGCCGGCGCCGGGACGGGGGCCGCCGGCGGCGGGCGCAGCAGGCGCCGCGGCCGCGCGGGCGCGCCGGGACGTTGACCGCCTCCGCCTTGCGACCCAGCAACATTTTGAGTTGCCGGTTGGGATCGAACTTGATGACCATGTTCGTCATCTGATCGACCACCCAGATGTTGTCCTGCGGATCGATGCGGACTTGCTGGGCGAACATGAAGCCGTAGCTGTCCTGCGCCGATCTCGCGGATGAATTTCCCGGTCCGATCGAACTGGAACAGCCGCGAACCGCCGTGCGCGAATGCGCGCGCGCCGTGCCGAGCGAAACCGTCGGATGGCCGGTGCGGGTGTAGACGAAGATATCGCCCTTGGAATTGGTCGCCACGCCGGCGGCTTCACCGAGATAGATGTCGTCGGGAAGCTTCAGCGGATTGGCGGCGGAATCGAAGGCGATCTCGGGCACCGTCTGAGCGGCGGCCGGCGCGGCGGCGAAGAGCGTTGCGGCCAGCAACAACTGCGAAAAGCGTTTCATGGGGATACTCCTGTTCCTGATGCGGTGACGCTCGCGCTATTGCGCAATCTCGGCCTTCGACTGCTTCAGGATGAGCTTCTGCACGCGCCAGGACTCGATCTCGCCGACGATGATCTCGTTGGGATTGCGGCAATCCATCATGTGGACCACCTGGAAGCCGCCGAACTGTTTGCTGGCATGGCCGAACTTGCCGATGATCGTTGCCGTCCAATTCCATCTTGTAGATTTCGCCGGTGATCGTCCCAGGTGCCCGGGCGGTTGCCGTTGGGATTGGAGTTGGAGGTGAAGAGATACTGGTGCGGACCCGGCGAAACGCACACGGTCCAGCGATCGCCGATGTTGTCGTAGATCGCTTTCGGCTTCAGGTTGTTGTCGAAGACCTGATAGCGGATGTTGGCTGCGGTCGGCCACGTAGACGTTGCCTTTGCGCGTCGACCGCGAGCCCGTGCGGCAGGTTGAACTGGCCGGGTTCCGTTGCCGGCTTTCTCGCTGCCGACCTGTGCCAGGAACCGGCCGTTCTTGTCGTACTTCACCACCCGATTGTTGCAGTAGCCGTCCGACACGAAGATGTTGCCCTGCGGGTCCCAAGCGACATCGGTCGGGCGGCCGAAGATATATTTCTGCGCCGGGCGGTTCGGGCCGGTGATGGTCGCGACCGCGCCTGCGACCGCGGCCGGCCGGCGGCCGATCACCATGACGACCTTGCCCTCCGGGATTGAACTTGATGACCATGTTGGTCCCCTCGTCGACGGTCCAGATGTTGTCCTGCGCGATCGACGCGCACCGAGTGCGCGAATTCGAAGCCGTAGTAGCCCTTGCCGATCTCGCGGACGAAAGTGCCGTTCTGGTCGAACTCGAACAGGCGGGTGTTGGCGCTGCGGTGATAGACGAAGATATGGCCTTTGGAGTTGGTCGCCACCCCGACCGATTCGCCCAGGTATTCGCCCGGCCGGCAGCTTCAGGAAGTTGGGCACGGATTCGATACGGAATTTCCGGCACGTTTTGTGCCTTGGCCTTGACCTGCGCGAACGCAGGCCCTGCGGACAGCAACAGCGCGAGCGCGGAAAAGGACGCGAAATAGCGCTTCATTTGGATCCTCCCAAGACGTTTTTCGAACGAAACCGTAAATATTGGCGGGCACCGCCGCGCAACCTAGGCCAAGACAATATCTCGTTCAATCGGTACGGGACAACGGTACCTTGCCGATCGGGCAGACCGCTATTGCGGAATTACCGGGGGAATATAGGTCAGTGTGCGAGCGAACAGCCACAACAGGAACAACACGATTGGAAAATGCACGACGAGTTGCAGGAATGTGAATCCGACGATATCCCGCGCCCGTAAGCCGAGTACGCCGAGGAGCGGCAGCATCCAGAACGGGTTGATGAGGTTCGGCAACGCTTCGGCGGTATTGTAGACCTGGACCGCCCAGCCCAGATGTACTTTCAGATCATTGGCGGCCTGCATGACATAGGGCGCTTCGATGATCCATTTCCCGCCGCCCGATGGGATGAAGAATCCGAGCACCGCCGAGTAGATCGCCATGGCGACCGGAAAGGTGCCGTGCGTCGTCAAGCTGACGAAGGCATGCGCCACCTGATCCGCGACGGTGAGGCCGCCGAATCCCTTCGCGGTGGTCATCATGGTCGCGATGCCGCCGTAGAGCGGGAACTGGATCAGCACGCCGGTCGTCGCCGGCACCGCCTTGGCGACGGCGTTGAGGAAATTTCGCGGCCGCCAATGCAGCAGCGCGCCGAGCATCAGGAACATCAGGTTGTAGGTATTGAGATTGGAAATCGCGATGATCGGGTTCTTGGTCGCGAACTCGTGCGCGATCCAGCCGCCGCCGAGCGCGACGATGATCAGCGTGATCAGCGGACTGTATTCGAGCCATTCGCCCGGTCGATCGGGCCGCGGCAGTTGGAAAGTCTGCGCTTCGACGTTAACGTCCATCATTTGCGCCGTGACCGTCCGCTGCTCGGAAGGGGCCGACAGCAGCGACAGGACAATGGAAACGACAATCAGCACGATCGCGATGGTGATCGACTGCCAGAGGAAGATCGTCTGCGAGAACGGGATCACGCCGGTGATCTGGAGCAGCGGCTTCGGCAGGCTCGCCGCATTCGCCTGAAGCTGCGCGGCCGACGAGCTGAGCCCCAGCGCCCAGGTCGCGCCGAGGCCGAGATAGCCCGCAGCCCCGGCAGCACGATAATCCATGCGCAGATCGGTGCGCCTCGCCAGCGCCCGGATCAGCAGACCGCTGAAGATCAGGCTCATGCCCCAGTTGAGCAGTGAGGTCAGCATGCTGACGGTCGCGACGAAGGCGACCGCCGATCGGCCGCTGCGCGGCAAGGTGGCGATTGCGTCGATCAGCTTTGCGGCCGGAGGCGAACTCGCGACCACATAGCCGCTGATGACGACCATCGCCATCTGCATGGTGAAGGTGATCAGGCTCCAAAAGCCGTCGCCAAACGAAGTGACGACGGCGACCACGGGGGCGCCATTGAGAAGCGCCGCCAGCGCGACGACGGCGACCGCCAATGCCACGAAAACATAGGCGTCTGGAAACCAGCGCTCCGCCCAGTTCGTGAAGCGAAGCCCCAGGCGGGCAAACAGGGATTCGCCGGGGTCCTCGACCGGTGCTTGGCGACGGGTTTCAGTGTGCCTCACGTCGTTGGCTGCGGTCATGGCTTTCCTCGTCCCGATGATTTCCTTCGCCGTTACGAGGCGGTTGCTTTTGTCGTGCGAACCTACGGCAGTGGCGGCGTAGTTGTCGGCGGCGTGCGATGGTGAGTTGCCTGCTCATAGGAATAGGCGAGCTTAAGCAGCAGCGGTTCGTCGTAAGGCCGGCCGAAGAACGTGATGCCGACGGGAAGATTGTCCTTCGTAAATCCGGCCGGCACGGTCATCGTGGAAGCATAGACCAGGAAGGTGTTCAACGCGGGTACGCCTTTATTGCTGGAGTAGGGCGGATTGGTTCCATCCTTGATGAGGGTCGGCTGGTGCTCCACTGACTTGTGCACGATGGCGTCGAGCTTGTTGTCGGCCATCACCTTGAAGACGTTGAACGTCAATTCTTCGCGAGCTTCCAGGAATTCGAGATACTTGGCCGTATCCAAGGGCGGCGCTGGCTTCTTCCATTGATTTGCCTTGGTGGGAGGAAAGCTCTTGTCGATATCGGGGGACTTGCCGATGTCCTCGTGCGTCTTGAACGGCGAGTTCGGGTTGCGGGCGAGATAGAACCGCAACGACTCCTCCGTCACGACCGGGTTGCGCTCGCGCTTGGCCAGCAGCCTTTTGATGTTTGGGATCACGACCGGATCGACGATGATGGCGCCGGCATTTTTCAGTTCCGCGACATTCTTCTTGAATGCGGCGTCGACGGTCTTGAAGTCTTCCGAGTCCGGTTCCGAGTTGGCTCCGATCGGCTCGCGCAGGATGCCGATGCGCGCACCCTTGAGGCCGTCCTTGTCCAGGAACCGGGTATAGCTGCCGTCGATCTTTCCGACGCCGAGCGCCGTAACCGGATCCTCCGCATCGTACCCCACCATGCCGTCCAGGAGCTTGGCGACATCGCGCACGGTGCGGGCCATCGGGCCCATCTGCGCGACCGGGGACGGGTATCCGTCCCACATGCCGCTACGGCTCACCAGGCCGGGTGTCGGGCGCAGTGCAACGATCTCATTCCAGGCGCCGGGCCGGCGAATGGATGCGGACGTCTCTTCGCCGAGTGCAAGCGTGGTGAAGTTCGCGGCGAGCGCAGCGCCGGAGCCGCCCGATGAGCCGCCGACCGTGCGCTCCAGGTCATACGGATTGCGGGTGACGCCGAACATCGAGCCATACGTGTCGCCGGCCGCGTACTCGCTCAACGTGGTCTTGCCGAGGACGATCGCGCCCGCCTTGCGTAATTGCTCCACGGGGAAGGCGTCGCGCGGCGGGCGGTAATCCTTGAACACGAGCGTGCCGAGCGTCGTTGGCATCCCCGCGGCGTCGATCTCGTCCTTCACCAGCACCGGAATGCCATGCAGCGGGCCGACAAAACCGGAGCGCTTGAATGCAGCGTCCAGCTTGTCGGCTTCTTCCAAGGCGTGCGGATTGAGCGTGATGATCGAGTTGATCTTCGGACCGTTCTTGTCGTAGGCCGCGATACGGTCCAGGTAGGCTTGCACCAATTGATGAGCGGTGAGCTTGCCGGATTTGTAGGCCGCCTGGATGTCATCGATAGACGCCTCCACGATCTGAAAGGATGGCGCCATATTGTTCTTGTCCTGAGCGTGACTGAGGGGCGCGCAGATGACGGACATCGCCACGGCCAGCGCGCTTGCGGACAAAATATTGATCTGCTGCTTCATTTTTTGAGGCCCCGTCATATTCACCAGTCGAGGCTTGACCCTACACCATCGGTGCGCCCCTTGCAGCGGGTCAAACCCGGACTGGCGTCCGGACGGGCCGTGGACCTGGGCTCGGCCGTCGATGACCGATCGCGGATCTGCGGTCCTCAGCGAAAATATTTGCTGTAAAGCTCGGCGGACTTCGGCGTGAGCTCTTCGAGCCGGTCGGAGGTCAGCAGCACAGCGCTTATGCCTGCGTTCTTCGGTACGATCATCTTGAGGCTCGGCGACGGCTCGACGTTCGGATTGGAGGGGAAATAATCGGCCGCCTGCAGCATGCGCTGTGCCTCGCTCGACAGGATGAAATCGACGAACAGCATCGCCGCGTGGGGATGTTTCGTGCCTCTGAGCACCTGGATGGAATCGCTCAGGCTCGGAGTCGGATCGAACATCACGGTGGCCGCCGGCGCGCCCTGGCGGGCGCTGATGATCGGATGGTGCGCGGAGATGCCGATGCCGATCCAGTATTCGCCCCAGATCATCTGATCGACCACCTGGCGGTTGCTGACCGCAAGCGGCGCAATGTCTTGCTTGGCGAGTTTCGCGAGATAGGCATCCGTCTTCTCCTCGCCCCAGGCGACCCGCAGGCTGCTGATGGTGACGAGAGCGCCGCTGGCGTCGGAGTTCGCGTGCCAGGCCATCTTGCCCTTCCATCTCGGATCGAGCAGATCGTCGTAGTTCTTCGGCGCGTCCCCCTTGGCGATGTACTTCGTGTTGTAGCCGGTCGCGATGTAGCGGAAGCGCGTCGCCGCCCAAGTGCGGTCGGGCGCGATGTCCTCCTTCGGCAGGGCTTCGAACAAGGGCGAGGTGAACGGCAGCACGACCCCCGACCCGCCGGCCGCAGCCGACATGCCGCTGCCTTCGACGATGTCGGCTACCAGCGCATTGGCGCGAATTTCGGCATTGAGCTTCGCGATCACCTGATTGCCGTCGCCGCGGTAGTATTTCGTCCTGATGAAGGGATACTTCTTCTCGAAGGCTTCGGTGAGCGGCCGCAGGAGCTGGTTCACGATCATGCCGGAGTAGATGACGACGGTGCCTTCCTTGCGCGCGCCCTCTTCCAAGACCTTCTGCCGGTCCGGCCCCGTATAGTTGAGAATCTCCTCCGTTGTGAGCGCGTGCGCCGATGTCGTGCAAAAGGCCACGACGGCGGCAAGCGCGAGCAGCGAGCTTGGAAACGCGGTTCGGCTTGAAAACATTTCCTCACTCCGAGTGCTGGTCCGGCGAGCCCATCGTCGACCCGCAAATCCTTCAGCCCGCGCCGCCAACGCGCGCGGCTTGCGCGATCTGCGTCTGTGCATCCGCGCGCAGCCTGGCACCGGAGCCGATCCCCGCGGGCAGGCGGACCACGCCGTTTTCGTTCTCGACGCCTTCGGTAATGTCATTCTTGAGCCGGACGAACTCGCCGAACTCGCAGGCGAAGCTCAGGCTCGGCAGGCTGGCGGCGAGATGCATGGCCTGCGCCGTCAATAGCCGCGGGCCGACATGGGCGCCGAGCCGGCATGGAATGTCAGCCGCCTCGCAGATCCGCGCGGCGGCGATCGTGTTGCGCAAGCCGCCAAGCTTCGGGACCTTGAGGCTCACGAGATCGACGATGCGGTTGGACACGAGCGTGAGCACATCGCGGACCGATGCTGCGCTCTCGTCGGCTTCGACCGCGATGGGAGAGTGATCGGTCACGAATTTCAGCCCGGCGTGATCGTCGGCGTTGCACGGCTGCTCGAAGATTTCCACGTCGAGATCGACGACTTTCGTGGCGAGACGGACCGCTCCCTTCGGCTTGTAGGCCTGGTTGGCGTCGATCGTGAGCCGGATCTCGGGACCGACCTGATCGCGGATCGCGCGAACGCGCGCGGCATCGAGATCGACGTGTCCATCAACCTTGATCTTGATGTCGCGGTAGCCGGCATCGACCAGCTCTTGCGCCTTGGCGGCCATCTCGTGCGGCTGCTTGAGCGACAACACCCGCAGCACGGAAAATTCGGTCCGGAACTTGCCGCCGAAGAGCGTACAGAGCGGAACACCGAGCGAGCGCGACGCTATCTCGTAGAGTGCGCAGTCGATTGCGGCCTTGGCCTGGTTCATGCCGCGCAGACGATGATCGAGATCGGCGATGATGGCTTCGATATCGAAGGGGTCGCGGCCGATCAGCAGGCGCGTGAAGTCATCGAGCACGCCCTTGAGGCCTTCGCTGCTGGCGCCCATGTGCTTGGTGGCGGAGGCATAGCCATAGCCGACGGTGCCGTCGTCGGCGGTGATCGAGACCAGCCAACCCTGCGAAATGCGGTTGGCATGGATCGAGAACCGCCATTTCGGGTCCGATTGCGGCATGTCGGCGGGCAGTATCTCGATCTTGCTGATCTTCATGGGCTTCAACCCTCTGCCGTGAACGCTACGGCACTGACGATCAAGTTCACCGGGCGCTGAGCTTAGGAAAACTACGCCGGCCGATCCACTGGGTATGGCGAAAACCTCGTCCGTATTGATCCGGTGATGGAATCGCGTAACGTTGGCAATAGTGGGCGCGCCGATATCCCCCTTCGTGAACCCGGTTGCCGCACTCTTCAACGTCGAAGAGCCGACTTGAAGCAGAGAATGCTGCGTTCAGGCATCAACCGTGCACAGCTCGGGCACATCACGGGAACAAATGACGCGTACGCCGGGTCCGCTGTTTGCTGTGGCGCTGGCTTCGATCTCGCTGGTCGGGCCGCTCGCCGTCCACCTGTTCATGCCGGTCATTCCCGCTGTAAAGGTCGCGCTGGATCTCTCCGACGCGCTCGCGCAGCTCACTTTCAGCATCGCCTTGTTCGGCATGGCTTGTGCGAACCTGGTCTACGGTTCGCTGTCCGATCGCTACGGCCGCCGGCCTTTGTTGCTGTCGGGGCTCAGTCTATTTCTGCTGGGAAGTGTCCTCTCCTTCATGGCCAATTCCGTCACGACTCTGGTGGCAGGGCGGCTGCTGCAGGCGATCGGCGCTGGCTGCGGCGTGACCCTGGTGCGCGCGATTGCTTCGGACGTCTACGGCCCCGGCCGCCTTGTCAAGGCGATCGCCTACCTCACGATGTTCTATACCCTTGGCCCGATGGTTTCGCCGCTGGTCGGGGGGCTCCTGATCGATACGCTCGGATGGCGGAGCGTGTTCGGTTTCGCGCTGCTGGTCGGAAGCCTCATCCTGATCGGCGCCTACGTCGCCGTGTTCGAGAGCCGGCCGCCCGGACAAGCTGCCCGATCGGGCGCGGGCGTGCTGCGAAGCTATGGCGAGCTATTCGGCCACGCCCGCTTCACGGCGTTTGTCCTGCAAAGCGGGCTCAGCACGGGGACTTTCCTCGTCACGGCGACATCCGCTTCGACCCTGATGAAGGAACTGCTGCATCGGCCCTCATCCGAGTTCGGCCTCTACTTCCTGCTGTTTCCTTTCGGCTTTCTGATCGGCAATTTCATCTCCACGCGGTTGAGCGGCCGCGTCGCCAACGAAACCATGGTGCTCGCCGGATCGATCTTGTCTTTGGCCGCGGTCGCTACGCAGTCTGGCTTTCTGCTGGCGGGTCACGTGGTGCCGCTGACGTTCTTTCTGCCCGGCTTCTTCGTCACCATGGCGCAGGGCATCGCGCTGCCGTTCGGTCAGGCCGGCGCCATGGCGGTCAATCCGCAGCTTGCCGGCACGGCGGCCGGCATCGGCGTCTTCACCCAGAACCTTTGCGGCGCGGTCTTTGCGCAGCTCTATGGCTTCCTTGCGGACGGCACCCCGGCGCCGTTGATGATGACGACCGCGGTCACCGCCGTCCTCTGCCTGTGCGCCGGCGCTACGCCGTTCGCGTTAGTGCGGGCGCGCGGGGTGGGCGGCGAGAAGCCGCTGCAAGATGGCCTCCGGGGCGCCGGCGCAATTTCCAGCAAAGTCGACCGGCTGCCGTAGTTCCGAATTACTCGTCGGCCCCGCGAAAGCGGGACTTATGCCCTCGCGCCGGGGATTGTCGTTCGGCGGCGCTACGATACATTCGACACGGCGTAAGTGTCCCCGCTTTCGCCTTTCCGCGGGGCGACACTCAGCATTCATTCATAGCAGAGGAAACGCGCACGATGGCACTGCTGATCAAGTCAGAAGAACTCAAGGGCATGATTTCGATCGGGGAAGCGGTGGCGGCGGTGCGTGATGGCTTTCGGGATCAGGGTGAAAGGCCGGCCTATTCGGCGCCCCGCATCCGCATCCAGCACGAGGATCGGCGCGTCAGCGTCCATCCGGGCGGATGCCATCGGCTGCAGGTCGCCGGATGTTTCATTCACGTCGAGCGGTTCACCTTCCATGGCGGCGCACAGCAGTATGAGAAGGCCGGCAAGCGCGTCTATGTCGCCTATGACAGCGAGACGGCAGAGCTCAAGACCATCATCGTCGGATCGTTGCCGCTGTTCGAGGAGCCGCCGGAAGACTGGTTCGGCACCGAGACGCCGATCACCGGCGCGGTCGGCACCGATATCCTGGCGCGGCCTGATTGCCGCGTGCTCGGTCTTTATGGCACCGGCCGGCAGGCGCGGCGGCATCTGGTCACGATGTGCACCATCCGTCCGTCGATCGACACCGTGCGGGTGTTCAGCCGCAGCGCCGAGAATCGCGCCCGCTTCGTCGCGCGCATGCAACGGCAGGTGCGCGCGCGCATCATCGCCGCCGAGCGCCCCGAGGACGTCGCGCACGACGCCGATTTGATCTGTCTTGCCACCGGCAGCAATGTTCCGGTCCTGTTCGGTGCGTGGCTCAAGCCGGGCCAGCACGTCACGTCGATCGTCGCCAGCAACAAGGGTGTGCTGCTGCAGGGCTCGGTGGCGCGGCCGCGGCGCGAGTTCGACGATGCCGTGATCGCGCGCGCCGATCGCGTCGTCGCCACGCTGAAAGAGCAGGCGATCATGGATGAGCAGGCCGATCTTTTCGAGCCGGCCGAAAGCGGCATCATTTCCTGGGAAAGCATCGCCGACCTCGGAGAACTGGTCGCGGGCAAAGCGCAGGGACGGCGCTCGCCGGATGAAATCACGGTGTTCAAGCAGAACTCCGATCAAGGCGTCGGCTTCATGGCGCTCGCGAAGCTCGCGCACGACAAGGCGCGTGCGGCGGGGATCGGAATCGAAATCTAGCTCGCGTCCCGTTGAAACGATTGCAGGCCACGTCCTCCGCTCATTCCTACGCAAGCGGGAAACCAGGGGCAACATGCAGGAAGGGCGGAACTTGTGGCACTGGGTCCCCCGCTTTCGCGGGGACGAGCGGATATAGATGCGCCCCGATTTGCGGCACGCCAGAATGTTAGCAGTGGTGTTTACTTGGCGGTAGCGCTCTTCTTGTAAAGACCGTCGATGTAGCCGCTGTTGTCGAGCGTCGCGACGAAACTCGAGTCGGTGAAGTCTTCGGGCTTGCGAAGCGTCATCTCACGCCAAGCGTAGACCGACTGCATGGTTTTGAGCCCTTCGATCGAAGGATAGGGCTTGCTTGGCAATTTGGTAGCCTCGGCATAAACCGCTTCCAACTTCTCGGAGTTGGTGATTCCATACCACTTGGTCATCGAGGCGAAGGCCGCCTTTTTGTCAGTCTTCATCAGCGCGATCGCCTCGACAGTCGCCTTTATGAAGCGTGCCGCGGTGTCGCGGTTCTTCGGCAGCCATGCGCTCAGCGCGTTCACGCCTGAGCCAGGCATGACAAAATGATATTGGCCGAGATCGACCAGGTCACGCAGGCCGAGCTTCTTGGATTCGGTCAGCGCGATGTCGGTGCCTGCGAAGGCGTCGACGAGGCCCTTGACGATGCTCTGAGGACCGTTGCCGTTCGATAACATCGAGACGTCGCGGTTCGGGTCCCAACCCATTTTTCTCAAGAACAGGACCATCGACAGGTGATCGAGCGCGCCGAGATTGCCATATCCGATGCGCTTTCCCTTGAGCTCTTCCGGCTGGGTGATGTCGGCGCGGCTGATGACGTGGAACCGTGACACGTTGTCGGTGGTAGCCAGGATGACGCGGTGCGGTGCGGTGGCGACCGACGTCATGCGCACCATGGTCGGGCTGCCGCCGCCGATGTTGATTTCGGCTATGACGTTGCTTTTGATGTTCTCGGGCGGGACGACGACGCCCGATCCGCGCACCGCTGCGGCCGCGGAGGGCGTGATGAACTGACTGACCTTGAGGCCGTTGCGCTCGTAGATGCCGTTGTCGGCGGCCATGATGAACGGCAGCTTGGTGAGCGACACGTCCCCCAACTCGACCGTGACGGGAATCAACTGGTCTGCGGCCTTTACTTGCGCGCTCGACATGCCCGCCCAGGTCAATGCGCATACCGGCAGAGCGAGAAGCGCAAATCGCCTTGAAGTCCCAACGGGCAAGAAGCTGATCATGGCAAACCTCCCAGACGACTGTGCGGCGGGATCGTGCGCTCCCACCCCAATCCGAGCCAATAGTGAACAATCTTGAGCACCGATACTCAAGTAGCGTCGGTCTCCCTTTTTCCGGGATTGAAGTTCCGGACCGGGCCGATCCGGCCCTTGTGACAGGGCTCCCGAAGCTGCATGCTTGCGATAACGCAGGCACGCATGCGAGCGATGGGAGGATTTGAGCCATGGCAACCGAAAAGACCGATGTCGTCATCGTCGGCGTGGGCGCAGCCGGCGGAGTTCTTGCAGCCGAGCTCGCAAAAGCGGGCATGAAAGTCATAGCCCTTGAACGCGGCCCGCGTTTGAGCACGGCGGACTTCGCGCCGCAGGATGAACTGCGCTTCTTCCAGCGCCAGGACCTGCGTCCGGACGTCAAGCGCCAGCCGGTGACCTGGCGGCCAAATGCGAACACGCGCGCGACGCCGCTGCGGAGCATCAGCATGGGCAACCAGGCCGGCGGCGGTACCGTCCACTACGGCGCGGTGTCATGGCGCTTCCACGAGGACGATTTCCGTGCCCGCTCGCACACGATCGAGCGCTACGGCGCCGCCGCGATCCCGGCCGACTCCTCGCTGGCGGACTGGCCGATGAGCTATGCCGACCTTGAGCCTTTCTACGACAAGGCCGAATACGACCTCGGCGTGTCCGGCAAGGCCGGCAACGTTCAGGGTCGCAAGCTTGACGGCGGCAACATGTTTGAAGCGCCGCGCCAGCGCGAATATCCGCTGCCGCCGCTGACCGAAGACCAGTCCGGCGCGTTGTTCAACGAGGCAGCAAAGAAGCTCGGGCTGCATCCGTTCTCGGCTCCGCACGCGATCATTTCGCAGCCCTATAAGGGCCGACCCGGCTGCAGCTATTGCGGCTTTTGCCAGGCGTTCGGGTGTCACGTCGGCGCCAAGTCATCGATCCTGGTGACCAAGCTGCCGGAGGCGGACGCCACCGGCAATTTCAAGCTCATCACCGGCGCCATGTGCTACCGCGTCAACAGCGACAACAGCGGGCGCGCGACCGGGGTGTCGTATTATGGCCCCGGCGGCTCCGATAATACGGTCGAGGCCGAGATCGTCATCCTCTCGCCGTTTATCTACGACAACACGCGCTTGCTGCTGTTGTCGAAGACCGAGAAATTCCCCAACGGACTCGCCAATTCGAGCGGGCAGGTGGGCAAGCACATCATGGCGCACATCGGCGCCAAGGTTTTTGCCGCGTTTGACGACCGCTATGTGAACAACTTCATCGGGCCGAACGCGCAGAAGCACGCGCTCGACGATTTCAACGCCGACAATTACGACCACGGCAGCGTGGGATTCATCCGAGGTTCGCAAGTCGCGGTCGCCACCTCCAGCCAGGAAGGCGGTCCGATCGCCACCGCGTTGAGCATGGAAACCCCGGAAGGCATGCCGCGCTGGGGCGCAGCTTATCGAGATTTCTTCGCCAAGTATTACGCGCGTCACGCCGTGGTCATGTCCGAGACCGAGAATCTGCCCTACGCGGACCACACCATCGACCTCGATCCCAATGTGCGCGACGCCTGGGGCCTGCCGGCGCCGCGGATCACCTACGATTGGCGCCGGCCAAACGAACGCAAGGCGGTCGCATTCATCCACCAGAAACTCGAAGAGATCGGCCGCGCCATGGGAGCGGCGCACGTGTGGCGCGCGCCGCTCGGCGGCGGCGCTCCGGGGCCGCACACCCAAGGCGGCACGCGCATGGGCAGCGATCCAAAGACGTCGGTGGTCAATCGCTACAGCCAGAGCTGGGATATTCCGAACCTCTTCATCGTCGGCAGTTCGACCAACCCCTCGATGAGCGGCTTCAATCCGACGCTCACCATCGAGGCCGTCGCCTACATGAGCGCGGACGCGATCGTGAACCGCTACCGCAAGTCGCCCGGGCCACTGGTGTAACGCGAGAAAAGCTCGTCCCCGCGAAAAGCGGGGACCCAGGGTCCCCTGAAGCCGCCGCGGAATTGCCAGCGCACCAGCGGATTCGGCTCCGTGTCCTTGTTGATCGGATGTCGACGCGGACCAGCAAACCGGGATCGTCGAGTACGCGAATATGGTCTCGAAGACGCGCGCGCTTGTTCGATGTCGGTGACACCAGGTCAGGCCTCGGCAGCGGCATCAAGACGCCACGAAGTGAATAGTTCATCGCTTACATGCGAAGGCCGTCGGTCCGTCAACACCTCCGCAAGTGCTTCGCCAAGGGCGGCCGAGTGTTTGAATCCGTGGCCCGAGCATGCGGAGGCGAACATGATGCGCTCGTGGTCTGGGTGGGCATCGATCACAAAGCGGCCGCCCGCCGCTTCCGTGTACAGGCACACCTGGGCCTTTGCGCTGCGAGGCCCCAAATCCGGCAGGTAAGGCCGGACATAGGTTCGATACATCTGGTCAATCTCATCAGCAGCAACGGCTCTATCGACGAAGTCGGGTTCGACTTTGTCGCCTTTGCCCTCCTTGGCAATTTTGACGCTCGTGCCATTCGGGCCAATCGCCGGAAAGCCATAGATGTTTTCTGCTTCCGGCACCTCCCAGATAAACACCGGACTTTCCGGTGCCGAAAATCGCTCTGGGTTGGCAGCGATTTCGAACCAGTGAAGCACCTGGCGTGTGACTGTAAACAACCGGTTGTAGGGATTTCCGAGCAGATCCGGGAGCCAGGGGCCCGCGGCGATCAGTAGACGATCGGCCTCGTAGGTCCCACCGCTCGCTTCCACCCGGATCCGCCGGCCGATCTGTTGAAATCTCTGAACCTTTTGATTCGTCAGAATCGCTGCGCCGTTGCGCTTGGCCAGGAGCAACTGTGCCTCGATGCATCGTTCCGGGAACAGATAGCCGCCTTCGCGTTCCAGGTATCCAAACTCGGCGTCGTGCACACGAAACTGCGCAAAGCGTTCGCGGATGCCAGGGGCATCGAGTTGCTCATGGGCTATGCGATATTTAGCGGCAGCGGAGAGCGTGTTCTTGAAAAACTCCGGCACGCCGTGCAGGCCGCCCGTTCCGCGGCCGGCAATGATGAGACAGCCGCAGTTGCGCAGAAGGTCGAAGCCGGTGTGGGCTTCTATCTCGCGCCACAAGGTGTGCGAACGGATGGCAAGCGCGGAATAGTCGATCCGCTCGCCGATCGCCAGCCGCGTGATCCGCGTTTCTCCATGGGAGGAACCATAGCTGTGTGGCGGTGAATACTGGTCGATCCCGAGGACCGAGGCGCCCAGACGGCTCAAATGGTACGTAGCGGCGCTGCCGACCGCGCCCAAGCCCAGGACAATCACGTCAAACGCAGCCATCGCAGCGCTTCCGTCGCCGTCGGCCTCAATTCACCGCGTGGTAGCCCCGACGCGCGCGATCGCCAGACTTGAGTGAACTGAAGCTCACGATTTCGCTCCCCGCCAGAGGCGAGAGCGGGGACCCAGGGGTACAAGGTGCGCATTCGTGCAGATAGCCGAGATCGCCGCCTGCGCGGGAATGAGGGGAGACTGCGCCTCGCCAATCGTGATGCAATCCGCCTACTGATAAATCTCCTTCGCCTTGGCCGCGATATCGGCCGGCGTCTTCATCATGCGGGCGGCGATGGCTTGTGCTTCCTGGCCGGTCAGCGGAATGACCGGGTTCATCTGCTTCGCCATTTCGGCCAGAAACGCGGGGTCTTTCATCGTGTCGTTGAAGGCCTGGCGCATGATCGCGACGCGATCCGGCGGCACTTCCTTCGCCATCACGAACGGACGCCCGATCTCGTCGGCGCCGTCCACCACGTTGAGGATCTGCCGCTGTTCCTCGGTCTTGGCGAAATTGCCGATATAGACCGCGCTGTCGGGAATCTCCGGCTGCTTCTTCTCGGAGAAGCGCACGAAAATGTGGGCCTGGCCCTTCATCACCCAGTCGACCGGCACGCTGCTGAACGAGCCGCAGTCGCCGTCGAGTTCGCCGCGCTCGATCGCGAGGCGCTGCTCGGCGCTGCCGGGAAATCCGAGCACCTGCTTGACCGGCGCGTGGAACACCTGGCGCAGGGTCGCGCCGTTGATGTAGTTGCCGGAGCCCTTGCCGGTCGAGCCGAGCACGAACTGCTTGCGCGACATCATGTCGTCCCAACTCTTCACGCCGTTCGGCCCGAACCCGTAGCAGACCCGGAAGTCCGGCGTGATGATTCCGACCCAGTTGAACTTGCTGAAATCGACATTGACCAGCTTGGGCTCGACCACCGACTGGGTCACCAGCCCGGGATTGAAGATCGCCATCACGGTGCCGTCCTTCGTCTGCGTCGCCTCCAGCGAACGGACTGCGGTCAGGCTGCCGGCGCCCGGCATGTTCTGCACGATCACCCCCGGGTTGCCCGGGATGTGCTTGCCAAGATAGCGCGATAGCGCCCGCGCGTTGGTGTCGTAGCCGCCAGCGGGCGAGAAGCCGACCACGATGGTGACAGTCTTGCCCTTGTAGAAATCCTCGGCGCGCGCCAGCGCGGCCGATGCGAACAGACCGGTGAGGACCAGCGGGAGGACGAGGGCGGAGCGAGCTTTAACCATCGATTCATCTCGGCTGAGAGGGGAGGGTAACCGGGCGCGCAGGTTAGCATTCCGGGTGGCAGTGGTGGCAACCGTGCGGCGGTTTGCCGCTAAGTCGGTCGAGGTTCGCCCACTCGCTTGATGGCTGAGGGGATCGGGGAGTGATTGCTGCGCTGCAGCGGTCAAGGCCAGGGGCAAAACGGCGGTCACCGCCGATCGCAATAGCCAAATCATGAAACGATCAACGCTCCTTCGGGCGCAAGATTATTGCAAGATTATATATTGGGCTGTTCGCGCCAACTACCCCGACATCATCCCCTGCTTGGCAACACCCGCGCGCACAGCTTCCCGAGCGATCGGTCGCGGGCTGGTTAGCGCGTTGTGTCGGACAGGCCGCAGTCTTGAATCATTACAATTAGGTAATGCAAAATATGGCCGCCTTCGCGCGCGCCTGGAAATTGGAGTTGAATGTCGATGGAGATCGGCCACAGCAGGCTGTGAATGATGGCTCCGATAAGCTCAATGGCCGACGAGCTGGCGTGCCAAGTCCGTGCCAAGTCTAGGTATCGAATTGGGATTGGACCGAAGACACACTTGATACAATATCTGCATCGTTCCGAGGGCAATATGCGTCGGCTGATCCTGGTGTCGCTGCGACTGCTGGCCGTGCTTGCCGTGATGCAAGACATCGCGCGCGCGCAGTCGCTGGAGGATTTCTACAAGGGCCGCCAGGTCAGGCTGGTCATCGGCTCCAACACCGGCGGCGCCTACGACGCCTACGGCCGTCTCCTGGCCGCGCATCTCGGGCGGCAAATTCCGGGCAACCCCACGGTCGTGACCAGCAACATGCCGGGCGCATCCGGCATGCAGTCGGCGGCTTATCTCCATCAGATCGCGGCCAAGGACGGTTCGGTTTTGGGCCTGTTCAACCAGAGCATGGCCCAAAGACAGATGCTGGAGCCGGACGCCGTCCGCTTCGATGCCGCGACCTTCAACTGGCTCGGTTCGATGGACACGACGACCAATGTCCTCATCACCTGGCACGCGAGCGGCGTGAAGACTTTAGAGGATGCGAAGAGCAAGGATGTCGTGATGGGGGCGTTGAGCAGCGATGGCGGAAATTCCGTCTATCCACTGCTGCTGAACAAGTTTCTCGGCACCCGCTTCAAGGTGGTGCTCGGATTTCAGGGCGGCAACACGATCCAGCTCGCCATGGAACGCGGTGAAGTCGACGGGCGCGCCGCCGTCGTGTGGTCCGGCCTGAAGGCGGGCTGGCCGCGGTGGGTCGCGGACCGGAAGGTCAATGTCCTGCTTCAGGTCGGGCTTCGGAAGGAGCCGGACCTTGCCAACGTGCCTCTGCTCACGGAATTGGCGACTTCGCCGACGCAGCGGGCGATCTTCAGGTTCGTCTCCAGCGATAGTGCGATGGGCTTTCCGGTCGTCGCCCCGCCGGGACTTCCTGCGGATCGCGTAGCCGCGTTGCGCGCGGCATTCGAGGCAACGATGGCCGATCGCGACTTTCTCCAGGACGCCGAACGGCGCGGGCTGCCGATTCGAGCCAACGCGGGCGACGACGTGCAAAAAGTCGTCGGTACGCTGATTGCGACGCCCAAGGATGTGATCGCGACCTTCAAGCGCAGCATCGCGGAAGCCAGGTCCGACGCCAAGGCGGCAAGGTAGTCATGCGAACGGCCCGCGCGAGTGCAATGCGATCGTCCGTGCCGTGCAGCGCGGTAGCGCAGTCGGCGATGATTTTGTGCTGTCTGCTTGCTCCTGCGTCAGCGGCGCTGGCGCAGGAGGAGGTCTCGTTTCGCGGCAAGACCGTGCGGATGATTGTCGGATCGGTACCTGGCGGCATCACCGATGCCGGTGCGCGCATGGTGGCGCGCTTCATCGGGAAGCATCTCCCGCAGAGCCCGACGGTGGTGGTGCAGAACATACCCGCCGCCAACGGGATCGCCGCCGCCAATTATCTCTACCAGCAGGTGGCGCCCGATGGGCTGACCTTCCTGGCCGGATCGAGCTCGCAGGTGACGCCGGAGGTTATGCGCACCAACGGCGCCGTTCGCTACGACCCCGCCAGGTTTCTCCTCATCGGGGGCGTGCAGAATGCCGGCACGCTGCTGGTCGTGCGCCGGCGGGCGCTGGAGCGCTTGAGCAACCGCGCGCGCGAGCCCGTCGTCATGGCGCAGGTCGGGGGCACCCGGACCGGGGCGCTCATTTCGGTCTGGGGGGCGGAATATCTCGGCTGGAATGTGCGCTGGGTGACCGGTTACCAGGGCACGCCGCAGACTGTTCTCGCGCTGCAGCGAGGCGAGGCGGACATGCTCGATACCGCCGGGGTCAATGTGCTCGAACCCTTGTTCAAGACCGGCGTGTTCGTGCCGATCGTGCAGCCTGGCGTCGTCGTCGACGGCAAGCTCAGGCGGCGCGGTGCTTTTCCCGAGGTACCGCTGGCGACCGAACTGTTGGACGGCAAGCTCGCCGGACCGGCGCAGCGGGCGTTCGAGAGCTGGCTCAGGACCGTCCAGATCGGCAAATACTTCGCGCTGCCGCCGAACTCGCCGGCAAGCTATCTGAGCGCCTATCGTGAGGCCTTCCGCGCAATGCAGAACGATCCGGAATTCCAGCAGCAGGCCAGGAGCGCGCTCGATCCGGATTACGTCATGATGTCGGCCGCGGACACCGGGCAGCTCATCCGCGATCTTGTGGCGACCCCGGAGGCGGACCTCGAATTCCTCAACCGACTGCGCATCAAATACGGCCTGCCGTCGGGGGACGTCTCCGGGCGCTAGACCGGCCGTTCCTGGTGCGTGGGTTCACGTCGCGATCTTGCATTGATGACCGAGCATGATCTCGCGGCGTTCGCGCGCCGACTGCACGATCGCGTTGCCGACCTCAAGCGTTGCCATCGCCCAGCGGCCGTCGTGGATGATCGGCTTGCCCTCGGCCACGGCGTCGTACATCTCCTTCATCTCCAGCATTCCGGTTCCGCGGCCGCCGTGGACCGGAATCTCGCGGCGTCCCTCATCGCCGTAGACATAGAGCCCGTTCGGCGATTGGCGAACATCGCCGCGTTCGAAGCTCACGACCGTGACTCCGAACCAGCCGATGTGCGCGCGCGTGCCGACCGCGGCTGCCGCTGCATGCCCGCTGCCGCGGCTCGCCGCGTGCTCCGTCGCAGCGCCGAAGCGCATTCCTTCTTTGGCGTCGTCGACATTGATCTCACCCTTGCGCAGGGCGTGGCGCACTGGCGGCCGTTCGTGGTCGGCATACATGCGATTGCCGATCCCCCAGGTCAGTTCCGAGGTGTCGAAATAACCGTACCCGTTGTAGGCGATCGTCGCGGGCGTCCCGTCCTCAAACTCAAGATAGGCGGAGAAATTGCCCGGGCAGGGACGTTCCCGCATCCAGCGTCCCACCGACGCGCGCACGCTGCGCACGAGGCCGCCGCCCAACAGCCGCACCGTGTCGATCAGATGTGGCGCGTGGCGGAAGACCACGCCGCCGCCCAAGGCTTCGTCGGTTTCCTCCGCCACGCGCGGCTTGAGCAGCCAGTCGGTCGAGAGCCATGAGTTGATCGCGATCAGCCGCCCGAGCTCACCCGAGCGGGCCACCGACCACATGGCCTGAATATCAGGGCACATGCTGTAGGTCTGGCCGCACACGAGCTTGACCCGATTGCGCTCGGCGGCGCGGCACATCGCCTCGCACTCGTCGACCGTGAGCGCCATCGGCTTGGTGCAGATCACGTGCTTGCCGTGCTCCGCAGCCGTCACCGTGTGCTGGCAGTGGAACTGATTGGGAGTGGCGATCCAGACCACATCGATCTGCGGATCGGCGCAGAGTTCTTCGACGCTGCCATAGGTTCGTCCCTGATACTTGCGCTTGAACGCGTCGAGCGCGCTGGCGCGCCGGTCGGCCGCCGCCACGATCCGCGCGTGGGGGGATTGCTCGACGCCCGGCAGGAACAGCGTGCTGGCCACGCCCAGACCGGCGATGCCCAGCCGCAGGGTGTTCGTCGGCTGCGCGCGCGCGCCGGACGCCTCAGCGAGCGTTTCCATCTTATCGCCCATCATCTGCCTCTGGCATGTTGGTTGATTTTGGCGCGTGATGTGGGAAATTGACAGACATTGCTGATGGCGCCCGGCGCCAGCCGAATACGCCCCACGGGAGGTCGGCCATGACGACCCAGGAACAGAATGATCGCCTGACCCGCGTCGTACCGGGAACGCCGATGGGCAACCTGCTGCGGCGCTATTGGCACCCGGTCGGCACGGCCCTCGAGCTTGAAAAGGAGCCGGTGCAGAAGGTCAGGCTGCTCGGAGAGAACCTTACGCTCTATCGCTCCGAGCGCGGTGAATATGGGCTCGTCGGCGACCGCTGCCCGCACCGCTGCCTGTCGATGGAATATGGCATCCCCGACGAAAGGGGTCTGCGCTGTGCGTATCATGGCTGGCTGTTCGACGCGCGCGGACGCTGCCTCGAACAGCCGTTCGAGGACCGCACGCTCGCCGACAACCGCTACAAGGACAAGATCACGATCAAGGCCTACCCCGCGCAGGAGCTGGGCGGCCTGATCTTCGCCTATCTCGGTCCCGAGCCGGTGCCGCTCTGCCCGCGCTGGGATGTGCTGGTGCGCGAGGACGTGGATACGGTGGTGGAAATCCACCGGCTGCCATGCAACTGGCTTCAGTGCATGGAGAACGCTGCCGACCCGGTGCATTTCGAATTCCTGCACGCGGCATTCGGCAATTATCAGCTCAAACGGCTCGGGCGACCGCCCGCGATGACGGCGGCGCGCCACGTCAAGATCGAATTCGACCGGTTCGAATACGGCATCATGAAGCGCCGGCTGCTGGAGGGGGAATCACCCGACGTCGACGACTGGACGACGGGCCATCCGCTGCTGTTTCCGAACATTCTCGCGGTCGGAAGCGTTCATGCCCCGACGCTGCAATTCCGGGTGCCGCTCGACGATACTCACACCATCCAGTTCGCCTATCGGACCTCGGTACGCAAACCGGGCGACGCGCCGCGGCCGATGACGGTCAAGCACGCAAACCTCTTCAGCGATGACGGCCGGATCGTCGCCGACAACATCCCCAAGCAGGACATGGTCGGCTGGGTCGGCCAAGGAGCGATCTCCGATCGCACGCAGGAACATCTGGGCGGCAGCGACAAGGGTGTCGTCCTCTATCGCAAGATGCTGATGGAGCAGATGGAGCGCGTCGAGCGCGGCGAGGAGCCCATGGCCGTCATCCGCGATCGCGGCGAAAACGAGCCGATGATCAACATTCGTCGCGAGCGGCGCGGGTGGCAGGGCTTTCAATCGCAATACATCAACATTTTCGGCGACGTTGGATCGTCGATCGGCAGCGAAAAGGTTTAGACCGGGTTTCGTTCACGCATCAATTCGTCGGATCGCACTCGTCACCGCAATCGAGATCAGGCACCGCGCTCGCATTCGCGACCGTGCCGTGCGTGTCGCCCGCGGGGTGCGAATGACCTTCGTGACTGTGATCGTGCGCGTGACCATGCGCGACTTCCGGCGCATTGCGCTTGCCATAGAGCGCATCCACGAATCCCATGTCGTCGAGGCGGCGCAGGTGGTGCAGGTCCCACAACTCCATGGGATTGATCTTCTTGGCGTCCTTGTCCTGGCGAATCGCCTCTTCATACACGTTCGCGATCGCCTGCATCTTCGGATAAAGCTTTGGCTCGAGAATCGAGGCGAGGCTCTGATACGTCACGGTCGCCTGCTCGGTATTCATCTGGCCGTGTTTGGTGGCGCGGTCGCGGATGATCTTGATCAACTCTTCAGGCCGCGTCTTGAAGTAATGAATACCCTCGATCAGCCCCTTCAGGAACTTCTCGACGATGTCGGGATGCTTCTCCACGAAGCCGAGGCTCGAAGACACTGTAGTGAACTGGATCATCGGCAGCGGCTCGATGTCGATCACCTTGAGCCCCGCCGCCTTGGCGAACAGGCTGGCGGGCGGTCCGAGCAGCGTCGCATCGGCCACGCGATCGCGCACAAAGTGCCAGAGCGGGGGCGTCTTCTCCTTCAAGGTGGGGTCGACCGCGTCCATCGACCCCTTCTTGATCTTCATTGGATTGAAGAGCTCGATGTCGTCGCGGTCGACGTCGAGCCCGTGCTGCTTGAGATAGAGCCAGTCATTGAGGCTCGGATGCGAGCCGCGCGTGACGACTTTGCGGCCGTGAAGATCGGCAAGGCCATTGATTTCCAAATCGGCGCGCACCACGAGTTGGTGGTTCACCTGGTTGACGGTCTGCCCGAGATAGACCCAGGAATCGCCGCGCGCGCGATGGCCGTAGGTCGAAACATGGTTGCCGCCGACAAATTCAACCTCGGCCGTCGGCACCGCGCGATGTGCGTCGCCGGAGGAGATATGGCGGTCGTAATCCACGGAAATCCCGTGCTTCTCCCAAGCGCCGGATTCCGCAACCACGTGCAGCAACACGAGATGGCTGCTCGAGCGATAAGGGAATGCAACCTGGTCCATGTCACCTCGCATCTTGCTTTAGCATCACTTGCGTTCCGATGTCGTCAAGAGCAGAATCGGCGACAAAGGAGTTTTTCGTGGCCAGGAACGCCATTGCCTCGGACGAACTTGCGCGGAAATTCGCCACCGAGAAGGACACACCCTACCTGCGCTGGGTCCGCGGCGAAGGACTCGACATCATCAGCGCGCATTATATCCCAAGCCTGCGCACGGTCGAGCTTAAACCCTGGGCGCGGCGCGGCGGCCGCGCAGTGTTCATCAATCACGAGGCCTCGCGCACCTCGAACGACTGCTACGTATGCGAAATCCCGCCCGGCAACAGCCTTGCGCCGGTCCGTCACATGTTCGAGGAGATGATCTTCGTTCTCGACGGCCGCGGCTTCACCACCGTCTGGAACGATGCCAGCCAGCGCCAGACGTTCGAATGGAAAGCGGGCGCATTGTTCGGCGTGCCGCTCAACTGCTGGCATCAGCATTTCAATGGCTCGGGGCAGACGCCGGCGCGCTATGTTGCGGTCACCAATGCGCCGCCGGTGATCAACCTCTATGAAGACCTCGATTTCGTGTTCAACAGCGCCCATGACTTCAAGAACCGGTTTAATGGCGAGCCCGATTACTTCGGCACCAAAGCCGCGCACGATGGCCTGCGGCTCGAAACCAATTTCATCGCCGATGGCGTCAACATTCCAGTCGCCGACACCGCCGAGCGTGGCGCCGGCAGCCGCATGATTCGCTTCAATCTCGCCAAAGGGGCGATCCCCGGCCACATCTCGCAATTCGCGGTCGGCACCTACAAGAAGGCGCACGCGCACGGGCCCGGCGCCCACGTCATCATCCTCACCGGCGAAGGTTATTCGCTGATGTGGCCCGAGGGCGAGGCGCCGCGCCGCTACGACTGGCAGCCCGGGACCATGATCGTGCCGCCCAACATGTGGCTGCACCAGCATTTCAACAGCGGCCGGACGCCGGCGCGCTATCTTGCCTTCAAGCTCGGATCGCAGCGCAATGCGCAGGGCGTGATGATGTGCTGGATCAGCCGCCGCCTCGGCGGCGACCAGCTCGACTATGCCGATGAGACCCCTGCAGTGCGCACCATGTTCGCCGAAGCGCTCGCCAGGCACGGCCTCAAGCCGCGGATGGAGGAAGCCTACCGTAAGGAGCTTGAGACGTTGCCGCCGCTGCCGGGCGAGGAAGCGGCGGAGTGAATCTATTCCGCCTCGATGCCCTGTCTGCGCAGCATCGCACTGATGGCCGCGATAGCCTCCGGGGGTGTGGCGCCGAGCTTTCCGATCAGCAGGTTCACGTCCTCGAATGCCATCGGCTCGATGTCCTCGCTGATCTTCCGGCCATACTCGCCGAACTCGGGATCGTTGGCGGCCGCCGCATAGGCCTCGCGATAGGCGCGGACGTAGGCCTCTGGCGATTTGGGCGGAAGCGCGAGCCACTTGTCGAGCGAAGTGAGGCTCGCCCAGTAGTCGAAGGCCTTCTGCACGATCGGGTCGCTGATCCGGCCCTGCATCAGGGTCGGAAACACCGGAGCATCGCCGAAGTCGGGGCGTGGGACGACGTGGCCCTTCTGCAATGAGCCGGATTGAACCAGGATCTTGAACCGGTTGCTCTCGATGAATCTGCGAACCTGAAACAAATTTCCGGTCGTTGTCATGTCGATCTCACCGCGGTCGAGCGCGATCATGAGATCGTTGGTGCCGCGATAGCCGAGCACCCACTTCGCGTTCCAATCGAGGTATGCGATACCCCACGCAGTCATCACCATCCCGGACCGCGGCACGCCGCTGAGAGCGCCCATGACTGCGGGCGCGGCCTTCTTGTCGCGGAGCCGCGCGGCCGCTTCGTTGCGGATCAGGAGCACCGTTCCGCCGCGCCCGACGCCGCCCACGAAGGAGAACGTGGTCGGATCGAATTGCGATTGGGGCTTGCGGTAGAGCAGGGGGTCGGCCTGCGTGGTCGAGCCCATGGTGAGAGTAAGCCCGTCGGGCGCGACCTGCTTCGCGAAATAATTCATCGAGGTCATGCCCTCGGCGCCGGGAATGTTGCGCACGATGATGGCGGGCTTGCCGGGCAGATGATTGGCAATGAGCGAAGCGACCATGCGCGCGGAAGTGTCGGTCCCGCCGCCGGCGGGGCTGCCGACGATCACCGTGATGGTCTTGCCGCGGAACGAAATCTCCTGCGCAGTCGCGGCGCAGGTTGCGACAAGCACACCCATGAGGCCGATGGCAATTCGCGTCATGCTGCGATGTCCGTGTCTGTGGGGCGCTGCACGCACGCGTAGCGGGCCGTATCACGCGTCCTTCAGCTTGCCCTGCCTCTCTCCGTATTCCGACCGCTCGATCGAGCGTACATAATCCGCGATATTGATGCCGGTCTCATCGCCCGGGCGCCAGGCCGGATATTTGAAGCGCAGGCCGCCGTCGACCGGAATGTCGACGCCGGTCAGGAAACTCAATTCGTCCGACGCCAGGAATACCGCGGCCCAGGCGAGGTCCGACGCGCGGGGAAATCGCCCGAGTGGAATGCTCTTGAGGAAATCGTCGCGCGAATAATGCGGCCGGTTCTTCTGCAGGACGAATTTCTCCGTCTCGATCTCCTCGCGCATGTGCGTCCATAACTGATGCTCCATGGCGCACGGCGTGATGGTGTTGACCCGGATGCCGTGCGGCGCGACGTCCATGGCGGCGGAGCGCGTGAAGTTGAGGAGTGCACCCTTGGCGGCGCCATAGGCCGCGCCTGCCGGCTGCCCGAAGTGTGCAGCGGTCGAGAGCAGGTGGATGATGCTCCCCCGCCGGCCGAGCGCGATCATCGCCTTCGCGGCATGCTTGGTGGTCAGCATGCCCGCGGTCGGGAAGCTCAGCACCGCCGCGTTCCAGTCATCGATCGACATATCGAGGACCGAACTCCAATGCACCTTGCCGGCCATGTTGACGATGCAGTCGATCTGCCCGTAGCGCTGGATCGTGTCCGCGACGATGCGCTCGACGTCGCTCTCCTTGGCAGCGTTTCCGCTCAGGCCGCACGCATCATACCCGCGCGCGCCCAGGAAGGCGGCGGTAGCGGCGGCGGCCTTCGGATCGACATCCGCGACCGCAACGCGTGCGCCTTCGCGCGCGAAGAAATGGGCAACCGTGCCCCCGATATTGGGGCCGGCGCCGAAGACAATCGCGACCTTGCCGTCGAGCCGGTTCATGATTCGGCGGACACCGTTGCGCGCGGGCTCGCGCCACGCATGTCTTCTGCATGTCCGAGCCGGCGCCAGGATTTGGTCGGCTGGCCGCTGCGCATCGCCTCCATCTCGCGCCAGAAGATCTTGCGCAACAGGAGGATGCCGGCATCGGATTTGCCGAGTCGCTCCTGCGTGCGGTCGACGGTCGCGCCCTGGCCCATCATGGCCACGTAATCCTGCGCCGGCGTGAGCTGCAGCGAGGGGTCCTGCGGCCACTTCTTTTCGAAGAACAGCTCGTCGTGATGATCGGCGGGATTGTAGTCCCCGTACTTCTCGAAATGTTCGAGCGTGGCGCGATCCTGCTCGGGGCCTTGCGATTGGATCGCGTACACGCCGACCTTGTAGGTGTGGGTGTCGTCGACCGGCACGTTCCAGACGCCGCGATGCACCCACGGCGCGTCCTTGGTGCGGCCGGGCGTCACGATGTGATTGTTGTTCGGGAACGACCAGTCGCTCACGCGCACGTTGGTCGGCGAGCGCGTCGCGACTTGGCGGATGCCGGCATCGGTCTCCGAATAGTCGAGCTTCGGAATCGCCGCCGTGACGGCCTCACCGAACGGTCCCACCTTGCCAGCGAGATGCACGAAGCTCACATGGACGGCGTCGAGCGAGTTCTCGATCATCTGGAACCAGTTGCATGGCCATGTCTGGATGCGCGCGAGCACGATCAGCCCCGGCTTCTCGAACGCTTCCTTGCGCGGCAGCTCGAACGCCGGCGCGGCGCCCTCGCCCATGTAGGCAAAGATCAGCCCGCAGTACTCATGCACCGGGTAGCCCGCGATCTTGATCCGTGACGCCGCCGACGCGCCTTCGGCGGGGGCTTCCGTGCACTGTCCGCTGCCGGCGTATTTCCAGCCGTGATAGATGCAGCGGATGTCCTCGCCCTGCACCCAGCCGGTGTGCAGCACCGTCAATCGGTGCGCGCAACGCCCACCGACGAGATGCGCCGTCCCGCTCTCGCCGCGGTAAAGTGTGAGGTCTTCGCCGAGCACGCGTAACGGCACGGCGCTGCCTGGTTTGACGGCGTGCGATACCGCGACCGGCTGCCAGAATCGGCGCAACAGCCGGCCCATGTCGGTGTCGGGACCGGTCTGTGACAGGAGCTTGAGCCTGTCCGCCATTGCAGTCGATGGCTGAGCCGGCATGACAATGCTCCTCGCGAAGCCTCCCCGCGGCGAATGCGATGAGCCTATAGGGGCGACGGCACTCTTGACAATCGCTGATAGCTGCTCTGCGGAGGCTGCTGTTCAGTAGATTGACGGTAGGGGTCAGGCGGGCCGCGGACCGAGGATAACCAAGGCGTCGACCGCGACGCATTGTTTGCCCATCAGAAACGGGTTTACGTCGATGGATTCGACATGCGCACCGCCAGCCATCACGATCTGCTGCAATCCGAGCAAAGCCTGCACGAGCTGATCGAGAGCGTGGCCTGGCGTTTTTAGGTGCAAAACGATCCGACCGACGGTCGAAGCTTCGATACGGCGGCGAATTTCGTCCGCCGAGGCCGGAATGGCGACGAGCGTCACTTCATCATAGGCTTCGGTGTAGATGCCGCCGAGTCCGGCGACGAGGAAATGGCCAAGCCCTGGTTCCCGGCTGACGCCGACGATGAGTTCAACTTGAGAACCGATCATCGGCTGCAGGATGATGGGAGCCTGCGAGCGCTCGTATCCCTGCTGCGATAGCCGCTGCTGCAAGGTGTCATAGGCGCTCTTCAGCGCCGGCTTGTCGCTGACGCCGACGATCACGAGCCCGTGCTCATTCTTATGAGCAACCCCCGGCGCGAGCGCCTTGCAGACGAGGGGAAATCCGATGTTGTCGGCTGCCGCTGCGGCCTCGTCGAACGACCGCACGGCAATGCTGTTCACCACCGGCACCCCGGCTTCGCGCAGAATGTCGGCGCTTTCCAATTCTGACAGGATCGATTGGCCGGGCTGCAGTTTGCTTTCGAGTTTGCTTCGGATCGCGGTGAGCGACCCGCCGGCCGGTGCCGTCACCATCGTGCTTGGCGTTTTCGGCAGCGTCGAATAATGACATTGCAAACTTTCGAACGCGGTCGAGAGGTCGTGAAATACCGGGATCCGAGCATTGAGGTATTGCGCTTCGATGTGGTCGGCGAGCCCACCCGGTGCGACGACCATGGCGGGCGTGCCGGTTCGCGCCTTTCGTTCGATCAATATCCGCGTCAGCGCATCATCCATCGCCGGCCGTGGTGCGATATGGGCGTAAGTGGCGGCTGGCCCGGTCAGGCCATCCTGCTCGATGGCGGCGAAGACGTCCGACAGTTGCAGCCACTCCGCATCGAGCGATCCCATGTCGATGGGGTTGCGGATTCGGCCGCGCGCGGGCAGGGCGCCGATGATCGACGATGCGCCGTCCTGCCACTCGCCGGCCTTGTCGCCGGCGAGCTTGATCTTCTTCTCGGCCGCAAAATCGGCCAGCAGTGCGCCGCCTGCGCCTGATGTCGTGACGCAGACCAGAGTCTGATCGCCCGCGCCCGCGCGCGGGGTGCGGTCCGCCAGCAGGGCGCAGCCGCCCGACAGCGCCTCGACCGAACGCACCGTCGCGATGCTGCAGGCGTCGAACAGCGCATCGTAGGCGCGTGCGCTGCCGGCCAGGCGGCTCGAATGCGCCATCGTGGCTTCGGCCCCGACCGTCGAGCGGCCGACCTTCAGCGCGACAATCGGCTTGCCAAGGTGGTTGGCAATCTGCGCAAGGCGCTTGAGCCTCTCGCCGTTACCGATGCCTTCCACGATCAGGCCGATGACGCGGGTCGCGTCGTCATGAATCAGGAATTCGAGGACGTCGAGAATGTCGATATCGGCTTCGTTACCGACCGGAATGAACTTGCAGAGATGGGCTCCGAAGCGCCGCAAGCTGCGAGCGATGCCACCGAACAAGGCGCCGCTGTGCGACACCATTGAAATGCTGCCGGGCTCGAACCGCTGCCGGTATTCCGAGTTGTAGCCCAGCAGCATCCGGTCGACGGTATTGAGGATGCCATTGGTGTTGGGGCCGAGCATCCGCATTCCGGCGTCGCGCGCAATCACGGCAAGAGCGTCCTGCCGTTGTTTGTCCTCGCTCTCGCCGGTCTCGGCAAAGCCGCTCGCTCCGACGATGACGGTGCGCACGCCGGCGCTGGCGCATTGGCGCACGGCTTCAACCATGTCGGCGGCAGGAATGACCAGCATGGCGCAGTCCGCCCGCTCCGGGAGCGCGGCCACGGACGGGTAGCACCGCAGTCCTTCGATCTCACCGCCGGCCGGGTTCACGGGGAAGATGCGGCCTTGGAAGCCGCCGTTCACGAGGTTGCGGACCACCGAGTGTCCACTCTTCCCCGGCGTTCTCGACGCACCGATGATGGCGATGCTGTTCGGCCGGAGCAACGGCCGCAGCGATTGGACCGCGTCTGCTGCGGCTTTGTTCATTTGGATTTCCTTGGGCGGATGTGATCGTCGCCGTGACACGCGCGATGGTCTGAATCAGCGGCCCTTCCAGACCGGCGGGCGGCGCTCGAGAAACGCGCGCGCGCCTTCCTTGCGGTCTTCAGACGCGTAGGGATCAGGCCCGGCGTCAAGCCGCAGGCCGGCGTGCAAGGGCAGCCCGTAGGATTTCCGGTAAGTCAGCTTCATGCGCTGCAGCGACAGCGGCGCTGATGTCACGATCTCGCGCGCGAGCGACATGGCGACGTCCATGAGTTCTTCCGGCTTGGCGATGCGGTTGACCAGGCCCCATCGGTCTGCCTCCGCCATCGTGATCTTTCGTCCGGTGAACAGCCATTCCATCGCGATTCCCATCGGGACCATCGACGGCAGGATGACCGACGCGAGATGGGCGCCGACGCCGCGCTTCGCCTCGGGAAGCTGGAAGAAGGCCGTCTCCGACGCGACCCGCAGATCGCAGGCGAGCGCGAGTTCGCACCCGCCGGCGGTGGCGACAAACAGGAACGGGTAGGGGGAGTAGTAAAGTCCCATCACGAAGGCGATCCCGAACAGCGATTGCAGCTCGATCCGCGCCGACAAGCCAAGGTCACGCAGGATGATGTTGAGATACCCGCTGTTGCCGGCGCCGAGCAGCGACCAGGTGATCGACGCGACCAGGAGCGACACCAGCAGCGGCATGATGCCGGCGAGGTGAACGAAGCCCTTGCAGGGAATGTCGGTGCGCGCCGCCAGCCAAGCCATCGCGCAACCGAGCGTCATCGCAATGACGCACCCGATGCCGGTGATGATCAGTGTATTGCCGGTCGCCGTGAGCATGCGTGGCGACCAGAGCGCGGCGTAGTTCGACAGCGTCCAGAGGACATTGGCCTCGCCGGAAAATGGCTCCGAGTTGATCAGCGACACGTAGATGATCGTCAGCATCGGAAGGCCGACGAGGACGAACAGGATCACTCCAAGCAGTGCTGGAATCAGGACGAGGACGCCGTCCCTGAACATCGTGCCGGAGGAAAGGGCCATGGTCTCAGGGCGCCATGTCTCAAGACCTGGGGAGGAGAAGGACGCTGGCGGGCGGAATCGTGAGCGTCACCGAGGCAGTGCGGCGAATGTCGGCGGTGACTTCCGAACTCAGGACTTCCCAGATTTCGCCGCCGTCCACCCGCACGCGATATTGCATGAACGAGCCCATGAAGCTTGCCAGGATGACCTCGCCGAGGAGCGTGTTCTCCGGCAATCTGGGATGTTGCGCGGCATTGCCGTCGATCTTCCTGATCGCGACGTCTTCGGGCCGTACACAGACCGCAAGGTCGCCGGCCACGTCGTGAGGTGGCGCGCCGGCCGACAGCTTCTGGCCGCTGCCGTTGAGTGCGAGCGTGGTGGCGTTGCCGCTGCGTTCGAGCACGCTGGCGCTGAAGATGTTGCTGAACCCGAGAAACTCCGCAATCGAGCTTGTCTTCGGCCGCTGATAGATCGCGACCGGGTCATCCGATTGAACCACGCGCCCGGACTGCATCACGATGATCCGGTCGGCGAGGGCGAGCGCCTCGTGCTGATCGTGGGTGACGTAGATGCCGGTGATCCCCAGCTCGGTCTGGATCTCGCGGAGCTGAACGCGCAGATGGTCGCGCAGGCGTGCGTCGAGATTGCTGAGCGGCTCGTCGAATAGCAGAACGGAAGGCCGCATGATGAGGCTGCGCGCGAGCGCGACGCGCTGCATCTGGCCGCCGCTGAGATAGCTCGCGCCGCGTTCCTCGAAGCCGCTCAGGCCGACCAGCGCCAGCACCTCGCTGACACGCTCGCGGATCGTCTTGCGCGACAGGCCCTCCATCTCCAGCGGAAACGCGACATTGCCGAACACCGTCATGTGCGGCCAGATCGCGTAGGACTGGAACACCATGCCGATGTTGCGCTGGTTGATCGGCACGTCGATCTTGCCCCGGTCGTCGAACACGATCCGGTCGTTGATGGTCACGCTGCCGCCGCTCGGCCGTTCGAGGCCGGCGATGCAGCGCATGGTCGTGGTCTTGCCGCAGCCCGAGGGGCCCAGCAGAACCAGCATTTCGCCCTGACGAACGCTGAGATTGATGTCGCTGATGGCTAGGGTATTACCGAAGCTCTTGCTGAGATTGGCAACATTGATGCTCATCTCCTCGGGGCCGCCTCCAACTCAAGCGCGCATTTCTGTTTTTTGTTCGGGCCAGTCTGAGCGGCTCGGCTTCGTCTTCTCGATCGCTCGGTGCAGGTGCTGACGAAGCAGCTTAGCCTAGTGATGAAGCATCCCATTGTAAATGTGGTGAGACGTGAGCGAACTTGCCGCATGTCTGATCAGCGCAACACGCGCGAGCGTAGCATCAGTGCGGCGCTCCTGATTGATATGTTTGCCTGCTCGTGACATGTTGCCGCGAATGACGGCGCCCAGGACGCCCGCGGTAGTTGAAAGCGCAGGAGGAAAGCTTGTCGAAGTCGAATTTTCCGAAGTCCGTTCACATCAAGGAAGAAGGGCCGCGCGAAGGCTTTCAATTCGAAAAGGGACATATTCCGACGAAGCGCAAGATCGAGCTGATCGACGCACTGTCGAAGACCGGCGTCAAGGCCATGCAGATCGTCTCGTTCGTGAATCCGAAAGCCGTACCCGGACAGGCTGATGCCGAAGAGGTGGTCGCTGGCCTCACCATGCAACCCGGCATCACCTATGCCGCGCTATGGCTCAACGAACGCGGCTACGAGCGCGCGATCGCCACCGGGCGTGTCGATATCAACGGCGGGCTGGTGCACTCGACCTCCGAGAAATTCCTCAAGCGCAATCAGAACCGCACCATGGACGAGCAGACCGCTCGCCAGCACATCCTTTGCGAGATGTACAAGCGGCACGGCGCGCAGCTCGATCGGGTCGGCATCATGGGCGCGTTCGGCTGCAACTTTGAAGGCGACGTGCCGGTGCAGCGGGTGGTCGATCTGGTGCAGTTGCTGTTCGACGTTGCCGCCGAGCACGAGATGAAAGTGCCGAAGATCCTGGTCGCCGACACCATGGCCTGGGCGACACCGCTCTCGGTCAAGCGGGTGATCGGCGCGCTGCAGGACAAATTTCCGAGCTACGAATTGGTGCTGCACCTCCATGACACCCGCGGCATGGGCATCGCCAACGCCTATGCGGGGCTGGAATTGGGCATCACCCACTTCGACGGCTCGGTCGCGGGGCTTGGCGGTTGCCCGTTCGCGGGACACACCGGCGCGGCCGGCAACGTCTGCACCGAGGACTTGGTATTCATGTTCCACGAGATGGGCATCGAGACCGGGATCGATCTCGAAGCCCTGATCGAGTGCGCGCGGCTGGCAGAAGACATCGTCGGGCATCCGCTGCCGGGATCGGTGATGAAGGGGCGCAGCCTCAAGCATCTGCGCGAACGGATTGGGCAGGCCGCCTGAAGCTTTTCCGATTTATGGAATCATGATCGATTGAACGGAACGCACTCCAGGAGCCAGCGTTCGTTTAGGTCCGCTTGCGCAAGTCTAACGGGCGAAAGTCGGCGCCGGTTTTCGCGCATGGCGGTTCAGTTCCCGCATTCTTGATACGCAGACAATCGTCGGGGCGGGTCAATTGTTGACTCTGCTGCCGTTGACGTTCGTGGCGGCAGGTGGAAGGCTCAGGCGATCGACGCGATCATCGGCGGTTTGCTTGGGAGGCTTCCGTGACACACGCAGGTCTTGTCAGAATCCTTTTCGCAGCCACGCTTGCTTTCACGATGGCTTACTCGGCGCAGGCGCAGCCTAATCCCTATCGTCTGGTCGAGCACTGGGCGCAGCTTCCCGCCAGCATGAATGGCGGCAAGTGGGGAGAGGTCATCGGTGTCAAACCTGATACCGCAGGCAACGTCTGGGTCCTGCACCGGTGTTTCAACGTCTTGCCCGCCGGCTCCGCGACCTGTGTCGGCCGCGACGAGTACCCCCCGATCATGAAATTCGATACCTCGGGCAAGCTGCTGGACAGCTTCGGCCAGGGTCTGCTCGCGTTTCCCCATGGCTTCCATATCGATCACGAGGGCAACGTCTGGGTCACCGACGCTAACCGCCGCGAAACCGTGCTGGGGTTGTCGGCGAAGGGGAAGGGCCACCAAGTCTTCAAGTTGGACCCGCACGGCAAAGTTTTGATGACGCTCGGCAAGGCCGGCGTGCCCGGAAAGGGAACCGACACGTTCGATCAGCCGACCGATGTGGCGATCGCGCCGAACGGTGACATCTTTGTCACCGATGGTCATGGCACCAACAATCGGGTGGTGAAGTTTTCCAAGGACGGGCACTACATCAAGGAATGGGGCAAGACCGGATCGGGGCCGGGCGAATTCAATCAGCCGCATGCGCTCGACTTTGACCCGCAGGGCCGCATTTTCGTAGCCGATCGCTCCAACAGTCGGCTGCAAATCTTCGACCAGGACGGAAACTACATCGACTCCTGGAAGCAGTTCGGTCGGCCGAGCGGACTTTTCATCGCGCCGGACGGCACCCTTCTGGTCACCGATTCGCAGACCAATGCGAAGACCAATCCCGGGCGCAAGCGCGGCATCTTCATCGGCAACGTCAAGGACGGCGTGGTGAGCGCGTTCATCGCGGACCCCGAAGTCGAGTCGCAGGACAATTCAACCATCTCAGGTGCGTCGGGAGTCGCTGTCGATGCCGAAGGTAGCGTGTACGCGGCCGACGTGGCCCCGCATAATGTGAGGAAATACGTCAAGCAGTAGACCACGGCAGACCTTCGCGATCCGCCCGCTCATTCCCCGCGTAAGCCGTAAGCGGGAATCCGGGGGACTAGCTGCGATGGTGTTGCCTGTGGCCCCGGGCCCGAGCTTCCGTTGGGACGTGCGACCACGACCACGAGCGTCCGCTTCAAGGGATCCACCCAACCCTGACGTCGATCATCTACGGTAGGGATGGCGCCGAACGCGTTCTTCGTCGACCTCGATGCCAAGCCCCGGACCGTCGATTACATTCACATATCCTCCCTCAGTCAGGATCGGCTGCGACGTCACGTCTTCTCCGAGCGCGCCGTTGGTCAGCGTCAGTCCCCACGCGACCTCCGGGATGACGGCCGCGATGTGCAGAGCCGCAGCGCAGGCGATGCTGGTTTCCCCGGTCTTGCAGGAGACGTTGACGCTCATGCCGAGTTCGCTGCACAGGCGCGCGGCCGCGACCACCGCGCGCATGCCGCCGAGCTTGATCGCCTTGAGGCTCACGCCGCGCGCTGCCCTGTGTTCGTGATGGCGGCGGATGTCAGAAGGCGCGTGAATGCCTTCATCCGCCCCGATTGCGATCTCGGTCGCTGCCGCCACCGCCGCCATGCCGTCCAGGTCTTCGGCGGCGAGCGGCTGCTCGAAGAAGTCGAGTCCCGCGCCGGCCACGCCGCGCACGTAGGCAATCGCCTCGTTGGTGCTGAAGCCCTGATTGGCGTCCGCCGAGATCACGCAGCCCGCACCGATCACTTCGCAAATCCGGCATGTGCGCGCGGCGTCGTGCGCCGCCGTGTCGATGCCGACCTTGATCTTGAACACCGTCACGCCGGCTGCCTTCTTCGCCGCCGCGTCGCGCAGGTCGCCTTCCAAGTCGCCGCCGCCGATGACGCCGAGCACCGGCAGCCGGCTTCGCCGCCTGTCACCGAGGAGCGCATGGGCCGGCCGCCCGGTGGCGCGGCCGACGAGGTCATGGAGCGCGATCTCGATCGCCGCCTTGGCGCCGTGGTTGCCGTACATCGCCCGGTGCATGATCGCGAGCGAGCCGCCGATGTCGTCGGCCGTGCGGCCGACGAGCGCCGGCGCGAAGTGATGGACCGCGGCGACCATGCTTTCGATGGTCTCGCCGGTCATGGTCGGCGCCGCGGCGGCTTCACCCCATCCGACCGCTCCGTCGTCGGCGGTGAGGCGCACCAGCATGTTGTTCGCCTGGCGCACTTCCTCGCCCGCCATGATGACGGGCTTGCGCATCGGCAGGCTTACCGCGATCGGCTCAATGGTCTTGATCTTCATGGCCTGGATCTCATGTCGATCATCGCTGACGATCAAGCCCGGCGCGGCGCGAGACGCTGCGCCACAGAACCAGAAAGAGAACGAGCGCGACAGTCAGCCACAAGCCGCCGGCGGCGGTGCGGTTCGGCTCGCCGCCCGACCAGTAGTCCCACAGCAGCGTCGGGATCACCTTGTTGTCGCGGCCTTGCAGGAGCAGCGCCGAAGAGAGCTCCCGCAACGCGTGGGCGAGCACCCAGATCCACACCGCCGCGATGGCGGGCCAGACCAGCGGCAGCGTGATGCGCCGCAGGATGCGCAGCCGGCCGGCGCCGGAGGTGGCGCCGGCTTCCTCGAGCTCGGGATGAAGCTGCAGCATGACGCCGCTGGTGACGCGCGCGCCGAACGGCAGATATTGCGTGATGTAGGCGAGTGCGATGATCCAGATCGTCCCGTAGATTGGCAGCACCGTGCCGAGGCTGATGTAAACATAGACCAGCGCGACGCCCATCATCACGCCCGGAACCGCGATCGGGACGAAGGCCAGGGTGTCGAGCACCTGCCGCCCCGGCACGCGCAGCCGTGCGGTGAGCCAGGACACCAGGAGCGCGAGGATCGAAACGCTGGTGGCCGCCACCACCGCAATGACCAGCGAGTTGCGCGTGGCGGTGAGCACGCGGGTGTTGTTGAGAAAATCGCGATGGTTTTCGAGCGTGAGCAGATTGAACGCCGCCCATGAAACGCCGGTTTGATACGGCAACAGGCTCATCCACAGCAGAATGAGCAGCGGCGCGACCACGCTGAGCAGGAAGTAAGCCACGAGCGCGGCGACGGCGAACGGCCGCCCGCGGCCGAGCGGGAAGATGCGCGGCCGGAATCCTTTGCCGGTCACGGTACGGTAACGCTGTGCGTGGTGCGTCAGGCGATGATAAGCGAGGCCCAAGGCGAGGAGAATAACGAGGAACAGCATCGCCAGCGCGCTGACCTGGCCATAGAGCGGGATGCCGCCGGGGCTGTTGGCGATGAGGTAATAGATTTGCGAACTCAACACGAAGATGCGCGCTGGGATTCCAAGCGCGCCCGGCACATCGAACACGACCAGCGAAACGATCAGCAGGAAGATCGCGGCCGACAGGATCGCCGGCCACAGGATCGGCAGCATGATACGCCGGATCAGCGTCCAGGTGCCGGCGCCCGCGGCCATCGCCGCCTCTTCGAGGCTCGGGTCCATGTTGGCGAAGGCCGGCGCCAGGAAAAGATAGGCCGTCGGCACCAGTGCGAGCCCCTGCACGAACACCATGCCGGGCAGGGTGTAGATGTCGAACGGCGCCGTGCTGAGCGCGAGAGCGTCGCGCAGGAATTGATTGAGCACACCGTTGCGCGGGCTGAGCAGCATCGCCCAGGCGATCGCGAGCAGGATCGGCGGCGTTGCCATCGGCAGGAGCACGAGGCCGCGCAGCGTTTCGCGTCCCGGCAGGTCCGAGCGCTCGACCAGCCACGCGAGGCCGAGGCCCAGCATCAGCGCGAACGATGACGAGCCGAGTGCGAACAGCAGCGTCGTCCACAGCAGGGCCGGAAAGCCCGGGTCGCCGTAGGCCGCCGTGTAATTGCGAAGGGTAAAGCCGGGATCGAGTGGAAACCCGCCGGGGCGAAAGCTGCTCAGAACGACAAGCGCCAGCGGCACCAGCACGAGATAGGCGAGCAGCAGTCCCATGCCGAGTGTCGGCAAATAACGCAGCCATTCGCGTGGCTGGCTTTCGCGCCGCGTCGCCGCCGACACAACGCCGCCGTCGTCAAGCACGGCCGTCATACGGAATCCGAATGAACGCTTCGGGCTTGTCGTCCCCGCGAAGGCCGGGACCCATACGCGGTGTCGAACGTATTATGGCGCGGCCGAACAAAATTTCGCACGCGCAGGCTATCGGTGCCGGCCTTCGCGGGGACGACCGGAGAAATGACCGAACAAATTTGGTCTCACTCTGTCTCACGACTCTCGATCATCTTGTTGATGCGCTGGACGGCGCTGGCCTCGTCCGCGGCCTGCTCGACCGGGAATTGCGACAGCGTGTGCCCGCGCAACAGGCCGTAAGTCATGGTTCCGGGGATGAATGGATTGCCGCGGTCGGTCGCGCTCTCGTAGACTTTGGCCCCCTCGGGCGTCGCGAGCCAGACCGAGACCAGCGCGCCGCCACTCGGATTCTTCGCTTGCGACGGGACGAAGCTGTACAGCGTGCTGATCGGCGCCGGCTCGGCCACCACCACCTTGATCGGTGCACCGCGCCGGATCGGCGGCTGCGCGGTGTGATTGAGGCCGAATCCGACCAGAATCTCGCCGGCGGCAACCTGCTGCGCGAGCGGGAACGTGCTCGGCAGCAGCACCGGATGGAGCCGGTTCAGCTTCCTCTGGAAGTCCACGACCTTGTCTATCCCCCAGGTGGCGGCGAGCGCACCCTGTCCCTCGCCACGGACCCAGATGCCGATCTTGTTGTCCCAGCGCGGGTTGAGCAGATCGTCCCAGCCCTTGGGCGCGTCCGCGGGCTTTACCAGCGCGGTGTTGTACACGATGACGTAGACGACCGAGGTGGTGACGACGCCGAACGGCGTTGGCGCCAGCTCCTTGCTGAGCCCGTAGGCGCTCCAGTCGACCGGCTTGATCAGCTTGCGCTCGCGCAGCGGAATTGAGATCGCGGCGCCGGTGGTGGCGACGTCGGCCGTGCGCGCGCCGCCCTGGCTTTCCTGTACGATGCGGGCGCCGACGGAATTTCCGCCGGTGTCGCGGATATGATCGAGCTTGAGGTTCGGGAAGCGCTTCTGGAACGCCGCCACGATCTTATCCGCCTGATCATCCGGCGAGCTTTCGTACCAGATGATGTTGCCGCCCTTGGCGGCCTCGGCGGCGAGCTTGTTCATTGCGTCGTCGATCTCGGCGGCGCGCAGCGGTGCCGCGAGGCCGAGCAGCATGCCCAATCCGGCGCAGGCCAATCGAAGTGCGGACATTTGGTTCCTCCTGCCTATTCGAATGTGCGCAGCAATGCGGGGCGCACATCGCGCACGAACAGATCGACCGAGCGCATGGACTCCGCCAGCGTCAGGTCGCCGAAGGCGAAACGGTTGATGCAGTAATTCGCGCCGGCGGTCTGCAACCGGGCCTGCAGAAAACGTGTCACCTTGTCCGGCGTCCCGGCGATGCCCTTGCCGCGCGCATGCAGTGCGTCGAAGTCCGCTTCGCCGCCGCTGATCCGCGCCGTGCGGCCTTCCCGGCGGAACAGGTAATGGAAGCTCTTGTGCCAGACCAGATAGGCGCGGCGCGCGGCTGCGAGAGCTTCCTCGTCGCTGTCGGCGATCACCACGAACTGGGTGGTGCCGATCTTTGGCGGCGGCTTCGCGCCGTGAGCTTCCTGCCAGACCGACCGGAAGCGCGTGATATAGCGCGCGGAATTGTCCGCCGGCTCGTTGCACGCGACGTTGAAGCCCATGCGGGCAGCGCGTTCCGCGCTGTCGGTCGAGTGAACGCCGTACCAGAGCGGCGGATGCGGCTGCTGCAACGGCGCAAGCTCCATCGGCACGTCGTCGAACCGATGCCGCTGCGTGCTCGCGCTCAGCGCTTTTTCCTTCAAGCCGCGCAGCACGATGTCGAGGGCTTCGGCGTAGACGCGCGCCGAGTCCTCCGGGTCCTGGCCGTAATATTCCAGTTCGATCGGCGACGACCCGCGGCCGAAGCCCATGTCCAGCCTTCCGCCGCTGAGATGATCGAGCATGCAGATCTCCTCGATCATCCGCAGCGGATGGTGCAGCGGCAGGGCATAGACCAGCGTACCCAGCCGAAGCGTCCTGGTGCGCTGCGCCGCCGCCGCCAGGAAGACGCTGGGCGAGGGCGCCATGCCGAGCGGCGTCGAGTGATGCTCGGCAACGTGATAGGCGTGGAAGCCGGCACGGTCATAGCCCTCGATCAGCTTGAGGCGCGCCTCGTAATACTCGTGCAAGGGCAGCGGGCCACGGTCGAGGTGGTCGAATACGCCGAAGTCCATCTGCAGTTTCGCTGCCCCGTCGTTAGTAACGATCTCGGTGATCTTAAATCAGCTCGTGTTCCGCTCGTCCCCGCGAAAGCCGGGCCCCAGGGCCACAAGCTCCGACGCCTGTGCACGTGGCCCCTGGATTCCCGCTTGCGCGGGAATGAGCGGATCGTTCGCCTTCCATCACACCGGGAAGTTTTCCAGCAGATCGACCGGATCGCCGTAACGCTCCGCCAAAGCCACGACCTGCGGGTCGCGCAGCGCCATCAGCAAGCCCTTGTCGATGACGGTGCGGTTGCCGGCCGTGACAGTGGTGTCGAAGGTGACCATGTCGCAATGAACGTGCGGCTCCTCCCAATAGGGCATCACGCGCCGCATGTATTCGGACTCCTTGAGCCCGTTGACGCCGAAATGCAGCGCTCCCGGCGAGTTCGGCCCGGCCGGGTAGATGTCAAAGCGCGGCGCCTTTGGATTGTGGCCGCAGCCGAGCTCTTCCAGCGCGCCGCCGATAATGAAGCGCAGCACTTCGGCCTGCTCGCTGTTGCCGTGCACCTTGCGCACGCGCCCGTTCTCGAACTCGACGCCGATCTTGTCCTCGAACGGACGCTCGAAGCCGACCGCCCATTGCGGATAGACGATGCCGTTGACCGGCATGTGCGCGGCGTGATCGCCGCCGACCATCTTGAGCTCGTAGAGGTTCGGCCCGTGGGTCGGGAGGTAGTGGATGTAGCAGCCGTCCTCGTCGGCGATGTTGTGGCCGCGCCAGCGGTTGTCCTTCTTCATGTGGGCGCGCATCGCTTCGGTGAAATTCACCACCAGGTCGGTGCCGCGCTCGTCGGTGAAGCGCAGATCGAAATTGCCGCTGTCGGGATAGGCGCGCGAGGAGGCGCGGATGATTTCGCCGAGCAGGTCGAGCGGGAAGCGCGCTTGCGGCGTATGAAGCAGATCGATGTTGCGGAAGAACGTGATCTTGATCCAGCGCTGCCCCTTCTTGCGCCGCAGGTTGATGCAGAACGGATCGATCACCGAGGCAAACCAGGTCGACACCACGAAGGTCGCGCGCTCGATCAGCGCCTTGGCTTCCTCGGGGACGGCCATCAGCCGCGTCGAAGGACCCATGTAGGAGGCGAAGGTCGCGCCGCGCGCCTTGGCAAGGCCGTAGACCGATTGCAGCACGCGCGGATCGATCAGCGGGTCGGTCAACATGACCACATGGTCGCCCGGCTTGATCGCCATCACCTTGTGGAAGTTGTCGGCGCCCTTCACGTAGTCGCTGTGTTCGGCCTTCGGATATTCGACTGGCCGCGGCAGGCCGCGCATCGTCTTCGACTTGAGGATGTCGGTTACCGAATTCGGGATCAATGCCATGCTTTTTTTTCTCCTCCACTAGGGGGCTCGGCCGGAAACGCTTGCAGCCCGCTCTCGGCTGCCGCGCTCAGGCCTGTCGCCGGCTACTCTAGCCGACATTTGCGGGATGACCAGAGCGCCGAGTACGAAGGTCCTGGCGCGAGACTACGCCAACGGCTCGAGTTTTTACTCCGTGCCGCGCCGCTCCACGTTGGCGATGCGTGCGGGCACCCCAAACTCGGCGCGGCAGACTTCGGCCAGCGCGGCGACACCCTCGCGGATCTCATCCAGGGACGGGCTGGCGAAGCATAGCCGCATCCGGCTCTTGCTATGACTCGCGTTGGTCGACCATTCCGGCCCCGGGTTGATCGCCACACCGGCCCGGAGGGCGGATTGGTAGAGCTTCATCGTGTCCACGGAGCCCGGCAGCTTCAGCCATAGGAAAATGCCGCCCTTCGGAACGTCAAACTCGGCCGCCGTGCCGAACTGTTCGTTGAGAGCCTCCATCAGCGCGTCCAATTTGCGGCGCAGCGCGCCCCGAAGGTGCGGGACGTGCCGATCGAATTGAGGAGCGCAAAATTCGGCGAGCACCATCTGCTCCAGTGCGCCGGAACCCGCATCGGTTTTCAGCGCCAGCAGCCGCGAGAGGATCGCCCAGGGCGCGACGATGAAGCCGACCCGCAACGCGGGCGCGATCGATTTGGAGAACGAGCCGATATGGATCACGCCGCCGGTTCCGCTCATAGCGTAGAGCGCGGGCGGTCGAACGCCGTCCCACACCAGATCGGCATAGCAGTCATCCTCGAAGATCGGGATGCCGTATGATCCCGAGAGCCGCAGCAGTTCGATCCGGCGGTCGTGTGGCATGATCGTGCCGCTCGGATTCTGCACGGTCGGGATCGTGTAGATGTATTTCGGCCTGACATTGCGGCGTCGGAGATCCGCCAGCGCCGACGCCAGCGCGTCCATGCGCATGCCGTCGCGGTCGAGCGGGATTCCGATCGCGTTGACGCCGAGCCGCGCCAGCCGCGTCAGCGCACCCTGGTAAGTCTCCTGCTCGATGATGACGGTATCGCCGCGCGCGAGCAGCGCGCCGTTGATCAGGTCGAGCGCCTGCAGCGAACCCGACACGACCAGGACCTCATCGGCGCTGCACGAAATGCCGGCATCGCGCTTGAGCTTCGTCGTGAGAAATTCGCGTAGCGGCCGATAGCCTTGCGGGCCGCTGGCGACGCCGTAAGTCGCGAGCAATCGGCCATCGCGCCGGAGTACGGCTTCGGCGGCCGCCATGAGCCCGGCGAGCGGAATTTGATCGGCGTCGTTGTTGCCGCCGACGAAGTTGTATTTCGGCACACCGGTCCATTTGACCGCGGCTGGCGGCAACCCGGGCGGCAACAAAGGCGCGAAGTCGAACGGCGCGGACGCCATGATGGTCTCTTTCTTTTTCTTTCGGCTGAAACCAGCGGGCTGACTGTCGAACCATCAAGCGCCGGCGAGGAACTCGCGAATGATGCCGTTCGTCTTTTGCGGCGAATAGAACGGATAGTGATGGCCTTCGCCGGGCAGGACGACGAATTTCGCGCCGGGAATGTCGCGCGCCAGGCGCTTGGCGAAATCCAGGTGCGTGTCACCGGTGGCGGAGCCATGATCTTCGTCGTCGCCCACCATCACCAACGTCGGCGCGCGAATGTCCTTGGCACGTGAGCTGGTGTCGGATTCGGCCCTGCCGATCACGTGCCGAAGATAAACTTCCAGCGATGGCAATTCCGCCATGCGCACCTTGAGGAAGTCTTCCACCTGATCGCGATGCGCGGCATAGAAGGCCGCGGTGCAGCCGGTCAAGATCGCGCCATCGCGGAGGTGCCCCTCGTAGCCTTTCTCGGCCAGCTCAAGACACATCTTGAGTGGAATGCCCCTGCTGCTGTGCGTACCGCCGGCGGAGGCGAGGATCAGCTTCTCCATCCGTTCCGGATGCTCGAAGGCGATCTGCTGCGCCACCCGGCCGCCATTGGAATGGCCGCAGATGACGGCGCGTTTCACCCCCAAATGGTCGAGCAACGCCACGGCATCTTGTGCAAGACGACGAGTTGAAAAATCCTGGCTGCGCGCGGTCGAACTGCCGGTGCCGCGTTGATCGAACACGATGACCTGGTGATCGCGCGAAAACTCCGGAACTTGATGAAGCTCCCACATCGCGCCCCGCCATGCGGTTGCGGCGAGAAACAGGAAGGCCGGTCCTTGGCCGAACACCTTGTAGTGAATGTCTGCATCCGGCAGTTTCAAAACGGGCATGGAACAATCTCCGGCCTTGCGTACCACGCGGTCGCCGCCTTCCGCGGCCGAAAGTCGTGGGGTCCCCTCGGCCGGCCCATGTATGATATCACCGGATTGCAGCCGGTTTCAGCGGGCGGCGACCTGAAGTCGGCGTGATCTTTTGTTGAGGAGCAGGATGGTGGCAAGCGCACGCACGGAAAAGCTCGCCAAGGTGAACTATTGGGACGAACTGCTGGCGCTGCGCGACCGCCAGCGCGAAGATCGCAAGACCGCCGTCCAGGTGGTGCGGCTCTCGGAGCTTCCGCTGGAGAACAACCAGCAGGGATTGATGCGCTGGTACCTGCACCCGGCGATCAAGGACACGATCCTCTCGACGCTGGCGATCTTCCGGCAGGAGATCCCGCCGGGCAGCCGCTCCGGACGGCTGAAATTCCAGGGCGGCCAGATCATGTTCATCGTCGAGGGGCGCGGGCACACCACGCTCGACGGCGTCAAGCATGCCTGGGAAGCCGGCGACGTGCTCAATCTGCCGACGCGGCGCGATGGAATCATCGTGCAGCATTTCAACGACGATCCGGACCAGGCCGCCGTGTTCCTCGCGGTCGAGCCCAATCTGTTCGCGGCCACCAGCGTCGATCGCGGCTGCGGCTTTGAGCAGATGGAAGCGTCGCCCGATTTTAAGCGCGCGCCGTGAATGCGCGGAGAACAGGAACTAAACTATGGCCGAGACCGAACGAACGCGCACGCGTGAGCGGGGAGCGATCCCGGAAACGCCGTATGAGATTTTCATCCGCAGCCGCAAACAATTCCTCGAACGGCAGGACACCGGGCAGGTGGTGGTGAAACCATCCGAGCGGGAGTTTTTTCTGACCCGTCAGGGCCGCCTGATGTATCACCTCAATCCCGAGATTCACAAAAATACGCCGCTGCAGGACTGGCGCGTGTTCTCGCACGATCTCAAGACCCAGTCGGGCAAGCACCGGCACCAGGGCGGCCTCGTCATCTACGTGATCACCGGCAAGGGCTATTCGATGGTCGACGGCGAGCGGGTCGACTGGCAGGCCGGCGATCTCCTGTTGCTGCCGATCAAGCCGGGCGGGGTGGAGCATCAGCACTTCAATCTGCAGCCCGGCTCCGAGTGCCGCTGGATCGCGTTCTCCTATATGCCGTTCTTCGACCACGTCGCCTCGGAATTCACCCAGACCGAGGTGTCGCCGTTGTTCAAAGCCGAAAACTGATCGCCGGGAGAAGATTGATGGTGCCTGTGAACCAAGCTGGCCGATGTCTGCTCGCGAGCCTGATCTGCCTTGCGTCGGCGCAGACCCTGAATGCACAAACAGTCGAGGAATTCTACCGCGGCAAGACGATCTCCCTGATCATCCCGAACGCTCCCGGCGGCTCGTTCGATCTCTACGCGCGCCTGGTCGCCAGCAATCTCGGGCGCTTCATTCCCGGTCATCCCTCGATCGTGCCGCAGAACATGCCCGGCGCCGCCGGCATGCTGGCGGCGAACTATCTCACCGGCATCGCGCCGAAGGACGGCAGCGTGATGTCGGTGCTGGTGCCCAACATCACGCTCGCGCAAATCCTCGGCGTGCAGGCGATCTCCTACGACACGCGCAAGTTCAACTGGATCGGCCGCATCATCGCCACCACCGCAACGCTGTTCACCTGGCACACATCGGGCACCAAGACGCTCGCCGACCTCAAGACCCGCGAGACCTTGGTCGCGAGCACCGGCCCGCTGAGCCAGGCCGAAATCAACTCGACCATGCTCAACGGCGTGGTCGGCACCAGGTTCAAGCTGATCCGCGGCTACAAGGGCAGCGGCGAGGCGGCGCTCGCCGTCGAGCGCGGCGAAGCCGACGGCACGTTGATGCCGTGGGAATTCCTCAAGTCCGCGCATGCGGACTGGATCAGGGACAACAAGATTTCGATCGTCACCCGCTACGTCCGACGCGCCATCGCCGAGCGTCCCGACGTGCGTCCCGTCTACGATCTTGCGGAGACGCCCGAGCAGCGCGCGGTCCTGAGCTTGTTCCTGGGCTCGGACGAGATGGGCCAGCCGATCGCGATGCCGCCTGACGTGCCGCGCGACCGTGTCGAAGCCGTGCGCAAGGCGCTCGACGCCATGGTCAAGGATCCGGAATTCCTGACCGACGCGGAGAAGCGCCACCTCGATCTGCTGCCGGGCACCGCCGGGGAACTGGAGAAGACCGTGGCCGAGGCGTTCGAGGTGCCCCCCGCGGCGATCGAGGTCGCGCGCAAATATTACAAACAGTAGTAATACTTCCGGTCTCTCGTTGCCGCCTGCGCGGGGACGACCGGGGCTGACCTGAAGCTGTCAGCGGCCGTTCCCGAGGCCGCCGTGCCGCTCGATGAAACTGGCGATCTCCGCCACGCTCTGCCCGCTGCGCAGATTGCTGAATACGAACGGGCGCGTGCCGCGCATCCGCTTTGCGTCCCGCTCCATCACGTCGAGCGATGCGCCGACGTGGGGCGCGAGATCGATCTTGTTGATGACCAGAAGGTCGGAGCGCGTGATCCCGGGGCCGCCCTTGGAAGGGATTTTTTCGCCTGCTGCCACATCGATGACGTAGATGGTGAGATCGGCCAGCTCCGGCGAAAACGTCGCCGCGAGATTGTCGCCGCCGGATTCGATGAGGATCAGGTCAAGCGCCGGAAATTTCCGGCGCATGTCGGCGACCGCGGCGAGGTTGGCGGAGGCATCCTCGCGGATCGCGGTGTGGGGGCAGCCGCCGGTCTCGACGCCGGCGATGCGATCGGGCGCGAGCGCCCCGGATCGCACCAGGTATTCCGCATCCCATTTGGTGTAGATGTCGTTGGTGATCGCGGCGATCTCGTAACGGTCGCGCAGCCGCTTGCAGAGCGCATCCATCAGCGCGGTCTTGCCGGAGCCGACTGGACCGCCCACACCGACACGCAGGGGACCGTTGGGATTTGTCATGGTGCTCAACTCCGGAACAGCCGCGTGTATTGGGTCTCGTGCCGCATGCTGGCGATGTCGGCGCGGAATGCGGCGCTGGCGATCTCCTCAAGTGAGCTCGCCAATGCGCGCTTGGCCGCTGCCGCAATGATCGGTTCGAGCGCAGCCAGCACGCGCAGTCCATCGGTCTGGCCGAGCGGGATGAGGCGGACCCCGGCGGACACGAGATTCGCTGCGGTCGCCTGGAGATAGGCCGCAAGCGTCGGCTCGATTGCGATGCCGTGCCCGGCCGCGGCGACACCCACGGCGATCGGATAGGCGAGGGGGCCGTCCCAGGCAGCTATCAGTTGTCTCAGCGCCGCGCAGGGCCAGGCCGCGCTCGTCGCGTCGAAAAAGGCGCGACCCTGCGCCGTGGTCTCCAGGAAGCGCTCCTTGGAGGCGGCGAATGCAGCGGCGGTCTCTGCGCCGGCGCGCAATGCCGTATCGTCGGCGCACGCGGTTGCGCGATGCGCATGGGCCAGCAATATGCCGTCGCAAAAGCCGTTGCCTTCGCCGATCATCGCGGTGAGCCAATGTTCGAGACTTTCAGCATCTGTTATGTCGCCGGCTTCGGTCGCCCACTCGATGCCGCTCGAATAGGAAAAGGCGCCGACCGGATAGGCCGGCGACAGCCATGCCATCAGGCGATAGAGCGCGGCGGTGTCGGGCGCTGCATCAGCCATGATCGTGCGCGTGGTGGCTGTAGGCGCCTGGCTCTGGATCGAACGGCGCTTCGAGCGGGATAATCCTCGCTCCCAGGCCGCGCAGCATGTCTTCGAGCACGTGGTCGCGGCGAATGCGCAAGCCGCCGCTCGCCACCTGAACATCGACGTGGCGGTTGCCGAGATGCCAGGCAAGCCGCGCGAGCGCGGTCGGATCATCTGCCGCGATTTCCACGAGCGGCTCGGCTTGGCTGACAACCTGCACAATCGCGCCATCGTCGAGCAGCAAGCCATCGCCCTGCCTCAACAACCTCGGGTGAGGGAGATTGAGCAGGAATTCGACCCCGGAGACGCCGGTGAGGAACAAGCGCCGGCGGCGACGCTGGTCGGAATCAAGCACCACGCGATCAATGGCTGTTGCGCCATTCCAATCGTGGGCCGCGATGACCTTGGTGGCACGCTTCACGGGCTCTCCAGCTCGAACGGCCTTCCGGCGTCAAAACAAAAAATACCGCTGCGCCATCGGCAGCACTTCGGCCGGCGCGCAGGTGAGCAATTCGCCGTCCGCCCGCACTTCGTAGGTCTCGGCGTCGACTTCGATCTTCGGCGTCGCACCGTTGTGCACCATGCTCTTCTTCGAAATGCCGCCGCGCGTGTTCTCGACCGCTGCCAGGTTCTTCTGGATGCCGAGCTTCTTGCCGAGTCCCGCCTGCACTGCGGCCTTCGAGGCGAATACCACGGAGCTCGCGGTGCGCGCGCGGCCGAAGGCGCCGAACATCGGCCGGTAATGCACCGGCTGCGGTGTCGGGATCGACGCGTTGGGATCGCCCATCAGGGCCGCCACGATCGAGCCGCCCTTGATGATCAGGTCGGGCTTGACGCCGAAGAAGGCCGGCGACCACAGCACGAGATCGGCGAGCTTGCCCTTCTCGACCGAGCCGATGTGCTTCGACACGCCGTGCGCGATCGCCGGATTGATCGTGTACTTGGCGATGTAGCGCTTGGCCCGCGCGTTGTCGTTGTCGCCCTTCTCGTGCGGTAGGGGACCGCGCTGCTTCTTCATCTTGTCGGCGGTCTGCCAGGTGCGGATAATCACTTCGCCGAGCCGGCCCATGGCCTGGGAGTCCGACGACATCATCGAGAGCGCACCGATGTCGTGCAGGATATCCTCCGCCGCGATCGTCTCCTTGCGGATGCGGCTCTCGGCGAAGGCGAGATCCTCGGGGATTGACGGATCGAGATGATGGCACACCATCAGCATGTCGAGATGCTCGTCGATGGTGTTGCGGGTGAACGGCCGCGTCGGGTTGGTCGATGACGGCAGCACGTTCCTGAGTTCCGCGACCTTGATGATGTCGGGCGCGTGCCCGCCGCCGGCGCCTTCGGTGTGGAAGGCGTGGATGGTGCGGCCCTTGAACGCCTTGATCGTATCCTCGACGAAGCCGGATTCGTTGAGCGTATCGGTGTGGATCATCACCTGGACGTCGTAGTCGTCGGCGACTGACAGGCAGCAATCGATCGCGGCCGGCGTCGTGCCCCAGTCCTCGTGCAGCTTGAGCGCGCAGGCGCCGGCCTTGACCATCTCCTCCAGCGCGGCGGGCCGCGAGGCGTTGCCCTTGCCGGCGAAGCCGAGATTGACCGGGAAGGCATCGGCGGCCTGGATCATCCGCGCGATGTGCCAGGGGCCGGGCGTGCAGGTGGTGGCGTTGGTGCCGGCGGCCGGCCCGGTGCCGCCGCCGAGCAGCGAGGTGACGCCCGACATCAGGGCTTCCTCGACCTGCTGCGGGCAGATGAAGTGGATGTGGGTGTCGAAGCCGCCGGCGGTGAGGATTTTTCCCTCGCCGGCGATCACTTCGGTGCCGGGGCCGATGATGATCGTCACACCCGGCTGGATGTCGGGGTTGCCGGCCTTGCCGACGCCGAAGACTTTTCCGTCCTTGATGCCGACGTCGGCCTTCACGATGCCCCAGTGATCGAGAATCAGCGCGTTGGTGATGACGGTATCGACCGCGCCCTGCTTATTGCTGAGCTGACTTTGCCCCATGCCGTCGCGGATCACCTTGCCGCCGCCGAATTTCACTTCCTCACCGTAGGTGGTGAAATCCCTTTCCACCTCGATGATGAGATCGGTGTCCGCAAGCCGTACGCGATCGCCGGTGGTGGGTCCGAACATGTCGGCGTAAGCGGAGCGTTTCATTGTGACCGGCATCGGAGTTCTCTCAGAGCTTGCCCATGACGTCCTGGCGGAAGCCGTAGATCGTACGCTTCCCCGCGAGCGCCACCAGCGTGACTTCACGCGTCTGGCCGGGCTCGAAGCGCACGGCGGTGCCCGCCGCTATGTCGAGCCGCGTGCCGCGCGCCTTCTTGCGATCAAACTTGAGCGCCGGGTTGGTTTCGAAGAAATGATAGTGCGATCCGACCTGGATCGGTCGGTCGCCGCTGTTGGTCACGGTGACGATGACGGTCTTGCGGCCGGCATTGAGCTCGATCTCGCCGTCCTTGATGAACATCTCGCCGGGAATCATGCGGCTCTCCGATTAGCGAATCGGCTCGTGCACGGTGACGAGCTTGGTCCCGTCCGGAAACGTGGCCTCGACCTGGACATCGTGGATCATCTCGGCGATGCCGTGCATCACCTGCGCGCGGGTGAGCACGTGGGCGCCGGCTTCCATCAGCTCGGCGACGGTGCGGCCGTCGCGCGCGCCTTCGAGGATGAAGTCGGTGATCAGCGCGACCGCCTCCGGATGATTGAGCTTGACGCCGCGCTCGAGCCGCCGGCGCGCGACCATCGCGGCCATGGCGATGAGGAGCTTGTCTTTCTCGCGCGGTGTCAGGTTCATGCGTGGCCCTTGCGCCTACTGGGTCCAGAGCCGCGGCAACGCCCGGTCACGGATCGCCGTGAGGGCGAGCGCGAGATCGTGCCGCAGGGTCGCGCCGTCGGCGGCGATCAGGCGCGCGACCGCGATGCCGTTCCAGGCCGAAGCGCCGACCTGCCCGCGGAATCGGTGACCGTGCCGCCGCACGGCCTCGACGGTGGCATCGTCGCCGGACACCGCGAGGACGGTCGCCATCGCGACGCCGCCGCTGGCGATCGCTGGCGCCGCTAGCTTTTCCGCGATCCGCCCGTCGAGCCGGACGCTCTCCAGATGCAGCAGCCGGCCGGCGCGGCTGATGCGCCAGCGGTCGAACAGCAATCCATCGTGCACCGCTTCGCCCATGCCCGAGCGCCCGAACACCGTGGCCTCACTCAGCAGGAGGCGCGCCCCGTCGGCCAGCGCGACGCTGATCGAACGGCGCAGCCGCGCGCCGTCAAAGAGGATCGTTTCTTGCGGCAGCCACGCAAGCTCGCCGCCGGCGTCGACCGATAGGGTAGCGTCGATGGTGGTGTCCGGGCCGAGCGTTCGATAGACCTTCTCGGCGGCGGCGGTTGTGATCGCAAGCCGCGCCCCGGCCCCCACGTCGAGATCGAGCGCGTATCGATCGCCGCCGGCCATCCCGCCCGCGGTGTTGACGAGCACGGCCTCGGCTTCACCCGCATGCGCCGTGGGAAAGCGCACCCGCAGCGGACCTTCCTCCCGCACGCGGGCGCGGCGCGTCAGCTCGCCGGCGGCCTTGACGCTGAGCGCGATCCGGCCGACGGCGCGGTTGGCCGCAAAGATCTCTTCCTCGACCGCCAGCGCGCGCAAATGCCTTCCCCCAAACGATCGCTGCCGCAAGCCTTCAGATGGCGAGCGCCCGCTTGAGCGCCGCCTCGTCGATGTCGGCGCGGCTGCAGGAATAGACCACCGAGCCGCGGTCCATCACCGCGAAATAATCTCCAAGCTCGCGCGCAAAGTCGAGATACTGCTCGACCAGGACCACGGCGATTTTTCCAAGATTGCGCAGGTATGTGATGGCGCCGCCGATGTCCTTGATGATCGAGGGCTGAATGCCCTCGGTCGGCTCGTCCAGCAGCAGCAGCCGCGGTCGCATGACAAGCGCTCTGCCGATCGCGAGCTGCTGCTGCTGGCCCCCCGACAGATCGCCTCCGCGCCGCCCCAGCATGTCGTTCAACACCGGAAACAGCGAAAATACGTCGTCCGGGATCTCGCGCTCGTCGCGCTTGAGCGGCGCGAAGCCGGTCTTGAGGTTCTCTTCGACCGAGAGCAGCGGAAAAATCTCGCGGCCCTGCGGCACGTAAGCGATGCCGCGGCGCGCCCGCTCATAGGGCCGCAGCCGGGTGATGTCGGCGCCCTCGAAGGTGATCTCGCCGCTGCTGATCGGATGCTGGCCGACGAGCGCGCGCAGGAGGCTGGTCTTGCCGACGCCGTTGCGGCCGAGCACGCAAGTCACCTTGCCCGGCTCGGCCATGAGCGAGACGCCGCGCAGCGCCTGCGCCGCGCCGTAGTGCAGATCGATGGCGTTGACGTTGAGCATGTTAGCGCCCCAGATAGACTTCGATCACGCGCTCGTTCTCGGACACCTGGTCGATGGTTCCTTCCGCGATCACGGTCCCCTCGTGCAGCACCGTGACCTTGACGCCGAGGTCGCGCACGAAGGTCATGTCGTGCTCGACCACCACTACGGTACGCTCCCGGTTGATCTCCTTGAGCAGTTCCGCGGTCTGTCGGGTCTCGGCATCGGTCATGCCGGCGACCGGCTCGTCCACCAGCAGGAGTTTCGGCTCCTGCGCCAGCAGCATCCCGATCTCGAGCCACTGCTTCTGGCCGTGCGAGAGCGTGCCGGCCACGCGCCGACGTAGCGGACCGAGCTGCACGATCCCGAGGATGTCGTCGATGCGGCGCTCATCGTCGACGCTTTCGCGCCAGAACAGCGTCGGCCGCACCCGCCGGTCGCTCTTGAGCGCGAGCAGGATGTTGTCCTCGACCGTGTGCATGTCGAACACGGTCGGCTTCTGGAATTTGCGCCCGATGCCGAGCTCGGCGATCTGGGTCTCGTCGAGCTTGGTGAGGTCCTGCATGCCATCGAAGAGCACGTCGCCTTGATCCGGCCGGGTCTTACCCGTGACGACGTCCATCATCGTGGTCTTGCCGGCGCCGTTGGGGCCGATGATGGCGCGCATTTCGCCGGGTTCGATCGCGAACGAGAGATTGTTGAGCGCCCTGAACCCGTCGAACGACACGTTGACGCCGTTGAGGTAGAGCATCGATGCGGTGGTGCGGTCATCCATGCCGGTCACTCCGCTGCATGTCGGGCAGGCTCGGCAGCGGCTGGCGGCTCGGCGTCGACGCCGGCCTCGCGCAGCGTACTGCGCCGGCCTCGCCAGCCCTCCCAGCCGTAGCGGATCGTGCCGACGATGCCGCGCGGCAGGAACAGCGTCACCGCGATGAACAGGCCGCCCAGGAGAAACAGCCAATAGGGCGCGAGTACGCCGGTGGTGAAGTAGGTCTTGCCGTAGTTCACGAGCACGGCCCCGAGCACCGCGCCGATCAGCGTGCCGCGCCCCCCGACCGCGACCCAGATCACCGCTTCGATCGAGTTGCCGGGCGAGAATTCGCTCGGATTGATGATGCCGACCTGCGGCACATAGAGCGAGCCGGCAACGCCGGCCATGCAGGCGGAGAGCGTGAACACGAACAGCTTGTAGGATTCGACGCGATAGCCGAGGAAGCGCGTGCGCGACTCGGCGTCGCGGATCGCGATCAGGACCTTGCCGAGCTTGGAGTTGACGACCGTGCGGCAGATCATGAATCCGATCATCAGCGCGACGACCGAGATCGCGAACAGCGCGGCGCGCGTTCCTTGCGACTGCACATTGAAGCCGAGGATGTCCTTGTAGTCCGTCAGCCCGTTGTTGCCGCCGAAGCCGAAATCATTGCGGAAGAAGCCGAGCATCAGCGCGAACGTGAGCGCCTGGGTGATGATCGAGAGATAGACCCCCGTCACCCGTGAGCGGAACGCGAACCAGCCGAACACGAAGGCGAGCGCCCCCGGCACCAGCACGATCATCAAGAGCGCATAGGGAAAGTGCTGGAATCCGTACCAATAGGGCGGCAGGTGGTCCCAGTTCAGGAACACCATGAAGTCCGGCAGGATCGGATTGGCGTAGACGCCGCGCGTGCCGATCTGCCGCATCAGGTACATGCCCATCGCGTAGCCGCCGAGCGCGAAGAAGGCGCCGTGGCCGAGCGAGAGGATGCCGCAATAGCCCCAGATCAGATCAACCGAAAGGGCTAGAAGGGCGTAGCAGATGTATTTGCCGAACAGGGCGACGAAATAGCTCGACAGATAGTACGGCGAACTCGGCGGCATCAGAAGGTTGAGCAGCGGCACGGCGACCGCGATGGCGGCCAGCACCGCGAGGAAGGCGAGGGCGCCGCGATCGAGCGCGCGTGTGAGAAGAAATAACCCCTTCATGCGCGCAGTCCTGCGGAATGCCGTCCCTTGACCTCTCCCTGCAAAGGGGAGGTCGGCGAGCGCAGCGAGCCCGGTGGGGGGTCGTGCGCCATCATTGCTGCGGACGGGACCCCCACCCGATCGCTTCGCGATCGACCTCCCCGTTGCAAGGGGAGGTTGAGAGAAGGAAACGTTGTGTTCATGCTTCGACTGCCCGTCCTTTGAGTGCGAACAGGCCGCGCGGCCGTTTCTGGATGAAGAGAATGATCAGGACGAGGATCGTGATCTTGCCGAGCACCGCGCCGGCGAACGGCTCCAGGAACTTGTTGGCGATGCCGAGCGTGAACGCGCCGACCAGCGTGCCCCAGAGATTTCCGACGCCGCCGAACACCACCACCATGAACGAGTCGATGATGTAGCCCTGGCCGAGATTGGGGCTCACGTTGTCGATCTGCGACAGCGCCACGCCGGCGATGCCGGCGATGCCGGAGCCGAGCCCGAAGGTGAGCGCGTCGATGCGGCCGGTGCGAATGCCCATCGACGCCGCCATGGCGCGGTTCTGGGTGACGGCGCGCATTTCAAGGCCGAGGCGGGTGAGCCGGAGCAGCGCCAGCAGTGCGAGGAATACCAGCAGCGTGAATACGATGATCCAGAGCCGGCCATAGGTGATGGTCATGTGCCCGACTTCGAACGCCCCGCTCATCCAGGAGGGCGCGCCGACTTCGCGGTTGCTGGGGCCAAAGGCCGTGCGCACGGCCTGTTGCAGGATCAGCGACAGGCCCCAGGTTGCGAGCAGCGTCTCCAGCGGGCGGCCGTAGAGGAAGCGGATGATGCTGCGCTCGACCAGGATGCCAACCGCGCCGGCAACCAAGAACGCCAGCGGGATCGCGATGAAAAGCGAGTAATCGAACAGCGCCGGGCTGTTCGCGCGGATCAATTCCTGCACGACGAAGGTCGTGTAGGCCCCGAGCATCACCATCTCGCCGTGCGCCATGTTGATGACGCCCATCACCCCGAAGGTGATGGCGAGTCCGATCGCGGCGAGCGCCAGCACCGAACCGAGCGAGAGACCGTACCAGGCGTTCTGCGCCGTGCTCCAAAGCGCTAAACCTTTCCCGATCGACGCGCGAGCGTCGGCCGCAGCGTTCTTCACCGCAGGTGAACTGTCGGTCGGGAGGCTGCCGAGCAAAGCGAGCGAATCCTGGTCGGCACGCTGGCGGATCACGTTGATAGCGGTGATCTTGTCGGCGTCTGTGGCGGAGTCGAGGTTAAGGACGACCGCCGCGCGCGCCTCGGTCAGCGCCTGCTTAACCTTTGGATCGCTTTCGCGGGCGAGCGCCTGTTCAAGCGCGGGCAAGGCATTGGCGTCGCGCGACTGGAACACCGCCTGCGCGGCTTCGAGACGTTTCGCCGGATCGGGAGCCATCAGCGTCAGGCTGCCGAGAGCAGCCTCTATTTCCCGCCGCAGGCGATTGTTGACCCGCACTGGAGCGAGATCCGCGGGCGCATCGGCGGCGAACGGCTTGCCGGTCGCGGCGTCGATCAGCCGATCGGGCGGGACCTGGATGAGGACGACCATTTTTTCGGCGCTGAACAGGAGCTTCCCGTCCTGCAGCGCGGTGATCACGGTCGCGGCGAGCGGATTGCCGCTGGCGGTGATGGCGTTGATGCCTTCGATGGTGTCGTCGAAGTTGTCGGCGGTAAAGCGCGCGACCGCGTCTTCGTACGAGCCGGCGTGGAGGTCCGGCGCAAACGTCACCAGCAAGCCGAGCGCAAAAAGGAGCGCGATCAAACGATCGCAGACGGCACGCATGATCTCTCCCGGCATTCCAAGGAGGGGGGCGGCGTTGGCCGCCTCCCGTGTAGGCTTCGGTAATTCCCTCAGGCTCCGCCGCACTTCTTCGTCACTTTATTGTAGTTGCCGCACTTGAGCTTGACCCAGTCGGCTTCGAGGTCCTTCGAGCCTTCGAGGTAGTTCGACCACGCGTCGCCCGGCACCAGGCCCGGGGTCTTCCACACGACGTCGAACTGGCCGTCGCCGCGGACTTCGCCGATTAAGACCGGCTTGGTGATGTGGTGGTTCGGCAGCATCTTGGAGGTTCCGCCGGTGAGGTTCGGCGCTTCGATGCCGGGGAGTGCGTCGATCACCTTGTCGGGATCGGTCGACTTCACCTTCTCGACCGCCTTCACCCACATGTTGAAGCCGATGAAGTGCGCTTCCATCGGATCGTTGGTGACGCGCTTGTCGTTCTTGATGAAGGTGTGCCAGTCCTTGATGAACTTGGCGTTGATCGGCGACTTGATCGATTCGAAGTAATTCCACGCCGCGAGATGCCCGAGCAGCGGCTTGGTATCGAGGCCCGCGAGTTCTTCCTCGCCGACCGAGAAGGCGACCACCGGGATTTGCGTGGCTTTGATGCCCTGGTTGCCGAGCTCCTTGTAGAACGGCACGTTGGCGTCGCCGTTGATCGTCGACACTACCGCGGTCTTCTTGCCGGCCGATCCGAACTTCTTGATGTCGGACACGATGGTCTGGAAGTCGGAATGGCCGAACGGGGTGTAGTTGATCATGATGTCGGCATCCTTGACGCCCTTCTGCTTGAGATAGGCCTCGAGGATCTTGTTGGTGGTGCGCGGATAGACGTAGTCGGTGCCGGCGAGCACCCAACGCGTCACTTTCTCTTCCTTCATCAGGTAGTCGACGGCCGGGATCGCCTGCTGGTTCGGCGCGGCGCCGGTGTAGAAGACGTTGCGCTCGCTCTCCTCGCCTTCATATTGCACCGGGTAGAACAGGATCGAATCAAGCTCCTTGAAGACGGGGAGCACCGATTTGCGGGACACCGAGGTCCAGCAGCCGAACACGACCGCGACCTTGTCCTTGGTGATCAGTTCGCGCGCCTTCTCGGCGTAGGTCGGCCAGTCGGAGCGCGGGTCGACGACGACGGCTTCGAGCTTCTTGCCGAGCAGGCCGCCCTTCTTGTTCTGCTCGTCGATGAGCATGAGCATCACGTCCTTCAGCGTCGTCTCGCTGATGGCCATGGTGCCGGAGAGCGAATGAAGGATGCCGATCTTGATGGTGTCCTGCGCCTTGGCGGGCGCGGCGGCCAGCAGCGCCAACAGGAGAGCAGCGGCGGCGGCGATCCAATGGCGAAACAGCGGTCGCAGGGCGACCGCGCGGGGAGAATGGAGCATCTCGATATCCTCATCTGTTGACGCGCGCGATCGGCCCGGCACCGGCTCGCATGGCAGCGGTTCGCAAGGAGCATGCCAAGGGACGGGCGGTGCTAAGCCGCTGATAAACGATCGTTATTCCGTTCCGGCTGGAGATCGCTGCAGGCGCGGCAATACCGGCAGCCCAGGATGCGTCCACTTCGCCCATGTTTTGCGCAGTTGGTCGCAATAGGCCCGTCGCGGCGCGACGGTCCTGGCGGGTAGAGTGATAGAAATGGCTCGCTTATTTGCCGTAGGCGCCACTGGCTAGAAACTAGCCAAGTGATCTGCGTCTGTGCCGATTCGGTGGCCGGGCTGGCCGCCGACCAATCCCCGTGCACAAGGAATGAGCACGGCCGTCGCTGCGCTTGGCGCCTTGCGCGCCTTCAGGACGAAGACGGCGTGCCCTTCGCCCGCTGCTGCCGCCCCTTTGCCGAGCGCGGCCCCATCGGCTCGGGCTGGAACGGCCCGTCGCGCATCTCGAGGTAGGCCTTGACCCCCTGCGTGCGGTGAACGTCGAACAGCTTCTCGCGGTATTCATTGTGCGACGCCTGCGCCAGCGTGCCCAGCGTGCCCTCCATCAGCAGGCCCGCATGGAGTCCGGCCGCCTGGATGCCCTGCATCGCCACTGCCTTGTTGAGCCGCACCGACGGTTCGGGCACCAGCGCAATGCGCTTCGCCAGCGCGCGCGCCGTCTCCATCAACTGATCGTGCGGCACCACCTCGTTCACCATGCCGATGCGCAGCGCCTCCTGCGCGTCGAAGTGATCGCCGGTGAGCGCCCAGCGGTTGGCGGCTTTCCATCCGCAGAGCGCGGTGAGGAGGAAGCTCGTGCTGGAGATGTGACGCACCTCCGGCTGCGCGAACACCGCCTGGTCGGACGCGATCGTGATGTCCGCGGCGAGCTGGTACCAAAATCCCGCGCCCATCGCCCAGCCGTTGACCGCCGCGATGATCGGCTTGCCGAGGCGCCACATGTGCGCCCAGTCGGCGACGCGCTTGCCTTGCCGGCGATGGCAATACTCGATGAATTCGGCGATCGACTTGCCGGCCGGATCGGAGTTTCGGCGTCCGGATTTGTTGCCGCCCTGGTCGAAGCCCGCGCAGAAGGCGTTGCCGCTGCCGGTCAGGATGATCACCCGGACAGCGCGGTCTTCGTCGGCCTCGTCAAACGCGCGGTGCAGTTCCTCTTCCAGCCTGGGCGACAGCGCGTTCATGCGCGCCGGCCGATTGAGCGTGATGGTCGCGATGCCGTCCTCGACGCTGTAGATCAAGTCCTCGTAGCTCATCCGTCGTCCTGTTGCTTGCGGGTCATGCCGCTGCGGCCGTGAAGGTTATTCGATCGCTTCGGCCGGTACCAGTTGGCGATCCGGCTTCCGGGTGCGGCGGCGCGTTGCTATCATTCACGACGCCGCGCTCAACGGTGTCGGCGCAGGTTGGGATCAGGGGGAAACAACGTTGCAAGAGCAAGTCGCCGGTCGTCTCACGTTCAACTCGCCACGGCCGCTTTTCCAGCCTTCGTCGATCGCCATCGTCGGCGCCTCCGAGCGCGCGAAATGGCCGGGGCAGATCTATCGCAATCTGCGCGACTACGGGTATCCCGGGAAAATCTATCCGGTGAATCCGCGCGCCGCCGAAGTATGGGGCACCCGGTGCTATCCCGACCTCGCCTCGCTGCCGGAGCCGCCTGCGCATGCGTTCGTGATCATTCCCGCGCCGGCCGTGCAGCAGGTCCTGGAGACCGGCGTCGCCGCCGGGCTCAAGAGCGCGACGGTCTACGCCGCCCAGCTCGGCGAAGGCACTGATCCGGAAATCCTCGCGCGCGGCGTTGCGCTGAAGGGCCTGATCGACCGATCCGGCCTCACCATCTGCGGCCCCAATTGCATGGGCATCACCGCGCTGCGCGAGAAGAATTTCGGCTATCCCAATTCGGAGCTGTGCGAGCTGACTCCCGGCTCGGTGGCGTTCGTGACCCAATCCGGCGGCACGGTGCAATACATTGCCAGCATGGGCGCGCATCGCGGCGTCAACTTCAACTACCTGATCTCGAGCGGCAACGAGCTCAGCGTTGACCTCGCAGATTACCTCAATCATTTTGCCGAGGACGATTCGACGCGCGTGATCGCGCTGTTCGTCGAGGGCATTCGCCGCCCGCATGCTTTCATGGCGGCGGCAGGGAAGGCGCTCGCAGCCGGCAAGCCGATCGTCGCCATCAAGACCGGCAAGTCGCAGAAGGCGCGCGATAGCGCGCAGTCGCACACCGGCGCCATCGCCGGGGACTACGGCGCCTTCACCGCCATGTGCGAGCGCTATGGCATCGTGGTCAGCCAGACGCTCGATGACATGATCGAGATGCTGCTGGTGTTCCAGGCCGGCCGCCTGCCGAAGGGACCGCGCGTCGGGTGGGTTACCACCTCGGGCGGCACCGTCGATCTTCTGCTTGATTATCTCGACGAGATGGGCGGCATCGAGTCGCCCGAATTCGGCGCCGCCACCAAGGCCAGGCTGCGTCCGCTGGTCTCGCCCGAGCTCGCGTTGAAGAACCCGCTCGACGCCGGCAATCCCATCAACGATGCGGCCGACGCCGCGCTCTGCGCCGCGGTCGCGGCCGACCCCGACGTAGACATGCTGGCCTGGGGCGGCACGCCCGCAGCCGGCAAGCGCGTGCGCGATCCCACGGTCACCAAGAGCATCGCCGACGGTACCGACAAGCCGGTGATCGGCTTCATCCGCATGGCGTGCCTGACCGACCAGGCCACGGTGAAATTCCAGAACGATGTCGGCTTCCCGTTCCTGCAAGGCCTGCCGTCGGTGATCCGCGCACTCGGCGCGCTCGCCTTCTATGCCGAACGCAAGGGACGCAGCATTGCAGAGCTGCCGTCCCCGTCAGGATGCGCCGACGATCTGCAAGGCGCGGCCTTTGCGGCGGAGTTGGGCCGCCATGGCTTGACGCTGCCACGCAGCGCTTTCGCCGCTTCGGCAAGCGAAGCGGCCGCAGCCGCGACGCGCATCGGTTTTCCGGTTGCGCTCAAGATCGTGTCGCGCGCCATCAGCCACAAGACTGAAGCCGGCGGCGTGCGGCTTCATCTCGTCTCCACGGCCGATGTCGAGCGCGCCGCGCAGGCGCTGACTGCGTCCGCTGCCAAGGCCGCTCCGGGTGCGCCGATCGAGGGCTATCTCGTGCAGGAGATGGTCGACGGCGTTGAGATGATTTTGGGCGCGCGCACCGATCCGCTCTATGGTCCGATGATGGTCGTCGGCGCCGGCGGCATTCTGGTCGAGCTCGTCAAGGACGTGGCATTTCGGCTCCTGCCGGTGACGGCGGAGGACGCCCGCGCCATGATTGGCGAACTGAAGGTCGCGAAGCTGCTGGCCGGATTTCGCGGCAAGCCGGCCGCCGACGTCGATGCGCTGGCGGCGGCGATCTGCGGCCTCTCGAACTTCTATCTCGAACACCGCCATCTCCTCAGCGATCTCGAGATCAACCCGCTGATTGTTCTGGCCAAGGGCGGCGGCGTGCGCGCCGTCGACGTGCGGCCGGTGTTCGCCAGCGCGAACTGACGCACGGGGATTTACAGCCGCGACCACAAATTGCACCATCGCGACGGTTTTGGGAGGGCAAACCATGCCACGTCGCACGCCATTGCCACTGTTTGCAGCGATTGCCATTGGCCTGTGTGCCACGCTCTTGCCAGGCCTGGGCCATGCCCAGGACGTCGCCGCCTTCTATCGGGGCCGGCAGATCAGCATGTTCATCGGCAGCGCGGTCGGCGGCGGCTACGACGCCTATGCGCGGCTGCTGGCGCGCCACATCACCAAATACATTCCAGGCAACCCCACGATCGTGCCGCAGAACATGCCGGGCGCCAGCGGCAACACCGCGGTTCAGCACATGTACACGCTGCCGAAGGATGCCACGGCCTTTGCCTCGATCCAGCCGGGCGCGATCACCAAGCCTATCTACGTCGAGCGCGACCGGATCAGGTATGACTTCACGAAGCTCATCTATCTCGGCAGCGCCAACACCGAGGTCAATCTTTGCTGGGTGCGCACCGACGCGCCGGTGACCTCCTTTCAGGAGTTGTTCACGAAGGAACTGATCATCGGCGCCAGCGGCGAGGGCGATTCGACGCGTGATTTCTCGGTCGCGGAAGACAACATCCTCGGCACGAAATTCCGAATCATCACGCGCTATAGCGGCGTGCGCGACATCGTGCTCGCCGTCGACCGCAACGAGGTCCAAGGCCTGTGCGGCACCGGCGTGCCGGCAATGATGGTGCAGCGGCCCGACTGGGTGGCAGGCACCGGCTCGGCGAAGATGCTGGTGCAGCAGAACATCAAAGGCAGCGCCAAGCTCAACGCGCTAGGCGTGCCGCGAACCGGCGATTTCGCCAAGACGCCGGAAGACCGGCAGGTGCTCGCGCTCATCTATGCGCAGCAGCAGTTCGGCCGTCCATTCGTGATGCCGCCGGGCTCCCCGCCGGAGCGGGTCGCCGCCTTGCGAAGCGCGTTCGTGCAGGCACTGGGGGACAAGGATCTGCTCGCTGAAGCCGCAAAGATGAATCTCGATATCGATGCTCTGTCCGGCACCGATCTGCAGGCGATCGTCAACAGGATTTACGCGACGCCGGCGCCGATCGTCGAGCGCGCGATCAAAGCGCTGATCTACAATCCGCCGAAATAGGCGGATGGCCCTGTTCGCTCGCTGGGCCGGGACGGCGCCCGGGTTCGCACGTCCTATACCCGAAACAACCGCGCGGCGTTCCCGCCGTTGATGGCGGCAATCTGATCCGGCCGCAGCCCCGCACCCGCCACAACTTTCATCGGCTCGTCATCGCCGATCGGGAAGGGCATATCCGATCCCATCACCAAACGATCGATGCCGATCGTATCGATCACGAAACGCAAGACCTTCGCATCGTGCACGATGGTGTCGGTGTAGAGCAGCGCAAGCGCCTCGACCGGGTCGCCGATCCCCGGCGTGATCTTGAAATTGCGCTTGAGCCGGCCGATCACGAACGGAAGCGCAGCGGCTCCCATCGGCACGAAAAATTTCGCGTTCTTGTAGCGCGTGATGTGTCCGCTGCACACGAGCCGCGAAATCGCGACCATCTCGTCGCTGATGCGGCCGATGCCGTTGGTGAGGCCGTAGTCGTTCACGCGCGAATCGCCCGAATTGTAGCTCGGATGAATGTGAATGACCGCGCCGGTCTCATCGGCCGCCGCCCAGAACGGGTCGAGATGAGTGTCGTCAAGCACGCTGCCGATGCCGCGGGGCAGGGTGGAAATCATCGCGCCGGGAAATCCGTCAGCGATCGCCGCTTTCAGAACCGCGGCGGCGCGCGCGCCGTCTTGCAGCGGAACGGCGGCGAGTGGAATGATCCGTGGCTCGGCGGCGGCGGCCGCAAGTTGCGCGTCGTTGGTCAGCCGGCTCCAGGCCTCCCCCTCCGCCGGTGGCAACTCGTAGGCGAAAATGTCAGGCCAGCCGCCGTTGACCTGGCGGTCGATCCCTTGCGCGTTCATCCAGGCGATGCGAGCGGCGACATCGACCAATCCCTTCATGACCGTGCGGGTGGGTTTGCCGCCGCGGAAGGAATAGCAGACGCTGTCGGCAGTCTCGATGATGCGGACCGAAGGAAAGCGGGCATGTTCCTTGCGGATCGCATCGATCAAAGCGGCGGGTACGAGATGGGCGTGGGCGTCAATGATCATTCTCATTCCTCTGCAGGCTGACGGGGCCGACGGCCGCCGCGATGCCGCAGTGGCTCGCGCCTGCGCGGAGCAACCAGCGGCGTCGAGCCGGAGACTGCAGGTTTGATGCGAGAAATTTTATTCTAGAGCAAGGGCGGGAGGCCGGCCGTCATCTTATGGACTTGGCTTTGGACGTATCCGGCGCCGGCTGCCTTCGGCAGTCTACGTGGACTCCATAGTAGACCGATCATGGCGTCTACATGGACAAACGCGCGAATGTCGACGGCGGCGGCCGCCCGCAGAACGCGCGGAAGCTTGAGAAGGATTTTCTCTTCTACTAACGCCCGACGCCAGCAAGGCAAGAGATCAATCGGCAAGGCTCTCGCGCAATCGGCTGACCTGCGGGCGCAACTGCTCGCAGGCAAGTTCCCGCTCGAAGCGGACGACATCGTCAAGCGACCGGCTGGCGCGCAGTTGTGCAAGTCGTTCCCGGTCGCGCTTGCAGGCCTCGCCTTGTGCCGCCGGCGCAAGCGCGATCGTCGGTGCTGCAGTCGCCTCCAGCCCCCGGCGCCCGGGTTCGGCTCGCGGGCGCATCGGCGCCGGGCTTTGCATCGCCTGCGATGCAGGTGCGCTCGCGGGATTCGTATCCAGGACGCGCGGCGCCGGTTGCGTCGGCACGGCAGAGGCGCTGTCCCCTTGAATCCCGAGACTTTCACGCAGCCGCATGACCTGCGGGCGTAGCTTGGTGCAAGCAAGGTCGCGCTCGAAGACGATGAGCTCGTCGCGATCGGGATTGGCGCGCAGTTGGGCGAGCTTTTCCGCGTCCCGCTTGCACGCCTGCTCCTGCGGTATCGCAACCGGCACGACCTTCAAAGCGGCCTCTTGCTCCAACCGTTGACGTTCGGCTACCGCCGACCTCTGGCGCTGCTGCTCCTCGTCGCGGAGACGCTGCGCGTTCGTGGCGGCTGCGCGGTCACGCTCGATCGCGGCCAGCTTGATGCGCAGCTCCTCGTCTTCGCGCTGCTGCGCGGCTTCGCGTTCGGCGCGTGCCTTCTCGGCCACGGCGACGCGCGCGCGATCTTCGTCCTGGCGGCGCTGGGCGGCTTCGCGTTCGGTACGTTCCTTCTCGGCCGCGGCGACGCGCGCGCGATCTTCGTCCTGGCGGCGCTGGGCGGCTTCGCGTTCGGTACGTTCCTTCTCGGCCGCGGCGACCCGCGCGCGCGCTTCGTCCTGGCTACGCTGGGCGGCTTCACGTTCGGTGCGTTCCTTCTCGACCGCGGCAAGCCGTTCCTGCTCCTGGCGCAACTGGGCGGCCTGGCGGTCGGCAAGATCCTTCTCACGCGCGAGGCGATCGAGCACCTGCAATCGGTATTGGGCGTCCTGCGCGAGCGGCGAGGACGAATACCGTCGGATGAAATCGCCGAGCTGGCCGGGATCGTCGGAATTCTTGACCTGGTCCCAGGCCTGTTTGTCCTGCCGGTTCAGGTAATATTCGTTGAGCAGGGAAACGTAGGTTTCCGGCCGCTGTCTGCCATTGGTCTGTGCGTTCACGTCAGACGCAATGCGCCGGAACATCATTTCGATTTCGAGGCCCGGCTCCTGCAGACGCTTGAGCAGCGCTGCCGTATAGGGACTGTTGCGGCCGGTTCCGTCCGCCGCGACGTCGTCGGCCGCGGTGGCGTAGGACACCACCATTCCTTCCGTCTTGTCCATCCGGGCCAGTCCGCGGACGGAGTCGAGGTTACGGGAGGCCCCCGACATCCGCCGCTTGAAAACATCAACCACCGGATTGTTGCGGCAGGCGTCCAGGATCATGATCTTGACGCCGCCGGCGCGCTCAAGGGCGGCGCGGACGTCGTCGATCGCCATCATCTGGTAGCGGAGGCTGATTTCGTCCTCCAAGGCGGAGTCGGTGGGCATCAGATAGTTCTGCCCGTGATACTGGAGGGCGTGGCCGGCGTAATAGAACAGGGCGACATCGGCATTGGTCGACAAGCGCGCGAACTGCGCCATGGCGAGCTCGAGGTCGCGCTTGGTCGAGTTGATCTTCTGAATGACCTCGAATCCCAGGGTGCGCAGGACCGCCGAAACGTCCTCCGCATCGTTCTTGGGATTCGAAAGTTCGAGGCTTTGAATCTTGTAGTGGGAATTGCCGACCACGAGCGCAACGCGCCGCTCGGCCAAAGCATCGCCGGTGGCAAGACCCACCATGATGGACCCGCATAGAACCGCGATCCAGGCGCGAAGAAGTTGGTTCATTGTCACCTCCGGACGCTCGGCTTTTCCGGACGTCTCTCTGTTCAGTACCCGGCGGCGGCGGCGCGCCGATGGCGGCGGACGATTTTGCGGGTCGGCGGTCGGCGGCCGGTCTCGGTCACGGTGACCGTGATCGGCTTCGAATAGATCGGCGGGTTGTGCGGAATGTGGTTTTCATCTCCCAGCAGCAGTTGCAGCTTATGCACGCCGAGCGGAAGCGTGACCTTGGCCTCGGTCTGCCCCGCGCCGAAATGCAGATGGTTGAAGTCGTTCGGGATCGGCTGGTCGAGCGGCGGCAGCGGCGCGTCGACCAACAGATGGTGGTGACCGGTGTTGGCCTTCTCGACGCCGGCCGGGGCCACGCCCATGCCGATGAGGCCGAAGCGGACGACCGGGGTTCGTGTGACGTAGGAGTGGTCGGTGGGAAACTCGAAGTAAACCCTGGCGCCGGGTGGCGAAGCGTGGCGTACGGGCGGTGTTCCTGGTGCGGCCGCCTGTGGCTGCGCACCGGCCTCAACCACGGTGACGCGAATGCGTTCGGACATCAGCGGCGGCGAATGCGGAATATGGTCCTTGTCGCCGAGGAGAAGCTGGAGGGTGTGTGAGCCCGGAGTCAGCGTCACTTCGGCTTCGGTTTGGCCCGCACCGAAGTGCAGGTGATTGAAGTCATTTGGTATCGGCTGGTTGAGCGGCGGAAGGTCCGTATCGATCAACAGATGGTGATGTCCGGAATTCGCCCGGTCGGAACCTGCGGGCGCTACCCCCATACCGCGAAGGCCGAAATGGATGATCGACTTCGTCGGCAAAGTCGCGCCGTCCTTGAGGTCGACGAAATAGACGGCAGCCCCCGCTGGCGAGGGCGTCGGGCCGCCGGTCGCTTGGGGCTGACTGCTGGCGGCTGTTGAGGCCGCGACATAGAGCAGAAACGAAAGCGCGCTGGCCGCGAATGTCCTTGGAATCACGATGTCTGTCCCTCCTCAAGAAGCCGCCGCGATAGCATTCTGGTTCCGAGCCGGTGGCTTGCCCTGTTCCAAGTGGCCTAATATGGGCCGTCGATTCTTTGTCGCCGATTCTCGATAGCCGGTTCGATATCGCCGATTCAATCCCTGAATGTTAATTGCCAGAATTCTAAACGATACGTTGCTTAGGAACCGTCTACGGAATACCTAGATTGTGGCTGCGCAGGATAGAGTATATAGGTGCGGTACGTAAAGCGTCTCCTTGCGCGATCGTAATGTTTGACGGTCGCCAATTTGTTATCGTCAGGTTCAGATTCGGCGGGATATAGCGGAAAGATGCACCAGCGCCAGCGGGTTCTGCTGTTCTTGGGTTTGAGTGCCGCCGCGGTCGTCTGGTCAGTCGCCGCCGAAAGCCAAGCGCCAAGCGCTTCGCCCGAGCCGGGCGAGATCTTCCGCGATTGCCAGGACTGTTCCGAGGTGGTGGTGCTGCCGCCCGGCGATTTCTCAATGGGGTCTCCTGAGACCATCTATGAAAAGCCTGAGCATCGCGTGACGATTGCCAACCCGATCGCGATCGGACGTCGCGAGGTCACGTTCGAGGAATGGGACGCTTGCTTCGCCGCAGGGGGCTGCAAGTACCAGGCAGCCGATCAGGGGTGGGGTCGCGGCAAGCGTCCGATCATCGACGTGAGCTGGGACGATGCCAAGCAGTTCCTGGCGTGGCTCTCGCAGAGGACCGGAAAGCGATATCGGCTGCCGAGCGAAGCCGAGTGGGAATACGCGGCGCGCGCCGGCACCACGACCGCATTCTGGTGGGGACGCACAGCCGACAAGGGCCGTGCGAATTGCGAGGACTGCGGCGCAGCACCGACCCGGCAGACGACGCCAACCGGGTCATTTCGTCCCAATGGATTCGGCCTTTATGACGTGTCCGGCAACGCGGCCGAGTGGGTCGAGGATTGCTGGAACGATAATTACCGCGGTGCGCCGACCAACGGTTCGGCATGGACCACGGGTCAGTGCCAACAGCGCGTGTTGCGCGGCGGTTCGTTCGCCGGCAAGGCGAACCTCGCCCGGTCTGCCGCGCGCTTCCGCTATGATCACGATGTCCGGTATTACGCCAACGGCTTCCGCGTCGTGCGCGACCTGAGGTAACGCGGCATCGCCTATTCGGCGGGCACGCTTTCGACGGTCGGGCGCTTGCGCCGCCCCGCGCGCCACTCTTCGAACCGCTGCACCACCACGAAGAACGACGGCACGAACAGCACGGCGAGGCAGGTCGACGCGATCATGCCGGTGAAGACCGTGATGCCGATCGATTTGCGTGCGCTTGCGCCGGCTCCGGTAGCCAGGACCAGCGGCGCAACGCCGAGGATGAAGGCGAAGGACGTCATCAGGATCGGCCGAAACCGCGCGCGCGCCGCGTCGACCGCCAACTCCACGATGGCCTTGCCTTCGGCACGCATTTCGCGCGCCACCTCGACGATGAGGATCGCGTTCTTCGCCGACAGCGCGATCAGCAGCACGAGCCCGATCTGGACATAGAGGTTGTTGTCGATCTTGAGCGCGGTGAGCAGCGATACCGGCCCGAGCAGCGATAGCGGCACGGCGAGAATGACCGAGACCGGGGCAAACCAGCTCTCGTACTGGCCCGCAAGCACGAGGTAGACCAGCAGCAGCGCGAGGCTGAACACCACGAACATCTGGTTCCCGACGATCTTCTCCTGATACGACAGTGCGGTCCATTCATAGCCTGAGCCCGGCGGCAGCGTGCGCGCGGCGATGTCCTCCATCAGCTTCATCGTCTGGCCGGTCGATACTCCCGCCACCGGCAAGGCGACAATCGTCGCCGTCGGATAGAGATTGTAGAGACTGATCAGCGAAGGACCGACGGTCGGCGTGATGGAAATCAGCGTGCCGAGCGGAATGGACTGCCCGCTCTTGTTGCGCACGGTCAGGTTTTGGAGATCTTCCAGCCGCAGGCGGAACTGCGAGTCGGCCTGCACGTAGATCTGGAAGGTGCGGCCGAACTTGTTGAACTGGTCGACGTAGGCTGAGCCGAGATAGCCGGTAAGAGCGGAGAATACCTGGTCGACCGTCAGTTGCAGCGTTTCGGTCTTCACCCGGTCGACCGCGATGGTGTATTGCGGCACGCGCGAGCGAAATGGCGCCATCACCTTCTGGATGCTCGACTGGGTCTCGGCGTTGGCCTCGACGGCGCTGACCATGGTCTGCAATTTCGCGAGATCGAAGCTCGAGTCGCGCAGTTCCACCTGCATGGTGACGCCGGCGGCGTTGCCGACGCCCTGGATCGGCGGCGGCGGCAGGACCAGGATGCGCGCGTCCTCGATCGCTTCGAGCGACTTGTTGAGGCCGAGATAGAGCGAAAGCAAATCCTCGCCCTTGCCGCGCTCGTCCCAATCCTTGAGGATGATATAACCGACGCCGCCATTGGCGAGCGGCGAGCTGTTGTCGAGCGCCGATACGCCGCCGATCGTGATGACCCGGCTCACGCCGGGGGTCTTGTTCGCGATCTCGGTGAGCTTGTCGAGTGCCTGCTGCGTCCGCTCGAGCGACGCGCCGTCCGGCAATTGCACGCTCGCCAGCAGATAGCCCTGATCCTCGATCGGCAGGAAGCCGGTGGCGATGCGGGTGAAGCCGTAGAGCGAAGCGGCGATGATCAACAGCGCAATGATTACCATCAACCCGCTGTGGCCAGCCATGCGGCCGACCAGGCTGGCATAGCCGCCCTCGACCCGCGCATACACCTTGTTGAAGCCGCGGAAGAAGACGTTGCGCTGCTCCGGCGGGACCGGGCGGCGCAGCCACATCGCGGCCTGCGTCGGTTTCAGCGTCGCGGCGTTGATCGCGCTCAACATCGCAGTCGCGGCGATGACCAGCGCGAACTGCGCGTACATGCGGCCGGTCAGCCCCGGCAGGAACGCAGCCGGGAGGAACACCGACATCAGCACCAGCGTGATGCCGATGATCGGTCCGAACAGTTGATCCATGGCGCGGATGGCCGCGTCGTGGCCGCTCATGCCCTGCTCGATATTGTGCGCCGCGCCCTCCACCACGATGATCGCGTCGTCCACCACGATGCCGATCGAAAGCACGATCGCGAACAGCGTCGACAGGTTGACGGTGAATCCCATCGCCGCCATCGCCGCAAACGCGCCGATGATGGTGACCGGAACGGTGGTCGCCGGGATCAGCATCGCGCGCCAATCCTGCAGGAAGACCAGGATCACGATCAGCACCAGGATCGCAGCCTCGTACAGCGTCTTGTAGACCTCATGGATCGACGCGTTGACGAACTTGGTGGTGTCGAACGGAATGCCGTAGACGAGGCCCTGTGGAAACTCGGCCGCAAGGGCCTTCATTTTCGTGTCGACCTCGCTGGCCACGTTGAGCGCATTCGCGCCCGGCGCGAGGAAGATGGCCATGCCGGCGGCCGGCTGTTTGTCCTGCGCGAAGATCTGGCTGTAGGTCTGCGCGCCGAGTTCGACGCGGCCGACATCGCGCACGCGGGTGACATCGCCCTCGGTGCCAGCCTTCACGATTACATTCGCGAATTGCTCCGCGTCATCGAGCCGCCCAATCACATTGAGCGTGTACTGGAAGGACTGGTTTTCCGGCGCGGGCGGCATGCCGATCTGGCCCGCGGCCACCTGTGCGCTCTGCTGCTGCAGCGCCTGGATCACGTCCTGGGGCGCGAGCCCGCGGGCGCGCATCTTTTCCGGATCGAGCCAGATCCGCATGGAATACTGCCCGGCCCCGAACACGCTGACGCTGCCGACCCCGGGCAGGCGCGCGAGCTCGTCTTTCAGGCGGATGGTGGCGTAATTGCTGAGATAGAGGCTGTCATAGCGGTTGTCGGGAGAGGTCAGCGTCACGATCTGCAGGATCGCGGTCGAGCGCTTCTGCACGTTGACGCCCTGCACCTGCACCGACTGGGGCAAAGATGACAGCGCGCTCGACACCCGGTTCTGTACCAGAACCTGCGCGAAGTTGAGATCGGTGCCGATATTGAACGTCACCGTGAGCGCGTAGCTGCCGTCGGCGGCGGCGTAGGACTGCATGTACAGCATGCCCTCGACGCCGTTGACCTGCTGCTCGATCGGCAGGGCGACCGTATCGATCACCGTGCGTGCGCTCGCGCCGGGATAGCGGGTGGTGACCTGCACCGTCGGCGGCACAACGTCGGGATATTGCGCGATGGGCAGCCGGTAGAGCGCGACCGCGCCGATGACGACCATCAGGATGGCGAGCACATTCGCCAGAACCGGCCGCTCGATGAAGAATTTCGAGATCATGGCCGGCCCCTCAGCGCGCGGCGCTGGGTGTGGGTGGTGGAGTGTTGGCGGCGGATCGCACCTGCGGATCGACCTTCTCGCCCGGGACCGCGCGCAGGAGACCGCTCACGATCACGCGATCGTCGGCGGCGATGCCCTTTTCGATGACGCGCATCGTCTCGACGAGCGGACCGATCTCGACCTTGCGCTGCTCGACGACATTGTCCTTGTTGACGATCAGGAGGTAACGGCCGCCCTGGTCGCTGCCGAGCGCGACGTCGGGCACCAGCAGCGCCTTCTGTTCCTCGCCGAGCGGAATTCGCACCCGCACGAAATAGCCCGGCAGCAGCACTTTCTCGGAATTCTCCAGGATGGCGCGCACGGCGAGCGTCCCGGTCGACTGATTGACGGTCGGCGCGGCGTAGTCGAGCGTGCCCTTGTGCGGATAGCCGGTTTCAGTCTGCAGCCCGACCTCGACCGGGACCTTCTTGAGATCGTCCGGCGTCAGACCGCGGCGCCGAATTTCCTCCCGGACATTCAGCACGTCGTGCTCGCTGATGTTGAAGTTCACGTAGATCGGGTCGCGCTGCACGATTGTCGCGAGCACGGTCGGTGTCGTGGTGCCGCCGACGTATTGACCGACGGACACCTGCCGCGCGCTGACGACGCCATCAAACGGAGCCGTGACCTGCGTGTAGTCATAATTGATCTGTGCCAGCTTGGTGTTGACCCGCGCCTGATCCAAGGTGGACTGCGCGCCGTCGCGTGTTGCAAGCGCCGTATCGTATTGCGACTGGGAAACGTTCTGATTTTTCAACAGCTCTTGCTGTCGCTGCAACGTCGCCTGCGCCGACTTCAGATTGGCCTCGGCGCCGGCCTCCGCGGCCTTCGACTGATCGACCTTCTGTCTGTAAGGCTCGGGCTCGATCGTGAACAGCAGCGTGCCTTTGGTGACCTGGTCGCCGTCCCGATAATTGATCTCCTGGACGAAGCCGGGCACGCGTGCGAGCAAGTCAGTGGAATTGATTGACGCGGAGTTGCCGGTGGCCTCAAGGTAGCGGGTGACCGGCTGCTGCACGGGATTGGCGACTGTCACCTGCGGCGGCGGCGGCGCGACATATTGATTGCCCTGGCCGCACGCTGACAGCAGCAGCAACGCCGCCACCGAGACTGTCAACGCATTCACCCGCTGGTGGCGCATGCCGAGCCCTCCGCACAGCCCGCACCCGCAAGACACCGGGACTGCCGTTCCAGACTACTACGAAAAAGCTGAGTTAAAAGCCACGCCGCGACGTCAACGGGCCGCGAGGAAGTCGCGGATAGCTTTATGGGTCGTATGCGGGTCGACAAACGGATAGTAATGGCCTTGTCCGGGGATGACGACGAACTTCGCGTCCGGAATCCCACGCGCCAGCACTTCCGAGGAACTGACGTGCGAGATACCGGACGCGTCCGGCTCGCCCTCGGCTTCTCCGACCGTCACCAGCGTAGGTGCACGAATGTCTTTGAGCCGGCCCGAAGTATCGGTCTCCGTGCGCGCGATCACGAGGCGCAGGAAGGATTCCAGCGGCGGCGGATCAGCGAGACGCACCGCCAGGAATTCCTCGACGATGTCGTGATGCGTCGCGATGAACTCTTCGGTGAAGCCGACTTCGAGGGAGTGCTCACGCACATAGCGGTCGTAGCCTTTCTCAACCAATTCGACGCACATCTTGACTGGAATCCCACGCGACGGGAACGACGCTCCAGTCGACGCGAGGATGAGCTTCGACACTTTCTCCGGATGATCAAGCGTCAGCAGTTGTGCGATACGGCCGCCCATCGAATGGCCGAGAACGATCGCGCCCGGCGCCTTGAGATGGTCGAGCAGCGCCGCGCAATCGGCGGCGAGCCGTTTCGTCGACAGGTCGGGCGTGCGGGTCTTGGTTTTACCGGTCGAGCGTTGGTCGAAGATGATGACCTGATGGTCACGCGAGAATTCCGGCACCTGATGCCGCTTCCAGACTTCGCCGTGAGTGGCGGTGCCGGCGATGAACAGAAAGGGCGTGCCTGCGCCGAACGTCTCATAGTGGAGGTCGGCGCCGTCGAGGTTCAGAAATGGCATGTCATTTTCCGTTCGTCGCGCGAGCTGTCGCACGCGCGCATTGGGGGCTGACGCTGGTTTGTTGCACGCGTCATTGCCGCATATGATAGCTGCGGGCTTTGGAAAAGAAAAATGCACCGATTGGGAGGCTGACTTGCAGGACCGCAGCGCGCATCGTTTTGCCGGCAGTTGCATTGCGGCCGTGATGATGTTGGCGACCTCTGCCGCGGCTGCGAGCGCGCAGAACGTCGAGGATTTCTACCGCAACCGGATGATGACTCTGATCGTCTCGTCCGACGCGGGCGGCGGCTTCGACACCTATTCACGCTCGCTGGCGCGGCACATCACCCGCCATCTTCCGGGCAAGCCTGGCATCGTGGTCCAGAACATGCCAGGCGCGGGCAGCCTCACCGCGCTCAATTACATTTCCAACATCGCGCCGCACGACGGGCTGGTCTTCTCCGACACCGACAGCACGATGCCGTTCTACAAGCTCCTGGAAGGTGCGAACTCGCGGTTCGATCCGTTCGAGCTGAATTGGATCGGCAGCATCAGCAAGCAGATCGGGGTCTGCATCGCCTGGCACGAAAGCTCGTTCAAGACGCTCGACGACGCCATGCAGCGCCCGATGCGGCTGTCTGGAACCGGCAACGCGGGCTGGCGGGTCATTCTGCCGCGACTCTACAACAGCGTCGCTGGCACCAAGTTCGAGGTGATCACCGGCTACTCGGCGACCGAGGTTTTTCTGGCGATGGAGCGCCGCGAAGTGGACGGCGCCTGCGCTACCTACGACACGCTGCTGGCGACGAAGTCTGATTGGCTGCGACAGAAGAAGCTGACGTTCCTCGCCCAGTTCGGGCGCGAGCCTGCGGCGGGTCTGGAAGGCGTGCCGCTCGCGCTCGACCGGATCAAGAATCCGGACGATCGAGTCGCGATGGAGCTCATCCTTTCGCAGCAACTTACCGGCCGGCCCTATGTGGCGCCGCCGAAAGTGCCGCCGGAGCGGCTGGCGGCGCTGCGCGCAGCGTTCGATGCGACCATGACCGATCCGGAGTTCCTCGCCGACACGCAGAAGATGCGCCTGATGGTCGATCCGCTGACCTCGGTGCAGTTCAAGGCGCTGCTCGACAAGGCCTATGCATCCAAGCCGGCAACGATCGAGCGGGCGCGGGCGCTGGTGGCGCGCGCCGCCAGGAAATAGGTGCCGGCCACGCGCGCTCGCGTAGCCCTCGCCGGTCACTCGATGCCGCAGGCCGAGGCCTTTGACGGCGATGGCCTTTCGCCTATGAATGAGCGCTTCGCGGAGACGACAGCGCAATGAACCGGCCTCGGCCCCGTTTCAATCATCTTGCGATCACGCTTGCACTGCTGTCGCTTTTGATCGGATCGCCGTCCTTTGCGGACGACGATGTCGAGACCTTCTTTCGCGGCAAGACGCTGACGATCACCAACGCCTTCGCGGAGGGCGGCCTTTACGCCAACCTTGCGCGCCTCATCGCCATTCACCTGCCGCGCTACATTCCGGGCCACCCGAACGCGATTCCGCAATTCATGCCCGGCGCGGCCGGATTGCGGCAGATGAACCAGCTCTACAATGTCGCGCCGAAGGACGGCACCGCACTCGGCCTGATGTACGACAACATCCCGATCGCGCAGGTGCTGACCACCGACGGCAGCGTGAAGTTCGATGTCGGAAAGTTCAGCGCGCTCGGGTCGCTGGGCCGCGGCGAACCGGGGCTCGTCGGCATCCTGAAGCGGACCGGCATCGCCTCGATCGAGGATGCCAGGCGCAAGGAGTCGATTTTCGGCGCCACCGGAACGACCTCGGCGCAATATTACATCCCCGCCATCATGAACCGACTGTTCGGCACCCGCTTCAAGCTCATTCCGGGATTTCCGACGACGCCGCAGACCTATCTGGCCATGGAGCGCGGCGAGGTCGACGGCACCTATGGCGCCGTCGAGACGATCCTGGAAAATCGCCCGAGCTGGATCGAGGAGAAGCGGTTCAACTGGCTGGCCCAACTCAACGACGTGCGCGAAGGCGAATTTGCCGACGTGCCTTTGCTGCAGGACCTGGCGCAGAGCCCGATCGACAAGGCGGCGTTCAAGCTGCTGGCGCTCGCGCGCGTGGCGGGCAAGCCGGTGCTGCTGCCGCCCGGCGTGCCGCCCGAACGCGTCGCGGCGCTGCGCGACGCGTTTGCCGCGATGCTGCGCGATCAGACATTCATCGCCGACGTCGCGAAGACCACCCAGAAACTGGAGCCGCGTACCTGGCAGGACGCCGAGCGCGTGCTGCGCGAGACCGTCGCCACGCCGCCCGATGTGGTCGAGCGCGTGCGCGACCTTCTGAAAGTTGCCAACTGAAACTCAGGACAAGCCGTGGATCCGAAGCTGCGTGTGACGCTCCCGCCTGACCCCAATCCGCACCCGCTGCGATTCCGGCCGCCGCACGGCACCTGCGACACGCATTTCCATGTGTTCGGGCCGCCGCATCTTTTCCCCTATAGCGACGCGCGGCGTTACACGCCGCCGGCCGCGCCGATCGAGCATTTTTTCGGGATGGCGGCGCTGGTCGGGATCGAGCGTGGCGTCATGGTGCAGCCGACCGTGCATCTCTGGGACAGCGCATCGACGCTCGACGCCATCGCCAAGGGCGAGGGCCGTCTGCGCGGCATGATCCACGCGAACCCCGACTTCACCGAGGCGGATCATCGGAAACTCCACGCCGGCGGCGTGCGCGGCGTGCGTTTCAACTGCGTCGAGCGCAACGAAGGCAGCTTCAACGAGCATAATTTCAACCGTGTGGTCTCGCAGGTGCAGGCGCTCAACTGGGTGGTCGACCTGCACATCGATCCGGAGTTTCTGGCGCCGCATGCCGACATGATTCGGCGTATCCCGCTGCCAGTGGTCATTGATCATTTTGCGAATGTGCACTCCATGTCGGGCAAGGACGAAGCGGACTTCAAGATCCTGCTCGATCTCCTTGGCGAGAAGCATGTCTGGATCAAGATCAGCGGGGCAGACCGGGTGTTGTCGCGCGGCGCGCGTTACGAGGACGTGGTCAAGCTCGCGCAAGCGCTGCTGGCACGCGCCCCCGATCGCGTCATCTGGGGCACCGACTGGCCACATTCGAACATGTTCAAGCATGGACAGATGCCCAACGACGGCGACCTCATGAACATGATGCTCGAATTTGCGCCGGACGAAGCGCTGCGGAAGAAGGTCCTGGTGGAGAATCCGGCGCGCCTGTTCTGGTTCTGAGACTGAGAAAGGGATCGTGTGACCATCATCATCACCGATGACGACGTGAAGCGGCTGATGCCGATGCAGGACTGTATCGAGGCGATGCGGGTGGCGTTTCGCGATTTTGCCGACGGCAAGGCCGTCAACCGGCCGCGCATGCGCTATCTGGCGCAGCACCCCGATCCGGAGCGCAAATACATGGCCAACGTCCATGTCGGCGCGGTGCCGTCCTACGGGATTGCCTGCGTGCGCGCGGGCTCGCAGATCATCAGACCGCCGAGCGCCAAGGTGGACCGCCGCCTCTACGAGAACCCGCAGGCGTTCAACTGGGGTATCGTCATCCTCTACAGCATCGAGACCGCCGAGCCGCTGGCGCTGCTGCATGAGTTCTATCTCTCCGGCATGCGGGTGGGAGCGACGACCGGCATGGCGGTCGACCAGGTCGCACGCAAGGATGCCGCGACGCTCGGCTTGTTCGGCACCGGCAAGCAGGCCCGCAGCGCGTTCGAGGCGATCGCGCTTGTTCGCCCGATCCGGCGCGTCAATGTCTACAGCCCGAGCGCTGAGCATCGCACGGCTTTCGCGCGCGACATGGCGCGCGATGGGATCGAGGTGGTGGCGGTGGCTGAGCCGAGGGCCGCTGTCGCCGGCGCCGACGTGGTCTGCTGCTGCACCACCGCGATGAAGCCTGTGTTCGACGGCGACTGGCTCGAGGATGGGCAATTCGTCGTGTCGATCGCCAACTCGGACGTGACCAACAAGCGCTCGGAAGTCGATCGGCGAACCTATGAGCGTGCCAGCGCGATCATCGTGAACGATTGGGAGAGCGTGATCGACAACGACCAGTCGGAATTGCTCGATCCGATCGCGCAGGGCGTGATCCGGCGCGAGCAGGTTCACGAACTCGGCGCACTCGTCAATGGAACCGTTTCGATCACCCAGCCGGCACGGAACTCCGAGGCACCGGAAATTATTTATTACAAGAACAACTCGGGCCTCGCGATCCAGTTCGCCGCGGCCGGCGGCCTGCTCTATCGCAAGGCGATGGCGCAAGGCAGCAACAAGACCATCCCGACCGAATGGCTGGGGAGCAGTCTCGCCGAGTATTACAGCGCCGGATTCCGGCCCTCGCCTTGATAGGAGATCGCTTATGAAAGTCACATCAATTCTAACGGCAGCGCTGGCCATGTCGCTGGCGGGCCTCGCCACGCCGGGTCGTGCCGACGAAGTATCCGATTTTTACGCCGGCAAGCGGATCAATCTGGTCATCGGCTACGGTGTGGGCGGCGGCTACGACGTCTATGCGCGCCTGCTCGCCCGTTTCATTGGGGATCACATCCCGGGCAAGCCCACGATCGTGCCGCAGAACATGCCGGGCGCCGGAAGCCGCAACGCCGGCAATTGGCTCTACAACGTCGCTCCCAAGGACGGCAGCGCACTGGCGGTGCTGAGTCAGGGGACGCCCGCCGACCAGGCGCTCGGCCAGCCCGGCGTGAGGTTCGACGTGCGCCAGTTCAACTGGATTGGCAACATGGTGGTGGTGAACAACATCATGTTCGTGTCGGCCAGGAGCGGCGTCAGCACGCTTGCGCAGGCCAAGACCAAACAATTGAGCATCGGAGCGACCGGCGCGAGCTCGCCGTCGGTCCTCTATCCGCAAGTCTCGAACAATCTGCTCGGCACCAAGTTCAAGATCATCTCCGGCTATCCCGGCGGCGGCGACATCAACCTTGCAGTCGAACGCGGCGAGGTGGACGGGCGTGGCAGCGATTCCTGGGCGTCGCTCAAGGCCAACAATCCCGCCTGGATAAGCGAGCACAAGGTCAACATCCTGTTCCAGGTAGGCCCCAAACGGGAGGTCGATCTCGACGCTCCGCTCTGGACCGAACTCGCCGAGAACGACGAGCAGCGCCAGATTCTCACTGTGCTCTCCGGCGACGTGTCGGTCGGCCGGCCGGTGCTGACCGCGCCCGGCGTGCCGGCTGAACGCGTGAAGGCGCTGCGCGCCGCCTTCGATGCGACATTCAGGGATCAGCGGTTCTTGGACATGGCGGCGCAGGCCAAGATGTATCTCAACCCGATCGGCGGCGAGGAGCTGCAGAAGATGGTCGGCGAGATCGTGCAGCCGTCGCCCGAGGTGATCGGCAAGGTCAAGCAGGCGCTCACGATCAAAGACCTCAGTCAGCTGCCGGCGTCCGCCCGACCGAAGAACGCCGCCCCCGCCGGCAACGATTAGCGCGCGCCTTAATTCGTCGAGGCCGTGCGGATAAATTCTGCATCAAGTGTCCACCGCAGTCGCGAATTGCTGATGGTTGGAACTGCGGATAGATTGATGGCGATGGGCGGCAAAATGATTGCATGAAAAATGCCGGGAGGAGCGAATGATCGACCAGGGACCCGATAGAGGGCGCCATTTATTCTCGTCCGGGTGGCCGTATCGGCTTCTCATTCCCGCGGCCTTGCTCGTGCTGGGGCTCGGCTTCTCGTTCTCGACCGTGAACACGGCCGCGCAGCAGCCCGCATCGGAGCCGGCCGCAGCGCATGAGCCAGAAGAGGAACCCACCGAGTGGGTGGCGAAGCCGGAGGAACTCACCCAGCATTCCGTCAACGACATCGTCAAATCGATCCGCCTCAACGCGTCGGCGATGAAGCTCGGCCAGGAAGTGTACGAAAAAAGCTGCGCCTCCTGTCACGGTGCCGACCTCAAGGGCCTTCGCGATCAGCACGCTCCCGACCTGACCAATTCAGAGTGGCGGTTCTCCGGCGACGATCTGATGTCGGGCGGCTTGACCAAGCTTCCCTCCGACGTCGAATGGACGGTCCGTTACGGCATCCGCTCCGACAATCCGAATACGCGTGGGACCGAAGGCGCGATGCTCGCCTTCAACCCGCAGTATCGGACCGAGGACGACAAGAAGGATTACGGCACCGGGGAATTCCTGAACGCCGCCCAGATCGACGACGTGGCCGAATACGTCCTGCAACTCGGTGGCCAGAAATTCGACCGCGCCAAGGCCGCCCGCGGCAAGGCCCTGTTCTTCGACAACGCCAAGGGCAATTGCTTCGATTGTCACGGCGAGGACGCGACCGGCATCGACACGATCGGTTCGACCAACCTCACCAAGCTAAAACTTTACCTCTACGGGTCCGACCGCGCCACGATCGTGGAATCGATCACCAAGGGCCGCCACGGCGTCATGCCCGCGTTCGAGGGCACGCTCAAGCCCGAGGAGATCAAGGCCGTCTCGGTCTATGTGTTTTCGCGCGCCGATACTGCGGCAAAGCCGGCCGCTTCGCCGAGCCAGGGATCGCGGCCGACCGCGCGTGAGATGCGCCCGCGCGCGGGGACCAAGGGCCGCAAGTAGGGAACATTGGCGAAGTCCACCAATGCAAAGTGTCGGCCTGCGTGCGCGGCGCACGCCCACGGAGAACGGATCGCGTTCACTGGAATCGATGCTCCGCTCGTGAAGCTGTCGCGGCGAGCGGGTTATGATGATCTTTCAACGTAACCTAACATAGGGGATGCGCGATGAACTGGCGAATAACGCTCGCTGTAACAATGGCGGCGCTGCTGCCGTGCGGGATTGTCTCTCTCCTCGATGCGGCTGTTGCGCAAACGGTTGGGGCCAACCCCGAAGGGCCGGCGCGCGGCACGGCGATCATCACGCTCGGCACCCGCGGCGGACCACTCCCGACTGCGGGTCGGACGCAATCCTCCAACCTGCTGGTCGTGAACGGCACGCCGTATCTCATCGACGCGGGAGACGGCGTGACACGCCGGATCGTGCGGGCGGGCTATGACTTCCGCAAGATCGGAAAGATCTTCATCACCCATCCGCACAGTGATCACACCAACGGCTTGGCGACGTTGCTGAACTCGCAGTGGGAATATCAGCGGCCTGATCCGACCGATATCTATGGTGGCGGCGTCGAGGCCCTCGTCAAAGGTGCGATCAGCTATCTCACGGTCAATGCGGACATTCGCTGGGCGGAAGGCAAGAAACGATCGATGGCGGAGGCCTACCATGGCCACGACATAGGTCCCGGCGTCGTTTACCAGGATGCCAACATCAAGGTCATCGCCGTTGAAAACACCCACTTTCACTTCCAGCCCGGAACGCCGCCCTACGGGAAGTACAAGTCCTTCTCGTACCGATTCGAGACCCCTGGGCGCATTGTGGTCTTCACCGGCGATACCGGCCCCTCCGACGCCGTGACGGAATTGAGCAAGGGCGCTGACGTGCTGGTTACTGAGACCACGTCTCCCGAGCAGGTGGTGGAGGTCTTCAAGAAGAACGGCGTCTGGCAGGCCAAGACGCCCGACGAGCAGGCGGGCTTCATCCGTCACATGAAGGAAGAGCACGTGACCCCGGAGGACGTCGGCCGGATGGCCACGACGGCGGGCGTCAAGACCGTCATCATGACCCATCTCGGGGCGACCGTGAATCAGCCGAACGATAACTATCAGCCCTACGTCGAGGAAGCGAAGAAGTACTTTTCGGGACAGGTTCTCCTGGCCAAGGATCTGATGAAGTTCTGAAAGAGCGCCTCGAAATTCGGCTGCAAGCGGCAACGCCGGATTGCAGCGCTTCATGGTGGGACGCCCGGAAACGGACGCCCGCTGCTGGTCCGCTGATCGGCATCCGGTGACGATCGGACGGGCATGCGTTTGCGCCCGCGCCCGGGTGCGCTCTGCAGCGCCATCGATTACACTGCGGCACCGAACTCCTCAGCTTGCGGAGCCGTCATGCGAGGAATGGCCATTGCAGGTGCGCTGGGTCTCGCGCTTGCGGCGACGACGGCCGCCGCCGATCCCGTTGCCGATTTCTACAAAGGCAAGCAGATCAGATTCATCATCCGCGCGGGGGTCGGCGGCACCTACGATCTCTACGCGCGCTTGCTCGGCCGCTACATGGTGCGGCATATCCCCGGCAATCCGACCATTCTGCCGGTCAACATGAGCGGTGGCGGCGGCATCAAGGCAGCGATGTATGTCGCCGAAGTGGCGCCCAAGGATGGCACCATCCTCACCATCGTCAGTCAGGGTCTGGCGGCCGACCAGGGCTTGGGACTCAACCCGAGCTTCCAGGCCGATCTGCGCTCGTTCAACTGGATCGGCAATTTGAGCTCCGCCGGTCAGGTCGTCGTGGCCTGGCACACTTCGCCGGTGAAGACGCTCCAGGAGGCGATGCGGCGCGAAATGGTCATGGGGACGACCGGCGTCGGCTCGGTCGCGGTGCAACTTGCCGCCGTGCTCAACAATGTCGTCGGCGCCAAGTTCAAGCTGGTGGTCGGCTATCCCGACGGCAATGACGTGAACCTCGCGATGGAGCGCGGGGAGGTCGAGGGGCGCTCCTCGAGCCCGTGGCCGAGTTTCAATGCCGCCACGCCGCAATATGTGCGCGACAAGCTCATCATTCCGCTGGTGCAGGCTGGGCTGCAGAAGGAGCCGGAACTGCCCGATGTTCCGCTGCTGCGCGAGCTTGCCACGGCGCCGGACCAGCAGCAGATACTCGATTTCATGACGCGGGCGGGGGCGATCGGAAGGCCGGTCGCGACCACCTCCGGCGTTCCGGCTGATCGAATCGCGGCGCTGCGCACGGCTTTCGATGAAACCTTGCGCGACCCCGATTTCGTGGCCGAAGCCGCCCGGGAACGGCTCGAGATCCGCGCCATGAGCGGCGCCGAACTCGCCGAGCTCATCCGTAACGTCATCGAAACGCCGGCGGGGGTGCGCGAAAAGGTAAAGCTTGCGATCCAGCCGCAAAATGCCCGAACGCTGCCGGGTTCGAAATCGGCGGAGTGATACCTTATTTGGGCGGCTGATGTGATGGCCGCCCAGCGCGCTTAAGAACTTATTAGGTGCGGTGGCGACAAAGCGCGCCGAAACTTTGCCATCCCGGGTCGCCGGACGTTATGTGAAAATCGTTGGTTTGCCGTCCGGTATCCGGCTCGGGTCATAGGCTGTGTAAATCGGGCCGGATCCAAACATGCGGCCACACAAGCAGCACAAACCGTCACATGATTGATCATCCCGGATTCGTCGACAGCGATAGGAACAAGGCGCCGGAGGTAGGCGCCACGAAGGATCAAGGGCCATGATCGTCAATTTGATCTATAACTCGAAGGCCCAGGCTGCGCCGCAAAGTTTTCATGATGGAATGCAGACCGCCGCCAATATCCTGGACGCGGAATTCACCGACAACATCACCGTCAATATCGCCGTCGGCTACGGCGAATTTCCTGCATTCGACGGGCAACCCAGCGAATCCCTCCCAAACCAGAACACCTCGGAGGGTGGTCCCTGGGGTTCCTCACTCTCCTATTCCGCCCTGCATCAGGACCTCATCAATTCAGCCTCCTCGGCGGACGACGACACGTCTCTTGCATCCCTGCCGAACGCCTCTTCGCTCCAGGGCCACTCGAGCTTTTTCGTCGCCAACGCTCAACTGAAAGCCTTCGGCCTCGCAGCCAGCGGCGCCGCCGACGGCGGCGTCGGAATCGGTATCAATTTTGCCGGCGACGTTCTCATCGCCGCCGCGCTCCATGAGATCACCCATGCCATGGGCCGCATTGCCGGCTCCAGCATGGATATTTTTCGCTATGACGGCGCGGGGCACCACGCCTTCGGCAGCGCGATCCCCGCGCCGGCGTCGTACTTTTCGATCGATGGCGGTAACACGGACCTGGCCGATTTCGGCCGGAATTCCGATCCGGGCGACTTCAGCAACGCGACTGGGCGCACGCCCAATGATCCGTTCAACGAGATCGTGGGTAACTTCGCCAATCTGACGGCCGTCGACAAAGAGATCATGGACGTGCTCGGGTTTCACCGGGCCGATGCGCCTTCGCCTCCCGCGGCTGCTAATCCGCCGCTGCCGCCGGCGCCGGTCGCTTTTGCACCATCCGACTTTGACGGCGACCATCGCAGCGACATCCTCTGGCGCAACGACAACGGCTCGCTCTACGACTGGGCCATGAACGGACTCCAGATCTATTCCGGCGGCGCGCCGGGATCGGTGGACAGTAGCTGGCAGTTCGAAGACACCGGCGATTTCGACGGCGATGGCCATGCCGATATTTTCTGGCACCAGAACAGCGGCGCCAATGCGATCTGGGAAATGAACGGCGCGCAGCTCAAGTCAGCGGCGGCGCTACCCTCCGTCACCAGCGGCTGGCACTTCCAGAATGCGGCTGATTTTGACGGCGACGGCCAAGCCGACGTGCTTTGGCGCAACGACAGCGGCGCGGTCTACATCTGGGAAATGAGCGGAGGCCAGATCAAATCGGGCGGGGCGCCGCCGAACTCCGGCACCGACTGGCACATCCAGGGCACCGGCGACTTCGATGGCGATGGCAAGTCCGACGTGCTTTGGCGCAATGACAATGGGGCGGTCTGGATCTGGCTCATGAATGGCACCCAGGTCTCAGGAGGCGGCGATCCCGGCCCAGCCGGGGCGGGGTATCACGTCCAGGAGATCGCGGACTTCGATGGCGACGGCAAGGACGACGTGCTCTGGCGCAACGACAACGGCGCGCTGTGGCTCTGGGAGATGAACGGCACGCAGATCAAGGCCGGCGGTGCGCTGCCGTCCGGCGGTGCTGGCTTCCAGATCCAGGGCGCGCTCGATTTCAATGGCGACGGTAACGCCGACCTCCTCTGGCGTAACGGCAGTGGTGCGCTGTGGATTTGGGAGATGAACGGGTTCCAGATCGCGGCGGGTGGCTCACCGGGGACGGCCGGCACGGATTGGCACGTCCAGATCCATCACGACATCGTTGTTTGAAGATTGCCGAATTGCCCGAAAATCGTCTCACTCGCGGTTGAAAGCTGCGAAGCCAAGCCGACCGGAGGTCGACTGCATGCGTGGGGCCGGACATCCCGATGGCCATTGTTTTGAGAGGCTACCCCGGTGAGGTGGTCGACGATCCGGCGCCCGTGCCGGATGCTCTGAGCGCCCCCGACCTGGGCGTAGCTGATGTCCTGACCGCGGTGGTGCCATCGCTCTCGCCGGACGCGAGCGCCGATCCAGTTCCAACGGAATCAGTTGACGCCGGCGTCATGGTTTCTGCCGCGGTTTCGTCCGCATCGATGACGGCCGCGGTCGGAAGCGGCGCCCAGCCCGTCATCGCCGCGACTGCAGCACGGCGCCGCATCGCCTTCAAGTCCGATTGCGCCGGACCAGGGAACCCCAGGCAGCCCGGGGGCCGACGCTTTCTTCAATTTCACCAAAGTGGCCGACACCACCGACGAGGCGGTCAACGGCGATCTTGCACGCAATCTCTATGGCGTCGACGGCACCGGGATCAAGATCGGCATCCTCTCGGACAGTTTCAACGTCAAGAGCGGCTACGCCACCGATGTTGCGAACGGCGATCTGCCTGCCGGGATCACAATACTCCAGGAAGGCCCAAGCTCCGGAGAGGATGAGGGCCGGGCCATGGCCGAGGTCATCCATCGCGTGGCCCCTGGCGCCCAGATCCTGTTCTACAGCGGCGATTTCGGCCAGACCGACATGGCGGCCGGCATCGCGAAGCTTCAACAAGCCGGCGCCCAGGTTATCGTCGACGACATCGGATATTTCACTGAGCCATTCTATCAGGATGGCTCCGTCCTGCAGCAGGCCATCCACAATGTGGTGGCTGCGGGCGCCAGCTATTTCACCGCGGCCGGCAACGCCGACAGCCGATACTACGAGAGCGCCTTCACGCCGATGGTGGCGACGCTGCCCGGTCTCGGGACCGGCACCGCCAACAATTTCGGCAACAACAGCCCCTACGAAAGCATAACGATCAATCCGAATATCGGAACGGTCGACCTGATCCTCGGCTGGGATGAGCCTTACAAGGAAATCGGCGGCGCCGGGGCGGCGACCAGCATCAACTTCGACATTTATGACAGCAACAACAACCTGATCACGTCCGGTATCGACTGGGGCACCAGCAATGGCAGCTACGGCTTCGTCACCACGACAAATCCCTACGGGTTCAGCGTCGTCGGATTTGACCCTGTCGACGTCTTGCAGTTCGACACCACGGGCCGAACCTCCTCCAGCTACAAGCTCGTCGTCTATGTGAACTCCGGCACGAAGGTGCCGGGCCAGTTCAAGATCATCGCCGAGCAAAGCCAGGCGACCTTCAACGATCCCAATGCGGGCATCGGCTCGGGCACGCTGACGGGCCACGATCTCAACCTCGATGCCAATGTCGTGGGCGCCGACTATTGGGGCAACACGCCGCGCTTCGGCAACACCGCTCAGCCCGAGTTCTTCTCTTCGTCCGGGCCGGGCGAGTATTTGTTCAACACCTCGGGTACGCGGCTGGCGACGCCGCAGGTGTTGAATGCCGTCGACTTCATGGCGGCCGATGGGCTCGCGACCAGCCTCAATCCCAACTCCGGGTTGGATCCATTTTTCGGCACGTCGGCAGCGGCGCCGGACGCGGCGGCCGTCGCGGCTTTGGTGCTACAGGAGCGACCGACGCTGACGCCTGCGGACATATCGAACCTGCTCAAGGACTCCGCGATCGACATGGGGGCCAGCGGTTTCGATAGCCTCACCGGCGCCGGACTGATCCAGGCCGACAAGGCCGTCGGCTTCGCCCAGTCGTTGTCCATCGCCGGCGATGGGAGCGACAATCTCCTGCTTGGGACTCACCTCAACGATACGATCAGCGGCGGCGCTGGAAATGACACGCTGTTCGGCGCCGGCGGCAACGACACCATCGACGGAGGGCCGGGCACCGACAGCGCCGTGTTTTCCGGTTTGCGGGCGGCCTACACCTTGATCGACCTCGGCAACGGCAGCCTCAGCGTCGCCGGACCCGACGGCACCGACGTGGTCTCCAATGTCGAGCAACTCGTCTTCAACGACCAGACTTTAGCGTGGCCGCTGGTGTCTTCGTCGCCGCCGGCTCCTCCGCCGCCGTCATCTCCGCCCATATCCTCGCCTTCGCCGCTGCCCCCCGCGCCGATTGCCTTCGCGCCGACTGACTTCGACGGCGACCATCGCAGCGATATCCTTTGGCAGAACGATAGTGCTCAGGCAGCGGTCTGGCTGATGAACGGTACCAGCCCGGTCGTGCAGGGCACGGTGGGCGCCAATCCGGGATCCACCTGGCACGTCGAAGACGCGGGCGATCTCAACGGTGACGGCAAGAGCGACATTCTTTGGCAGAACGATAATGGTCAGGCTGCGGTCTGGCTGATGAATGGGATCACGCCGATCGCGCAGAGCACGGTGGGTGCCAATCCGGGGCCGGCTTGGCACATCGAAGGCGCCGGCGACTTCAATGGTGACGGCAAGAGCGACATCATTTGGCAGAACGACAGCGGCCAGGCCGCGGTCTGGCTGATGAATGGGATCACGCCGATCGCGCAGAGCACGGTGGGTGCCAATCCGGGACCGACCTGGCACATCGAAGCCGCCGGCGACTTCAACGGTGATGGCGAGAGCGACATTCTTTGGCAGAACGACAGCGGTCAGGCCGCGGTCTGGCTGATGAACGGGATCTCGCCGATCGCGCAGAGCACCGTAGGCGCCAATCCGGGGCCGACCTGGCACATCGAAGCCGCCGGCGATTTCAACGGCGATGGCGAGAGCGACATTCTTTGGCAGAACGACAGTGGTCAGGCCGCGGTCTGGCTGATGGACGGGATCATCCCGATCGGCCAGACCACCGTCGGCGCCAATCCTGGATCGGCGTGGCACGTAGCCGGCGCCGGCGACTTCAACGGCGACGGCAAGAGCGACATCCTGTGGCAGAACGACAACGGTCAGGCCGCGGTCTGGCTGATGGATGGCGCAACCCCCGTGGGTACTGCCAACGCTGGCGGCAACCCCGGCATCCAATGGCACATCATCGCTTAGGGCGCATTTCTGCTGACATCGTGATCCTGCGGCTACTAGTCCAATCTGAATTTCCCGTTTGTGCTGAATGAGCGAGCGAAGTCCGATTACGATTGCCCGCCGCTGCAGTTGATCACCTGGCCGGTGATGAAGCTGGCATCATCGGATGCCAGAAAGGCGACGGCGGCGGCCTGCTCCTCCGGCATGCCGCGCCGTTTCAGGCTTTGCTGGCTGCGGATGTCTTCCGCCATTTCGCGCTGGAAGGCTTTCGCATCCTCGTCCGCCAGGTCGTCCGCCATGACGCCCGGCCGGATGAGCTGGCGCGGCGCAACGCGATCGGAAATCTCGGTGCCGCCCGGCGCCACCGTGTTCACGCGAATGCCGTAGCGCCCATATTCCATCGCCAATACCTTGCCCAATGCCAGGATGCCGCCTTTGCTGGTGGCGTAGGGGAGCCGGTACAGTCCACGCGGCGACTGCGAGCCGAGATTTACGATTGAGCCGGAGCGCTGCTGCATCATGATTGGCAGCGCCGCAAGACAGCACCAGAGCGTTGGATAGAGTGAGCGCTCAAGCTCCAGTTTCACTTCCTCCTCGTTGTAGAGATGGAAAGGCTTGATCCAGATCGTGCCGCCGACATTGTTGACCAGCACATCGATGCGGCCGAAAGCCTCGATCGCCTGGTTCATCAGATCTCTGCGCCCCCGCCATGGCGTTGAGATCTGCGAGGACTTTCCGGGCCTCCATGCCGTGTTCGCGCAGCTCCTCCAGCGTCCGGCTCGCGCTTTCGTCGACGCGGTCGGCGACGATGATCTTTCCGCCTTCTTGGCCCAGCCGCTTCGCGGTGGCGCGTCCGATCCCCTGACCGGCGCCGGTTACGATGCACACCTTGTCCTTGAGCCTGCGAGCGCCGGCAGCGCGGGGGTCGAGCTCGTCCGCCATGCTCGTCTCCTTGCAAACCGCGACTACGATGCCGGCTTGATGGCGCGGAGAAAGCCGGCGCGCTGCGTGGCTGCGCCCAGCAGGAAGCCGAGATCGCCGCCCGCCAAAACGAAGCGCGCGCCCATGTCGATATAGCGGCGCATCAATCCCTCGTCGTAGACTCCGCCCATCCCCGGCGATTTTCCATGCAGGCCACAAGCCGCGATCATGCGCGCGTAGGCATCGGCGATTTTCTGATGCCCAAGCTCCCCCGGCACGCCCATTTCGACGCAGAGATCATTGGTACCGATCAGCAGCACGTCGATCCCCGGAACGGCGGCGATAGCTGCGGCATTGTCGATGCCCTGCGAGGATTCCAGCATCACCACGATCAGGTTCGCGGCATTGAGCGCCGCGGTCATGTCGGTCACGTTCACCGACTTGTAATCGAACTGCGGGACGCTGCTGAAGATGGCGCGACGTCCTTGCGGCGGATAGCGCAGCTTCTCCACAATCAGCCGCGCTTCGTCCGGCGTGTCCACGTGCGGGACGACGATGCCGAGCGCGCCGTTGTCGAGCAGCCGCGTTGCGATCGAAAACTCACCCTTTGGGATGCGCACGATCGGCGCAATGCCGATGTCGAGCGCCGCGAGCGCGATCTGCGATGCCGTCTCGATCGACAGGGTGCCGTGCTCCAGGTCGATGAACAGCCAGTCGAAGCCGGCGCCGGCCAGCGCCTTGACGACTTCGAGAGAGCCGACGACCCGCAGGCCCGCGCCCAGTGACAATTCGCCACGCTGGAGCCGTTCGCGCGCGCCGTTGCGAACCGTCAGCATTCAAATCCCCACTGTCCCCGATTGAATCAGCTCGCGAGATTATCGATCAAGTCCGAGACATAATCGGCGTCCGAGGTCGTCACGAACAGATCGGAGAAGCCGCGAGCATTGGCGGCGCGCTGGTCGGGCGCCGCGGGCTGCCGTTGCCCGTGCTGCAGCAGCACGAAGGTCACGAGCATGTCGGGTTTTCCGCGCTGCGGACGAAACAGGCGTTCGTCGCCTTCCGCACAGACGATCACGATCATGTTGGTCGGCGCGCCGGGGCGTGCCTCGGCAATCTCCTCCCAGCCGACGGGCCTTGCATTGGTGCGGACTTCGACGTTGGGCCGGCCGCGCTGCGCCACCTTGCGCGCGACTTTGCTGCCTTCCTCGCCAAGACCCAGCAGGCGGATCAGGCGCGGCGACGAGTTGCGATAGCCGCCCATCCGCGATCCCGGAAGCGCTGCTGCGTCGATACCGGCACTCATGACTCGAACTCCGTAGCCGCTGCGCAAATTGAAGGCACTGCGGTGATTTCGCAAGAGGCGAAGAGGCGACATGCGCGCGATCTTTGTGCGGATCGCATGCATGAGGAGCCAATTTGTCGAGTTGACAGCACCGAGAGCCTGCGCAGACTATCACGCAGGCCCAATCGAAAAAGGCGCATCAGATGCACCTCAATCAGATGCTACGCGGAGCCGCAGCGATCCACCTGCGTTCCACGATCGCCGCTTTCCCGCTTGTTCTCGTCGGCCTGTTGTTCGCCCAGCAGGCTCGCGCCGAGACGGAAAAAGTCAAGATCGGCATTACCAACGCGGCCACCGACGCCGGTTTTTTCATTGCCGACAAGAAGGGATATTTCCGCGCCGAGGGCATCGAGGTCACGATGACGCCGTTTGCGTCGGCGGCTGGCATGGTCGCACCGCTCGGGCGCGGCCAGCTCGACGTCGGCGCCGGCACGGTGGCGGCCGGCCTCTACAATGCGGTCGAGCAGGGCATTCATCTGCGTATTGTGGCCGACAAGGGGTCGGTGACCGACAAGCTCGAATATTCGACGCTGCTGGTGCGCAAGGACCTGGTAGACAGCGGACGCTACAAGTCGCTCGCCGACCTCAAGGGCATGACCATCGCGACGGCTTCGCCGGGGTCGGGTTCGGAGTCCTCCCTCAACGAGGCGCTGAAGAAGGGCGGCCTCAAGTTCTCCGATGTGAAGGTCGTCTACATGGGCTTTCCGCAGATGCGGCTCGCCTACATCAACAAAGGTATCGATGCCGGCCAGACCAACGAGCCGACGTTGACGCGCTCGATCCATGAGGGCCTCGCCGTCCGCGCCAGCCCGACCGTCATCTACCCCGGGCAGCAAACCGCGGTGGTGCTCTATTCCGAGGAATTCGCGCAGCAGCGCAAGGCGGTCGCGCAAAAGTTCCTCAAGGCCTATATCCACGCGGTGCGCGACTACAACGACGCGCTCCAGGACGGCAAGCTTGCCGGGCCGACGGCGGCCGAGATCCTTTCGATCCTGACCGAATATACCGCGATCAAGGACCGCAACACCTACGCCAGCATGAATGCCTTCGCCGTCGATCCCAATGGCCACGTCAATGCGCAGACGCTCAACAATGATTTGAATTTTTTCCGGGAGCGCGGACTGGTAAGCTCGAAGGCGAGCGTCGACGAGGTGATCGACAAGACCTTCGCAGCGGAGGCGGTGCGCGAGCTTGGCCCCTACAAGCCGCGCTAGCTTTAGCCGCGATCAAGCAGCTCCGGTGGAATGACATGATCACGCACGACCAGAACGAACTGCTGACGCAGACCGGGCCGGGCACTCCGATGGGTGAACTGTTCCGCCGATACTGGATACCGGCCCTGATGTCGGAGGAACTGCCGCGGCCGAATTGTCCACCGGTCCAGGTGCAACTGCTGTCGGAGCGGTTGATCGCATTTCGCGACACCCGGGGACGGCTCGGCCTGATGGACGAATACTGCGCCCATCGCGGCGTCTCGCTGTGGTTCGGCCGCAACGAGGAGAATGGCCTGCGCTGCCCATACCACGGCTGGAAATACGATGTGACCGGGCAGTGCGTCGACGTGCCGTCGGAGCCGGCGTCGAGCGGCTTCTGCGCGAAGATCAAGCTCAAGGCGTATTCCTGCGTCGAGCTCGGCGGCGTGATCTGGGCCTATATGGGACCAGCCGCCGAACAGCCGCCGCTGCCCGCGTTTGAGTGGGTGAACCTCAAGCCCTCGCAGGTGTTCATTTCCAAACGCTGGCAGGAGAGCAACTACCTCCAGGCGATGGAAGGCGGCATCGATTCGAGCCACGTCTCGTTCCTGCATCGCGGCGACCTGAATTCGGACCCGCTGCACAAGAACACCGCGGGCGCGAAGTTCGCGCGCAGCACGAACACGATTTTCGACATCCTCGAATCCCCCGGTGGCCTGCTGATCGGTGCGCGGCGCAACGCCGATCCGGGCTATCACTATTGGCGCATCACCCAATGGCTGATGCCTTGGTACACGCTGATCCCGCCGTACAAGGGCCATGCCGCCAACGGCCACGCCTGGGTGCCGATGGACGATCACAACTGCATCGCGTGGACCATGACGTTCCACCCGGTGCGTGACCTCACGACCCAGGAGGTCGACCTGATGAAGACCGGCGCCGGCGTCCACGCCGATCTCATCCCGGGGTCGTTCCGTCCCGTCGCCAACCGCGCCAACGGCTACCTGATGGACCGAGCCGCGCAGGAAGCGGGGCACTATTACAGCGGCATCAAAGGTCTCGCGATCCAAGACGCATCGGTGCAGGAGAGCATGGGGCCGATCGCGGACCGTACCAAGGAAAATCTGGTCTCGACCGACAACGCGATCATCATGGCGCGGCTACGACTGCGCAAGGCGGCGCAGGCCGTGCAGGACGGCAAGGACGCGCCCGGTCTGCAGCCGGACGCGCAGAATGTCCGCTCGGCGTCATTCGTCTTGCCGGAGGACGGCGCGTTCAAGGAGGCCGCGCTCGATGCGGTGAAGGTCCGCAAGGGCGAACATCACGTGGCTGTTTGAGCAGGGTGCCGCGAGCTTGACCGCCAGCGCGCCAGCGATCGAGACCGGCGACGAAGTCGCTGCGCTGATCGCGAAATTTTCCGCGAATGTCTCGGACAAGCTCGATCCACGCATCGAACGGGCCGCCAAGGCGACGCTCGTCGACTCGATCGCGGTCGCGTTCGGGGCGTTGACGCACCCAGCGGCGCAGGCGGCGCGCCGCCATGCCTACCGCTTTCCGGTTGGATCGGGCGGTTGTGTGATCTGGGGCAGCACCAAGCGCTCGACGCCGGACATCGCGGCGCTCACCAATGGCGTGCTGCTGCGCTGCTTCGACTATAATGATTTCTTCGTCGGCGAGCGCAATTCGGGACACGCCAGCGACATGGTGAGCGGCGTGATTGCCGCCGCCGAGTGGGCGGATGTTTCCGGCGCCAGGCTGCTGTCGGCGCTCGCGGTCGGCTACGAAGTTGTCGGCGCCGCCTATGATGCGTTCTCGACCGCGCCCGGCGGCTGGGACTACACCAATCTCACCGCGCTTGGTGCGACCTGCGCGATCGCCCGCGTGCTTGGCCTTGATGCGCAGCAGACGCAAGAAGCGCTGGCGATGACGGTCGTCCCGCACTTTGCGAGCGACGAGATCGAGTCGGGCGACCTCAACCGGCGCGGCGACCTGACGATGTGGAAGCGCTTCAACGGCAGCGATGCCGTGCGCAACGCACTCCAGGCTTGCCTGCTGGCATCGGTCGGCGTCGAGGGCGCGGTGCGTCCGTTCACGGGCCGCTTCGGCTTCATCGCCAAGCTTGCGAACAAGCCGGAGGAGTCGGTTCCGGTCTTGCGCGAACGCCTGCGCCCCGAGCGGTCGCTCAGGCGCATCGCCGACACCTACATGAAGCGCTGGCCGGTGGGATCGCTCGCGCAAAGCGCGATCCAGGCGGCGCTGCAGGCGCGCGCCAAAGCCGGTGACGTCGCGCAGATCAAGCAGGTGCGCGTATTCACGGAGGAGGGCGCCTACGATCACCTCGTGCGCATCCGCAAGGATCCCTGGAACCCGATCTCCCGCGAGACCGCCGACCATTCGCTGCCCTATATCGTCGCGGCGGCGGTGCTCGACGGCTTCATCGGCACGGAGAGCTTCGATCCGGCGCGCGTGCTCGATCCCGTGCGCCAGCGCTTCCTCAAGGACAAGGTGACGGTGAGCGCCGCGCCCGAGTTGGGAACGCTCGCCGGCGGCAAGCTCAAGCGGGCACAGGCGGGCTATCTGTCGCGCGTCGAGATCGAGCTGGCGGACGGCCGCACCATCGAAGGCGCCGCCGCGCCGTCGCCCGGCCATCCGAAAAATCCGTTCAGCGACGACGACCTGTCGGCGAAGCTGCGCGAGAACGCGGAGGCGTTCGCCGGTCCGCAGCGCACGAAGGAACTGACCACGCTTTTGTTTGCAATCGGGCAGACAAAAAGCGTGCGCGCGTTGACCGCGCTGCTGGCGCTCGATGAAACATCAGGGATTGATCATTCTTCGTAGGGGGTGAGCGAACTGATAGCCACCCTGGTGCGAATTGTCTTGATACGAAGTGATGAGCTTCGCTTCACTCTACCAATCCCACAGCGCTGCGACAAATCCATTCTCATCGGATGACGGCCATCTTCGATTGAGCTACGCTGCCTCGGCAATTGTTGTCACGGGGAATGGCCATGAAAAGCATTGCTAAGACATTCGCCGCCGCGTTCGCCATCCTTGGCGTCGCGACCGTTGCCGCACAGGCGCAGGCATGGCCCACGCGGCCGGTGAAATTGATTGCGCCTTATGCCGCCGGCGGCGCGGCCGATACACTCGGCCGCATCATCGCCGACCCGCTCTCCCAAGTCTTCCATCAGCAGTTCTATGTCGAGAACCGCGGCGGCGGCGGCGGGCTGATCGGCGCCAACGCGGTGGCATCCGCTGAGCCCGACGGTTACACCTTCGTCATCTCGGGCATTGCGTCGATGGTGATCGCGCCCGCGATCAGCCCCAATCCCGGCTTTGACACAATGAAGGACTTCACCCACATCGCCTATCTCGGCGGCCCGCCGGTGGTACTGATCGTGCACCCTTCGCTTGGCGTGAACACCTACAAGGAGTTCATCGCGTACGCGAAAAAGTCGCCGACGCCGCTCGACTACATTTCGCCCGGCACCGGCACTCACGGCTTTTTGTTCGCGGAAGACCTCGCGCGCCGCGAGCACATCAAGCTCACGCACATCCCCTACAAGGGCGCGGGGCCCGCGCTGATGGATCTCGTCGGCGGTCACGTGCCGTTCGGCTCGATCACGCTCTCGTCGGCGGCGCAGCAGATTCGCGCCGGCGCGGTGAAGGCGCTTGCGGTTTCCTCCGACAAGCGGCTGCCGAATTTCCCGGATGTGCCGACCTTCAAAGAGCTTGGTTACGACGATCTGGTCGCCGAAACCTGGTTCGGGTTATCGGGGCCCGCGCACCTGCCGGGCAATATCGTCCAGCCGCTGAGCCGCGAAGTCTTGCGCATCCTGGATACGCCCGAGGTGCGCCAGCGCCTGGCGCATGATGAGATCGTGATGAAATTGATGACACCGGAAGAGTTCACGAAATACGTGGCGAGCGAGATCGCGCGCTACAGCCCACTCGCGAAGTCGCTGAACCTGAAAGCAGAGTAGCAGCTTTGCTCTACCGATCCCACGGGCGCGCCATCAAATTGGGACCGCCATCGCCTCGAACGCCGAATCGCAGTTGATCAGGTCGACGCGCTTGTGGACGATGCGGAAGCCTGCGCCGTCGCGGCGCAGCCGATGGTGCTGACGACCGGCGAAGATGCGCTGCTGCTCGTCGCGGTATTCGATCGCGATTACGGTCGAGCCGACGACATATTCGCCCGCCGCCTCGTCAGCCTGCTCTACGATGATGTTGCCGACCAGGTGCGCGGTGCGCGAGGGCGGCGTCTGGACGTGGATGCGCGGATGCTCCAGCCGGTCGATCCGCGTCTTCATCAACTCGCGATCGTCGTAGAACAGAGAAGCCTCGTTGAACGGGCTTTCCTGGTTCGGCACCGCCGGGACCCAATAAGTGCCATCGTCCGCAAATAGGGCCATCCAGTCACGGAAGCGCCTTGTGTCGAGCAGCACGGCCTCATGAATCAGGAAGTGCTCGAACGGCGTGCGATCGATTGCTGCTGCGCCCGCCGGCGCAAAACCGGGCGCTACCGCATCCATCACGCCGCCTCGCGCATATAGCCGAGCCAAGCCTTGTATTGCGCGCGCACCACCATCTCGTGGGTGGCAAGTCCGCGCGTGGCGTTGAGCTCGCGATCGGGCTCCTCGTCGCCGAGGCCGCGCGAGATGTCGACCCAGTCGGTGTAGCGGCTCTGCAGCCCCTTCTGCGCGCGCACGAATGATTCGAGATCATCGGTCTGCACGAACGAGGCCGCCGAATGGGTCACGTTGAGCAGGCGGATGTTGCCGAAATTCATCGCCGCCGGCGCGCCGACCAGACGGATCGGATAGATCGTCACTTCGGTGCGGTCGACCGCGAGCGGCTTGATCACCCGCACATGGATGTTGAGGCCCATGATCGACATGTTCGGATAGATCAGCGAGTTGTGCAGTCGCGGCGTCAGGATCTGCGTCGCGCGCTCGGCGCCGACCTTGTCCGCCAGCGCGTGCTTATACTCGTCGAACGCCGGGCTCGAGCGCTTGCCGTCGTCGAGCGAGGTGTTGCTGGTCCAGCCGTGGCCATTGCCGACGATGAAGCTCTTGCGGTCCTTCCAGGAGTTGGCGGTCTGTTTCTTCTCGGTCTCGACCACCTTGGCGCCCTTCTGGTCGCCTTCGCGGCGCGCGAACTGAACGCCGTCCTTGTTGACCGTCGAAGCGTGCCCGAACGGCACATGATAGGAGTCGAGCACGTTCTCGACCTGGAGCTTCCAGTTGCCGTTGTAGACGTAGCGATGCATGCCGGCGTCGAGCGCGAGCGTGCCGTCGGGCGCACGGTCAACGAGGTCATCGATATTGCCCTTCATCGGGCCGATGTGGTCCTCGAAGCTTGGTCCGTTCGGCGCAAGACTCGCAAACACGAAGCCGCGATACTCGCCCACGCGTGCCGCGCGCGCGAGATTGAGCGCGGCGCGGTCGAAATCGGCGGCGCAGCCTTCCGCCACCGGGACCGTCACCAGCCGTCCGTCAGTGTCGTAGGTCCAGCCGTGATAGCAGCAGACCAGCCGGGTCGCATGGCCCTGCCGCTCGTTCATCACCTTGGCGCCGCGATGGGTGCAGCGGTTGAGCAGCACCTGCACGCTGCCGTCGTGATGACGCGCCATGATCACCGGCTGGCGTCCAAGCTCGGTGGTGATGTAGTCGCCTGACTTGGGGATCTGGCTGGTGTGGCCGACGAACAGCCAGGCGCGACCGAAGATGCGCTCCATTTCGAGATCGAAGAGATCCTCGTCGGTATAGACGCGCCGGTGCACGCGCCCCGGCTCGATCAGCTTGACGATCTCCTCGGCGTGTCCGTTTTTCATGAGCGATCCTCGATATTCACCTCTCTGTCTTTCCCGCCTTCGCGGGGACGACAGCTTCGAGTCATTGCGCCAGTTCACTCCGCCGCCTGGTGCGCGTAGCTCTGCACGTCCGCATTCACCAGCTGCAGCGGCGATGCCGTGTCTTCCAGCATGTCCCAACTCTTGAGCCACTCGTAGGTGCGTTGCATTTCCTCGCGCGGGATCGGCGCCGGGTCGCAGACCACGAGGCGGCCCTCGCGCAAGTCCTCGATTTTCAGCGCCGCGACCTCCGGATCGGTGCGGCCGTGATAATCTATGAAATAGTGCATATAGGCGGCCTTGTTGGCGTTGATTCGCCGCACCGCCTCGCGCACGGCGCGATTGAATGCCGCGTAGGTCTCAGCGTCGACGCGCTCGGAGGCGACCTCGGTGCCGTGGAAGAACGCCTCGCAGATGATGCGGCAGCCCTGCTTTTCGGCCAAACTGACATGCGGTTCGGTCAGCGTCGCCGCGTCGATCTCGCCCTTGAGCAGCGCATCGAGCCGATAGCGCGAGCCGTTCGGCGCTTTGCAGAACTTGATCTCTTGCCGCCGCAGGAAACCCTGCAGCATGTGCATGCAGATATAATGCGTGCCGAAGTAGAACGGGACGCCGATCGTCCGGTTGGCAAGCTGTTGCGGCGTGTAGACCGGCGAGTCGGGCGCGACCATCATCGCCGAATAGGTCACGATCGCGCGGCGGCCGAGCTGGCGGCTGCCGGCGGCGGTCGAACCCACGCGGCAGTAGTTGCCCCACTCGCAGGCATTATACATATCCGCCTGGCCCTGCTCGAACAGCTTGCCGTGGCTGGCGAACGGATTGACGCCCTTGGGACTGGTGATGCTGCGATCGACCTTCTTCTCGACGCCCTGGTCGCGGTCGGCCCAGGCGATCTCGATGCCCTCCTGTGCGAACAATCCTTCGTCGTAGGCGACCAGCTCCGGCAAGCCTTGGAAAGGCGCCGTAGTCTCCAACACCAGCCGTTTCATCCAACCCGCTCCATGCGTTCGAGATCGAGGCTTCGGTTGGGAGGAATCCTAGGCTCGGCCCGATGGCGAATCAAGGATCGCACCGCTTGACAGTCCGCGTGCGCCACGGGAGTTTTGCGCGGCGGCAAAAACCGGGGTGCTCATGTCCAATCTGCGTCTGACTCTCGCCTGCGGGCCCTATGACCGCACGCAGGCGCTGCGCGACGGGATGATCCGGCCCGAAGGCATCGAACTCAACTACGTGACGCTGCAGCCGGCCGAGATTTTCTGGCGCATGCTGCAGTACAGGGAGTTCGATGTATCGGAAATGTCGCTGTCGAACTACACGACGCTGGTCAGCGGCGGCAACGCCCCGTTCATCGCCATCCCGGTGTTTCCCTCGCGGGTGTTCCGGCACGGCTACTTCTTCGTCAACACCGAGAAGGGCATCGCGAAGCCGCAGGACCTCAAGGGAAAGCGCGGAGGGGTGCCGGAATACAGCATGACCGCCGCGGTCTATATGCGCGGATTGCTGCAGCACGAGTACGGCGTCAAGCCGAGCGACATCGAATGGGTGCAGGGCCGCGCTGACCGCCTCGGCCATGCGCTGCCGCCCGATGTGAGGCTCACGCAGGCGCCGCCGGGCACCGAGCTTGGCGATCTGCTCGAGCGCGGCGAAATTGATTTCATGATGACCGCCAATAATCCGCACTCATTCCGCCGCGGCGCGCGGAACGTGCGCCGGCTGTTTCCGAACTATGCCGAGCTGGAAAAGGACTATTACAAGCGCACCAGGATCTATCCGATCATGCACACGGTGGTGATCCGGCGGGAGATCTACGATCGTGATCCGTGGGTGGCGCTGAGCCTCTACAAGGCGTTCTGCCGGGCCAAGGACTACTCCTACATTCTGCTCGAAGAGACCGGCTCACCCAAGGCCTCACTGGCCTGGCTGCAGCCGCTGCTGGAGGAGGAGCAGGCGATCATTGGTCCCGACTGGTATCCCTACGGGATCGAGCAGAACCGCCCGACGATCGAGGCGCTGTTGCAATACGCACACGAGCACGGGCTGACGCCGCGCCGGATCAAGCTCGAAGAATTGTTCGCGCCCAGCACGATGCGCGACATCCCGCTCAGCGACGGTCAACTCGTATGACCTCGGCTCCGCACGGCTCGCGTGCGCGGTCCAACGCCTTTGTCGGAAGCCCGGTGGAGCGCATCGAGGATCTGCGCTTCCTCCGCGGACGCGGCCAGTACGTCGACGATCTTGCGCGCGCCGGCATGCTGCATGCCGTGATCCTGCGCAGTTCGATCGCGCACGGACGCATCCGGGCGATCGATGCGACCGCGGCACGGGCGCGCCCGGGCGTGCATGCCGTCATCACCGCAGCCGACTTGAACGGCGCGGTGCCGACCATCCCGATGCGTCAGGAGCCGATGCCGGTGCTGCGCCAATACGAGCAGCCGGTGATCGCGCATGACAAGGTACGCTATGTTGGCGAGCCGCTCGCGCTCGTGCTGGCGGACAGCCCGGCCATCGCCGAGGATGCGTTGGAGGCGATCACCGTCGACATCGAGGCGCTCTCGGCGGTGCCTGACCGCGATGCCGCACGCCGGAATGACAGCCTCCTGTTCGAATCATCCGGGACCAACGTTGCGACCAGCATCGCCGCGGTGCGCGGCGATGCCGAAGCGGCATTCCGCTCCGCGAGCTATACCCGCCGCGAGCATTTCAAGGTGCAGCGCCACGCAGCGGTGCCGATGGAGCCGCGCGGCTTGCTGGCGGAATGGAACGCGGCGCAGCAGCAAATGACGGTGTCGGGCGCGGCGAAGGTGCCGTTCCCGAATCGCCGCATGCTGGCAAAGATGATGGGCCTCCCCGAGTCCTCCATACGTCTGCTCGAATACGATGTCGGCGGCGGCTTCGGCGCGCGTGGCGAGTTCTACCCCGAGGATTTCCTGATCCCGTTTGCGGCGCGCCTTACCGGCCGGCCGGTGAAATGGACCGAGGACCGCCGCGAGAATCTGCTCGCGACCAACCACGCCCGCGATGCCGAATGCACGCTTGAGATCGCCTGCACCCGCGAGGGAAACATCCTCGCCCTGCGCGGCCAGGCCTTCACGGATATCGGCGCCTATATCCGCACCGTCGGCGCGACCGCCTCGCGCAATATCACGCAGGTGATGTCCGGTCCCTATAGCATCCCCAGTATTCGCATCGACGTCTCGCTGCTGGTGACCAACAAGACGCCGTCCGGCACCTATCGCGCGCCGGGCCGCTTCGAAGCTGATTTTTTCCGCGAGCGACTTTTGGATATCGCCGCGCACGAGCTTGGCATCGACCGCGTCGAGTTCCGCCGGCGTAATCTCATTTCCGAAGCGCAGATGCCCTATCCGCTTGCCAAGGTCGTGGGCCTCGACATCGAGACCGAATGCGACAGCGGGGATTATCAGCAGACGCTCGATCGTTGTCTGGCGGAGATCGGATGGGCCGAGAAGTCCAAGCTGCAAGGGCGGCTGATCGACGGCCGCTACCACGGCGTATCGGTCGGCTGCTATCTCGAAGGCGGCGCGTCCGGACCGAAGGAGAATGCGCGGCTCAAGCTCGAGAGCGACGGCTCGGTGACGGTCTCGGTCGGATCATCCGCGGTCGGGCAGGGGATCGAAACCGTGTTCGCGCAGATCGCCGCCGACGCGCTGGAAATGCCAATGGAACGCATCGTGGTCCGCCACGGGTCGACCGATCTTCTGAGCGAGGGGTTTGGCTCCTACAGTTCGCGCTCGGTGGTGATGGGCGGTTCGGCGATCATCGCCGCGGCTGGCAATTTGCGCGAGGCGATCCGCGCGGCGGCGGCCGGGCATTTGGGTTGTGCGGCGCACGACATCGAGATCGATCGGGAACAAGCGATTGGTCCGGGACGCGTCTCGATCGCACTGAAGGAGCTGGCCGCCGCCGGCATCTCCGCGGACGGCACCTACGCCAGCAACAAGCGCACCTACAGCTACGGCGCCCATGCCGCTCACGTCGCCGTCGATCCGAAAACCGGTCACGTCGAGGTGATCGATTACGTCGCGGTCGAAGACGTGGGGCGCATCATCAATCCGCTCACGCTGCACGGTCAATGCGTCGGCGCGGTGGTGCAGGGGCTCGGCGGCGCGTTCCTCGAACACTTCGTCTATGACGAGGAGGCTCAGCTCCTGACCGGATCGTTCGCCGACTACCTGATGCCGACCGCCAGCGATTTTCCGGCTATCAGGGCCGTCGCGCTGGAGCAGAAGCCGTCGCCGAACAATCCACTCGGCGCCAAGGGCGCGGGCGAGGGGGGTATAATCCCCGTCGGCGGCGTGATGGCGAATGCGGTCGCGGCCGCGCTCACGCCGCTTGGCGTGCAGCCGCGCGAGCTGCCGCTGTCGCCACCGCGGGTGTGGCAACTCATCAAGGACGCGCAGCCGTGATCACGTTGACCGCAGAGTTGCTCCGATGATAGGTACGAAGCCCGTTGTCTTGCGGCCGTTGGGTTCGAAGGGGACAGCAATCTCATGAAAATGGCGCCCTTCGAATACGCCTGCCCGGCGACGCTCTCCGAAGCGATCGCGCTGCTTGCCGCGAGCGACGGCAACGCCAAGGCACTCGCCGGCGGCCAGAGCCTTGTCCCGATGCTCGCGTTCCGACTCGCCGCGCCGTCGATGCTGGTCGACCTGCGCAAGGTCCCCGATCTTCGTCAGATCAAAATAACAAATGGCGGTGTGGTGCTGGGCGCGATGGTCCGCTGGCGCGACATCGAAGACGATACGCGGCTGCGCACCGCGCACCCGTTGCTGGTCGCCGCGATCGATCACGTCGCGCATTATCAGATCCGCAACCGCGGCACCGTCGGGGGCAGCGTTGCGCACGCCGACCCGGCGGCGGAAATGCCGGGCATCGCTGTGACCTGCGAGGCAGAGATCGCGGTCGTCGGTTCATCCGGAGCGCGCGTCATCCGCGCGGCGGATTTCTTCGTCGGCCCGCTGATGACCGCGCTCAACCCCGACGAAATCATCACCGAGATCCGCCTGCCGGCCTGGCCGGCGCGGCGACGTTGGGGCTTTCAGGAATTCGCCCGCCGCCGCGGCGATTTCGCGATGGCCGCCGCCGCCGTGTTCTATGACGACGACGGCGGCAAGGCGAGCAACGCCCATGTCGGCGTTATTGGCGTTGCCGACCGTCCGCTGCGGTTGCCGCAGGTCGAAGCCGTGCTGAACGGCCGCGCCATCGACGAGGCGACCATCGCGAAGGCGGAGGAGGCCGCGTCTGCATCCGTCGATCCGGATGACGACATCCACGCCAGCGGAGCGTATCGCCGCGCGCTTGTCGGCACCATGGTCGAGCGCGCCCTCAAGAGCGCATCCGCCTGATCCAGACTCAATCCTTGGAACTCCTATGCCCGTGCGATTTGAAGTCAATGGCAAGCCGGTCGAAGTCGAGGTGGAGCCGCGGTTGACGCTGGCCGACTGCCTGCGCCATCACCTGCGGCTCACCGGCACGCACGTCGGCTGCGAGCACGGCGTCTGCGGCGCCTGCACGGTCATCGTCGACGGCGCAGCGGTGCGCGCATGCCTGATGCTGGCGGTGCAGGCCGAGGGCAGCAAGGTCGTCACCGTCGAAGGGCTTTCCTTTGATGATCACCTGACGCCGCTGCAAGCCTCGTTCCGCAAGCACCACGCGCTGCAGTGCGGCTTCTGCACACCGGGCATGATCACGACCGCCCACGCGCTGTTGAGCGAAGAGCCCGACTGCGACGCCGATCGTGTGCGCGAGGTTCTCTCCGGCAATCTCTGCCGCTGCACCGGCTACATCTCGATTGTCGAGGCGGTGCTCGACGCGCGCGCCGCCTACAAGGGTGGCAGCGGAGAGACCGCATGAGAAATTCGTTCATCGGCAGTCCGATCGAGCGGTTCGAAGACCTCCGGTTCGTGCGTGGCCGCGGTGAATACATCGACGACATAACACGCGACGGCGTGCTGCATGCCGCGATCCTGCGCAGCTCGGTCGCGCACGGGCGCATCCGCGCGATCGACGTGACGCGCGCGCGCGGGATGCCCGGCGTATATTCGGTCATCACCGCCGCCGATCTCGGCGGCAATATCCCGAACGTACCGATGCGGCTGCAGCCGCTGCCGGATTTCGAGCCGTTCGGTCAGCCGGTGATCGCCCACGATAAGGTGCGTTACGTCGGCGAGGCGCTGGCGCTCGTGCTCGCGGACCGCGCGGCGCGCGCCGAGGATGCGCTGGAAGGGATCGACGTCGACATCGAGCAGTTGCCGGCGGTCAGTGGCAGCCAGGATTCGGCGGCGAACAGGTCGCTGCTGTTCGAGGAGCAGGGCACCAACCTCGCGATCAAGTTTCATGCGCTTCGCGGTGACGCCGCGTCCGCGTTCAAGGATGCTCCCTACGCCCGGCGCGAGCGTTTCCGCGTGCAGCGCCACATGGCGATGCCGATGGAGCCGCGTGGGCTGCTCGCCGTGTGGGATGCGGCGCGCGGCAAGCTCACCGTCTACGGCGGCGCCAAGGTGCTGTTCTTCAACCGCCGCACCATCGCCAGGCAGATGGGCCTCGCCGAAGACGCGGTCGAACTGGTCGAGAACGACGTCGGCGGCGGCTTCGGTGCACGCGGCGAGTTCTATCCTGAGGATTTCCTGATCCCGTTCGCGGCGCGTCATACCGGCCGGCCGGTGAAGTGGATCGAGGATCGCCGCGAGCAACTGATGACGCTCAATCACGCGCGCGAGGCGGAGATCGACGTCGAGATCGCGTGCACGCGCGACGGTACGATCCTCGCGCTGCGCGGCCATGCCCATGTCGACGTGGGCGCCTACATGCGCACCAATGGCGCGGTCGGCGCGCGCAACGTTGCGCAGTTCATGTCGGGCCCCTACCGCGTTCCGATCGTCGACATCGACGTGGCGCTGCAACTCACCAACAAGACCCCGGTCGGGACCTATCGCGGTCCGGGGCGGTTCGAGACTGACTTCTTCCGCGAGCGGCTCTTCGACATCATCGCCGACGATCTCGGCATCGACCGCGTTGAATTGCGCCGCCGCAATCTCGTCCGCCAATCGGAGATGCCGTATTCCGTCGCGACCATCACGCCCTACGAGAGCAACGATCAGTTCGACAGCGGCGATTATCATGCGACCCTCGACCGCTGTCTGCAGGAGATCGGCTGGGCCGAGAAATCTACGCTCAGAGGCAAGCTGATCGACGGCCGTCATCACGGTGTCGCCATCGGCTGCTTCGTCGAGGGCGGCGCCGCGGGCCCGAAGGAAAGCGCGCGCATCGTGCTCGAGCCCTCCGGCGATTTCTCTGTTTACGTCGGGTCGTCAGCGGTCGGGCAGGGGGTCGAGACTGTGTTTGCGCAGATCGCTGCCGACGCGCTCGAAGTCGACATCGCGCGCATCCGCGGCGTGTTCCACGGCTCGACCAGCCACGTGAGCGATGGCTACGGCGCCTATCACTCGCGTTCGATCGTCATGGGAGGCTCGGCGATCCTGTCGGCCGCGACGCTGGTGCAAGAGGCGATCCGTGCGCACGCCGCCAACAAGCTCGGATGCGCGCCCTCCGAGGTGCAGATCGTCGAAGGCAGCCGGGTGGTCGGCCCGCGAGGCCAATCGCTGCCAATGGCCGGGCTCTCGGCCGAAGGCATTTCCGCGGAAGGCGCGTTCCTCAACAAGAAACACACTTACACCTACGGCGCGCACGCGGCCCACGTGGCGGTCGATCCGAAGCTCGGTCACGTGGCGCTGCTCGATTACGTTGTGGTGGAGGATTGCGGGCGCATCATCAATCCGCTCACGCTGCGCGGGCAGATCGTCGGCTCGGTGGTGCAGGGCCTCGGCGGCGCGTTCATGGAACATCTGATGTATGATGACGCCGGCCAGTTCCTGACCGGTTCGCTGGCCGACTATCTGGTGCCGACGGCGAGCGATTTCCCCTGCATCCGTGCGGTCATGCTCGAGGATCATCCCTCGCCGATCAATCCGCTCGGCGCCAAAGGCGCCGGCGAGGGTGGCATCATTGCGGCCGGCGGCGTGATCGCAAATGCGGTCGCAGACGCGTTGCGTCCGTTCGGCGTCCAGCCCCGCGAGCTGCCGCTGAGCCCCTCGCGCATCTGGCAACTTGTGCAGGACGCGCGCCACCGTGCGGTCGCGGCGGAGTGAAGCGCATTCGCCCGGGGTGTGCGGGCCGCTTGCCAACGGCCGCGCAGCCCGGCATTGAGTTGGAATCGCCGCAAACGGAGAGCCCCCATGACCGCCGTCGCGCTTGCCCTGCATATCTTCGGCGCCGTCGTCTGGGTCGGCGGCATGTTCGCCATCTACATGTGCCTGCGCCCGGCGCTCGCGACGCTCGAGCCGCCGCAGCGGTTGCGGCTGATGCAGGTGACCTTCCGGAAATTCTTCCCCTGGGTCTGGATCGCCATCCTGCTGCTGCTCGCGAGCGGTTACTGGATGGTGTTCAAGACCTTCGGCGGCTTTGCGACCTTGCCCCTGCATGTCCACATCATGCAGGGGATCGGCTGGGTGATGATCGCGCTGTTCCTGTGGCTCTTCCACGGACCTTGGCTCAAGCTCAAACGAGCCGTGGACGCCGGCGATTGGCCGACCGCTGGCGCGAATCTCAACCGCATCCGCCAGATCATTGCTGTCAACCTGCCGCTCGGCCTCGTCGTCGTCATCATCGGCGCGAGCGGCCGCTACTGGGGCTGACGCGCCGGCTGGATCACCTTGGCGGCTCGCAGTTGATCATCCATGGCGTGCCGAACTGATCGACCAGCATGCCGAAGCGGGCGGCCCAGAAGGTCTGCTGGATCGGCATTCGCACCGTTCCTTTCTCGGCCAGTGCGCCGAAGATGCGCTCGGCTTCGGTCGCGTCGTCGAGGCTGAGCGTCACCGAGAAGCCCTGCATCGCTTCGCGGCGATCGGGCGGCGCGTCGGAGCCCATCAGCAGCCGGTCGCCGATGCTCAGGCGGGCATGCATGATCTTGCTGCGCCATTCGGGCGACACGTGGTCGGCCATTGGCGTTCCCTCGTGCGGGATCATCGCCTCGATCTTGCCGCCCAGAACCTGCGCGTAGAATTTGAAGGCCGTTTCACAGGTGCCGTTGAAAGTGAGATAGGGATTCAGTTGCATCGGTGCACTCCTCACAGGAAACATTCGTCTCACAAGAGCATCGTCGCAAAGCGTTCGCGCTTCACGCCTTCGCCAGGTAAGCCTCGAGCTGATCGAGCGTTCCGGCGAAGCCCTGGCGCATGGAGTCGCGTCCGGCCGCAAAAGTCTCGCGCTCGATGTCCGTGGCGTTGATCGGAATGCCGCGGATCGTAATCGTCGTCTTCCGGTCGCGCTCGGCGAACGTCGATGTATTGAGCACTTCCAGCGGCCAGTTCGGGGCCCAGGGGTGGCGGGTCATACCAGCATTCGCATCCGAAAATGACACGACGAAGACAAGCTTCTCCGGCGCGACGATCTCGCGATAGACGAACCGGCCCCACATCTCCACGCCGTCGGGCGACCGCATGCCGTAGTGGAACATGCCGCCCGGACGAAGATCGAGCTTGCCGCCGAGCCAAGTGAAGCCCTTCGGCCCCCACCAATGCTTGAGGCGCTCCAGTTCGGTATTCGCCTTCCACACCAGTTCGCGCGGCGCGTTGAAGGTGCGGGTGACGACCATCTCCTGATCGGCAGCACCAACTGACGATGCCATCGCCGCCACATGCTGCTGCAAACGCGCGAGCGTCTGCACCATGCCCTCGTCGGCGCCGTATTGCTTGACCACGCGCGTGCGCTCCTCCGCGGAGGGAAACAGCGCCCGCATCGTGAGCCGCGTCTTGCCGCCCAGATCCTCGAACGTCACCGTCACCCTGAATTGCACGGGCTCGACATCGTCGCCGCCGCCATGGTGGTAGACCAGCCGCTCCGGCTTCACGACTTCATCATAGGTGATCCGGTTCTGATAATCCCGGCCATCCGGGCCGTGCATGACGAAGCGCCAGACGCCGCCGGAGCGTACGTCGATCGAATGCGTTGTTGTGCTGAACCCGTTGGGACCCCACCATTGCTTGAGGTGCTCCAGATCGGTCCAGGCCGCGAACACCAATTCGCGCGGTGCATCGAAGATACGCGTCGCGATGAGCACCCGCGGATCCTGTTCGGTGTCGAGACTATTTCCTGCGGCCACGCTTCTTCTCCTTTGTTTGCAGCGCTTGCAGATATTCGTCGAGGCGATCGAGGCGCTCCTCCCAGAGCCGCCGATAGTCTTCGAGCCAGTCATCGACCGGCTTGAGAGCGTTCGGCTCGATCCGGCAGGGACGCCACTGCGCCTCGCGCCCGCGGGTGATGAGGCCGGCCCGCTCCAGCACCTTGAGATGCTTGGAGACGGCGGGCAGGCTCATCTCGAACGGCTTGGCGAGGTCGGTGACCGAGGTTTCGCCGGTGACCAGCCGCGCCAGGATGGCGCGCCGCGTGGGGTCGGCGAGGGCTGAAAACGTGGCGCTGAGGCGGTCGATCGACATTTGCATTAAACCATAAAGTTAAATAACTTAATGGTTTAATACATCGGTGTCGCGCGCTTGTCAAGCTGCCGTCGCCCCCACGAAAGCGCATAGGCGGGACATCATTCTTTCTGCTGTATGGATTGCCGGGACAAGCCCGGCAACGAGCCGAGACAAGCCCGGCAATGACGCAGAGAATTCCAACGTGCGCTTAACGAGCGCCTCTGCGCGAAAGCGGGACTCGGCGAGGACGACGGTGCCAATACTCACGACAGGGATTGCTGCCGTTCAGATGCTCTGCCCCGCGCGAAAGAGTCCGTGCGGCGTGCGGTGCAGCGACTCACAGCCGTCCTTGGTGACGCGCACCAGTTCGCCGAATTGCACGCCGGCTTTCTCGTCGCGGGTGATGACGTTGGGCTGCACCACCATGCACATATTCTCACGCAAAATCATGCTCGCGGGGTGGCCGGTCGACCGGCTCTTCGATCCGAGGATCGGTTGGAAGTAGCCGCCGCCATAACCGTGCACCAGGTCGTCGCAGGTGGTGAAGCCGTTCTCCTCGATGACGGCCGACGCGTCGATCAGTGTCTGCGCCGGCACGCCGGGTTTGATCACGTGCGTAATGGCGTTGAAGGCCGCAAGCGCGGTCTCGTGCAGATCGCGATAGAGCGGTGTCGGCTCGGTGTCGACCGTGAAGCCGCGCAGCACCTGGCCGGAATAATCCCACCACGATGCGGCTAGTTCGCAGAAGACGAAGTCGCCGGCTTGCACTGGTCGGCGCGAAGTAAATTGCCGCGGCACGAATACATCCGGCGTCGCCATCGGCGTCGCGCCGATGAAGTGAATGCCGGTGGTGCCGCCGATGCCGACATAGGCACGCTCGATCATATTGGCGAGTTCGTGCTCGGTCATGCCGGGTTGCGTGCCGCCGACGAGCGCCGCCATGCCCGCATCGCTCAGCGCCGCGCCGATGCGCAGCCAGGCGATCTCCTCATCGGACTTGATGGAGCGGAGCTGGATGTAGCCGGCATCGAGGCTCTTTACCTCGAACGCCGCTTCGAGCGCCTTCCAGCGCGGCCCATTGAGCGGGCCGATCACGCCGACGCGCTTGGCGTCCCGGCGTTTGAGCTCTTCAATCGCCGGCGCGACGCCCTTCTCCTCGCCCCAACGCACGTCGACAGCGCGGGCAAGCAGCCGGGCCTGCGGCACGTGATTGAAATACTCGACGTACATCGTCATCGGCTCGCCCGGGCGGAAGATGAGCAGGGCCTGATTGGTGCCCGGCCAGTTCGTCACCCATCGTGTGGCGTTGCCGACGTTCTGCGCGCTGACGATCAGCAGGTGATCGACACCCGTCGTTTCCATCGCACCGGCGAGCGCCGTGTGACGCCGCTGATATTCTGCGTCCGAGAAGCGCGGAAAATCCTGCTCGAAAATCGTGCGAAGCTCGGCGGGTAGCTTGATCGCATCCGATGCAGACATGGCAACGGCTTCCGCTTAGCCGCTCCAGAGCGGGCTGAATTCGGTGGCGACGACCTGCTCGTAGCTCGCCTCACCTCGCAGCAGCCCGACATGGCGCTGGAATGCAGTCATCCCGCGCACGAAGTCCGGCGAGATCGCGGGGTCGTAATAAGGCAGGTCGCGGCGCACGACATCGGCGATCAGTTCCGCCTCGGCGGCGGGAAAGAGCTTGCGGCCGACCTTGGTCGCAAGGCTCACGTCGGCCTTGAGCGCCAGTTGCGTCTTCACCAACGCGCGCACCGCTGCGGCGACGGCGTTGCGGTCGCGCGCGATCACCGCGTCCGAGGTGATCAGCGCCGGCATAGTGTAGTTGAACGCGCCGGGCGGGCCGTCGCCGCGCCGCACATCGATCACCATCGTGCCGGCGCCGCTGCGGATGGCGACCTCGGCGCCCATGCCGTTCGCCCAGAAGCCGTCGATCGTTCCCGCTTGCAGCGCCTTCGCCGCGCCGACGCCGAAATTCTTTTCCGGGCCGAGGAATTCAGCAGGCACCGGCGCGATCGTGACCTTGTCGCGCACGGTGTCGATGCCTGATTCCACCAGGAGCTGCTTCAGTCCCAGTTCGACCAATGGCGCGGCCCCGATCTTGAGGCCTTTGATCGCGGCAACGTCGCCCTTCCTGGCATTGAGATCGGCGCGCAGGATGAGGAACCAGTACGTGCCCTGCGCCAACGCGCCCAGCAGCTTGCCGCCCTGCCATTCCGGAAACGCATGCGGCACGCTGTGGGCGGAGCCGCCGACGAAATCGATCTTGCCGTCGCGCAGCATTTCGAGCGTCCTGTCGACCGGGAAGATCAGCTCGAGCGCCATGTCGAGACCTTCCGCCTTGAAGAAGCCAAGCTCGACCGCCGCCGCCGCGGGAAAGTAGGAATTGGAGATGAGATCAGGGATGGCGATTTTCATGTTGCGCTCTTCGAATTTATTACTTCCGGTGACCCGCCCGCTCATCGCCGCACAAGCGGGGATCCAGGAGCGGCTTGCTCGAAGCGTGAGAGCTTGTGACGCCTCCCCGCTTGCGCGGGGACGAGCGGAGTGCTGGTCGACTCATGCGCGCGGCGTCGATGACCCGACCGCGGCGTTGAGCACGGACGAATAGGCCGAGGCGCTGGCGGGGTCCATGCGCGAAGCGAACTTCAGATATTCCTTGATCGCCTGCACCGGCGCGGCGGCGCGGCTCAGGATGCTCTCCGAGAGTTTTTCGGCCGTGGCGTCAAGCTGCGCACGTGCGACCACCTGCGTGACGATCCCGAGCGCCTCCGCGCGCACCGCGCCGATGCGCTCGCGCGAATAGACCAGGTGCGCGGCGGTCTTGTAGGGTACGCGATTGACCAGCGCCCACATCACCAGCGTCGGCGCGATGTTGTGGTTGAGCTCCGGCACCTGGAACACCGCATCCTCGCTTGCGATCGTCATATCACAAACGGCCGCAAGCGCGCAGCCGACCCCGAGCGCTTCACCTTGCACGATCGCCAGCGTCGGCGCGCGCGCCTCCTTCACCGCGGCGTAAAGGTCGAGCGGCACTTCCGCGATCGGATGGCGCAGATCGAGGGCCGTCGATTTCTCGCGATTGGGCTGCGGGCTCTGGCGGCCCTTGCAGAAGTTCGCGCCGTTCCCGCGCAGCCGCACCAGTTTCGTTGCGGGACCCAGGCTGCGGATGACGTGCGCGATCTCCTGACCCATTTCATTGGAGATCAGGTTGCCTTCGTCTGGCCGGTTGAGGACAACGTCCAAACGATCTTCGTAGGCTTCGAAAATGACTTGTGAGGTCACGTGGGCCTCTCCCTGTTATTTCGGCGCGCATGGATCGCGCTCCATACGCGTAGCGGCGTCGCCGGCATGTCGATATGATCGACGCCAAACTCGCGTAGCGCGTCGACCAGCGCGTTGATAACGACGGCGGGCGCCGGCGTGATGCCGCCCTCGCCGCCGCCTTTGATGCCGAGCGGGTTGCCGGCGGTCGGATCGACCGCAAGCTCGACATCGAAGCTCGGGACATCGTCGGCGCGCAGCAGCGTGTAGTCCATGAATGAGGCGCTGATCACCTGGCCGCTGTCGGGATCGGTGGCAACGCCTTCGCCGAGCGCCTGGCCGATGCCCTGCACGATGCCGCCGTGCATCTGCCCGTCGACGATCAGCGGGTTGATCGGCGTGCCGACATCGTCGACCGAGGTGTAGCGCTTGATCTCGACCAGGCCGGTGGCGGGATCGACTTCCAGCTCGCACACTGCGCAGCCGGTCGGGTGCGCCGGGATGCGCTTGGAAATGTCGGTCGTGGCGGTGAGCGTGTCGGGCGCGCTCTGCGAAGCGAGATCGAACAAACTATAAGTCCGGTTTGAGCTCGGCGCAGCGAACAGCCCATCGTTATAGGTCACCTCGCTCCCGGCAGCGTCCAAGAGCCCCGCTGCGACTTCGCGCGCCTTGGCGAGGATTTGTCCGGAGGCTTCGTACAGCAGCGTACCCACGAGCCGCATCGAGCGCGCGGAGTGCGAGCCGCCACCGCGCTCGACGATCGCGCTGTCGCCAGTGATCACCTTGATGCTCTCGATCGGCACGTCGAGCAGGTCGGCTGCGACCTGCGCGAACACGGTCTCGTGCCCCTGGCCGCTCGACTGGGTGCCGACGATAAGTTCCACTTCGCGCTTAGCCTTTACCGTCAACGCGACACGTTCGTAGGGCGCGCCGACCGGCGCTTCGATGTAGTTGGCGACGCCGATGCCGCGCAGCAGGCCGTTGCGCTTGCTCTCTTTGCGGCGCTCGCGGAAGCCCGGCCAGTCCGCGCGGTCGAGCGCCTTGTCCATGTTGCCGCGAAAATCGCCGCTGTCGTAGGTGAGTCCCATGGCGCTGAAGTAGGGAAGCTGAGTCTTGCCGATGAGATTGCGCCGCCGGATCTCGATGCGGTCGATGCCGAGTTCTTCCGCCGCGAGATCGAGCAGGCGCTCCATCACGAACATCGCTTCCGGGCGGCCGGCGCCGCGGAACGGGCAGGTCGGCGTCGAATTGGTGAGGATGCCGCGCAGTTCCGCGTGCACTGCCTGCACGTCGTAGACTGTGGTCGCAAGCCTGCGATAATTGTTGAGCGAGACGAAGGCGGCGGGATGTGCGCCGAGATTGCCGTCGATGTGGAAACGCACGCCGAGGAGCTTTCCGCGCGTGTTGAACGCGGCGGCGATGCGCACGCTCATGTCACGGCCCTGGTAGTCGGACAGGAACGCCTCGCCGCGATCGCTGTTCCAGCGCACCGGCCGGCGCAGCCGCTTCGCCGCCCAGGCGACCATGACGAATTCAGGATAGAGCAGATTGCGCGGGCCGAAGCCGCCGCCGACGTCGGGCGAGATCACGCGGATCTTCGCAGGCGGAATGCCCAGCGCCGCGCTGAGCGCACCCTTGTGGCGATTCACGCCCTGGCTGCCGGCGATGAGCGTCGTCATGTCAGTTGCCGGGTTATAGAGCCCGCTGGCGGCGCGCGGCTCCATCTGCGCGTTGACGATGCGCTGGTTGGCGAGTTCGCGCTCGATCACCAGCGCGGCGCCAGTGAAGGCGCGCGCGGCCGCGTCCTTGTCGCCGAAGTGAGCATGCAGCGCGATGTTGTTTGGCACGGCGTCGAACAACTGTGCCGCGCCGGGCGCGACCGCGGCGGCCATCGCCACGACCGCGGGCAGCATCTCGTAGTCGACCGCGATCGCCTCCGCGGCGTCGCGCGCCTGGTCGAGCGTTTGCGCGACGACGAGCGCCACCGGCTCGCCGACGAAGCGCACCCGGTCGCTCGCGAGTACCGGTTGCGGATTGTCCCAAGTGAACTGCTCCGGCCCGAACGCCGGCTTGGTCGGCTCGACCGCGTCGGCGGTGTTGGGGACATGCGGAATGCCTTTGCCGCCGTCGGTGGCGTAGTCCGTCGCGGTGAGCACAGCGAGCACGCCGGGCATTTCTCGCGCCGCCGCGACCTCGATCGCGGCGATGCGCGCATGCACGTGCGGCGAGCGCAGCACGTAGGCCCACACCGCATCCGGCGGCGGGATGTCATTGGTGTAGCGGCCGCGCCCGGTGACGAAGCGCTCGTCCTCGAGGCGCGGGATCGGCTTGCCTATGTAGCGCGGCATTTATGATTCCAGACAAGTCCGCTGCAGGGCGTTGTTCCCGCGAAGGGCGAAGGCGGAGACCCATACCCTCCGAGCTCGAAAATTGTTTGGAGGCATCGCCAAATTGGTTAGGACGCGGCGTATGGGTTCCCGCCTGCGCGGGACAACGAAGTGAGAGTCACGGCTTACACTCAAGCAAGGCTGTACCGCCCCTCCGCCGGGTCGCGCTTGAGTCGGCCGGCGCGGTGCAAATCTTCGAGCGCGAGCACGATCTCGCGGCCGTCTTCGCTGCCGAGCGCGACCATGAGCTCCTCGAAGAATTTCGGTCCGTCGGCGAGCGCGGCTTCGAGCGAAGGAAAGCGCGCGCCGGTAAACTTCGGCGGCTCGGGGATTTCCGCCTCAAGCTTCCTCCGGCCACCAATCGGCATGGTGCAGTCGTAGCCGGCCTTCGCGCCAAGGCTGCTGTGGCTCTCCAGCGAAGGATCGAGCGGAATGGTGCGGAAGCCGCTCGCGCAGACGTAATCGCGGTCCGGCTGGAAGCGGGTGGCGAGCGCCCATTCCATCTGCTCGTCGGAGAAGATGTCGATGTCGGGATCGACCACGAACACGTTCTTCACGTTGGCGAGCGAGCCGAACGCCGCCGCGATTGCGTTGCGCGCCTCGCCCGGCACGCGCTGGCGCATGGCGATGCGCACGTTGTAAACGCCGCCGGTCGCGGGCGGCGCGTAGACCGCGACCGGCTCGCGGATTGCGCTTTCGAGCGCGCGCCAGATCAGCACTTCGGTGCGCAGCGTGCAGAGCTGCGCAGTGTCGGTACAGCTCATGGTGGCGCCGCCGATCGTCAGCGTCTGGAACAGCGCATCACGCCGGCGCGTCACCGCGGTGACGTGGAACACCGGGTTGGTCTTGACGCCACCGTAGTAGCCGAGGAATTCGCCGTACGGTCCCTCCGGTTCCTGGTAGCCCTCCTCGCCGAGATAGCCTTCGAGCACCCATTCGGCGTCCGCCGGCACACGGATGTCGTTGCTCACGCATTTCACCACCGGCATCGGCGCGGCGCGCAGCGAGGCGAGCAGCGACAGCTCATCACCCGGCATCCGCATGGTCGCCGCGAAGTAATCGATCGGATGCCCGCCGACCACGACTGAGAGCGGCAGCCGCTCGCCGCGCGCGAGCGCCGCTAGGTAGATGTTGCGCAGGTCGCTCGGCGCCACCAGATCGACGCCGGTTGAGGCGCGTCCGCGCAGCATGAAGCGGCGCAGCCCGACATTGGTGCAGCCGGTCGCCTTGTCGACGCAGAAATCCATCCCGGCCGAGATGTAGGGGCCGCCGTCCTTGCCGTGCTGCAGGTTCGCAGGCAGCTTGGTGAGGTCGATGTCGGCGCCGGTCATCACGACCTCCTGCACCGGCGCTTCCTCGCGGCCGACATCGATGAACTCCGGCTTCGTGCGCAGCCGCCGCAGGATTTCCGGCAAAAGTCTCTGCGGCGTTACGCCAAAAGCGAGCGCATAACGCTTGCGGCTGCCGCAGACATTGCCAACGAGCGGCTCGCCGCCCGCCTGCTCGAACAGCACCGCCTTGGGATTGGCCTCGAGCGCCGCCGCAATCTCGGTGAGCTTGGTCGTCCCCCGCCGCCGCTGCAATTCGCCCGCGGTCTCAAGCTGCTCGACAAAGCGTCGCAGCCGGTAGCGGTCGTAATCGACCGTGGCGGCGGCGGTTGTTACTTGTTCCAGGCCCATCGACACGTCCTTCTCAAGAATTGGCTGCAAAGTTAGCTGGCTTCGAAACCGGAGGAAAACGCTTTGGCTCCTATTTCGAAGCATCGTCCGCCGCTTTTGTCTGCTCGGCGGCCCGATCCTTAACCCGCTTGTCCGACCACGCTTTATTGGTTTCCTGAAGCACATCTTGCAGCCGGGCATAGAGCTTGTCGACGGCCTCCTGCGCGAGCGGCTGTCCGGAGGCGAGGGCGTATTCGAAGTCATCGGAGATGGCATAGAGCCGGCCCAACGTCTCGTTGTAGCGTACCCATAACCAGCGTGGATCATAAAACGCCTCCCACGCGGCAAAAACCGGAACCGCCGAACTGAAGCACAACGCCGCAACCGACAACCTGTCCTGATCATAAAATCCGTACGGCTTGATACCGAGCGCAATGGTGGTGGCCGCGCCCAATATCCCGACGAGCATCTTGGTAGTCACCGCTGCTTTGCGGCTCAGGTCCCTTCGGCGATGAAAGAAATCAATACTCTGTTTCAGTCGCCCGCGGAGAAACTCGATTTCCTTGGTTTGTCTCGGCTCGATCGTCATTGCCGACCTCAGATGTTGGAGCGCCTTGGCCAACCGCTTCCCGTGGGATGGTGGGCAAAACGAGCACGTCCTTGGCCAATTCCACGCGTTGCGCCTCGCGTCTTTGCACCCTACGACGCGGCTGCACCAACCTCGCTGCGTTGTTGAGGGGTTTCCTTCCCAACCGGCACGAACAGTTCCTCCAGCGTAATACGCCGGTCGATGAAGTGCTGCTCGTGCAGGTATTGCACCAGCGCCTCCATCGTCGCGCGGTTGGCCTCGATCCCGTACGGATAGGGATCGCCGCCGAACAACTCGTCGATCTCGTGGATGTCATCGTGCACCCACGGCAGCATGAACGGGTGTCCCTTATGCATGCGCGCGAGTGCGAGCTTTTTCGCCTCGACGAAGCCATCGTAAAGCCGCGACGCTGTCCACGGATGGCGTTCGTAGACATCGCGCCGCATGACGATCAGATGCATGATCGGAAAAATCTTGGTGGCGCGGAAAAACTCGCGCTCGACCGCGTGCGCGTCGGCAAACAGCGGCGCGACGTCGGGATGCGGATGAGGATGCTGCGTACCGATCAGCGCGTCGATCTCGCCGGCGGCGAGCAGGTCGCTCAGCGAGCGCCCCGCCGGATCGTGCTCGATCTTCACCGGCTTGAGCAGCGGCGGCGCGCTCGGCTCGCCGTGGCTGCCGGCGTGCAGGATCGCGCCTTCGATCCACTGCACGCCCGATAGGTCGGCGCCGTATTGATGCGTGAGATGCCCGCGGATCCACACTGCCGCGGTCATCGTATAGAGCGCGACGCCGATGCGTTTGCCGGCGAAATCCTTCGCGCTGCGGATGCCGGCCTTGCGGTTGATGTAGATGTAGCCGTGGCGAAAGACGCGCGAGGGGAACACCGGCAGCGCCACGAACGAACGGTCGCCGCGCGCGAACCGGCTGATGAATTCCGAGCTCGAAAATTCCGAGACGTCGAACTCCTGCTTGCCGCCCATCCGGTCGAAAATCTCGCGCGGGTTCTGGATGGTGATGAAATCGAGGTCGATGCCGTCGACCTTCACGTCGCCGGTCCGCAGCGCGTCGGTGCGATCATAGATGCCGCAGGCGAATGTCAGTCGGGGAGGGGACACGGTCGGACCTCATGATGGCAGCGAAGGGCTGACACCTTGTAGCCGCGCCGTCGATTTCTGCAATTGCCGTTGCGCTCAGTTCAGCACGAAGCGTGCGGCCGACGCCGCTGCCAGCGCTCCGCCGAGCACAGCGAGGAGGCCGCCGAGCCAGGACCGGTCCGGCGTCGGAACCGGCGGCGGGCTTGACGCCGCTTCCTGCGCTCCACTCCCGGCGGTCATATCGATCTCGTTGAGACTACGAGGATCGGCGGCGCCATTAGGGACCGCCGAGGCTTCGTGCGCGACGTCGGCAACAGGTTCGGAGGAAGCGATCGGAGCTATGGCGGCGGCCGGAGCGGGAGTTGGCGCCGGTGGCGGATTGCTCGCGACCGGCCGCGTTCGTACCGTCGTCGTCGCCGCAGCGTTGGCCTCCTCGGCGTCGCGGAAGTCGTCCGACTGCGGTGCGCCGCGCCGGAAATGCGCCACGCGGGTGCGGGCCTGATGCGTCGTGCGCCGGTGGCGGGCGTAGGTCCGCGTGCTCGAGGCGGCGCGGGGACGCGCCGTCTGCGGCTCTTGTCGGGTCTGCTTCTGTCTTGTCTGTTTGGCTGGCTGCTCTTTCGAACCGGCAAGAAAGGACAGCAGCTTCAACGGCCCGGAAGTGTCGGCGTCCTTGGCGGCCCGGGCTTGGCAGGCGCCGCCCGCGCCACGGTCGGCACAGCTACGCGCCGACGCATCCGCGGCCAACAGCGTGGCGAGCAGAAACGCCGATCCGATCATTGCGACGACGAGACGAAGGCTCGTCATGCAGGAATCCCCAAGACCTTCACTGGCATCAGCACTGGCTGACCCGCCCAAGTGGCATCATGGCGACCCGATTGAGGAGTTTTCTAGGCAAAACCCGACGCCTAACGCATAGGTGAGTGCCCACCATAGCATTCCCTAAGCCTCTGATTTGGCGATCGTTTTATGTGAATAGGGGTTGTCCACAAGTTCCCGGCGTAGGGTGGCGACCGTAACCCCCCTGCAGTGCCTGGCCCGCCAGGCACAGCCGCCGAGCTGCCGTGTGGTTGCTGCCCTCAGTCCACCGAGACTCCGCTGGCTTTGATCGGCACCGCCCACTTCTCGATCTCGCTCTTCACGAACTGACCGAGATATTGCGGGGTCGCCCGATCGTCCGGTACCACCAAGGCACCAAGCTCGCTCAGGCGCGCCTTGATCGCGGGCGTGTGCATCGCCTCGACGATCGCGCCATTAAGTTTCTGGACGATCGGCGCCGGCGCGTTCTTCGGCAGAAAGATCGCACTCCAGGTGTAGGAGTCCGCGTCGGTTGTACCTTGTTCGGCGGCGGTCGGCAGATTGGGTAGCACCGGCGAGCGCTCCTTGGTCATGATCGCGATGCCCTTGACGCTGCCGCCGTCGATCTGCGGCTTCGCGGTTGCGATGATGTCGCAGAGATAATCGATGCGTCCGCCGACGAGGTCCTGCATCGCCGGTCCGGTGCCGCGATAGGGCACATGGGTGATGTTGACGCCGATCACGTAGTTGAGCACGACGCAACCGAGATGGGTGGCGGAGCCGGCGCCCGCCGAGCCGTATTGCATCTTGGCCTGGTTCGCCTTGGTATAGGTGATGAACTCCTTCAAATTATTGACCGGCAGCGTCTTGCGCGTGATCAGCGCGATCGGGGTCTCGGCGATCAGCGCGACTGGCGTGAAATCCGTGGCGGCATCGTACAGCGGCTTCTTGTAGAGCGACTGGTTCTGCGCATGCGTGCCGACGCTGGCGAGCACGAAGGTGTAGCCGTCGGGCGCGGCATCGGCGACGCGGCGCGAGCCGGTCATGCCGCCGGCGCCGCCGATATTCTCGACCACGACCTGCTGACCCAGAATTTCGCTGATGCGCTGCGCGATGATGCGGCCGATCACGTCCTGAGGCCCACCGGCCGCGAACGGAATGATCATGGTCATCGGCTTGGTCGGGAAAGTCTGTGCTCCGGCGGCTCCTGCAAAGGCGAGCCATGCTCCGAACGCGACGGCCAACGATTTAAATTTCATTATGCAACCTCCAGGCAGCGGCCGGCACCGTCGCTCGGGCCGCCGCCGCGGTCAAGATGCGCTTAGCCGCACGAAGCCGCGCTTGTGAGCCTCGCGCAAGCCGCGTATGAGGCAAGGAGAGAGGGAGAGGCCCCCCATGATCCGCGTCGCCATCGCCGGACTCGGCGCCATCGGGCGCGCGGTGGCGCGTGGCCTCACCGACGGCATTCCCGGATTGACCCTGGCCTGCGCGGCGACCCGAGATCGCGCCAAGGCACAGGCTTGGCTCGATGCCTCAGGTATCACCTGCCCGCTGGTGGAACTGGACGAGTTTCCGGCCCGAGCCGACCTTGCGGTTGAATGCGCGCCGGCTGCAATCTTGGAGAGAATTTGCCGGCCGATGCTCGAAGCGGGCAAGGCGGTGATGGTGCTCAGCGCCGGTGCCCTCCTCCCTCGGACCGATCTTATCGACCTCGCCAAGAGTTCATGGGGGACAGATCATGGTCCCGACTGGGGCTCTGTTGGGGCTCGATGCGGTGTCGGCGGCTGCCGAGGGCTGCATCCATGAGGTGACGATGATAACCCGTAAACCCCCTGGAGGGCTTGCCGGTGCTCCCTACCTTGAGGCAAACGGCATCTCGGTCGACAATCTGAGCGAAGCGAAGCAGGTGTTCAAAGGCACCGCCCGCGCCGGCGCCGCCGGATTTCCCGCTAATGTTAACGTAGCTGCGGCCCTCTCATTGGCCGGAATCGGGCCGGATCGGACCATGATGGAGATATGGGCCGACCCGGGGGTGGAGCGGAACTGCCATCGGATCGAAGTTGACGCCGATTCCGCACGATTTACCTTGATGATCGAGAATATCCCTTCGGAAAACCCCCGAACTGGGCGGATAACGGCGCTTTCCGTTCTGGCGGCGTTGCGCAAGCTGCGCGCGCCGCTGCGGGTCGGGACGTGAACTTTCGGACGGGCCATGCCGACAAAGCCGTCGTTAACGGATCGAAAGCTGCTCGCCAAGCCTCGGCTAGGGGAATGAATCAATTGGTGATTTTGTCTCGGAGCGGTTTTGCCAGTTGGCGGAAGGTATTTCTGAGCTATGATCGCGGTCCGGCCGGGATTCGAGGTTCCAACCCCGATTGCCCGGAGGCCACGGTCGTTATGATGGGGCGTCAGCGCAACAACCTTTCGTAGATCCGTGAACCTGTTCGTGTTTCCCCGCGACTAACCCAACGAGCCGACCGTCAGGGCGATGCAAGCCACCTCAGACGAAGTCCTGATCGGGCGGATCGCAGCGGGCGACCGTCTTGCCATGCAAGTCTTGTTCGCTCGGCACCATGTGCGGGTGTTTCGGTTCGTGTTGCGTGTGGTCCGTGACCAATCGGTGGCGGAAGACCTGATCAGCGAGGTGTTTCTCGACGTTTGGCGTCAAGCCGGTCGGTTCGAAGGGCGGTCTGCGGTCTCAACCTGGTTGTTGGCGATCGCTCGGTTCAAGGCCCTCTCGGCGTTGCGGCGGAGACCGGACGAGGCGCTCGACGAAGAGGCGGCACATGCCATCGAAGATCCGTCGGACGATCCAGAAGTGGCGGTGGCGAAGAAAGACAGAAGCGTAGTCATCCGGAAGTGTCTCGATAAGCTTTCGGTAGAGCACCGGCAGATTATCGATCTTGTCTACTATCACGAGAAGTCGGTCGAAGAAGTAGCCGAGATCGTTGGAATTCCAGAGAACACCGTCAAGACTCGGATGTTCTACGCGAGAAAAAAACTAGCCGAGCTGCTCAAGGCAGCAGGAATAGAAAGAGGTTGGCCATGAACACGATGAGCAGAAGGGTGCCCGAGCGCCAAGATATCGAGGCCCTCCTGCCGTGGCATGCGGCCGGAACTCTCAACCGTCGCGACACCGAGCGCGTCGAAGCGGCGCTCGCCAATGATAACGATCTCCGTCAGCAGTACCAGTTGGTTCGCGAAGAGCTCGGCGAAACCATCCGCCTCAACGAGTCGCTCGGCGCCCCTTCGGCGCGCGCCATGGAGCGGCTGTTTGCAAAGATCGAAATCGAGGCGCCCCGGGCGCGCAAGTCATCTCTGGGCCTGCGCGCCCGGATTACCGAATTCTTCGACGGCTTCTCGGCCCGCAAGCTGGCCTTTGCCGCCTCGGCTGCGATGCTCCTCATCGTCGCCCAAGGCGCTGTTCTCACGACCTTCGCCGTAAAGGACTATGGCAGCCAGAGCGACACCACCGAGCTCGCCTCCTACCGCGATGTCGAAAGCTCGCTGGCGATGATCCGCTTCGCTCCGAATGCGACCTCGTCGGAGATCACGAATTTCCTGAGCGCGCATAAGGCAGCGATCGTGGAAGGTCCACGCGCCGGCGGCATGTATCGGGTACGCCTCGCCGTTCCCGCGCTTCCGAAAGAGCAACTCGACCGCGTCATTCGCGACATGAAGAGCGAAACCAAGGTGGTTAACTTCATCGCTGTCGTCGAGTAGCCGGGCGTTCCTCGGGTTCACGCCCCCGAGCGTCGCCGCGAACGACCAAGCATTTGGCGTGACACCAAGCGCTGCAATGTTTCGCGGAGGCTCTCATGCGCTCGAACAGAGAACGATTCCGTTTCGCATCTCCTTCGAATTCCTCGGATCGCGATATGGCCAAGCCGCGCCGTTCGCTGCGCGCGGCCATCTTGCTGTCGCTGCTGGCTGCGACCGCGGCGGTGCCGTTCGCCCTCGCGCCACTCGACGAGGCCTCCGCGATGGGCTTCGGCCACTTTGGCGGTGGCGGGTTTGGCCATTTCCAACCCAGGATGACCCGCCAGAACATCGTCGCGCCCAGGACGAATTCGACCAGCTTTACCCGGATGCGCGGAACCGGTGACGCCCGTAGCGTGAATACCGTCCACAGCGTGAGCCACGACTCCGGTCGTTTCGGCAAGGACCGAGACCGCGGCAGCCGCGTTGCGACTGGCAACGGAAAGTACGGCGGCGACCGCGGCAGAGGTTCGGGTGAAACGGGCAAGACCGGGACCGGTACGCATATCGCGAATGGCGGACGCTATCCCGGCAGTGACGGCCGTCCTCCGCGCTGGCCGCATCGTCCGAATTGGCCGATCGTGACCGGCGGCGGCGCTGTGATCAGCACGCCGGTAATCGGCGCTACGCTTCCGGTGATTTCAGGCGGCGGTGGAGGTGGAGGAACCAATCTGACGCCGCCGACCAATGTGACCCGCCGTCCCGGTACGGGAGTTCCCGCCGGCGGCGAGCAGCGATACGTGAAGGACGAAGTGGTCGTCGAGGTCGCGAACTTCCTGACCAACGACGCCGCTGACACGCTCGCGCGCCGCCATCGGCTGGCGCGGCTTCAGAGCGTCGGCCTGCCGCTCGTAGGCACCACTCTGCTGCGGATGCGGATCACCGACCGCCGCTCTGTACCCGTGGTCGTGCGCGAGCTCGAGCGCGATGTGACCATCCTCTCGGCGCAGCCCAACTTCCTCTATTCGCTGGTTCAGGACGGACGCGCCGGGGTTGTCACGCCTGCAAGTTTCGCGCCTGCGAGCCTTGGCGATCCGGCGCAATATGCGATCGGCAAGCTCAACCTCGCGCAGGCCCATGCCATGGCGACCGGTGAAAAAGTCCTGGTCGCTATCATCGACTCCGGCATCGACGCCACCCACCCGGATCTAGCCGGCGATGTCGCGGCGAGCTACGACGCGCTGGGCAACGGCGAAAAAATCCAGACCCATGGGACCGCCGTGGCCGGCGTGATCGCCGCGCACGGCAAGCTCCTGGGCGCGGCTCCGCGCGCTCGGCTCCTCACCATCCGAGCCTTCGGTGGTGCGGCGGCGAGCGATGGCACAACGGTCGCGATCGCGGCCGGCGTCAATTGGGCGGTCGCGCAGGGCGCTCGCGTCATCAACATGAGCTTCGCCGGCCCGCAGGACCGCGCCGTGGCTTTGAATCTTGCGGCCGCTGCCGACCACGGCGTCGTCCTGGTCGCGGCGGCGGGCAACAAGGGCCCGAAATCGCCGGCCCAGTTTCCGGCCTCCGACTCGCACGTCATTGCCGTGACCGCGACCGACGAGGACGATAAGCTGTTCCCGGCGGCCAATCGCGGCCGGCACATCGCCGTGGCGGCGCCGGGCGTCGATATCGTGCTACTCGCGCCCCATAACGAGGTGCAGTACTCCTCTGGAACGTCGTTCTCGGCTCCCTATGTGTCAGGTACGGTCGCACTCATGCTTGAGCGGCGGCCCGATCTGACCCCCGACGCTGTCAAGAAGATCCTGATGACGACTGCCCGCGACCTTGGACCGAAGGGCTTTGACGACCAGTTCGGAGCTGGGTTGGTGGATGCTCAACGCGCCTTGCTTGCCGTTGAGCCGGCGACGGTTGGCGTCGGCGCGGTCGGGGCTAACGCCGTCCCTAGCGTCGTGCCCGCCTCGATCAACCCGTAGGAGATGAATTCGAAAGGTTCGGCAATGACTTAGCCGTAACGGCCGCGGCCGCCAAAAATCTTAACGAATGGTTTGAACCAATTGCCCCCCTGCTGCAACTAACGTCTGTGAGGCCAAGAAGCGGCCCCCCGAGTTTCCGAGCCCCCCGATCGGCGCTCCCGCCCCCCGATCCCCTGCGCCGATCGAAAGTGACCCGCCCGGACCACCCCTCCGGGCGGGTTTTTCTTTGGCGGACCGCCCTGGACACAGCGGGCGCAGAAAGACAAGCTATTTCAAAGATATCATAGCTGCGTGCGCTTGCGGCTCTTCCGTACGTCCGCCTCAATCCACATCATCCTTGTGGGTCGGAGTTGTAGGTAGAAGCGACCTTCGCCAGGTCAGCCGATGGGAGAGCAAGGCCTGCCTGTTCCGCTACATGATCGGCGGCAAGGTGCGCTCAATGGGCCTCGGCGCGGTCGACTGCGTCAGCTTGTCCCGGGTGCGTGGATTGGTTCAGCAGGCCCGCCGGGCTGGGCCGTGGCGGCTGGCGGGCTTAATTCACGGAACCGGACGCGCCAACGATACTGTGCCGGTGGTGAAGTGGGAATTTGCAGAAATAACCGTGTACAGAGATGACGGAATCAGAAGGGGCCGAGATGTCGAAACAAGAAATGCGCGAGCAAACTGAGCGTCTGATTAGGGAGGCGATGGAGAAGAAAACCATCACCGTCAAGCAGGGTAAGACCCGTATCGACGCCAAATGCGGAAAGTGCGGTGCGCCGAATCGGGTCTTGGCAAATTCAGGGCAGGTACGGGTGGAATACAAGTGCAAGGAATGTGGTCGCGAACAAAAGACACTCTAATGAGGAAGGCTCCGTCGAGATAGTCCGCCAAATCCTGTAGGTGGATGCCCTTGGCGGTTTTCTGGCTTTTCACATCAATGCGGACGAGAGGAAGGGCGATTTCGCCAGCGCATATTTTCCTGAGCATAATTGTCGGCGTGAGATGCGAGAAATAATCCTGACACACGTCTTCCAGCGGGATAATCGCTTTGCCGTTATACTGGGCCATGAGCAGGAAGGCGGTGTTCATAGAAATCTGGACTCCATCGACCTGCGCGGCGGTCCCATATTGCATCCGCCTCGGTCAATATCGCACATGATAAAAACGTCGTAAATGTTTGAT
>CAVPDS010000033.1:0-118737 GCA_963702695.1 uncultured Alphaproteobacteria bacterium | reverse complement strand
AGGTTCGACCGCCCTGCCCGTGCCGGACATTCCCATGCAGATCAACGATGGAACCGTTGACGCGATCGGCCACACACCGCTGATCAAGCTCAGGCGCGCGTCCGAGGCGACCGGCTGCACGATCCTCGGCAAGGCCGAGTTCATGAATCCGGGCCAGTCGGTGAAAGACCGTCCGGCGCGGCAGATGATCTTGGATGCCGAGGCGCGTGGCGAGATCAGGCCCGGCGGGCTGGTGGTCGAGAGCACGGCCGGGAATACCGGCATCGGGCTTGCGCTGGTCGCCAATGCCCGCGGCTACCGCACCCTGATCGTGATCCCGCAGACGCAGAGCCAGGAGAAGAAGGACATGCTGCGCCTGTGCGGTGCGGAACTGGTCGAGGTGCCGGCGGTCGCCTACAGCCATCCGAACAACTATCAGCACGTCGGTCGGCGGCTCGCGGACGAACTGCACAAGCGCGAGCCCAACGGGGTGTTCTTCGCCGATCAGTGGAACAACCTCGACAATCGCAAGGCGCACTACCTTTCGACCGGCCCGGAGATCTGGGAGCAGACGGACGGCAAGGTGGATGGTTTCATCTGCGCGGTCGGCACCGGCGGCACGCTCGCCGGCACCTCGATCTTCCTGCGCGAGCAGAACAAGGACATCGTGATCGGCGTTGCCGATCCGCATGGCGCCGCCATGTATGATTTCTTCGCCCACGGCGAGGCCAAGGTCTCGGCCGGCGGCTCGATCACCGAAGGCATCGGGCTTGGCCGGGTCACCGCGATGGTCGCGGACATCAAGGTTGACAAGCCTTACTTGATCCCCGACGAAGAAGCCTTGCCGATCATCTTCGATCTGCTCCTGCACGAAGGCCTGTGCATGGGCGGTTCGACCGGGATCAATGTCGCGGGCGCGATCCGGCTCGCGAACGAGCTCGGCCCCGGCCATGTCATCGTGACCATTCTTGCGGACTACGGATCGCGCTATCAGTCCAAGCTGTTCAATCCGGCGTTCCTGCGCGAGAAGGGCCTGCCGGTACCGGAATGGCTGGAGCGGCGCTCGCAGGTAAAGGTGCCCTATGAATAGCGCAAACGATAACACTGCGCCGGTGAGCCGTTGGCTCGTCACCACCGATTGGCTGGCGACGCGGCTCGGCGCGCCCGATCTCGTTGTGGTGGACGGCTCCTACTACCTCCCGGCGATGAAGCGCGACGCGGGTGCCGAATATGCCGCCGGCCACATTCCCGGCGCGGTGCGCTTCGACATCGACAAGATCGCCGATCGCGCCAATCCGCTGCCGCACATGCTGCCGAGCGTGGACCAGTTCGCCCGCGCGGTGGAAGCCCTCGGCATCGCCGACACCGATACAATCGTGGTCTACGACGGCGCGGGCTTGTTCTCCTCGCCGCGGGTGTGGTGGACGTTCCGCCTGTTCGGCGCAGAAAAAGTCTTCGTCCTGGATGGCGGCCTGCCGGCCTGGAAGGCTGCGGGACGCCCGGTCGAAAACCTCCCGGTGGTGCGCTCACCCCGTTCGTTCAAGGCGCGCGCGCCGCGCGACATCGTTGCCGACGTCGCCAGCGTGCAGGCGGCGCTTCGCCAAGGCAGCGCCCAGGTCGTCGATGGCCGTCCAGCCGATCGCTTCCACGGCGAAGCGCCGGAGCCCCGGCCAGGGGTGCGCTCGGGACATATCCCGGGATCGTTCAATGTGCCCTCCTCCGCGGTGGTGACAGGGGGCCGGCTCGCCTCCGCCGATCGGTTGCGGCAGGCGTTCGCCGCCGCCGGCGTCGATCTCGACAGGCCGATCATCACGAGTTGCGGCTCCGGCGTGTCGGCAGCGACACTCTGGCTTGCGCTTGATGCCCTCGGGCGGGAACCCAAGGCGCTCTATGACGGTTCATGGTCTGAATGGGGCGCACGCTCCGACCTGCCGTTTGCGCCCGAACCGAAGTCCTGAAGCATCATGGCCCCTCGCCGTGAGCGCGCAGAATTCATCACCGGCGCGAACGTCGTGGTCGACGGTGGCATGACCCGCAAGATGATTTACGAGGAGTAGAGGTCGCCTTACATTCGGGATCGGCAATCCGAATCCGCCATGGTGGCCCCCATGATCTTCCGCCAGCTCTTCGACAGCACCTCGGGCACCTACACCTATCTGCTTGCGAGCCGACACGGCGGCGAGGCGCTGATCATCGATCCCGTAATCGAGAAGGTCGAACGCTACCTTCAGCTCATCCGCGAGCTTGATCTCAAGCTCGTCAAGGCGGTCGACACTCACCTTCATGCCGACCACATCACTGGCCTCGGCGCATTGCGCGACCGCACCCGCTGCATCACCGTGATGGGCGAGCAAAGCAAAGTTGACGTCGTGTCAATGCGGGTCGCCGAGGGCGACAAGCTCAAGATCGAGGGCCTGGCACTCGATGTGCTCTACACACCAGGCCACACTGACGATTCCTACAGCCTTGTGCTGCAGGATCGGGTCTTCACCGGCGACACGCTGTTGATCCGGGGCACCGGCCGCACCGATTTCCAAAACGGCGATCCACGCGCGCAATACGATTTAATCTTCAACAAGCTGCTCAGGCTACCGGAGGAGACCAGCGTCTACCCCGCGCATGACTACAAGGGGGACACGGTCTCGACGATTGGCGAGGAGAGGGCTTTCAATCCGCGGCTGCAGGTCAAATCAGTCGATGAGTACGTTGCACTGATGAACAACCTCAATCTGCCCAATCCGAAGATGATGGACGTCGCGGTGCCCGCCAATATGCGGGTCGGGCTGGCGCAGGAACAGGTTGCGCAACGCGGTTGGGCGGTGACGGCGCGCGACGCCATCGCACTCGCCGGCAAAGGCGATGTCGTACTGGTCGATCTCCGCGAGGCATCCGAGCGTGCGAAGGGTGGCCTCATACCGGGCTCGCTGCATGCGCCCTATTCCGATCTCGCAGAAAACGTGCGGCCGGGCGGCATGCTGCACGAGCTCGCCGCTGCGACCGGCCGGCGGGTGCTGTTCTACTGCGCCTTCGGCGAGCGCTCGGCGATGGCGGTCCAGGCCGCACAAGACTGCGGCATCGCGGCCGCCTGTCACATCCAAGGCGGAATTGATGCGTGGAAGAAAGCGTCGGGGCCGATGATCCGGATCTGATGCACCGGCCGCATCGCCTCAGGCGCGCTGCGCCTGCGCAAATTGCGCGGTGTCGGTGAACTCCAGGAATTTTGCGACCTTGCCGTTCTTGAGCGTGAAGGCGTGGCACCAGTCGCTGGCGACCTGACGGCCATTCTTGCGCAATTTCCAGGCGTAATCGCCGAGCACGAAGACGCGATCCTCGGCGGCATAGAATTCCTTCGGGGTAAAGCTCGTAACCTCCTGCAGTTCGGCGAGGCCGTGGAAGAAGCTCTGCACTCCGCTTTGCCCCTTCCAATGCCCGCACAAAGGATAGTCCTCGCGGCGGCCGACGACTGTCCAGTCCACGTCAGGCGCCAACCCGGCAATCACGGTGGCGATGTCGCCGCGGCTGAACGCAGCGTAAAGGCTTTGCAGGAAAGTAACATTGGCGTTGCTCATGGCAGTCCCTCCTTGCAGGTTTGATGCCGCAGGTACGGATTACTCCAGGTGAAAGTTGCACCGGGGTGGTGATTTTTCCCCGCACCTTGCCGCGGACCGAAAATATGACGCCTTCAATGCAAAATCTGGCTCAGGAACAAACGGGTGCGTTCGTGCTGCGGGTGTTCGAAGAATGGCTTGGGTTCGTTCACTTCGACGATCTGGCCCTGGTCCATCAGCACCATGCGGCTCGCGACCTGTCGCGCAAAGCCCATTTCGTGGCTTACCACCAGCATGGTCATCCCGTCCATGGCGAGCTCGACCATGGCGTCGAGCACCTCCTTGACCATTTCCGGATCGAGCGCCGAGGTCGGCTCATCGAACAGCATGATCTTCGGCTGCATGCAGAGAGCGCGCGCGATCGCCACCCGCTGCTGCTGACCACCTGAGAGCTGGCCCGGATACTTATTGGCCTGCTCGGGAATGCGCACGCGCTTGAGATGCAGCAGCGCCAGCGCTTCCGCCTCTTTGCGCGGCATGCGGCGGACCCAGATCGGCGCCAGCATGCAGTTCTCCAGCACGGTCAGATGCGGGAACAGGTTGAACTGCTGGAACACCATACCGACTTCGCGGCGCACCTCATCGATGGTCCTGAGGTCTTCCGTGAGTTCGATCCCGTCGACGATGACGCGGCCCTGCTGCCAGTTCTCGATCCGGTTGATGCAACGAAGCAGCGTCGACTTCCCGCTGCCGGAGGGGCCGCAGATGACGATCCGCTCGCCGCGCGCAACCTTGAGACTGACGTCTCGCAACACATGGAATTCGCCAAACCACTTGTTGAGGTCGACGATATCGACCGCGACCTCATTGCGCGTCGTGCGCATCGCCGCCGGATCGCGCTTCGCCGGCTCGGCCATTGGTTTTGGTGACACCCCATTCATGCTTTCGCCTTAAAGCCTCTTAGCGCGAGTGACTGAGCCGCCGTTCGACGAACAGCGCGTAGCGCGACATGCCGAAGCAGAACACGAAATAGATCATGCCGGCAAACGCGAAACCGGTGAAGAGGGTCACTGGGGTCGCCCAGTTCGGATCGGCGAAGGCGGCGCGGAGCTGCCCAAGCAGGTCGAAGATCGACACGATCAGAACCAGGCTGGTGTCCTTGAACAAAGAGATGAAGGAATTGACCATGCCCGGAATGACGAGCCGCAGGGCCTGCGGCAGGATGACCAGGATCATCATCCGCCAATAGCCCAACCCGATCGCGGTCGCGCCTTCGAACTGCCCGCGCGGGATCGCCTGCAGGCCGCCGCGCACTACTTCCGCCATGTAGGCGGCCGAGAACAGCACCACGCCCACCAACACGCGCAGCAGGGCATCGAGCTTCCAGCTCGGCGGCAGGAATAGGGGCAGCATGTAGGACGCAAAGAACAAGACCGTGATCAGCGGAACGCCGCGCCAGAATTCGATGAACACGACCGACAGCGTGCGGATGAGCGGCATCTGCGAACGGCGGCCGAGCGCCAGCAGGATACCGAGCGGCAGCGATCCGCTGATGCCTGTGAATGAAATCACCAGCGTCACCAGCAGTCCGCCCCAGTTGCCGGTCGGCACGTGCGAAAGCCCAGATACGCCGCCGACCAGGAGAAAAAATGCGACGACCGGAAACACGCCGAAGAACAAGATGGCGTTGGCACCCTTCCAGGGGATGCGTGGGATCAGCAGCGGCACCAGCAGGATTGCCCCGAGCGCATAAGTCAGATTGACCCGCCATTGCTGATCGAACGGGTAGAAACCGTACATGAATTGCCGGAATTTTGCGGCAATGAACGGCCAACAGGCGCCGATCTCGCGACCTGCCGTTGCGGGCGTGCACGCCTCGCGGCTATCGCCGCTCCATACCGCGTCGATAAGGAGAAAGCGGATCGCCGGCCAAACGAGCGAGAGGACGATAGCCGCACTCACGGCCGTCAGGATTGTATTTGCTACGCTGCCGAACAACCGTTGCCGTAGCCAGGCCGGCACGCCGACGTGGACAGCCGGCGGCTCCATCGGGGCGATCATCTGCCGGCTCACGAAGGCGGTTTGCACGTCCATGGTCGCCTCAGCGCTCGTTGAGCCGGACACGGGCGTTGTACCAGTTCATCAACCCGCTGGTGATGAGCGAGATGACGAGATACACCGCCATGGTGATGCCGATGATCTCGATCGCCTGGCCGGTCTGGTTGAGCGTGGTGCCGGCAAAGACCGCAACCAGGTCCGGATAGCCGATGGCGACCGCGAGCGAGGAGTTTTTCGTGAGATTGAGATACTGATTGGTGAGCGGCGGCACGATGACGCGCAGTGACTGCGGCAAGACGACCAGCCGCAGGATCAACCCGCGCCGCAGTCCGAGCGCCATCGCCGCTTCGGTCTGCCCACGCGGCACCGCCAGAATCCCTGACCGCACGATTTCGGCAATGAAGGCGGCGGTGTAGGTGACAAGCGCGATCAGCAGCGCGATGAATTCCGGGATGAGGCGAAAGCCGCCGACGAAGTTGAACCCGCGCAGTTGCGGGTGCTCGAAGGTGAGCGGCATCCCAAGCACAAAGAACACGGCCAGCGGCAGCCCGATGATCAGTCCCAGGCTCGGCCACAGCAGCGCCGGGCGCGCTCCCGTCTGTTCCTGCCGGCGCCTGGCCCACCATCGCAGCACAATCGACCCAACGATGCCGAATACGAAGGTAGCTGCCACATAGACCATCCCCGCGCCCGCGATCGGCGCCGGGACGATGAATCCGCGATTGTTGAGGAATATCTTGCCGAAGACCGACAGGCTCTGCCGCGGCCCTGGCAGCGACCCCAGCACGGCCAAGTACCAGAACAGGATCTGAAACAACAACGGGAGATTGCGGATCAGCTCGACATAGCCGCCGGCAAGCCGTGCAAGCAGCCAATTGGTGCTCAGCCGCGAAATGCCCACGGCAAAGCCGAGGAGCGTGGCGAACACGATCCCGATGCCCGCGACCAGCAACGTATTGAGCAAGCCGACCAGGAACACGCGTCCGTAAGTATCTTGCTCGTTGTAGGCGATCAGCGTCTGATTGACGCCGAAGCCGGCGGTGTTTTCGAGGAAGCCGAGGCCGCTGGCGATCTTCTGCACCTCGAGATTGGCCTTGGCATTGAGCGCGAAGTCGATCGCGAGCCAGGCCAGCAGCCCGGCGATGACGATCTGATACACTGCGCTGCGGATGCGCGGATTGCGGTAGGCGGCAACCCGCGGCGGCGATAGCGGAGCGGGCTGCGCCTCGACTGCCATCGGTGGCTTCTCGGGCGCTCGATCGCGCGTTACCGGATCGGCGGCGCGTACTGAATCCCGCCTTTGGTCCATAATCGGTTGAGGCCGCGCGCGACATTGAGTTTCGAGCCCGAGCCGATATTGCGCTCAAACACCTCGCCGTAATTCCCGACGTGCTTGACGATGCGGACCACCCAGTCCTTGGTGAGGCCTAGCTGCTCGCCATAGGCGCCCTCGGTGCCCACGAGCCGCTTGATCTCGGGCATCTGAGACTTGAGCGCATCGTCGACCGACTTCTGCGATACGCCGAGTTCCTCGGCATTGACCATCGCGAAGTGGACCCACTTGACGATATCGAACCACTGATCGTCGCCGTGGCGAACGACTGGGCCGAGCGGCTCCTTCGAGATGATCTCCGGGAGGATCACATGGTCGTTGGCGTTCGCGAGCTTGAGCTTCTCCGCATAGAGCTGCGACATGTCGGTGGTAAATACGTCGCAGCGCCCGCCGTCGTAGGCCTTTACCGTCTCGTCCGCGGTCGCGAACGCGACGACTTCATATTTCATGTTGTTGGCGCGGAAGTAGTCGGCCAGGTTGAGCTCGGTCGTGGTGCCGGTCTGCGTGCAGATCGAGGCGCCGTTGAGCTCCAGCGCCGAGTTGACCTTGAGCGCCTTGCGCACCATGAAGCCCTGGCCGTCGTAATAATTGACCGCCGCGAAATTCAACCCGAGCGAGGTATCGCGCGAGGACGTCCAGGTCGAATTGCGCGCGAGCACGTCGATCTCGCTCGACTGCAGCGCGGTGAAGCGATCCTTGGCCGACAGCGGTACGAACTTGACCTTGCTCGGATCGTTGAAGATCGCCGCGGCGATCGCCCGGCAGAAATCCACGTCGAGGCCGGTCCAATTGCCCTTGTCGTCCGGATTGGAAAATCCGGTAATGCCCTGGCTCACGCCGCAAACGAGCGCGCCGCGATCCTTGACGTTCTTGAGCGTCTGGGCGGACGCTCCGCTCGCCGACAGGCCTAGCGTCAAAGCGCCGCTGAGCAGCGAAAAGCCGAGCATCGTGATCGTGCGTTTCATGGTCGAGCCTCTAGAAACGTTGATGGTTCATTGCGTGAGTTCGGCTTGACTGCCGATTGCACTGGGCGTTCCGCGGCACGCACCCGCCGGGACGGCGAAGCGCAGGCGTGCCGTCTCTTCACCAGCATCACAGAACGATCCCGTCGCCGGGTCAAGGGGTTGACGCCAGCGCAAAGGAGCCAATGAATACCCCCCGAACCTCGTAACGGAGTTGTCGCCGCTACGCGCTACGCGCGCGGTCAGGGAGCATAAAGATGGCAATCGCAAGACGCACCATGCTGCAAGGGATCGTCGCATCCGGCGCCCTATCGGCGCTCGCCAGTACCGCGGAAGCGCAAGCTCCGGCTCCTGCACCCGCGAACCGGAGGATCTTGATCAAGGGCGGCTACGTCATATCGCTCGATAACTCCTTAGGCGAGGTTGAAGGGGGCGATGTCCTGATCGACGGCGGCAGGATCGCCGAGATTGGAAAAAACATCAGTGCGCCCGACGCCGAAGTCGTGGATGCACACGCCAAGGTCGTTCTGCCGGGGCTGATCGATACCCATCGCCATACCTGGGAGACCCTTACACGCTCCTGGATTTCCGAAGGCGATCTTGCGGTCTACCAGAAGGTGATCAACGGCCTCCTAGGTCCGCGCTTCCGACCGGAGGACGTTTACATCGGCAATCTGCTGGGTGCGCTGGGAGCCCTGAATTCCGGCATCACTACGATGCTCGACTGGTCGCACATCATGAATTCGCCGGCGCACGCCGACGCCGCCATCAAGGGGCTTGCCGATTCCGGGATGCGCAGCGTCTTCGCCTACGGCTACTCGCCGATTCCAGGCTTCGACGCGCAGCCAGGGGCGGAAGAACGCCGCACCGCCGATCTCAGGCGCGTGCACGGGCAATATTTCCAGAGCGCCGATCAGCTCATGACGCTCGCCGTCGCCGGGCGCAACGACGTGCAGAAGGCGATCGCGGACATCAAGCTCGCGCGCGAGCTCGGCCTGCGCACGACCCTGCACATCACCTCGCCGGGAAAAATCACCGCGCTCGATAAAGCGGGAATGCTGGGACCTGATCTCACCTACGTGCACACGGTCGGCCGCGAGGCGACCGACGACGAATACAAATTGATGGCCGCGCATGGCGGTACGATCTCGACCTCATCCGCCACCGAGATGATGTCGGGCCATGGCTTCCCCAGCGCGCAGCGCTGGCTCGAGCACGGCCTGCGGCCATCATTCAGCGTGGACAACGAAACGCGCATGCCGTCGGATCTGTTCGCGCAGATGCGCGCGCTCGTCATCTCCGACCACATGCTTGAAAGTGACCGCGCGCGCAAGGAAGGCGGGCGTCCGACCCTCATCCCGGTCCGCGATGTGCTCGAGTTTGCCACCATCGAAGGCGCCCGCGCCACCGGCCTCGACAAGAAGGTCGGCACGCTCACGCCCGGCAAGCGCGCCGACCTCATCGTCGTCGATCTCGACGACATCAGCCTGATCCCTTCCGTCGATCCGGTCGCGACGGTGGTGCTGCGTGTCAATACCGCGAACGTGAGCTGGGTGTTCGTCGACGGAAAAGCCAAGAAGCGCGACGGCAAGCTCGTCGATGTCGACATGGCGCACGTGCGCAGCCTAGTCGATAGTTCCAACGGCTATCTCCTGGGTCTTGTCCGCGCAGCCGGCATCAATATCCGGACGGGATAAATCAGCTCCCCGCTCAGAACACGCCGAGATGCTGGCGCAGATCGACCCGATCGCGGCGAAGCTCGGCCGCGGTGGATACGACCGCGACCTGACCGCTGTTGAGGATCACGATATCGTCGGCAATGTCGAAGACGAGCTTGGGACTTTGCTCGACCAGGAGGATCGATAGCCCGCCTTCCTTGAGCTTGCGGATCGTCGCCATCACTTCGGCGACGATTTGCGGGGCAAGTCCTTCCGACGGCTCATCCATCAGCAGCACGCGCGGATTGGACATCAGCGCGCGACCGATCGCGAGCATCTGCTGCTCGCCGCCGGAAAGATACGTGGCGAGTTGCGAGCCCCGCTCCGCCAGGCGTGGAAACGTGCTGAACACCGCGTCGATGGTCCACGCCTGCGCAAGGCTGTTCGCCGGCGTGCGCGCGGCTACCGTGAGGTTCTCGCGCACCGTGAGGCTCTTGAAGATGCGGCGCCCCTGCGGAACGAGAGCCACGCCGCGCGCGGCGATCAGTTCCGGCGAAAATTTCGTGACCGGCGTGCCAAACACCAGAACTTCGCCGCGGCGCGCCGGCAGCAGGCCGACGGTCACGTTGATGCAGGTCGTCTTACCGGCGCCGTTACGCCCGAGCAGCCCGAGCAGCCGGCCTTCGCCGAGCGTGAATGACACTTTTTGCAGGACGTGGCTGTCCCCATAGAAGGCATCGACGTCACGCAGCGTCAGGGCGCTATTCGCCAAGATAGACCTCCCGCGTGCGCGGGTTCGCGACCACCTCCGCGCGCGTCCCCTCGACGATCACCTCGCCAAAATGCAGAAGCGTGATGCGCTCAGCGAAATCGAGCGCCACATCCATGTTGTGCTCGATCATCACGATCGTCACCGTGCGAGGGATGCTTTGCAGCACCTCCCGGATATCGCGCCGCTCGTCGACCGAAAGTCCCGCGAACGGTTCATCGAGAAGCAGGATCTTCGGCTCCTGCGCGAGCGCCATCGCGATCTCAACTCGGCGACGCTCGCCGTAGGAGGTGTGTGACAACGTCCGCTCGGAAATGTGATTGAGCCCGACGCGCGCAAGCGCGGCCTCCGCGCGCGCCACCAGTTCCTGCCGGCGATCGAAATCGGCCAACGGGTTCCAGCGCAGTGGCGAGAGCCCGAGCAGCGCCAGCATCACGTTGCGCCGGATCGTGTCGTGCGCAAACAGCGTGATGATCTGATAGGTGCGCGCCATGCCGAGATGCGCGCGCTTGCGGCTCGGCGCGCCGGTAACGTCCCGGCCGAACAGCTTGATCGATCCGCTGTCGGCCGAAAGCTCGCCGGCGATGAGGTTGAACAGGGTGGTCTTGCCGGCGCCATTCGGCCCGATGATCAGCCGCCGCTCGCCCGGCTCGACCGTGAGTTCGATGTTGCGGTTTACGCGCAGGCCGCCGAAGGACTTGCAGAGTCCATGAATTTCGAGCGCGCTCACGAACTGCCGCCCTTGGGTCTGCGGGCGGAGTCCCGCGTCGCCTGCCATGCCATGCGCCACAGTCGGATCGAGCCGGGCACCAAACCCTCCGGCATGAAGCTGATGATCACGATGAAGATGACGCCGAGTACCATGTTCCAGCGCACGACATAAGCGCTGACGACATTCTTCATGATCACAACGATGGCGGCGCCCGCGATCGGGCCGAGGAGTGTCGCGGCGCCGCCCGCAATCACCATCAGCAGGACCTCGGCCGAGGCCTGCAACGATGCGACTTGCGGGCTGATGAACTCGTTGTAGTAGAGATACAAAAGCCCGGCGATCCCCGACCAGAAGCCGGAGATCAGGAAGGCGGCGAACCGGATCAGCCAGACGTGATAACCGAGCGCGGTCATCCGCCGGGCCTGGTCGCGCGTGCCGCACAGGCTCGCGCCGAACGGCGAGCGCACGAACAGCGCCATCGACGCCAGCGCAAGGAGGAACACGGCCAGCGTCAAATAATAAAATGCCGTCGCGCTCGTGAGATCGATGCCGAAGGGCATCGGCCGGTCCGCTACATTGATACCGTTGTCGCCGCGCGTGAGGCCGACCCAGCGGTAGGCGACGCCCCAGAGGATCTGTCCGAGCGCGAGCGTGATCATGAGAAATCCGATGCCGGTGGCGCGCAGCGCGAGCAGCGCGAACACCGCGGACGCCGCAAGCGTCACCAGGAGTGCACCGAAATCGGCGACGACGTGGCCGTGGCCGGCCTTGAGCAGCAGCGCCGCTGCGTAGCCGGCAACGCCGAACAGCCCGGCATGGCCGAGCGAAACAAGGCCGGCATAACCGACGAGCACGTTGAGCGCGAGTGCGAACACTGCGAAGAACAAAATCTGGCTCGCGATTTTCACGTAGTAGGGCTCGACAAGCCACTGCGGCAAGGTCACGAGCAGGACCAAAGCGAGCGCGATCCCCGCGAATTCCGAAACCTTCATGACCCGCTCTTGCCGAACAGACCTTGCGGCCGCAACACCAGCACCAGCAGCATCGGCAGGAACAGGATCACATAGGCGAGGTCGGGAAATTTTGCCTGGCCGAAATTGTAGATGAAGCCGATGATGAAGCTCCCGATCAGGGCGCCGAGCAGGCTGCCGGCGCCACCGAGGATCACGACGATCAGCGCCAGCGGCAACATCTCCGCATCGAGCCCCGGATAAACCGAAAGGTAGGGCGCCGCGATGACGCCGGCGAAGGCCGCGAGCGCCGCGCCCAGCGCGAAAACCAAGGTGAAGAGGCGCGACACCCGGATGCCGACGACGCGCGCCATCGGCGGATCGTCGACACCGGCCCGGATCATGGCGCCAAGCCGCGTCGAATCGACCAACGCCCATAGCGCGATGGCGATCGCAACCGCGATAAGCACGATCACAAGCCGGTAGAGTGGAAAGAACAGGCCGAACGCCTGAAAGGCGCCGGGCAGCGGCGTCGGCGGCTGGATCGGATCGCCGCCCCAGAGCATGAGACACAGGTCGGCGATGATGAAGGAGAAGCCCAGGGTCAGCAGCACCTGCGGAAGTTCCTGTCCGGCCAGCCGCCGCAGCAAGCCGCGTTCGATCAACGCGCCGAGGACAGCGATCACCACGGCGCTCTCTATCGCCGCCGCCCAGAAGTTTTGGCCGCGAGCGATGAGGCTCACGCCGAGATAGGCGCCCAGCATGAAAAACGAGCCGTGCATCAGGTTCGGAATCCGCATCAACCCGAAGATGAGCGAGAACCCGGCCGAAAGCAGGAACAGCAACCCGCCGTAGGAGATGCTGTTCACCGTCAGAAGCAGCCAGACGTTCATGCGCGGACCTGGATGTTTCTTTCTTCCCTCCCCGCTTTCGGGAGCCGGAAAAGGCTCACTCCAAATTCTTCGCCGGCGGTTCGTCGCGTCCGTAGACCGGCTTCGCCAGGAAAGCCTTCTCGTCATAGGTCCAGAACTGACTCACATTCGGATAGGTCTTGATCACGGTGTTGACGAGCTTGCCGCCCTTGCGCTCGCATTTGCGGATGAAGATATCGCCGACGACGTTGCCGAGATGGTCGAACTTCACCGCCCCGCGTGGCGTGTCGGTGAGGCTCACCGAGCGCAGGGCGTCCATGAGCGCTGGCTTGTCGCCGGCGCGATCGCCGGCCTTCGCCATCGCCGCCTCGACGCATTGCCCGGCGATATACATGCCCGCCGCGTAGCCGCCGGGGATGTTGTCGTAGTCCCGCTGCATCGCCGCGACGAAGCGCTTGTTGCTCGGCGTATCGCCGTCGGCCGAATACCAGTGCGCCGAGATGACCCCGACCGCCTCGTCGCCGAGGCTCTTGAGCAGCGCATCGTCCATCGCGGTCCAGCCGCCGAGCAGCGGGATGCGCCCCTTGAGCCCGAGGTCGGCATAGGAGCGCATGAACTTCACCGGGTTCGAGCCGGCAAACCCATTGAACACACCGTCGACATTGCTGATCTGGGCGATGTAGGGCGTGTAGTCCGGCGTCACCAGCGGCGGCCATAGCTTCTTGACCACCTTGCCGCCGTTGTCTTCGAACACGCGCAGGAAGCCTGACACCTGCTCGTAGCCGAAGGCGAAGTCTTCCGAGATCGTCGCCACTCGCTTGAGCTTCATTTCCTTCGCAGCGTAGTCGCCCATGGCGTGGCAGGCCTGCGCCGAGGTCGCCGAGGGCCGCATGATCCAGGGATTGGGCGTGCGCTGCGTCACATCCTCGGCGGCCGCGAGGCTCAAGAGCGGCGTGCCCTGCTGGCGGATGTAATCGGTGATGGCGAGAAGTTCGAACGCGGCAAGCGGCCCGAGGACGACATTCGCCTTGTCGCGCTCGATCACTTCCTGCGCCTTGGTCTTGGCGCCGGCCGGATTGCCCCCGGTGTCGGCCGAGATCAGCTCGACTTTGCGGCCGGCGAGCGTGTTGTTCTTTTCCTTGAGCAAGGTGAGAATCCCCTGCTCCATCTGGATGCCACCCTGCGCAAGCGGGCCAGTCTTGACCGTCAACAGCGCGATCTTGAACGGCGCGGCCTGCGCCAGGACCATCGGCGCCTTCACGCTCGCGAGCCCGACCGCACCTGCGATCCCCTTCAAGACCTTCCGGCGATGTAGTGTCATAGGTGTCTCCCGCTGGCGTGTTTTGCCTTGGCCGACAGCATGACGCGATTTCACCGCCGCGGCTACTCCCCGTCGTGCTACGAGTGAGGCCCGACTGCCACAGACGAACTTGGCGCCAACCGGACATTCTCCAATGAAGCTCTATTCGTTTTGGCGTTCGCTCGCGACGTTTCGCGTACGCATCGCTCTCAACCTCAAGGGCATCGCACCGGCTGAAGTCATTGACATTGATTTGATGAAGGGGCGGCAGCGGGACGCGGCTTTCCGTGCCGTCAACCCGCAGATGCTGCTGCCGGCGCTGGTCGAGGACGACGGCACCATCCTCTACGAGTCGCTCGCGATCCTCGAATATCTCGATGAGCTGCATCCGCAGCCGCCGCTGCTACCCACCGATCCGCGCGGACGCGCGCGCGTGCGCGCGATGGCGCAGATCGTCGCCTGCGATGCGCATCCCCTGGTGGTGCCGCGCGTACGCGAATATCTCGAGCACGAATTCAAGCTCGACGAACCAACGCGAACGGCCTGGTGCCGGCATTGGAGTGCCGAGGCCATGCGCGCGCTCGAAACCCACCTGGCGCAGGACCAGGAGACCGGCCGCTATTGCCACGGCGACGCGATCACAATCGCTGACATCTGCCTTGCAGGCCACGCCGTCGGCGCCAAATTCTTCGGCGTTGACATGACGCCCTACCCGACCGTGACCCGTATCGCCAACGCCGCGCTGGCGCTCGAACCGTTCGCGCGCGCCCATCCGCTGCGCCAACCCGGCGCCCCGGCGCAAGCGTGAACAGTCGTTCACAAGAGGGGCTGGCGCGCTCGGAGGGATTCGAACCCCCGGCCCCCAGATTCGAAGTCTGGTGCTCTATCCAGCTGAGCTACGAGCGCGCGAGGCATGACCAATAGTGCCCTCTGGCCGCCACTTCAATCGTCCGGACCTCGCATTCCCGTGCTATGAGCGCCGGCCACATCAACGTCGAGAGGATTGCAATGAGCGACTGGGAACCCTCCTCCTTCGTCAAGCTGCTCGGGATCAAGATCAGCACTCGTGCGCCTGACCGCAGCGAGGCGGAGCTTTTCATCCGCGAGGAGCTATGCAATCGGCGAGGGGTGATGCACGGTGGCGCGATCATGGGCTGGGCCGATACGATGGGCGGGATGACGACGACGGCGGCGCTGACCCAGGGCCAGCACACCGCCACCATCGAGAGCAAGACCAATTTCTTCGCCCCCATCCCCAAGGGCGACACCGCGCGCGCCGTGTGCACGCCTCTGCACAGCGGGCGAACTACCATCGTGCTGCAGACCAACATCACCCGCGGCGACGGCAAGCTCGCGGCAATCGTCACGCAGACCCAGATTGTGCTTCCCGGGAAGTCGGCGAGCCGCGCACAGGAGTGAACCGATGCCTTTCTTCGAACTGTGGGAGAGCTGGATCGACGCCGGCCGCTTTACGCTCGAAGCACAGAGCGTGGTGGCGCTCCGCATGATGCGGCTGGCCGAGGGCGGACCGCTCGCTGCCAGCGAAGTACAGCGAATGGTCACCGAAAAGGTCGCAGCGCTTGCCGCCGCACAAATGGCGGCGGGCCTCGCGCTCGCCAGCGGCAAGAGCCTCGCCGCGGCCGCGAAACAGGCCGCCCTGCCGATCCGCAGGAGCGTCCGATCTAACCGCCGTCGCCTGTCGCGAGGGTCAAGCTGAAGGCCAGCCCGGCGTGCTCACGGCACGCTGAAGGCAAAGAGCGCGTCCGACGTGTCAATGGTCCCGGTGCCCCGGGCGCCGCCCACCACATAGGCCAACGCCCCGATCGAAGCCCCGGCGCTGCCGTGCCTCGCCTCCGGCAGCGGCGCGAGCTTCACCCAGCGGTTGTCCTTCACGTTGAAGCCTTCGGCGTCGGTCTGGCTGCCGGTTGTGGTTTCACCGCCGACGACCAGGATCATCCCTTTATAAAACGCGCTCGCGAGCGAGCTGCGCGGCGCCGGAAGCGGCGGCGCTGCGCTCCAGGCATTCGCCGCCGGATCGTAGACTTCGTGCAGAGTAGTCACGTCCGCGGGAGTATCGAAGCGGCCGCCGATGAGATGGATCTTCCCGTCAACGACGGCCACCGCCGCATGATCGCGCGCTTTTGAAAGCGGCGCCGCTTCACTCCAGGCACCGCTGGCGGGATCGAGCACCTGGTGAGTGGTGACCGTCTTGAGATCGCTCCCGCGGCCGCCAAGCGCGTGCACTTTGCCGTTGAGGCCAACAAGGGCGATCGACCCGAGTGGCGCCTTGAGCGGCGTGAGCGTGCGCCAGCTATCGGCGGCTGGATCGTATTCGAATACGGTGTTGGTGGCGTCCGCGTGCCGCGAGCCGAGGAAGCCGCCGACCACGTAAATCTTGCCGTTGACGCTTGCCGCGGCGAGGTGGTTCGAGCCATGCGGCATGGCCGCGCGCACGCGCCAGCTATTGGCCGACGGGTCGTATTCTTCGGTCCGCGTCATGTCGGAGGGACCGCCGGCTTTGCTGCCGCCGAAGACATAGAGCTTGCCGCCGGCGGTCGCGGCCGCGACTTCGTTGCGGATAGCCGGCATCGGCGCCTTGGCTGTCCAAGCACCCATTGAGTCGGCCTTCTGCGGCCAGGCGGGCGATGTCATCCAGAGGCCGGCGACTCCAATTGCGAGCGCCATCGCGACTGGCGTGAAGGACGACGAAATGCAACGCATGCGGACCTCCCCAAAATTTTTTGCCTCGGCGCCGATAGCGAATGCGACGGGTGGCGGACAGCGCCGGCTATGACATTATCACGATCCGCGGCCGGGGTGGCGGCATCCCGATTCGGAATTGGACGGAGAAGACTATGGACGTGCGTGCGGCGGTGGCGTTCGAGGCGGGCAAGCCGCTCGAAGTGACGACGGTGAAGCTCGACGGCCCCAAGGCCGGCGAAGTTATGGTCGAGCTCAAGGCGACCGGCATTTGCCACACCGACGAGTTCACCCGCTCCGGCGCCGATCCGGAGGGCTTGTTCCCCGCGATCCTCGGACATGAGGGCGCAGGCATCGTGGTCGACGTCGGCACGGGCGTGACATCGGTCAAGCCCGGCGACCATGTCATCCCGCTCTACACGCCGGAATGCCGCGAATGCCCATCGTGTCTCTCGCGCAAGACCAACCTATGCACCGCCATCCGCGGCACCCAGGGCCAGGGCCTCATGCCGGACGGCACCTCGCGCTTCTCCCTCGATGGCAAGAGGCTGCATCACTACATGGGCTGCTCGACGTTCGCGAATTTCACCGTGCTGCCTGAGATCGCCGTTGCGAAAATCCGCCATGACGCGCCGTTCGACAAGGTCTGTTACATCGGCTGCGGCGTCACCACCGGCGTCGGCGCGGTCATCAACACCGCGAAAGTGCAGCCCGGCGCAAAAGCAATCGTGTTCGGCCTCGGCGGTATCGGGCTCAACGTGATCCAGGGTCTGCGGCTTGTGGGCGCCGCGATGATCATCGGCGTCGATACCAATCCCGCCAAAAAGGCGTGGGGCGAGCGCTTCGGCATGACGCATTTCGTCAACCCCAAGGAGATCGGCGGCGATCTCGTGCCCTATCTGGTCAACATGACCAAGAGCGGCGCTGACCAGATCGGCGGGGCTGACTACACGTTCGAATGCGTCGGCAATGTCAGCCTGATGCGCGCCGCGCTCGAGTCGTGCCATCGCGGATGGGGCGAGAGCATCATCATCGGCGTCGCCGGCTCCGGCCAGGAGATCGCGACCCGCCCGTTCCAGCTCGTCACCGGCCGGGTCTGGCGCGGCACTGCCTTCGGCGGCGCGCGCGGCCGCACCGATGTGCCGAAAATCGTCGACTGGTACATGGACGGCAAGATCGAGATCGACCCGATGATCACCCACACGATGCCGCTCGCCGACATCAACAAGGGCTTCGACCTCATGCATTCGGGCGAAAGCATCCGCAGCGTCGTGATCTACTGATTGCCGCGCGCGATCATCCCGCGCCGACCATCAGTCGTCGACCACCTCGCGCGCAATGTCGAGCTCGACCCGCGTTACGGCAACGCCGCGATCCGTGAGCCGGACCACGTTCATCGTTCCGGCATATTCCGGCGAGCCCGAATAGTAAGCGGCGACACCGTGGTTGCCGACCTGCACCGCGCGATTCCAGTGTCCCAGCGCCACGTAGTCGGCGCCGGTCGCGGCAAGTTCGGCGTCGCCGATCAGCCAGGATGGACGCAACCGGATGCTGCGGTCAGGGATCGGATCATAGTGTCCATGCGCCACCGCGATCTGCCAGCGGGTGCGGCGCGCGCGCTGTGGCTGTGTGGCGTCGAACGGGATCATGTCGTTGTAATCCCGGTGCGGGCGTCCCCAGACTTCCAGCTCGAATTGCGGAAACAGCACCGCCTCTTCGTGGGTGACGCCGAGCACGTGAAGATTCTCAACCGCCGCAAGACCTCCGTGGTGATAGACCGCCTCCTCGACCGCGGGGTCATGATTGCCGGGCAGGAGCACGACCGGAAGACCGGCCTCCGCAATCACCTGCGCCGTCCGATCGAGCAGATCGTCCGGCAGACGATGGCTCTCGAATGTGTCGCCGGCGAGCACCACGATGTCGGCGTCAACCTCCCGCGCGGCCCGCAGGACGCAAACAAGTCCCGCCGCGCCGTCGCCGCCGTGCAACTGCGCGGTATAGTGATGATCGACGTGCAGATCGGAACTGTGAACGACGACAATCCCCTGCCGGACCGGCAGAAGTCGATCATTGGGGCCAGCGATGGTCATCGGATGGAGGGAACCAGCGGGGATGAATTCGACACTTCTCAATATATAGCGTGGATGGGTTATCCGTGAAAATCCAGAGTCTTGTGTCGCATGCCTGACGCGCCGGCCGCCGCTGAATGACCCCGAACATGCCCCAGTGATATCGCGAGTTTGCCCAGCTTGCGGAATCAAAGGGCACACTCAGTGTGGCGTTAAAAATCGGGGACAAACCATGAGTTCCAACCATCCATTGAGTTCCCAGGAGCGATATCGCCTGCATGCGGAAAATTGCCTGCGGATGGCGAAAGGAGCACAGGACGAGCGCGACGTGCCGCTATGGGTCACCCTTGCCCAATCCTGGCTGCGGCTCGCCGAGCACTCGGACCGCCTGAGGACGGAACTCCAATATGCGGCCGACGCGCGCGCCGAAGGCGACGACGTGGTCCGCGACGCCAACCTGAGGAACTTCGAGGGAACTTTCGGTTTCAGGTACAGTTATCCTCTTTGAGGCGTGGCGTAGTCTCCGGGAGACAGCGATGACTGATTACGAACCGAACCGGCCGTCCATCGAAAATCCATTGCCTGTGCCCCCTCGCCGAGGTCCTGACGCCGTCATCTGGGTCTGGCTGACTGCCCTCGCCGGCGTCGTTATCCTCGCCGGCGTATTGTTCGGCGTGACGCGCCAGCGCCAAGAGGCGGGTAACCCACCCGCAGTAGTCGCGTCACCGGGCCCTGCCGCCGGCGTGCCGGCACCGAAACCGCAGACGACGACCGGCCAGGCCGCCGCACCGGCTGCACCGACAACCACGGGTCAGGGGTCCTCGAAGCCGCAATAAGCTTCGTTCGCGTGGCGTTCCTATCCGGCAGCGGCGCTTTCTAGTAGCGCGAGCGGCGCGCGCGCGCTCTCGACCCGGTTGCGTCCTTTGGCCTTGGCTCGATAGAGCGCCCGGTCGGCGGCCGCAAAAAGCTCACCCATGTGCCGATCTGCCTCGCTCAGCGCAGCAATCCCTGCGCTCACGGTGGCCAGCACGGGTACGGTTTCAAAGACCAGCGGGATGGACGCTACCGCTGAGCGAACCCGCTCCGCCGTCCGCAACGCTTCCGCAAACGACGCATCCGGCAGCAGGCAACCGAATTCCTCGCCGCCGAGCCGGCCGAACAGATCGCAGGGCCGCAGCATCGATTTTGTCACTTCGCAAAAACGCGCCAGCACAAGATCGCCGAACTGGTGGCCGAACTTATCGTTGATATCCTTGAAACGGTCGAGATCGAGTAGCACGAATACGGCGCTGCGCCGTTCCAGCGCGAACTGCGCGAGGAGTTGTTCGCCGCAGTCGAAGAAGGCGCGGCGATTGGCAATCCCGGTGAGAGGATCGATCAGCGAAGCCCGGCGCTGATACAATTCAGCCCGCTCCTTCGCCATGTTCACCAGCACGACCGACATGCAGAAAGTATTGAAGAGTATTTCGAACAGACCGGTTGGAAACCAATGCGGATCCGGCGGAAGCACGCCGCCCGGATACGGCACGACGTCGACCAAGGCGACGCGGACGAAATACATCCCGGCATGGGCGAGGAGCAAGATGATCGCCGGCCAGTGCGAAATGAGCTCGCGCTCGCGCGCCCGCCAGATCTCGGCGGCGCAGAGGACGAGATAGATGACGACAATCGCCGTCGGCAGCATGATGCGCGCTTCGGGCGACGCATAGAAGGTTTCGTTCTGACAGGCGGCGAGCCAAATGGCGGCGCCTGCGAAGATCCAGGCCAGCGGCGTGCGGCGTCCTTCGAAATGGCGCGCAGCCGCCCACTTGATCCCATGCCCTGCGGTCCACAGCGTATTGGCAACGAGGACCGACCAGAATTCCGTGATCGAATCGTGGGCGGCGATCAACGCCAGCGCTGCGGCGCTAAATAGAAAGCCGGTGCCCCACAATGCCAGGGCCACCTCGCTCCGCCTCTGCATCCACGAGAACACGAGCAGGAGTCCGGCAACGACGTTGACGAACAGCGTGACCGCGAACAGCGTCGGGAGGTCGAACATCGAAAGCCCAGTCCTGGCGCCTCACCGGCAAGCCCCACCGGCATGGCCGCTCCGATATAACCGGACACCTCTCTCAACCTCGTTGCGCGATTGATTCAAAGTTTAGGGACTTCGGCACGGGTGCGCCGACCGACGATTTACGGCGTCGGCTCGTTCCAATCGAGCACCGCAGATGTGCCAGGCGCCCGCATCGCTCCGCCCTCAGGCGCCAAGCCCATGCCTTCACGCACCCGGCGCGCGAGCTTCTGCAGCGCCGTGCGGAACTTGCGGCGTTCGGCCTCATCGAGATCGGTCACCGCCGCGGCAAGCTGCGCCATCAGCCTCTGGTACTGCTCCCAGATCTTCGATTCCTTGAACGATCGATCGTTCTGCAGGAGCGAGCGCGTCTTGCTGATTTCCATGATCAACAGGCGCCGGATGTCCTGGTCGAGGATTGATTGCTCGACGGTGTTTTGCAGGTCGGTCAGCTCGGTTCTGATGGCGTCGCGGTCGGGGACCTGACGGAGCATGGCCCGCTGGGCATCCAGCATGGGATCCATCAACAGCAGCGAATTCCGCAGGCTCCCTTCGGCGATATGCTGGAAAAGCTGTTTCCAGGGCGTAAGGTAAGTCTTCGTGCCGAACAGGCCGCGTAACGGCTCCAATTGCCGAATATAGTGGGCACGCTGGTCGTCGCGCAAAGGTATCCGCGTGACGTCTTCTTCGAGCTGACTGATCAGTGCATTGAAATCAGAGATGAATTCGTAGCCATTTTCGACGCCGAACAGATTTTTGCACACCGAATTGAACTCATGACCAATGCTCTGATCCTGATTGACCTTCTCGCGTCGGGTCAAAAACGCGTCGAGTATCCCAATGACTTTTTCGATGCGGCTCATGTCGACATCCTACGACTGCCAAGGACTTTTATCATAGCAATTCATAACGGCAAATGATCGTGTTCGTAGGCAAGCATTTCCATCGACTTCTGCAAGCATAAAAGAGGGCCGGCGTTAACCTATTCGCTGACCGGCGGTCCGGCCTGGCCTGGAATAAGCTCGTAGAACCCCGCCATGCGCAGGCGCAACACCCACCGAGGCATCACTCTTGTTTTGCCAGTACCAGCCGTGGATTCCGTGCCAGGGCGGATCAAGGAGCCGCTCGCGTTCGAACCCGCCGCCTTTTCGTAGAACATCAAGTCCCCGGGTGCTCCGGCCGCCGCATCGGCGGGCCCGTGAACTCGGTGTGAAAGGATTGCGGATCGCTGATGCCACCCAAACGCGGCGTCGGGTCCATAACAAGTCCGGACGGTGGGCAAAGGCGCGGAACGCGTCGCGCCCACGCGGGCTTGTCCGAACCGCTCGAAATAAACGAGCCGTGGGCACGCTCCGCTTTGCCCACCGACGCTTGCTCGATCCGGGCTAGGCTTGCTCGTTATTGTTCGGTCGTGATCGAGCGTCAGCCTCTGAAGCGATAGCCGCCACATGATTTGTCAAGATCGCGCTGCAGGACGCGGATGGTCTCGCGTTCCGCCCCTGACAGACGGCCATCAGCCGCGGAACGCCGCTCGAACGCATAAAGTCGATGGGCCTTCTCCTGGCACATGGCATGGAATCGTTCGGCATAAGGAAACCGATCGCGCGACCAAGGCCCGAGCTGCGCGCTGGCAGTCGTCGCACCGATGGCAAGGGTGGCGGCGGCAAGAATAACAGCCTTCATTTTATCTCCTGATCATGGATCTGCGATGGTGATTCGCCCGCCGGTCGGCGGGGCGCAGACGATGACGGATGCAGACAACCTCGGTCAAGCGGGCACGGTCACATTCGCACAGCGCCGGAATCGCGGATGCCATGTGCGAGCCGTTAGAACGCTATTCTTGAACCGCTTGCCCGGCCTGCCCAGGGATAAGCTCGTAAAACCCCGCGAGGCGCAAACGCACCACCGCCGGCGCATCGCTCCGGTTCTGCCAATACCAGCCATGAGTCCCCTGCCAGGGCGCAATCAAGGAGCCAGCGGCTTTCGCGCCGGCCGCCTTCTCGTAGAACATCAGATCGCCGCTCCCGGTTGGCGCCGCATCGGTATGGCCGTGAAACTCCGTGTGAAATGATTGGGGATCGCTGATGCCCGGGGCTTCCCAGGAATAAACCACGGTGTCCCCGGCTTTCATCTGGATCATGTATTCCAGCGCGCCGTTGTTGCCACCGACCGGGACGTCGATCACATCGGCCCGAAAGCCCGCCGGATAGGTCCGCGACAACGCCTCTTTGCCGGTGGGCGGCGCGATTTCATTCCATTGTGTCATTGCTGAGCTCCTGTGTGCGGGAGAAGATCATACCGGAGGCAATTGCGTTTGACCTCATTTATGGAACTTGCCGGCCCTGGTTCCCTCGCCACCGAATTTGCATTTTCGCAGCAAACAATCGTCCACCTTCCTCGATATTTCCTCCGCGCATCCCGTCATACGCAATGTAAGGAGGCCGGGCGCGGCCGTCGCGAACATAAGACGGAGTTGCCACTTAAACGCGATCTTGTAATCTGATCAGCAAAGCATTTGCGAGCATTTGCTGAAAAAGCCGCACCGTCGATCACGGGGAAAATACGCCTCTTCGGTGATCTCGATCTTGGAAGGTGTACTTCTCACAACGGCAAATTGTCGTGCTTCCGTCCCGGCAGCTCCACTTGCTTGCCCCTCAGCATCGCCAGTGCGCGCGCCACCCGTGCCCTTGTTGCCCGCGGCATGATCACATCGTCGATGTAGCCGCGCTCTGCGGCGACGAATGGCGACAAGAACCGGTCCTCGTATTCCTTGGTGCGGGCGGCGATCTTCTCCGGGTCGCCGAGGTCGGCGCGGAAGATGATTTCGACCGCCCCTTTGGCGCCCATCACCGCGATCTGCGCGGTCGGCCAGGCATAATTGACGTCGCCGCCGATGTGCTTTGACGCCATCACGTCGTAGGCGCCGCCGAACGCTTTGCGCGTGATCACGGTGACGAGCGGCACGGTCGCCTGCGAGTAGGCGAACAGCAGTTTGGCACCGTGCTTGATCAGGCCGCCGTATTCCTGGTCGGTGCCGGGCAGGAAGCCGGGCACGTCGACGAAAGTAACAATCGGGATGCCGAACGCATCGCAGAAGCGCACGAAGCGCGCCGCCTTGCGGCTGGCATCGGTGTCGAGCACGCCGGCGAGCACCATCGGCTGGTTGGCGACGAAGCCGATCGTGCGCCCGGCGATGCGGCCGAAGCCGGTGACGATGTTCTTCGCGTACGCCTCTTGCAGCTCGAAGAAGTCGCCCTCGTCGGCGACTTTCAGGATCAGCTCCTTGATGTCGTAAGGTTTGTTCGGACTGTCCGGCACCAGCGTATCGAGCGAAGGTTCTTCGCGCGCGACATCGTCAAACGACGGCCACTCCGGCACGCCGGCGGAAAAATTTGCCGGCAGGAAATCGATCAGCCGGCGCATCTGCAGGAGGCATTCGAGATCATTGGCATAGGCGCCGTCGGCGACGCCGGATTTGGTGGTGTGGACGCTTGCGCCACCGAGCTCTTCCGCGGTCACGACTTCGTTGGTTACGGTTTTCACCACGTCGGGGCCGGTGACGAACATGTTGCTCGTCTCGCGCACCATGAAGATGAAATCAGTCATCGCCGGCGAGTACACATCGCCACCCGCGCACGGCCCCATGATCACACTGATCTGCGGGACCACGCCGGAGGCGATGACGTTGCGTTTGAACACTTCCCCATAGCCGCCGAGCGCCGCCACGCCTTCCTGGATGCGCGCGCCGCCGGCATCGAACAGGCCGACGATCGGCGCGCGCGCCTTCATCGCCAGATCCTGGATCTTGGTGATCTTCTGTGCGTGCGCTTCCGAGAGCGAGCCGCCGAACACGGTGAAATCCTTGGCGAAGACGAAGACAGTGCGGCCGTTGACCGTGCCCCAGCCGGTGACCACGCCGTCGCCGGGGATCTTGGTCTTGTCCATGCCGAACTCAGCTTCGCGGTGTTCGACGAACATGTCGAACTCCTCGAACGAGTCCTTGTCCATGAGCAGTTCGACGCGCTCCCGCGCAGTGAGCTTGCCGCGCTTGTGCTGGGTTTCGATGCGCGACTTGCCGCCGCCAGCGCGCGCGCGAGTGCGGCGTTCTTCGAGTTTGTTGACGATGTCTTTCATGCCAGCCCCATGCCTTATCGGTTGATGGCGTCGTCATCGCACGGATCGGACAACACCTTCTCCGTCGTTGCGACGCGTCAAGGCACAATCGTTTGTAAGCTGATGCGAGACGCAGCGACAAGGTCCATGGCCGGCATTTCTACGATTTACATCACAGATTGGTAAGACATCCCGCCCCTAAATGGCGGGCATCTGGAGTCGAACACCGGCGGCTCGCATGACTGCGCTTGACCTCACGCCATCAGCGGCCGCCATTCCAGGCGTGGGAATAGCCGCCGCAGACCCCATGCAGCAACGGGGCCGCCCCTTCGGCTTTTGGGCGACGCTTGCGCTGGGACTCGCGGTGGTCGTCCTAGCGCCCGTTGTGGCGGGCGTGGCCTGCCTCGGCCTCTCGCGGGCGCCTTCGGAGAGCGAAGCCCCCTCGCTGGTGTTCCTGATTTTCGCTGACATTGCTGCGGCCGGATTGATCACAGCGGTCGTGGCGCTGGGGGCGCGCCGGCGCGGTTGGACGATCACAAGTTACCTTGGATTGAATTGGCCGTGTCCTCGCGATGTCGCACTCGGTGTTGGTGGCTATGTTGGGTTCGGGCTTGCCTGGTACGGATTGACATTGTTTCCAGCGCTGCGGGAGACATTTGCGGATGCGGATCAGGACTGGGTGAAACTCTATCGCGAGGCGGCGGCAGGTGGATTTTTGCCGCTCCTGTGGCTCGCGGTGGTCGTGGCTGCTCCGGTTGCCGAGGAGTTTTTGTTTCGCGGATTTCTGTTCCGCGGCTGGTCGGAGAGCCGCCTCGGCGTCATCGGCGCGATCGTGTTGGTTTCGATCCTCTGGTCCCTGCTGCACGTCGGGTATTCTTCCGTCGTGATCGGCGTGATCTTCGTGATGGGCGTGGCCCTGAGTTGGCTGCGTTGGCGCACCGGCTCAACGACGCTGACCATCATGCTCCACGTGCTGCACAACTTGCTGACGATGATCATTTATGCGGGCGCAGCCAACGGATGGTGGTCGCTCGGCTGAATGGGCAGCCCCCGGACCTTTCGACTTTGGATGGGCCGGACATTCACGGCTCGAGCAGAGTCAGCACCCTCACCGCCGCATCGATCTCAGTGAACCGCAAGGCCCGGCGTTCGAGGGCGTCCTCGTCGTGACCCCACTGCGCCATGTTCCAGTCCTCTTCGACATGCGCGGCGGCCGAGGCCTCTTCCGCAGACAGCCGGCCGGCTCCTACCGCCAAAGCGATCAGCGCCGAGCCAGTCAAGGTGGTTATCGAATGCAGCGCCCCGAGCCGCCAGGGATCCGCGGGGATAGCCGCACGCGCCGCCGCCAGCGCCTCCAGTGGCTGCGCCACGAAGGTCATGCCCTCGGCCACCAGAAAGCGCGCCCCCAGCGCATCACGAGCCCAGGCGATGATCGGGTCCCAACGCTCGGCCTGGCGCGTCACCAGCCCCTCGGGACCGGGCGCCCGGTAGTACAGGAGGTCAGATCCAAGATATTTCTCGATCTCCGCCGCGACCGGTGCCGACGTCACGGCAACCCCGTCGATGATTGAATTGGCGAGCCGGGTCAGCGGCATCTTGGCCGGTTCGATGACCTCGGCCTGGGCGTTCCATTCCGCCGCCAGCGCCTCGGCGAGCGCTCGCGACGGCGCCGCCAAGGCCCTGCGCGCAGGGGTTTGTACCGGCTTGCCGTCAAGTACGAGCGCATGGCGGCTGTCGTCTTGCGCTACCTCGGCGCGTTGATAGAAGCGGCGCCGCAATTTGGGCCGCGCGCCGCGGCGCGCCGCCTCCAGGGGGTCAAAAGGCAAATTCCGGCGAATATCGTCGAAAATGTCGCGCATTGCTCACCTGCTCAACTATCCGCGATCCGGCCCTGTGCCCATTGTCGCAGCAGGCGACTGAAACTAGCAAATTCAATGGGTTAGGGTAGCATCAAGGCTTCGGTTGTTTACGTCTCGTTTATTTTTGCGCCACCCTGTGGCCGTGATGTATCGCTATTTAAGTCTGCGATGAGTAATACCCAGTCATGATGTTGAAGGCGGTGGCATTTTCGAAAAAGGGTCACTAGTATCCCGGCCGGATTCGGAGCCCACAATCCGAACCGTCGGGGGAAGACCGGCCGACACCTGCTCGCGCAGGAATTTTCACACCGGGGCGCGACCTGTGTGCGTGCAGAGGAGTAAATGGAACCCACAAACATTGCGGCGCCGGACTACTTCCACAAAGTCGTGGATTGCCAATGGGCCTGTCCGGCGCATACGCCCGTGCCCGAATACATCCGGTTGATCGCCGCGGGTCGCTACAGCGACGCATACATGATCAACTGGCGATCTAACGTGTTTCCGGGGATTCTCGGCCGCACCTGCGATCGCCCCTGCGAACCGGCGTGCCGGCGCGGGCGCGTCGAGAAGGAGCCGGTCGCGATCTGCCGGCTCAAGCGCGTCGCAGCCGACTATAAAGACGACATTCGCCCACGTTTGCCGCATGCGCCCGCCCATAAGAATGGCAAGCGCATCGCGCTCGTGGGCGGCGGTCCGGCTTCGCTCGCGGTCGCCCGCGACCTTGCGCCGCTCGGCTATCACTGCGTGGTGTTCGATCAAGACCCCAAGGCGGGCGGCATGATCCGGACGCAGATTCCGCGCTTCCGGTTGCCGGAATTGGTCATCGACGAGGAATGCGACTACATCCTCAACATCGGCATCGAATTCAACGGCGGCCAGCGCATCGACAGCCTGAAATCGCTGCTGGCCCAGAACTGGGATGCGGTGTTCGTCGGCTGCGGGGCACCGCGCGGACGCGACCTCGAGATTCCCGGCCGCAAGGAAGCTGCCGCCAACGTCCACATCGGCATCGACTGGCTGTCCTCGGTCTCGTTCGGCCACATCAGCAAGATCGGCAAGCGCGTCATCGTGCTCGGCGGCGGTAATACGGCGATGGACTGCTGCCGCTCCTCGCGCCGGCTCGGCGGCGAGGACGTCAAGGTGGTGGTGCGATCAGGTTTCGAGGAGATGAAGGCGTCCCCCTGGGAGAAGGAGGACGCCATGCACGAGGACATCCCGATCTTCAATTTCCTCGTACCGAAGGAATTCACCCACGAGAACGGCAAGCTTACCGGCGTGGTGTTCGAAAAGGTCAAGGCCGAGTACGACGCCAGGGGCCGACGTAATCTGGTGCCGTCGGGCGAGCCGGACCAGCATTTCCCTTGCGACGACGTGCTGGTCGCGGTCGGCCAGGAGAATTCCTTCCCGTGGATCGAGCGCGACATCGGCATCGAGTTCGACAAGTGGGGCATGCCCAAGGTCGATCCGAAGACCATGGCCTCGACCAACGCCAAAGTGTTCTTCGGCGGCGATGCAGCGTTCGGGCCGAAGAACATCATCTGGGCGGTCGCGCACGGCCACGATGCCGCGCTCTCGATTCACAAGCTCTGCTCCGGCGAAGATGTCACCGAGCGTCCACTGCCGCAACTCGACATCGTCAGCCAGAAGATGGGCATCCACGAGTGGAGCTACGACAACGACATCGCGCCGGACAAGCGCTACCGGGTGCCGCTGCGGGACAAAGTCGTGGCATTACGCGACATCAAGGCGGAGGTCGAACTCGGCTTCGATGTGGAACTCGCGCTCAAGGAAACCCAGCGCTGTCTCAATTGCGACGTGCAGACGGTGTTCGAGTCCAAGCTCTGCATCGAGTGCGACGCCTGCGTCGACATCTGCCCGATGGACTGCATCACGTTCACCGAGAACGGCGCGGAAGCCGAGCTGCGCACGCGGCTCCAGGCCCCCGCTCCAAACGCCACCCAGGACCTCTATATTGGCGCCGGCCTCAAGACCGGCCGCGTCATGGTGAAGGACGAGGATGTGTGCCTCCACTGCGGGCTGTGCGCCGAGCGCTGCCCAACGGGGGCCTGGGACATGAAAAAATATCTCATCGACATGACTCACGCGGATGACCTATGCCGAGTTCAAGCCCGATCAGCAGCGTAAACGACTTCGTCGTCCGGTTCGCCAACGTCAACGGATCGGGCTCGGCCAGCGCCAATGAGCTGTTCGCGCGCTCCATCCTGCGGATGGGCGTGCCGGTGGCGCCGCGCAACATCTTTCCCTCGAACATTCAGGGCTTGCCGACCTGGTACGAGGTGAGAATCTCTGAAGCCGGCCATCTCGGTGCGCGCGGCGGCACCGACCTGATGGTGGCGATGAATCCGCAGACCTGGGACAAGGACGTCGCCGGCATCGAGCCCGGGGGCTACCTGCTCTACGACTGCACCAAGCCGATGCCGGCCGCGAAATTTCGCGAGGACATCAACGTCATCGGCGTGCCGCTGACCCAGATCTGCAATGCGACATATAGCGATCCGCGCCAGCGCCAGTTGTTCAAGAACATCATCTATGTCGGCGCGCTCTCGGCGCTGCTCGACATGGACGTGGCAGCGATCGAGCAGCTCATCCGTGAGCAGTACAAGGGCAAGGAAAAGCTGTTCGACGCCAACTTGAATGCATTGCATCTCGGCCGTGATTGGGCGCTCAAGAATTTGCCGTGCCCGATCAGCCTGCGCCTGCAGCGCTCGAACGGAGTCGGCGACCGTATCTTCATCGAGGGCAATTCGGCCGCCGCGCTCGGCGCCGTCTATGGCGGCGCGACTGTCTGCGCCTGGTACCCGATCACGCCCTCCTCCTCGCTGGCTGAGGCCTTCACCAATCATTGCAAGCGGCTGCGTGTCGATCCAGACACGAAAAAGAACCGCGTCGCCATCATCCAGGCCGAGGACGAACTGGCCTCGATCGGCATGGTGATCGGCGCCGCCTGGAATGGCGCGCGTTCCTTCACCGCGACGTCCGGCCCCGGCGTTTCACTGATGCAGGAATTCCTCGGCCTTGCCTACTTCGCCGAGATCCCGGCGGTGCTGATGGATGTGCAGCGCGCCGGCCCTTCGACCGGCATGCCGACCCGCACCCAGCAATGCGACATCCTTTCCTGCGCCTATGCCTCGCACGGCGACACCAAGCATGTGCTGCTGCTGCCCGAAGACCCGGCGGAGGCGTTCGAGTTCTCGGCGCAGGCGTTCGACCTCGCCGACCGGCTGCAGGCGCCGATCTTCCTCATGCTCGACCTCGACATCGGCATGAATCATCGGCTCTGCCGGCCGTTCGCCTGGGACGATACCCGCAAGTATGACCGCGGCAAGGTGATGACCGCCGCCGACCTCGACAGCGGCAAGGATTTTGGCCGCTATCTCGACGTCGACGGCGACGGCATTCCGTTCCGCACCTACCCGGGCACGCACCCGACCAAGGGCGCGTTCTTTACCCGCGGCACCTCGCGCGACCGTTACGCGCGCTACACTGAAGAGGGCGCGCCCTACGCCGACAACATGCAGCGCCTGCTGCGCAAGTTTGAGACCGCGAAGGACCTGGTGCCGCGTCCGCTGCGCGCCAACGCCGACAAGCCAACCAAATACGGCGTTATCTATTATGGTTCGACCTCGCCGGCGATGGACGAAGCCATCCATATGATCGAGACGCAGGGCAAACCGCTCGACCGCCTGCGCGTGCGCGCCTTCCCGTTCCATCACACGGTCGACGACTTCATCGCCGACCACGATTTCGTGTTCGTGGTCGAGCAAAACCGCGATGCGCAGCTTCGTTCCCTCATCGTGAACGAGTGCGGCATCGACCCGGCGCGCCTGGTGCCGATCTTACACTTTGACGGGACGCCGATCACCGCGCGCTTCATCGCCACCGCGATCGGCGAACGGCTCGACGCGCTGAAGGTGACGCCGCTGCGCAAGGTGGGAGCATGACGTACCTAGGCACAGGCACAATCTCAGACGTCATGCCCGGCCTTGTCCCGGCCATGACGGAGCGACAATTGCAGGCGCTGTCATGACCTACATCACCAAGCCGAAATTCCATCACCCTGCCCTGCCCAAGAATGCGCTCGGCTTCACCCATCGCGACTACGAAGGGAAGATCTCGACCCTCTGCGCCGGCTGCGGGCATGACTTCGATCACCGCTTCGGTCATCGAGGCCTGCTTCGAACTCTCGATCGAGCCGCACCGCGTGGCGAAGATCTCCGGCATCGGCTGCTCGTCGAAGACGCCGGACTATTTCCTCGGCCAGTCCCACGGCTTCAATTCGGTACACGGACGCATGCCCTCGGTGCTGACCGGCGCCAACCTCGCCAACCGCGACCTCATCTATCTAGGCGTATCCGGCGACGGCGACAGCGCTTCGATCGGCTTCGGCCAGTTCGCGCACGCAATGCGGCGCGGCGTGAACATGGTCTACATCGTCGAGAACAATGGCGTGTACGGCCTCACCAAGGGCCAGTTCTCCGCCACTGCCGACCGCGGCTCGAAGTCGAAACGCGGCATTACCAACAACGACAACGCGATCGACCTGGTCGCGATGGCGCTGCAGCTTGGCGCAACCTTCGTTGCGCGCGGCTTCTCCGGCGACAAGACCCAGTTGGTGCCGCTGATCAAGGCCGCGATCGAGCACCAGGGCGCCGCTCTCATCGACGTGATCTCGCCCTGCGTCGCCTTCAACAATCACCTAGGTTCGACCAAGAGTTTCGACTATGTGCGCGAGCATAACGAAGCGGTGAACCGGCTCGATTTCATCACCGCCCGCGCCCCTATCACGGTGGCCTATGAGCCCGGCGCAGTCGAGATCGTCGAGCAGCACGACGGCTCGAAACTGGTGCTGAAAAAGGTCGCCGCCGATTACGACGCCCACGACCGCCTCGGCGCGATGAGCTTCCTGCAGCAGCATGCCGCCAAGGGGCAGGTCGTCACCGGCCTGCTGTTTGTCGACCGCGAGCCGGTTGACCTGCACGAGCATTTCAACACGGTCGACGCGCCGCTCAACGCGCTCTCTGAGAAGGAGCTGTGTCCGGGCTCCGCCGCGCTTGAGAAAATCAACGCCAGCCTGCGCTAAACTCGTTTCTTCCAGTTCGGATTGAACGAACGGTTCAGAAATCGTTCGCGCAGCGGCTCGTGTAGCTGCTCAGTCGCCTGCCCTGCAGACCGGCGGAGGCGCCTTGCTGGTTGCAACGGATGACACGGTCGCTGTGAGTCGTAATTTGACCGGGAATGATGACACCGGGCGGCGGCGCCTTAGACAGCGGCCCGTTGATAATGGGCGGCTCCGGCGGCGGCGGCAATGGCGCTGGAATGCGCTGCTGCATGTCAGGGACCGGCGGCGCAATTTGTGCGATGGCTCCCGCGCCGAGGCAGGAGCATCCGAACACCAGTATCACAGTCCAGACCCGGATCATGGTTATGGCTCCATCGAGTGCCACTCAGATAAGCACTGATCCGGTCCGCAACAGAAACCCGCGCAATATTAATGACGCCGCTTCACTCCTCCGGCGCTTCGACGATCGGATCGTAGCGCGCGGCATCGAGGCCGAGCAGGTTCCAGGACTGCTGCATATGCGGCGGCAACGGCGCAGTGATATCAATTGCTCCGCCGCGCGGGTGCGGCACCGCGATGCGGCGCGCGAGGAGATGCAGCCGGTCCTGCATGCCGCCGGGCAGCTCCCAATTCTCCTTCGAAAAATATTTCGGATCGCCGACAATCGGATGGCCGATATGGGCCATGTGCGCGCGCAACTGATGAGTGCGGCCGGTCACCGGCTTGAGCGACACCCAGGCGAGTGTTTGCGCCGAAGTTTCGACCACGGCATAATAGGTCACGGCGTGGCTTGCGCCCTCGTCGCCATGACGCGCGATGCGCATGATGCTTTCATCCTCGCGCTCCTCCTTGGCGAGGAAGGTGGAAATGCGCCCCTGCCGCGGCCGTGGCACGCCAGCCACCAGCGCCCAATAGATCTTCCGCGCCGAGCGCGAGCGGAACGTCTTCGCCAGCGCCGCCGCGGCAAAGCGGGTCTTGGCGACCAGCAGGCAGCCGGCGGTGTCCTTGTCGAGCCGGTGCACGAGGCGGGGCCGCTGGCCCTGGGCGTCGCGCAAGACATCGAGCATGCCATCGAGGTGACGGGTCGTGCCGGAGCCGCCCTGCACCGCGAGCCCCATTGGCTTGTTGAAAACGAGCACATCGGCGTCCTCGTGCAGCGTGATCGAGGCCAGGAACGCGCGGGTCTTTTCGTCGGCTTCGCTGCCGGCCGTGCGCGGCTTCGGCTCGCCGAGCTTGAGCGGCGGGATGCGCACGCTTTGTCCGCCTTCGAGGCGGTCCTTCGGCTCGGCGCGCTTGCCGTTCACCCGCAGCTCGCCTTTGCGAATGATGCGCTGGATATGGGAGAATGAAAGGCCGGGAAAGCGCGCCTCCAGAAAGCGGTCGACGCGCATGCCGGATTCGTCCCCGCTGACCGTTACGATTTGCACGCCCGACGACATCGCCGGCGCGGGCGGGGGTGCCTTCTTAGCCTCGGGCTCAAGCCTGGACGGTTCCCCTGCCGCGCGCGGCTTCTGACCTGAACGCGCGCCATGCCGCCGAGGGCGCGCTCCCGCGGGCGAGCGTGGCCCGCCTCGCTCACCCGTGCGCTTATCGGCTTGTCGCCGTGTGGGACGCTGTTTCATGTCGGCAAGGCCTAGCGGAAAAGGCGGCGCGCGTCACCTCGGCCTTTCTCGCCCGCGCCGGGCTATGATAGCGTTCTCGGAAGTCGTCCAGAATTTTCCCGGAGGAAACATCATGCGCTTGCCAGCGATTCCCTGCCTCGCCTTGGCCGCGAGCATCGGTCTTGGAACGACTTTCGCTACCCCCGCCAAAGCGCAGATGCCGGCCGACATCGCTGAAAAGATCGCCGCGCTCGGCCGCGTCGTCGATCCCCAGAACACCGGAAAGATCTATGGTCCCTTACAGGAGAAGGAGCCCTACGTTGGCATCAAGGTCGCGCGCGATGTCAAATACGGACCGGACCCGCGCAACATTGTCGACGTCTTCACCGCCGAGGGCGCAACCGGCGCGCGGCCGGTGCTGATGTTCGTGCACGGCGGTGGCTATGTACGCGGCATCAAGCACGCGCCCGGAAGCCCGTTCTACGACAACGTGATGGTCTGGGCGGCACGCAACGGCATGGTCGGCGTGAATGTGGAATATCGCCTGGCGCCGCAGCATCCCTGGCCCGCCGGCGTTGAGGACATGGCCGCGGCCGTGCGCTGGACCGGGGAGAATGCCGCGACCTATGGCGGCGACCCGGCAAAGATTTTCCTGATGGGCCACTCGGCCGGCGCTACCCACGTGTCGACTTACGTGGCTCATACCGAGTTCCACGGCCCGAAAGGCATCGGGCTCGCGGGCGCGATCTTCTCCTCCGCCGGCATCTACGATCTCACCAAGGACCCGCCGAACGCGGACCGCACCGCCTACTACGGCTCCGACACTTCGAAATATGCCGAGCGATCGGCGCTACCGGGGCTGCTCAAGACCTCGCTCCCCTTCATGGTATCGGGCGCCGAACTCGATCCGCCCTCGATCGTCGCGCAGTTCGTCGAGTTGAAGGAAGCGATGTGTGAACTTCCAATCACATACTACATGTAGGAACACGTGATGATTTGACGAGTTTTGGATTGCATTCGATGTAAGATGCAGCCTCCTCCAGCTTGGCGTAGACCTCGTCCATGGATTTGAGGGCATAGTTTTTGAAAATTTTCTCCCGAATTTCGTCCCAGATATTTTCCTGAGGGTTCAATTCCGGAGAGTAAGCCGGTAGCGGATGCATCATGATATTGGCGGGAATTACAAGCTTATCGCTGCGGTGATTTCCGGCACCATCCACAAACAGCAAGACGAACTCCCTGGAATATTTCTTAGCCAAGGTGTTCAGGAAAATCTGGAAGCATTCCGTATCGGGCGCCGGCATGATCAGATAGACGCAAGTTCCGTCCTGTGGGCTGACAGCGCCATATAAATAGACGTATTCACGAATGAGTTGGCAGGCGACCCCCGGCCTGATGCCGATAGGAGCCCAGCACGGCCGCGGGCGGTTCATCCGGCCGAAGCGCGCTTCATCGGCGAACATGATCCGCAAGCGACGACCACGCCTGGCGGCAGCCCGCCGGGCTTTCCTCACAGCATCTGGAAAATGGGTTTTTTAAAAGCGTTTTGAGCCGCGAGGTCGCGTTGGGGATGAAACGGACGTGGCATCAGCTTGCGCCAGTCATGCCGATCCAGAAGATTGTAGACCGTGCTGTTGCTGGTTTCGTGGCCGATGGCCTTCTCGTAAGCCGCCTTGATATCGTGGATGTTCAACATCTCGCCCGCTCCGGCGGCCTTGGCAAAACCCGCCAGCAGAGCCTTTTCCTCTGCCAAGGTCATGTTCTCGCGCTGGCGCCCACCGCAACGCTTCGATTGGAGTCCCTTGAGCCCGCCGCCGTCATAAGACATGTGCGCCCGGTTCACCGTGCTTAACGAAACGCCCATCGCCTGTGCGATCGCAGGCTGCGTCATCCCGCTTTCCCGCAACAGCACCATCCGGATGCGTTCACGGCGCTTTGGATCGCCTTTCCAGTAAAGTGCTTTCTTCAATAGACGGACCTGCCCTTTGGTGCATTTAACCGTAACTACCCAGGTTGCGCTGGATAGCTCACGCCAGGCGTAGGGATTTGGCGAGGTTTGATGGGTTGCGGGATAGGGCGTCGATGATGTTCCAGCCCTGCTTCCTGGCAGTTGAGACGAAGGAGCGGATTAGCGCGAAGTCCATCGCACCTTGCAACGACCGGAAACCGCCGGAGATTTTTTGACGAAGCTTCATCATGCGCCCGTCGCGTTCGGCCTGATTGTTGGTGAAGGGAACGGTCGGATCGCGAAGGAAGCGCAACGTATCCTCTTTGCGGGCTGCGAGGCGCAAGAGGAGATTGTGTCCGGTTCGGCGAGGCGCACGGCCTCGCCGTTTGCCGCCTCCCTCGAGCACGGCGCGCGCCAGTGGCGCTTCGGCCTCATGGAAGAGGAACCCTTCGGCGAGAATGGCATCGTAATCGACGCTCGAAACATCCGATGAGTCGAGGCTTCAACGGAACGTCCCGTTCTCGCGCTCTGTTCACGGCGTGACAGGCACGGCGCAGTAGCTGTTGCATCTTGCGCGCCCATCGCTTCTTTCATCGATCTCGATGAGAGCCTTCAGTTCGCGCAAGTGATGCGCATTGCACAAGGCGTGCAGCACGCCTTGCATCGTGTAATAGGGCTTCCAGTGATCGTGGACAACGATGCCGGCGACCTTCGCTAACAGACTGCCGCGCTTAGCCCGCTTTTCTCACCGTATCTCTGAATGATCTGCCGGTTTTGCGAACTCATTTGTTTGCTCTTATGCAGGCGCGCGACATTGTTGCGTCAGGAGACGCGAGGAGCAGCAGGAGTTTTTTGAGCCGCAAGGGCGGCCAAGAAGTGGTCTCGGTGGGCCTCGGGGTGATGCCGCGTGGGTTACGCGTTGCGGCGGCACGTGTCAGGCGGGCGACGCCCGCGCGTTGGCGGCAGCGGCGAGACGCTTGGCAGCGCAGCCCCAGGCATCGGCTGCAGGACACGCTGACGCCATTGCAACCTTGATGCGGCGGACACTCACTCGCACGAGGGCGCCGATCTTGAGCAGCTTGAGCCGGATGGTGCCGCAGGTCGCTTTGGCGAACGGCGTGTGATGTAGGGCGATGCGGCGCAAGGCACACAGCAGCACATAGGCCATTGAGGCAAACCACAGGCGCAGCTGATTTGCCCGCATGGTGGCGGTCGAGGTGCGATCGGCATAGAGATCGAGCTGACACTCCTTGATCCGGTTCTCCATGTCGCCGCGGGCGCAGTAGACCTTTTCATAAAGATAGCGGGCCTTGCACTCGGCACGCGTGAGTGAGGTGACGATGAAGCGCGGATTGGCCTCGTCTTCTGTCCATTCTGCCTTCGCCACCACCCGGCGCTGGCGGCTCCAGCTCGTCCGCGTCCTCCACCTGAAATCCTTGAAGCGCCGCGCTGGCTTGCCAGTACGCCGGCTCTGCACCGCAGCCTGCTCAAGCTCGGCCTTGATTTCGGCGATCAGCCGATCGGTCTTCGCCAGTCCGAACAGAAAGTCCACGCCGTTGGTCTCGCACCAGACCATCAGCTCCTCGCGCGCGAAGCCGGAGTCGGCGCGTAGCAGAATGCGCACACACGGCCACCGGCGGCGTATCTGGGCAACGATGCGCGCCACCTCCTCCACCGAGCCGGCCGCAGCGTCGATGTTCGCGCGCCGCAGCTTGGCAGCCAACAGATCGCGCCCGCAGAACACGTAGAGCGGCAGATAGCAGTAGCAATCGTAATAGCCGTGGAAGAACCGCCCCTCCTGCTCGCCGTGCACCGGATCGTCCGTCGCATCGAGATCGAGGATGATCTGGTTCGGTGCGCGATCGTGCGCCTCCAGGAATAAGTCAACGAACAGCCCCTTGATGGCCACTGGATTGTGACTGATCTTGTGATAGCGCGTCGGCTCCAGGCAGCTCAGCTCCAGCCGGTTGAGCGTCGACTTGCCGGCCACCGGCGCGCAATCTTGCCGTCGCGCTTCGAGCTTACCCGCCAGTACCGCCATCAGAGGATCGTGACGCAGTTCGTCGTGGTCGTTCAAATCCTCATAGCCAAGCGCGATCCCGAACACCCGCTGACCGACCAGCGTCACTACCTCGTGCTCAATGAATTCCGGACATCGCACGTCGTGAAAGCACGACGCAAACCGATCCATCATCCCGATGGCGCGATCTGTCGCACCTAAAAGCAGCGCCCCGGCATCCGAGGTGATCGCGCCAGCATCGAATGCCGCGACCACCTCGCGCCCTTCCACGGGAGCAAATCCAAACAATTCCGGGTTACACTCTGTCGGCATCAGGGCCCTCCGCAAATCATCGAAAATTCGTTGCAGCACAACGCTTCTCGTTGATTCGCAGCTCCAATTCACTAAGTAGTGTGAGAAAAGCGCGTTAGCGCAGACGCGATAGAAAGTCAGCAAGGTGGTGGACGCGACATGCAGCCATTGCGTCTTGCCGCCGATGCGAAACCCAGTCTCATCCATGTGCTTCACCAGTGCGCCAGCGACGAGATCGCGCACCGCTTCACCAAAAGCCTGCAGCCGTTCGGCGTAGGTGCGGCTCATTCTCGCGATCGTCGCGGCAGCCACTTTAACTCCGAAGAGATCGGCCATCAGTGTGACCAGGCGGTTCTCGGGCAGAAACTGATAGTGCAACAGATAGATCACGAAGGCTGTGATCCTGGGGCCGTATTGCACTGGCGCGTTGACGCCATCTGGAAACCGGGCGCGTGTCTTCGCGCCGCAGACCTCACACTGGCAGTCGTGCGCACGATGTTCGATAACGACGAGAGGCTGCGGCTCGGGCAGATCAAATATCTGACGGGCGCTATGGCCAACGCTCGTTTTCGGGTCGAGGCCCACGCCGCACATCGAACAGGCCGGCGGGTAATGATTAACCACTTCGTTGGGATCGGCGACCTGTCGCAGGGTCTCGCCTTTGTGACCCTTCTGCCCACCCGGTTTCTTGCCAGACCGTTCGCGCAAACTCGACACCCGCGCCGACTTCGTCAGCCCATCGCTCGACGGCGGCTTGCTGCTGTTCGAGCTATTCAACCCGAGCCGGCGCTCAAGTTCGGCGATTTGCGCCTTCAGAGCCGCGATCTCTCCTGCCTGCGCCGCGACCAACGCAATCAGTTCTTCCCGCGAGCGTTCGGCCGCCAAATCAGCATTCATCAAATCCTGAATCGAAGGCTGATTCCCCTGTCCAGCCAAATCTATACGCTCGGTTCCCAAAATCTCTCCGGCAGCCTGGGCAGAGCAAGCGCGGCTGCGTGCGCACGATCCAACTGCCGCACCACAGCCATATGTCGGAGAGCTATTCGATCAACACCGCGGACAAGCTGCTATCGAACCAAATCTTGGAATTCATCAAGGCGGGGAAATAGCTCTCGCCGCAGGGCGGAATAGCGTAGCGTTCCGCCAATTCGCGCGGGGTGGCCGATTACGTCTTCGGCTGACCCGCCCGACGTTCAACCGCCTCCCCGCTCCTTCCGGAGCTTCTCCCAGTACTCCAGCCGCTTTTTGATCTCGCGCTCGAAGCCGCGTTCGGGCGGATCGTAGAATTTCTGGCGGTCGAGCGCTTCCGGGAAGTAATCCTGACCCGAGAACGCCTCGGGCGCGTTGTGATCGTAGTCGTAGCCCGACCCATAGCCTTCGGTTTTCATCAGCTTGGTCGGGGCGTTGAGGATGTGCTTGGGCGGCAGCAGCGAGCCAGCCTCCTTCGCCGTGCGCATGGCGGTGCCGAACGCCACATAGGTGGCGTTCGATTTCGGCGCGGTCGCGACATAGATCACGGCCTGCGCGATCGCGAGCTCGCCTTCGGGACTCCCCAGGAAATCGTAGGCGTCCTTCGCCGCGTTGCAGATCACCAGCGCCTGCGGATCGGCAAGCCCGATGTCCTCGACCGCCATGCGCACCACGCGGCGCGCGAGATAGAGCGGGTCCTCGCCGGCGTCGAGCATACGGCAGAGGTAGTAGAGCGCGGCATCCGGATCGGAGCCGCGCACCGACTTGTGCAGCGCGCTGATGAGATTGTAGTGACCGTCCTGCTTCTTGTCGTAGATCGGCGCGCGCCGCTGCACGATCTCCTGCAATTGGACGGCGGTGAACACCTCGTCCTTGCGCGCGGCGCGCCAGATTTCTTCGGTCAGCGTGAGGGCGGCGCGGCCGTCGCCATCGGCCATGCGGATCAGCGAGGCGCGCGCGTCCGCATCGAGCGGCAGCGGCCGCTCTTCGATCGCTTCGGCACGTGCAAGCAGCTTCTCAATGGCATCGGCGTCGAGCGGCTTGAAGACCAGCACGCGCGCACGCGACAGCAGCGGCGCATTGAGCTCGAACGAGGGATTTTCCGTTGTCGCACCGACCAGCACGATGGTGCCGTCTTCCATCACCGGCAAGAAAGAGTCCTGCTGCGCGCGATTGAAGCGATGGATCTCGTCGACGAACAGCAGCGTCCCCTGCCCGGTCTCGCGCCGCGCACGCGCTGCGTCGAACACCTTCTTGAGATCGGCGACACCGGAAAAGATCGCAGAAATCTGCTCGAAATGCAGGTCGGTCGCCTGCGCCAGCAACCGCGCCACCGTGGTCTTGCCGGTGCCGGGCGGCCCCCAGAACACCAGCGAGCCGAGCGTGCGCGTCGCCAGCATGCGGGTGAGCGACCCGTCGAGGCCAAGCAAATGATCCTGTCCGACGACCTCGGCAAGCTTTGCCGGCCGCAGCTTGTCCGCCAGCGGCCGCGGCGCGTCGCGATCGAGGCCCGCGGCGTTGAACAGGCTGGGCATCTGAGCTGAGCGTTTGGCCATCCCCGGAAGGTGGGGAATTGCCACGGTTCGCGCAAGCAGCTTAGCGGAAGGCGGCAAGTCCTTGCAGCGCCGCCCATATCAGCATGACGCCGATGCCAACGGCGATCGCGTTGAGGCAGGCGCCCACAATTCCCGCTCCGCGGCTGTCCCTTCGCCGAAAAATCGCGATAACCCCGAGAATAAAGCCGGTGACGTGGGCCATCGGCGCCAGCAAGCCGAAAACCACCGCGAAGATCGGAAACACCACGTCGTAGAGGGATCCCGGCGTTTTCGATGTCTGCACTGTGATCATCGCCGCCATCATGGCGATCGAGAAGGTGCCGAGCGCAAGCCACACCGAGATGATCCCAAACCGGCCGGGCTTCATCGCTTGGATCGTCTCGGTCATGTCGATCCCCCCTATTGGCCGCACGGCCTCAGCCACCCAGCGTCACGGACATCTCCTGGCCGCCGCGCAGAATGGTGATGTGCCAGAGCCGACTCTGCTGCGCGGTAGCGCGTTCGAGGTCGTGCGTCTTGGCGATCTTCTGATTGTTGACCGACAGCACGATGTCGCCGCGCTGGATGCCGATGTTTTGCGCCAAGGAACCGTCGGCGACCTCCAGCACCACCACGCCGTTGTGCGCCGGATCGATCCGCAGGTTATCGGCAATGAGCGGCGATAGGTTCGAGACCTTGGCGCCTTGGAACGGCGAGCGCGAGTGGATGACGAGTTCATCATGCGGAATGTCGGGCGGCGTTTCGAGCGCGACGGCGACCGCCATTTCCCGGCCGCCGCGCACGACGCTGAGCTTCGCCGTGCCGCCGAGCGGCTTGGTCGCGAAGCGGTAGTCGAAGGCGTTCTGATCGTCGACCCCCTGCCCGTCGATCGCCGTGATCGAGATCCCCGGTCTTGAGGCCGGCGCGGGCGGCCGCGCTTCCCGGGATGATGCTCGCGATCAGCGCGCCGGTCGGCCGCTTGATGCCGAGGCCTTCGGCAAGTTCGGGGGTCACCGCCTGCAGCTTGGCGCCGAGCCAGGGGCGCTTGACCGCGGTGCCGCCAGTGCGCGCGGAGGCGACCACGACCTTGACCATGTTGGCGGGGATCGCGAAGCCAATCCCCTGCGAGCCGCCGGAGCGCGAGAAAATCGCGGTGTTGATGCCGATGAGCTTGCCGGACAGGTCGACCAGCGCCCCGCCGGAATTTCCCGGGTTGATGGCGGCGTCGGTCTGGATGAAGAACTGATAGTCCGAGATGCCGACCTGCGTGCGCGCGACCGCCGAGACGATGCCGTGGGTCACGGTCTGCCCGACCCCGAACGGGTTGCCGATCGCGAGCACCACGTCGCCGACCTGAAGTGCATCGGAATCGGCAAAGTCGACGGCCGGGAAGCGCTCCCCTTGCGCCTTAAGGCGGAGCACCGCGAGGTCGGAGCGTGCATCCTTGAGCACGATCTCGGCCTCGAATTCGCGCTTATCGGCGAGCGACACCTTGACCTGGTCGGCTCCCTCGATGACGTGGTGGTTGGTGACGACCAGCCCGCTCGGATCGACCAGCACCCCGGAGCCGAGCGAGCGCTGCACCTGCTCGCCGCCCCCCAGGCCGTCTTGCCCGCCGAAGAAGCGGCGGAACAGCGGATCGTCGAACAACGGATTCTGCACTGCGACCGTCTTGGCCGCATAGACGTTCACCACCCCCGGGGCGACCCGCTGCACGACCGGCGCGTAGGACAGCTTGATCTCGTTCAATGAGTTCGGCACCCGGCGCTCCTGGGCCGGCGCCACCGCAACCGATACAGCTAGGGCGGTGACGAGAGCGGCGGCGAAAGCGGGCGCGGCAAGCGAAGAAAGGCGCAGCGACATGGTCAAAATCCCCAATTCGATGCGGGGGAGATATAGGCCTACGGTCGCGGCAAATGAAGGGCACGAAATGCCCCCTCTGGCTGGGTTTGTCCCTCCAGGGATCGGCATGGCGACGGGGACAAGTCCCCTGGCAGCGCATAAAATGCGCATCGCTATCCAACTTGGAATGAGAGCCGTGGACCAAGGACCTATTGAAGCCATGGAGCTGCGCACCGGAGCACCAGCCGCCGTCATCTATCTGGTCGCCTTCGTGACCGGAGCCATCGTGATGAGCTTCGAGATGCTCGGCTCGCGCTATCTCAACCCGTATTTCGGCAGCGGCATTTACACCTGGGCCTCGCTGATCTCGACCGTGCTGGCCTCGCTCACCGCAGGCTATTTCCTTGGCGGCCTGATCGCGGACCGAACCGCCTCTGCTCCCGTGCTCGGGTGCACCGTGCTGATCGGCTCGCTCTATTTGCTGGCACTCCCGAGCTTTGCCGAGGCGATCCTGGAATTCGTGCTCGACGGGGTCGACGACGTGCGCGCCGGCAGCCTGCTCTCCGCGCTCGCCATCATGTTCTTCCCGGTCACCTTGCTCGGCATGTATTCGCCGTTCGCGATCCGGCTGCTGCTGCGTTCGGCGCAGCGCTCGGGCGTCGTCTCGGGCACAGTCTACGGCGTCTCCACCGCGGGCTCGATCGTCGGAACCCTCGGCTCCACGTTCCTGCTGATTCCGATGATCGGCACGCGCGCGATCACCTACTCGCTCGGCGCCGGCGGCGCGATCTGTGGCCTGCTGCTGATCGCGCTGTCACGGCGCACGCGCCGCAGCGTGGCGCTGGTTGCCGGCATCGCAGCGCTCAATTTACTGGCAGCATCGGCAGCGCGCGCGGAGGATGTCGTCGACCTTGACGCGCGTGCCGCGATGCTCAAGCACGCCGACGGCCGCGTCGCCCACATCGAGACCGAATACAACGACATCTTCATCACCAAGCGCCGCGAGACGCTCACGATGTCGTTCCAGCTCAAGGGCTGGGACTACACCGAGTCGGCGACCAACCTGCGCGATCCCGACGACCTGCCGATCCGTTACACGCAAGTGATGACGATGGCGCTCGCCCATCCCGGCGAGGTCAAACGCGTGCTGATGCTCGGCCTCGGCGGCGGCTCGATCTCAAGCTATCTCGGCCGCTTCATGCCGGACATCACGATCGAGACGGTGGAGATCGATCGCCGCGTGATCGAGGCGACCAAGACCTATTTCGGCGTGCGCGAAACGCCGCGCCTACGCTTTCTCGAGAGTGACGGGCGCGTCTTCCTCAACCGCAACAAGGAGCTTTACGACCTGATCCTGGTCGACGCCTATCACGGCGGCTTCGTGCCATTCCACCTGCTGACCAAGGAATTCTACGCGCTGCTGAAGCAGCACCTCGCGCCCGGCGGCGCGGCCGCCTTCAACGTGCACGACGGAACCAAGCTCTACGCTTCGACTGTGAAGACGCTGGGCGAGGTGTTCCCGTCCCTCGACATCTACTCGACGTGGCAAGGCGAAGCGATCGTGGTGGTGAGCTCGGCGCCTGCGATGGACAAGGAGCAGATCCTCTACCGCGCCGCCGAGTTGCAGACGCGCTACAAATTCCGCTTTCCTCTGCCCGATATGATCGATCGACGCATCGACAAGGCGCGCGCCCAGGGCGCAACCGGCAGGCTCATTACCGACGATTTCGCGCCGGTCAATCTCTACGACACGCTCGGTACCGAGCGACCACGGCGGAAGTGATTGAATGAAGGCTCCTCGGTCGCCCCCGCGAAAGTGGGGACGACCGCAACCGAACTGATCAGGGGACTTTGGATCACTCCTTCGGCAGCAGCGTGCGCCAACAAAAAAGGGCGGCCAAGCCGCCCTTTTCGCCAAAACTACGCCGACGCGATCATGCCGCGGCGGAGGCATCTTCGGTCTTGCGCGCCTGCACCGGACCGGAGTCCTGGCCCTTGGCCGCCACGTCGCGGTCGACGAACTCGATCACCGCCACCGGCGCGGAGTCGCCGTAGCGGAAGCCCGCCTTGAGCACACGAGTATAGCCGCCATTGCGCTCCTTGTAGCGCGGGCCGATCACATCGAACAATTTCTTGACCATGGGAATGTCGCGCATCTCCGCGATCGCCTGCCGTCGCGCGTGCAGGTCGCCGCGCTTGCCGAGCGTCACGAGCTTCTCGACGATCGGGCGCAGGTCCTTGGCCTTGGGCAGGGTGGTCACGATCTGCTCGTGCTTGATCAGCGCCGCCGCCATGTTGGCGAACATGGCGCGGCGATGATCCGAATGGCGGCTGAACTTGCGGTGAGCCTTGCCGTGACGCATGACTTTCCTCTCAGACGACGGGAAACCGACGATAGACGAGAGCGACTTTCCGTGCGCCGTCGTCCGTCGCCTGTTGTCCGATCAATAATGGTCCTCGAAGCGCTTGGCCAGTTCGTCGATGTTGTCGGGCGGCCAGCCCGGCACTTCCATGCCGAGATGCAGCCCCATCTGCGCCAAGACTTCCTTGATCTCGTTGAGCGACTTGCGGCCGAAGTTCGGCGTCCGCAGCATCTCGGCCTCGGTCTTCTGCACGAGGTCGCCGATGTAGACGATGTTGTCATTCTTCAGGCAGTTCGCCGAACGCACCGAGAGCTCAAGCTCGTCCACCTTCTTGAGGAAGGCGGGATTGAATGCGAGGTCCGGGATCGACTCCTGGATGACCTCCTTGCGCGGCTCCTCGAAGTTGACGAAGACGTTGAGCTGGTCCTGGAGGATGCGCGCCGCATAAGCGAGCGCGTCCTCCGGCGTTACCGCGCCGTTGGTCTCGATCGTCATCGTGAGCTTGTCGTAGTCGAGGATCTGCCCTTCGCGGGTGTTCTCGACCCGGTAGGAGACCTTGCGCACTGGTGAATAGAGGCTGTCGACCGGAATGAGGCCGATCGGCGCGTCCTCCGGGCGGTTGCGCTCGGTCGGGACGTAACCCTTGCCGGTGTTAACCGTGAACTCCATGCGGATCTCGGCGCCCTCGTCCAGCGTGCACAGCACGAGGTCGGGGTTGAGCACCACGATGTCGCCGACCGTCTGAATGTCGCCGGCGGTAACCTGGCCGGGCCCCTGCTTCTTCACCACCATGCGCTTGGGCCCATCACCCTGCATGCGGATGGCGATGTCCTTGATGTTGAGCACGATGTCGGTCACGTCCTCGCGCACGCCCGGGATCGAGGAAAACTCGTGCAGCACACCGTCGATATGCACCGACTGGACGGACGCGCCCTGCAGCGACGACAGCAGCACGCGCCGCAGCGCGTTGCCCAACGTGACGCCGAAGCCGCGCTCGAGCGGCTCGGCAACGGCCGTTGCTTCGCGCTTGGGGTTGGCGCCAGGGGTGACCTGGAGCTTGTTCGGTCGAATGAGTTCTTGCCAATTCTTCTGGATCGTCACGTTCGCACCCATCGCGTTGAGCGGCGCGGCCCTGCTCCGCGCACCCCACTCCGCCCCGTGGGAGGTTTCGGCGGCGGCAGCCTCATCAGGCCGCCGGATGAGAAGATCGTCAGTCATACGCGGCGCCTCTTGCGCGGACGGCAGCCGTTATGGGGTATCGGCGTCACGTCGCGGATTGAAGTGATAGTGAAGCCGGCCGACTGCAGCGCGCGCAGCGCCGATTCGCGACCGGAGCCCGGGCCGGCGACCTCGACTTCGAGGGTACGCATGCCGTGCTCCTGCGCCTTCTTGGCGGCGTCCTCGGCGGCAACCTGGGCGGCATAGGGCGTCGACTTGCGCGAGCCCTTGAAGCCCATGGTGCCGGAGGACGACCAGGCGATGGCATTGCCCTGAGCGTCCGTGATGGTGATCATCGTATTGTTGAAAGACGCGTTCACATGCGCCACGCCGGACGCGATGTTCTTGCGTTCGCGTCGGCGGACGCGGGTGGCTTCTTTGCCCATTCTCGATCCTTTCGCGGCCCGGCTGCGCGCCGCCGGGGCCCATGATTCGATCCCGCCTCGATCCCGGGACGGGCGGGATTACTTCTTCTTTCCAGCGATTGCCTTTGCCGGCCCCTTGCGGGTGCGGGCATTCGTGTGAGTGCGTTGGCCGCGGACCGGAAGCCCACGGCGATGCCGCAACCCGCGGTAGCAGCCAAGATCCATCAGCCGCTTGATATTCATCGCGACTTCGCGTCGCAGATCGCCTTCCACGATATAATCGCGGTCGATCATTTCGCGAATCTGCAGCACCTCCTGATCGGTGAGCTGAGACACCCGCCGCTCCAGGGGGATCTCCACTTTCTCCATGATTTCACTAGCCTTTTTTGGCCCGATGCCATGGATATATTGCAATGCAATGATCACGCGTTTGTTAGTGGGTATGTTGACACCGGCGATGCGCGCCACTGTGATTACTCCCTGTGCCGGCCAGAGAAAACCGCCGGCTGATCCTCATGTTCCAATCGAGCAGCGAGCCGTTCTCCCAAACGGTAACACGACACCCTCCCCGCTTCCCGGGGCCCGGTATCGTTCGACTTCTCCGACAGGATTGTCGTTTATTAAAGGATTCATCGTCCTGTCGTCAACCTCCGCGCGCTCTTGCTTTTCGACTTTCCTGCCGCACGCCCCCCGATTGATCCGGGGCGATCTTTCGCGGCCTTGCTGCGCGCCACTTTGGGAGGCGATTTCTTGTCAGGTTTCTTGCCGGTTTTCTTGGCTCCCGTAACCTTGGCAGCCGCCTTTTTCGCAGATTTCCCGGCGGCCATCCTGGCCGGCACCAGCTTGGCCCCCGACGCTCTGGCAACCGCGCTTTTGGCCCTTGCGGGAGCCTTGTCCTTGCCATCGGCCTTGCCAGCATTCTTTCGCTTCGCGGAAGTCTCGAAAATCCGGTCGATCGCGCGCGCAACCTCCGGAATCGCCGCCATGCCGTCGACCGAGCGCAGACTGCCGGACCACTGATAGTAATCAATCAACGGCGAAGTGTGAACGCGGTACGCCTCCAGCCGGCGCTTGAGCACATCCAGATCATCATCGGGCCGCAGCGCCTCGCCGCGCGCCTTTGCCTCGGCAATGCGGCTTTGGATCCGCTGCTGCAGCGCGCCGGCGTCGACCTTGAGCTCGATCACGCCGTCGAGCTTGAAGCCTTTCTCGGCCAGCATCTTATCGAGCGCGACCGCCTGCGGGACCGTGCGCGGAAAGCCATCGAGGATGAAACCACGCTTCGCATCGGGCTGATCGATGCGGTCGGCAACGATCGAGACCACGACATCGTCGGGAACGAGTTCTCCACGCGCCATGATATCCTTGGCGCGCAACCCGACCGGAGTGCCGGCCGCCACCGCGGCCCGCAACATGTCGCCGGTGGAGAGTTGCACGATACCGTGCTTTTGAACGAGACGTTGCGCCTGGGTGCCCTTCCCCGCCCCCGGCGGGCCGAGCAGTATCAATCTCATCTACGCCGCCCCCGCAGCTTCGACCGTTTGATCAAACCTTCATATTGATGCGCCAGCAGGTAGCCCTGGATCTGCGCCACCGTATCCATGGTCACGCTGACCACGATCAGCAGCGAGGTGCCGCCGAAATAGAACAGGCCCGGCTGGTAATAGGTCAGGATTTCCGGCAGCAGGCACACCAGCGCCAGATAGCCGGCGCCGATCACGGTGATGCGCGAGAGCACATAGTCGATGTACTCCGCCGTGCGCTCGCCCGGCCGGATGCCAGGGATGAAACCGCCGTGCTTCTTGAGGTTGTCCGCGGTCTCGGTCGGGTTGAACACGATCGCGGTGTAGAAGAAGGCGAAGAACACGATCAGCCCGATGTAGAGCAGGAAGAACAGCGGCCGGCCGTGGCCGAGCTGCGTCACGACCACGCTAAGCCAATCCGGAAGCGTTCCGGAATTCAGATTCGCCACCGTCGTCGGCAGCAGCAGCAGCGACGAGGCGAAGATCGGCGGAATAACGCCCGAGGTGTTGAGCTTGAGCGGCAGATGCGAGGTCTGACCCTCGAACATCCGGTTGCCGACCTGGCGTTTGGGATACTGGATCAGGAGCCGCCGCTGGGCCCGCTCCATGAACACGATGAAGGTAATCACCGCGACGGCGACCACGATCACCGCCAGGATCAGCCCGGTCGAGATCGCGCCCTGCCGGCCGAGTTCGAACACCTGGGCGAGTGCGGCCGGCATCTGCGCCACGATCCCGGACATGATGATAAGCGAGGTGCCATTGCCGACCCCGCGCGCAGTGATCTGCTCGCCAAGCCACATCAGGAACATCGTGCCGCCCGTGAGCGTGATCACGGTGGACAAGCGGAAGAACAAGCCCGGATCGCTCACGGCATTGCCGGCCCCTTCAAGACCGATCGCGATGCCGTAGGACTGGAACGCCGCCAGCAGCACGGTGAGATACCGTGTGTATTGGTTCATCATCTTGCGGCCCTGCTCACCCTCCTTCTTGAGCTGCTCGAGCGTGGGCGAGACCGTGGTCATCAACTGGATGATGATCGAGGCCGAGATGTACGGCATGATGTTCAAGGCGAAGATCGCCATCCGGTGGATGCCGCCGCCGGAGAACATGTTGAACATGCCGAGGATGCCGCCGGCCTGACTATTAAAGATCTGCTCCCAGGCCTGGGGATCGATGCCCGGCAGCGGAATATAGGTGCCGAAGCGGTAGACCAGCAGCGCGGCAACGGTGAACCAGATTCGCTTCTTGAGTTCTTCGGCCTTGGCAAGCGCCGAGAAATTGAGATTGGCCGCAAGTTGTTCTGCTGCAGAGACCATGCCCGGCTCCGTTTGCGCCCCTACGCCCGGTGGAGGCTTTCCTTCGAGGGCCTAGATCGCCGGCCGTCGGCCCCCGCGCAAGCGGGGCGTCCAGGATCCACGGTCACAATGTGGTGCTCAGCCATGCCAAAATCCATGGTCGGAACGACACACTCCATCACGCAGCTTCTTCCGCTTCTTCGCGCTTGGGCGCGAGGATGGTCACCGACCCGCCCGCCTTTTCCACCGCCGCCACCGCCGACTTGGAGGCGCCCCAGATCGAGAGGCTCACTTTCGCCTTGATCTCGCCGGTGCCGAGGAGACGCACCCCAGCCTTGGCGCGCCGCAGCACGCCCGCCTTCACCAGGGCCTCGGCATCGATGGCGGCATTCGCATCGAGCTTGCCGGCGTCGATCGCGGCCTGGATGCGGTCGAGATTGACCTCATTGAGCCGCCGCCGGAATTTCGTGTTCTTGAAGCCGCGCTTGGGCAAGCGCCGGTGGAGCGGCATCTGGCCGCCCTCGAAGCCCTTGATCCGGACGCCCGAGCGCGCTGTCTGGCCCTTGCCGCCGCGGCCGCTGGTCTTGCCCGCGCCCGAGCCGATACCGCGGCCGATCCGCATCCGCTTCTTGCGCGCGCCGGGCCGGTCGGCGAGTTCGTGGAGTTTCATCGGTCGATCCTTCTCAATCCATCGTCACTGCCGGCTGCCACGTCACTGCTGGCTAACACGTCACTACCGGCTCCCATCGTCATTCTTGTCCCGGCAATCCCGATCGGGTGGCACGACCGTGCCCTTGCAACCAAGATGGCCGGGACAGGCCCGGCCGTGACGTAGTCCCTATCAGTCCCCTTCCATCACCTCGACGAGGTGCCTCACCTTGAGCAGCATGCCGCGGGTCGACGGCGTGTCCGGCACCTCGGCGACGCGGCCAATACGATTGAGCCCGAGCCCGATCAGGGTCTCGCGCTGGGTATGGTGGCGGCGGATCGGGCTGCCGGTCTGCTTGACCTTGATGGTCTTTCCGCTCGTGCTCATGTCGGTCGTCTCCCGGCCCGCCTCGATCAATCGGCGGTCTGTTCGGTATCAGCGACGTCGCGGCGGCGGGCCTGCAGCGTCGATACCTTGATGTTGCGGCGTGCGGCGACCGCGCGCGGTGAATCCTGGCGCTTGAGCGCATCGAAGGTCGCGCGGACCATGTTGTAAGGATTGGACGAGCCGATCGACTTCGCGACCACATCCTGCATCCCGAGCGTCTCGAACACCGCGCGCATCGGACCGCCGGCGATGATGCCGGTGCCGGGAGGCGCGGCACGCAGGAACACCTTGCCGGCGCCATGCCGGCCGGCCACGTCGTGGTGCAGCGTGCGACCCTCGCGCAGCGGCACCCGGATCAGGCTGCGCTTCGCGGCATCGGTCGCCTTGCGGATCGCTTCCGGCACTTCGCGTGCCTTGCCGTGGCCAAAGCCGACCCGGCCCTTTTCGTCGCCGACGACCACCAGCGCGGCGAAGCCGAAGCGCCGGCCGCCCTTCACCACCTTCGCCACACGGTTGATGTGGACGAGCTTGTCGGTGAACTCGTTGTCGTGATCATCCCGGCCGTGCCCGCGGTCGCGTCCACGCTCGCGTGGTTCATGTGCCATATCGGTCTTCCGTTCCTCGGGCGCTCCGCCCGTCCATCAACCTGTCAGAACTTGAGCCCGCCCTCACGGGCGGCGTCGGCCAACGCCTTGACGCGGCCGTGATAGAGATAACCGCCGCGGTCGAAGACCACGTCCGTGACGCCTTTGGCGGCCGCGCGTTCGGCGACCAGCTTGCCGACCGCCTTGGCCGCCGCGATGTTGGCGCCGGTCTTGAGGCTCCCGCGCATGTCCTTCTCCATCGAGGACGCCGAGGCAAGCGTCGCCCCTTTGATGTCGTCGATGACCTGCGCATAGATGTGCTTCGACGAGCGGAACACCGAAAGCCGTGCCCGGCTTCCGGCAGCACGCTTGATGTTGCGCCGTACCTTGGCGGTGCGCCGCAGCGTTCGATCAGTGACTGTCGCCATCGGCAGCTCCCGTTACTTCTTCTTGCCTTCCTTGCGGAAGATGCGTTCGTCGGAATATTTCACGCCCTTGCCCTTGTAGGGCTCGGGCTTGCGGAAGGCGCGGATCTCGGCCGCGGCCTGCCCGACTTTCTGGGCGTCGATCCCAGTGATGACGATCTCGGTCGCCTTCGGCGTCGCGATCGTTACCCCTTCCGGGATCGGATAGTTGATGTCGTGGGCATAGCCGAGCTGAAGATTCAAGTTCTTGCCCTGCACCGCCGCGCGGTAGCCGACGCCATTGATCTCGAGGCGCCGCTCATAGCCCTTGGTGACGCCCTCGATCAGCTTGGCGACCAGCGCGCGGTAGGTGCCCCACATCGCCCGAGCCTGCTTGGTCTCGGAGCGTGGCTCGATGGTGACGTTGCCCGCCTCGATCTTGCCCGAGACGTCGCCGTGCAACGCCAGCGCCAGCGAACCTTTCGGTCCCTTCACCTTGAAGGTCTGCCCCTCGATATTGGCATTGACGCCAGCGGGGATCGGGACCGGTTTCTTTCCGATACGAGACATTGGATCAAGTCCGTTGGGTTAAAACACCGTGCAGAGGATTTCCCCGCCCACATTGGCGTCGCGGGCATCGTGATCCGCCATCACGCCTTTGGGGGTGGAGAGGATCGCGACACCAAGCCCGTTGTTGACGCGCGGCAAGTTCTTCACAGAAGCATAGACCCGGCGGCCCGGCTTCGACACCCGCGCGATCTCGCGGATCACCGGCGCGCCGTCGAAATATTTGAGCTCGATTTCGAGCTCGCTGCGGCCACTGGCGTGGTCGACCGAAGCATAGCCGCGGATGAAGCCTTCGCTCTTGAGCACGTCGAGAACGCTCACGCGCAGCTTCGAGGCCGGCGTCGACACTTTCGGTTTGTTGCGCATCTGCGCATTGTGGATGCGGGCGAGCATATCGCCGAGCGGATCGTTCAAAGCCATGCCAGGCGCTCCTTACCAGCTCGACTTGACGAGACCCGGGATCAGGCCCTTCGACCCGAGCTCCCGGAGCGCGATGCGGCTGAGCTTGTGCTTGCGGTAGAAGCCGCGCGGCCGGCCGGTGATCTCGCAGCGGTTGCGGATGCGGGTCGCGGACGAATTGCGCGGCAGCTCGGCGAGCTTGAGCACGGCGGCGAACCGCTCTTCCATCGGCGCCTGCTTGTCGCGCGCGATCTCCTTGAGCCGCGCACGCCGGCCCGAGAACTGCTTCGTCATCCGCCGCCGGCGGTTGTTCTTCTCGATCGAACTCTTCTTCGCCATCAAGGTCTCCTGGATTTCCGCGTCTGAGGTCGAAGCCTCACTGCCGGAACGGGAAGTTGAATGCGGTCAACAGCGCGCGCGCCTCGTCGTCAGTCTTGGCGGTGGTGCAGACCGTGATGTCCATGCCCCAGATATCGGCCGCTTTGTCGTAGTCGATCTCCGGGAAGATGATGTGTTCCTTGATTCCGATGGTGTAGTTGCCGCGGCCGTCGAAGCTCTTCGGGTTGAGCCCGCGGAAGTCGCGCACGCGCGGCAGCGCGATGTTCACCAGCCGGTCGACGAACTCGTACATGCGGGTCTTGCGCAGCGTCACCTTGCAGCCGATCGCCTGCCCATCGCGGACCTTGAAGGTCGCGATCGACTTGCGCGCCTTGGTGATCACCGCCTTCTGGCCCGCGATCAGGCCGAGATCGGCCGCCGCGTTCTCCACCTTCTTGCGGTCACTGACGCCCTCGCCGATGCCCATGTTGATGACAACCTTCGCGATCGAGGGCACCTGCATCTTGTTCTTGTAGCCGAACTGCTCCGTGAGCTTCTGGCGCATGTCGCTCTCGAACGCGGTCTTGAGCCGCGGGACGACGCGCTGCTCGGGACGCTTGCCTTTCGGCTTGTCGCCGGCCTCGCCCTTCGGCGCGGCCTTGTCGCCGCCCTTCTGCGCCTGCTGGCCCTTCGGCGCCTTGTCGCCCTTCTCGGGCCGCGGCGCCTTGTCCGTTTTCTCTTTCTTCGGGGCCTTGTCGGCCTTTTTGTCGTCAGCCATCGATCTCGACTCCCGAACGCTTCGCGAAGCGCACCTTCTTGCGGTCATGCCCCTCGCCGACGAACTTGAAACCGACGCGCGTCGGCTTGCCATCCTTCGGATCTGCGATCGCGAGGTTGGACAGATGCAGCGCCGCTTCCTTGGAAATGATGCCGCCCTCCTGGGCCGCCGATTGCTTCTGGTGGCGCTTGACCATGTGGATGCCGCGCACCACCGCCCGCCCTTCGCTCGGGCGGACCTCGATCACCTCGCCACTGCGACCCTTGTCGCGGCCAGTGATCACGACGACCTTGTCGCCCTTGCAAATCCTTGCCGCCATCACAGCACCTCCGGCGCGAGCGAGATGATCTTCATGTGGTTCTTGGCGCGCAGTTCGCGCGGCACCGGGCCGAAGATGCGGGTGCCGACCGGCTCGGCCTGCGCGTTGATCAGCACGGCGGCGTTGCGGTCGAAGCGGATGATCGAGCCGTCCGCGCGCTTGATGTCCTTGGCGATCCGTACGATTACCGCCTTCATCACTTCGCCCTTCTTGACGCGCCCGCGCGGGATCGCCTCCTTCACCGACACCACGATGGTGTCGCCGATGGTCGCGAACCTGCGCTTCGAGCCGCCCAGCACCTTGATGCACATGACGCGGCGAGCGCCGGAATTGTCGGCGACATCGAGATTGGTCTGCATCTGGATCATGGTCCGACCCTCATTCTCTAATTCGCGCGGTCCCGCGCTCATCCAACAAGCCGCGCGAAAGCCGCGCTTTAGCCAACCTTTTTCTTCTTCTCGCCCTGGATCACTTCCCAGCGCTTGAGCTTCGACAGCGGCCGCCGCTCCTCGATCCAGACCAGGTCGCCCACCTCGTACTCGTTCTTCTCGTCGTGCGCGTAATACTTCTTCGACCGCCGCACGGTCTTCTTCATCACCGGGTGCGTGAAGCGGCGCTCCACCCGCACGACGATGGTCTTGTCCTGCTTGTCGCTCACCACGACGCCACTGAGCGTGCGCTTCGGCATCTCTAAATCCTCACTTCGCCTTGGTTTCGGCTTGGCGCTTACGGTGCGCGATGGTCTTGACGCGCGCGATATCGCGCCGCACCTCCCGCACCCGCGACGTATTCTCGAGCTGACCGGTCGCACGCTGGAAGCGCAGGTTGAACTGCTCCTTTTTCAACTTGAGCGTCTCGTCGTCGAGTTGGTCGACGGTCATCGATCGCAAATCGCCGGCTTTCATGGCCATCTTTCGTCCCCTACTCCGCGATGCGCTCGATGAAGCGCGTCTTGACCGGCAGCTTCGCGGCGGCGAGCGCCAGCGCCTCGCGCGCAAGCTCGGTCGTCACACCATCGATCTCGAACAGAATGCGGCCAGGCTTGACGCGCGCGACCCATAATTCCGGGGCGCCCTTGCCGGAGCCCATGCGCACTTCGAGCGGCTTCTTCGACACCGGCACATCCGGGAACACGCGGATCCAGACCCGGCCGGCACGCTTCATGTGACGCGTAAGCGCGCGCCGCGCTGCCTCGATCTGGCGCGCGGTGACCCGCTCGGGCTCGAGCGCCTTGAGGCCGAACTGCCCGAACGCAAGCGTCACACCCGAGGTCGCAAGGCCATGGATGCGGCCCTTGTGCTGCTTGCGAAACTTGGTCCGCATCGGTTGGAGCATGGCTTAAGCCCTTCGTGTCCTTGCTACCGGCTTCAGGAGGCGTCGCGGCGGGGCCGACCCGCCTCGCTGTCCGCCATCTTCTTGTCCTGCGCCATCGGGTCGTGCTCCAGGATCTCGCCCTTGAAGATCCAGACCTTCACGCCGCAGGTGCCATAGGTGGTGAACGCCGTCGCCACGCCGTAGTCGACGTCGGCGCGCAGCGTGTGCAGCGGCACGCGGCCCTCGCGGTACCACTCCATGCGTGCGATTTCCGCGCCGCCGAGACGTCCCGAGCAATTGATGCGGATGCCGCCGGCGCCAAGCCGCATTGCCGACTGCACCGCGCGCTTCATCGCGCGGCGGAAGGCGACGCGCCGCTCGAGTTGCTGGGCGATCAATTCGGCGACGAGCTGGGCATCGAGCTCGGGCTTCCTGATCTCAACGATGTTGATGAACACTTCGGACTTGGTGAGATCGGCGACCTTCTTGCGCAGCTTCTCGATGTCGGCGCCCTTCTTGCCGATCACCACGCCCGGCCGCGCCGACTGGATGGTGACGCGACACTTCTTGTGCGGCCGCTCGATCACGATCTTCGACACCGCCGCCTGCTTGAGCGCGTCGCGCAGCTCCTTGCGGATCTCCATGTCCTCGTGCAGCAGCTTGCCGTATTCGTTCTTGCCCGCGTACCAGCGCGAGTCCCAGGTCCGGTTGATCCCGAGCCGCAACCCGATCGGATTAACTTTTTGACCCATCGGTCACACTCCTTGCGAAGCCGCAGCCGCCTCGACCTGACGCACGATGATGGTCAGGTTGGCGAACGGCTTGAGAATTTTTCCGACGCGGCCGCGGCCGCGCGGTTGGAAGCGTTTGATCACCAGCGCCTTGCCGACGAAGGCTTGCGCCACGACGAGATCGTCGACGTCGAGATCGTGATTGTTCTCGGCGTTGGCGATCGCCAATTCCAGGCATTTCTTCACGTCGATCGCGATCCGCTTGCGCGAGAATTGGAGATCGGCGAGCGCAGTCGCGACTTTCTTGCCGCGGATCAACTGCGCCAGCAGGTTGAGCTTCTGCGGGCTGATCCGCAGCATGCGCGCGACTGCCTTGGCCTCGTTGTCGGCGAGCACTCGCTCGTGGGCTTTCTTACTCATGGCTTATCGCCTTACGACTTGGATGCTGCCGCCGCGGCGGGAGCCGCGCTGGGCGACGGACCGGAGGAGCGCTTCGCCTTGCGGTCGGAGGAGTGGCCGTAGAACACGCGCGTCGGCGCGAACTCGCCGAACTTGTGGCCGACCATTTCCTCGGTGACCATCACCGGGATGTGCTTCTGCCCGTTGTAGACGCCGAAGGTCAGCCCGACGAACTGCGGCAGGATGGTCGATCGCCGGCTCCAGATCCGGATCAATTCATGCCGGCCCGACGCGCGCGAGGTCTCTGCCTTCTTGAGCAGATAACCGTCGACGAACGGACCCTTCCAAACTGAACGTCCCATGATGGTCCTCGCCTATTTCTTCTTCTTCCGCACGTGGCGGCTCGCCAGGATGAATTTGGTGGTGGACTTGTTCTTGCGGGTCTTCTTGCCCTTGGTCGGGAAACCCCACGGCGTCACCGGATGGCGGCCACCGGAGGTGCGGCCTTCGCCGCCCCCATGCGGGTGATCGATCGGGTTCATGGTCACGCCGCGATTGTGCGGCATGCGGCCCATCCAGCGCTTGCGGCCGGCCTTGCCGATCGAGATGTTCATCTGGTCGGGGTTCGAGACCGCGCCGATCGTCGCCATGCAGCGGCCGTGAATGAGGCGCTGCTCGGCTGAATTCAGCCGCACGATCACGTAGTCCTGGTCGCGGCCGACGATCTGCGCATAGGTGCCGGCGGAACGCGCGATCTGCCCGCCCTTGCCGATCTTGATCTCGATATTGTGCACGATGGTGCCGATCGGGATGTTGCCGACCGGCATGGCGTTGCCCGGCTTCACGTCGACGTGATCGCCGGCGACGATGGTGTCGCCCACCGCAAGCCGTTGCGGTGCGAGGATGTAGGCGAGCTCGCCGTCCTGATACTTCACCAGCGCGATGAACGCTGTGCGGTTCGGATCGTATTCGAGCCGCTCGACGGTGGCAGGCGAGTCGAACTTGCGGCGCTTGAAGTCCACGACGCGGTAGGCCTGCTTATGCCCGCCGCCGCGGAAGCGCACCGTGATGCGCCCGTTGTTGTTGCGCCCGCCGCTCGAATGCTTGCCCTTGGTGAGGGTCTTGACCGGCTCGCCGCGGTAGAGGCTCGAGCGGTCGACCAGCACCAGCTGGCGCTGGCTCGGCGTGACCGGGTTGTAGGATTTGAGTGCCATCCCGCTCTCCTTACAGGCCCGTGGTCACGTCGATGCGGTGGCCCTCTTCGAGGGTCACGATCGCGCGCTTGACTGCGGACTGCTCGCCGACGCGGCCCTTGAAGGCCTTCACCTTGCCCTTGCGGATGTTGGTGTTGACGCTCTTGACCTTGACGTCGAAGAGCTTCTCCACCGCCTCCTTGATCTGCGGCTTGGTGGCGTTCTTCGCGACGCGGAACATCACCTGGCTGTGCTCCGACAGGATCGTCGCCTTTTCGGTGATGACCGGCGAGAGGATCACGTCGTAATGGCGCGGATCGGACGTACTCATGTTAGGCGCGCCTCCAATGCTTCGAGCGCGGCCTTGGTGAGAACGAGCTTCGGCCGCCGCAGAATGTCATAAACGTTGATGCCCTGCACCGGCAGCACGTCGATGTTCGGAATGTTGCGCGCCGCGAGGCTGAACTTGGCGTCGACCTCGGCGCCGTCGATGATCAGCGCGGATACGAGGCCAAGCTTGGTGAAGTTCGCCACCAGCGACTTGGTCTTGCCCTCCGCCAGGCTGGCCTTGTCGAGCACGACGATGCCGCCGTCCTGAGCCTTCGCCGAGAGCGCATGTCTGAGCGCGAGCGCACGCACCTTCTTCGGCAGATCGATGGCGTGGCTGCGCGGGGTCGGTCCGAACGAACGGCCGCCACCGCGGAACAGGTTCACCTTGGCGGGACCGTGACGCGCCGACCCGGTGCCCTTCTGCTTGTACATCTTCTTGCCGGTGCGTGTGATCTCACCGCGGTTCTTCACGTCATGGGTGCCGCGCTGGCGCTTGGCGAGCTGCCAGACCACGCAGCGCTGAATGAGATCGACGCGCGGCTTGAGCCCGAAGATCGCATCCGAGAGCGTAACCGAGCCGGATTCCGCGCCATCGAGTGTGGTAACTTTCAGTTCCATCACGCACCCTCCTGCGCAGCCGGCTTATCGCCGTCGGCCGGCGGGGCGGCATCGCCGCCATCCGTGAGCCGGAACTTGCCCGGCCGCGGCAGGTCGCCCGGCATTTTCTTCTTCACCGCATCGCGCAGCGTGACCCAGCCGCCCTTGGCGCCGGGCACCGCGCCCTCGATCAGGATCAGGCCGCGCTCGACGTCGAGCTGCACCACCTTGAGATTGAGCGTGGTGACGCGATCAACGCCCATATGGCCCGGCATCTTCTTGTTCTTGAAGGTCTTGCCGGGGTCCTGACGGCCGCCGGTCGAACCGATCGAGCGATGCGAGATCGACACGCCGTGGGACGCTCGCAATCCGTGGAAGTTCCACCGCTTCATGCCGCCGGCAAAGCCCTTGCCGATCGAGGTGCCGGTCACGTCGACGAACTGGCCGACCAGGAAGTGGTCCGCGGTGATCTCAGCGCCGACCGGGATCAGATCGCCTTCCTCGACGCGGAATTCCGCGACCTTGCGCTTGGGCTCGACCTTGGAGACGGCGAAATGGCCGCGCTCGGCTTTGCTCACATTGTTGATCTTGCGCGAGCCGGAGCCGAGCTGGAGCGCGACGTAGCCGTCCTTCTCCTTGCTGCGGTGTCCGACGACCTGGCAATTGCCGAGCCGCAGCACCGTCACCGGCACATGCTCGCCCGAGTCCTTGAAGACCCGGGTCATCCCGATCTTCTGTGCGATCACCCCGGAACGCATGGGCATATTCCCTCTTTCCGTCCGCTCAGAGCTTGATCTCGACATCGACGCCGGCGGCGAGGTCGAGCTTCATCAGCGCATCGACCGTCTGCGGCGTCGGATCGACGATGTCGAGCAGGCGCTTGTGCGTGCGCATTTCGAACTGCTCGCGGCTTTTCTTGTCGACGTGCGGCGAGCGGTTGACCGTGAATTTCTCGATCCTGGTCGGCAGCGGGATCGGGCCGCGCACTTGCGCGCCAGTGCGCTTCGCGGTCGCCACGATTTCGCGCGTCGACGCATCGAGGATGCGGTGATCGAAGGCCTTGAGCCGGATTCTGATATTTTGACCGTTCATGGTGTTCGGATGACGGACGACAGAGGACGGACGACGGAATAGAAGTCGCCGCGATCTTTGCTGTCGTCTTTCTTCCCTACCTCCGTCCTCTGTCGTCTGTTCTCTGTGGTCCGCTTACGCATACTTATTATGCGTATTTGGCCTTGATTTCCTCAGCCACCGCCGAGGGCACCTGCTCATAGTGGTCGAACTGCATGGTGAAGGTCGCGCGCCCCTGGCTCATCGAGCGCAGGTTGCTCACGTAGCCGAACATGTTGGCGAGCGGCACCATGGCGTTGACGACGTTGGCGTTGCCGCGGCGGTCCTGGCCGTGGATGTGGCCGCGCCGTGAATTGAGATCGCCAATCACCGAGCCGGTGTAGTCCTCCGGCGTCACGACTTCGACCTTCATGATCGGCTCGAGCAGCACCGGGCCGCCCTTCGCCAGCGCATCGCGCAATGCAAACCGCGCGGCAATCTCGAAAGCCAGGGCCGAGGAGTCCACGTCGTGGGCCTTGCCGTCGATCAGAGTCACCTTGAGGTCGACCACCGGGAAGCCAGCGAGCACGCCCGAGGTAAGCACGGACACCAAGCCCTTCTCGACACCGGGGATGTATTCCTTCGGCACCGCGCCGCCGACCACGTCGTTCTCGAACTCGAACGGCGTGCCGGGCGGGGTTGGCTCTGCGACGATCTTGACCTGCGCGAATTGCCCGGTGCCGCCGGTCTGCTTCTTGTGCTGATAGTCGACCGTGACCTGTCTGGTGATCTTCTCGCGATAGGCGACCTGCGGCGCGCCGATATTGGCTTCGACCTTATAGGTGCGCTTGAGGATGTCGACCTTGATGTCGAGATGCAGTTCACCCATTCCCTTGAGAATGGTCTGGCCGGATTCCTGATCCGTCATGACGCGGAAGGACGGGTCCTCGGCCACCAGCTTGGCCAGCGCGACGCCGAGCTTCTCCTGGTCGGCCTTCGATTTCGGCTCGATCGCGATCTCGATGACCGGATCGGGGAATTCCATCTTTTCGAGGATCACCTGTTTCTGCGAATCGCAAAGCGTATCGCCGGTGCGCACATCCTTGAGGCCGGCAAGCGCGACGATGTCGCCGGCATAGGCCTCCTTGATGTCCTCGCGGTTGTTGGCGTGCATCAGCAGCATGCGGCCGATGCGCTCCTTGCGTTCTTTGGTTGAATTAATGACGCCGGTGCCGCTTTCGAGCCGACCGGAATAAATGCGGCAGAAGGTGATGGTGCCGACGAACGGGTCATCCATGATCTTGAACGCGAGCATGGCAAGCGGCTCGCTGTCGGACGGCTTGCGAACCACCTCGTTGCCCTTGCTGTCGATGCCCTTGATCGGGGGGACATCGAGCGGCGACGGCAGGAAGTCCACGACGGCGTCGAGCAGCGGCTGCACGCCCTTGTTCTTGAACGCCGAGCCGCATAGTACCGGAAAGAACGTGCCGTCGATCACCGCCTTGCGGATGAGCTTCTTGATCGTCGCCTCGTCCGGCTCCTTGCCCTCGAGCCAGGCGGCCATCACGTCGTCGTCGAGCTCGACCGCGGCCTCCACCATCTTTTCGCGATATTCCTTGGCCTGGGCGAGCATGTCGGCCGGGATATCTTCGTCGTGATACTTGGCGCCGAGCGCCTCGTCGTCCCAGATCACCGCCTTCATGCGGATGAGATCAATGACGCCCCGGAACTGCGCTTCCGCCCCGATCGGAAGCTGAAGCGCAACCGGCTTGGCGCCAAGCCGGTCCACGATATCCTTGAGGCACTGGAAGAAGTCGGCGCCGATCTTGTCCATCTTGTTGGCGAAAACGATACGGGGGACCTTGTACTTGTCCCCCTGACGCCAGACGGTCTCGGTTTGCGGCTCCACGCCCTGGTTGCTGTCGAGCACGCACACCGCGCCGTCGAGCACGCGCAGCGAGCGCTCGACCTCGATCGTGAAGTCCACGTGGCCGGGGGTGTCGATGATGTTGAGGCGCTTGCCGCGCCAGATCGCGGTGGTGGCGGCGGACGTAATCGTGATGCCGCGCTCCTGCTCCTGCTCCATCCAATCCATGGTCGCGGCGCCTTCATGCACCTCGCCCATCTTATGGCTCTTGCCGGTGTAATAGAGGATCCGCTCGGTCGTCGTCGTCTTCCCGGCATCGATGTGGGCCATGATGCCGAAGTTGCGGTAGTCCTCGATGGGATGGCTGCGGGGCATAGAAGAACAAATCCTGCGAGTTGGCTGGCCTTTACCAGCGGTAGTGCGAGAACGCGCGATTGGCTTCGGCCATCTTGTGCGTGTCTTCGCGCTTCTTGACGGCGTTTCCTCGGCTGTTCGACGCGTCGAGCAACTCGGCCGAGAGCCGCTCGGTCATCGTCTTTTCGTTGCGGTCGCGCGCGGCCGAGATGATCCAGCGGATGCCGAGCGCCTGCCGACGGGTGGTGCGCACCTCGACTGGCACTTGGTAGGTCGCGCCGCCGACGCGCCGCGAACGTACCTCGATGGCCGGCATCACGTTGTCGAGCGCCTGCTCGAACACCGAGACCGGGCTCTGCTTGGTCTTGGCCTCGATGATGTCGAGGGCGCCATAGACGATCGCCTCCGCGACTGACTTCTTGCCCTCGCGCATGATCGAATTCATGAACTTCGAAACCACCAGATTCCCGAATTTCGGATCTGGGTTGATCTCTCGTTTTTCGGCCCTGTGTCGGCGTGACATCGCAGTTTCCTCGATCTCGTCCTCAGTTCGGTCGCCTCAATATGAGGAGCAGACCATCCGCGTAAGCTCGCACCCGGAGGTGTTTTTGCGACACTCTCGAACGGCCCCAACCACTACTGCGTCTTTGTTCGCGCTGTAGAAGGTGCCGTAGCCCCGTCCCTTGCCGACCGCCAAGGCGGCGCAACTGTTGCGGAACCAGATCACCACCTTGCAGCTCGGACCGCACTCCTGCAGCGCCTTCTCCTCAGCCGCCTCGCGCGACCTGGCCTTGTATCCGTAGCCGTGCGCGCCATTCGCCTGCGAGTAGGCGATCGCTCCAAAAGTGTCCGCCGCCGCCGCCGACCCCATGCCGAGCACCGACAGCGCAATCACTCCGGAAAGAGCCGCGAGGCGCATCACAATCACCCGTTACTTCGGCCGCTTGGCGCCGTACTTCGAGCGCCGCTGCTTGCGGTTCTTGACGCCCTGGGTATCGAGCACGCCGCGCAGGATGTGGTAGCGCACGCCGGGCAGGTCCTTCACGCGGCCGCCACGGATCATTACCACCGAGTGTTCCTGCAGATTATGGCCCTCGCCCGGGATGTAGCCGATGACCTCGAACCCGTTGGTGAGACGTACCTTGGCGACCTTGCGCAGCGCCGAGTTCGGCTTCTTCGGCGTCGTCGTGTAGACGCGCGTACAGACGCCGCGCTTCTGCGGCGACTGCTGGAGCGCCGGCACCGTATTGCGCGCACGCTCGCGCACGCGCGGTTTGCGGATGAGCTGATTGATCGTCGGCATCGCGTCCCGTCACCTCGGTTTCACGGAGCATCAACCGATGCGCCGCATTCAAATACGCAAAACGGAAGAGCGCCATCCCGCTCCCGGTGCGGTGGGCGCTCATCCGTGTGCAGAGGACCCCGCTCGCGCGGGATCATGCCCTCGATCGTTCTGACAGACGTCAGAGGCAGCGTTTGAGCTTCTTTCGTCGAGGCTCTTGGGCCTTCCCGCCACAGCCTAAGAGACCTGAAATCTCAATAGCTTAGTCGGATATAGGCATGCCGTTCCGAACAAGCGAAGCTCACCGCCTGCCGAAAAGTGTTGCTGATCTATCGGTCAGGAGTCACGAAGTCAAGGCGCAAAGGGCCGGAAAATCGAGGTTTTTGGCGTTTGGCAAGGCTCCGGTGTCAGTCTCGCTGGTTTTCCGGCATCAGGACGTGCCGGCGCAGCAGCCTCGATCACCCCCCCAGCAGCCCCGCGATCGCTTTGACCTGGTTGCGCGCGTAGAGCGGCAGCCCGGCGCTGATCGACTGGCCCGAATTGAATGAACTCTTTCCCGCCAAGACCTGCGCCGGCACCATGTTCCGCAGTACCGGCACCTGCAGGTATTCCTTGCGCTTGGTGAGCAGGTTGGAGTCGATCGCCAGTGCCACGTAGACCGAGACGACCGTCTTGTTGGCGTCGGTCGGATGCGGCTGGAACACCGCCAGCAGCTTGCCGAACTCCATCACCTCGTTGACGTAGAAGATGCTCTGCTCGATCGCACCTGCGGGCGGCGTATCGATTCTGGTCAGTTTAGTGAAATCACGCGCGGCGATCTCTTCCGGCGGCACCAGCGCCAGCTCGCTCTCGAATTCGAGCGTGTCGGAGATCTTCTTCGAAGGGTCGCGAATCTTGTTGGCGAGCTGGATGCCGAGCGGCAGCCGGCCTTCGAGCTTATAGGTCGAATGGAAGCAGATCGCGGTGGCGCGGCCCTCGCACCAGCGCCGCTGCGGGTTCTGGTTGTTGATCATCCGCGGCACCGTCAACGGGTTGGCCTCCGTGGCCGAGATCACCTTGTGCTTGATCGCCGGATCGAGCTTCTGCGCGAACGGCAGCGTGATGAAGTTCGCCAGGTTGAGCGCCGACGGCGCACGCGGCAGCACGAAGCGCGCCTCCGCCACGTACATGTGGAGCTTCTCGCGGAAGCGCTTCTTGACCCCGTCGACGGTAACTTCGACGTTCGGCTCGGCATAGCCGGGATAAAGGCTCAACATCTGCTGCTGAACCGGTTTGCCTTTCGCCCAGTCCTCGTAGCGCATGAAGCCGGTGCCGGTGTCGAGCAAGTCCTCGCTCGGCCGGTCGGTGAACTCGATCGTCTTCGGCTTGATCTGGGCGACCGGAACGCTGGCGAGCGAAGCCATGTCGTTGATCTTGAATTCCTGCGCCTGCGCATTCGCAGACACCAGCAGCGTGGCCAGCACGGCCACCATGCGAAGCATATGCATGCTGATTTACCAATCCCGCTGGTAGTACGGATTCTGATAATAGCGTTGTTGTTGTTGTTGTTGTTGTTATACTGCTGCTGCTGCGGACGGCCGAACAGCCCGCCCCACGGCACCGGCGCCGGCTGCGCCTGTCGCGGTGCCGTCTGATAGGGCTGCGGCCGGTAAGGATCGTAGGCATAACCGCGCTGATTGGGGTTGCGGTACTGCGGCGGCGGCTGCACCTGCGGCTGCTGAAAGAACGGCCCGAACGGGAACTGCTGATACGGCTGTTGTTGCTGCGCGCGAGGCTCCGCCTCACGCGGCTCGTAATCCGTGTCGGCTTCCGCCCGCGATACCAGGCGATACTGGGTATCGGAACCGCGGCGGAAGTGCTCGATGAAGTTGCCACGCCCGTCAACGATGTCGCCCGAGGCGAGGTCGATCGCCCGATCGACGAGTTGGCGCTTGGCTTCCGGTGACGGCGGGGCGAGCGCAGTCTTGGGCGCATAATTCGCCCATACCGCCTGGATGATCGGCTCGAAGATCGGGATGGCGACGCTGGCGCCGGTCTGGCCGCCGCCGAGGGTACGGCGCTTGCCGTCGGCATTGTCGTAGCCGACCCACACCGCCACCGTCACGTCGTTGGTGAAGCCGACGAACCAGGCATCATTCTCGCCGTCGGTGGTGCCGGTCTTGCCGGCGACATAGGGCGCGAGGTTGGCGATCGCGTGGGCGGTGCCGCGCTGGAGCACGCCCTGCATCATGGTCTTGAGTTGATAGAACGAGACGGGATCGGCGGAGCCGATCCTGGTCGCAGCATTGGGATCGTGCCGGTAGACGACCAGCCCGTTGCGCTCGATCGAGTCGATCACATGCGGCGCCGGCCGCGTGCCTTCATTGGCGATCGCGGCATAGAACGCGGCAAGGTCGATCGGCCGCACCGGCTGGGCGCCGAGCACGAACGGATAGTAGTGCACGCAGTCCTTGTAGATCTGCGCTTCGACCGCGAGCGCGCAGATGCGGTCGAGGCTGCGCTCGGGATCGCTGTCGATGCCGCCGTCCAGCAGGTTCGCGGTCGCGAGATTTTTCGAATTTTCGAGCGCCCGGCGCAGCGTCGTGATGCCGCCGCCGCCGCCGTCGTAGTTCTTCGGCGTCCAGTAATCCTCCTCGCGCGCGCGGCCGCCCCCCATGGGCGGCAGCGTGATCTCGGAGTCGCGCACGAGCGTATTGGGCTGCAGCCCCTCCTGGAGGGCCGCGAGATAGGTCAGGGGCTTGAGCGCGGAGCCCGGCTGCCGGATCGATTGGGTCGAACGGTTGAGCTGGCTCAGCGGGTAGGAAAAGCCGCCGGTCATGGCGAGGATGCGGCCGGTCTTGTTCTCCAGGATGAGGGCCTGGCCCTGTACACGCGGCCGCACGCGTAGATCGGCCCGCGCGGCGCCCTTCCCTTTCGGTTCGGTCACGCGCACCAGGACGACGTCGTAGAGTTTGAGGCTGCGCTGGATCGATCCGCCCGCACCGGACAGCGAGAGCACGCGGCCGTCGGCGAGCCCGACGCGGGTGACCTCGCCGTTGCGGCCGCTCGATCGCTCGACCACGACCGCCGCCGGCCAGTGCACGTCGTAAAGCGGCAGATGCGCGCCATCGAGCGCGGCCTGCCAAGCCGGTTTCAGTCCCAGCGTCGGCGCCGGCTTCGCTCCCGGACTCGGCACCGTCGCTTTCTTCCCCGCCTCGGCCTTGTTCTGCTCCGCTTGGGCCTTGCTCCTCTCCGCCTCGATCTTGCGGATGGCGTCCGCGAGATTGGTTTCAGGTCCCTCGAATTTGACGCGGCCCTCCCCGATCTCGAAGCGGGCGAGGCCCTCTTGCAGCGACGCTTCGACGGCGCGCTGCAAGACCGGGCTGATGGTTGAGTGCACCGTGTAGGAATTCGCCGTCAGGGCGTCGATCCCCGCCATCCCCTTGGCCTCGCGGGCGACCTGGTCGACGAAATGGAAACCGATGTCGCGGCGCGGCTTTTCGTAGGCGACGAGCTTGGGACTGGCGCTGACAAAGCGCTTCAACTGGTCGGGCGAGATCGCTCCGTCCTCCTGCATCCGGGTGAGAACGTAATCATAGCGCTCACTCGCCCGGTCGGCATGGCGGTCCGGGCTGAAGTAGTTCGGCCCCTTGGTGAGCCCGGCGATGAAAGCGCCCTCGGCGACGGTCAGTTCATGCGCTGGCTTGCCGAAATAGGCGCGGGCAGCCATCTCGATGCCCCAGGCATTGCGGCCGAGGTACGTCGAGTTGAGATAGAGCTCCAAGATCTCGTTCTTGCTCAGCGTGCGCTCGACCCGGGAGGTGAGGATCATCTCCCGCATCTTGCGCTCGTAGGTGAGGTCCTCGCCAACCAGGAGGTTCTTTACCACCTGCTGGCTGATGGTCGAGCCGCCCTGCGGCCGCCCGGATTGCGCGAGGTTGCCGATGAAGGCGCGGATGAGCGACCGTTCGTCGATGCCGTGGTGCTGATAGAAGCGCTTGTCCTCGGCCGAGATGAAAGCCTTCTGCACGAGTTCGGGGATGTCGGACAGCGGCACCCAGACCCGGCGCTGATCCTGTTCGAACACTTCCGCGAAGCGCTCGCCCTTGACGTCGAGCACGACGCTCGCGCCCGGCAGCTTGAGCCCTTTGAGCTTGCCGGCGTCAGGCAGGTCGGCAACCGCCTGGTCGTAGAAGTCGATCACCTCGCCCATGTCGAAGGTCACGTCCTTGGGCGGCTCGTTCTTGCAGAACTGCTTGTAGGCGGCGACCAGGTCGGTGAAGTTGAGGCCCTTGAACTGCGGAATTCCGCCAGCGACCGCATCCGGGTCGTCCATCGCCGTCGCGATCAGGTCGTCGATGTTGATGTCCTCGATGTCGAACGCCTTGCGCATATGGGTGCAGCCAGCGCGCAGATAGCCGACGACCCGTTGTTGATCGGCAGTGCGGTCGAAATGGGTTTGGACCGCATCAGGCGCCGTCAGCACCTGACCGAGCGTCAGTGCCGTTGCGAAGATCTTGACGAGCAGGATATCCATCGAGGGAACGACCAGTCTCGGCCGATAAAGGGAACAGTTTTGGCCGATTGAGGAAGCGGTAAGTTCAATCTACAACATGGCTTTTTGGGGAAGAGTTCCGCAGAGATGTAAATATCGGCTGAATGCCGCACTCTCCTTGCCAAAATAGCATTGGCGATACCACGCCGGAACCCATATCCGCTCGGTCAGGCTCTCAATCTCACGAAAAAAGGCCGCCCGCAGGCGGCCTTTTGAAGCGCCGTCGCTGCCGGCTTATTCCGCAGCGGGCAATGCCGCCGGCTGCTGCTGCTGCTCGGCAGCCGCAGCGGCGGCGACCTGGGCGGCCTTCGCAGCGGCTTCCTTCTCGCGCTCCTCAAGGATGAGCGCGTCGCGCTTGCCCGCGACTTCGCGCAACGTGTTCATCATGGCGCCGGTTCCCGCCGGGATCAGGCGGCCGACGATGACGTTCTCCTTGAGGCCTTCGAGCGTGTCGACCTTGCCGTTGACTGCGGCCTCGGTGAGCACGCGGGTGGTCTCCTGGAACGACGCCGCCGAGATGAACGAGCGCGTCTGCAACGAAGCCTTGGTGATGCCGAGCAACACGGGGTGGCCGGCGGCGGGCTTCTTGCCCTCTTCGGCCGCCCGCACGTTGATCTCGTCCATCTCGATCTTGTCGATCTGCTCGCCGGTGATCAGGTCGGTCTCGCCGGCATCGGTGATCTCGACCTTCTGCAGCATCTGGCGCACGATCACTTCGATGTGCTTGTCGTTGATCTGCACGCCCTGCAACCGGTAGACCTCCTGGATCTCGTTGACGAGGTAGCCCGCGAGCTCCTCAACGCCCTTGATCGCCAGGATGTCGTGCGGCGCCGGATTGCCTTCGACGATGTAATCGCCCTTCTCGATCAGGTCGCCGTCCTGCAGGTGGATGTGCTTGCCCTTGGGGATCAGGTACTCCCTGGGCTCCTCATCCTTTTCGTTCGGCTCGATGATGATGCGGCGCTTGTTCTTGTAGTCCTTGCCGAACCGGATCGTGCCGGAGGTCTCGGCGATGACCGCGGCTTCCTTCGGCCGGCGCGCCTCGAACAGTTCCGCCACCCGCGGCAAGCCGCCGGTGATGTCGCGGGTCTTGGCGCTTTCGGTCGGGATGCGCGCGATGACGTCGCCGGCGGCGACGTGGTTGCCCGGATCGACCGAGATGATCGCATCGACCGCAAGCTGGTAGCGCGCGTCACCACCGCGGGCGAGCTTCATCGGCTTGCCGGCCTTGTCACGGATGATGATCGAGGGCCGCAGGTCCTGCTGGCCGCGCGCCGCACCGGTACGCCAGTCGATGACCACGCGCTTGGCGATGCCGGTCGACTCGTCGAGCGCTTCCGACATCGACAGACCATCGACCAGGTCCTCGAACGCGATCGTGCCCTCCACCTCGGTCATGATCGGCCGGGTGTAGGGATCCCACTCGGCGATGCGCTGGCCGCGCTTGATCATGCCGCCGTCCTCGATCAGGACGCGGGCTCCGTACTGGATGCGATGCAACGCCCGCTCGGTCCCGTCGGGATCGAGTACCGCAACTACGATGTTGCGCGCCATCGCCACCATCTGGCCGTCGGAGTTCTTCACGATGTTCTTGTTCTTGATCTTGATCTTGCCGTCGAAGTTCGACTCGATGAAGGACTGCTCCGAGATCTGCGCCGCGCCGCCGATGTGGAAGGTGCGCATGGTGAGCTGCGTGCCCGGCTCGCCGATCGACTGCGCGGCGATGACGCCCACCGCCTCGCCCATGTTCACCGGCGTACCGCGAGCGAGATCGCGCCCGTAGCAGGCGCCGCAACAGCCGTTGGTAGTCTCGCAGGTCAGCACCGAGCGGATGCGCAGTTCCTGCACGCCGGCCGTGAGGATCGCCTCGACCTCCTTTTCGCCGAGCAGAGTGCCCTGCGGAACGACGACCGTGTGCTTGGACGGATCACGCACGTCCTCCGCCGTGGTGCGGCCGAGGATGCGGCTGCCGAGCGAGGCCACCACCGTGCCCGCATCGATGATCGCGCGCACGTTGATGCCGGCGGTGGTGCCGCAGTCATAGGTGGTGATGATGCAATCCTGCGCCACGTCGACGAGGCGGCGGGTCAGGTAGCCCGAGTTCGCGGTCTTCAACGCGGTATCCGCGAGGCCCTTGCGGGCGCCGTGGGTCGAGTTGAAGTACTCGAGCACCGTGAGCCCTTCCTTGAAGTTGGAAATGATCGGGCTCTCGATGATCTCGCCCGAAGGCTTGGCCATCAGGCCGCGCATGCCCGCGAGCTGGCGCATCTGGTCCTGCGAACCGCGCGCGCCGGAATGGGCCATCATGTAGATCGAGTTGACCTGCATGTCGCGGCCGTTCTCCTTCTTTACCGAGGAGATCTGCTGCATCATTTCGTCGGCGATCTGCTTGGTGCACTTCGACCAGGCGTCGACGACCTTGTTGTACTTCTCGCCCTGCGTGATCAAACCGTCGTTGTATTGCTGCTCGAACTCCTTCGCCAGGGTCCGGGTCTGCTCGATGATCTTCCACTTCGAATGCGGGACGACCATGTCGTCCTTGCCGAACGAGATGCCGGCCTTGAACGCATTGTAGAAGCCGAGCGCCATGATCCGGTCGCAGAAGATCACCGTCTCCTTCTGCCCGCAGTGGCGGTAGACCGCGTCGATCATGTTGGAGATTTCCCGCTTCGTCATCAGCTTGTTGACGACGTCGAAGGGGACCTTCGCGCTCTTCGGCAGCACGTTGCCGAGGAGGACACGGCCAGGCGTGGTTTCGTACCAGCGCCGCACCATGTTGCTGTTCTCGTCGAGCCCGACCCAGCGGTATTTGATCTTGGTATGCAGATCGACCGCCTTGGCGTTGAGCGCGTGCTCGATCTCCGACAGTTCGCCGAAGATCTTCAGCTGCTTCTGCTTCTCGTCGTCGCGCAGCACCGAGAGATAGTAGAGGCCGAGCACGATGTCCTGCGACGGCACGATGATCGGCGAGCCGTTCGCGGGATGCAGAATATTGTTCGTGCTCATCATCAGCACGCGCGCTTCAAGCTGCGCTTCGAGCGACAGCGGCACGTGCACGGCCATCTGGTCGCCGTCGAAGTCGGCGTTGAACGCCGCGCAGACCAGCGGATGGAGCTGGATCGCCTTGCCCTCGATCAGCACCGGCTCGAAGGCCTGGATACCAAGGCGGTGCAACGTCGGCGCGCGGTTGAGCAGCACCGGGTGTTCGCGGATCACCTCATCGAGGATGTCCCAGACCTCCGGCTTCTCCTTCTCGACCAGCTTCTTCGCCTGCTTCACGGTCGTCGACAGGCCCTTGGCGTCGAGCCGCGAATAGATGAACGGCTTGAACAGCTCGAGCGCCATCTTCTTCGGCAAGCCGCACTGGTGCAGCTTGAGCTCCGGGCCGACCACGATCACCGAACGGCCGGAATAGTCGACGCGCTTCCCGAGCAGGTTCTGCCGGAAGCGGCCCTGCTTGCCCTTGAGCATGTCGGCGAGCGACTTCAGCGGCCGCTTGTTCGCGCCGGTGATGACACGGCCGCGGCGGCCGTTGTCGAACAGCGCATCCACCGCTTCTTGAAGCATGCGCTTCTCGTTGCGGATGATGATGTCGGGAGCACGCAGCTCGATCAACCGCTTGAGGCGGTTGTTGCGGTTGATGACGCGGCGATACAGGTCGTTGAGATCGGACGTGGCGAAGCGGCCGCCATCGAGCGGAACCAGCGGACGCAGGTCCGGCGGGATTACCGGCACGACCTTGAGGATCATCCATTCCGGCTTGTTGCCGGACTGGATGAAGGCCTCGATCAGCTTGAGCCGCTTGGCGAGCTTCTTCGGCTTGAGTTCGGAAGTCGATTCCGCGATCTCGACGCGCAGGTCCGCGGCCATCTTCTCGAGGTCGAGATCGGTCATCAGGTCGCGGATCGCTTCCGCGCCGATCTTGGCGGTGAAGCTGTCCGGCCCGAGTTGATCCTGCGCCCTGAGGTATTCCTCCTCGGAGAGGAGCTGGCGCATCTTGAGGTCGGTCGTGCCCGGCTCGAGCACGACGTAGCTCTCGAAATAGAGGATGCGCTCGAGCTCCTTGAGCGTCATGTCGAGCAGCAAGCCGATGCGGCTCGGCAGCGACTTGAGGAACCAGATGTGCGCGACCGGCGCGGCGAGCTCGATATGGCCCATGCGTTCGCGCCGCACGCGGGAAAGCGTCACCTCGACCGAGCACTTCTCGCAGATGATGCCCTTGTACTTCATGCGCTTGTACTTGCCGCACAAGCATTCGTAATCCTTGATCGGCCCGAAGATGCGCGCGCAGAACAACCCGTCGCGCTCGGGCTTGAAAGTGCGGTAGTTGATGGTCTCCGGCTTCTTGATTTCGCCGTAGGACCACGACAGAATCTTCTCCGGGCTCGCGATCGAAATCCGGATCTGGTCGAAGACCTGCGCCGGAACCTGCGGGCTGAAGAGATTCATCAATTCTTGGTTCATCGTCTTCTCCGTATTGGAGTTTTCCGAGGCATTGACGACAGACGACGGAGGACAGACGACAGATCGCCAGGCGTCGTGCGTCTTCCTTCGTGTCCTCTGTCGTCCGGACCCTGACTATTCCGCCGCTTCCTGCTGGCCCTCGCGTCCCTGCTTCGAGTTGTGCAGGTCGACATTGAGGCCCAGCGAACGCATCTCCTTGACCAGCACGTTGAAGCTTTCCGGGATGCCGGCCTCGAACGTGTCGTCGCCGCGCACGATCGCTTCGTACACCTTGGTACGGCCGGCGACGTCGTCCGATTTGACGGTCAACATCTCCTGCAGCGTGTAGGCGGCGCCATAAGCTTCGAGCGCCCACACCTCCATTTCGCCGAAACGCTGGCCGCCGAACTGAGCCTTGCCGCCCAGCGGCTGCTGGGTGACGAGCGAGTACGGGCCGATCGAACGCGCGTGGATCTTGTCGTCGACCAGGTGATGCAGCTTGAGCATGTAGATGTAGCCCACAGTCACCTTGCGATCGAACGCCTCGCCGGTGCGGCCGTCGTGCAGCGTCACCTGTCCGGAGTGCTCGAGGCCGGCGAGCTCGAGCATGTGCTCGATGTCGGCCTCCTTCGCCCCGTCGAACACCGGCGTCGCGATCGGAACGCCGTGACGCAGATTGTTGCCGAGCTCGATCAGTTCCTTCTCGCCGAGCGACTTGATGGTGTCGTCGTCGCCGTAGATCTTCTTGAGCGTCTCCTTGATCGGCTTGACGTCGTGCTTTGCATAGTAGGCGTCAACCGCCTGGCCGATGCGCTTGCCGAGACCGGCGCAGGCCCAGCCGAGATGGGTCTCGAGGATTTGTCCGACGTTCATGCGGCTCGGCACGCCGAGCGGATTGAGCACGATGTCGACCTGCGTGCCGTCCTCGAGGAACGGCATGTCCTCAAGCGGCACGATCTTCGACACCACGCCCTTGTTGCCGTGGCGGCCGGCCATCTTGTCGCCGGGCTGGATCTTGCGCTTCACTGCGACGAAGACCTTGACCATCTTCATCACGCCGGGCGGCAATTCGTCGCCGCGCTGCAGCTTCTCGACCTTGTCGAGGAAGCGCTGTTCAAGCCGCTTCTTCGATTCGTCGTACTGCTTCCGGATCGCTTCGATCTCGGCCATCAGCTTGTCGTTGGGCGACGCGAACTGCCACCACTGCGAACGTGGGTATTCATCGAGCACCGCGCGGGTGATCTTGGCGTCCTTCTTGAATCCTTTCGGCCCGGCGATGCCCTGGCGATTTTCCAGCAGCTCGGCGAGGCGGCCATAGACGTTGCGGTCAAGGATCGCCTGCTCGTCGTCGCGGTCCTTGGCGAGCCGCTCGATCTCCTCGCGCTCGATCGCGAGCGCGCGTTCGTCCTTCTCGACGCCGTGGCGGTTGAACACGCGCACCTCGACCACGGTGCCCTGCACGCCGGGCGGGACGCGCAGCGACGTGTCGCGCACGTCACTGGCCTTCTCGCCGAAGATCGCGCGCAGGAGCTTCTCCTCCGGCGTCATCGGGCTTTCGCCCTTGGGCGTGATCTTGCCGCACAGGATGTCGCCCGCGCGCACTTCGGCGCCGATATAGACGATGCCCGCCTCGTCGAGATTCTTGAGCGCCTCTTCCGAGACGTTCGGGATGTCGCGGGTGATTTCCTCAGGACCGAGCTTGGTGTCGCGTGCCATCACCTCGAATTCCTCGATGTGGATGGACGTGAACACGTCGTCTTTCACGATCCGCTCGGACAGCAGGATCGAGTCCTCGAAGTTGTAGCCGTTCCACGGCATGAACGCGACCAGCACGTTGCGTCCGAGCGCGAGCTCGCCGAGGTCGGTCGAGGGACCGTCGGCGATGATGTCGCCTTTCGCCACCTGATCGCCCACCTTCACCAGCGGACGCTGATTGATGCAGGTGTTCTGGTTCGAGCGCTGGTACTTCATCAGCCGATAGATATCGACACCGGGCTTGGTCGGGTCGGTCTCGTCGGTGGCGCGGATGACGATACGGGTGGCGTCGACCTGATCGACCACGCCGGTGCGGCGCGCGGCGATCGCGGCGCCGGAATCGCGCGCCACCACGCCTTCCATGCCGGTGCCGACGAACGGCGCCTCGGCGCGAACCAGCGGCACCGCCTGGCGCTGCATGTTCGAGCCCATCAGCGCGCGGTTGGCGTCATCGTTCTCGAGGAACGGGATGAGCGCCGCCGCCACTGATACGAGCTGCTTCGGCGATACGTCCATGAAGTCGACTTTTTCACGCGGGACCATCAGCACGTCGCCGGCGTGCCGGCATACCGTCATCTCCTCGGTGAAGCGCCCGCGATTGTCGATCACCGCATTGGCCTGGGCGACCGTGTAGCGGTTCTCCTCCATCGCAGAGAGATAGATCACCTCGTCGGTGACGCGGCCGTCCTTGACCTTGCGGTACGGCGTCTCGACGAAGCCGTACTTGTTCACCCGCGCGTAAGTCGCGAGCGAATTGATCAGGCCGATGTTCGGACCCTCCGGGGTCTCGATCGGGCAGATACGGCCATAATGCGTCGGGTGCACGTCGCGCACCTCGAAGCCGGCGCGCTCGCGCGTGAGACCGCCCGGCCCGAGCGCCGAGAGCCGCCGCTTGTGCGTGATCTCGGAGAGCGGGTTGGTCTGATCCATGAACTGCGAAAGTTGCGAGGAGCCGAAGAACTCGCGCACGGCGGCAGCCGCCGGCTTGGCGTTGATCAGATCCTGCGGCATCACGGTGTCGATATCGACCGAGGACATGCGCTCCTTGATCGCGCGCTCCATGCGCAGAAGGCCGATGCGATACTGATTCTCCATCAGTTCGCCGACCGAACGGACGCGACGGTTGCCGAGGTGATCGATGTCGTCGATCTCGCCCTTGCCATCGCGCAGGTCGACCAGCGTCTTCACGACCGAGAGGATGTCCTCCTTGCGCAGGGTGCGCATCGTGTCGGGCGCGTCGAGGTCGAGCCGCATGTTCATCTTCACGCGGCCGACCGCCGAAAGGTCGTAGCGCTCCGAATCGAAGAACAGCGACTGGAACATCGCCTGCGCGGTGTCGATAGTCGGCGGCTCGCCCGGTCGCATTACGCGGTAGATGTCGAACAGCGCCTCCTCGCGGCTCATGTTCTTGTCGACGTGCAGCGTGTTGCGGATGTAGGCGCCGACGTTGACGTGATCGATGTCGAGGAGCGGCAGTTCCTTGTAGCCGGCCTCGTTGAGCACCTTGAGATTCTTCTCGGTGATCTCGTCGCCGGCCTCCACGAAGATCTCGCCGGTCTTCGCGTTGACGAGATCTTCGGCGATGTAGTGGCCGACCAGTTCCTGGTCGGTCATGCGCAACGCCTTGAGGCCCTTCTCCGCAAGCTGGCGCGCCGAACGCACCGTGAGCTTCTTGCCTGCTTCGAGCACCACCTTGCCGCTGTCGGCATCGACCAGGTCGTTGATCGCCTTGTAGCCGCGGAAGCGCGTAGCATCGAACGGCACTCGCCAGCCGTCCTTCTGCCGCTTGTAGGGAATCTTCTTGTAGAACGTGCTGAGGATTTCCTCGGGGTCCATGCCGAGCGCATAGAGCAGCGACGTCACCGGAATCTTCCGGCGCCGGTCGATGCGCGCATAGACAATGTCCTTGGCGTCGAACTCGATGTCGAGCCAGGACCCGCGATACGGAATGATGCGCGCGGCGAACAACAGCTTGCCGCTCGAATGGGTCTTGCCCTTGTCGTGATCGAAGAACACGCCCGGCGAGCGGTGCATCTGCGAGACGATGACCCGCTCGGTGCCGTTGACGATGAAGGTGCCGTTGTTGGTCATGAGCGGGATGTCGCCCATGTAGACATCCTGCTCCTTGATGTCCTTGACCGAGCGGGCGCCGGTCTCTTCATCGACATCGAACACGATCAGGCGCAGCTTCACCTTGAGCGGCGCCGCATACGTCATACCGCGCTGACGGCACTCGTCGACGTCGTACTTGGGCGGATCGAATTCGTAAGCGACGAAATCGAGCTGCGACGTGTTGGAAAAATCCTTGATCGGGAACACCGATTTGAAGACGGCCTGCAACCCCTCGTCGGGACGGCCGCCCTCCGGCTCCAGCACCAGCAGGAACTGGTCATAGGATGCCTTCTGAACCTCGATGAGGTTCGGCATCTCTGCAACTTCCTGGATTTTCCCGAAAAACTTACGAACGCGCTTGCGACCTGTAAACGTCTGCGCTGCCATTCTGCTCTCTCGCTATGTCGAACCGCCGGGCCCGGGACGACTCTCCAGAAGGCCGCAATCCATCGCGACCGTCGGGACAGGCGTCGGGCGCCCGCTCATTCAGGGTTGGCCTGGCTGCCGCCGGACCGCTGGTATTCCAAAGCCGAGCCGGCCACCACCGACCCGCTCCCGCCATAGTGCCGATATAATGGCGATTCCGGGACTTAGGCCCGAAATCACCGATTTTTGTTCTCCGGCCTTGAGTCCTGGCCGTCCTTGATCCCGGCCGCAACGACCGGCGTTACGTGAGCTCCACCTTCGCACCAGCCTTTTCGAGCTGGGCCTTGACCTTGTCCGCCTCGTCCTTGGTCACACCTTCCTTGACCGCCTTAGGAGCAGCCTCAACCAGGTCCTTGGCTTCCTTGAGGCCGAGGCCGGTGATGGCGCGGACTTCCTTGATGACCTCGATCTTCTTTTCGCCGATCGCGGCCAGGATCACGTTGAACTCGGTTTTCTCTTCGACCGGAGCCGCGGCAGCCGCCGGGCCCGCCGCGACCGCAACTGCCGCCGCGGCCGACACGCCCCACTTGTCTTCCAGAAGCTTTGCCAGCTCCGCCGCCTCGAGCACGGTCAGGCCCGAGAGATCGTCTACGATTTTCTGCAGATCAGCCATGGTACTTGCGTCCTATCCTTTACGAACCAGTCGAGATTGGGTTGGGTTACGCCGCTTCGTCCCTCTTGGCATAGGCCTGGAACACGCGGGCGAGCTTCGCCGCCGGCGCGTTGACCACCCGGGCGATCTTGGTCGCCGGCGCCTGGATGAGGCCGACGAGTTTCGCCCGCAACTCGTCGAGCGACGGCAAGGCCGCGAGCGCCTTGACCCCATTCGCATCGAGCGCGGTCTTGCCCATCGCTCCGCCGAGGATCACGAACTTGTCGTGCGCCTTGGCGAAATCGGTGGCGACCTTCGGGGCCGCGATCGGATCACCCGAGAAGGCGATCACGGTCGGCCCTGTCAGAAGCGGCGCGATCGACGCCACTTCCGTGCCTTGAAGAGCGATCTTGGCGAGACGGTTTTTCGCGACCCGCACCGACGCGCCTGCCTGCTTCATCTGCTTGCGCAGAGTCTGCATCTGGGCGACGGTGAGACCCGCATAGTGAGCCACCACGACAACATTGGTGTCCTTGAAGACACCATTGAGCGCCGCGACGAGCTCTTTCTTTTCCGCTCGATCCACTGCCAGCTCTTTCCGGTTTGGCGGCCCCGACTACGCTATTGCGTAGACTGCGGACACCGCCGGTTGCGACCAGCCGCCGGCCTCAGGCCAAACGGCGCTCTCAAATCCTGCCCCCTGAGGCGGCGTGAGCCGCCCAGGTCAGAAGGTTCGAACGGTCGCGAGCACGCCAAACCAACGGCCCATTCCGTCTCGACCCGTCTATGCAGGGGATTAAGCCAACGCCGAAGCGAGAGCGCCTGCAGTCTCGGACAGGACCCGCCGGCCGGACTGCTCCGGACCGGCATCTCCGTCTCAAGATCGGGGCGAAAGCCTTTGACGCTCCTAGAAAATCCCGCAGGAATGTTCCAAGAGTGCAGGGCCACCGTCATTTTCGAGAGACGCGGAAAGGCGTGCCGACAAATCGGGCCGGCACGCCCCGGCCGGTATTTAGGGCGTCCGGGACTGCTTGCCAAGCCCTAAATGCTTTTCGGGCACAACTTTTTCAGATGCCGGCCAGGGGAAGCCAGTCGTCAAGGCCCAAAGGCTTCGGACCAGCATCGCCGGGGTAGTCAGTCAGCTCCGCCCCGACAGTCGCCGGCTCGCGACGTAGAGGCCCAGCGCCGCGGCATTGGACACATTGAGGCTCTTGATTTTCCCCGGTAGGTCGAGCCGCGCGAGGTGGTCGCAGGTGGCGCGGGTGAGCTGGCGCAGCCCCTTCCCCTCCGCCCCGAGCACCAGCGCGAGCGGCGCGGTGAGCGCGACCTCCGCGAGATCGGCGTCGCCGGTGCTGTCGAGCCCGACCAGCAGGAAGCCGCGCTGCTTGAGCGCCGCCATCCCGCGAGCCAGGTTTTGCACCGTGACGATCGGAACATATTCGAGCGCACCGGATGCGGATTTGGCGAGCACGCCGGTCGCCTCCGGACTGTGTCGCGCAGTGGTGACGACGGCGGCCGCGGCGAAGCCGGCGGCGGTGCGCAGGATCGCGCCGACATTGTGCGGGTCGGTGATCTGGTCGAGCACCAGAACGATGCCGGTCGGCTCAAGGTCCTCGACTTCCGGCGCCGGCAGAGGATCCGCCTCCGCCAGCAACCCCTGGTGAACCGCATTCGGCCCAAGCCGATGGGCGATGGCGTCCGGCCGCACCAGTTCGGGTTCGACCGGCAGCGCCACGCCATCGTCGCGCAGCCGCCGCACGGCATTTTCCGTCGCATAAATCCGCCGGATGCGCCGCGCCGGGTTTTCCAGCGCCGCCTTCACCGTGTGCCAGCCGTAGAGGATGACATCGTCACCCCGATCGGAAGCAGTCCGGCGCGACGACGGCCGGTCGCTCAGCGGGCGCGGGCGGAAGGCGCCGCGCGGCCGCGCTCGTTCCGGCCGGAGTGGATCATCGCGTCGGGGCACGGCGTGCGCTCACATGCGCTCGGCCCAGAAGGGCAGACCGGTCTTGGTGGGCTTGCGAAGCTTGGTTGCCAGCCGGTTGGCCATGAACCAGGCCACGATCCGGTAGCGATCTGACCGGTCGGGCCTGACCGCGATATCCGGACAGGTGCCGACGAAACGCAGTTCAATGCTGCCGCGTCCTTTGGTCATGTCGGGCGTGCGGTAGCTGCCGTGAATGATCCAGTTCGAGGCGATGACGACATCGCCGGGTTTCATCATCGGCCGGATCAGGCAGCCCCGCCCGAAATCATGCTCGAGGGTGTCGACGCTCACCTCTTCCCAGGGGAAATACCGCGAATTCCCGAGGCCGCCGTCCCGCTCCTCGAACACCGGCCTCTTGGAGAAGCCGCAATAGCCCCGCGTCGCTCGATAATCGATGGGGAGGAGCTGAATTCCGGGCGCGGCCGCGCCGCACTCGTCAAACGGCACCCAAAAATTAACCGTGAACCAGAACTGGTGGAAATAGCTGTCGAGGTGGAGCGAGAGCGGCTCCTGCCAATCCTTGTCGCCACCCTTCGCCTTGATCCGGCGCGAGGTCGCGTTCTCCCGCTCGTAGCGCTGGCCGGTAAACACGAGCTGGAGGAATTTCTGCAGCGTCGGATGCCCGACCAGTTCGAAGCCGGTCAGCGCGCCGCGCGTGGCGTCCGAAATCTCATGATCGTAGACATGCACGTCATTGGTGCGCACGTAGATATCGGAAATCACCGCGCGCAGCTTGGCGATGGCTCCCGTATCGATGGCGCGCCGCACCACCGCGCAGCCGTGGCGGACGTAGGCCGCCCGGAGGCTCTCCGGCGTCCAGGCCCCGACATCGCGATCGATTTCGCGAAAAATCTGCGGCCAGTCGTTTGTCGCGGGGGCAACCGTCATCGTTGCACTGGTGGTCATGGGCCAAATACTAATCGAACGGAGACACAGCGCCAACCTTTGCGCCACAAGCCGGCGCCGTACCCCTGGCCTGCCGCGTCACGGTTCTTCGCTTGAGTTGGCGACCCTCTACCCTATATAACGCCGCTCTCCGGACGGGTGCCCGAGCGGCTAAAGGGGACGCGCTGTAAACGCGTTGGCTCACGCCTACGGTGGTTCGAATCCATCCCCGTCCACCAATTTCGGATCAGGAGTCAGGGACCAGGTCTCGGCATAAAACTACTGCTGCCGGACTCCTGATCCCTGACTTCTGATACCTGTTCCCTGACGCGGGTGTAGCTCAATGGTAGAGCAGAAGCCTTCCAAGAGTCTATTAGGTACGTTTCCACTTGGGATTTGTTGATTTTGCTGGCTTTTCCTACATTCGGCGCATACAGGAAATCGCGGGGTGCTCTGCTAAGTCCCTGCTAAATTCGAGGCGCGCCAATGACCAGCAAGACGACAACCTACAAAGCAGACGCGCGGCGTCTGCGCTCCACTCCCAAGGGGAAAGCCGTCCCCCGTGAGTTGGCTTGGACGGGTGAGCCTGAGACCTTCGGCCTTGCCCCCGAGGCCATTCCCTTGCCCGCTACGGCCGCGCCAGCGCGGCCCCATGAGCGGCCGGGCACTGGCAAGGTGTCCGTCCTCAAGACGAACATTGACGAAGGCGGCATAGAGGCACTGCGCAACTTTGCCGATCACGGGCAGACATTCCTACTGATCGATACGAACACCGGGAAGCGGCATGAGCGCGAAGCGGTGCCCGGCCTCCGGTGCCGCGTTGGTCGCCGCTCGACTACTTGGCTTGTCTACACGGACAAGGGGAGCGGCAAGAGCAAACGCAACGGCGGCACTCGCGAGATTTCCAGCAACAGCATCGGGCAATGGCCCGACATGGACGTGGCGACGGCGCGCGACAAGGCGCGCGTGATGCTCGGCAAGATCACGGCGACGGGTGCCGATAGCAAAATCACATTTGGGGAAGCTCTTGACGAATATCTGGCGTACCTCTTGATCGGCACGGCGGACGAACCGGGCATCACGGACAAGCAACGCGCAAAGCGGAAGCCCGCGCGCTGGCATCACAACGTCCGGCTATTCGGCGAAAAATATCTGCGGCCTGAGTTCGGCAAGCGGCGACTCGCGGATATGAGCACCGACCGAAAGAAAGTCGGGGAGTGGTACAATCGGCTTTCACGGGAGCACGTTTCGACCGCGCACCATTGCCGCAAGATCATCCGCGCGGTGTTCAATCGGCAGGTTGACCTTGGCGAGAATTTGACCGGGCATAACCCGGCGCGTGCGAAGATCGATAGGCGTGAGAACTGGCAAGAGGACCGGGACAGCTTGCCCGTGCTGGCCTTCGATCAATTCCCCGCATGGGCGGACGCGTGGCGCAAATTGCCGCCGCTCAATCGAGCGTATCAGCTAACCGCGATCTTGACCGGCGCGCGGCCGGGCGAACTGAGTCGCACGAAATGGGATGCCGTCAACCGCGACAAGCGCACCCTAACGATTGTGGATAGCAAGGCCGGATACGATATCACCATTCCGGTTTCTGAGGCCATCTTTCGAGCCTTGGATATGGCGCGCGAGTTCGCGCCGGAAGGCGACTTGATCTTTCCCGGTTCGGCGCATTGGGGGCACCGCGACCCGTTGCCCGCACGCGGTCACGCACTACGGCGGACGTACAAGACGGTTGCGGAAGACCTTGGCCGGTACGGCGTGATGGATACAAATTCCGCGTACCTCATGGGGCACACCCCGCCGGGCGTCTCTGCGGCCTATGCCTCTAAGCAACAGCTTGTGCAGGCTGAAAAGCTGCAAGGCTTACAGGAAGAAATGTCGGCGGACATTCTGCGGCGCCTAGGGGCCGATCTTACGCGCGAGCGGCCGGTGTTCGTGCCGTCCGCTCGCGACGTGGCACAAGAGCGCGGCGACGACACGTACACGTCGGACGTTGCCTGCCCTCACGGTCACGTCGGACTGCGCAGTGTCAGCACGAACCGTTGCGTTGAATGCGTGCGGCTGAAAAATATCAGGCAGAAGGGCAATCGGACTAGATCACAGAAGCGAAAGCGGTTAGAAGCGAGCGCAGCGCGGGCGTAGTTCAATGGTAGAACAGAAGATTTCCAATCTTATGACGCGGGTTCGATTCCCGTCGCCCGCTCCAAATACAAAAGCCCGCCGACATGATCGGCGGGCTTTTCGCTCTACGGTTCCGGTACTCTCCTAGATCGCGGCTCGCTCGTGACCTACGGTACTCTCAAGCCGCGCGGCTCGCTCTGGACTTACGGTACTCTCCGCCCGGCCAACTCGCTCCCGATGTTCAGCGCGGTTCGGATAGATCAGTTTGGAAGCGGCGGGAATGTCGCCCGCCAACTCCAAGATTTCCAACGCTTCACTTTTGTAGGTCATTTTGCATTCCTCATTCGGAGTTTTTAGGAACGCTCCTGCGCTTCGGTACTCTCTCGCTTTTCGGCTCGCTCCCGCTCATCGGTACTCTCAATGACTGCGGCTCGCTTCTGGCCTTCGGTACTCTCACGTTCCTCGGCTCGCTCCCGCCGCACGATACTCTCAAAAAGCACGGCTCGCTTCTGCCCTTCGGTACTCTCACGTTTCTCGGCTCGCTCCCGCTCATCGGTACTCTCAATGACTGCGGCTCGCTCCCGCTTTTTCGGTACTCTCCATTTCCTCAACTCGCTCACTATCATCGGTACACGCTTTTGAATCGGCTCGCTCTTGATGTTCGGTACTCTCTTCCTTACAACTTGCTCGCCTCTTTCGATACTCTCACGCGCGGCGGCTCGCTCATAAACTCACGGTACTCTCCTTCACGCCAACTCAGGTATCTTCGCGTTTGCGCGCGTCCTGTGCATCGTAATAATTGGACACAAGGAAGCGAGCTTCCGCGTTCGTGAGCTTCGCGACTTCAAGCACTGACTCGCGGTCGGCTTGGCGATAGGAGATGTGCGTTTCATTTTCAATCATCCCCTTAGAGTGACGGATTGCGCTTGCGCATTTTCGTGGCCTCAGTGTCTTGCCAAGGCCACATCGGAGGACCGCATTCCACCGACTCGCCCTTGCGCATCCGTTCAAAAGCGTCCGACCATTCGACGCGGATCGAAGCGAACTCGCTTCGCAAGATTGCTGCGGCCAATTGGTCATCAATCGGCGGCTCGGAAAATTCGTCATCAGTGGTCGGCGGTTCGGTCTTTTGCATGAACCGCTGGAACGCACGTTCCATCGCCGCGAACGTGCTCCGGTTTTGGTTTGCAGCAAAGTCATAGATGCGCTTGCGAAAGTTGATGGACGCTTTGAATCCATCGTGCATCGCCTTCGCGGCTGGCGCGGCAACTCCCCGCCGTCCACAATGGGGACGTTTGCAGCAAGCCCATTGCGCGGCGCGCGGACGCGTCGCGGGTGTTCGGCATAGGCCATTCTTTCGTCGTCATGAGGTCCACAAGCCGCGCGTGTTCGGCGCGGTCCCTGATATGGCGCGGCCGGGTGACTTGATTTGTCGAGGCACGCGCGGAGCGCGGGTTGATGTTCAACGTATGGGGTGAGCAAGGCCCGCCACTCGCCCGTCATGCGGCTTTCATCATCGCAAACCCCACACATCCCCCGGAGGGGCGGGACTGGTTTGCGACCCTTGCTGTGCGCTCAAATGCGCGCGGCGTTTGAGTTCGTCAAGTGACAATCGTGCTTAACGAAAAACGAAAGGGGCTTTTCCATTGCCGCCGGGCGACGTGTGGCCGCTCCCTAACCGGCGGACAGTCTGGAAGTAGAAGCTGGATCCATGTACTTTTTCTGCATTTTCAAACTGAGGTCATTCCCTTCACCCGCTCCAAAAAATCAATAACTTCGGCCCATCGCAAATACTCCAATCTTCCTGACGTTTTTCCCGACCGGGAAAGATCGCGTACGCCTGATGGACGGCCGCAGGCTGGAGACGAAACCCTCAAGTCAGCGGAGGCAAGGCTTTGTCGGTGTGCTCACGAATAACCTCGTAGCACTCGCAAGCCGACTCCTTGAGTTCGCCGCGGTCGAGGACTTTGATTTTGCCGCGCGCGTACTGGATCAGCCCAGCCCTTTGAAGCGCATGTGCACACAGCGACACCGACGTCCGCTGTACGCCAAGCATGTGCGAGAGAAATTCCTGCGTCAACGGAACCATCTCTGACTGGGTAATATCCTGGGACTGCAACAGCCAGCGGCACAACCGTGCCTCCACGGAATGGAGCGCATGGCAGGCGGCGGATTGCTGCGCCTGAATGAGTACTAGGTATTGAAATTTATTCATGAGCGTGCGGAACGACTCGCTCGCTTTGTAGCATTCCAAGAATTTTGCGGCCGGCAGTTGCCATGCCGCCCCCTCGATCTGAACCGTGGCCTGGCCGGCCGATTGTGCTCCTGAACCGCTCCCGATCGAGGCGCCGACCACTCCTTCCCTTCCAATGATTCCGGTTTCGATTTGCTCCCCTGTCTTCATCACTGTGAGCAGGGACACCATCCCGCTGACTGGGAAATAGACGTGTTTGATAGCGGAACCCGGCGCGTGGAGCACCGCGCCCAGCGCCATCGGGATTTTTTTCAGGTCGGGTTGTAGCCACGCGGGCCCCAAGCCGTTGCAGGAGGCGGTTTTCCGCTACAATGTCAGGCTTTTGTACATGCGCCGCTCCATCGGCCCTCTCGGCGGGCAGAGACCGCGGCATGGGTCGCAAGACGCGCCGAACCGCGCCGGCTGCGGAGACCAAAGAGCGGCGCAGGCCTTTTTGTCGGTCTTCGCAAATCGCTTATGTCCGCTTCCAAACAGACTGAACATGCCGCCGGTGCTTGTATTGCTGCGCTTTCGGAGGGCTGAGCGGACGGTATGCGATGTATGCGGTCATGATCAGGTGCACGAGAACGGGACGCGCCATTTTTACTGGCATCGAAACTGATAAATGCGGCTTCGAGCAACTTCCCGACGTGGTCACTTACACCCGCTGCACAATATGCGGCGGATACCATGCCTGGTGGAAGCGCGAAGCGTGGTTGGCCGTGCAAGACCGACGTGGCCGGTGTCCTTGATTTGGCGGTTTCGGCCGCCTGGCTCCTGGCATCTGCTTCACCTCTTCGTCAGCGAGGTGTATCGTTGCGTGCACGCACAGCATCGGACTGGCTGATCCAAAGCGCCATGACGATCTTTGTGTTGCCGGCGCTTTCGCCAGGGATTGTGAGCCATGCGGCCCGACCAAGTCCTCGCCCCGCAACAACGCTTGCGCGATCTCAAGCTCGTCTACGACGCCGGCGACTGGTCGGTGGCGCAATTCCTCTGGCTGCACCAGGACGGCGATTGGCGGCACCGGGTCGGGATGCGTTGGAACGGCCCCAATCATGATCCTGGCGATCCGCAGGTTAATGGCGAGGCCACCTGGTTTCTGTTGCCGGAAAATATCATCGCCGATTTCGTGCTCATGTATGCATGGCGTCGCCGGCGACGTGAACCGATCTAGGCGCGCCGAGGCAGGATAATTTGCAGATTCCCGGGCTCGTTCGCCTGGAAAGATTGGCGGCGCGCCAAAGTGCGGTAATTTTCGGGGGAAGTAGCATGTTGGCACCATCCGCGGGTCCGCCGCGCCGGTTTCAGCTCCTCCTGATCAAGCCCTCGCACTACGACGACGACGGCTACGCGGTGCAGTGGTTGCGTTCGGCGATGCCGGCGAATTCGCTGACCTGCCTCTATGGGCTCACCGCGGCTTCGGCCTGATCGGGCTCGTCGGCGTGCAGTCGAATTAGTATCCCCGCGCGCTCGACATTGCCCGCCCCTGGGGCGCGCGGCCGGAATTCCGGTCGCGATCGGCTCCTTTCAGGTCTCGGGCGTCCTCGCGCGGCGGTCGAGCACGAAGATCGCACAGTTGACCGGAAACGCCCCCGCGGCTTCCGCAGCGCTCCCGTGACCCGCCGCGCATTCGAACTCCGAGGGCGGGCGTCGCCGCTGACGCTCGGACCGAAGTGGCGGGGCCGCAAGACCCGATGCTATGAAGGACCAACCTCAGCTTGGAGTGCGCGAGCCCCATGCAACCTGCCATCGTCGTGACGGGCGCCTCTTCGGGCATCGGGCGCGAGATCGCGCGCGTGGCCGCCCGCGAGGGTCTCGTCATGATGCTGCTGGGCCGATCGCTGCCGGCGCTTGACGAGGTGGTCACAGAGCTCGTGCGTTCCGGCGCTCAGGCCCATGCCCTCTCGATCGACCTCGCCGCCCGCGATGCCGGGCAACGGATCGAGGGCACGCTTTCCAGCCTTGGGGTTTACTGCGACGTGCTGGTCAACAGCGCCGGGTTCGGTGTGTTCGGCTCCGCAGCCGCAACTGATCGGGAGGAGCATCTCAAGCTCCTCGACGTCAACACTCGCGCACTGACCGAGCTGACGCTGCGCTTTCTTCCGGGAATGATCGCCCGCCGTCGCGGTGGCGTCCTCAACGTGGCGTCCATTACCGCCTACGCACCGGGCCCGTACATGTCGACGTATTTTGCGTCCAAGGCCTATGTGAAATCCTTCACCGCTGCACTCGCGGCCGAGGCGGCGGGAACCGGAGTGACCGTGACCTGCTTCAGCCCCGGCGTGGTGCGGACCGCTTTCTTCGAGCGCTGCGGCGTCGGACAGACGCGCCTGTTCAAGATCGCGCCGCGCGCCAATACGTCGGAAACGGCGGAGGCTGCCTGGCGCGGCTTCCGGGCCGGAAAGCGGCTGGTGATCCCGCGCCTGATGAACCGATTTATCGTGGCGGTCTGTACCCTGCTGCCGGATGCGGCGTTGCTGCGTTTGATCGCTGCGCTGCAGCGGCTGCGCTGAGTGGGAATTATGCTTGGATCAGACAGTGCCCTGACTGGATAACCTACGGAAGGTTCGATGCGCGGCCGCTCAATCCCTCTTTCCATTCCCCGCCGCATTGTCGCGGACTTCATGCGGCTCGCCGCGACGATCCCGAGCGTGCCGGTGGAGCGGATGATGAACCTCAGCGCCGTGATGGCCGCCCGCAATGCCTGCTCGCCGCGGCCGCCCTGGATCGGCATTTTCACCAAGGCCTACGCCCTCACGGCACAGGAATTTCCTGAGCTCCGGCGAGTCTTCCTCAAGTGGCCGTGGCCGCACCTGTACGAATATCCGACCACCGTGGCGATGATCTCAATCGATCGCGACTATCACGGCGAGCCCTGTGTACTGATGCGCATGATCAAGGACCCGGCCGCCGCCAACGTCAGCGAGATTGCGCGGATCATTCGCCACGCCACCGAAGCTCCGCTCGATGAGATCAAGGAATTTCGACGCGCGCTCGGCTTTGCCAAGTTGCCGGGGCCCTTGCGGCGGCTGTTATGGTGGATCGGCTTCAATATCGGACGCCAGCGCGGCAATTTTTTCGGGACCGTCGTGGTATCGACCGTGTCCGCGTTCGGCACCGACGCCATCCACCCGCTCGCCTTGACGCCGATCTTCCTGACCTACGGAATCATCGGGCCCGACGCGCGTTTCCCCGTGCGCATGATCTTCGATCATCGGGTGTTTGACGGCGTGGTGGTGGCGCGGGCGCTGGCGCGGCTCGAAGCCATTCTCAATTCGGCGGTGGTCGAAGAGCTGCGCGCGGCAGCAGTGGTGGACGCACCGGCAGACGTTTCCCCCGATCGGCTCGTCGTCGCCGGCGGGGCGGCCACGCCTGATCCGCCCGCCGCAAACAAATAACCCCGGCTCATCACCGGGGTTATTCGTCCAACGAACGCTTGGGGGCTATTCGCGGACTGCGTGCTCCGGAAGTACTCGCCCGATCGGGCGAATGGCTCCGGCGTCACGTTGGAAATCCTTGGAATTGAGCCCGGCCTATTCCCCGCCGCCGCCGGCGCCACCTTTGCTCTTCGGCGGGGGCGCCACTTTCCCAAGCGAGTCGGCGAGGTCGCTGAGCGCGCGGAAGAAGGCGCCGTTCGGATCCTGGTAATTCGCCGCCGGCACCGACGCCTTGGCCACGACGGCGCGGTGGTGGACCACGTGATGCTTCACATGCTTGGACTTCGCGAGTGCCAGAGTCGGAGAGACCGCAGCGAAGGTCACTGCGACGAGCAAAGCGCTTTTGCGCATGATTATCCCCATCGTTCTTGGACGAACGCCCCCATCTCACGCATAGACATTGCAAATGCTGGATAAAAGAAAAAATCCTGTAAAATCAAAGCAAAAGCTCGATAAAAAGAAAAATGTCATAAAGATTGGTTATGTATCGGCACGCAGGATGGTTATCTGATTCATCGGAAGGCACACCGGCTCGTGCGCGCGAGTCGGGCGGGAGCTTCTGTGAAATCGCCGCAAGCGCTGCAAGGGTCACGGGACCCCTTCCCGGGATGTCCTGACGGAAATCCATCCCTCCCTTTTCACGGGTGAGGGCCAAGCGCGCGCGAACGCTGGTCAGGTCTTCTGGCGCTTCTGCGCGGGGACCGGCACGCCGGCGACCTTGAGCTTGACCGCGCCGAGCGTGGTGCGTCCGGTGAAATAAAGCGTCTTCCAGTCATCGCCGCCGAACGCCATGTTGGTGGTGGCGGGCCCCCCGTGCACGATGCGGCCGAGCTTCTTGCCTTTCGGATCGATGATGTAGATGCCGCCGGCGCCGCCGCAATAAACATTGCCTGCCGAATCCACCTTCATGCCATCGGGCACGCCGGACTCCGGACCGCCGAGTTCGACGAACACGCGTCCGGTCTGCCGCGCCAGCATGCCGTTGGGCAGCAGGTCGAAGGCGCGAATGTATCGATGTCGGGAGTTGTTGATGTACAGCACGCTCTCGTCCGGCGAGAAGGCGAGACCGTTGGGGATCACGAAATCATCAGCCAGCAGGCTGATGGTGCCGAGATCCGCGGAGACGCGGAACACGCCGTTGTAGGGCAGGTCCGCCTGGTCCGGCGCGTAGTTGAGATTCCACGGATCGGTGAAATAGATCGAACCGTCGGACTTCACCACAACGTCGTTCGGCTTGTTGAGCGGGTGGCCCTGAAAACTGTGCGCGACCACGGTCATGCTGCCGTCGTGCTCCTCGCGCACCACGCGGCGGGTGGCGCCTTCGCAGGCGACGAGACGCCCCTGCGGGTCACGGGTCAGCCCGTTCGCCCCTTTGGTGTTCTCCTTGGCGACGGTGGTGCCCTGCCCCGGCGTGTACTTCATCCGCTTGTTGTCGCCGATCGAGCTGAACAGGAGATAGCCGCCGTCCTTCCACCAGACCGGCCCTTCGGTATTGGCGCCTCCGCCGAAACCCGACCCCAGTTCCTGGATCGGCTCCTTCGGATCGATGATCTGCTCGAGCTCCGGCGCGTATCGATCGATATGCTTGCCGCTCTGCGCGGAGGCGCCGCCGATCCCGGCCAGCGCCAACCCGCCGGCGGCCCCCGCGATTTCGAGCACGTGTCGGCGCGAAATGGTGCTGCGGTCCATTACGGCGATCCTCCCTGAGCAATGGCGCTTGCTGGCTTTTGTATTTCCCTGCCTGGACTATAGCCGAGGCGCGAGGGCCGGGCCACGCGGGTCGGCCGAGGGCTTCGAGAGGATCATCAGGGACGAAGAAGGGCCGGGCGAGCCGTCTCCCCCTTGTGATTGCCCGGCAGGGATGATAGTTCGCGGCGCGTTGTTTCCGGTTTTTTCGCCAGCGGCCGCCCGCGGCGGGACTGGGAACGTGCGCAAGCTATTCCTATCTACAGCCGGAACTGGCCTTCCCTCCTGATTGGCTGGAGCAGGCCGCGGGCCGCCCCAAATGGCGGCACCTACCAGAGAGAGAGAAATTCGATGGCCAAAGAGAAATTCTCGCGGACCAAGCCGCATTGCAACGTGGGCACGATCGGACACGTCGACCACGGCAAGACGACGCTTACCGCGGCGCTGACCAAGGTATCGATGGATAAGGGGTGGTCGAAGACGATGGTGTCTTACGATCAAGTTGCGAAGGCCTCGGAGAGCCAGGGCCGTCGCGATCCGACCAAGATCCTGACGATCGCCACGAGCCACGTCGAATATTCGACGGCAAACCGCCACTACGCGCACGTCGATTGCCCGGGCCACGCCGACTACGTGAAGAACATGATCACCGGCGCCGCGCAGATGGACGGCGCGATCCTGGTCGTGTCCGCGGTCGACGGCCCGATGCCGCAGACGCGCGAGCACATCCTGCTCGCCCGCCAGGTCGGCGTGCCGTACGTGCTCGTGTTCCTAAACAAGTGCGATCTGGTTGACGATCCGGAATTGCTCGACCTGGTCGAGCTCGAAGTGCGCGAGCTGCTGTCGAAGTACCAGTTCCCCGGCGACACCGTGCCGGTAATCCGCGGCGCGGCGATCAAGGCGCTCAACGGCGAGAAGGGCCCGCTCGCTGACGAGGCGATCATGAAGCTCTATGAGGCGCTCGATCAGTCGGTTCCGCTCCCGGAGCGTCCGATCGATCAGCCCTTCCTGATGCCGATCGAAGACGTGTTCTCGATCTCCGGCCGCGGCACCGTCGTGACCGGCCGTATCGAGCGCGGCAAGATCAAGGTTGGCGAGGAAGTCGAGATCGTCGGGTTGAAGGACACCAAGAAGTCGGTGGTCACCGGCGTCGAGATGTTCCGCAAGCTGCTCGACGAGGGTGTCGCCGGCGACAACGTCGGCTGCCTGCTGCGCGGCATCAGCAAGGACGAGGTCGAACGCGGCCAGGTCCTGTGCAAGCCGGGCTCGGTCAAGCCGCATAAGAAGTTCAAGGCCGAGGCCTACATCCTCACCAAGGAAGAGGGTGGCCGCCACACGCCGTTCTTCAACAATTACCGGCCGCAGTTCTATTTCCGCACCACCGACGTGACCGGAATGTGTACGCTGCCGCAGGGCACGGAAATGGTGATGCCCGGCGACAACGCGACCATGGACGTCGAGCTCATCACCCCGATCGCGATGGAAGAGAAGCAGCGCTTCGCCATCCGCGAGGGCGGCAAGACCGTCGGCGCCGGTGTCGTGGTGACGATCACCGAGTAACGCCATTCGCGGGGCGGTCGCTTGCCGCCGAGCTTGGATTGCGCGCGATGCCCGGGGTTCGCCCCGGGCATCGTTCGTTTTGGAGGCCGGTTGCGATGCTTGGACTTCGCCAATCTCGGTCGTCCACGCGCAGGCAGGGACCCATAACGCCGTGTCGGCGCGATCGTGGCGCCAGCAGCGCAAAACTCCCGCGGGGCGGGTATTGGTCCCGGCTCTCGCGGCGACGACAAAACACGCTGCATTCCGCCGATCTCAGTCTAAGATGCGTGCCGGGGCGACGCGCGGGAAGGCAATCATGCGGGTCCGAAAATCGCTGATCTTGTCCCTGTGGCTGGCGGCGGCGGTGCCAGGCATCGCCTGTGCGCAGGAGGCGACGCCGTTCTTCAAGGGCAAGCAGATCCGCATCCTGATGAGCGCCGGCGTCACCGGCGGCTATTCGGAATACGCCAGACTGCTGGCGCAGCACATGCCCGATCACCTCGCCGGCAAGCCGGACTTCATCGTCCAGAGCATGCCGGGCGCGGGCGGGCTCCTTGCCACCAATTATCTCTATTCGCAGGCGCCGCAGGACGGCACCACCATCGGCCTGATCCACTCGACGGTGCCGCTGGCGCCGCTGTTCGGCACCAAGGGCGCCCGCTTCGATCCGCTGAAGTTCAATTGGCTCGGCTCGATGGATCGGTCCGACGGCATGTGCACGGTCTGGCACACCTCGCCGGTCAAGACCTGGGCCGACATGCTGGATCGCCAGCTCATCGTCGGCTCGTCCGGCGCCGGCTCGCAGATGGATATCTACCCGGCGATGCTCAACAAGCTGTTCGGCACCAAGATCAAGGTGATCGGCGGCTACAAGGACGGCGGCTCGATCTTCCAGGCGATGGAGAGTGGCGAGGTCGAAGGCCGCTGCAGCCCGCAGCTCACCGCGATCCAGTCGATCCGCCCGCAATGGCTGACCGAGCACAAGATCAGGATCCCGATCCTCATCAGCGAGAAGCGCAGCCCCGAGTTCCCCGAAGCGCCCGCGGTCCTGGAGCTTGCGAGGACCGAATCCGCCCGCCAGCAGCTCGAACTGCTGATCGTCACGCAGAACATGGACCGGCCACTGCTGCTGCCGCCTGGCGTACCGCCGGAGCGGGTCAAGGAGGTGCGCGCCGCGTTCGATGCGACGATGGCCGATCCGGCGTTCCGCACCGATGCGCACAAGATGCGGCTGCACCTCGATCCGGTGACGGGCGAGAATCTCGCGCGCGATCTCGCCAGCGCCTACGCCTTGCCGTCCGAGGTCGTCGCCGCCGCCAAGGAGACCATGGGCGGGGGCAAATAAGCAGAGTTCATTCCACCATCGTTCGACGCATAAACAGGGAGCGAGAGAATATAATGTCGCAGATGGAAATGCCCGTGGCCGACGAAGATTTGTTGCGGCAGCATGAAACCGCCGAGGCCAACCCAAAGACCTTCAGCTACGCACGGCCGAGTGGCCAGCACGCCGCCAAAGGCCGGGTCAATCTCGGCCGCAAAGACATCGTGCGCGGCGTCGTGCAGATCGTGAAGAAGCACGGCGGCGAGAACAACCTGCACTACCACACCTCCTCGGCGAGTTTCTGGATGGTGCTCAAGGGCCGCGTGCGGTTCTATGGCCCGGACGACGCGGTCATCGGCGAGTTCGGCCCGAACGAAGGCACCATCACCCCGCGCTATGCGCGCTACTGGTTCGAGAATATCGGCGACGAGGATCTTGAAATCCTGCAGGTCTCAGCGTTCGCGGAGGGCGCCGCGGAGAGCGGCCGCACCGACGCTGCGCCGCAGCGTTTCGACATAAGCAAGACCGAGCACTTCGAGGCCGCGGGCAGCGGCGAAGGCCGCTAGCTAGGAGCCACCACCAGGAACTGTCATCTCGGCCGAGCGCGCGGCAAGCCGGAACCCAACGTGCAGCGCGCTCCGAGGCTGCGCACGAACCGCCGGAGCGGCGGCATGTTGGGTCCCGGTCGACCCTCCGGGTCGTCCAGGATGACAAATTCCCCTATAGTCGCACGACTGGTCGCGGCTATGCATTTGAGGAAAGCGCGCGGGCCGGAGGGTGTTTACATGCGCCACGCGAGACTGATCTTCGGCCTTCTTCTCGCCACGGCCCTCCCCGCGTCCGCCCACGCGCAAGCCTCCTTCTACAAAGGCAAGACCATCCGCATCGTCATCTCCACCGGCGTGGCCGGCGGCTACGCGGAGTATGCCCGCCTGCTCGCGGACTCGATGCCCCGCCACATCGCCGGACAACCGAATTTCATCGTCCAGAGCATGCCCGGAGCGGGCGGGCTGCTCGCGACCAACTATCTGTTCAACCAGGCACCGCAGGACGGCACCACCATCGGCATTGTCCATTCGAGCATCCCGCTCACCCCGCTCTGGGGCAACAAGGGCGTGCGCTTCGATACGCTAAAGTTCAACTGGCTCGGCAGCCTCGACCGCGTCGACGGCATGTGCATCGCCTGGCGCGGCTCGGGGATCAACACGTGGAACGATGTGCTCACCAAGCCGTACACCGTCGGGTCCTCCGGCGCCGGCTCGCAGATGGATATCTACCCGGCGATGCTCAACAAGCTGTTTGGCACCAAGATCAAGGTGATCGGCGGTTACAAGGACGGCACCGATGTTTACCTGGCGATGGAGCGCGGCGAGCTTGACGGCCGCTGCGGCGGACAGCTTACGGTGATCAAATCGACGCGGCCGTATTGGCTGACCGAGCACAAGATCACGGTGCCGATTGTCGTCGCCGAGAAGCGCAGCCCGGAATTCCCCGACACGCCGACGGTGACCGAATTCGTGCATGACGAAGCGACCCGCCAGCAGCTCGAGCTGCTAATGGTGTCGCAAGGGCTCGACCGTCCGGTCATGGCTCCGCCCGGCGTACCGCCCGAGCGCGTGAAGGAATTGCGCGACGCGTTCGACGCGACGGTCGCGGACCCAGCGTTCCTCGCTGACGTCGAGAAGAAGAGCCTGCACGTCGAGCCAGTCCACGCTGAAGAGATGACCGCGGCGCTCAAGCGCGCCTTCGCGCTGCCGCCGGAGATCATCGCCGGCGCTAAGGAACTGATGGGCGGGAAGTGAGCCAGGAAAGAACGCTTTGGCTGTCGTCCCCACGAAAGCGAAGGCGGGGACCTATACGCTCCGAAGTGAGGTTTTTGCACCGCCGGCCGCACCCCCTCCAGGACACGGCGCATGGGGCCGCGCCTTCGCGGGGACGACCTTTAGGCAAACTGATCGCCCGGATTAGTTCTGCGCTCGCGCTTTGCGCGTTCCTCCTCACCAGCTCAGCGATCGCCGCCGATGGCGAGGACAATTTCTACCAAAACAAACAGCTCCGCCTGATCGTGTCGACCGACGCCGGCGGCGCCTACGATACGTTCGCGCGCATCGTCGCGCCGATCATGCGCGACTACATCCCCGGACATCCCACCGTGGTCGTGCAGAACATGCCCGGCGCGAGCGGCCTCAAGACCGCGAACTACATGGCCGCGACCGCGCCGCGCGACGGCACCGTCATCGCCTCGACCCACGCCGCGATCCTGACGCTGCAGCTCACTTCGCCGGGCAATGCGGCGTTCGAGACCACCAAATTCAACTGGCTCGGCAGCCTTACCACGGATCTGTTCGTCGGTTACGTCTGGCACACCGCCCCGATCCAGAGCCTCGCCGACGCGATGCGGATCAATTCCGTGATGGGCGGCGTCGGCATCGGCTCCGCCAGCACCGACTACGCGATCATGGCGAAGGAGATGTTCGGCCTGAAGTTCAAGGTGGTGAGCGGTTACAAGGCGTCGAACGACGTCAAGCTGGCGATGGAGCGCGGCGAAGTCGACGGCACCTTCGCCAACGGCTGGAGCAGCATCCAGACTGCCGCGCCGGACTGGCTGCGCGATGACAAGATCCGCATCATTGTGCAGCACGGCTTCAAGAAAAGCCCCGACCTGCCGGACGTGCCGCTGTTCTTCGATCTCGCCCGCACTGAGGCCGAACGTCAGGCGCTGGTGTTCATGCTGGCGCGCCAGGAGGCCGCCAAGCCCTACTTCGCGCCGCCCGATGTGCCGAAGGAACGCCTGGCGATCCTGCGCCGCGCTTTCGACGCGACGGTGCGCGACCCAAGGTTCGGCCGCAACGCCACCAAAGCCGGCCTGGTGGTCGAGGACCCGCTGGCCGGCAGCGAGCTCACCGCGCTGGTCGCCGAGGTTGCGCAGACCCCGCCCGATGTCGTCGTCCGCATCAACCGCATCCTGGGCGAGCGGCGGCAGCGTTAACAGCGCGCGAAAGTCAATTCGTGTCCCGGACGCGTGCAGCGTAGCGGAGCGGATCCCAGCGCAAGATGCCTCTTTATCCCAAGTTTAGATTTCTGGCCGATGGTATCGCGAGGAGGCATCCCAATGCATAACGACGATACCTTCATGCAAATCCGGCCGGCCGAGGACCAGCCCACGCTTGTCCCCGGCGGCAACAACCACGCCTCGCGCAGCGTGCCCAAACCGCTGGGGCGCGTGCTCTCGATCGGCGGCTCGGAGATCGTCGTTCAATTCGCCGGCGACATGTCGGAGTGTGCGGACAGCGTCACGGTCGGATCGTTCCTCGGCGTCTGGACCGGGCATTCGCTCGTCATCGGGGCACTGTGCGAGATCTCGCTCGACGCGTTGCCCGACGGCCGGCAGAGCGCGAACGCGACCGGCCGCATTGATCTCCTGGGCGAGATCATTCCCAGTGCATCTGGCGTCGGCACCTTCCAGCGCGGCGTCACCAACTATCCGCACCTCGGCAGCACGATCGTCGCGGTTTCGCGCGACGCGCTGCGGATCATCTTCGACGTCGGGGGCCCGAACACGATCAATGTCGGGAACCTGCAGCAGGACACCTCGATCGACGCCTATATCGACGTCGACGACTTGGTGCGCAAGCACTTCGCGATCTTCGGCAGCACCGGCGCCGGCAAGTCGAGCGCGGTCGCGCTGATCCTGCGCGAGATCATGGATGCGCGTCCCGACCTGCGCATGCTGCTGATCGATCCGCACAACGAATACGCGGCCTGCTTCGACGACCGTGCGCACGTGGTGCGGTCCGGCAATCTGCGGCTGCCGTACTGGCTGTTCAACTTCGACGAGATCGTCGAAGTGATCTTCGGTCGCCGCGGCGACGTCGCCGAGGAGGTGGCGCTGCTCGCCGAGCTCATCCCGCTCGCCAAGAGCGACCACGCCCGCAGCGCCGGCGGTGCGCGCTCGAGCTACCGGCAGGTCGATGTCGACGGCGGTCGCTACACCGTCGACACGCCGGTGCCCTATCGCCTTGACGATTTGGTGGCTCAGGCCGAGAGCCGCATGGGCAAACTCGAGAACCGCGCCATCGCCGTGCAATATCAGCGCCTGCTGCTCCGCCTCAACACCGTGCGCAAGAACCCGCGCTATTCCTTTATCTTCGACGAGACCCAGGTCGACAGCGACAGCATGGTCGACATCCTTTGCCAGCTCTTCCGCTTGAACTCCGGCGGCCAGCCGATGACGATCATGCAGCTCGCCGGATTTCCGACCGAAGTGTTTGACGCGATCGTGTCGGTGCTATTCCGGCTCGCGTTCGAGTTCGGGTTGTGGAGCGACGGCGCGCTGCCGCTGCTGATCGTCTGCGAAGAGGCGCACAACTACGCCAATATCGACCGCAGCCTCGGCTTCCAGCCGGCGCGCCAGGCGTTGTCGCGCATCGCCAAGGAAGGGCGCAAGTACGGCGTGTTCATGGGGCTGGTCACGCAGCGCCCGGCACAACTCGACGGCACGCTCATCTCCCAGTGCGGTACGGTGTTCGCGATGCGCATGGCGAACGACGAGGACCAGAAGATCGTGCGCGCCGCCGTGTCCGATCCGGCCAACCGCCTGCTCGGCTTCCTTGCCTCGCTCGGCACCCGCGAGGCGCTCGCCTTCGGCACCGGCGTGCCGATGGCGACTCGGCTGCGCTTCAAGGAACTGGCCGAGAAGTTCGTCCCGCGCAGCGCAGCGGTGTGGGGCGGGCGCGTCGATCGCGCCTCGCTCGCCGACCGCAACCTGGTCGCCTCGGTGGTCGCGCGCTGGCGCGGCCAGGCACCAAGCAACCGCCTGCGTGCAGAGGGACTCAAGCCCGCCGCCACCGCCGCGGACGAGTTCGAAGCGCTCGCGAACTGGTCAACGCCTGGGTTCGGGAAGTAATAGCAATTCGATTGCAGCGTTCACCGATCGCGACAAGCGGACCCAGCACCTTCGATCCCCCGATCGTTCGCCGGTGGTGCCACCTCACCTTGCAGGGCCCGCAAGGGGAACTGCAAGGCAGCGCCCCTTTCCCTCCCCCGCAAGCGGGGGGGGGACGACACGCCCTGTGCGCTACCAAACAGCTACCAAACAAAAGGCAGCACTGCGCAATTCCGTAACGCCGCGCCGCGCTCAGTCGTTGACCTGCTCGAGCCCCGGCTTGTCCTTGTCGACGATCACCAGTTCGACCGTGCGCGCCGGCTTGTCGCTCAGGTTCTGGTTGCGATGGACGGTGCCGCGCGGGATGTACATGCTGTCGCCGGTTTTGAGCAAGTGCGGCGGCTGGCCCTTCGCAGTGTAGGAGACCTCGCCCTCCAGCACCGCCTCCCACTGATCGCCCGGGTGGCGATGGAACGGGGTGGCGCCACCGGCGGGAATGGAGACGCTCTGCAGCCGCACGATACGGGTCGCGTCCTTCTCGAGCGGGGTGGTGAAATATTGCTTGACCGTATTCTGCGGCGCCTGCGACCAGGCGGCGGCCCCGACCAGGACAGCCGTGCCGAAAACAAGCGTCGCCACAATCAATTTACGCATGAAGTCCTCCCTTGCGGTTTTGGTTAGGCCGAGATGTTAACCCCTCGGCGCGAGCCGCGACAGGCCGGCCGTGTTCTGAGATCCCCAACGCCGCCGGCCCTTGCAAGATCGCGCCCGATCATGCAATTACACAGCGCGGCGGACCTCTGGGCCGCCGTACTTGCTTGCGCAGGCGCGCTCCGTCAGGCGTCCAGGATCCAGGCGTCCAAGACCGCTCGCGGAGGAGTGTAGCTCAACTGGCTAGAGCACCGGTCTCCAAAACCGGGGGTTGGGGGTTCGAGTCCCTCCACTCCTGCCAGCAAGTTCATTCAGGGACTTGGCACGCGACCGCAGAGCGACATCAAGCGCGTGGAGAGTAGCGTGCCGGCGGCGCCGAACGCCGGTAGTTCCCGGTTAAGATTACCGAGTAATTCGCTGGCGCGCATGAATTCACATTAGCTCATCTCATCTAAAGTGCCGTTGAATCCGAGCATGATCCGGAAAACGATCCGGTTTTCGCGAACGATCATGCTTAAACACACGGCGAGAGTTTGATCTGGATTTAATCGGATCGGACGCTCGTGTAACGGCGTGCTGGGATGCGGTTTGATGCGTGCAGCGGTCATCATCTTCGCGACTTTGCTCGAGGCCGGCGCGGCAGGCGCTACCGAGCCGCCGGCGTTCGTCATTCCGGGCAAGCCCGGCGTGCCGGTGATGATCAACGGCTTTGACGCCTCCTACACGATCGTGGAAGGCGACGTGGGCCTCGACCGGCCGGGCGCTCAGACGCCGACCATCGTCTATGGCCCGCGGGTGCTGGCGCCGCCGCTTTACTACGGCCCGTATTTTCCAAAGGTGGGGCGCCGACCCGGCTATGGCCGCTACGAGGTCGAGCCGCCGCCGCATCGTCCGCTACCGCCGCGAGCGGAAAGCTTTCACCGCGAATGGTCGACTCAATCAGATGAACTGCCGGCCGACCTCGCGCCCGCAGTTCCGCCGCCGCCGATCGTCGTCAACCCGGAATTCAATCAGTGGCGGCGCAAAGTCAACAACGGCCGCGGTAAGCCCCAGCGCCGCTGACCAAGATGCCGCAAGGAGGGAGAGACATGATGCTCCGACGCTCGCTCAAGTTCCTCATCGCCGGTGCCGCCGTATCGCTGGCGGCCGGAGGCGCCCAAGCCGGTTCAGCATGCTGCGACGGCTGCGGCCCTTGCGCCCCCGGGCTGGTCGAAGAGGTGGTCGCGCCAGTGCGGGCCGCGCCGTTCTATATCGTGGATCAGGGGCCGGTCTTCTACGGTCCGGGCGTCGTCGCTGGTCCGTCCTATTTCGAGGTCGTGACCTCGCCGCACCGTTTTCCGTACATCGGCAATCACTATTATCGGCCGTACGACGGCGGCCCCTATGCCGATCCGGTTCGTCATCACGTGCTGCACGGGGCGTGGGAGACAACGAGCTGGCATCGCCCGCCTCTGGTGTACCGGACGGGCGTAGGGCCGCGCATCATTACGGTATCGCGTAACATCGCAGTGCCTACGCGGCGCGCGATCAGGCGTCCGCTCGGTCCGCGCTACCGGTGACGTTGAAGGCCGGCTGAAGGCATTAGACTAGCCGCCGCAACGAGATCGGTGCGGTGAGGTCAAGCCCACCGCACCAGCGAGGCGGCTCAGGCGTGGCCGGCCGCTCCTGGCGTCAACAGCGAGCCTGGCTCAACCTTCACGCCCGGTCCCATCGTCGAGGACACCGCGACGCGCTGGATGTATGTGCCTTTGGCGCCGGCCGGCTTCGCCTTCTGAACTGCATCGGCGAAGGCCTTGATATTCTGCACGAGTTTGTCGGCATCGAACGACGCCTTGCCAACGCCGGCCTGCACGATGCCGGCCTTCTCCACGCGGAATTCGACCGAGCCGCCCTTGGCGCCCTTGACGGCGCCGGCCACGTCCATCGTGACCGTGCCGACCTTGGGGTTGGGCATCATGCCGCGCGGACCGAGAACCTTGCCGAGGCGGCCCACCAGTGGCATCAGATCAGGGGTCGCGATACAGCGATCGAAATCGATGTTACCCCCTTGAACTTTCTCCACTAAATCCTCCGCGCCGACAACGTCGGCGCCGGCCGCCCTGGCCTCGTCGGCCTTGGGGCCGCGGGCGAAAACCGCAACGCGAACGCTGCGGCCGGTGCCGTTCGGCAAACTCACGACGCCTCGCACCATCTGGTCGGCATGGCGCGGATCGACTCCGAGATTCATCGCCACTTCGATGGTCTCGTCGAACTTGGCCTTGGTGCGATCCTTGATCATCTTGATCGCTTCGTCGATCGGATAAAGCTTAGTCCGATCAATGCCCTCGCGAAGCTGCGTCACCTTTTTTCCGTGCTGTGCCATGATCGTTACCCCGCAACCTCGATGCCCATCGACCGGGCGGACCCTTCGACCATCCGCATGGCCGAATTGACGCTGTCGCAGTTCAGATCCTTCATCTTTTGCTCTGCGATCTCACGCACTTGCGCCTTGGTAATGGCGCCCGCTTTGTCGCGGCCCGGGGTCTTCGACCCGCTTTCGAGCTTGGCCGCCTTCTTGATGAAATAGGACACCGGCGGCGTCTTCATCTCAAAGGTGAAGGAGCGGTCCTGATAGGCTGTAATCACGACAGGAATCGGCGTGCCCTTTTCCATCTTCTGGGTCTGCGCGTTGAAGGTCTTGCAGAACTCCATGATGTTGAGGCCGCGCTGGCCGAGCGCAGGGCCGATCGGCGGCGACGGATTGGCCGCTCCCGCCGGCACCTGCAGCTTGATGTAACCCGCTATTTTCTTTGCCATTTTTCAGTTCACTCCCGGTTGGATCCGACCGCTCAGCGCGAGGCTGGTACGGGCCGGGTCAGGGTCCGTGGTGCGGATCGCGGACGGTTGGCAGCCGCCGGTCACCTCCCACGCTCGTCAAATCTCGCAGGGCATAGTGCAGACCATGGACGAAGTCACGCCGTGCCACCGAAGTCCATTTGTACCACGCATCCCTGGTCTCCGGAGGCCAGAAGCCTATGCGCTCCTCAAAGCTTCTCGACCTGTCCGAATTCCAGTTCCACCGGGGTCGCCCGGCCGAAGATCGACACCGCGACCTTGATCCGGGAGCGGCCGTCGTCGACCTCCTCGACCGTCCCGTTGAAGGAGGCGAACGGCCCGTCGGAGACCCGCACCTGCTCGCCCACTTCGAACGACACCGTGGGCTTGGGCCGGTCGATCCCTTCCTGCACCTGGTGCAGGATGCGGGAGGCTTCCGCGTCCGAGATCGGCATCGGCTTGTTGTCGGAGCCAAGGAAGCCGGTCACCTTCGGGGTGTTCTTGATCAGGTGGTAGGTCTCGTCGGTCAGGTCCATCTTCACCAGCACGTAGCCGGGAAAGAACTTGCGTTCAGCGTCGACCTTGCGGCCGCGGCGGACCTCGACGACCTTCTCCTTCGGTACCATGATCTCCTGGAAGTAATCCTCCAGGTGGCGCTGCTTGGCCTGCTCGCGGATCGATTCGGCGACCTTCTGCTCGAAGTTCGAGTAGGCCTGCACGATGTACCAACGGTTGGTCATGGCCGCATCCATCTTTCCGCTCAGCCCGAGATACCCAGCACCAGCGTCACCACGATCCGCATGAGCTGGTCCGCCACCAGGAAGAACACCGAGGTGACCGCCACCATCACGAACACCATGGCGGTGGTGATCATGGTCTCGCGCCGCGACGGCCACGTCACCTTGGCCGCCTCGTCGCGGACTTCCTGCAGGAACTTGAACGGACCGGTCCTAGCCATGAGCACACGGCCGCCGAGGTCCCATCCCACCGGATGAGACCGCACAGCGGACCCCTTTTTGGGAACACAAAGCGCCGCGGAAGTCCGGCAATCCGGGCCGCAGACGCAGGACGGAGATACGCTTTGGGGTGGGGAAGGTCAAGGTGGGCGGCGCACCGCCGAACTCGGGGCCGGTAGCCTGGATGGAGCGACGCAACATCCGGGTCGCTCCGGGGCAAACGCTGTTTCCGAATCTCGCTGACACTCAATCCGGGCTACGCGGGCTAGGTTCGCTCGCTGCCGCAGCGGGCAGGACGCCATCGGGACCTGAGTGGAGGATTAGCGCGCCCGCGATCTGCAATGGAAGCGCGCGCGAAGATAACCGAAGGCCTACCCATTGACGCCGCTCCGGGCGGGCCGGCGGACTCGCCCGTTTTTTGACGGCCCCCAGGCCATCATTCCCGGGTCAACGAATTTCATGCTCAGAGTGACGCCGCTTGAGAGTCCAAAATATGAGAGCGAAGCCAAGCAGCTTGATGCGAGCGTCATCCAGCCTTGGGTCGCGCGATACATTCATCCGGCGGCCCGGTATCCGGGCTCGGGCCCATTCCCGGTCGGTGGCCTGGATGCTCCGAAGAGCAGAAACGAGCTTTATACGCTTCCACAGGACGCAAACTATACGAGGTCTGATTGCGGTGGCCTCGGCCGCGGACGCTGCGTAGGGCGGATCAGATCAGCGAAGTGGGCCGCGAGTGCGCAAGGCACCCATGGCTCCTAATACTTTAGACGTACGACCACTGGGGAACTGGCAAGGTCATAAGTCTCGAATTACCGTATGGGCAACGGCATGGCACGGCGTGCGACCGGGCCGTCCTGCCGGCAAAATCAAAATTCAGGGGAAATGCCCATGACGACGATGACCGCCTCCATGGATCGGACGGAAGGCTCGATGACGGCCGAAGAACGGCTGGTCATCTTCGCATCTTCGCTCGGGACTGTTTTCGAGTGGTACGATTTCTACATTTACGGCACGTTGACCGCGATCCTCACACGCGAATTCTTTTCAGCAGCGAATCCGACCGCGGGTTTCATTTTCACGCTCTTGGCCTTTGCCGCCGGCTTTGCCGTGCGTCCGTTCGGCGCGCTGGTCTTCGGGCGGCTCGGCGACATGATCGGCCGCAAATACACCTTCCTCATCACCATGACGCTGATGGGCCTCGGCACCTTCTGCATCGGCCTCCTGCCGAACTATGCCACCTGGGGCCTCGCGGCGCCGGTCACGCTGATCGGTCTGCGGCTGGTCCAGGGGCTGGCACTCGGCGGCGAATACGGCGGGGCGGCAATCTATGTCGCCGAACACGCGCCGAAGAATTGGCGGGGCTTCTACACGTCCTGGATCCAGACAACCGCCACCCTTGGCCTGTTCATGGCGTTGCTGATCGTTCTTGGGGTGCGGGTTTATATCGAGGGCAATTTCGACGGCACCACGCTCGCCAACGGCACCAAGCTCACGGCCTTTGATGTTTGGGGCTGGCGCATTCCGTTCCTGCTGTCGGCGATCTTGCTCGTGGTGTCGATCTGGATCCGGCTCAAGCTCAACGAGTTGCCGGTATTCCAGCGCATGAAGGCCGAAGGCAAGGCTTCGAAGCGGCCGCTGACCGAGGCTTTCGGGCAATGGTCGAACGCCAAGATCGCGATCCTCGCGCTGCTCGGCGCCACCGCCGGTGAAGCCGTCGTGTGGTACGGCGGGCAGTTCTATGCGCTGCTGTTCCTGACCAACACGCTCAAGGTCCCGGCCGTCAACGCCCAGATCATGATCGCGGTCGCGCTTCTGATCGGCACTCCATTCTTTGTGATCTTCGGCGCGCTGTCCGACAAGATCGGCCGCAAACCGATCATCCTCGTGGGCTTCGCGCTCGCCGTGGTCACCTACTTCCCGATTTTCAAGGGGATCACCCACTTCGCCAATCCGGCGCTCGAGACCGCCTTGAACTCGTCGCCGGTGACCGTGATCGCCGATCCGAGCGAGTGTTCGTTCCAGTTGAAGCTGACCGGGACGGAAACATTCACGACCTCATGCGACATCGCCAAGTCGACGCTGGTTGCACGGTCGGTGAACTATGACAACCAAGAGGCCCCGAAGGGTACGGTGGCGCAGGTCAAGGTTGGCGAGCAGACCATTCCCGCCAACACGCCGAACTTCGCAACCGTGCTCGGCCAGGCGATCACGGCTCATGGCTACCCGGCGACGGCGGACGTCGATCAGATCAACCATCCGATGACCGTGCTCCTGCTCGCCATCCTGGTGGTCTACGTGACGCTGGTGTATGCGCCGATCGCCGCTTGGCTGGTCGAGTTGTTCCCGACCCGCATCAGGTACAGCGGCGTGTCGCTGCCGTATCACATCGGCAACGGCTGGTTCGGCGGCTTCCTGCCGGCGATCGTGTTCGCGATCGTCGCCGCTACCGGCAACATCTATTCGGGCCTCTGGTACCCGATCGCGATCGCCGCCATGAGCCTGGTCGTGGGGCTGATCTTCCTGCCGGAGACCAAGGACGTGGATATCACGAAGTACTGAGGGATCGCCCTCCTCCTCCTCTGCTCCCCTCTCCCCTTGTGGGGAGGGGGAAGAAGAAAAAGATCACTTCGGCTGTGACCCCGCCTTCTGCCAGCGCACGCGACTCTGCTTGAGTCCGAGCGAGGCAAGCAGCGCCGCCATCTTGATCGGCGCGCCGATGCCTTCCACCACCGGGACGCCGAGCTGCTCGGACAGCCATTGCGGCTTCATCTGCACGGGACATTGCGTGATTCCCTGCGGGATGATCACGTCGGCGCCGTCCTCCTCGATCAGCGCACGCGCCGCCATCAGGAATGATTCGATCATCTTGTCGCGGTTGTCAGCGATGTGCTGAACGTAGAAGCCGCTGGCGCGCCGCCCGGCAATGAAATCCTCCATGCCGTAAGCGCGCGTCTGCGCGCGGTGGCGCGGGATCGCGGAGGGGTGATAGCACACGACCCCGAAATGCTCGCCGACCTGCGCCGCCACATGGAGCGTCGCCTGCAGCGGTGCGATCACCGGGATGTCGACCGCCGAGCGTCCGCCTTCGACGCCGAGGTCGAGCATGCCGAGCGGCACGATCGCGTCGTAGCCTTCGCGCTCGGCCTGCCGGAACGCCTCGTGGAAGATCGGCGCCGCCCCCTGGATCTCCGCCGGGGTGAGTCCATCGAACGGCCGCGCCGGCACCGAGAGGATGCCGACGTCGACATCGGCCGAGGAATAGCTCTTGGCGACATCGGTGCGCAACTTGAGCTGCTCCGGCGGATAGTCTCCGATAATGAATGCAACCCGGATCATTGACCCCTCCCCGATTGACGTCATGGCGGATTTGGCCAACGCTTTATAGCGCGAGAACGCCCAAGGGAATGCACAAGGGAGAGACCATGCGGAAGTCGAATTCCGGCAACGATCTGCGCGCGTTCATGGAGCAACTCGAGGAGATGGGTGACCTGCGCCGGATCAGCGGCGCGGACTGGAATCTCGAGATCGGCGCGCTCACCGAGATCGGCGCGGAGCAGAACGAACCGGCGCTGCTGTTCGACGACATCAAGGATTACCCGAAGGGCTTTCGCGTGCTCTCCAACATCTTCGCCGGCCAGAAGCGCACCGCCATGACGCTCGGCCTGCCGAGCGACCTTTCCGGCGTGGCGCTGCTTAACGCCTGGCGGACGAAGCTGCGCGACTTCAAGCCGGTGGCGCCGGCGACGGTCGCGAACGGGCCGGTGCTGGATAATATGCTGGAAGCGGACGAGGTCGACCTGGAGAAATTCCCGACTCCGCTGTGGCACGAGAAGGACGGCGGCCGCTATATCGGCACCGGCGATGCGGTCATCACGCGCGACCCGGAGACCGGCGCGGTCAATGTCGGCACCTATCGCTGCATGATCCAGGGCAAGAACCGCATCAGCGTGAAGATGAACAAGGGCAAGCACGGCCGCCTCGCGATGCAGAAGTATCACGCGATGGGCAAGCCCTGCCCGATTGCGGTTTCGATCGGGCATGCGCCGCAGCTCTTCATGGCAGCGCAACTGCCGATGCCGCTCGGCGTCGAGGAATACGGCGTCGCCGGCTGGCTCAGCGAATCGCCGGTCGAGGTGGTCGAATCCGCCGCGAGCGGGCTGCCGATCCCCGCCTTCGGCGAGATCGTGCTCGAAGGCGAGGTGCTGCCCTACAAGGACGGCGAGCCGCCGAAGGAAGGTCCGTTCGGCGAATGGCCGGGCTATTACGCCGACACCACCGTGGGCGAAGTCCCAGTGATGGAGGTCAGGCGTATCTATTACCGCAACGATCCGATCATGCTCGGCTGCCCGCCGCTCAAGCCGCCGAACAATTTCATCTCGCTCCCGCTCGGCGCGGCGGTGCTGTGGGACCAGCTCGAACGCGCCGGCATCCCGGAGGTGAAGGGCGTGTGGGGCTACGTCTACGGCTCGCAGAGCGGGCCGTTCACCGTGGTCGCGATCCGACAGAGCTATGCAGGCCACTCCAAGCAGGCGCTGCTGGTCGCCTCCGGCGCACGGGCCGGCGCCTATGGCGGCAAATTCGTCGTGGTCGTGGACGACGACATCGACATCACCAACCTGGGCGATGTGATCTGGGCGATGTCGACCCGCTGCAACGCCCGCGAGGGCATCGACCTCGTCAAGAACGTATGGACCTCGCCCGCCGATCCCGCGATCCCGCCCGGCGAGCGCTCGCCGCGCGGCTACACCTCCGATCGCGTGCTGATAGACGCGTGCCGGCCGTATCGCTGGATGGATGAATTCCCCGAGGTCAACAGCTTCCCGCCCGACGTCAAAGAGCAATACCGCAGGAAGTGGAATTTCTGATAGCGTTGACTCGCAGCCCGACAGGAACACGCCATGCGCAAGTGCATCACCTCTCTTCTGCTCGCCGCCTGCCTCATCCTCCCGCTTGCGCGACAAGTCGCCGCCGAAGATTTCTACAAAGGCAAGACGGTCTCGCTCATCGTCGGAAACGGCGCGGGCGGTGGCTACGACGCCTATGCGCGGCTGCTGTCGCGATACCTCGCGCGTTACATTCCCGGCGAACCGACCGTCGTCGTGCGCAACATGCCGGGCGCCGGCGGCATGGCCATGTCCAATTTCATGTATTCCCAGGCGCCGCGCGATGGGACGACCATCGGCATGATGTCGCGCTCCAATCCGATCGAGCCCGTGCTCGGCAACGCCGCGGCCAAGTTCAAGAGCGAGGACTTCCTCTGGCTCGGCACCTCGTCGAGCTACGAGGATGACGCCTATTGCCTCGTCATCCGCGCCGACGCGCCATTCAAGACGATCGCGGACGTCGAGAAGCCCGGCCGTCCGCTCCTCCTGGGTGGACTGGCCGCCGGCGGCACCGACACCGATATCGCGCTCATCGCGCGCGAGGTCTTCAAGCTCAACACCCAGCTCATTCGCGGCTATGGCAGCAGCGCCGAACTTAATATCGCGATCCAGCGCGGCGAGGTCGAAGGGCGCGCCATCGGAATGTCGTCGATGCAAACCGGCCTCGCCGATTGGCTGCGAGACGGCAAGCTCCGATTCCTGATGCAGTTCGGCCACGAGCAACGCTGGAAGGCGCTCCCCGATGTCCCGACCGCGCACGAGCTCGCCAAGACCGCCGACGACAAGGCGCTGCTCGATCTCGCCGAGTTGCCATTCCAGATGGCGCGCCCATTCATGGCGCCGCCCGGCGTCCCGCAGGCGCAGGCCGCGATCCTCAAGAAGGCGTTCATGGACGCGAACAAGGACCCGGAATATCTGGCCGAAGCCAAGAAGATGCAGATCGACGTGAGCCCGCTTTCGGGTGACGAGGTTCAGAAGATCGTTGCACGGATCGCCAAGACAAGCCCCGACGTGGTCAAGCGCTACAACGCTATTTTGACATCGAAGTAATTCGCCGCCGCGCGTGGTGACTCTGCCGGCATCCGTTGCCTCGCCGCGCAGAAGACCGGTCCCTGAATGCATGATCCTCTGCGCATGGTGGGAAGAAACGAATGGCCGAGAGCCCGCAGGAAACAAACATCCAGACACTGCTGAAGGTGATACAGAGCTGGCTGCCAGTCTTGACGGTGGTGGCGGGAGGACTTTGGGGTCTCTACACGTACATCGATCATCAGAAGGAAATTCAGCAACAGCTCTCGGCCCAGGCTGATCGCGATGCGACCACCCGGCGGATCGAGGCGCAGAAGCCGTTTCTCGAGAAGCAACTGGCGCTCTATTTCGAAACCGCGCAGATCGCCGGCCAGCTCGTCACCCTCAAGCACGGCGGAACCGATTGGGACAAGGTCGAGCAGCGCTTCTGGGCGCTCTACTGGAGCGAACTGTCGATGGTTGAGCACGGCATCGTGGAATCTGCGATGAAGAGCTTCGGCGACCTGCTCAAGGACTACGATAAGAGCCCGAACGATCCCGCCGCCAAAAGCGCGCTTGATGTCGGCGCCTACGAACTCGCCCATGCCATCCGCTCCGGAATTGAGAGCGCATGGAGCGGCAATCAGATCCAGAACAACCGGATGTAGTTTCGAACACGTCGCGATTACTTCACCGCCGCCCGCACCTTCTCCACCACCGACGCCGGCGCATTTACAATGTCGGCGACCTGCTGCGCCAGCTCCGCCCCATCGGAGTAACTGATCTCCATCCCCTGCCGCTCGGCATCGGCGATGAACTCAGGGTCCTTCATGGTAGCGTCGAAGGCGCGTCGCAGCGCCTCGACCCGTTCGGGCGGAACGCCGGCGTTGGTGGCGATCGGGCGCGCCAGCGACGCGACCTTGCAGACGAAATCGAAGATCACCTTCTGCTCGGCGTTGCCGGCAAGCTCGGTCAGCAGCGGCGCCGACGGATAGTCCTTGTTCTTCTTGACGCCCCACTGCAGCAGGAAGTTGAACAGCGGCCGGCCGTCCGCTCCGGTTTCGGTGCCGCCGGTGAACATCGCCTTGGGATTGCTGGTGCCGCGACCGTCGATCTCGCCGCGCTCCATGGCGAGGTTCATGTCCGGCCCGCTGGTATAGCCGGGGACCAGCTTGAATTTGGTGCCGAGCGTGCCGTTGGTGACGAGCGTCAGCCAGGCGGCGGCATCGGCGATCGAGGGAACGCCGATAATCGTCTCGCGGCGCTTGGCGTCCTCGATCGTGCGCGTGGCCGAGGCGTGCGAGGTCAGCAGGAAGCTGGAGGCGTCGCTCATGTTGCCGATCCAGTTGAGCTTGCGCATGTCGACCTTGAGCTTGTCGTTGAGTGCCAGCGCCTGCTCCAGCGGAAAGGTTTGCGTCACCATGGTGAGCACGGTGCCGTCCTTAGGATGCACGTCGGCGACGTAATTGAGCGCCGTGAGCCCGCTGCCGCCCGGCATGTTGACCGGCAGCGCGCTCGGATGGCCGGGGATGAAACGGATCATGTGGCGGATGAGGAGGCGGGAATAGAGATCGTAATTGCCGCCCGGCGTGGCGCGGATCACGACGCGGATTTGTTTGCCGCGGTAGAAATCCTCGACCGGGTCGGCGCGCACGGCCGAGGGCAAGAACACGGATAGGGCCATCAGCGCGCAGAGGCCGCGAAGCAAAAGGGATCTCATGAAGTCCGATTCTCGGTTGTTGTCGGGATTTACCCGGCAATCCATTCTGACTCTCAACTTGCGATCTCCTCATACAAATCTCTCCAGGTTGGATTCATCGACCGGATGAGATCGAGTTTCCAGGCTCGCGACCGAATGCTTGATGTTCTTTTCCCGCCGAATAGCGGCCAGCGCGATGTCGTGACGCTCGCAGTAAACGAGCATCTTCACGCCGTTTACGCCGCTCCCGAGAGATTCTGCCCCTTGATCGGCAGGCTGCGCAGGCGCTTCCCGGTGGCGGCGAAGATCGCGTTGGCGACCGCGGCCGGAATGATGGCCGCGCCGGGCTCGCCGACGCCGCCCCATTTCTTGCCGCCGGTGAGCGCGAGATGCACTTCGGTCTTGGGCGCGTCTTTGAGCCGCACCACCGGGTAGGTGTCGAAGTTGCCCTGTTCGACGCGGCCGTTCTTCACCGTGATCTCGCCGAACAAAGCAGCGGATAGCCCGTAGATCATGCCGCCTTCGAGCTGCATCTCGACGGTGCGCGGATTGACGGTGTGACCGCAGTCGCAAGCAATCACCACGCGCTCGACCTTGAGCTCGCCATTCGCCACCGCGACCTCGGCGATCATGCCAACGATCGAATTGTAGCTCTCGTGGATGGCAATGCCGCGGCCCTTGCCCGCCGGCAGCGGCTTCCCCCAGTCGCCCTTCTCCGCCAGCGTGTCGAGGACGTGCACGAAGTCGGCGCGATGCGCGAGCAGTGCACGGCGGAACTTGTACGGGTCCTGCCCGGCAGCCTGCGCCATCTCATCGACGAAGCTCTCGATGAAGAACGCGTTCTGGCAATGGCCCGGAGCACGCCAGGGCCCGTAGGGCACATGCGTGTTCTTGAGGATGCTGGTGATCCGCAGGTTCGGGATTTTGTAGCTGGTCGAGACCAGTCCCTCGGTGGTCTGCGAATCAAGTCCGTTCTTGACCGCCTGCGGATTGGAACTGCCGGCCGAGTTACGACAATCAAACGCGATCGGCGTGCCGTCCGCGGCGAAGCCGGCCTTGAAGCGGATCGCCGCCTGGGTGCGGTAGCGGTCCTGCCGGATCTCCTCCTCGCGCGACCAGATCAGTTTCACCGGCTTGCCGATCGCCTTGCTGATCGCCACCGCCTGCCCGACTTCATCGGGGCGCAGCCGGCGGCCGAAGCCGCCGCCCGAGAACGTGTTGTGAATGTAGACATTCTCCGGCTTCACGCCGGCAGCCTGCGCCGCCACCTGCAGCGCGGCATCCGCGTTCTGCGTGCCGACCCAGACCTCGACGCGGTCGGACTGTACGTGCGCGGTGGCGTTGAGTGGCTCCATCGGCGCGTGCGCGATGATCGGCACGTCGTAGGTCGCTTCGATCACCTTGGCTGCGCCCGGCATCGCCTTGTCGACGTCGCCGTCGTGGCGCGCGACCGCGCCGGTCTGGTCGAGGGCGTCGAGATAGGCTTTGCGGAACTGCACGCTGTCGCCGCTTGCGCCTGCACCGAAATCCCACTCGATCGCGAGCTTGTCGAGCGCCGCCTTGGCGCGCCAGTAGCGATCCGCCACCACCGCCACCGCGTTGCCCAGCTTGACGACCTCGAGCACGCCACGCCGACCGGCAATCGCCTTCTCGTCCACGCTCTTGAGCTTGCCGCCAAAGACTGGGCAGGCGGTGATCGCTGCCTGCACCATCCCAGGCACGGCCATGTCGATGCCGTAGACGGCGGTGCCGTTGATCTTCAACGGGATGTCGAGCCGCGCCATCGGCTTGCCCATCAATTTGTACTGATCCGGCGTCTTGATCGCCGGCTCCTTGTCGAGCTTGATCTGCGCCGCTTGGGTCGCGAGCTCGCCGTAGCGCAGCGCGCGGCCGGACGCCTTGTGCAGGACCTTGCTCTGCTCCGCCGCGCATTCCGACGGCGCAACGCCCCAGCGCTTCGCCGCCGCGGCGATCAGCCGTTCACGCGCGCTGGCGCCGGCCTGTTGGAGCATCTCGCGGGTTTCGCGCACCGCGCGGCTGCCGCCGGTGCCGAGATTGCCGTAGACGTGCTTCTCGCGGAAATTGCGATTGGCGGAGGCGTATTCCGCCTTCACCTTGGCCCAGTCGCACTCGAGCTCTTCGGTGACGATCATCGGCAGCGCGGTGAAGCTGCCCTGCCCCATCTCGGCGCGGCCGTAGCGGATGATCACGGTGTCGTCCGGCTCGATCACGATCCAGGCGTTGATCTCGCCGGTATGCGGGGCCTCGTCGCCCCAGGGGCGCACGCCGAGGGTCGCGGCCTGCGCTATGCCGGACGGTGCAATGCCGAGCGCGAAGCCGCCGCTGGCGGTGAGCGCGGTGACGACAAACCGGCGGCGCGAGAGTGTGGTGGCATTCATGGTCATTCTCCCCGCTCAGATCTTCATCAGCGCAGCAGCGCGATGCACCGCGCGCCGCAGCCGCTCATAGGTGCCGCAGCGGCAGATATTGGTGAGGTTCTGGTCGATGTCGGCGTCGGTCGGAGCGGGATTGGCCTTCAGATACGCCGCCGTCGCCATGATCTGGCCGGACTGGCAGTAGCCGCACTGCGGCACCTCCTCGGCAAGCCAGGCCTGCTGCACCGGATGGCGGCTGTCGGACGAAAGGCCCTCGATCGTCACCACTTCGGCGCCGTCGAGGCCGCCGATCGAAAGCGAGCAGGAACGCACCGCACGCCCGTTCACGTGCACGGTACAGGCGCCGCACTGGGCGATGCCGCAACCATATTTCGTCCCGGTGAGGCCGATCTCCTCGCGCAGGACCCACAACAGCGGCGTCTCGCTTTCGACGTCGAGCTGATGCGCCGTGCCGTTCACCTTGATCGTAATCATGACCTCAAGTCCGCTGCGCCGATGCCGCGGCGCGGCCGGGCTGGCGCGATCCCGGGCCGTCCGTCGATTGGCGCAAGGTTAGCATGGGTCGGCGCGCCTGCTCCAGGCGCGGCTGACACACGAACGGGGCCCCGGCTCGCGCCGCATCTCCTCGGCGTGGCGATGGCGATCACCAGCGGGAACGCGATCATCCCGCTATTTCCAGGCTCCCGGTTGTCAGCCCAGGGCCATGGCCCCCATATGTGGGCATCGCATTTCCGAGGCAGGCACATGAGCGATCAGCATTCCTCCCGATGGAAGCACGACGGCGTGCGCGTGATCCCGGGTCATTCGCTCGATCCGAACACCGCCCAGACGCCGGGCATGGATCGCAAGGCGGCGATCAATCTTGCGCGGGCCGGGGCGCAGAAGCTCTGGGCCGGGACCGTAACCATCCATCCCAACGCCAAGACCGGCGCGCATCACCATGGCGCGCTCGAAAGCGTCATCTACGTGGTGCGCGGGCGGGCGCGCATGCGCTGGGGCGAGCGGCTCGAATTCACCGCGGAGGCGGGGTCCGGCGACTTCATCTTCGTGCCGCCGTTCGTGCCGCACCAGGAGATCAACGCCAGCACCGACGAACCGCTCGAGTGCGTACTCGTGCGCAGCGATAACGAGGCGGTGGTGGTGAACCTCGACATCGAGCCGGCGGAACAGGTGGAGGCGGTGGCGTGGATCGATCCGATCCACAAACGGTAAGCCGCCCACCAGGCCGCTCGCACGCGTCTTGACCCCCCTCTGACCCGCGTCTAAGACCCTGACCGGGCGCGAGAACGGCCGCCATGATCGTCCTGATCGACAACTACGACAGCTTCACCTTCAACCTGTTCCACTATTTCGGTGAACTGGGGGCGGAGATGGTCGTGCATCGCAATGACAAGATCACGACCGATGCGGTGATCGCGGCCGATCCCGACGCGATCGTGCTCTCGCCGGGTCCCCGCACGCCGGATGATGCCGGCATCTGTCTCGATCTCATCGCCAAGGCCTCGGCGACCATCCCGGTGCTCGGCGTCTGCCTCGGCCATCAGGCGATCGGCCAGGCCTTCGGCGGCAAGGTCGTGCGCGCGCCGGTGCCGGTGCATGGCAAGCTCTCCCTGATCAAACACAAGGGCGCAGGCGTATTCCGCGGCGTCAACGGGCCGTTCCAGGCGACGCGCTACCATTCACTTGTGGTCGAGCGATCGAGCATGCCGGCCGATCTCATATCGGTGGCGGAAACCGAGGACCGGCTGGTGATGGGTCTCGCGCATGCGAGCCTTCCGGTGCATGGCGTCCAGTTTCACCCCGAGAGCATCGCGTCGCAGCACGGCCATCTCATCCTGAAGAATTTCCTCGACATCGCTGCGGCGTGGAACGCTGCGAGCGGCCGGCGCCGCGCGGCGCAGGCGCGCCAGCGCGCAGCGCAGTAGAGTGCAGGGGGGACGCAGCGTGACCGACGAATTCAGGGCGCTCATCGCCAAGGCCGCGACCGGGGCGGCGCTCACGCGCGAAGAAGCCGCGCGCGGCTTCGATCGCATGATGTCCGGCGAAGCGACGCCGTCGCAGATGGGCGGCTTGCTGATGGCGTTGCGCGTGCGCGGCGAAACCGTTGACGAGATCACCGGCGCGGTCACCGCGATGCGCGAGAAGATGCTGCGCGTGTCCGCCCCGCCCGAGGCGATCGACGTGGTCGGCACCGGCGGCGACGCCTCCGGCTCGTTCAACATCTCGACCTGCGCGGCGTTCATCGTCGCCGGCGCCGGCGTTCCGGTCGCCAAGCATGGCAACCGGGCGCTGTCCTCGCGCTCCGGGGCGGCGGACGTTCTGGGCGCGCTCGGCGTGAAGATCGAACTGACGCCGGAGGGGGTCGGTCGCTGCATCAATGAAGCCGGGATCGGCTTCATGTTTGCGCCGGCCCATCACCCTGCGATGAAGAACGTCGGGCCGACGCGGCTCGAGCTTGGCACCCGTACGATCTTCAACCTGATCGGGCCGCTCTCCAATCCGGCCGGCGTCAAGCGCCAGATGGTCGGCGTGTTCTCGCGGCAATGGATCGAACCGTTGGCAAACGTGCTCAAGAATCTCGGCTCGGAGCATGTCTGGGTCGTGCACGGCTCCGACGGTCTCGACGAGATCACCACCTCCGGGCCAACTCACGTCGCCGCGCTGGAAAACGACACGGTGCGCACATTCGAGATCACACCCGAGGAGGTCGGATTGCAGCGCGTGAAGCCGGACGCGTTGCGCGGCGGCGACGCCAAGGACAACGCAAGCGCGCTGGTCGAAGTGCTCAAGGGCAAGATCGGCGCGTTCCGCGAGGTCGCAATCTTTAATGCGGCCGCCGGGCTGATCGTCGCCGGCCGCGCGAAGGACCTCAAGCAGGCGATTGCGCTGGCGAGCCAATCGGTCGATTCCGGCGAGGCGCACGACCGGCTCGAACGCCTGATCGCGATCTCGAATGCGTAGAGCGCCTTGATGAGCGACATCCTCGCCAGGATCGAAGCCTACAAGCGCGAGGAGATCGCGGCGGCGAAACGCGCGCGCCCGTTTGACATGGTGCGCGCCGCCGCCCGCAGCGCATCGCCGCCGCGCGGCTTCCGGGCCGCGATCGAACGCCGATTGCAGGCTGGCGACATTGCCCTGATCGCCGAAGTGAAGAAGGCGAGCCCGTCGAAGGGCCTGATCCGCGCCGACTTCGATCCCCCGGCGCTGGCGCGCGCCTATGAGGCCGGCGGCGCGGCTTGCCTCTCGGTCCTCACCGACACGCCGTCATTCCAAGGCAACCCGGAGCATCTGATCGCGGCGCGCGCGGCAACGAAGCTGCCCGCGCTGCGCAAGGATTTCATGTACGAGCCCTATCAGGTCCATGAGGCACGGGCTTGGGGCGCCGACTGCATCCTCATCATCATGGCCGGCGTCGACGACGGATCGGCAGGAATGCTGGAGCACGAGGCTTTTCAGCTTGGCATGGACGTGCTGCTCGAAGTGCACGACGAGGCCGAGCTTGAGCGTGCGCTGAGGCTCAAATCACCGCTGATCGGCATCAACAATCGCGACCTCAAGACCTTCGAGACCACGCTCAAGGCCAGCGAGCGGCTGGCGCCGAAAGTCCCCAAGGACCGGATCATCATCGGCGAAAGCGGGATCTCGACGGCGGATGATGTCGCCCGCCTCGCCCGTGCCGGCATCCACGCACTGCTGATCGGCGAGAGCTTGATGCGGCAGGCCGACGTCGAAGCCGCGACGCGGTCGCTGCTCCATCCGCCATCGCGCATCCTCGGCGCTGCGGAGTAGGCGGTGGCCCGCGCCGCGAAACTCACCCACCTTGCCAAAAGCGGCGAAGCGCGCATGGTCGACGTCTCCGCCAAGGCCGCAACCGAGCGCGTCGCGATTGCGGAAGGCCGCGTGGTGATGAAGCCGGCGACGCTCGATCTCGTCCTCGCCGGCAACGCCAAGAAGGGCGACGTGCTCGGTGCAGCTCGCATCGCCGGCATCCTCGCGGCGAAGAAGACGCATGAGCTCATTCCGCTCTGCCATCCGCTCGCCATTACGAAGATCGCCATCGATATCGAGCCGGACCAAGGCTTGCCCGGCCTCAGGGTGCGCGCGACCGTGAAGGTCACCGGTCAGACCGGGGTCGAGATGGAGGCGCTCACCGCGGTGTCGGTCGCCTGCCTCACCATCTACGACATGGTGAAGGCGGTCGAGCGCGGCATGCGCATCGAGGGCATCCGGCTGATCGAGAAGAGCGGCGGCAAGTCCGGCCGCTACCGGGCGAAGGAGTAGCGTCGTGGCTTTGATGTCGGTCGCCGAGGCGCTTTCGCGCGTGCTGACGGATGTCGAACCGCTGCCAGCGCAGGCGGTCCTGCTCGGCGAAGCCCACAGGCGTGTGCTCGCCGCCGACGTGACGGCGCTCCGCACGCAGCCGCCGGCCGATGTGTCCGCCATGGACGGCTATGCCGTGCGCGCCGAAGACCTCGCAGCCATTCCGGTGAAGCTCAAGCTGATCGGCGAGGTCGCTGCCGGGCACCCGTTCGACGGCACGGTCAGCACCGGGCAAGCGGCCCGGATCTTCACCGGCGGCGTGCTACCGGCCGGCGCCGACACCGTGGTCATCCAGGAGAACACGACACGCGATGGCGATGTCGTCGTCGTCAATTCGTCGACCGGCAAAGGCCGTAACGTCCGCCGCGCCGGGCTCGATTTCGCCACCGGCGCGGCTCTCCTCGTCGGGGGCCGCCGCCTGACCGACCGCGACCTCGCGCTAGCGGCCGCCATGAACCACCCAGCCCTCCCGGTCCACCGCGCGCCGAAAATTGCGGTGCTGGCAACCGGCGACGAACTGGTGATGCCCGGCTCAAATCCGGGCATAGGCCAGATCGTCTATTCCAACGGCTTCGCCACCACGGCGCTTGCGCGCGCCGAAGGCTGCGCCGTCGTCGATCTCGGGATCGTACCCGACCGTCTGAGCGAAACGGTCGCGGCGGTGCGCCGCGCGAGTGAGAGCGGGGCCGACATCCTGGTCACCTCCGGCGGCGCCTCGGTGGGCGACTACGATCTCGTGCAGAAGGCGTTGGCGGCCGAGGGCATCGATCTCTCGTTCTGGAAGGTGGCGCTGCGTCCCGGGCGCCCGATGATGCACGGTCGGCTCGGCGCGATGCACGTGCTCGGCCTGCCCGGCAATCCGGTATCATCTTACGTCTGCGCCGTTCTGTTCCTCGTCCCGCTGATCCGGCGGCTCGCCGGCCGCGGTGATTTCGAGCCGCAGACCGAGACCGCGGTCCTGGGCTGCGATCTGGCGGCCAACGATGAGCGCGCCGATTATCTGCGCGCCACACTCGCCCCGCGGCCGAGCGGCCTCCCGGTCGCAACCCCGTTCCCGGCCCAGGACAGTTCCATGCTCGCTCCCCTGGCGAAAGCCGACTGCCTACTGATTCGCCCCCCGCACGCGCCTGCCGCCTCAAGTGGCAGTCCGTGCTCCATCCTTAAGTTCGAACTTTAGCGATTACTCGACTTGTTGACGCCAAATTAAATGGTTGCGGAACACATATCGAACATATAGTGTCTGTTCATGATTTGTTTCGGCCAAGCCGTGAGCGAGGCCGCAGCCGGGGGAATCGAAGGAATGCTGACTCGCAAGCAGGCCGAGCTTCTGCGCTTCATTCACGAGCGGCTCAAGGAGGCCGGTGTCCCACCATCCTTCGATGAAATGAAGGACGCGCTCGACCTGCGTTCGAAATCCGGCATCCATCGCCTCATTACGGCACTGGAAGAGCGCGGCTTCATCCGCCGCCTGCCTAACCGCGCCCGCGCCATCGAGGTGATCAAGCTGCCCAAATCGGTCGCGCATGGGATGGCGACACGAAGCCGCGGTTTCACTCCGAGCGTGATCGAGGGCAATCTCGGCCGCGTGCGCGCGAGTTCGGAGGAGGATGGCGGCGGGCGCCCGGTTGCCGTGCCGGTCATGGGCCGCATCGCCGCCGGCACCCCGATCGAGGCGATCCAGGCCCGAAGCAGCATCATCAACATGCCGCCGGAGATGCTCTCCACCACCGGCGAGCACTTCGCGCTCGAAGTGCGCGGCGATTCCATGATCGATGCCGGCATCCTGGACGGCGACATCGCGCTCCTGCGCCGCACCGAAGGTGCCGATACCGGCGACATCGTCGTGGCCCTGATCGACGACGAAGAGGCAACACTCAAGCGCTTCCGCCGCCGCGGCGCGTCGATCGCGCTCGAGCCCGCCAACACGTCTTACGAGGTGCGCATCCTCCCGCCCAACCGCGTCCGCATCCAGGGCAAGCTGGTGGGGTTGTTTCGAAGGTATTGAATACCAACCTTCGCAAAGCGGACAACACAGGTCGTGATTGCCGGGCTTGCCTGGCGATCCGTCGCCTTCGAACAAAGCCTTCTTGCCAAGTGGATGGATGCCCGGGACAAGCCCGGGCATGACGGCGGAGAGAAGGGGCAAAGCGTACGGAATCCGCCCTAATCGCCCGGATCAAGGTCGTCCGGATTGGGCGTTGCATCGGGCGGCTGCGCGGAGCCTGACGATGGTGGCGCCGTCGTCGTGACCGGCCGGGCCGGGAGCGACCGCGACCACGGGCGCGTGTAACCCTCCGGACGCGCCACCGTCAGTTCGAAGTCATGTCCTACGCGGCGCAGCGCCAGCGCCCCGGTGCGCTGCCACACTTTCCGGTCCACCACCCGGGCGGCGCAATCGGGCGGGGCGTAGCGCGCGGTGAGAACGAGCGCGGCGCGGCGGCAATCCTCTTCGAACGCTTCCATCCGGCGCACCATCGCGACGAGGGACCCATCGGCCAGACGTCCGATACAGCCGGCCGGGTCGCAGGCGACCCCTGTGCCCAACGATTTGTCCTTGGGCGTACGCGCGTCGGCATCGGCGCCGAGCCAATCGCGGAAGGCGAAGGCGTCGTTGCCGGTCTTGATCAAGGCGAGACGGCCGCTAGCCGTACGCACGGCAAAGCTCTCGCCGTCTGGTGCCACCAGCACGTCAGGCTGCGGTGTGCGGACCGCGAAGGTGATCGCCAGCGCCACCAGCGCCACGCCGGCGAGCCGCAGCGGCGTCTTCAACAGGCACAGCACCACGAGCCCGAAGCTCGCGATCAGTAACGGACCGACGCCGAAGGCGGCCATGCGCCCGACCGAGCCCGGCAGGCTCGTGACCCACAGCGAAGCTGTGATCATCCAACTGATGCCGTCGCCCATCAGCCGCCAGAACAGCGTGTCGAAGCCGAACGGAAGCACGAGCACGCCGAGGATACCCATCGGCATCACCCACGCGGAGACCACCGGCATCACCAGGAGGTTCGCGATCATCCCATAGGGCGCGAGCCGGTGGAAATGATAGGCCGCGAAGATCGTGGTCGCGGACCCGGCGATCATCGAGGCGCCGACCAGAGCGATGATCTCGCGGCCGCCCCACAGCGCGATGCGCGCGCCGAGCGGCGTGTCGGCTCCCGCCATCAGCCAGGGCTGGCCGCGTTCATAGCCTGCGACAAGCGCGAGCGTCGCTGCGAACGACATCTGGAAACTTGGTTGCGCCACCGCTTCCGGCGCCAGCAGCAGGACACCGAGCGCCGCCACCGTCAGCGTGCGCAGCGTCAGCGCCGGCCGATCGACGAGCACGCCGAGCAGCACGATCGCAATCATGATGTAAGACCTTTGGGTTGCGACCTCCGAGCCCGAGAGCAGCAGATAGAATGTCGCCGCGCCGAGCGCCGCCAGCGCCGCCCACTTCTTGATCGGCTGCCGCGCGGCGAAGCCGGGCAGCAGCGCCAGCAGCGCGCGCAAAGTGAAGAACACGACGCCGCTCACCACCACCATGTGATAGCCG
>CAVPDS010000032.1:0-450589 GCA_963702695.1 uncultured Alphaproteobacteria bacterium | reverse complement strand
GCAAAGGCGCCTGGCGGGACAACGTCTTTGTCGAGCGGCTGTGGCGCAGTGTCAAATACGAGGAGGTGTATCTGCGAGCCTATGACAGCGTCGGCGAGGCCCGCGCCTCGATCGGCCGTTACCTCGACTTTTATAACGGCCGCAGACCACACTCGAGCCTTGACGGCATGACACCCGATCACGCTTACTGCGCCCGGCTGCCTCTCCGCCTGGCAGCCTAACCCCTGCAGAGGTTCCACTTATCGACGCGGAAAATCTGTTCAGACAACCGGGACCACTTCAGTCTTTTTAGTTTTTCGGAAAGAGAGGTCTGCTAGTGTCATGATCGACAAATCATTTACATTCTCGCGACGGTGACGCAAGGGAGGCGAGAATGGCGAAGGGTCGTGCGGTGGCGATCGTACTGGAAGCCGGTGAGAAGAGCGAATTGACGGCTCTGACGCGCAAGCACGGCGCGCCGCAGGCATTGGCGGAGCGGGCGCGCATCGTTCTGGCTGCGGCCGCGGGGCTCAACAACAAAGAGATCGCAGGCAAGGTGGGTGTCTGTGCCGCAACTGCTGGCACATGGCGCAATCGCTTCGCGGAGAGCCGGATGGATGGTCTCTACGACGAGCCGCGTCCTGGTGCGCCGCGCGCGATCGGCGACGATGAGATCGCGACCACAATCCGCAAGACGCTGGAAACGCGTCCGAAAGGCGCGACGCATTGGAGCTTGAGGAGCATGGCTAAGGAGATCGGCCACGCGCCCTCGACCGTGCACCGCATCTGGAGCGCCTTCGGGTTGCAGCCGCACCGCGTCGAGACCTTCAAGCTCTCCTCTGATCCGTTGTTCGTGGAGAAGGTCCGTGACATCGTCGGACTTTACTTGTCGCCACCGGAACGCGCCGTTGTGCTGTGTGTCGACGAGAAATCCCAGGTACAGGCGCTCGACCGCACGCAGCCGCTGCTGCCGCTGCGGCCCGGCCAAGTCGAACGGCGCACGCATGACTACAAGCGGCACGGAACGACATCTCTGTTCGCGGCGCTCAACGTCAGGGCCGGGACCATCGTCGGCAAATGCATGTCCCGACACCGCTCCACGGAGTTCCGCAAGTTCCTTGACGAGGTCGAGCGCAATGTGCCCACCGATCTCGATATTCATGTCATCCTGGATAACTACGGCACCCACAAGACCAAGCTCATTCGCAACTGGTTCGCCAAGCGCCCGCGCTGGCACGTGCACTTCACGCCGACATCGGCCTCATGGCTCAACCAAGTCGAACGCTTCTTCGCGCTCCTGACTGAACGCGCACTCAAGCGCGGGGTGTTCCGCTCAGTTGCCGATCTCGAAAGCGCTATCAAAACTTACATCGAGGCCACCAATGCCGACCCCAAACCCTTCCGTTGGACCAAGACCGCTAACGACATCCTGGCCAGCATCCAACGCTTCTGCCTGCGTACCCTCGCGGCAAACGCCTAGAATGAAACGGATTTAGGAATCAGGACACTAGAGCCTGTCCTCAATTAGAGGATTCCCCAGCATATTATTGCGTGATTCATAGGCGGTCAGCTGATTCGGAGGCTGACAGATGCGCCGCTACGCCGTTCGGGACGATCAATGGGACAGGATCGAGGATATGTTGCCCGGACGTGAAGGGCATGTGGGGGTAACAGCCAAGGACAATCGGCTGTTTGTAGAGGCGGTGATCTACCGTTATCGGGCCGGCATCCCCTGGCGGGACTTGCCCGAACGCTTTGGCGACCCGATCAAGATACATACGCGCTTCTCTCGCTGGGCCAAGAGCGGAGTGTGGAAGAAGCTGTTTGAGATGCTGGCGAGCGATGCGGATAATGAGTATGCCATGATCGACAGCACGATCGTGCGGGCGCATCAGCACAGTGCCGGCGCGCAAAAAAAGACGGCGAAGACCAGGCGATCGGGCGCAGCAAGGGCGGGCTGAGCACCAAGAATTCATGCGCTTGTCGACGCGTTGGGCAATCCGCTGGACTTCATCCTGACGCCGGGCCAAGCCCATGATCTGGAAGGGGCCGACGCGCTGCTGCCGGATATGGCGGCCGAGACTTTGCTGGCAGACAAGGCCTTCGATGCCGACGCGCGGGTGATCGAGCCGTTGCTCGCACGGGGAAAGTCGTTCGTGATCCCGCCCAAGAGCAACCGCAAGGTTCAACGCGATTTCGACAAAGACGCCTACAAGGCCCGCCACCTCATCGAGAATTTCTTCTGCAAGCTCAAGCAATACCGCGCCATCGCCACCCGGTACGACAAAACCGCCAGAAATTTCCTCGCCGCAATCCACCTCGCGGCTGCTATCATCTGGCTCAATTGAGGACAGGCTCTAGGGCCCCTATCATGTTTTGCGAAACGGCCGCTACCGCGATGCTACCCCGTAGCTCGATGGTAGCTCTGCAGCGCTCGCCGGTGGCCCCGACAAGGTCTGTTACCCCGGCCGCTACCCCGATGCGGAATTCGCGAGTCGGATCAAGCCCGCCGCGACACTGGTATGCTCGCGGTTCGGCGGTCTTGACTAACGACAACTCAAGCCGATAATTAAAATTTGCTTCATCGTGAAGTCGTGTGGGTGATTTTCCGGCAATTTCGATCAGCTGCCTGCTGTTGACGTTGTCGCTGTGGCATGTGGGCAACGCGCTTGCGTTGTCCATCATGTCCACAGCGAGGATGCACAGCTGGTGCTGCGGAATTTGTTGAAGCGCTTTGGCTTGAACAAGTCACCGCAACCTGATGCGCGAGGGCCCTTGATCCCGAAACGGCTATAAGGCCGGCAGCATGCAGGTCAGGATTTTCAGCCGCAGATAATCTGCGTTAGCTAAGACTTAATCTTGCAGTGGTGTCCTGGCCCCCTGGCACAACGATAGCCGAGGCGGGGCGCGGAGCGGTCGGGGTGGCGAAGCGCCCCGCCTCGGCGGATGGAGACGACACGATGACGAGAGACGAGAAGATCATCCGCAACAAGGTCGGCGTGCTGGAGCTGGCGAAGCAGCTGGGCAGCGTCAGCCAGGCCTGCCGGATCATGGGGTTTTCGCCGCGACAGCTTCTACCGGTTCAAGGAGCTGTACGAGAAGGGCGGCGAAGCGGCGCTGATCGAGATGTCGCGCCGGGTGCCGAACCCGAAGAACCGGGTGGCCGAGGCGGTCGAGCGGCGCATCCTCGAGCTGGCCCTGGAGCAGCCGGCCTGGGGACATACCCGCATGGCCAACGAGCTGGCCAAGGAGGGCAGCCGGTCTCGCCCACCGGCGTCCGCGGCGTCTGGGTCCGCCACGACCTCAACACCATGGCCAAACGGCTGAAGGCGCTGGAGGCCAAGGTGGCGCAGGATGGCCTGATCCTGACCGAGGACAACTCGCCGCGCTGGAGAAGGCGAAGGCCGACAAGGAAGCCCATGGCGAGTTCGACAGCGCCTGTCCCGGCTACTGCGGTGCCCAGGACACCTTCTATGTCGGCACGCTGAAGGGGGTGGGCCGCATCTACCAGCAGACCTTCATCGACACCTACGCCAAGGTCGGCTTCGCCAAGCTCTACGACGTCAAGACGGCGATCACCGCGGCCGATCTGCTGAATGACCGGGTGCTGCCGTTCTACGAGGAGCACGGCATCCCGCTCTGCCGGGTGCTGACCGATCGCGGCAGCGAATACTGCGGCAACCCGGAGCGGCACGAGTACGAACTCTATCTCGCGATCGAGGACATCGACCACAGCCGCACCAAGACCAAGAGCCCGCAAACGAACGGCATCTGCGAGCGCTTCCACAAGACGATGCTGGACGAGTTCTACCGGGTCGCCTTCCGCAAGAAGCTCTATCGCGGCCATCGCCGAGCTGCAATCTTCGTTTCGCAAGCCGTAAGCCCGGCGTTGGATCACGCGGATTTTGTTGTTGAGCCCCTCGACGAAGCCGAGCGAGACCTTGTTTTCCAGTTGGCAATAGGCCGCGATGCCATCCCAATGGCGGTCGATCATCGCGGCGAACTTCTCGTAAGGCTTGAGCCGTTGCCACTTGAGGCCTGCGCGCCACTGCTCGAAGAACCGCCGAGCCCAGCCCTCGCGTTCATAGCTCCACAATTGGCCGAAGCTCTCCTTGAGAACGTAGGCCGTATTGAGCCGCTTGTTCGCGGCCAACAACGTCTTCAACGCCTTCCTGCCGTCCAGCGTGAGGTTCTCCCGGCGCGACAGCAGTGTGTATTTCTGGCCCTTGATGTAGCGCCGCTGGCGGCCTGCCAGCCTCGCATATTCGCTCTTGCGGACTGCATCCAAGGCCTCGCCCAGATGACGGATCACATGGAACTTGTCGAACAAAATCGCGGCTTGCGGCGCATGTGCATTGGTCGCCAGCCGGAACGGCTTCCACATATCCATGACCGCCAGGCGAATCCGCGAAATCTTCTTCCCGCCGAGCCAGGTGTAGAACTGGCTCATGCTTGCCTCCGAGCGATCAGTCCCGCCGAACCAGATCGGCCGGCCGCGCATAAGGTCGCTGACTACGATCCGGTAGGTGTGGCCTTTGCGGATCGATATCTCGTCAACGCCGATCACCGTCGGACCTGGCGTGCCCGCACGCTTGAGCTGGGCTTCCATGTATTGCATGTCCAGCGCCTTGACCGTGTGCCAATCCAGCGCCAACTCCTTCGCCACGTCCTTGATCGTCGCCGCCCGGCAGCGCCGGCCCACATAGTATGCAAAGCGCTTGGTGTAGAGCGGATTGTCAGCCAGAAAGTCGAGCCGCTCCCGCTTCACCTTGCCACAACGGCGGCAATCAACCCGCCGCACCTCCACGTCCAGAAATATCCGCGTGTCGCCGCACGACAGATCGCGCACCCGGCGCACCTTGCGATCGTACCAGCCCATCTGGATGCGACCGCAGCAGCCGCACGCGGTTTTTTTGAGCGCCGCTTGAGCGTGATCACCCGCGCCTTCGGATCACCGAAGACGCCACGCACTGTTTGTGCCGGCCGAAAACCAGGGAACGAATACGTATCCCATAGCCGCCGGCCTCGCTTCGATCTTCCTGCCATCCAACATTGTTGCCAAAATCCACATCCGACCGAAATGCATAATCCCTAGGTAATCCGAGGCTTTGTCAGGCCTTCAGCGCAAAATCCGCCCACTCGATTCCACGAAGACCCTAAAATTTTAGCGAAAGCGGCTCGACGCGGTAACGAAGGGGCCGAGGGTGGAGATCGGTCCAGGCTCTTCGATCGCCAGGACTGAACGGAAACCATACTCGCGCGGCATATCGCACCAACAGAGGCGCGTGCTGCCGCGATCTGCTAAGCTCGCAGCATGGAAAAGATGCGACCCCCGTTCGTTCGCTGGAAGCAGACCTGCTGGTGCTGCGAAGCGGCGCAAGTCGACAAGAGTGCCGCGGCATTCTTGCTTGACGAGCGGATTCCTCTGGACGATCGGTTCGAGGTCGCAACCCGCATCCTGTGCCCGGGCCCGGAGACGGCGCGCACGGTGCACTAGTCTAGCCTGCTGGCCTGTTAACCAACCAGCAAAAATAGTTCGCTTGCCCCGTTGCTTCGGCGACGATGCGAAATATGCACCAACCTGCGCAGTGAAACGGCGTGCGGAACCCGGCGGCGTGACGACTTGACGGGAGGCATTGCAGCGATCACGTCGCGAACCTCGGAAAAGAGGACAAGCGAACGCCGACCAACAGCGCGAGGAACAATGCGTCCCTCGCGTATCCATCGGCGAATGTGATGCTCCGGCAGCGAGAACGCCTTCGCGGTCTCGCGCGGGCTTGCGGCCTCGCGCATAGCGACACTCCGATGAATGTTGAGGGGGACAGCCTTCCGGTTACGCCCAATGCGCTCGCGGCGGCTCTCAAATTCGTCAAATAACCTATGCCAAAAACCTCAAAAAATCAATCGAGCGGACGCAAATCACCGGTTGGTCCCGGAGCATGACACCGCACTTGTGCCGATTTGACGGGCACAAGTGAAACGCACCCGGCCGCAAAGAACGGTCGGTGCGTTTCGTTGTCCAACAGAGCTGCCGGGCAAAAATGAGACGAACCTGCAAGCCGCAGCCCGTTGGCCCTTCGACTGCTGAGCACCTCGCGCAACGGCGAGGCCAAGATGCGGGACCAGCATCGAGAACGCTGCGGTTGTGACACGCATGGAAGCGGCTTGCGTCGCTTGCTCGCGCATAACTCGACTGAATTGTCGGGGCCTGCCGAGCGACAGATGCAAACCACTTCGCCAAACGACCATGCCGATCTGCGGCGCACGCTTTGCCGGTATCAACGACGCTTGGACATTCCTGCGCTACGGGCTAAAGGACTCGCTCACTATCGCGCAACTGATGCCGCCGTGGTTTCGACAGTTCTGCCTAGCCTCAATTCGTGCATCAGAATAGTTCTTTGCCTCCGTGGACCAACCAAGAACACGTCCGTTATCATTGCTACCAGATGCCAAGGCCAGACAATAATCGTCCCTCATCCGTTGTCCTACACGACAATCGCCCGCGTGACGGAGACATTCTTGCATGGCACGGTTCTCTGCGTCTTGTCTGGAAGAATAGCCAGTGCCCCATCCCCAACTATTATTGTTAGGCGAATACGCTAAAGCTGAGTAACTCCACGGCACAGAGTTGAGGTTCCACGGTTGCTCCGGGCTGCTGACTTGTGCCTCTGCAAATCCCCTTTTCACGCCCGTGCATTCGTGACCATCGTAAAGCAAGAGTGTAAACTTCTGGTCCGGGATGCAAAAGAACTTGGCTTGGTATTCCTTCTTCGGCCAGTAGGCGCGGCGAGAAAAGGAGTAGGCAGTGTAGTAGAAATGTCCTTTTGCAAAGGTTCCAATGACCTTGCATTCCCCAGAAGATAAATTCCACCAGCCTTCGGCTATCAACATGTTTGAGTTTGAATCTCTCTTCCCCGCAACCGCGATACTCACCTCGGAATAGTCATTGTTGCACACCTTGAACTTAAACAGCGAGTTCTCAGCCTTGGAGGAAGCCTCATCGATTTCTTGTGCTGCTTGTCGCGCGAATGCGCAGACCTGACAATCCGCGGCATACTTTTTCAAAGCTGATATGTTGCCCCGTGCGGACTTAAATTGCCTTTCCTCCGCATCCGCAGCCACCTTGTTCTCCTTGGCTCGGCGAAGGGTATCACGTTCTGCAATTGCTTCATTTCTAAATTCACATTTTTTCACGGCGCATGACGAAATGTAGGTCGTCAGCGCCTCTTCGTTTCCGAGTGCAGCGACAAAACTGGCCGCGTCGTCGGCCGCGAGTTTTTGCTGCTCCAACGCCTCCAAGGTGTCGCGTCGCAACTTGTCGATTTCTGGCTTATCGGAGCAAGATTCACCACACTCCTCCAATTGCCGCGCGACCTCTTGCTGCTGTTTACGACGTGCCTCGGCCGCTGCACGGTCCTTGCTTTCTTGTTCGGCGCGCGCGCTCGCCGGGTTCGGCTGTGGTGGACGCTGAGCTTCGCGCGTGCTCTCTTGACGCGCTGCTGACAAACGACTTGCGTTGATTGCAAAGAACCGAAGTTTGCCACGGCCCCGTTCGTCAAAGCTCGCGATCCATACAAAGCCGAAGTCTCCCTAAATCGTGTAAACTGGAAGATTGAGTTGCGCGGAGCGTGTGAAGTCTGCCAGAAAGTCAGCCAATATGCCCTTGCTGGGGCTTCGTCCTTGTCGCTGAATCGCCATGTCGGGCGCGGTCAGCGGACTCAGTTGTAGCGAACCCCAACTCGCAATTCGGGCTTGCGGAATTCCCGGCCGCCGTTGAGCCTCCAAGACGCGAGCCTTCTGACCGTATTTCGTGGAGAGCCGATTGATTTCGTCCTCAATCTCTTTGGGAGTGAAGAACGCAGGTTCTATGAAGCGGTTGACGTATGCGACGGTTCCGTCATCAGCATGGTAGATCGTCGTCGTGGCCGTGACATCACCACCGGGCTTGCTTTCAGTTTTCTTCCGTCTGCATTGAGTAAATCCTTGGAATTGCGTACTAGCCTCGCAAGTGTATTCCTTGTACGTTGAACTTTCGGGGTACACTGTGCCGCCCAATGGCAGCCCATCCACCGTATACTTGCTTAACTCGAATTTTATTACTTGCGCTCGTGCCGGATGTACGAACGTCCCCGCCAGCGCAACAATGCTTATGGCGGCCCACCATGGGGCGAATCTTGCCCGGCCTGAGAGTGGGATTCGGGACACAGCAGCACCCAACCCAATTGACCGAGCAGAAGCATATGCGGGAGGCACCTCGCTTGCAATCGCTTTGGTTGAAAATCTGCGGGGCCTTATCCCGCTGATGTGGCTTGGGCAGCGAGGTTGCGAACTGGCAAAATCCCAATTGATGATTGAATTAATTCAGTCCAATATGATGCAGTTATACGTTGCCAGAGTTCGCCCGGCATTTAGCGTGAGATAGGGGCACGATCGCAATGAAAGCACAAGCGCAAATCGCGCCGACGTATTTCGGCATTCCGGTTCGCGCGGTTTTCGCGGCCATAGTTGGTCTCATCATTTTGTTTTTTGCACGGGGCGTCGCGGCACAAGACGAGTGCAGATGTTTCCACTACGACGGGGAAACGCAGGCAGGTACGACCGCTTTTGACATGCAATTCACAAATCAATGCGGCAAGGAAGTCACGGTCTATTACTGGCGACAGGTCGGAAAAGATCAAGATGGAAAGAGAGGCATCGTCTGGGCAAAGCCCGGCACGCACACGGACCGATGCAACGGCACTCGCGAGTGGATATGCACACCCATTGTAAACATGGAATTCATTTGTCCACAGCAGGGCTCCCCACCACCTGTGACGAAGGGCACCTCCGGCGTACCGGCCGGACGGGCTGCCGATCCTCGCGCGCTACAAGAGGCGAAACAGAAAGCAGACGAAGCTCGTGCCAAGGCGCGCGAGGCTGCGGCCAAAGCAGCTCAGAAGAGGAATGAAGAAGAAGCGGAAAAGAAGAGGGTGAAAGAGGCCACCCTCAAAGTGCCATCGTTCTGTCAGGGCATGATTCGTACCTGCGAAGAACGTGCGGCGTCTTTGGCCAATTTATCGGGAGGTACGCAATCGCAATGCAGGGCATACTGCCAAACATTGCAGATTGAGAATTGCAATCCTTCCTCCACCGTTCAGCAAGCGGCTCAGGCATGTACGGCCGGAGCCGAGCGGGACCAAAAGGAGGCTGCGAGGCAAGAAAAGCTTCGGAGACAGGCCGAAGCTGAACGTCGTCAGGCCGAAGCCGCACGTCGCGAGCGGGAGAATTATATTCCGGCCGGATGGATACGATGTCCTTGCCCTAACCCTGAGGATGACATGTATTTAATCCCGTTAGGTCGGGCCAAACTCGTGAATGGCGTCCTGTACCATCCGCGAGATGTTGGTCCCTGCGGCGGCCGTTAAAATTGTAAAGGACGACGAATAGCTAATGCTCGTCGCAGCCGCGCGCCTTGTACAGATTGTCGAAGTATTGAAGCGCCTTCGTGTCGATATAGTGCCCTGTGATTGCATCACATGATTGGCTCTTGTTTATCGTTTCAAGGGCGGCGTTAGCTTTTCTCCAGCCGCGGATCAAGGCGAGATTCCATTGCACGGCAAGCTTAGCAGGTCCCTTGGCAACCAGTTGCAGAATGCGTCCTAGTGTCCTGATTCCTAAATCCGTTTCATTCTAGGCGTTTGCCGCGAGGGTACGCAGGCAGAAGCGTTGGATGCTGGCCAGGATGTCGTTAGCGGTCTTGGTCCAGCGGAAGGGTTTGGGGTCGGCATTGGTGGCCTCGATGTAAGTTTTGATAGCGCTTTCGAGATCGGCAACCGAGCGGAACACCCCGCGCTTGAGTGCGCGTTCGGTCAGCAGCGCGAAGAAGCGTTCGACTTGGTTGAGCCATGAGGCCGATGTCGGCGTGAAGTGCACGTGCCAGCGCGGGCGCTTGGCGAACCAGTTGCGAATGAGCTTGGTCTTGTGGGTGCCGTAGTTATCCAGGATGACATGAATATCGAGATCGGTGGGCACATTGCGCTCGACCTCGTCAAGGAACTTGCGGAACTCCGTGGAGCGGTGTCGGGACATGCATTTGCCGACGATGGTCCCGGCCCTGACGTTGAGCGCCGCGAACAGAGATGTCGTTCCGTGCCGCTTGTAGTCGTGCGTGCGCCGTTCGACTTGGCCGGGCCGCAGCGGCAGCAGCGGCTGCGTGCGGTCGAGCGCCTGCACCTGGGATTTCTCGTCGACACACAGCACAACAGCGCGCTCTGGCGGCGACAAGTAGAGGCCGACGATGTCGCGCACCTTCTCCACGAACAACGGATCAGAGGAGAGCTTGAAGGTCTCGACGCGGTGCGGCTGCAACCCGAAGGCGCTCCAGATGCGGTGCACGGTCGAGGGCGCGTGGCCGATCTCCTTAGCCATGCTCCTCAAGCTCCAATGCGTCGCGCCTTTCGGACGCGTTTCCAGCGTCTTGCGGATTGTAGTCGCGATCTCATCGTCGCCGATCGCGCGCGGCGCACCAGGACGCGGCTCGTCGTAGAGACCGTCCATCCGGCTCTCCGCGAAGCGATTGCGCCATGTGCCGGCAGTTGCGGCACAGACACCCACCTTGCCTGCGATCTCCTTGTTGTTGAGCCCCGCGGCCGCAGCCAGAAACGATGCGCGCCCGCTCCGCCAATGCCTGCGGCGCGCCGTGCTTGCGCGTCAGCGCCGTCAATTCGCTCTTCTCACCGGCTTCCAGTACGATCGCCACCGCACGACCCTTCGCCATTCCCGCCTCCCTTGCGTCACCGTCGCGAGAATATAAATGATTTGTCGATCAGGACACTAGCGAGACCTTTGCACCCTTCGGGCTGTCGAGCAGATGGAAACAGAATCGAACTGGCTGCAAGGCGAAGCCGAGATACGGCCCCGGTGCGGCGTGCTTCAACCCTTTGACGGCAATGTTCATTCCGGCCTCGACCGGTTTTACCGGTGAAAAGATCGATCTGAGCTGTCGTCCTGGTTGTCCTTTCGTTCCATCATATCCATACCACTCCGGGACGGGTAGCCACGGTTCCGCCCCGGGTTCAGGGGATCGAAAAAGGGGAGAAAGCATTTTTTAACTTTAGCGTTCCTCAGGCACGCGAAAGTTATCATTTTCCTTGAAAAAGGGTGGCACAGCCCTTACTTTCCCGTACTTCAGGTACGCGAAAGTTCGAAATGGCTCTCCATCTCGTCGGGGAAACACTCAACAAGGCCCGGAGCCATTATCGGGCCGGAACAGGCAAACTCGTTCAGCTCTATCGCGGCATCTACGTCGACGCCGGGGATGATATTGGCACGACCGTCCTCAAGCATGCCGTGCGTCTCGCCAAATACCTGTACCCCAAAGCCTATCTCTCGGCCGCAAGCGCAGCCACGCTGGCGCCTACGCGTGATGGCCGGCTGTTCCTAAGCGGACCCCGAAAGCAACGGACCCGCATCAGCGTCCTCGAGATCATTCAGAATGCCGCGCCCGGCCATCCATCTCTCGCCTCGGCAATAGTCAACGATGACCTCGGCGAATTCCGGGTGCACGTGTCGTCGCTTCGACAGCGCTTTCTCGAGTCATTCCGCCTGCGCAGCGAACATGCCGCCTCGATCGACGAGAACATGCGCGACGCCATTGCCACGCGTCTCGTAGAAGAATATGGCAACCCGCGAGAGACCGCTGATGCTGTTTGGGCCCTCGCACGGGAAAATGAATGGCATCGCGAAGGCCAACGTGCCGAGCGATTTCTCATGCACCGGCCTACCCTGATGCCCCTTCGCAACGAAGCTGCACTCGACCTTATCGTCGCCTGGCACGGGGAGCCGATGGGGCACCTCCGGCATGATGGTTTCGAATGGCGGTGGACGCCAGTCGAGTGGAAGGGTCCAACGCTCGTCCGTCAGACCATCCCAGGAAAATTGCCGCCTTTTGTCGTTTCATTATTGCCCGAGGGCTGGCTGGAGTCAGTGCTCAAGGACAAGGACGAGCGCGCGGCCCTCCGTACTGGCAAGCGCTACATGTCGAACATCACGATCGTCGAACGTGAGAGCGAACTCGCCACGCTGCCGCGCGATGTTCTGTTCACGCCGTTGAGTCAGTTTTCAAATGGAGGGGTCTTCACCGGCACATACGCCGGGCCGGGTCGCGGAGAAATCAACGAAGGTTTTGAGCGAAATCTCGCAAAATTGTTTGAGAACGGCGAGACGCCACGTCTCTCCGGCATCCAGATCAAGGCGCCGATGAATTTGGACGAGAAGGGGCTGCTGACACCCAGCACATCCACGCCCTTCACGCATATTCTGAAGCCGGCAGGAGGCGCTGGTTATGAGGCGCTTCCACTCATCGAATGGTTGGCACTCGCGATCGGCGCCGCTTCTGGCCTCGATGCACCTCAGAGCGCTCTCGTCACGATGCCTGATGGATTGCCTCCAGCACTCCTGGTCGAGCGCTTCGATATCCGTCGGGGTGCAAACGACACCCGCATGTTGGCGCTTGAAGACTTGTGCTCAGTTCTCGATTTACCAGCTTCGGCAAAATACGACAGCACGATGGAACGCGTCGCCCGCGCTGTGCGTCCAATCTCGACGGCACCGGAAGAGGATGTGCTGATCATTCTCAGGCGTGCATTGTTCGCTTGGCTGATAGCCGACGGCGACATGCACCTTAAGAATTTGGCGCTCTTGAAGATCGCTGACCCTGGCGACGACACGTTCAACTCGGTTCGGATGGCACCCCTCTACGACGCAGTCACCACCCGACTATTTCCCGGCCTTAAGCACGACCGTATGGCCCTCAAGCTTAACGGAAAAGATGACCGGCTGCGTGCTAAAGACTTGAAGACCTTTGCCAGCACGGCGCGCGTCAAAGCAACCGATGCTGATACCGCGGTCGAAGGTCTGCTCGACAAGGTCGGACGGGCGATTGAGCAGATTTCTCTGCCTCCCCTCGCCGAATATGGACCCAATGGCAAGCAGTTGGCAGCGCAGATGCTTGAGCTTGTTCGTTCGCGCGTGACCAATTTTTGAATGCGTCAGATTCTAGGCCCTAGACGGTAGGGCAGACATCCGTGGGGCTAGTAAGAACCTACCTACGCGGCGGCGGCCTTTTCATCGATCAATGCCTCTATATGCCGCGACCAAAGCTCAAAGGCCGCGTGAACTTCCTTCGCATAGCGGTGGCGCTGATAGATTCCGGCCACACCGGCAAACGTGCCAGAACGATGGTTCAAAGCCAACTCGACGATATGCGGAGCGACCCCGAGCCGCTGTAGTCCGCTTGCAAAGCTGCGGCGAAGATCGTGAAGCGTCCACGGCCGGATCGCTGGAGTGACCTTTTCCTTCGCGCCACTATGGTCGCCAAATGGGCGATCCGCGCCATTCAGCACAAATTTGCCGGCATCGGACAGTGTGTCGAGCACACGGCGGATCATCGGCGTAATCGGAATGGTGTGTGGCAAGCCATTCTTGGAGCGCTCGCCCGGCAATTCGATTGCGTCGACGGCGATTTCATCGCGCGCTAGTTCCGTCATTTCGTTGCGACGAGCGCCGGATAGCATCAAGAGCTTGACCAGAGCACCGGCCGCGCCACCTGCCGCGTCACAGGCTTTCCAAGTGAGCTTCAGTTCCGTGTCATCAAGGACGCGCTCCCGGGACTTCTCTTTTGCCGGTTTGCGGATGGACCGGACCGGGCTCGCGAAGTCGTCCTCTCTCGCCTCACACCACGCGAAAAATGCCTTCGCCACCTTCCAGGCTGTAACACCAGCGGATGGCCCTCGCTTCATCGCCTTATCGATAAACGCGGCCACGTCCTTCTTTGAAATCGCGCGCAGCGAGCGTCCCGGCCACGCGTCCTGCATGTGCTCAAGCTCGCGGTTGATGTTAGCAGCCGTACCGGCTCTTACCGTGCTGACATGCTTTTCCCGATAGAGGGCTATGTGCGCGGCCAGGGTGTCATCGGCAGGCGTTCCCGCATGCTTGGCAGCTGCAGGGTCTTCGCCGGCCGTGGTTCTCTCCAAGGCCGTCCTCGCGGCCTCACGGGCCTTCGCCAGCGAGAGAACCGGATAGCGGCCTGGCAGCGTCAGCTTGCGGGTGCGACGGCCGATGCGATAGCGGACTGCCCACGACTTCGCCCCGGTCGGCTGCACGATCAAGTACAGGCCCGGCAACACGGCATCGGCGATCTCAACGCGGGCGCCCCAGTGCGGCTTCTCGCCCTTGAGCCGGACAATCAGGCTCTCGACCGGTTGCGGCAGCTGGTTGGCGTAACAAACCGGCCGCCGCGTCCGGTCGCTCAGGGCTTCGAGCCCGTGTTCCTTGTAACGGTCGAAAATCTTGTAGCCGGTCTTCCGCGAGATGCCGAACTCCCGGCACACGTCGGTCATCGCCTCCCCGTCCAACAGGCGGGCGACAAAGCGCAGGCGTTCCTCCATCACCGAACTCGGTTTCCACGGCATCAACACCTCCCGCCAAATGGCGAAAAGTGTTACCCATGTGTCCGGTACGGGATGTCACCTATGTCTCGGGCCGCTCAATCAAGGGCATACGCCCAAAAGCCCGATTCCAAAAATCGGTTCGGAGTAGGGCAGGAGTAGCTTAGCCTTGCCGGTGAAAGATCGACCGGACCGGACTCGCGCGGCCCGCTGTCCCTGGATCGGAACCTTGGCTTGGTTTTCCTACTCCTTGCGTCAATTCCTCTCCACATCTGGCAGCTTGTACGCGCCCTCAAGGACCGGTTTCGTCGGCACATACGCCCGCACGATGAGCGCGAACTGCCCTTCGGGAGCTGGTAGCCAGTTCGCGCGCGCCTCCGCGTCGGCGGACTGCTGGCGCGATATCGTGATGGTGAGCGACCCGTCCGTCGCGAATTTCAATTCGTTGGCGTCGAGGCTGACCGTGCCGATGTTGGTCCGCCCGTTGGGCGAGTTCGGCAGCATGAAATAATCCTTGTCGTACATCGTCAGCGACCAGAATCCGCCACGCGTCCGATCCATTGGAGGCAGTGCATCTTTGGGAAACGTCATCGTGTAACCAGTCCGTGCCCCACAGGCCAGCATCTTCCTGCTTTTGCCAGCCGTTGCCGGCATCGACACCGACCTGCACGTAGTTGCTGCTGGCATGTAGTGCCGCGTCGGCGGCGAGCGCGGCGCGATCGAGGAGCACTTTGTAGTTCGTATTGGACTTGCGCAAAGCAATCAGCGTGCGAGCCTGATCGGCCATGGCGGCGTCGGCGGGGCCAACGGTTGGGTTCGCCGCCAGCATCTTTTCAAGATCGTCCCAGAACGTCTTGGGATTGACCCATTGCGGCCGGCTGGCGTCGGGGTCGGCTGCGATCATCTGCGGTGTTACGCCGGGAGGATAGACCGCGTTGCGGGCGAAGGCTTGGCAGTCCTTGGTCAGTTGTCCCGGCTGGTTTTTGCTCAGCGGGTACATGCCAATCTGGTTGAGCACCGCGACGGCCTTGGCCTTCGCCTCCGGCGTGCGCGCTGTGAAGCTGCGGGGGAAGACGCCGGCGATGTTGGTCGGCATGCGCAGGATGTCGATGAAGCCATCCGGCTTTTGTCCCTTCCAATCGGGACCGACGAGTAGGAACTTGCCGCCCGGAGTTGCCGAAGCAGAACCAAGCTGATGAACGACTGTAGTGAACACATCCGCGATCTGAATCGTCCAATAGTGGCCGGTGGGAGCATCGGTCGGTGTCTGGATCACCGCCGGCTCGACGCCCTGATAGGGCGCCCCACTCTCGGGGCCTCCGCGAGCCGCAATTCAGCGCAACGGGTCGGTCTTCAAGCATGGTGGCCGTCGAACCGTCGCGATACGTCAGAAAGCGGACTCGTTATGCTCACTTTGAGTTTGTTGGTCTTGACCCATTCCGGACAGAAATCATTCCTCCTTTATGTTAGCTGCCCTTATGATCGGGCCACCACTTCTCGATTTCGGCCCTGGTGAATGCAGCAAGCCCGTCAGGTGTTTGTTGTTCGCGCGGGGCTACATCCAAACCAAGTTCTGCGAACCGGGTCTTCAGGGTGGAATTGGTAAGTACCTTTGACATTGCCGCGTTGAGCTTTGCGACAACGTCTTTTGGCATGTTTTTGGGACCGAAGATGCCGAACCAACCCGCCATGTGAAGCCCGGGGACGCCGCCCTCGTCAGAAGTCGGGATGTCGGGCATTGATGCGGAGCGTTGCGAGGCAAGATTTGCGATGGCCTTGATTGCTCCACCGCGAATCTGGGGCAACGCAACGGCCCCTTGCGCGACCAGGAGATCGACCTGCCCGGAAATGAGGTCCGTCATGGCTGGACCTGACCCGCGATAGGGAATGAAGGTCATCTGCGTGCCGGTCATCCGTTGCAGCAAAATACCAGACACCTGCGCTGCGGCAATTTGGTTGACGAATTTGGTGCCGCCGGGGTGCGCCTTCATCCAACTAACAAGCTCTTTTAAGTTGTTCGCCGGCAGGTTCTTCCTGGCCACCAAGAGCTGCGGATTGACGGAAACCAATCCGATCGGCTCGAAATCTTTCTGCAGGTCATAATTCAGACTGTAGATGATGCTTCCTACGTGTGTGTCCCACAGGGCGTGATCGAGCGGCGCAGCGATGGCAAGTTCGATCAAGATGCGTGCAGGTTGAAATATCTGACGCACCTGCGGCCGGAGCGTGCGCGGTCACCGCGTGCGGCGGCTGATACGAAGCACGCTGAAGCCAAGACCGCGCTGTTGCAGATCAGGATCGAGGAGAAGCAGCGCAGATTGGTGCGGCGTGACGCGCAGGAAGCCATGATCGACCAGATGGCTGGCCTTGTGCTGACGAAGCTCGGCGGCTGGCCGGCGCGGGTCGCTGGCACCGACCTTGTCGTGCGACGCAGGGCTGAAGCCGTGCTGCGCGAGCTGCGCACCGAGATTGCCGAAGCCTGCATCAAGCTCGCAGACGAACAGGATGAGCCGCCGCTCGATGACGGCTGATGGGTCCGCATGCGTGGCCGGAGAGCAACAGCCATCAATAAACGTAAAGCTGCACTCGCCATCGCCACAATTGCGGCAATCAGGGCGATGATTGTGGCTTTGCTGATTTGCAAGCTCAACTTGCCCTTAATACCATTGCTGATTGATGGGGGCCGAATGGGGTGCGAACCGCGTCGACTGTTTTCCATCGGACCGCGCTGGAGCTCGACGTCACGTGCACGCGCCGGTTGCAGATTTGTTTTCTCCAGTTTGCTGGCAACATTCGCGCTTTTCGCAGCATCTACGGTTTCGACCCACGCCCAGACCAACTGGACCGGAGCGTTCTCCAATGGCTGGTTTAACTTTCGCAATTGGGACGCCGGTGTTCCCGGGACATTCAGCAGCGTCAACATTGACACCGTGACGCCGAATTCGACGGAGATCAGGGGCACGGGCGCAACAGCCCAAAATCTCGCCGTCGGTCAAAACGGGACAGGATTGCTTACAATCCTGGCCGGCGGGACGTTGGTCACTTCCTTCACGGCGATCGGCAATTTACCGGGCTCGACGGGCACGGTGATCGTGACCGACCCGGGCTCCAACTGGTCGAATGCCGGAAGCATCGTGGTCGGCGGCCAGGGCACGGGGACCTTTACAATCCAAAACGGCGGTACGGTGAGCAGTGGCGGCGGCTCCGTCGGATTGTCTGTCGGCTCGAATGGCACGGTGACGGTGACCGGCCCGGGCTCCAGTTGGATCAACGGACCAAGCAACGGGCTCAATATTGGCAGTTTTGGCACGGGCACACTCGCGATCACGAACGGCGGGAGGGTCATCGATATCACCCCCCTCGTCACCAACATCGGCAACAACGCCGGCTCGCACGGTATCGTGACCGTGACCGGCGCGGGCTCCCTTTGGAGCGACATTGCGGGGTTTAGGATTGGCAACTCGGGCACCGGCACGCTGACGATTGCGGACGGCGGTACCGTTACCGCGCCTTTTATTGTAATCGCGGCGAACGCAAGTGCGACTGGAACACTCAACATCGGCGCGGGCCCGGGCAATCCGGCGGCCGCACCCGGCAGGCTCACGGCGCCGAGCATCGCATTTGGCGCGGGCACCGGTACGATCAACTTCAATCACACATTCTCCGACTACGTGTTTGCGCCCGCAGTCAGCGGCAACGGGACTGTCAATGTGCTCGCGGGCACCACAATTTTCACAGGTGCCAACACCTACGGCGGAGCGACGAATGTCAACGCGGGTACGTTGCGCGCCGGTGCGCCGAACTCGTTCAGCCCAAATTCGGCCGTGACGGTCGCGAGCGGCGGAACCCTCGATCTCAATGGCTTCAGTCAGACCGTCTCCGGTGTCACCAATGCCGGCCTGGTGCACATGGGCGCGGGCACCTCGCCAGGCACGGTCTTGACGACGACCAGCTACATCGGGACTGGCGGAACGATTGCGATGAACACCTTTTTGGGGGGCGACGGCTCGCCGTCGGACAAGCTCGTCATCAACGGCGGCACGGCTAGCGGCAACTCGTTGTTGCACATCATCAATGCCGGCGGCCCCGGCGCCGAGACGGTGGCCAATGGCATTCAGGTGGTGCAGGCGATCAATAGCGGCACGACAACGCCCGGTGCCTTCACGCTCGTTGGCGGCGAGGTGCGCGGCGGCGCCTTCGACTATCGTCTCTTCCACGGTGGCCTTAGCGGCAGCAGTCCCAACGACTGGTTCCTGCGCTCGAGCTTCGTTGTGCCCGAGCCGGGGCCACAGCCACCGATTGGACCGTCGATACCGCTCGTGCCGCTCGAGCCCGCGCTGCCGACCGAACCACCACCACCGGAGGTGCTGCCGCCGGGTGTCTTCCCGATCATCGGGCCGGAGATCGCGACGTACGGTGTGGTTCAGCCAATCGCCCGGCAATTGGGGATGACGACGCTCGGCACCTTGCATGAGCGCACCGGCGATACGACGCCAAACCCAATTACAGGGACGCCATGTCCAGCCGACAGCGACACGCGAGACGGGATCTTCGGCAAGGCGCCGGTGAAAGCGCCAACCGATTGCCTGAACGCCGGCTGGGGGCCCTCGGTCTGGGGCCGGGTCCTCGGCCAGCAGATCGACAACCGTTACCGGGCCTTCGCCGATCCGCGAGCCTCCGGCCAACTGCTGGGCTTTCAGAGCGGCATCGATCTGTGGCGCGGCGAATGGCTGCCGGGCCATCGCGATGCGGCGGGCATTTATGTCGGATATGCCAACGCCAATGTTGACGTGACCGGTCTCGTCACCAACGAGGCGGCGAACAGCTTTGTGCTTCGTCACACCGGCGGCCTCAATCTCGATGCCTGGTCGGGCGCGGCTTATTGGACGCATTACGGCCCGGGCGACTGGTACCTCGACGCGGTGGCGCAGGCGACGCACTATGAAGGCGCTGCATCCACTCAATTCGCCAGGCTTTCGACCACCGGCTTCGGCTTTGTCTCGTCGCTGGAGACGGGCTATCCGTTCCGGCTGCCGATGTTCGGACCGGGCTTTGTACTGGAGCCACAGGCGCAGATCGTCTGGCAACGTGTGTCGTTCGACGACGCCAATGACGGCTTGGGTCAGGTCGGGCTGGGCACGACGTCAGGCGCGAGCGGGCGGATCGGCCTGCGCGGCAGATGGACCATCGTCAGCGACAGCGGGCAGGTGTGGCAGCCCTATGTGCGTGCCAATCTGTGGCGTGACTTTGGGGCGCGGGCGACGGCGACGTATTCCGGCGTCGATCTGGTGCCGCTACTGGAGCAGGCCAACCGCCTGCAACTGGGCGGTGGCCTGAGCGTGAGGATGAACGCCAATGTCAGCTTGTACGCCAATGCCGACTACCAGCTCTCCGTCGGCGACACCGACGGCGGCAGGCGCAATGGCGTCCGCGGGGCCGCTGGTGTGCGATATACGTGGTGAAGTTGATTGCGGTTGAAGTTTCGCCTGCGCCGGGTCACTCCGCCGCCTTCTGCATGTCAATGGTCGGCGCGACGCCGTCGCCGATACGGTCGGGCAGCGCTTCGAGTTCGGGCGTGCTGCCGCCGCAACAGAGGATCAGCGCTTCCTTGGTGCGGCAGTAGGAGCGCGACTTCCAGCCGATGCCCGGCCGGCGCGTGTAGGCCGACATGGTGAAAAAGATGACGCCCGCGCCGAAGCCGGCATACTGTTGCTGTCCCTCTCCCTCGTGGAAGGGCACCTTGTAGACGCTGAGGTCCAGTTCCTTCATCGGCTTTTTGAAGATGTCGATGGACACCTTGTTGCAGGCGGCAATCAGGGCCGCCCATTTCTGCTGGTCCTTGTCGGTGAACTCGCTCGGCGTGAACAGAGCGACGCAACTGTAGCGACCCTTCTGACCGGGCGCGAACACCTTCAATTTGGCGACTTGGGGAAACGCCACTCGGAATTTTGGTGTGAGTAGCACGCCACGCTTTTCAACATGCGCCATGATGCTTTTCCTGTTTCCGCCCCGGAATTGGGTCGCCGGACCCCTTTTCATTTCCGGCCACTTATGCCAAGCTCGCTATATTCGTATGGATATAGCGAGCCGATGTCGCACAGCGCGGATGAAATCGCCAGACTGTTAGGATCGAAGTCGGGACCGCCGGCTCGCATACAGGCCGCTACCTTTGTGTCCAGCGGAGTGCTCTCGACCGTCGGACTCTCCAGTGTGAGCGAGCCCGCAACTGGATCAAAGCAACGAAGTCGCATTTGGGGCCTTCATCACAGTCTACACTGCTCGATCATCGGCACATGCCTCACCACAGCCGAACTCCGACGGCTTCTCGTTCGTCTCGATGTCCAGGACGCTGGATCGGCCGATGAGCACGCTGTGCATCAACTGGGCGTCGTACTTGCAAGCAGACCCCAAGCAGGTTCAAAGCATCTGCAGAAAGCTTTGGATCGACGACACAAGCTCGCCATCGCTCGGTTTGCGAAAGTTAAGAACCCGGATGGCGTTCTTGCGTTGTGGCAAGAAGCCGTAAAGAGCGGCGACATTCCCGGCGCCTATTGGGCGGCGCTCACGCATCCAGCCACCACCGAAACCGTTGTAAAGCGCGTGTTCGGAGAGGTGCATATGCTCTCGCACTTGGTAGGGGCCGCTAACCGGGCTGACATTCGCAGGTTACGCGAATTGGAGGAGGAAAGAGAGGAGCTTGCCGCGACGATCGAGCGGCAACAGCGGCAACTGCGAGAGGGGTTTACTTCTCGCGATCAGACGATCCGCAGCCTCAACGACGCGCTCGCGCGCAAGGCAGGGGAGCAGGTATCCGCTTTCGAAACTGAGAGCGATATAAAAATTCTCACCGCGGCACTTGCGGATCGGGAGAAAAGGTTGGCGGACGAAGTGCACCGACGCGAGCGGCTGCAGCTACGACTAGAAAAGGTTTCAGCCGCCCACGATGAAGCGGAGCGTGCCCGTGATTTTGCCGAACGGGACCGCAACGCGCTGGCTGACGAACTCGCCTCAATCGAGCACCAACTTGCAATTCTGTTTCCGAGCGAAGATCACAGAACGAATGACAGCCTCGACCTGAGGGGCCAATGCATCCTCTACGTCGGAGGCCGCGCTAATCAAACGGCGCACATGAAGAACTTGGTGGAGAGGACCAACGGTTGCTTTCTCCACCATGACGGCGGCCTTGAACACAAGGCGGCACTGCTCCAAGGTTTGGTCAGTCGAGCCGACCTGGCGATGTTTCCGGTGGACTGCGTTAGCCACCAGGCGGCGGGTATCCTCAAACGCGCCTGTCGCCAGTTGGGAAAGCGCTATTTGCCGCTACGCAATTCAAGCTTGACTTGTCTGCTGTCGGCACTTGCCGCTGCGCAAGCAAATGCCACGGCCACGGCGTCCGCTGCGAGGGGGTAAATTGTTCACAGCCTATTCGGCAAAATCAACTGGGCAGTGATAGGCTACCAGCCACAACTATGTGTGAGGGTCGCCTATGGCCGATATGCGGCTTACGGTGCGCGTCGATTTTGGCTCAGATCGGGTGCTGGGACCTGGCAAAATCCGGCTCCTTGAAGCGATCAAAGAAAGTGGCTCAATCTCACAAGCGGGGCGTCTGCTGGACATGTCGTATCGCCGGGCTTGGCTGCTTGTCGATGACATGAACCGCTGCTTTCGCGAGCCCGTGGTGACCGCGCAGCCGGGCGGCTCGCAAGGTGGCGGGGCCGCACTGACCGCGTTTGGTGAAAGCGTGATCGAGAAATATAGGCTGATCGAGACGCGGGCGACGGCGGCAGCCAAGCCGCAACTACGCGATCTCATGTCTTCGCTACGCTCGTCTACACGCACACCCGGCAAGCCACGCAAGACTTCCAATCGGGTCGGGTCCACACGGCGCTAATATTCCGGGACTGTCAGCTCATGCGGCGCGGGTCTGTTGGCGCACCACCGACCGTGAGAAGGGTCTGACCAATTTCCGCGAGCCGCGCCAACGGTAGTTGAAACATTAGCTCAGTGCCGCCGACCGTAACACCGACACAGCCTGAACCGTCGGCTAGCTCGCCTGCACTCATGCCGGAAACGGGGATCGGTTGATACTGTACGCGCTCGTCAACAGCGGCATCCGGACCAAAGTTGGCGGCCATGCGTAGGAACAGAGTAACGAATTGTTCCAGGTCGCTCCGCTTTACGCTGAAATGAAGGGCCGTTCCGCCGACGGTGAAAAGCTGAACGAGCACGGCTTGACCATCGCCGGTGACGCCAGCTTCGCCATAGGCGACGACGGGGAAATCAATATGTTCGGGCTGTTCAGGCTGTTCCATGACGGGCTTAGTGAAGAACCACGAAACCCTGCTTCTCGAATGCCGGCGCAGCAGCCGGCGATCTCAAAAACTGGATGTACGGCGCCACCTCCGGGCTCGTTGATGTTGCCACGACTGCGAGCGGATAGATAATCGGCGGATGCGTTCCTTCCGGGAATGCGCCGACGATCTTGACCGCCTCATCCGCCGCCGCGTCCGTCTGGTACACGATGCCGAGCGGCGCTTCACCGCGAGAGACAAGGGCCAACGTCGCGCGCACGTCCTGCGCAGGCGCGATCTTGTTTGCGACCGATGCCCACACGCCGAGTGCTTCGAGTGCGGCCTTGCCATACTTGCCGGCAGGAACCGACCCCGGATCGGCCATTGCCAAACGACCGTTGCCGAGCGCCTGAGCCAGCGGGAAATTCTGGCCAATCGTCAGCGACACAGTGCTGTCCTTTGACGCGATCAGGACGAGCTTGTTGCCAAGAAAGTTCGCGCGAGTGTCAGGCTTGATGAGCTTGCGCTCCGCCAAAAAGTCCATCCAGTCAAGGTCGGCAGAAATGAATACATCTGCCGGAGCGCCGTTCTCAATCTGTCTGGCGAGAGTTGAACTTGCCGCATATGACACGACGATTTTGCGGCTCCGTTCGCGCTCATATTGGGCATTGGCATCATCGAGCGCGTTTTTGAGACTTGCGGCGCCAAACACCAGAACATCCCGTGACTGAGCGTGAGCGGCCGAGCCCAACCCGAACACGAGCAAGGTGGCCAAGGTGGCTCGCGCGAGGGACAAGCGCAGTGATGCAAGGAGAGCGCGGGTCATGTTCGAGCCTTTCTTCGGGGTTCTGCTTGCGCTATATTCGGCCAGATACGGCGTACTGTAAAGGGCTCTGGGCCATGCTGGCCACGTCCACCTATCATGCAAGTGACGGGCCGGCCTACGCGGGGTTCCTGGGGCGTTGGACGAGGCTACTTGCTCCACAATTTCTCGACTTCGCTCAGTGCCCGCTGGCAGCGTCACTCCTTGATGTTGGAACCGGAACCGGAAGGGGACCGGTCGGCACGTATGTTGCAAAGCTGACGAATGACATGCTGTGGCGCATTGAGGATGCCGTCAGGCGTGCATTTTGTTCAGGTTCGCCTGATGGCGAACGGTCGTTGACCGCAACGGCGTGGGCCGTCCGCGGTACGGTTGTTTAATCAGCAAATGGAGACATGCCATGAAACTTAGCGCACGAAATCAACTGAAGGGTAAGATCGTCGAGGTGACCAAGGGGACAACCACTTCTCATGTTCGCATCGACATTGGTCAGGGCGTCATCGTCACGTCTTCCATCACAAACGAAGCTGTTGCCGACCTCGGATTGCAAAAGGGCGACGATGCATGGGCGATCATCAAAGCGTCGGACGTGATGATCGGCAAGTAGGACAGCGCTGCTCGCTGAGCGCAGTACCGAACGTGATGCACGGTCTAATCGAGCAATGTGTAGGGAGGGGCCGGATGCGATCCATTGTCTGTCTCAGCTCCGTTGTGGCGCTCGCCACGGCCGCTTCCGCCGACACGCTGCCAGTGCGGGGGCGGGCAGCCTCACGAGCGCATTCACCGACCTTCTTCGCCGCTTCCCTGCCGGAGCGGGTGAATTTGGAATGCGCAGTGCCACGCAACTAATATAACATATTTCCTTTCGGATCTTCGTTCGAGCTTGACCATGAAGGAGTTCTTTCGCAAATACAGCAACTCGTATCGCGGGGAGGAAAGCGGACAGGATGAGGCATTCCGCTTTTTACGTGGGTGCGAATGCGGACTGCCCCAACTGTTTTCCGTTGTAGAACTGTTCAGTCGGCGGATAGTGCCGTCGACAAATTACGGCCTCTTCATTGCGGCAATGCCTAGATGGTTTCATTCTCAATCGGCCGGCTATACCTTTCCCAGACGTCGGTCTCTGGTCAGGTCGAGCAAGAACCGAATTGTCTCCAGCTTCGGAAGCGCCCATGGGCGAGGGTTCAGATTTCTTGCCAAACGCTCCTCGCGCCCGACCTCGGACCGGTAGTTTCGAAAGTCCAGCAGCATCAACGCCGCCAACACATTACGAAGAAACGGTAGCCTCATCTGGACAAGGCGCCGCCGATATTGCAACTGAGGCAACACGCGTCTGCGCATCTGTTTGGGCACCTCGACGCCCAGCAACGAAAAAAGAGTCACCATTTGTGTTTCCAGGGCATTTCTGAGGAGCTGGCCGCGCGTGAACGATGTTAGCGTCCTCCAATCAAAATGCTCGGACGCAGCGACCAACTCTCGCATATCCAACAGATGCCGCAGATCGATGGCGCCGACCCAATAATCGGAATCTTGAAATTGATCGTGAACGACCAACAAAAGGATCTGATAGATTGCGCTTGGCAGATACGTAGAGGCGCCGGCCACGTCGGTAAGGGTCGAGTGCTTCCGGATCTCGCCGGCTGCTTTATAGAAATAAGCATGTCCGGGCGGTTCTAGCTGGAGATCGATCATGCCGACATCGCCGGGCCGCGCAAGATCTGCATGCCACTTGCGAGCGTCGACCGAACTCTGAAAATAAGTGCGGTAACCCAGCGAACGCAGGCATTCCAAGGCTGCATCTCGTTCGTCAGCCGATACCAGAACGTCCAGATCAGATGTTATCCGGTTCGCCGCCATCCTGGCACAATGTCTGGAAGCGAGAAAGGCGGCGCCCTTTATCAGTACCGGCGTGATGCCTCTGCCGTTCAACGCCGTTACAGCGTCCGCCAACTGAGTAGCAAGACGTTCGTTGCGCAGGATGTTGCGCGAAGACACTTCGGCAACGTAGCTCTGCACGTCCGGAGGGGCTTTTTCAGACCCACACTCGAACGCATCTTTCAAGGCGGGGGTCGTCAGTGTTCGGTTAGCCAAGCTTATGACCGACGTCCAGTCGGTGCGCGGCAAAGGCGTCCCCCGAAGGCACGCGCACAACTCCATAAGCGCCTTTACCGTTTGATCATTCACGACAAAGCTCGGCGATTGCGTCGCAGGCTTGAGCGACATCCGTGTACGTGAGATCAAACAGACGTGCGTTGTTCAACGTGCGCCTGATGGCGTCGCAACTTTGCTGTGTCAGCTTGCCGTCTCTTACAAAAGATCCCGCAACAAGTCTTCGCAGGGCGTCAACTTGCGCGAGCGGCTCGAGCTGTGCGGGCTGGCTGGATCGTCTTTGGATGAAGAAAATAGCGTCTACCGCATATTTGCGGTCCTGTGCGAGCTTCCCGACGTTCAGGTAGCGCACGCGCTTACCATCGGGTCGCTTATGGACCGGAGCCGTTCTCAAGTCCGGACGGATTCGGCCGATCATTTTCCACGCGCCGGACTTGATCGCGGGCGCAAAGGGAATGCCCATCACCGTCCCGTCCGGCGCGATGCAGGTGATATCGTCCCCGCGGTATTCGAACCCAGCCTTAAGCAGGTGTATCGTCAGCGTCGTCTTGCCGGCTCCTGGCTCTCCACTGATTAGGATGCTTCGGCCGCCACGCACGAGACAAGCAGCATGAAACATCACGTCCGGCGAACGCCTCGCCAGCAGCAGTTCGGTCACGTAACCCTTAATCGAAGGCACCGCCTCTTCAATTGGAAAACAGAGGACGCCCGCTCCGTTATGAACGAGGTGAATCAGTCCGTCGATTTTCAGGACATGGAGAGTGTCATCCGCCCGATACGATGACGTGACCTGATTGCCGAACAATATGATGAGCAGGCGCAGGAGTGGCTCGTCGGCGCCGGTGATCGTAAGCTTCAGCGGACCGATCGTCGCGGTGAAAGAGTGCTCGACATCAGGTCCTTGCTGATCGAAATCGTAGTCGAGCGTGACCAGGCCCTGCCTGAGCCATGCACGCACCGCTTCAGCGACATACCGAGTTGCAAGCGGCCGCTCGATGCCCGATCGCGCAATATCGTCGGCAATTTCAGTAAGAGATGTACGCTCCTGAAGTCGGCACCAGATGTAGGCCGCGGTTTCATTCAGCGCATAGATGCGCTGATTGGTCTCACTGAATAGCGCGGGCTGGTCGCCAAGCGACAAGAACGATGCTTTCGCGGCAAACGTCAGATTTCTCTGGAATAAATCCTCCAGAGGAGCGGCAATTAAATGCGTTAGCTAAGACTTAATCTTGCAGTGGTGTCCTGGCCCCCTGGCACAACGATAGCCGAGGCGGGGCGCGGAGCGGTCGGGGTGGCGAAGCGCCCCGCCTCGGCGGATTGGAGACCACCACCATGACCACCGAACAGAAGATCATCCGCGCCAAAGTCGGACTGCTGGAGCTGGCCAAACAACTGGGCAACGTGAGCCAGGCCTGCAAGATGATGGGCTACAGTCGCGATAGCTTCTACCGCTTCAAGGAGCTCTACGACAAAGGCGGCGAACTGGCGCTGACCGAGATCAGCCGCAAGAAGCCGGTGCTGAAGAACCGCGTACCGCAGGATGTCGAAGACGCCATCGTTGCGTTGGCGGTCGAGCAGCCGGCCTTCGGGCAGGTCCGCATCGCCAACGAATTGCGCAAGCGCGGGCTGACGGTATCACCGGCTGGCGTGCGCTGCGTGTGGTTGCGCCACGATCTGGAGACCATGAACAAGCGGCTCAAAGCGCTGGAAGCCAAGAGCGCCCAGGAGGGCCTGGTGCTGACCGAGGCGCAGGTCGTCGCGCTGGAGAAAGCCAAGACCGAGAAGGAGACGCACGGCGAATTCGAGAGCGAGCACCCGGGCTATTGCGGCGCCCAGGATACGTTCTATGTCGGCAACATGAAGGGGGTCGGGCGCATCTACCAGCAGACCTTCATCGACACCTACAGCAAGGTCGTTTGCGCCAAGCTTTACGATCGCAAGACGCCGATCACGGCGGCCGACCTCGTCAATGACCGCGTGATCCCATTGTTCGAGAGCCACGACGTGAAGCTCACGCGGATATTGACCGACCGCGGCAGCGAATACTGCGGCAATCCCGAACGGCACGAGTATGAACTCTATCTCGCGGTCGAGGACATCGATCACACCCGCACCAAGACCAAGAGCCCGCAAACCAACGGCATCTGCGAGCGCTTCCACAAGACCGTGCTGAACGAGTTCTACCGTGTCGCGTTCCGCAAGAAGGTGTATCATGCGATCGACGAGCTGCAGGCCGATCTCGATGCATGGGTCTGTGAATACAACGAAGCACGACCTCATCAGGGACGTTGGTGCTTTGGCAAGACACCGATGCAAACCTTCCTTGATGCATTGCCAATGACAAAGGAGAAAATGATCGCCGCCTGACGACATCGGACATCAAAACCCGATCGCTCAACCAGGTGCCGTCTGTCAGATCGAGTTCCGGCTAATACAAATTAAATCGGTCTCATTTCGACTTGCCGCGCCCATAGCAGGTATTCTCGCCGGGCTAGGTCGCCTGCTCGACATAGCTCCGCTAAGACGCTGCATTTACATGGCTTTCAAGGCGGATACGTATAGAAATGTTCCCCGAACCGGTCGTTGACGGAACCAAATTAAATCTATACTTCCTATTTAAATGAAGCGCAATTAAATGCGAAAGGGAAATCCGATGCGGCGTGCTCCCAACACACCTGCCTCCAGCTCTGCCAAATCGCCGGCGACCGAGGACAGAAGAAGATTTCTTGCAGCTTGCGGAAAGTATGCGGTGGTTACGCCGCCGGCGCTGACATTGCTGTTGTCAACGTCTCTCAACTCCACGGCGATTGCGAATTCAAGCGGAGGAAACGGAGGGAAAAAAGGGAACAATGGGTACGGGAACGGTGGTGGCGACGGAAGTCCAAATGGCAAGGACGACAGGTACCGATAAGCAACGGGCGCTCTTAAGGACGTCGGCACAGCGATACCTCACGCGCGAATGAATAGAGAGAATCCGGAGGATGCACCCCGGCCGGCCGAAAATACCGGGTCGGATTGCTGCATTGCGACGTTCAATTAGCGCGAGATTACGAGCGGTTCCCGAATGTGCTGCACTCATTCGGGGCTACCCCAGACCCCGTCCCGACCGAGGGCGCGCTTGAGGGCGCTCAAGCAAATAGCTCCGGACCGGCTGTAGATCGGCTGTAGGGTGTAGCTGTAGGGTGTAGCCCGGATGAGCGAAGCGATATCCGGGGCTGAGCCTGTTTTGAAGCCTGAGCCTGTTTTGAAGCCAACCCGCATGTCGCTGCGCTCATGCGGGCTACGGTCGCCGGCGCGGTTCGCCGCAATTACTTCCTAGACTAGCTCAAATTACTTCCTAACTCCCTCACGTCGCCCGCCCAATCCTCCGGCAATAACCCCCTGCCTGACATAGCGAGTAGCCCGGACCGGCTGTAGCCCGGATGAGCGAAGCGATATCCGGGGCTGAGCCTGTTTTAAAGTCTGAGCCGTTTTGAAGCCAACCCGCATGTCGCTGCGCTCATGCGGGCTACGGTCGTTAGCACGATGGTAGTGTCTCAGTTTGATTGTGGCAACGCTTGGGCAAATGAGGGGCTCGGGGCTCGAAAACCCTGAGCAGAATCGGTCTAGTTGCTTGCCTTAAGAACATCTACGGCTATCAGAATGACAGCGTCGTTCCCGTCGTTGCGATGCCAATGCACCGTCGTTCCTGGTTCCGAAGTCGTATCACCGGCATGGAAGGTTTTCGACGTGCCATCCTCGCGAATGACGGTGTCGGTTCCCTGAATGAAGTAGACCACGCTCGGCCGCTCCTTATGGTCATGGAGACCAATATGGCCCCCTGGTTCAATGGTGAGCATACGCAAGCGCAGTTGGAGACCGGCCGCCCCCGGAAACTCGGGACCTAAGCTTATTGCCGTGGTTTTGCTGGTCGCAAATCCCTTATTGTCTTTTGGAGCGTCTGCTGCGAGGGCGAGGCCGACGAAGGCGACCAGAGCTGCGGGCGCAATGGCGATCTTCGCGGAGTTCACGATGTTTTTTAGCATGGGCGTGGTTCCTCATGTTCTGGCAACCTGATTATAAACGTGCTATGCTTACCGCCAAGCAGAGCAGGAGTCACTATGCCCAGAGGCCCCAAGGGCGAAAAACGCCCCGCCGATGTCAACGCCCGCGCCGTCATGATCGCCAGGATCGCGACGGGCGAGTTGGCGGATGACGTGCCCACCCTCAAATCAGAGGGGAAGAACCCGGCCGCCGTAGCGCTGGGGCGGATGGGCGGAAAGGCGCGCGCGGCTGGAATGTCCTCCAAGAAGCGGAAAGAGATAGCCAAAAAGGCTGCCAAGGCGCGATGGGGCGAAGCAAGTAACCCGGACCGACTGTAGCCCGGATGAGCGAAGCGATATCCGGGGCTGAGCCTGTTTTGAGGTCTGCATCGCACCCGCATGTCGCCGCGCTCATGCGGGCTACGGGCTACGGTCGTTGGCGCGTTCACCGTAATTACTTCCTCGCAAGCAAGTAGCCCGGATCGGCTGTAGCGGATATCCGGGGCTGAGCTGAGCCGTTTTGAAACCTGAGCCGTTTTTGAAGCCAACCCGCATGTCGCTGCGCTCATGCGGGCTACGGTCCCGCTCAATCGCCGCCACGGTTCATCTTGACAAACTCTTTCATAGGACTATATTCTCCATACCTCGTCCCGACCGAGGGCGCGCTTCGAAGGCGTTCAAAGGGCGGGGACGGCCGGAGCGGCGCGCTGGAGATGCGGCGCGTTCGCTTCGGGATCGGCGCGGGGACACCCGCGACCGGTTGGCGCGGTGGCCGTGCGGCGGGTTCGCAAGCCCCGCACGGCGGCCCAAGCCGCGCGGTCCCGGCGCGCCACAGCGCGTCACGGGATTGGCGCACCGCGGCGTTCGCTCCGCCATGCGCGGGCGTCGCGGTCAACTCCTTCAGCGGTGGATAGATGCCGGTCGGCCGCGAGGCACGAACCGACGGCATCCGAAACGTCAGCCACCGGGGGTCGCGCGGAGCAAGCCTTCAAACACCGCGCGCGGAACGCCGGGGAACCGGCATTTCCGTGATGAAGACTGCCTGTGCACTCAAACTTATCTCTCGTGCACAGGGTCACGGGGTGCTCGGCGCCCCGGCGTTCCGCGCGCCCTCGGACTTTTAGTTCGACGGCGAGGCGAACTGGACGACGGCGTACCCCGCGCCGACCAAACAATAGGGGCGGCGCAGCGTTGGCTATCGCATGCCACGAAGAGCGCGAGCCGCGCACGATTGAATCGCTTGTGCCATGGCAGGCCGCGGCGCCGCGCTTCGGCGTCTCGCTCATTGGACTTCGATGCGCGCCAGTCCATTGCTCATCAGGTCGCGCGATCCGCACCACAACGTCCGCTTCGGATCATTGGTTTGGACCCTCGCGGAGCCTTCCGTACTCCTGGCGAATTTCCTCAAGGTACGACCTTCGCGCTGAATAAAGCCACGTGAACGCAATGCCGAATCCAAAACCCATGATCACTATCAGGCCGTCCCCGTTACTGGCACGATCGACCCCAGCCAGCGTCATGACAAGCTCGGCCACAACGCCGGCGAAGCCAGCGCCCAGCAATCCAGCCTGCCAGGGCTCAATCCGAAGCCGGAAGTGCCGCTTGTACACGGTTGCCGCCGCTTGGTTCCACAGCACGGTATGGTCGGTTTGCTGCGCCGGCCGTTGTGCGGCGGTCCCACCGTCTGTCATGCTGTCCGCCTCCGCAAAACCGCCCAACGTCCTCCTCACTAAACCTTATCAGCGCTATCTTGCAGATGAAATGCCCGAGACGCGCGGGTGCTCACGGCTCACCGACCCACGGAGGCACGCCTGATCGCGGCACCGATGGGTACCCGTTGGTTCGCTGTTGCGGGGCGCTTCCCTTCTGGCGATAGAGCGCGCCGCTTCCGCCGGCTAGCCTACCTTCAGATTGACGGCAGACTGCTTGCCGCTCTTGCGGTCCGTTTCCAGTTCATATTCGACGGTGGCGCCTTCGTTCAGCGACGACAATCCTGCGCGCTCAACGGCTGAAATGTGAACAAACACATCCTTTCCGCCCCCACCCTGCGGCTGAATGAACCCATAACCCTTCGTCTGATTGAACCACTTGACCGTACCGCGCGCCATTGTCGCCTCTCCAAGTTGCCGTCCGATGATAACGCGAGGGCATTAACATTCAATCGGTATCGGGACGATATCTCGATTTACTTTGGGGCGGGGTACCCAAAAGGCAGGCTCCTAGAGTTGGCCCTGCCCGTCCCCCCCCCCACTTCAGCGATTTTTCCGCACGGCCCTGTCAACTTCTCGATCCACCACGAACGCCTGATGTTTCTTGATCACCAGATGGATCGACTCCAACTGCCCCGCAATCGCCTTGAGGCTGAGATCAATGCGTCCCAACACCTCCAGCAAACCTTCTTCGTCGGCCATGGCTCACCTCCCGATTGTGCCGGCGAAACCCTAACACAATCGGTCAAATTACGATCTCCGTTTTAACATTAAGGGCAGCGGCACGTATTCTGCCTGTTGCAAAGCTACGCTCGTTAAGGTAACGGGGCGTTCGAAACGGTTGGGCCGAAAAGAAATCATCATGAAAAACCCTCTGATATTGGCCATAATGCTCATCTTCGGATCTTCGGCGACCGTTCCGACGATGGCTGCCCCGCTGATCGATCGCGATGCCTATGCCGCCCAGTCGACACGGGCTACGCACGCAGCCGCAAAAACGGATTGCATCCGGCAGGCGGATGCAAGGAAGCTCGGCAGGCACTCCGTCCGGCGCAGGCACTTCCTAAGGGACTGCATGATGGAACACGGCTTTCGATCATAGCCGCCGGCAGCGTCGGAGTTGCAGCGCACTTCGGGTCGCATCCGGCCTTTTGTCGTCGAGCACTAAATCCACCCGTCGCGCGATCCTCGAGCGTCAACTTGGGTTCGCGCCTCGCGCCGGCCCAGCGTAACCTTGCCATCGATCATCCCAGCGCGCTCTTTAGGTGCCTTCAGCGTCGATTGAGAAAGCGAGTGCGGTTCCACCCGCGCGAACTGCATCGGCAGTTTGCTGTCACCGGGAGTCCATGATGCCGCATAGGAGTCCACAATGCCGCATAGATGATGCAATCGGGTTTGAGTAAACTCACATTGACGGGCGACCCCCGCTAGCAATGGGATACAATCTATGCCGAGCAAAATCGCGGATCAGTGCCGCTCTCAAGCGCGCTTTTGCCAAGAACGCGCCGCTACAGCATCGCGTCGCGTCATCGCCGCCCAGTATCGCGATCTCGCACGCGAATGGCATCAGCTCGCCGACAAGGCCGATCGCCTCGGCCTTCGTCCCATCGTTGGCCCATCAACCATCAATTACATCAGCTTGCCGACAAGGCCGAGCAGGCGCTCGGTTCGAGCGCTTTCCGGATCCCACGGGATTGAGAAACCGGTAACGTTGCGTTTCAAGAGGTGTTTAGTGAACTAAACGCCATTGGCCTGCGGTCTGCCATAATGACATGGGAATCAAGCGGTTGGCGCGATACGCGGCAATGGCGCACGCTGCGAGAGAGATAATCCGTCGGAGTGGGCGTACGACACAGGGTCATTTGCTGTAGACTCTGGAGCAAGATGCCACCGTCCGCCGGCTTCACCCGGATTTCCGTGCGCTACGCCGAGCTTGCTGCGACGTTTCCAGGCCGCTCCTTGACGGGCATCAAACCCGAGCTTCGATAGAGCGTACGGCCCGGCCGCCCGCACAAATGTGCGTCGGCGAAGACTCCTGTTTCCATTTCCTCCTGGTCCTCCGGCGTTTATTCGGAACTTGATGTTTGTGAAACTGATTGAGGAGTTGCGCGTCTGCAGGCCTGCGTCACGAGGGATGCAGCTCGGAAAAGCCCATCGTGAGCAGTCCTTGGCTGCCATGCATGCAGCAGAGTGGCAATTGAAGCCGCTGCCGCTGATCGGGGGATGCTTCATGTTCTAATGTTGACAGTGCGGCTCGATATCGCATCCATTGCGATGGGCCGCCGCTGACGTGCGGGCGGGATCGAGCCGGACTTCATACCGCGGCAGACGCTCCATGGTTTTCGAGGTCACGGCAATGATCCCACTGAAATCGACCGCATCTGTCTTGATCGTCGGCGCTGTTCTGACGGTGTCCGTTTCGGCATTCGCGCAAGATGCCGCGCGGATCGCTGCCGGGGAAGCGGCATGGGACAAGGCGGGATGCCTGCAATGCCATGGCGCCTCCGGCGAAGGCGGCGCTGGTGGCGAATTCCCCGCTGGGCCAAGCCTGCGAGCCACGCTGCTCGATCGCTCCTCACTCGTGGACACGATCAGCTGCGGACGTCCTGATACCGAGATGCCCGCATGGCTCGAGGGCGCTTATACCGAAGTCTCGTGCTACGGCATGTCCAAGGGGCCGCCGCCCGCCGGATTGGAGTTGACCCCCGTGCTCGGCGCCGGTGAGATCGAAGCTCTGGTCGATTACCTGATGGCGAAAGTCGTCGGCAAGTAGCTTGGCGAGCACCGGGTATTCGCACAGGCCGGACGCGACTTCGGCCATTGCCTCGACATCCGGGAGATCCGCGCTACTTCTGAATGGAGTCCAAATGGGCGATTTGAAAGCGCATCGAACTCTCGAACTGATTCACCGTCGGCAAGCCGGTATTGGGATCGATCTGCGCCTGTCCGGGCTTGTAGTAGTGACGGCTTTCCAACGTGATCTGTTGTCCATCTAAGACTTTCTGACATCGCTGCTTGACGAATTCGCCGTCAATCGGCGTCTCGCCCACATTCGGCGGCATGTCCTCGCAATCCCAACCGTCCGCGCCAAAGCGCGCCTTGAACGCAGCGGCGAGCAAATAGGCGCCTTCTCGCAGTTCCGGGTCCGCACGCGGGTCGGTGATGATCCTGTAGCCTTGCACCCGGCCAGCGTGGTCGACGAGCAGGGAAAGCACGACCGGCTGTCCAAGCACCAGCATCGCGTTGGCGCGCGCTATTGCGTCGGAATCGCGCGCCGCGCGGGCGATGTATTCCTCCTCGTCGTCATACCTGAACCAGATTTCGCGCAGCCCGGATGCCTCCGGGCCGCAGCGCTCGAACTGTTCGAAGCTAGCGATGCGGAGCCCCGGCGGACCACCATTGGTGCCGCAGGCGGGATCGACAAATTCCTCTTCAGGCAGTTCGCCAACGGGAGTTCCGAACTTCAGGTCCCAGATTTTCGGCGGCGACTGACCCGACGCGGTGTTGATGCTTGGGCCGAGCAGGACCAGCGCGAGCCAAGTCGCCAGAATGGCGACCTGCTTATGTTTGGCTTGTGCGGCCAAGCGCGGCTCCATCGGCAAGACGAAATGCGATCAACCCCCTGCTGCACCTGCGGGGCGAGAGGGAGCGGCGGGCTCCCCCTCCTCACACATTCAGCAGCTCAAAGGCCGAAGACCACCAGCATCACATTCTGCCCGAGCGCCATCGCCTCGGGGAACGAACCTTCATCGCGCGCCGGGCGGCCACCGAGCGTGAGCGCGATGTACTGTTTGCCGTTGACCGAGTAGGTCATCGGGTTGCCGGCGAATTGCGTACCGCTGTCGAAGCTCCACACTTCCTTCATGGTGTCTTTGTCGTACGCCGATATCTTGCCCATGATATCGCCCATGAAAAGGAGACCGCCATCGGTGCCGAGGACCCCGGAATAGGCCGGGTAATAGGACTCGAGCTTCTTCATCGTATCCCCGGTCTTGACATCGATACCGCCAAGCAAGCCGTGGCTGATCTTGCAGTTGGGATTGGTGATGTTGCGCACGATGGGCTCAACTGCATTGTCTTTTGTATGGGAGCCGCAATAGATCTCCCGGAAGCCCGTGCCGGCGTCGTGCTTTGCTGGATCGGCAGCTCGCGAATTGAAGTAGTTGGCTTCGCCAATCATGGCGTTGAAGTACGTCAGGCCGCGCTTTGGGTCGTAGGTATTCGGCATGAAGGTCGGCATGCCATAGTGCGCGGGGCGGACATCGATGGCTTTTTTGCCGTAGCGGACCGCTTTGCCCGCGTAATCTTGAATGGTCTTGCTGGCATCGTAGTCCTTCGGCTTGCCGGTCTTGGGGTCGAGACCGGCGGTCCAGTTCACTGTGGTGAACGGCTCGCCTTTGATGAACTGGCCGTTGCTTCGATCCCACGTGTAGAAGAACCCGTTTCGATTGGTTTGCGAGATGACTTTCCTTACCTCGCCATTGATATTGATGTCGTAGAGCTGCGTGATCGCAACCGCGTCATAGTCCCACGCTTCGTTGGGGATGGTCTGGAAGTACCACTTCATTTTCCCGGTATCGACATCGAGCGCGATGATCGAACTGGTATAAAGATTGTCGCCCGGGCGGCCCTGCGGATCGAACATGTGCACGGGGTTACCGGTGCCATAATAGGCCAGATTCGTTTCCGGATCGAATGAAGGCTCCGTCCAGACGCCGCCGCCGCCATATGCCATGGTCCGCGGATCGGCCCAGCTCTCGGAGCCGGGCTGGCCCGCCTCCGGGACGACGAGGAACTTCCACAGCAGCTTGCCGGTGTCGGCCGCGTACGCCGCCACGAAGCCGCGGCCGGTCTCATTACGACCGCTCGTCCCGAGAATGATCTTATCCTTGACCGCCAGCGGCGCCGCCGAACTGCCCTGGTTGGGCGCTTCCGGAATGCTGCTGCTGACGTCGAAGACCACCTCGCCTGAATTCTTGTCGAGCGCGATCAGCCGCGGATTCGGAGCGTCGTTGCCGGTGTTGAAATAAAGATTGTTGCCGAAGAGCGTGGCGCTATGGCCGCTTTTCCCCCGCGCACCTTGAACCTTCGCGTCGTACTTCCAAACCACCTTGGGCTTTTCATCCCGAACATCGAGCTTCCAGTACTGCTGCCACTGGTTTCCCACATACATGAAGCCGTCTTCGACGAGCGGCGTAAAATATTGGGTGGCCTTGCTCGGACGATTAGGGTCACCGAGCGAGAACATAAACTTGACTTTGAGATTGGCGACATTGTCGCGATTGATCTGGCTCAGTGTCGAGTGATTCCAGTTGCTGTAATTACCCATTCGCATGAGCCAGTTTTGCGGCTCCGCAGATGAATTCAGAAGACGCTGATAGGTCGTTTCCGCCGCCGAAGCGGAAACGCAAACTCCGGCTATGGTACACGCAACTGAGCCGGCGAGCCGAAGCTGCTTGGAGCATTGTTTCCATGACGTCATTGGAACCTCCCTACATTTTTGATTTGCCCCGTCCCCACATTAGCATTTCCGCCACCCTATATGTTGCCGCTGCAGCACATTCGGTACCGATGCAACGGCCGCTGGCATCCGTAGATCGTTCCGAAGCGGGTGCGGCGCCCGCGCCGATCATGGATGCACGCTGTTGTCCGGCATGATCGCTCCCTGCAAATTCGCCTCGATTTGGATCGCCCTGAACAGCTTGGCAGCCGAAAGCCGCGAGCGTCGGAGGTCCGCCCTGCTCAGGTTTGCCTCCGTCAGATCGGCTTGAAGGAAATCGGCTTCAAGAAGAACCGCATCCGCCAGGTTGACGCCCCGCAAGGTTGCCTGGTCGAAATCAGTGCGTTCACCGCTGACGCCGCTCATGTCGGCGCGAAGCAACGTGGCGGCATGTAGATTGGCGCCGGTGAGAATCGCATTGCGAAGGCTCGCATTGGTCAGCCTGGCTTCCCACAGGTCAGCGAAGGTAAGGTCGGCCCCATCGAGCTTCGCGACGAGAAGGCGCGCGCTGCCCATCAACGCCGCGTTGAGCTTTGCTCCACGGAGATCCACACCGCTCGCGTCGACTTGAAAAAGCAAAGCCTGCACAAGGTTCGTGCGTTGCAGGTTGGCTGAGGTCAGTACAGCCAGGTTGAGGTTCGCGCCGCGGGCATCGGCATCCGCCAGATTTGCTCCGCGAAGATTAGCGCGGTGAAAGCTCGCGCCCTGGAGGTTTGCGCCCGACAGGTTTGCATTCGAGAGGTCGCGCCGCTTCAGGTTTACCCCGGCGAGATTCGCGCCCGATAAGTTTGCCTCCCGTAGGATTGCACGCGAAAACGTCGCGCCCCTGAGGTCAGCGCCGGATAAATCGGCGCCAGTGAGATCGCGGCGATCGAGACTTGCGGCGCTGAGCACGCAACGGGCACAATTGATGGTCTCATTTGCGAGAAACGCACCCCGATCCTGCGCGGCGGCCCGACTCGCAATCGTGCAGGCCATCGCCCACGCCAGACTGATCTGTAAGATGCGATGGAGCCAGATCACACTCTATCTCCCAGATCAGTCAATCGTTGATGTCATTGGTGACGCGCGCAGGCACCTCACTCTATCACGATTTGCATAATTAATACCTGGACGTCGCCGCCCCTTCGATTCCTTCCAGGACCGTTTGCAACAATTCACTTCGCGAGATCCATCGTCGTTCCGTATTGAAGGACCTGAACCTTTTCCATGGTGACGAGACCGCTGGACATCATTCCATCAAGCACCGGAAGAAATGCGTCGATCTTGTCCTGCGAGTCGACGATCTCCACTATCACCGGCAAATCCTGCGAGAGGCGCAAGATCTTGGTCGTGTGGATGTGGCTGGAATGGCCGAAGCCGATATGCCCGCGCAAGACGGTCGCTCCTCCGAGGTGCATTCCCCGCGCCTTCAGCACGATCGCTTCATGCAGCGGCAGATGTTCGAACTTGTCATCTTCGCCAAAGAAAATGCGCAGCAGGACGGCATCGCGAGGTATCTGCATGGTCAAACCCACTTCATGGAGTTAAAGCTCAGCGCGAGCAGGTGTCCCGCCCATACGGCGAGCATGCAGCAGAGGACGGACAGGCCGATATTGGCGCCGGCTCGGAACATCTCTCCGTCGTTGAGCAGGCTGAGGGTCTGAAGACTGAACGACGAAAACGTCGTGTAGCCTCCGCAAAAGCCGACCATGACGAATTGGCGGACCGTTGTTCCGGCATAGACCCGTCCTTCCGGACCGGTCAGCGTCGAGAAGAAACCGATGATGAATGAGCCGATCACGTTGACGATCAAGGTGCCCCAAGGAAAGGTCTCCCCGATCAAGCGTGCCGCAACGCCTGAGCACCAGTACCGCGCAACGCCCCCGAGCGCGCTGCCGATTGCAATCCAGATGTAGGTTCCCATTGAAGCGATGATCTCCGCTGACGGGTTGAACAAATCCCCATGTTCGGCTCCTACCCTGCAAGGGCCGGTCTGCACCGGCCTTGTTATATCCAAGGTCATCATTTCACAACGAGCACTGGGCACTGGGCGAGCTGCATGATGCGATCGGCCCGGCTTCCGATGAGGCGATCATATATCGCCGAATGCCCTCTTGCGCCGATCACCAAGAGATCAACCTTGAGCTGAGCCGCCAGCTCGACAATATCCCGCACCGGATGCCCGGCCACGACATGGGTCCGGAGCGTGACATGGCTTTCCTCCGCCATTGCTTTCGCCCGCTGGACGGCCTTGTGAAAACGCCGCGCCGCGGTGCCTGTCTCCTCCCGGACTTCTTCGATGAATTCGGGCATGTAATCGATTTCTTCGACTGAGATCATGTGCAGTTCGGAGCGGTTTTGTTGAGCGATTGCCACCGCCAGAGCGAGCGCCTTAAAGGCGGGCTCGGAGCCGTCATTGGCATGCAGAATTTTGCTGAACATCCTGGCGGCCCTCCGGGCGTCATTCGGCTTTTTGCGCGATCCGTCGAATTGGCGGCGCCTCTGTCGCTTCCGCTTCGGCCAGTGCCGGATCATTCGATTTCGGTATCAAGTGACGCGGCAGGTAGAATGCGTTTGCAATGAGGGTCGGAATGACGGCGCTGCCGATCACACCGGCAACGAGAATCGAATATTGGGATTCATCGATGATGCCATGCGACAGGCCGAACAGCGACGAAATCGTTCCGAAGGTGAGTCCCGTAGACATCAGAAGCGTGGTGTACGTCGCCTCAGGATTTGGGGACTTGTAGTATCGAGTGACGGGATAGACTCCCACGAACTTGGTGACCAGCTTGACGATGAGCATGAAGACGAATGCGAACGGCGCGGCGATCAGGGCGGGGATCGAGACGAACGATCCGGCGCGGATGAAATAGAACGGCGTGAGCAACCCGAATGTCAGGGTCCGCAACCGACGAATGAGCGCATGATCCTTCCCGACCGTGCCGGCGAGCACCATTCCAATGATGTAGGCGGGAAGCACTGCCTCGCTGTCCGCCCATTCTGCCAATGCGCCCAGGCCGAGCAGACAAAGCAGCAGGAACTTTGTTTCCAGTTCGGATGGACGGTTGCCGTATTTCCGAAAGAACCTCGGTGTCAGCCAGGGCAGGATTGCGAACGCGACCACCGCGACACCGGCAAAGATCAGAGTCTTCATCGTGAAGGGCGCGAAGATAAATCCCAGCGCAAGAACGGTTCCGAGATCGTTGATGAAGCAAGCCGCCAGGACCGTCTTGCCGTACTCCGTCTTGTTCAGCCCGAATTCGATCATGACGGCATACACGACGGCGACCGAGGTGGTCGAAAGCGCCACACCGCCGAGCCAGCTCGGCATCAGCCCCCAGCCAAGAATATAGTAGGCGCCCGCAGCGCAGCCGAAGAATGGAAAAAAGAAGCCGGCAAGACCCACCGCCGTGGCTTCCTTCCATTTTCTCTTGAACACTTCGGGATCAAGCTCCGCTCCCGCAAGGAACGTCAGGACGATCGCGCCGATGCCGGATAGAAACTTGACCCAGGACTCGTCCGTGCCCAGGACGGCCGAACCGATCACGGCACCTATGATGAGCTGCGCAATCGTTCCAACCACGATTTCGGAAAGCGCGGTCGATATGCGCAGCCAGATGGACAACAAGCTCGCAATCAGCGCGAGACCCAGCCACAATGCCGCGAGAGCCCAAACGCCAGTCATCCGTAAATCTCCTGCCAGCTCATCCTTTATTCACACTGCGGCCCAGACTGAATCGAACTCATTGATGCGACCCCGACCCCGAACGCATCCGACACTCGACGAACACGGTCACTCCACCCAGCCAACATCGCCACCACGAGCTCCATGGCGCCTCAAGGACAAATGCAAAAATCGTCGTAATCGCTACGGCGACCAACACGCGGACGCTAAAGTTGAGGCTCGACAACCATCCCCGCATCACACGCCCTTCGGCTGAATCCACAGCGCGCTCGCCCGCGCGCCCTTCAGCGGAGCGCGAGGCAAGTGGAAGCTTGGATGCGGTTGGAAAAAACAGACTCCTACCGACGCCAAGCGCCCTGTAGGAGTCATCAGCCTCATCGGCGTTTACGGGGGGACTCCATCCCGTCTTCTGCTTCTAATTTAGCTATGGATGAGGCGCATTTGCAAGTGCAGAAAATCAGACGCGTCCAGACCGAGCTTAATGACGCGTGAGCCTGACACGTGGAGGGTGACAGCCTTCTTCTTGAAGCGCCCCCGCCACGGCCCCCCATAGAGAGGCGCAGGCAGGCACATTGCCGCCCCTTGGCGCGGCGCATAAGGTACGGCGATGTTCGAAGCCAAGTTCCAGACTTTCGATGACGACACGCAAGCCGCCGCCAGCGCGCCGCGGTTGGCGGCGCTGCGTGCCGAGTTGGCGCGGCGCGGGCTCGCGGGCTTCATCGTGCCGCGCGCCGATCGGCATCAGAACGAATACGTGCCGGCCGCGGAGGAGCGGCTGGCCTGGCTCACCGGCTTTGCCGGCTCCGCCGGCGTCGCGGTCGTGCTGATGGATCGCGCCGCACTGTTCGTCGATGGACGCTATACACTGCAGGTGCGCGAGCAGGTCGACACTTCGCTGTTTGCGATCGAGCATCTCGTCGAGTCGCCGCCTGACCAGTGGCTGGAAAAAAATCTCACCAGCGGCGACAAATTCGGCTACGACCCGTGGCTGCACACGGTCGAGAGCGCGGAAAAACTCGCCAAGGCCTGCACCGCCGCCGGCGCGACGCTGACGCCGGCCGAGCCCGATCCGATCGACGCGATCTGGAACGACCGGCCGCCGCCACCGCTCGGCCCGGTCGTGCTGCACGACATCCGCTACGCCGGCGAGGAAGCGACGACCAAGCTCTCGCGCCTCCGCCCGGAGATCGGGAAGCTCAAAGCCGACGTGCTGGTCGTGTCCGACCCGCATGCGGTGGCCTGGACCTTCAACATCCGCGGCTCCGACGTCGCGCATACGCCGCTGCCGCTCGCGTTCGCGACCATCCCGTGCGAAGGCCGGCCCGCGCTGTATGTCGACGGGCGCAAGCTCTCGAACGACGTGCGTCATCAACTCGAGGCGCTTGCCGACGTGCGCCCGCCCGAGGCCTTCGCGCCTGACCTGGCGGCGCTCGGCCACGCCGGCAAGACCGTGCGCCTCGATCAGGCCACCGCTGCCGACGCACTTGCGCGGCTTGTCACCAGCGCCGGCGGCAAGGTCGCGCGTGGGCCCGATCCGATTGCGCTGATGAAGGCGATCAAGAATTCGGTCGAGATCGCTGGCGGGCGGGCCGCGCATGTGCGCGACGGCGCGGCGGTCGTGCGCTTTCTTGCCTGGCTCGCGCGCGAGGCGCCCGCCGGTACGCTCACCGAGATCGACGCCGTCGAAGCCTTGGAAAGCTTCCGCCGCGAAACTGGCGTGCTCAAGGATATTTCATTTCCTACCATATCGGGCGCCGGTCCCGACGGCGCGATCGTGCACTACCGCGTCACGCGCAAGACCAACCGGCGGATCGCGCCGAACGAGTTGTTCCTCATCGATTCCGGCGCGCAGTACGAGGACGGCACCACCGACATCACCCGCACCGTCGCCATCGGCGAGCCGAACGCGGAAATGCGCGAGCGCTTCACCCGCGTCCTCAAGGGCCACATCGCGATCGCGCGCGCGGTATTTCCGGACGGTACCACCGGGGCGCAGCTCGATCCGCTGGCGCGGCAGTTCCTGTGGTCGGCCGGGCTCGACTTCGATCACGGCACCGGCCACGGCGTCGGCAGCTATCTCTCGGTGCACGAAGGTCCCGCGCGCATCTCCAAGCTCGGCAGCGCGGCGCTACGGCGCGGCATGATCCTCTCGAACGAGCCCGGTTACTACAAGGCCAACGACTACGGCATCCGCATCGAGAACCTCGTGCTGGTGATCGAGGCGCGTCCGGTCGCCGGCGCCGAGAAGCCGCTCAACGCGTTCGAGACATTGACGCTGGCGCCGATCGACCGGACGCTGATCGAGCCGCAACTCCTTATTAACGATGAACGCGGGTGGCTTGACGACTATCATGCGCGCGTCGGCGCAACTCTTTCGCCGCTCGTCGACGAAAATACACGGGCATGGTTGATTGCCGCCACCCGACCGCTCGTAACATAGGCGGAACTTCCAGGCGCAGGACGGCGTTGGAAACCCGGAACCCTCACAAAAGCGGCCGGAACAATGCTTACCACCATCCTGATCGTTCTGCTGATTCTCGCCCTCGTCGGCTCGCTGCCGCGCTGGGGCTACAGCCGCGGCTGGGGCTATGGACCCGGCGGCGGCATCGGGCTGTTGCTGCTAATCCTGATCATCCTGGCGCTGACCGGGCACATCTGACGATCAGCGCGCCGCACCAACGAGCGCGAGCCATTCCTCCTCGCTGAGGATGGCAACGCCGAACTCCTTTGCTTTGTTGAGCTTCGACCCGGCGCCGGGGCCCGCGACGACGTAGTCGGTTTTCTTCGAGACCGAGCCCGCGGTCTTGGCGCCGAGGCGGTCCGCCATCGCCTTGGCCTCGTCGCGGGTCATCTTCTCCAGCGAGCCGGTGAACACCACGGTCTTGCCGGCAACCGGCGACTCCGCCGCGGGTTGCTCCGCGTCGATGATGCGCACCTGCTTCGTCAACCGCTCGACGATGCCGCGATTGTGCGGCTCGCCGAAATAGGCGGCGAGGCTTTCGATCACGGCGTCGCCGATCTGATCGAGGTTGTCCATCTCCTCGCGGGTCTCGGCGTCGCCTTGTGCGAGCTTGAGCACGGCGTCATGAAACGCCGACCATGAGCCGTAGGCGCGCGCCAAAGCCCGCGCCGTGGTCTCGCCGACATGGCGCACGCCGAGCGCGTAGATGAATCGCTCGAGCGAAATCTCGCGCCGCGCCTCGATCGCAGCAAAGAGATTGCGCACCGATAGTTCGCCAAAGCCCTCGACCTCTTCGAGATTGATCTTCGCATTACGCGCGGCGAGCGTGAAAATGTCCGCGGGCTCCTTGATCCAGCCTTGCTCGAAAAAGAGTTCGATCTGCTTCTCGCCCAAGCCTTCGATATCGAAGGCGCGGCGCGAGACGAACAGCTTGAGGTGCTCGGTCTTCTGATACGGACAGGCGAAATCGCCGGTGCAGCGCGCGCGCGCGCCCTCCTCCCCGGCAGCGGTTGCCTCGCGCACCACGTCGGTGTGCAGCGGGCACGGGCACTTCTTCGGGAAGTGATAAGGCTTGGCGTCCTTCGGCCGCTTGTCGAGCACCACGTCCACGACCTGTGGGATGACGTCACCCGCACGCTGGATGATGACGGTGTCGCCGATGCGGATATCGCGGCCGTCGCGCAATGGCTCGCCGTCGCCACCGATGCCCTTGATGTAATCCGCGTTGTGCAGCGTCGCATTCTGCACGATGACGCCGCCGACACCGACCGGCTCAAGCTTCGCGACCGGCGTGAGCGCGCCGGTTCGGCCGACCTGCAGCTCGATATCTCGGAGCACGGTCATCGCGCGTTCGGCCGGGAATTTGTGCGCGATCGCCCAGCGCGGCACGCGCGAGACGAAGCCGAGCCGTTCCTGCCAGTCGATGCGGTCGACCTTGTAGACGACGCCGTCGATGTCGTAGTCGAGATGCGAGCGCTGCGTTTCGATCTCGCGGTGGAAGGCGAGCAGTTCCTCGACCGAGTGGCAAAGCCGGGTGAGCGGATTGGTCGTGAAGCCGGCGTTCTCGAACCACTTGATCATGCCCGACTGCGTCTCGGCGAGGCGATCGCTCACTTCGCCCCAGGCATAGGCGAAGAAGCCGAGCGGACGCGCCGCGGTGACGTTCGGATCCTTCTGCCGCAGCGAGCCGGCCGCCGAATTGCGCGGGTTGGCGAAGATCTGGCCGCCCGCCTCCTTCTGTCGTTCGTTCAGCTTCAGGAAATCGCCTTTGGTCATGTAGACCTCGCCGCGCACTTCGCAGACCGACGGCACGTGGCGGCCCTTGAGGTGCTTCGGCACTTCCTTCAGGGTCTTGATGTTGGCGGTGACGTCCTCGCCCACAGTGCCGTCGCCGCGGGTGGCGGCGGCGAGCAACGCGCCGTTTTCATAGCGCAGCGACATCGAGAGGCCGTCGATCTTCGGCTCGGCGCTGAAGGCGATCTTTTCGTCGTCGTCGAGCCTGAGGAAGCGGCGGATGCGGGCGACGAAATCAAGGACGTCCTGCTCGGCGAAGGCGTTGTCGAGCGACAGCATCGGCAGCGCGTGGCGGATTTTCCGAAAGCGTCCGGTTGGCGCGGCGCCGACCCGGCGCGAGGGCGAATCCGCCCGCACCAGATCGGGGAAGCGGGCCTCGATCGCCGCGTTGCGCCGGCGCAATTCGTCGTATTCGGCATCGGTGACCGACGGCGCATCCTGCTGGTAGTAGCGGCGGTCATGCTCGTTGATCTCGGCGGCGAGCCGCTTGAGCTCGGCCTTCGCCTCACTCTCGGTTAGCGCTTCGATTGCAGTCTTGCTGACGACTTTCTTGGCCATGGCTCTTATATTGCGTCATTTCCCCTGCGCGGAAGCCCGTCCGGGGCTGGCTCAACGCTTTCCGACTTCGGCCGCGACCGCCTTGCGGTTGCCGCCGGGCTGCGGCTACCCTGCGGGTGGGAATCCCCGTCCACCAGGAGACTCGCTCCCATGACAGCTTTCCGCATCCTCAAGCACCTCTGGCCCGTAGTGGCGATCGTGCCGTTCGCGGCCAACGCCGAGACCGCGCGCATCTACGTCACCAACAGCGCTGGCGACGCCATCCACGCGATCGATCCGGCGACCAACAAGGTCGTGCAGGTGATCAAGGGCATCGAGGCCGCCCACGGCATCAATTTCTCGCCCGATGGCAAGCGCGTCTATGTCAGCGACGAGGCGCAGAGCACGCTTGACGTGTTCGACCAGAAGAGCGGCAAGTTGATCAAGAAGGTCGCGCTCACCGACCATCCCAACAACATCGCAGTCGCCAAGGACGGCCGCATCGTGGTCGGCATCGCGCGCGACCCCGGCGCGCTCGACATCATCGACCCGAAGACGCTGGAGAAGTCCAACAGCATCCCGGTGCGAGGGCGGCTGCACAACGTCTACATCACGCCGGACCAGAAATACGTCATCACCGGCTCGGTCCGCACCAAGATGTTCACCGCGATCGACCTCAAGACCGAGAAGGTCGCCTGGGAATATCTGTTCGATCGCGGCGTCCGGCCGATGACGATCGAGACCAATCCGGACGGCTCGACCAAGCGGGTGTTCGTGCAGATGTCGGCGCTTGACGGCTTCGCGGTGCTCGACTTCGCGCAGCAGAAGGAAGTTGCCCGCATCACGCTGCCCGACCTCAAGAGCGGCGTAGAGATGGACGCCGGCCGCGCCGACGCGCCCTCGCACGGCATCGGCGTGTCACCGGACAACAAGACGCTGTGGGTGACCAGCATCCCGCAGAACGCCGCGTTCGTGTATTCGCTCGACGACCTGTCTCTCAAGGGTCAAGTGTCGCTGCCGACCATCAACATCGCCGGCCGCCAGCCTGGTGGCGCGGTCGCCAACTGGGTCACGTTCGCGCCGGACGGCAAGACGGTCTACATCGCCAATTCCGGCCTGCGCTCGGTGACGGCGATCGATACCGCCTCGATGAAGATCAAGGCGGTCGTGCCGGTCGGCGAAGTGCCGAAGCGGATCAACACGCTGGCGATGAAGTAACAGCTTCGCGATTGGTCGAAAGCTGTCGGGTCTGCTCCCTTCCCTCTCCCCTCGCGGGAGAGGGTGTCGAACGAACGAAGTGAGCGCGGCGGGTGAGAGGTCGGGACGGCGGAATGGCGCGTCTCCCCTCACCCGGCCCGGGTTTCGCTGACGTGAACCGCAAGCCACCCTCTCCCTCACGGGGAGAGGGTAAGAGGGCGCGGCGTCAGCCGGCCAGATGTTTTCCCAGGAACGCGAACACCTTGCTCCAGCCTGCGGCCGCCTGCTCGGGCCTATAGGCGACGCGCGCCGCATTGAAGAACGCGTGGCCGGCGCCGTCGAAGCGATGGAATTCGTAGCTCTTGCCGAGCTGCTTGAGCTTGGCTTCGGTCTCGTTGACCTGCTTGGGGTCTGGATTCTGGTCGTCGTTGCCGAAAACTCCGATCAGCGGGGCCGTCAGCTTCTCGGTCAGGTCGATCGGAGCGACCGGCTTCTTGGCGTCGAGTTGCTTGCTGTCATAGACGATGACGTTGCCGCCCCAGCAATCGACGATGGCGTCGACGCCTGGGAGCGAGCACGCCGACAGGTAGGCGTGGCGCCCGCCGGAGCAGAACCCGATCAAGCCGACCTTCCCGTTCGAATTGGGCTGTTCGCGCAGAAACGCCATCGAGCCCGCGACATCGCCCACCACCTGCGCGTCAGCGGCGCCGCCGGCCGCGCGCACGCGGGCGCCGACGTCGTCCGGGCTGCCCGGACCGTCGCGGAAGTAAAGGTGCGGCGCGATCGCGGCATAGCCGTAATGCGCGAACTTGCGTGCGACCTCGATGATCCACTCGTCCCAGCCGGGCAGGTGATGGATCACGACGATGCCGGGAAACTTGCCGGCGCGCGAGGGCCGCGCATAGTAAGCTTCGCCGATGTCGCCGTTGTAGCCCTTGAATGAAACCATTTCCGACTGCTGACCTTGGTACGACATCTTCCTCATCTCATCTTGATCACGACCGCCCTTCTCTAGCATGCGGCTTCGTGTCGTGGAACGCGCTAGCGGATTGCGCTAGACTAGGATTGCGCCCGTGGCGGAGCATTGGTCATGACCCGAGAAACGACTGGCATGGTTGGCTTGTGCGCAACGGCTTTGTCCATTTGGCTGCTGATGGCTGGAACCGCGGCGGCGCAGACCCCGTCGGTGGCGGACTTCTACAAGGGCAAGACCGTCACCATCATCGTGGGGTCGGACTCCGGCGGCGGCTACGACATCACCGCGCGTACGCTCGCGCGCTATCTCGGACATCACATCCCGGGCAATCCCAACGTGATCGTGCAGAACAAGCCGGGCGCGAGCTCGATCGTTGCGGCGAACTACGTCTACGAAGTCTCGCCGCGCGACGGCACCGTGATCGCGGCCGTGCAGCGGCCGATCCCGTTCCAGCCGATCCTCGGCGAGGCCGGCTCCGGCGTGCGCTACGACGTGCGCAAGATCCAGTGGCTCGGCAGCACCACCAACGAACTCGGGGTGGTCGTCGCCTGGAACACCGCGCCGCAGATGACGATCGAGGACGTGTTCAAGTCTGAAATGGTGGTCGGCGGCAACGGCCCCGCCACCGACACCGAGTTGTTTCCCCGCGCGATGAACAAGGTGCTCGGCACCAAGTTCCGCATCGTCAGCGGCTATCCCGGTCAGGCGCAGATCACGCTGGCGATGGAGCGGCAGGAGGTGCAGGGCACCGCCAACTGGTCGTTCTCCGACATCGAAAAGGGACGCGCGGACTGGATCCGCGAGCACAAGATCAGGTTCCTGCTCCAACTCGGGCTGACCAAGGGTACCAACCCCGCGCTGCGGGACGTGCCGCTGATCTTCGATATTACCCACAACGACGAGCAACGGCAGATCTTCGGAATCCTCATGGGCATGAAGGCGCTCGGGCGGCCGTATTTCGTCTCGCCCGGCGTGCCCAAGGCCCGCAGCGACGCGCTGCGCACGGCCTTCATGCAGACGCTCGCCGATCCGGAATTCCTGCAGGAGGCGACCAAGGTTTTGGGCCCGATCGATCCGATCTCCGGTCCCGACATGGAAAAGATCATCACCAAGACCTATGGACTGCCGGACGCCATCCTCGCCAAGGCGCGCGATGCCGTGAAGATGCCGTAACGCCGGCGCAGCTTCGGGCGGCACTCCGATCAACCTGCTGTGCGGGGCGCGATCGCCGGTGCGCCCGCGGATCAGCAACAGCGAGAAGAGCACAAACGCGATGCAGAAAATCACGCCATTCCTGTGGTTCGACGACAAGGCCGAAGAGGCCATGAATTTCTATATGTCGATCTTCAAAAACTCGAAGACCGTGAGCATCAGCCGCTATGGTGACGCCGGACCGGGCCCCAAGGGTTCCGTCATGGTCGCCAACTTCGAGCTCGACGGGCAGCAGTTCATAGCGCTCAACGGCGGCCCGAACTACAAGTTCACCCCGGCGGTTTCCTTCGTCGTGAATTGCGAGACCCAGCAGGAAGTCGACGACCTATGGGGAAAACTTTCCGCGGGCGGCGCAACCAATGTCTGTGGCTGGCTGACGGACAAGTATGGCCTGTCCTGGCAGATCGTGCCCACGCTCTTGGGCAAGCTGATGAAGGACCCGAACCCGGAAAAGACCAACCGCGTCATGGCAGCCCTGATGCAGATGACCAAGCTCGACATCGCGACGCTGCAGCAGGCTTACGACCAGGGCTAGTCCAGAGCGGCAATCGCCATCGGCCACGGAAGCGCTTATAATCGACGGATCAAACAGCTCGCCAATTTTCGCGGTAAGGAATCTGCCCATGCTCAGGAAAGAACAGAACGATCTCCTCACCCAGACCGGCCCGGGCACGCCGATGGGCCAGCTCTTCCGCTGCTACTGGCTGCCGGCGCTCTTGGCAACGGAGCTGCCGGAGAACGAATGCCCGCCGGTGCGGGTCAAGCTCCTCTCCGAGCGGCTGCTGGCTTGGCGCGACAGCAACGGCAACTACGCCCTGATGGACGAATTCTGCGCCCACCGCGGCACCTCGCTGTGGGTCGGCCGCAACGAGGAAGGCGGGCTGCGCTGCCCCTATCATGGCTGGAAATACGACCACACCGGTCAATGCATCGAGGTGCCATCAGAGCCGGTGGAATCCGGCTTCTGCGCGAAGATCAAGCTGAAATCCTATCCACTGGTCAAGCGCGGCGACGTACTGTGGACCTATATGGGCCCGCCCGAGAAGCAGCCGGCGCTGCCGGAGTTCGAATTCGCCACGGTTCCTCCCGAGCAGAGCTACATTTCGAAGCGGCTGCAGGAATGCAATTGGCTCCAGGCGCTGGAAGGCGGCATCGATTCCAGCCATAGCGCCTGGCTGCACGGCGGCGAGTTCGCCAATGATCCGCTCTACGTGGGCGCCAAAGGCAATGACTACACGCTCGGCGATGTCCGCCCGCACTTCGAGGTGGTGGAAAGCCCGGCCGGCCTCCATATCGGAGCGCGACGCAACGCCGAAGCCGGCAAATACTACTGGCGCATCACCCAGTGGATCATGCCCTGCATGACGATGATCCCGCCGCGCGGCGATCATCCCACCGGCGGGCACTTCTGGGTGCCGATCAACGACGAGAACTGCTGGATATGGAACTGGGATTACCACGCGACCCGCGCGCTCACCGAGGCGGAGGTGACCGCGATGAAGAACGGCGCCAGCCGCCACGTGGTCTATGAGGAAGGCAATACTTGGCGCGCGAAGGCCAACAAGGACAACGACTACCTCATCGACCGCGCGGCGCAGAAGGCCGGCCGGACCTATAGCGGCATCGCCGGTTTCGCGATGCAGGATTCCGGCGTCCAGGAGCTGATGGGTCCGATCGTCGACCGCACCAAGGAAAACCTCGTCTCCTGCGACAACGGAATCATCATGGCGCGCCACCGCCTCATGCGCGCAGCGAAGGCACTGGTGGAGAAAGGCGAGACGCCGCCCGGCGTCGCGCCCGAGCATCAGCGCTTGCGCGCGGCAGCGATCGTCCTGCCCGCCGACCGGGCCTTCAAGGATGCCGCCAAGGAAGAGATGAAGGTCCGCCCCGGCATGCAGCACGCCCGCGTCTGACGCGCAGATCGAAAGTAACGGACGGAGCTTTCGGTGGCCAAGATCGTGCTCGGGCTGGGAACGTCGCACACACCGATGCTGCTCGCGTCGGACGAGACGCTGCTTCGGTTCGTCGAGACCGATGAGAAAATCAAGCACCGCGACAAGGAAGGCCGGCCGGTCACCTATGGCGACCTCCTCGAAAAGGCCGACCCGAAGCTCGCCGACATGGTCGCGCCGGCGAATCTCGTCGCCCGCCAGAACATCGCACGCGCAGCGATCGAGCGCTTGCAGCGGACCCTCGCGAACACCAGGCTCGATGCATTGATCGTGTTCGGCGACGATCAGAACGAGAGCTACAAGGACGATTGCCGCCCGGCCTTCGCGATCTATTACGGCGACACCATCCGCAACAGCAACGAACAGCACGACGAGTATCGCCGGCGTTTCCCGGAATGGTACGTTCAGAACCGGCAGGCCTTCTTCGAGGACAACGCACCGCGCGACTACCCGGTCCATTCCGGACTTGCCGTTCATCTGATCGAATCGCTGATGGATGCGGGCTTCGACATCGCGTCATCGAAATGTTTGCCCGAGGGCGAGGGCGAAGGCCACGCGATCGCTTATGTCCACCGCCGCGTGATGGACGCGCGCAACCCGGTGGCGGCGGTGCCGATCTTTCTCAACACTTATTTCCCGCCCAACCAGCCGCGGCCACGGCGCTGCTACGAATTCGGCCAGGCGGTGCGCCGGGCAGTCGAAGCTTTTCCCGATGGCGCAAGTGTCGGCGTACTCGCATCCGGGGGACTAAGTCATTTCCTGGTGGACGAGGATTTCGACCGCGCGATCCTCAAAGCCTGCGCCGACAAGGACGCCGGCTTCCTGCAGACGCTGCCGCGCAACAAGCTGCACGCCGGCAGTTCCGAGATCTTGAACTGGGTTGCTGTCGCGGGCGCGGTCGAGCATCTCGACCTCAACTGGTTCGAATACGTGCCGGGCTACCGGACGCCGGCCGGCACCGGGACCGGCCTCAGCTTCGCGACGTGGACGTAAGCATCTGGTCGTGAGCGGCCGCTAGTCTAGCTCGACCCTGCGACCTTGCTGGTTGCCTGCTTCGGCGCCGTGACACGTACGGCAAAATGCCAGGCGATCCCGAAAACGAGGAAATACAGGGTCAGAAAAACCACCAAGCTGCCGGTGTCGGAAAAGCGCTCCACCACTTTCGCGATACCGAACGCAGCAAGGTCACCACCGATAATACTCGCGACGTAAACGATGATAAGCATCATCACAGCTCTCCCGATCACTACACGCCACAAGCCTTTACAAAATGCGGGTGACAGGCAATCGCATCGGGACAATCGGCCGCGGACACCGCGAGCGGTGCATTGTCGCACGCGCATCGCGGGAGCTGATGAGAATTCCGCGAGGACTCTCTTTCAGTCGCCGCCTTCGCGGGGGCGACGCGATCGAACTGATGAACCTTCAGCCGTCGCCTTGCAAAATGACGAACTCGGTGTCGTCGTAGCGCCGGCGCTCGCGCTCGACAAATCCTGACGGCGGTTTGAACCCCGCGTCTGCAGCCTCCTCGACAATCACCAGCGCTGCGGGCGTGAGCCAGCCGCCGTCGCGCGCCGAAATGAGCGCGCGCTCGGCGAGACCCTTGCCATAGGGCGGATCGACAAAAACGAGCGAGAACGGCTCGACCGGATGGGCGGCGCCGAGCTTGGTCGCATCGCGGCGAAAGATACGGGTGGCGCCGCCGAGGCCGAGCGCGGCGACGTTCTCCCGCAGCAGCGCACGCGCCTCGGCCCCATCGTCGATGAAGAGCGCGAACGCGGCGCCGCGCGACACCGCTTCGAGTCCGAGCGCGCCGGTGCCCGCAAAGAGATCGAGCACGCGCGCGCCGTTCACTGGATCGTCGTAGGCATGGGCGAGGATGTTGAACAGCGCTTCGCGCAGCCGGTCGGCGGTAGGCCGGATCGCCTGCGACTTCGGTGCCGCGAGCGCGCGGCCCCGCAAGCGTCCGCCGATGATGCGCATCAGGGTTTCTTGCGCCGGAGCGACTGCTTCTTGCGCCACTCGCGCCGCGCCATCTCCGGCTCGCCCAGCCGCTCGACATTGAAGCGGCGCTTGCGTTCTTTCGCTTTTGCTTTGGCGGCGCGTGAGGCCGGCCGGGACGGCTCGGCCGCAGGAGTCCTGGAGGGCTCGCCTCGCTTCGCTTCCTTGCCCGCCGCGCCGCGGTCCGCAAGCGTCGGCTCAATGCTCTCGCCGAGCGGGGCGGAAAAATCCGCGCCCGCAATCGCCGTAATGCGCTCGCCAAGCTGCTCCCGCAAAGTGCGCGTGCGCACTTCCTCGACCGCTCCCTCCGGCAGCTCGCCAAGCTGGAACGGCCCAAACGACACGCGGATGAGCCGGTTCACCGCGAGCCCGAGGTGCCCGAGCACGTTTTTCACTTCGCGGTTCTTGCCCTCGCGCATGGCAAAGGTGAGCCACACATTTGCGCCCTGCTCGCGATCAAGCCGCGCCTCGATCGAGCCGTAATGCACGCCATCGAGCGTGATCCCTGCGCGTAGCCGGTCGAGCTTGTCCTGGGTAACGCGGCCATGGGCGCGCACGCGATAGCGGCGCATCCAGCCGGTCGCAGGCAGTTCCAGCACGCGCGCGAGACCGCCGTCGTTGGTGAGCAGAAGCAGCCCTTCGGTATTCATGTCGAGCCGGCCGACGCTGAGCAGCCGCGGCAGATGCTTGGGCAGCGCTGCGAAGATCGTAGGCCGCCCCTGCGGATCGGCATGCGTCGTCACCAGGCCGTGCGGCTTGTGATAGAGGAACAGCCGCGTGCGCTCACGCTGCGGCAGCGGCGCGCCGTCAATGGTAATGCGATCCTGTGCCGTGACATTGAGGGCGGGCGACGCCACGGTGATGCCGTTGACCGCGACACGCCCGGCCGTGATCCAGGTCTCGGCTTCGCGGCGTGAGGCAAGACCCGCGCGCGCGATCGCCTTCGCGATGCGTTCGCCGGATGGGCTGTCTCCGCCGCCCTTGCGGCCCCCACTCTTGCCGTCTGTGCCCTTGATGCTCATAAGTTCGGCCAGATAGCAGAGTTGGCCGCACCTGTCCCGGATTCGGTGCATCGCGCCCCAAGCTGATGGACGACCGCATGCCGCCGCCCTCGTTCATGGACCTGGCGTTAGCGCAGGCGCGCTCCGCCGCGGAGGCCGGCGAGGTGCCGGTCGGCTGCCTGATCGTGCGCGACGGCATGGTGCTCGCGCAGGCGGGCAACCGTACGCTCGTGGATCGTGATCCGACTGCGCATGGTGAGATGATCGCGATCCGCGCAGCCGCCGCGGCGATCGGCTCCGAGCGGCTGGCGGATTGTGATCTCTACGTGACGCTGGAACCTTGCGCGATGTGCGCCGCAGCGATCGCGTTCGCCCGCATCCGTCGGCTATACTACGGGGCGAGCGATCCCAAGGGCGGCGCCGTCGAGAATGGCGTGCGTTTCTTCAGTTCGCCGACCTGCCACCATCGGCCCGAAGTCTACGCCGGCATCGGCGAAGCCGAAGCCTCGGCGCTGCTGAAAGAGTTCTTTTGCGCGCGGCGTTAGGTTTTTTTGAATTGCACGCCGACCTGCCCATCAAACCGATTGATCACGTGGCAGCGGCGCCGGAACAACAGCACGAATTCGTCCGGGACCTCGTGCACGCCGACGGTGAGCTTGGCTCCACTCGCGGAGATGTCGCAGATCACGCAGTTGACCAGCGGTGCGTCGCTGCCCGCGTCGATCTGCGCCAGGTAGTCCACTTCGAAGCGCGGGCTCTTGCGCAGATCGCGAAACCGGTCCTTCGGCCAGAGGAACGCCATGAGTTGCTCTCGGTTGTCAAATCACACGGACAGGTTGAAGCGAAAGGGTAAATTCTTTTTCGCGCACGCCGTTAAAACTGCTCCGGTCCCGGCTCTCGCTTCGAGCCATGGCTCCCGACCGGTTAATCGGATCGGGCGAAGTTTGAAAAAATCTTCCGCGTCGGAGCCACGGGTTGTACGTACTCAAGCGCGAGTTGCCGCGCCCGAGAGCCGCTTGCCGGGGGTTTACGCCGTGCTACATCACCCGCCGCCGCAACCCAGCAGCATCGCAGGCCCAAGAATTGATCCATGAACATTCTCCTTGTCGGCTCCGGCGGACGCGAGCATGCCCTCGCCTGGAAGATCGCGGCGAGCCCGCTGGTCGAGCGACTCTATTGCGCGCCCGGCAATGCCGGAATCGCCGAGGAGGCCGAGATCGCGGCGCTCGATATCGCCGACCATGCCGCCGTGATCGCCTTCTGCCGCGCCAACAAGATCGGCCTGGTCGTGGTCGGGCCGGAAGCACCACTCTGCGCCGGCATCGTCGATGACCTCGCCGCCGCCGGGATCAAGACCTTCGGACCCAGCAAGGCCGCGGCGCAGCTCGAAGGCTCGAAGGGCTTCACCAAGGACATCTGCCGGGCGCAGGGCATTCCGACCGCCGCCTACGAGCGCTTTCGCGACGCTGCCGCCGCCAAGGCATACGTCCGTGCGCGCGGCGCGCCGATCGTGGTCAAGGCCGACGGGCTTGCGGCGGGCAAGGGCGTCGTCGTCGCGCCAAGCGTGACTGACGCGGAGGCCGCGATCGACATGATGTTCGGCGGCGCGCTCGGCCAAGCCGGCGCGGAAGTCGTGGTGGAGGACTTCCTCGCGGGCGAGGAAGCTTCCTTCTTCGCGCTCTGCGACGGCGAGACCGCGGTTCCGCTCGCCTCCGCGCAGGATCACAAGCGCGCGTTCGATGGCGACCAGGGTCCCAACACCGGCGGCATGGGCGCTTATTCGCCGGCGCCGGTGATGACTGCCGGAATGAGCCGCCGCACGATGGACGAGATCGTGCTGCCGACCGTGCGTGCGATGAAGGCCATGGGCGCGCCCTACAAGGGCGTGCTGTTCGCCGGGCTGATGATCACGGCCGAAGGCCCGAAGCTGATCGAGTACAACGTGCGTTTCGGCGACCCGGAATGCCAAGTGCTGATGTTGCGACTGATGTCGGACCTCGTGCCGGCGCTTCTCGCCTGCGTCGACGGCGTGCTCAGGAATTTCGATCTGCGCTGGTTTCCGGAGGCCGCGCTCACCGTGGTGATGGCGGCGAAGGGCTATCCTGGCAGCTATGGCAAGGGCTCCGTGATCGAGGGGCTCGATGCTGCGGCCGCGGTCGAGGACGTCGAGATCTTCCACGCCGGCACCAAGGCTGACGGCGGCCGAATCCTTGCGAACGGCGGGCGCGTGCTCAATGTCTGCGCGCGTGGCAAGACCGTTGCCGAGGCGCAGGCGCGCGCCTACGCGGCCGTCGATCGCATCCGCTGGCCGGAAGGTTTTTGCCGCCGCGACATCGGCCACCATGCCGTCGAGCGGGAACGCGTGGGGACGCAATGAGGCGGAAGACCTTCGCGCTCGCGCTTGGCGGCGGCGGCGCGCGCGGGCTCGCGCATGTCGCGGTGCTTGAAGCGATCGACGAGCTCGGCGTCCGGCCAGCCGCGATCGCCGGCACTTCGATCGGCGCGATGGTCGGCGCCGCCTATGCGGCAGGACTGTCGGGTAAGGAGATCCGCCGTCATGCCCTCACGCTGGCGCACGACCGTAGCGAAATCTTCCGGCGCCTGATGGTCGCGCGCGCCGGCAACCTCTCCAATATCTGGAGCATGGGGTTCGGCAGCGCGACGCTGGTCGATCCGGAAAAGTTCTGCCAGCAGTTCATGCCGGAGGCGGTGCCGGAAGATTTCGGCGAACTGAAAATCCCGCTCACCATCATCGCGTCCGATCTCTACCGGCGCAAGCAGGTGGTGTTCAGCGAAGGCGCGCTGCGCCCCGCGCTCGCCGCGTCGATCGCGCTGCCGAGCGTGATGCGGCCGGTGGTGGTCGACGACCAGGTGCTGATCGACGGCGGCGCGACCAATCCGCTGCCATTCGATCAACTGCGCGGGCGCGCCGATATCGTGGTCGCGATCGATCTCTCGGGCGAGCCGAGCGAGACCCGGCGCGACATCCCCAATCCGTGGGAATGCATGCTCGCGACCGTGCTGGTGATGGGCAACGCGATCACTTCCGAGAAGCTCAAGCACTGGGTGCCAGACCTCATCATCCGGCCCAATGTCGGCCTTTTCCGCGCGCTCGATTTCTTCCAGGCCAGCGCCATCCTGCGCGCGGCGGAGCCGGCGAAGGCGGAGTTGAAGGAAAAGCTCGTGGCGCTGCTGGGTCGGCGATAGAAGATGCTTTCCGATCGTCATGGCCGGGACAACAAGCCCCGGCCATGACGTGTTGTGATGCGCAACCTCACCGCGCCAGCGGGTCGGGGCGGAGCTGGAATTTCACCACCTTGCTGGTCGTGCCTTTGCCGCCCTCGATGTGATAGGGCGCACGGCCAGCGTAGGTCGACCAGATGGCGCGGCCTTTCCAGCCGATGTTGGGATCGTCGATGCGGCCGTCGAGGCCCTTGGCATGGAAGCCCAGGGGATAGGGCACGCGCATGGTGACGAACTTGTCGCCGACCAGCACTTCGAGCGAGTCCGTCATGTTGCCGGTGGAGATCGGGACGTTCTTGCCGAGCCCGAGGATGTCCCACTGGTCGACCCAGGTGTAGTAGCTCGACTGCACCGCGCCCGGCTCGTTCAGACCTTCGAACTGCGGCCCGGGGAACTGATAGAGCGTCCAGCCTTCGGGGCACTGGCGGCCATTCGCGATCGTCGGGCCGTTGAGCGGGCCCTTGCATTTTTTGCGGTCGAAGCTCGCGAGGTGGCCGCTCGCCAGCGGCGTCCAGAACACGCCGTTGCGGTCGATGTCGCCGCCGCGGGGGCCAAAGCCGTTCACCTTTGCGCGCGGCTCGTTGAACGGCACTTCGTAATATTCCGTCAGCGTAGTCGCCGGCGGATTGCTGCCGGGGATCACGTGCACGACGCCGCCCGGCATCGAGAGCACCGAGCCCCAGATCGAGCCGTCGTTCGGATCGAAGCCGATGCCGTAGAGGCCGGCGATGATGCGTTTGTCCTTGGTCGGATCGACCGGCTGGTTGGGCTCGACATAGCCCTCGTCACGCTTGCCATTGCCATTGGTGTCGAGGATGAATGCGGTCCAACCCTGCGAGGCCGAGGCGTCGCCGGTCTCCAGGAATTTCTTGGTGTTGATCCAGCCGACGACCGGGGCACGCGCCCCGCCGGCCGAGAACCATAGCGTGTTGTCCTTGTCCTCGGCGAACGCCATGTGATGGGTGGTGAAGCAGAGATCGACGTAGGTGACCTTGTCGGCCTTCGGGTCGTACACCGCGGCCTGGCGCGCCGCGACGTTCATCGGAAACAGCTTGGCCGAAGGATTGTCCGAGCCCTGGCGGCAGAACGCGGGCGTCTGCGGCGGGCGGATGCGCGCGGTGAGCCATACGCGGCCGTCCTGATCCATCATCGGATTGTGCACGGTGGTCTGGCTGTGCCAGATCTTCTCGTCACCCCAATAAGGGGACGGCAGTTGCGGGAAGCCGCCCGCCTGGATGAACGAACCGCCGGACGTGTTCGGATCGCGCGGCTTCATCTTGAGGTAGGTGACCGTCGCTGTCTGCGGATCGAGGATCGGCAGGTTGTCGGTCGAGTCCTCGGTCGCGCTGTAGAGCTTGCCCCAGGCATTGACCGTAGGATGGCGCTTGTCGGTCGCGATCTCATCGTGAAGATAGGTCTTGGCGTCGCCCCAATCCCACATCGAGATCACGACGTTGCGCTCGATGCCCTGCGGACGGTTCGGCTTGGCCTTGGGCAGCTCGCCGGCAGCGATGCGGTCGGTCCAGTCGGCGAAATTCTTCAGCGCGAGCTGGGCGTCGATTTGGCCGATGTTGTTGACCATTACTTCGGCAGCGGGTCCGACCTGAACGCGATGCATCCAGGCGTCGTAGCTGGAATTGAAATGGCCGAGTGCCGGGGAGATCGTACGGGTCGGCTTGTTGCCGAGCTGATGGCAGGAATTGCAAGCGTGGGTCTTGAGGATCGCAAGCCACTGGCCCTGGCTCTTCACCTTCTCCGACATGCCATTGCCCTTCGGCGCCGGGCCGGTGCCGGGGAACATGCTCTTATCGGGGATGTGGAGCATCGAGTACCAGTACTGCGCCGGGTAGACCTCGGCCGCCGCTGCTGCATTCGGTGCGACCACCGCGGTGAGGTTGAGCGTGCGGCCCGGCGCGGCCTCGACCCGCGGCGAGTCCACCAGCCCGTAGCCGCGCACCCACACGTCATAATTCGCCTTCGGCAGCTCCGGCAGCACGTAGCGGCCCTGGTCGTCGGTCACCACGATCTTCACGAACTTGGTCGGCAGGTCGTTGGTTTGCGCGATCACCCACACGCCGGCTTCGGGTCCGTTCGCGCTGGTGACCACCCCGCCCAGATCGCTGGCGCCGACGGTGATCGCCGGCGCGCTCTGCTGTGCGTTCACGGTCGCCGAGGGCGCGCTCAGCAGCGCCAAAACGGCGATGGCGGCGGCGCCTAGATACAGTGCGCTCTTCATGCTCATGGCTTGCTCCTGTGGTTTCATCCCATGGCCCTGCGGGCATTACGTCGCCCGCATCGGAGGCCCATCGAGCGCGACCGTCGCAAGCGCGCCTGCCGCGGTATCCATGCACAGTCCCCGCGCGTTCGCAACAACGTCTGGGTAGTGCGCGACAACGCTTCACCCCCGATTGGCGGTCGGATTGGTCTGCCGGTCGATCGCTTTCACCGCGTCCAGCGCACTGATCACGGCGCCTTCCTGCCAGCCGGTCCACCAGGTGATCTGATCGCCGACCATGATGAAGCGTCCTTGCGGCGTCGCGAGGATTTCGGCGTTCGCCTGGAACGCAGGATCGCCCTCGTCGGCCCAGCCCATGCGTTCGAACTCCATGTTGTTCCAGCCGATCGCGACACCGTGCTCGACGTATTTCGAATAGTCCGGATGCAGCCGCTCGCCTTGCTCCCTGGCGATGCGCAGACGCTCGGCAATGGGATGCGCGTTGAATTCGTCCGCAGGCGCGCCGTACATGTAGGCGCCGGTGAGCGTGCCCTTGGCGCTGAGATAGCCGCTCGATGGATACCAGATCTGCGTGATCACGTCGGTGGTCCAGGAAATGCCGCCGTAGATCTGGTCCTTGGTTTCCCAGAATCGCTCCGCCTGCCAGCCGACTTTGCCGGCAGCCTGTACCGGCAGCTTTCCCGCCGCGTCCGAATACGCCGCTGAGAGATTGGTCTTGAGCGTCTTGAAGATCGGCACCGGAATCGACGAGACGCAGTAGTCGGCGGTCAGCGTGCGATCGGTCCCGCCATCGTGGAACGCAATCGTGACTTTGTCGCTTGCGACGTCGATCGCGGTCACTTTCGCGCCGTAGCGGATCAAGCCGCCGATCGTGCCCAACTGGCGCGCGAGCGGCTGACGCGCAAAGCTCTTGACGAAATTGTCCATCCCGCCGGCCGGTTCGAGCAGCGAGGTCTGCCAGAAATATTCGGCGTCGCGGAAGATCCAGTCGTTCCACACGTTCGAGCGCAGGATTTCGTCGAGCGCAAGCGGGCTGAGCGGCTTGCCCGGCTCGCGCGCGGAGCCGGGCGGCGTCTCATAGCCGGCGCGGCCCCACTGGTTCTTGTAGGAGTAGCGGGTGCGGCCGCCGGCTTCGGTCCTGGTGAGACCGCCGAAGGTCGCCAGCATCTCCTGGAATTTTTCGAGATCGTCCTTGGCGAGCGGCAAATCCATTCCCGGCGTCGCCGCGCATTTGCTGAGCAACTCCGCCACATGGCCCTGCAGATCGTAGAACGCGCGGCGCACCTGCGTGGTCCTGCCGTTGCCGACATCGCCGGAGTGCACGAGGTTCGCGCGGCTCGCGAAGATGTAGGGCTGCAGGGCGACGCCGAACTGCCGGCAGTAGTCGATCACATGTACATGATGATGCGGCAACCGCCCCGGCCCGGCGTTGAGCCAGAGCCCGTCATCGAACGCGCAGGTCTGCAGCGGCCCGCCCATTTCCGCGAAGGCATCGCCGCGCCGCAGCGTGAGGCTGCGCCCGCCGAGCCGTCGCGTCGCTTCGAGGATCACGCAGTCATAGCCGGCGCGATCGAGCTCATAGGCTGCGCAGAGGCCGGCAACTCCTGCGCCGAGAATGGCGACTGTCTTGCCGGCGCCGGAGTCCTTCGGCAATTCGAGGCTTGCGGCCTTGGCCGGCGGCGGCTTGAGAAACTCGAACGCCGCCAAAGTCTCGTAGGCGGCGCCGGCGCCGCCGAGCCGCGCCATGGCGTTGAGCAATCCGCGACGCGTCACCGTCATGATGTGAGCCCCCCTGCGAATACGGCTTGCGACCATATCCGCAGCGCCCCCGCGAGGCGAGCCGGCAATAGCCTTGACGCGGACGAAGGTAGACTTCGCGTCAGTGCGCGTTGCCCACGTCCGTGACTTCGACGCTGGCCGAGGTCTTGCTGCCGCCGCGGCTGAGCGTGAGGTCGACCTTGTGTCCCACGCCAACCTGCTCGAGCTGATCAGTCAGGTCGGCCAGGCGATGGACGGGGTTGCCGTTGGCTGCGACGATGATGTCGCCGATCTGGCCGGTCTGCGAATTGACGCCGCGCAGGCCGGCCTTGTCGGCGGGTAAACCCGGAACGGTGCGAACAATGATGACGCCTTCGACGCCGATCCGGGTGGCGGTAGCCTCATCTGCAGCAACGATGCCGATCCCGGGCAGCGGCACCCGCCCGTTCTTGATGAGATCCGGCACGACCCGGTTCACCACGTCCACTGGAATGGCGAAGCCGATCCCGGCGCTGGAGCCGGACGGCGAATAGATCGCCGTGTTCACGCCGATCAGGCGGCCGGCGGAATCGAGCAGCGGCCCGCCGGAATTGCCGGGGTTGATCGCGGCGTCGGTCTGGATGACGTTGCCGATCTCGCGCCCGCCGCTGGTCGGCAGACGCCGCTTGAGCGCGCTGATGATGCCGGAGGTCAAGGACTGGTCGAGGCCGAAGGGATTGCCGATCGCGAACGCGGCCTGCCCGACCTTGAGGTCCGCCGAGCTGCCGATCGCGATCGGCGGCGGCAACTGCTTGACCGACGTGACGCGGATCACGGCAAGATCATAACTCGGCGCGGTGCCGACGACTTCGGCCCGCGTCGCCTCCCCGGACGCGAAACGGATCGCGAGCGCGTTTGTGCCCTGCACCACGTGATTGTTGGTGACGATGTGGCCAGCCTGGTCCCACACAAAGCCGGTGCCGCTCTGCACCTTGGTCTCGTCGCCTTCGGACGGCAACGTGTCATCGCCGTCGCTGCGGCCCACTACCTGCACCACCGAAGGCGAGACATGATCGAAGATATCGATGGTCGATTTCTCGTAGTCCGAAAGGCTGCCGCGCGGCTCGACCGCCCGCGCCGACGTGGCCGAGTAGAGCTGGCGTTCGATATAGGGTTGCGCGGCCATGATCCCGAGCACCACCAGGATCGCCAGCAGCACAAATCGCGTCGCGCGGTTATTCATTGGTATCTCCAATCAACTCAGCCGCCGCCCTCGCCCGCAGCGGAAATTCCCGAGCCTGCCCTGTGGTTCCCGTTGGATTGCGGCTCGTTGGTCGGATCGGACCTTGACGAGCCTTTGCGCGTCGATGACGGGGCACCTTCTTCTGGCCTATAAAGCCGCGATGCAGGACACCGTCAGCCATCCGCGCGCCATGGCCGCGATCGACCCGATCACGCTGGAAGTGATCCGGCACCGGCTAGTGTCCATCACCAACCAGATCGATGCCAATATAAAGCGGACGGCGTTCAGCGCCTACATCTACGAGTACAATGACTTCGCCGTCGGCCTTGCCGACGCCAATGGGCAGCTCATTGCCCAGTGCACCGGCGGGATGCCGCCGTTCGTCGCCGACGCGGTCGGAATGGCCGTGCGCGATGGCCTGCTGATCTATGGCGCCGATCGGCTCCAACACGGCGACGTCGTGCTCTGCAATCATGCCGCGGTGCAGGGCCAGCACCTCAACAACACCGTGATGTACACGCCGATCCGCGTCGGCCCGGAGCGGGGCGAGTTGATCGGATTCTTCGCCATCAACGTGCACTGGATCGACATCGGCGGTGCGGTGCCGCATTCGCCCGACATCTTTGCCGAGGGACTGCAGCTCCGTACCATCAAGCTGTGGTCGAAAGGCGAGCCGATCGAAGAAGTCTACCGCATCATCGAGAACAACACGCGCCAGCCGACTGAACTGCTCGGCGATATCGCGGCACAGTTTGCGGGCTGCATTCTGGGGCGTGATCTGACGATCGAGCTGGTCGACAAATACGGCGTAGCGACGTTCGCTCGCGCGGTCGATCTGATCCTCGATCAATCGGAGGCGGCGGCGCGTGCGCTGATCCGCGCCATACCTGACGGGACCTACACCGCCGAAACTTTCCTCGACAACGATCGCGCCAGTGACGAACCGCTGCCGGTCAAGGTCAAGGTGATCGTCGCCGGCGACGAACTCACGATCGACTACTCGGAAATCGCGGGCCAAGTAAAGGGGCCGATCAATTCCGGCTGGTTCGGCGGCGGGCAGACCACCGCGCGCGTCGCCTTCAAGTATCTGATGGACCCCGGCGAGATGGCGAACGAAGGCACCTTCCGTCCGCTCAAGCTTGTGCTGCCGCCTGGGAAAATCCTCAGCGCCGAAGCGACCGCGCCGATGGGCAACTACTCGATGCCGTTCCCGACCGTGATCGACGCCGTGATCAAGGCGCTGGAACAGGCGCTGCCCGCGCGCGTGCCGGGCGGGCATTTCGGCAGCCACTCCGGCATTCGCTTCTTCGGCAAGCGCGCGGACGGATCGTATTTCAGCACCCACGACAGTGGCCACGGCGGCTGGGGCGCCTGCGCGACCCATGACGGGGCTGGGCCGTTTCGCACCATGGCGCACGGCGACACCCGTATCATTCCGCTGGAGTTGCAGGAGACCTATCTCCCGATCCGGATCGAGGAGTTTTCCCTGCGGGCGGATTCCGGTGGGGCCGGCAGGTTTCGTGGCGGGCTTGGCTTCCGCAAGAGCTACCGCATGCTGAGCGACTGCACCGTGCAGACCAATCTCGATCGCACGAAATTTCCGCCCTGGGGCGTGCACGGCGGCAAGGCGGCGAAGCCTGGCCACTTCACACTGGTCGCAGCCCGCACCGGCACGCAACGGCCGATCGCCAAGGAGAAAGGGCTCAAGCTCACGGCGGGCGATCTCGTCTGCGTGGAAACCGGCGGCGGCGGCGGCTACGGCGATCCGCGCGAGCGTGCGCTCGCCGCAATCAGGCGCGATCTCGACGCCGGGTACGTTTCAGCAGCCGCTGCGGAGCAGGATTACGGAGTATCCATCGGAGTGGATGGCGTGGCGCGGCGCTCCTGACCCATGCTGGACCAGGCGAAACACTGGGCCCGTTCCATCAAGCGTGACGTCGTCGCGGTCTGGATCGCCGGCCGCGATCCGCGCGTGCCGTGGTACGCAAAGGCGCTGGCGCTTGCGGTGGCCGCTTACGCGCTCAGCCCGATCGATCTCATTCCGGATTTCATTCCGGTGCTAGGCTATCTCGATGATCTCATCATCGTGCCGCTCGGCCTGCTGCTGGTCATCAAGCTCATTCCGATGCCGCTGATGGAGGAATTCCGCGCCGACGCGGCACGGCGCAGCGGCCGCCCCACAAGCCGCGCCGCGGCCGGCGCCATCGTCGCGATCTGGATCGGGTCCGCGCTGTTGTTTCTGTGGTGGTTATGGCCTTCGTGAGCAACACGCGACGCCGGTGCACCATCACGGCAATTCGTGTTTCCGATCCGCTCCTGGGGGTGTAGTTTCCGCGCCGGTAACAAAAACAAGGGAAGCGCAACATGCGTAGGACGCTCTGGTCCTCTTTACTTATTCTAATTCTCGCTACGGCGCCGGCAGCGGCCGCCGAGGCCACCTACATCACACCCGACCGGTTCGATCTCACCAAGCTGCTTGCGCCAGCGCCGGCGGCCGACTCCGAACTGCAGAAGCGCGACCTCGCCGAGTTACTCGCAATCCAGAAGAACCGCACGCCGGCGCAGGGAGAACGGGCCTTGTCCGACGCGACCGCCGGAACCTTCGGCTTTGCTGACGTGCTTGGACCGAATTTTACCGAGCAGAAGGTGCCGACGGTGGCGGCGCTGTTCGTCAAGATCCGCGGCGATGCGGCGGTGGCCTTCTCCGCCGGCAAGGACGCCTGGAAGCGGCCGCGTCCGTTCGAGGTAAGCAAGGAGATCAATGCGCTCGGCCAACTGCCGGGTGGCAGCTCGTATCCGAGCGCCAGCTCGATGGTCGGCTTCCTGACCGGGATCGTGCTTGCGAACATGGTGCCCGAGAAAGGCGCCGCGCTGTTCGCGCGCGGGCGCGAATTCGGTACCGACCGCCTCATTCTCGGCGTCCATTTTCCGAGCGATGTCCAGGCCGGCCGCCTGGCCGCGACCGCGCTGGCGGCGGTGCTGATGCAGGACCCTGTCTTTCTGAAGGACTTCGCCGTGGCGAAGCAGGAATTGCGGCAAGAGCTCGGACTATGACGCGATGAAGACGCTGCTCCCGATGTTTTTCGCCGCGGCGCTCGCCGTTCCCGCACCCGCGAAGGCGCAGGCCGTGGAGGAGTTTTACCGCGGCAAGACCATCACGATGTACGTCGGCACCGGCGTGGGCGCGGGGGCGGTGAGCGCCTATCCCATGGCGCTCACGCAGGTCATGAGGAAATACATTCCCGGCAACCCCAATCTCGTCATGTCCTACATGCCGGGTGCCGGTGGCATCAAAGCCGCAACCTATATCGAGAGCATCGCGCCTCAGGACGGCACCGCCTGGGGCTTCATCACCCGCGGCTTCATGCTCGCGCCGCTGCTCAAGATGCCACAGGCGAATTTCAACCCGCCGAAATTCAACTGGATCGGCAGCCCTTCGCGCACGGTCTCGATGGGAATGGTCTGGAACGCCTCGACCGACGTCCGCACGATCCAGGCTGCAATGCAGAAGGAAGTTGTCGTCGGTGCCACTTCGATCGCGCAGGACACCGGCATCTTTCCGCGCGCGCTCAACCGAATCGCCGGGACGAAATTCAAGATCGTCACCGGCTACGCGGGCCTCGGCGCGGTGGATCTCGCGCTCGAACGCGGCGAGGTTCAGGGCAAGGTAGGCTCGACCTGGAAATCGCTCAACAGCGGGCCGAGCGCGAACTGGGTGCGCGACAAGATCGTCACCGTGCTGGTGCAGCTCGGCGTGAAGAAGGCGCCCGACATTCCCGCTGACGTGCCGCTCGGCCTCGATCTCGCGAAGTCGCCGGAGGATCGCCAGGTGCTGGAGGTGCTCTGCGCGCCGAGCGCAACAGGCTATCCCTCATTCATGGGACCGGGCGTGCCGAAGGATCGCGTCGAGGCCATCCGCGCAGCCTACCTGCGGACACTGAAAGATCCGGAATTCATCGAGGCGGTGACGAGGCAAGGCCTCGACCTCGACCCGATCGGCGCAACGGAGCTCACGGACATCGTGCGCGGCATCTATGCGCTGCCGGCTGCGGCGGTAGAACGCGCGCGCGACCTGTTGCCCTCGCTGTAACCGCGTGACACGAAATGGCCATGCAGCGATTGCTTCCAGCGCAGTTCCTTCGGCTCGTGATCGCGGGCTTGCTGATGAGCGCGCTGGCTGCGCCGGCATGGGCCGACGACGTGTCCGACTTCTACCGCGGCAAGAGCGTGAGCCTGTTCGTTGGCTATCCGCCGGGCGGCGCTTACGATGTCTATGCTCGGCTGATCGCCCGCTTCATGCCCAAATACCTGCCCGGCAATCCGGCCTTCGTGGTGCGCAACAAGCCGGGCGCGGCGTCGCTCAACCTCGTCAACGAGCTCGCCAACGTGCTGCCGCGCGACGGCAGCGTCATCGGCATGTTCGCGCGCTCGGTGGCGATGGACCGTCTGCTCGGCCGCGAAGGCGCGAATTTCAATCCGGTCGAGCTCAATTGGATCGGCAGCGCCAACAACGAGGTCTCGACCTGCGCGGTCTGGCATGGGCTCGGCATCCACACGATTGCCGAGTTCATGGCGCGCCCGATCATCTTCGGCGCCAATGCGCCCGGTTCGGAGTCGGACATCTATCCAAATATTCTCAACAACCTGCTCGGCACGAAATTCAAGGTCGTGACCGGCTACCCTGGCGTCAACGATCTCCTGCTCGCGATGGAGCGCGGCGAAACGCAGGGCCGCTGCGGCTGGACCTGGGCAGCGGCGAAGGCGGCGAAGCCGGATTGGATCCGCGACAAGAAGGTCTACATCGCGGTCCAGTTCGCGACCGCCAGGCACCCGGAGCTTCCCGACGTGCCGCTGGTCACCGAGCTGGCGCGCAACGACCGCGAGCGCGCGGCACTTGACCTCATCCTCTCGATGCAGGAAATGGGCCGCCCGTTCGCCGCACCGCCGAAGGTGCCCGCGGAGCGGGTGGCGGCGCTGCGCCAGGCGTTCAGCCAGACCATGCGTGACCGGGAGTTCGTCGCCGAGGCCGACAAGCAGAAGCTCGAGATCCAGCCGGTCGAAGGCGAGGCGCTGCAAACCCTGGTAGCGCGGATGTTCCAGGCGCCGCCGGAGGTGGTCGACGACGCACGCAAGGCGATCGGCGGGAAGTGACCGCGCGGCGCGGCTTCCGTTCTCGATGCGGCGCACTCACAACGGAGATAGCAATGATTTCCGATGTCAGATTGGAAGGTTTTACGCTGGCGGTCGCCGACGTGAGCCGCTCGGTCGAATTTTACGGCAACAAGCTCGGACTGGTCGTCGAAGCAAATCGCGCGCCCAGCTTTGCGATGATCCGTGTCGGCGGTCCCCAGGGCGGCACCATCGGTCTCCTGAGCAACCAGCTTCCGGAAGCGGCCGGCGCACGGACCATGACACCAGAGCAGCGGGCGGCCATTCAGGTGGAACTGAGCACGGACCATCTCGACGCGCTCTACGAGGAGCTCTCCGGGCGAGGCGTTCATTTTCATCGCCCGCCCACCGACATGCCTTGGGAACGATCGATGCAGACCTACGATCCCGACGGCTATACGGTCGAATTTGCCCAGGGCCGGCGCGGGCACAACAAGCCGAAGTGAGCGCTCGTTGCGGACCGGACTGCCGCGGCCCGCTATATATGACCAGGGTTGAGCTCTCTGATTCGGCCGCAACGCGCCTCTTTGGTCGCCGTCGCGCACCGCCGCCGCCATCACGTCGGAGTTCATGAGGACTGACTTGAACGAACCGCGCGTCAACATTCCCGAACTGACCGTCTCCGAACTTTCGGTGGCGCTCAAGCGCACGCTTGAAGACGGCCTACGGCTACGTGCGCGTGCGCGGGGAACTCGGCAAAGTCAGCTACCATTCGAACGGCCACGTCTATCTGGACCTTAAGGACGACCGCGCCTGCATCGCCGGCGTGATCTGGCGCACCACCGCGGCGCGCATCAAGCTCAAGCTCGAAGCCGGCCTCGAAGTCGTGGTCACCGGCCGCATCACCACCTATCCCGGCCGCTCGCAATATCAGCTCATCGTCGAGTCGCTCGAGCCGGCGGGCCTCGGCGCACTGATGGCGCTGGTCGAGGAGCGCAAGAAGCGGCTCGCCGCCGAAGGTCTGTTCGACCCCGCGCGCAAGCAGCTTCTGCCGTTCCTGCCGCAGGTGATCGGCGTCATTACCTCGCCTACCGGCGCGGTGATCCGCGACATCCTGCACCGGCTCGCGGATCGTTTTCCGCGCCATGTGCTGGTCTGGCCGGTGAAGGTGCAGGGCGACGGCTCCGCCGAGCAGGTGGCGGCGGCGATCCGCGGCTTCAACGCGCTCCCGGTGCCGGGGCGGATCCCGCGGCCCGATCTGCTGATTGTCGCGCGCGGCGGCGGCTCGCTCGAAGATCTCTGGTCATTCAACGAGGAGATCGTGGTGCGCGCGGCCGCCGACAGCGCCATCGCGCTGATCTCCGCGGTCGGGCATGAGACCGACGTGACGCTCATCGACTTCGCGTCCGACAAGCGTGCGCCGACGCCGACCGCCGCTGCCGAAATGGCGGTGCCGGTGCGCGCGGACTTGCTGCTCGAGATCGACAGCTTCGCCCGGCGCGCGCTGGCCTGCTGGCAGCGGTCGCAGGAGGCGCGGCGTACCGAACTGCGTGCGGCGGCCCGGGCGCTGCCGAGCGCCGACGAACTGTTGGCGCTGCCGCGCCAGCGGCTCGATCACCTTGCCGCGCGGCTGCCGCGCGCACTCGAAGCCAACGCGCAAAGCCACCACGCCCAGTTCGCCCGCATCGCCGGCCGGCTCGCGCCGCAGCTTCTGCGCACGCGCACCTCGCGGGGGCGCGAGCTGGTGGCTGTCCTGGCGGGGCGAGCGAGACGCGCGCGCGCTGTCGCCACGCTTCGCCGCCACGATCGGCTCGGCGCAGCGACAGCGCGGCTCGCGGCCGGCCTGCGGGCGAACGCGGACGCGCATCGCGGTCGCTTGATGCGGCAGCAGGAGCAGGTCATGGCGCTTGGCCTGCGCGCGCAGCGGGCGATCGACATCGTCCTGGATCAACGGGCGCAGGCCACAGAGCGCTGGAGCCAACTGCTGCGCGCTCTGTCCTACCGAGGTGTGCTGGCGCGCGGATTTGCGCTGGTGCGCGATCAGACCGGGCGGCCGTTGCGGACCGCCGCCAACGTCAGCGCGGGCCAGCGGATGGACATCGAATTTTCGGACGGACGCGTGCGCGCTACGGCCGAAGCGGTTTCACGCGCGCCGGACGCCGCTCCGACACCCACGCTCAGGCGGCGCGCCCGCCGCGGCGGCAGCGATCCCGGGCAAGGCAATTTGTTCTGATTTATCGCAGCAGCCATGCCGGCACGCGCTTGAGCGAATCGGCGCGCGCGGACGGGTTGGTCCCGGTGTGGGCCTTGCCCGATCCGTCGGCGGTATAGGCAAGGCCGGCGAGTTCGCGCAGGGGGTAATCGGGACGGTCGAAGTCGTGATAGGCGCCGGGATAGACGACGATCGAGGCCCGCGCGCTGCGCCCACGCGCACCGGCGACCATCTGCTCGCAGACGGAGGCGGAGGTCCAATCGTCGGACCGTCCGATCAGGACCAGGGTCGGGATGCGGGCGCTCCAGGCGACATCGCGCAGGCGTTGGCAGCCCGGATAGAACGCGACCGCCGAGCGGAAGTCGGGCTGGCCATCACGGGGGCCCATGCGGGGCCGAACCGCCCAGAGTGAGGCGATGGCCCCGTTCGACCAGCCGATGAGGGAGACATGGTTCTTTACGGTCCAGGTCTGGGCCTGGAGCCAGTGCCGGGCGGCGACGGCGTCGGCAACGCGCTCCCGCGAGGAGCGTACCTTGCGCTCGCGCAGGCGGCATTGGCTGCGTACGCCGCGCGAACCAAAACTGTCGGGGAAAATGACCGCGAGCCCGGCGGCGGCGAGCCGGTTGCCCCAATCGGCGAACCGCGGTGTGATCGTGCCGGAGCGGGTAAGCAGGCCGCCGCATCCGTGCAACGCGACCACGCCGGGAAACGGACCCGTCCCCTCCGGCCGAAACAACACCGAACGCAACATCGCGTCGCCTTGCGGCACCTCAACCTGCTCGGCGGCACGGGCCGCGGTCGCACCGGCCAAAATGCCGGCGAACATGGCGATGATCAAACGCATCGGATATTTCCCAGGCCCCGCCTGATATTACCATGGGATGGAACAAACCGGGACATCCCAAGCATCACAATCCGGTGGGTTACAAGCTCCGCTCCGACCGATTATGTTGAGGCGCGACAGCAGTGCCGACCGCAAACGGAGTAAGACGTGCTCAATCGTTTCGACCGCTCCTCGCCGATGGCCGGCGAGGCCGAGGTCAAGTACCTCGATGGCGACTTCCGGGTGGTTCGGCCCGGCGCCTTTGTCCGCTGCGCCGTCACCGGGACGCCGATCCCGCTGGAAGAGCTCAAGTACTGGAGCGTGGATTTGCAGGAGCCCTACCTCTCGCCCGAGGCGGTGCTGCAGCGGCATTTTCCGGAGCGGGCAAAACGCTGATCAGAGTACGGCGCGGGCCGCAACGAGGCGCTCACGCAAGAGGGCCGCGAACCGAGCTTCGTCGTTGAAGACCAGGACGACCGGCAGCGCCCGCGCCCGTCCGGCGAGTTCGGCTGCGTCCACGTCGCCTTGCATGCGTGCGAGGTCCTTTTCCGTCGTCATCAGGCTGAGGTGTTCGCGTTCGGCCGCTTGCAGCAGCGCACGCGCTTCCTCGCGGCTATAGCGGTGATGATCGGGAAAACTTCGCGTAGCAGCGATCGCAACACCGGCACCGGCAAGCGTCGCGAAAAACTTCTCGGGGTCGCCAATGCCTGCGAAGGCGAGCACGCGGCTGCCGCGGTGGGTCGCCACGACCCCGGGATCTGGTTCGAGCCGCGCGCGGAAGACAGGAATACCGCGGACACGGGCGCGCGCTTCGACGTTTAGTTCGCCCTCAGGGGGGCCGACAATGACCAGGGCGTGCGCGCGCTCGAGCTGAATCTCGATCGGCGCCCGCAGCGGGCCGGCGGGAATCACCCGGCCATTGCCCAGGCCACGGCGCGCATCCAAGACCAGAATCGAAAAATCCTTGGTAAGCGACGGATTCTGGAAGCCATCGTCCATCACGATGACGCCGGCGCCGGCGGCAAGCGCAGCCTCGGCACCCTTGGCGCGGTCGCGCGCAATGATCGTCGTCGCGGTGCGCGCCAGCAGCAACGCTTCGTCCCCGACCTCAGCCGCGCGATGGCGCGATGGATCGACCAACACGGGTCCCGGCATCTCCCCGCCGTAGCCGCGGCTGAGCAGCATAGGCTTCGCGCCGGCCGCGATCAGCATCCGCGTGACCGCGATCGCCATCGGCGTCTTGCCGGCGCCGCCGACCGTCGGATTGCCGATGCAGATCACCGGCGTGCGGGCGCGATAACCTCGCTGCCTGAAGCGCGCGCTCGCGACTGCGCCGTAGACCGCAGCGAGCGGAGCCAGCAATCGAGCCTCAAGACCGGCCGGGCGCCACCAGAACGCCGGCTCACGCATGGCCGTTCCGGTTGCGCCGGATGTCGACGAGATAGGGCTCGATCGCCGCCAGCGTTCGATCAAGCGCACCCCCGAGCATCGTCACGGTCTCGCGCCCGGCTGCGACAACGCTCGCACGCGCCGTTCCGTCGGTGAGCCAAGCGCCGACGCGAACCGCGAGCTTGCCGACGTCGGTCACCTGCTCGGCTCCATGCGCGGCGTCGAGGGCATCGTAGATCTCGGCAAAATTCCAGACGTGCGGGCCATGCAGGATCGCGGCGCCGAGCTTGATCGGCTCGATCGGATTCTGTCCGCCGTGGCTCGCCAGCGAGCCGCCGATGAAAACGATCGGCGCCAGGCGGTAGACCAGGCCGAGCTCGCCGAGCGTATCGAGCACATAGATGTCGTCGTCCGGCTTCGGCAGATCGCCGCGCGAGCGCAGCGACGCCGCCAGGCCCGCCGCCTGCACGATCGCGAGAATGCCGGGCCCGCGATCAGGATGACGCGGCGCGATGATCGTGTGCAGATGCGGAAACGAATGGCGCAACCGCCGATGCGTTTCGATCAGCATCGCCTCTTCGCCGGCGTGGGTCGAGGCCGCGGCGATGGTGGGGCGATTGCCGATCGCAGCCTTGAGCGCCTGCAGCTTGTCCGGATCGGCGGAAGGCTCCGGGACGTCGAGCTTGAGGTTGCCGGTCGTGGTGATGCGCGGCGCGCCGAGGTCGCGGTAGCGCGCCGCGTGCGCCGTCGATTGCGCCAGGCAGAGGTCGAAGCGACGCAGCAGCGCGCCGATCGTGCTGGATGCAAATTTCCAACGATTGAAGGAGCGCTCCGACAGTTTTGCGTTCACCAGGATCAGCGGAATCCCGCGCGCGGACGCGGTCACGATCAGGTTCGGCCAGAGATCGGATTCCGTGAACAGCGCCATGTCGGGCTGCCAGTGATCGAGGAAGCGCGCGACGAATGCGGGAGCATCGAACGGCACGAACTGATGGATGACGCCCTCGGGCATCCGCTGCGCCGCCATCGTCGCCGAAGTGACGGTGCCGGACGTGACCAGGACGCCGAAGCCCTTGGCGATAAGGCATTCCACCAGCGTGGTGACGGCGTTCAATTCGCCCACGCTCGCGGCATGCAGCCAGATCAGCGGCCCTTCCGGCCGCGCGATCGCGCTCTCGCCTTCACGTTCGTGCAGCCGCTCCGGGACTTCCTTGCCACGCTTGAGCCGATGCGACACGAGCAGCGGCAATAACGGCATTCCCACCGCCATCGCGAGCCGGTAGGCGCGAAGCGGCAAGGGCAGCCGCTCGCCCGCGGACGGCACTTGTCCGGTGCTTATCGGCAACGACAGTTGCTCCAGGTCATGCGGCAGCGCGGCCGCGCGCGCCCTGCGCGCTCGCGAACGCTTCCGCCTTGCGGGCCACCGCGCGCCCATAGGTGTGGCGCCCCACCACGTCGAGCAGGAAGCGGTTGCAGAGATCGGCGACCGCGGGCATCGGACGGCGCACGTCGACGATCAGGACGGCGCGCAACTCGCCGCTCGTGTTGACGACGGAGTGCGGCCAGCTGTCGTCGAACAGTACCGCCTCGCCCTCCTTCCAGACATAGTCCTGCGAATTGATACGAGCTTCGGCGGATCATGTCTCGGGACGCGGATGCCAAGGTGGTAGCGCAGGTAGCCAAGGTAGGGTCCTTCGTGCTGCGGCACCGACTTTCTCGGTTCAAGGATCGAAAAGAACGCCTGGATCATGTTCGGAACCAGCGCCAGGGCGCGGCAGGTCTCGGGGCAAGCGGCGCGATTCTGCGCCGGCTTGTGTCCCATGATCTCGAGCATGAAGACATTCCAGCGCCTTGGCGTAGTGTCTGAAATCTCGCGTTCGCCGGGATCGAGGTCGTGGTATTGCGGTAGCTCGCCCGCAGCGCCGATGAGCTGGTCGAACTCCTGTCGGATCGACGGATAGGCGCGGGTGACCTGATCGAGGCCGGGACAGGTGGCCCTGACGTCGAAGAACGTCGGCCGCTGCTTGACGCCGACAAACATCCCGAAGAAGCCGTTCGCGATGGATTTGAAGATATGGTAGTCGAGCTTCACCATCTCACCCCTGGATCACGCCGTTGTCGCAGCCCCGCGCGCTTTGGGCGACGCGGCCATGACCCGTGGTGAGATTAGCGGTTATGGCCGGGCTCTTCCAGCGCTGAGCGCCTCTGTCCCCGTCGCCTTAACGCCGTCGGCGAGTTCGCGGGCGCGGGCAGTCGCCGCATTGAGGCCGGTCTCGACCGCCAGGCGCGCCTGCTCCTGGGCTGCCTTGTCGGCATCGGCCGCGACCCAGACCGGATCGCCGACCGCGACCGCGAATCGTCCGAACGGCAGATTCGCCTCGGTACGGTCCCAGGAATTGAGTTCCACGCGCCGACTGGTCGTCACCGCCACCGGATAGATCGGCCGACCGGATTTGCGGGCAAGCATCACGATGCCGGGTCCGGCGACGCGCGAGATCTTGGGAATATCGGCCGTGAGCGCGACACTCTCCCCTCGCTCCAGCGTTTGGATCAGGTCCCTGAACGCCTGGACCCCGCCCTTCTGGTTGTAGCGGCCATCGTGCGCGCCGGAGCCGCGGATCGCCCCGACGCCCAGCCACTCAGCGGCGATCGCGTTCACCTCGCCGTCGCGATGACGAGAGATCAGGACTTTCACCTTGTGCTCGGGCCGGCGGAAGAACGGCAGCATGAAGTGATGCCCGTGCCACATCGCGACGATGACCGGCCAATCCTTACCGATCCGCTCGTAGATATCCGTCGGCTCGATGACAAAACGATTGGTTCGGAACACCAGGCGGAGGTATTCGGCCGTCAGCACTCCCACCGTCTTCTGAAACGCAAACGAGTGCATCAGCCGCTTCAACAGATTCATCGGAATATCCGCCCGCCCTAGCGTCCGGCCCGCTGGTCCGCGCCAGGATCGAGCAGGCGATGCAGATGAACGATGAAGTAGCGCATGTGGGCATTGTCGACGGTCTGCTGCGCCTTCGCCTTCCAGGCCGTGTAGGCGCTGGCATAGCTTGGAAAGATTCCAACAATCTCCAGCTTGTCGAGGTCCTTGAACTCGCTCCGGCCGAGGTCGACGAGCTCACCGCCGAACACGAGGTGAAGCAATTGGCCGTGCGCGGGCTGCTCCGCCATGCTGTTTCCCAATGCTGACAAATCCGCGTTTCGCCGCTCACGCAAGTTCAAGCGGCTGATTGCGCAACAGCGCCATCAGCGTTGCGTGGCGGCTACGCCCGGCGGCGACCAGCGCGCCATGGACCAACTCGGACCGGTTGTAGATCACCGGTTGCCCCGCCAGGGTCGTCAGCGCGCCGCCGGCTTCGTGCACCAAAAGATCAGCCGCTGCAAGGTCCCAGTCGTGGCTGCGCCCAGAGGCAAAAACGACGTCGAGTTCCCCCTGCGCCACCCGCGCGAGCCGCAGCGCCAGCGATCCGAGCCGCGGCGGGGCAACCAGCGCGGGATGGAGATTCGCGAGCGATTGCACCGTGCGCTTAGGCCCGGCCACACTCACCGCGTCGAGCTGATCGCCGGCGCTGGCTGCGATCCGCGTGCCGTTGCGGGTCGTGCCGGCGCCCGCCTCGGCCAAGAACAATTCGTTGGTGACCGGCGCGAACACCGCGGCAAGGACTGGACGCCCCTCGACCGCCAAGGCGGCTGACACGACCCAATCGGGCTTCCCCGCAAGATAGGCGCGAGTGCCATCGATTGGATCAACGATCCAGACTTCGCGTGCCGCCAGTCGCGCCGGATCGTCCTCCGTCTCTTCCGACAGCCAGCCGAAGTGTGCACCAAGGCCGAGCAGCCGCTCGCGCAGCAGCGCGTCGACCGCAAGATCAGCTTCGCTCACCGGCGAGGATTGTCCCTTGAGCCAGCTCTTGATGTCGCCGCGAAAGCTCTTGAGCGCGAGCGCGCCGGCCTCGCGGACGGCGGCCGCAAGCACATCGAACGCGCGTCTGCGGTCATCGTCCGGCAACGGTGAGCCCCTCGATGCGCACCGTCGGCGCATTGGTTCCGAAGCGGAATTCGAGATCGTTCGCAGGTGTGAGATTACGGAATATCTCGATGAGATTGCCGGCGATGGTGACCTCGCTCACCGGGTAGGTGCGCTTGCCGTTCTCGATCCAGAACCCGGCGGCGCCGCGGCTGTAGTCGCCGGTCACCTGGTTCACGCCCATGCCGATCAGCTCGGTGACGTAGAGACCATCGGCCACATCCGCGATCAGCGCGTCCGGCGTGAGCGTCCCCGCCTCCATATAGAGGTTGGTTGCGCCAGGCGAGGGCGGCGAGGAAACGCCGCGCTGCGCGTGACCCGTGGTCGCCATCCCCAGTTCGCGCGCGGTCGAGCTGTCGAGCAGCCATGTCGTGAGTACACCATCTTCAACGATCGCCAGCGGGCGCGACGGCACGCCTTCACCGTCGAACGGACGCGAGCGCAGACCGCGCTTGCGCAGCGGGTCGTCGACGATACGGATACCGCGCGCGAACAGTTGCTGGCCGAGCTTCTCACGCAGGAAGCTGGTCTTGCGCGCGACGGCGCTGCCGTTGATCGCACCGGCGAGATGGCCAACCAGCCCATTCGCCACCCGCTGATCGAAGATCACCGGCACCTTGCGGGTCGAGACCTTGCGCGGATGCAGCCGCTCGACCGCGCGCTCGCCGGCGCTGCGTCCGATCTGCTCGGGCTCGTCGAGATCGCCAGCATGGAGCGCGGAGGAGAAATCGTAATCGCGCTCCATCTCCATGCCGTCGCCCGCGATCGCCACCATCGACAGGCCGTGGCGCGAGGCGAGATAGGCGCCGTGAAAGCCGTGGCTGGTCGCGAGCACCATCCCGCCGATGCCGGCGGAAGCCGAGGCGCCTTCCGACTTGCTCACGCCTTTCACCGCCATGCCGGCGGCTTCCGCGCTCTTGGCGCGCGCTTCGAGCAGATCGACCGCCGGGAGATCGGGATCGACCAGGTCCAGATCGGGAAAGTCGTGCGCCAGCAAGGCGGGATCGGCAAGGCCGGCGAACGGATCCTCGGGCGCGATCTTCGCCATCGCGACGGCGCGCTCGGCAAGCTCAGCGGCATTGGCTTTAATGTCGTTGGTCGACACGACCGCCTGCCGCTTTCCGAGCAGAACACGCAGCCCGATGTCATCGCTTTCGGAGCGTTGCGATTCCTCGACCTCCCCGTTGCGCACGTCGACCGACACCGACATCGAGCGCACCGCAACGGCATCGGCGGCATCGGCGCCGGCGCGGCGCGCGGCGTCCACCAGCCGCTCGGCGAGTTCTGACAACTTGGACTGATCGAGAAGCGATGCCATCGGACAATTCTTTCGCGCTGTTGAAGCGATTAGGGAGTCATTGAGGAAACACGGCAAGGTCCCGTCAAGCATGCGGACCGGATGACGTGTGATACCGCGGATTAACCAGGAACGTTAAGTGGATTCCGACCTGTTTGCGGCATGAATACGACAACGATCTCGGAGACGGCCAACGTCATACCGGGAGCTGGGACCATAACCCGGCGGGGAGACGATTTTGGGACGTCAAACACAGGACGGCGGAGCCATATCCGCCGGGTCGAGCCGCGGCGAGCGGCTCGACCCCTCTACCCTTCCGCTCCGGTTCGCGGTGAGCGACAAAGCGGCCGACGCGCGCATGCGCGTGGTGGAATTGTCGCGCGAACGGGTGGTGCTGCACCGGGCCGTGCGCGGCATCCAGATGGCAGTCAAGGTGCCGCTCGCGGCCTATCTCGGCGTCGCCATCCGCATGGATCCGCCCGACGGCGAACAACCGGGCGCGGTCGCGCTGGTGCTCGCGCATCGTGATCCCGGACTCTCGCTTCCGCTCTATCGTTCCGAGGATGGTGGCGACATCGTCGCCGAATGGCAGACCTGGGCGCGCACGCTCGGGCTCCCGCTCCTGGTGACTGAAGCCGATGGCGCCTTGCGCGCGCCGTTCCAGCATCTCGGCGCGTTGCGCATTGCCCCCACGCTGCAGCGCCGGCGCCGGCGTTCTGGGCTGTACCGGCGGCGGCCGTCGATCCTGCTGCGGCGCAAGCCCGGCCGCACGCCGACCGAGCCGCGCGTGCATCGCGACGAACGCGAGATCATCGCGCGGAATTGAGCAACGCTTTGGCGCTTACTTCTTCCGCTCGGGAATCTGGATCAGCTCGGCGAGCTGCTCCTTGCTGAGCGGCGCGGTGATGAACTTGAAACTGATCGCATCCGCCATCACTTCGTCAATGCCCGACACGCGGTCCGGATCGACGGCGCTGAGTGGCAGGAATTCCTTGAGCGCACGCCGCGCGGTTCCTTCGGAGAGTTTGGCGAAGGCGGCGTAGGCTTTCAGCCCTTCCGGCGTTCCGTAGATCCACGCGAGCGAGTCCCGATAGCCCCGCATGAAGCGCGTGACCACGTCGCGCCGCGCCTTGAGCACGTCGGCATTCGCGATCAGGACACGGTTGGTCTGCTTGTCGAAGTCGGGATCGTCGCCAGACTTCATGATGAGCCGGATCTTGCCGGCTTCGAGCTCAGCAACCCCGAACGGCGCGCCCGCCCATCCGGCGTCGACTTGTCCGCTCATGACCGCGGTCATGGTCGAGGCTGCATTGCCGGTCTGCGCCAGCTTGAAGTTCACCTTGTAGTACTTCTGCAGGGCGAGGATGCCGGCGTGCGTCGAGGAGCCGTTGGTGGAATAGCCGATGGTCTTGCCGGCGAGATCCTGCGGCGTTTTCACCGTCGAATTCGCCGGCACATACCAAAACACTTGGGCGCCGCCGGTATAGGAGCCGCCGATGATCCGCAGCGGTCCGCCCTTCGCGAACACGCCGATGGCGCCGAGGAATCCGGACGCGATTCCGATCTGCGCGCTATTCGCAATCACCGCCTGCTGGGTCTCGCCGCCGCCGTCGGTGTAGAAGATGTCGAGCTCGAGATTGTGCTTCTTGAACAGGCCGGCCTTGTAGCCGACCTCGGTGACGAAGGTTTCGCCGACGCCGCGGCCGCCGACCGCGATCTGCAGACGATCCTGGGCGTGTGCGCCTGGTGTGCCGCACAATGCCGCGAGGGCGGCAAGCGATGCCGCAAACAGTCGTGCACGCCACATGATGGTTCCTCCCGGTGCTCCGATCTCTGCGAGCTAACACCGCCGGCAAACCCGGCGCAACGCGTTCAAACCGCGCGCTGCAGCAACGCGTCGAAGATCAGCGCGATGAACAGGATCAGGCCGGCATCGCGGTTCGATTTGAAAACGACGAGACACTGTGCCGGGTCGTCGATATCGAGGGTCACGACCTGCCAGGCGAGATGACCGGCAAAGCCGACGAGCCCGAGCGCGAAGATCACGCCCGCGCCGGCGCTCCTTCCCGCGGCGGCCAGGAGCACGACGGCAACCCCATAGAACAAAGCGAGCAGCGGCCTGGTGCGCGGTCCGAACAGCAGCGCGGTCGATTTGATCCCGATCAGGGCATCGTCTTCGCGATCCTGATGCGCATAGATCGTGTCGTAACCGATGACCCAGGAAATCGCGCCGGCATAGAGGAGGAAAGCCGGCAGCTCGAGCCGCCCGAACACGGCCGCCCAGCCCATCAGCGCGCCCCAGGAGAACGCGAAGCCGAGCACGATCTGCGGCCAATAGGTGAACCGCTTCATGAACGGATAGACCGCCACCACCGCCAGTGAAGCAAACCCGGCGCCGATGGCGAACCGATTGAATTGCAGCAGCACCGCGAGCCCGATCAGCGCCTGCAGCGCCATGAAGGCCGCCGCCTCCATGACCGTCACCTGGCCAGAGGGAATCGGCCGTGAACGCGTGCGCTCGACCAGCCGGTCGAGATCGCGGTCGACGATATCGTTCCAGGTGCAGCCGGCGCCTCGCATCGCGAACGCGCCGATGAAGAACAGCACCGCGTACCAGACATTGACCGGCGAACCGGCCTTGACGGCAGCGATGCCAAGCGACCACCAGCACGGAAGGAGCAGGAGCCAGGAACCGATCGGGCGGTCGAGGCGGGCGAGCCGCAGATAGGGGCGCGTCCACGCGGGCGCGTAGCGGTCGACCCAGTTTCCGGTGGAATCGGCGACGCGTCCGGCCGCGCCGTTCATCGCGCCAGCGGGTTGCCGGTCAGCGTGTCGAAGGTGCCGAGCCCCGGTTTGCTGGCGTCGACGCTAGGCACGGTCAACGTCGATCCGAGCGCGTCGCTGAGCGTCGGGCTCTGCCGCGGTCCAAGCGCTGCAGCCTCGCAAACCTGGTTGGCGACCTGCTGGACCTTGGTGTTCTCCGCCTTGAGCTGGAGATTCACCTCGTGCGGCAGTCCGCATTGTGGACCGCTCTGCTCGACCGCCTTCAACATCTTGATCTGGGCCCCGACGAACGCCTTGAACAGCTTGCAGGCCTCGCTCACGGAGGCTTTGCGCTTGTTCGCGGCGGTGATCGCCTGTCCGTGCTTGGAGACCTCATCGCGCAGAACCAGCAACTGCTGGCAGGCCGGGGGCACCTGCTGGGGGGCTCCGAACCCCGCCCCTGGCATCCCGGGAGCGCCCGGCATCCCGGGAGCGCCCGGCATTCCAGGCGCCCCAGGCATACCGGGCGCCCCCGGCATTCCCGGACCACCCGGCATTCCGGGCATCCCCCCGAATTGTGCGGTTGCGGACGCCAACGAAGCGACGAGGATCGCAGTCGCCAGCGGAAGGGTCCGGCAAAACGTCATGGCATCTCTCCCCTCCACCCGATCAGCCCCAAGTCTCAGCCCCAAGTCTCAGTCCCAAGTGATTGCCGCCCGAATACTAGCAGCCTTTCGAATCGGGCGATAACACGGCAAATCATAAGGCCGGCACACCCTTTCCTGCAAAGCTTTGAGTGCCGACCTGATCCGCCTGGACCCGTCATGGCCCGTTACGATTTCCGCACGCCCCGGCTGTATATCGACGCGGCGCTCGCGCAGGGCTCCCGCGTCGCCCTCGACCCAGCGCAGGCAAACTACCTCCGCAACGTCCTGCGCTTGCGGCCTGGAGACCCGGTCCTGGCCTTCAACGGACACGATGGCGAGTGGGCAGCGGCGCTCGCGGAGGCGGGAAAAAGGGCGCTGGCGCTCACGATCGCGGAGCAGGTGCGCGACCAGACCAAGCCGCCGGACCTGCATTACCTTTTCGCGCCGCTCAAGCATGCGCGGCTCGACTACATGGTGCAGAAGGCGGTCGAGATGGGAGCCTCCCGGCTGCAGCCGGTGCTCACCCGTTACACGCAAGTGGCGCGCGTCAATCTCGACCGCATGCAGGCGAACGCGATCGAAGCCGCCGAGCAGTGCGGCATCCTGACGCTGCCGGATATCCAGCCGCCTGTGAATTTCGTGGACATGTTGGCAGCGCGCGATCCGGTCCGCCTGCTCGTGTTCTGCGACGAGGAAGCTGAGGTCCAAGACCCGGTCGCGGCCCTCGCCGCCACGCGCGCAGGGGAGAGGGGAATCCAGCCACCCCTGGCCGTCCTCATCGGCCCCGAAGGCGGCTTCGCCGACGAGGAGCGCGCGGCGCTGCTCAAGCTTCCCCACACCGTGCGCCTCGCGCTCGGCCCCCGCATCCTGCGGGCCGACACAGCCGCCGTTGCCGCGCTGGCGCTGATCGGGGCAGTTCTGGGCGATTGGCGTTGAGCGGACCGGCCGATTTTGCGGCCGCGTATCCGCAGATCGCGTATCTGCAGAATTTGACGCATGGGTCGTCTTGATGAAGCTTGGCATTAATCGCGGTGCGTCAACAGGATCGAATTCGTATCCCCCCCGTGCTAAGGCGCTGCGGTCAAAAGTCCTAGTCGAGTGTCATGACAGCCACCGGAGAGATCGCACCCGACGCGCGGGCGCAGGCGCTCGTCGCTTCGTACGAGCGCGCCGGCTATACGCTGGTCGCGCCCGCGATCCTGCAGCCGGCGGAGCCGTTTCTCGACCTCTCCGGCGAGGATATCCGCAAGCGGATGTATCTCACAGCCGATCCGGAGGGGCGCGAGCTTTGCCTGCGGCCCGACCTCACGATCCCGGTCTCGCGCGACTATCTCGCGTCGCCGATGGCCGGCCGCCCGCATGGGTTTTGCTATCTCGGACCAGTGTTTCGCCATCGCTCGGACGGACCGGCCGAATTCGCGCAGGCCGGGATCGAATTGTTCGGACGCGCCGATATCGCCGCGGCCGATGCTGAAATGCTCACGCTGGGACTGGAAGCGACGGCGCACTACGGCCTCGGCGCGCCGGAAATCCGCGTCGGCGATGTCGGCCTGTTCGCCGCACTGATTGCAGCGCTCGATCTCGCGCCGGCCTGGAGGCGGCGGCTGATCAAGGACTTCAACCACAAGACCACGCTCGCCCACGATCTCGACCAGCTCGCCATCAGTGCCGCGCACGCGCGCCCTGAATATCAGGGCGTGCTGGCGGCGCTCGCGGGCTCCGACCCGAAGGGCGCCCATGCGCTGGTCACCGATCTCTTGTCGATCGCCGGCATCACCGCGGTCGGGGGCCGCTCGGTGGGCGAGATCGCGGACCGGTTCCTGGAACAGGCCGCGCTCGGGGCGCAGACCTCGCTTCCGCAGGCGACACGCATGCTGATCGAGAAATTCCTCGCAATCAGCGGCGATCCCGACGAAGCCGCCGGCGAACTGCGCGGCTTTGCGGGCGCGGAATTGCTCAATCTCAACGCCGCGCTCGATCTGTTCGAGAGCCGCACCGGCTTCCTCGCCGCGCGCGGCGTCGACGTCTCCCGCATCCGGTTCTCGACCGCTTTCGGGCGCGGCCTCGATTACTACACCGGCTTCGTGTTCGAGCTGCATGACGCGCGCACACCATCGTCGGGCCAGCTCGTTGCCGGGGGGCGCTATGACGGCCTGCTCGGCCGGCTGGGCGCGCCGACGCCGATCCCGGCGGTCGGGTTCGCAGTCTGGATCGAGCGGCTCGTCGCCTGCGGAGGCGCCGCATGAGCGCCCCGCTGATCATCGCAGTGCCGTCGAAGGGGCGGCTGCAGGAGAATGCGCACGCTTTCTTTGCGCGCGCCGGGATCGAACTCGTCAAGCCGCGCGGCGCACGCGACTATCGCGGCGAGGTGGCCGACCTTCGCGGCATCGAGGTCGCCTATCTGTCGGCGGCCGAGATCACCCAGCTTCTCGGCCAAGGCGCGGTGCATTTCGGCCTCACCGGCGAGGATCTCGTGCGCGAGATGATCGCCGACGCAGACAGCAAGGTCGTGCTGATCGACGGTTTGGGTTTTGGTCAGGCCAACGTGGTGGTCGCCGTGCCGCAGGCGTGGATCGACGTGCACAGCATGGCCGATCTCGATGATGTCGCGACCGCCTTCCGCCTCAAGCATGACCGCAAGATGCGGCTCGCGACCAAATACTTGAACCTGACGCGCAGTTTTTTTTCCCACCACGGCATCACCGACTACCGCATCGTGGAAAGCTCGGGCGCGACCGAAGCGGCGCCCGCCGCCGGCACCGCCGAGCTGATCGTCGACATCACGACGACCGGCGCGACGCTCGCCGCCAACGGACTCAAGGTCGTCGACAATGGCGTGATCCTGCGCTCGCAGGCCAATCTCGTGGCGGCACGGACCGCGCATTGGGGCGGCGAGGAACGCCACCTCGCCCGGGTCGTGCTCGACCGCATTGCCGGCCAGGCCCGCGCCCGCGCCTATCGCGAAGTGCGCACCCGCTTCGCCGGCTGCAATGACTCGCTGCTGGCCGAAGCCCGTGAACGCTACGGTGTCGCCACCCCGTTCGGCGGCCCGACCTCCTCGGGCATGCTCACGCTGCACTGCCCGCCCGCACGCGTGCACGCGCTCGCGACCTTCCTGCGCGAGCAGGGCGCGGAGACCGTGACCGTCACCGACCTCGGCTACGTCTTCGCGCGCGAGAACCCGCTCTATGCGAAGCTTGAGGCGGGGCTGAAAGCGTAGCCCGGATGAGCGAAAGCGACATGCGGGCTACCATGGGAGCGCCTACTCGCCCTTGATGTTCGCGGCTTTGACGATCGGCCACCACTTCGCGATCTCGGCCTTCTGCAGGGCGGCGAGAGCCGCCGGCGACTGCTGTTCGCGCGGGGGGATGTCGAGGCCGAGGTCGGCCATGCGGCTGCGCACGGTCGGATCGGCCATCGCATCCATCGCCGCGGCATTGAGCTTCGCGACGACGCCGCTCGGCGTGCCGTGCGGAACCCAGAGGCCATACCAGACCGAGATGTAGAGCCCGGGCGCACCCGCTTCGTCGACGGTCGGGATGTCGGGCGCGGACGCGAGCCGTTCCTTGGCGGTAACGGCATAAGCCTTGATGGTGCCGGCGCGCACCTGGTTCATGGAATTCGACGACTGGTCGAGGATCAGGTCGATCTGGCCAGAGACGAGGTCGTTCAGGGCCGGCCCGGTGCCGCGATAGGGTACCAGCGCAAACTTCGTCCCGGTGATTCTCTGGAAGTAAATCTCAGCGACGTGCGACGCCGACCCGGCACCCGCGGTCCCGGCCGAGGCCTTGGCCTCGTTGGCCTTGAGCCAGTCGACGAGTTCCTTGAGGTTGTTCGCCGGGATGGACTTCCTCGCCACGATCAGTTGCGGGTTCGCCGGCAGTAGCGCGACCGGATCGAGGTCTTTGAGCAGATCGTAGGACAGATCATAGATCGCGCCGTTGACCACGTTCGTGCTCCAGTGGCCAATGATCACGTTGTAGCCGTCCGGGGCCGCGCGGGCGACCCGGCCGACGCCGATCGAGCCGGCAGCGCCCACGACGTTCTCGATCAGCACGGGTTGCCCGAGGGTGGCGCGCATCCGATCACCGATGACACGGGCCATGGCGTCCGAGGGGCCGCCGGCCGCGAACGGGACGACGAGCGTGACCGGACGCGTCGGATAGGTCTGCGCCGCAGCGCTGCCGGCGCCGGCCAGGGCGGCGATCATCGCGAGGGCCGAAAGCAATTTCGTCATTGGTTTCCTCCCGTGAAGAGCGCGCGAAAAGCTCGCTCGCCCGGTATCTCATCATCGAGATGTGCCGATGCCGAACGCACGGCGCGAACCGATTACGTTCGATAGCTGAGATCGATCCGATCGAGCATGCGCATATGGGCCGGCCAATCCGCCGCGCCGCGTCCGCTGTCGTGCTTCTCGTACTGCGCGACCGTCTTGCGGCAGATCTCTGGCGGGATCTCGATCAGCTCGGCGCCGGTCGCCTCCATCGCCAACTGGATCTCGGCGGCTTCGAGCAGATGCTTCATCAGGTTGAAGGCTTCCTGCGCGCTGCGGCCGACGGTGAGCACGCCGTGATTGTGCATGATCATCGCGCGGTTATCGCCCAGATGCGCGAGCAGGCGCTCGCGCTCGCCGAAATCCTCCGTGATTCCTTCGTAGGCGTGGTAGCCGATGCGGCCGTAGAAACGCACCGACTCCTGCGAAATCATCCGCAGCCCGCTCCTGAGCCCGGCGATCGCCATGCCGGTGCGGGTATGCACATGCACCGCACAGTTCACGTCGGGACGACCGCGGAGCACGCCGCCATGGAGCGTGAAGCCCGGCCGATTCACGCCGGCGGACTTGTCGAGATCGGCGTCCATGTCGACCTTGACGAGGTTCGATGCGGTTACCTCGGTCCACAGCAGCTCGTGCCGCTTCATCAGGAATTTGCGGTCCTCTCCCGGCACCCGCATCGAGCAGTGATTGAAGATCACGTCGTCCCAGCCGTAATGCGCCACCAGGCGATAGAGCGCGGCGAGCTCGATGCGCGCGTGCCATTCCTCTGGTGAGATAGCCGAAGCATCGGTTGCCGTCTTGGTATGGATGTTCATGGCAATGCCTCCCAACGGTTTATAGTTGCTCGCGTCGTCCCGGCCTTCGCGGGACGACAATTTCGAGGCATCACCGAAGCCGGCATCGCATTCATTCCGGCTTGATGTTCGCGGCTTTGATGACCGGCCACCATTTTTCGATCTCGGCCTTGTGCCAGGCGCCGAGCGCTTCCGGGTTCTGCTGACTGCGCTCCGGAATGTCCTGGCCGAGATCGGAGAGCCGCTTCTGAACCGCACCGTCGGCGAGCGCATCCACGACCGCGGCGTTGAGCTTGGCGATGACCTCCTTCGGCGTACCCTTCGGCACCCAGAGCCCATGCCAGATCGACGCGTAGAAGCCGGGCAGGCCCACTTCGTCGACGGTCGGGATTTCGGGCGCGGAGGCGAGCCGCGCTTTGGCGGTGACGGCGTACGCCTTGATCAGGCCGGAGCGCACATTCGGCAGCGCGCCGGTCGGCTGGTCGAAGGTCATGTCGATGTGGCCCGCGACCAGGTCCTGCATCGCGGGACCCGCACCCCGATACGGCACATACTGAAAGTGCGCGGCGATCAGCTTCTCGAACGACAGGCCGCTCACGTGCCCGGGCGCGCCGACGCCGCCGGTCCCGAATGTCAGCGGCGTGGGGCTGGTCCTTGCCCACATGATCAATTCCTGCAGGCTGTCGGCCGGCGCCGCTTTCTTGGCGAGAATCAGTTGCGGGCCGGAGGCGATCAGCGAGACCGGCGCGAAATCGGTGAGGAAGTCGTAGGGGAGCGGAAAGATCGCGCCATTGACCACGTAGTGGTTCCAGCCGCCCAGCCCGATCGTGTAGCCGTCCGGCGTCGCGCGCTCGACCCGCGTCGTGCCGAGCGTGCCGGAGGCGCCGCCGATATTCTCGATGATGACGTTCTGGCCAAGCGACTGCTGCATGCGCTGCGCCAGGATGCGCCCGATCGTGTCGGTCGGTCCGCCGGCGTTGGCGGGAACGATCATGGTGATCGGACGCGCTGGATAACTCTGCGCATGCGCGATCGACGCGCTTGCCACGGTCACCGCGAGTACAGTCACCGCGAGTACGATGGCGCCCAGCACCCTTGTCATGGCCAGCCTCCGCTTCGAGAGCCGTGGGTAATGGTAGCAGTTAGTCAGAGCGCCGCGAAGTCGATCGGCTGGTGGCGGTCGAGCATGCGCCGCGCCGGCGGCAGCGGATATTTCAGTCCGGTGGCGCAATTGAACAGCACGGCGCGCTCGTCGCGACGGATGCGGCCGTCGCCAAGCGCCTGCTTGAGCGCGGCGTAAGTGGCCGCGCCTTCCGGGCACATCAGAAAGCCTTCCTCGCGCGCGGCTTCATCGAGCGCCGCGGTGATCGCGTCGTCGCCGACCGCGATCGCGAAGCCGCCGCTCTCGCGCACAGCGCGCAGGATCAGGAAATCGCCAACGGCCTGCGGCACCCGAATGCCGGACGCGATCGTATGCGCATTCTCCCAGCGCGGCGCGTGCTCCTCGCCGGCCTCGAAGGCACGCACCATCGGCGCGCAGCCGGCCGCCTGCACCGCGACCATGCGCGGGCGTTTCCTGCCGATGAAGCCGATCGCCTCGAGTTCGGCAAACGCCTTCCACATGCCGATGAGGCCGGTGCCACCCCCTGTCGGATAGAGGATCACGTCCGGCACCTCCCAGCCGAGTTGCTCGGCGAGTTCGAGCCCCATCGTCTTCTTGCCTTCGATGCGATAGGGCTCCTTCAGGGTCGAAACGTCGAACCAGCCGACCTTGGCCTTGCCTTCGCCGACGATCTTGCCGCAATCGTCGATCAAGCCATTGACGCGATAGACGCTCGCGCCCTGCAGCGCGATCTCGCTGACGTTCACCTCCGGCGTGTCCTCCGGGCAGAAGATCGTGGTCTTGATCCCGCAATGACTCGCATAGGCGGCGAGTGCGGCGCCGGCGTTGCCGTTGGTCGGCATCGCCATGTGCTTGATGCCGAGCGCCTTGCCCATCGACACCGCCATCACGAGACCGCGCGCCTTGAACGAGCCAGTCGGCAGCCGGCCTTCGTCCTTGACCAGGATCTCGCCGGCGCCAAGCTTGGCCGCGAGCTTCGGCATCGGCACCAGCGGGGTGACCACCTCGCCGAGGCTCACGATATCCTGGGTCCGGCGCACTGGGAGGAGCTCGCGATACCGCCAGAGATCGGACGGCCGCTGCGCGAGCGTATCCTTACTCAGCGCCTTGCGCACGCCATCAAGGTCATACCGTACCAGCAGCGGCTTGCCCGCGCGCGAGAGGTTGTGCACCTCGTCGGCCGGATAACGCTCGCCGGTGAAGGAACATTCGAGGTGGGTGACGAAGGTCGGCCGCTGGGCGGTGAGATTATCATCGTGTTTCATCGCCGGCTGCTCCTGTTGCTGCGTTCGCAGGTGATCGTGCTCAATGGATTTGGTCGCGCTGCCGGAAAACGATGAAGTGCGACAGCGAAAAATTGACCAGGAAGCTCGCGCCGACCGCCAGCGCCTTCGCCAGCAGCACCGGGACGAAATGGTGCAGGACAAACACCGCCGCCGTGTTGGCGATGAGCCCTCCGGTCTGCGACAGGCTGAACCTCAAGTAATCACGGAACCGCAATTGGCGTTTGGATTCCGCCGCGAAGGTGATGAGCGAGTTCATGACATAGGAACCGGTCACCGCCACGAGCCATGAGCAGACATTGGCGGCGATGATCGGAAGCGCGAAGATGTAATAGGCCAGCGCGAATACGCAGAAGTCGACCGCAAAGTTGACGAGTCCGACCAGTGCGAAGCTCACCGCCTTGAAGTGGATGGCGCGCGCCTGCCAGGCCTGACCAAGGCGGTGAATGAGGCTTTGGGACGTGCTGGGAGAGTTCATGGGGTGCTCCGCTTAGCACGGCTGGCGCGCGCCGCCGAGCCTCACCATCTAGGGCCGGATGCCGGCGAACTGCTGCGACGGAACGGTCAGCAAGGCGCGGCCGCCGTGGGGCGACAGGTCTTCGCGGCTGGGCTATACGTTCCGGTTCCAAAGTCCGGCCAAACGGCTCGAAAGGCGGGCGAAAATGGCGGCCAATCCGATGAGTTTGCCGAGCGCAGGCGCGCCGGTCCGGCCGCGCGGCCGCGCCGAGGAGGGACTTTCGATCGTCGTCCCCGTCTACAACGAGGAGGGCGGTCTCGCCGCCCTGCACGAGCGCCTTTCCGAGGTCGCCCGCCGCCTCAACGATACGCACCGCCTTGCCACCGAGGTCGTCTATGTCGATGACGGCAGCCATGACAGCACGCTCGCGATCGCGCAGGCGCTTGCGGCGGACCAACTCGACGTTCAGGTCATTTCGCTGTCGCGCAACTTTGGCAAGGAGGCGGCCCTGCTCGCCGGCCTCGATCACGCCCGCCTGGGCGCCGTGCTGTTCATGGATGGTGACGGCCAGCATTCGCCGGCCCTGGTAGACACGCTGGTCGGCCACTGGCTCGATCACGGCTACGACGTCATTTACACCGCCAAGGCGCATCGCGAGAACGAGCCCTGGCTCCGCCGTTTCGGCGTCAAGACGTTCTACTCGCTGATCAATTGGGGCGCGCGGCAGAAAATCCCGGAGGACGCCGGCGATTTCCGCCTGCTCTCGCCGCGCGCGGCGGCGGCGCTGCGGCAACTCCCGGAGCGCAACCGCTTCTTCAAAGGCCTCGCGAGCTGGATCGGCTTCCGCCAGATCCGGGTCGATTACGAACCGGCGGAGCGCACGCACGGCTCGACCAAATGGAATGTCTATGCGCTGCTGGGCCTGTCGATCGAAGGGCTCACGTCATTTTCGGTGGCTCCGCTGCGGCTGGCGAGCCTGCTCGGGCTGCTGCTGGCCGCCGCTGCGCTGATTTTCGGCGTGCAGATTCTGATCGAGACGTTTGTGTTCGGCGAGTCGGTGCCGGGCTATCCCTCGGTTGTGGTCGGCCTGATGGTGCTTGGCGGCGTGCAACTGATCATGATCGGGATCATGGGCGAATACATCGGCAAGATCCTCTCCGAGCTGAAAGCCCGGCCGGTCTATTTCGTTGCCGAGGCGAGCCTCAGGACCGCCGAGGATGCCGGCCGCGCAGACGCTCCGCCTTCGCGCTCCGCGGCCGAATAGCGGATTCCCAGACACGCTGGCTTGTCGCCTTGCAGCGCGGGCGCAAGACATCCTTGAATACGTGCCGCACGTTGCCGCATAAACTCGGCCGGACGGCCATCAGTGGCGGGATTGAGCGTGTCGGTTGCATCCATCGGCAGGGGTGGGTCTTTGGCGAGCGCGACTCCAACGAGCACGCGCCCGATCTGGCTGTGCGCGGATGACTACGGCATCTCCAACGCGGTCAACGCCGCCATCCGCGATCTCGTCGTGCGCGAGCGGATCAACGCCACCTCGGTGATGGTCAACGCGCCGAGCTTCCATCGCTCCGAAGCGGTTTCGATTTCGGTCCTCAATGCGCGCGAGCGCCGGGTGGCGCTCGGCCTGCATGTAACGCTGACCGCGCCGTATCGCCCGCTGAGCCGGGATTACCGGCCGCTCGCCAAGGACGCGTTTCCCCCGGTCGGGACGATGCTCGCCTATGCCTGCCTGCACCGGCTGGACCGCAAAGCGCTGGAGAGGGAAATCCTGAGCCAGCTCCGGCTGTTCGTTCACACGTTCGGGCGCGCGCCGGATTTCATTGACGGCCACCAGCACGTGCACCTGTTTCCGCAGGTGCGCGACGCTTTGCTCAAAGTGGCGAAGGAGAACGCCCCGTACGCCTGGGTGCGCCAGTGCGGCAGCACCGTTCCTTGGAAAAAGCGACTGTCCGATCGCAAGGGTTTTCTGATCGACGCGCTGAGCCGAACCTTCCGTAAGCGCGCGCAAGCGCTCGGCGTGCGCACCAACCCGGCCTTCGCCGGCACCTACGCGTACAGCGATGAAGCTGATTTCGCGAGCCTGTTTCCTGGTTTCCTCGAGGGTCTGCCAGCCGGCAGCGTGGTGATGTGCCATCCGGGCTTCGTCGACGCCGAACTGCGCCGGCTCGACCCGCTGACCACGCTGCGCGAGCGCGAATACGCGTTCCTGGCGGACGACGCTTTCCCTCGGTTGCTCGCGAGCCACGGTGTCGCGCTGGCCTGATAACCATTCAACAATTTGATTTTACAAATTAATTTCCATCTAATGCAGGGCCGTCCCGAGCGGCCCGCGGGCGGCGGCTGGGATTTTTTGTCCCACCGGTCATTCCCCTGCCAATGGCGCTGCATACATGTTTCGCACATGGGAGGATCCAAGCCATGACACCTGCAGAACAGAAGCTTGTCGTTGAACTGTTCGACCGGCTCGCCACGCTCGAGGACGCGACCCGTGATCCCGATGCCGAGCGGCTGATCCGGGACGGCCTGCGGCAGGCGCCCAACGCGCTCTATCCGCTCGTCCAGACCGTGCTGGTGCAGGACGAGGCCCTCAAACGGGCCAACGCCCACATCAGCGAACTGGAACAGGAACTCGGGATGGGACAACAGGAGCCGCAACCGGCGTCGGGCTTCCTCGACAACATGCGCGATGCCCTGTTCGGCAGGCGCGACGTCCCGCGTGCCGGCTCGGTCCCCTCGGTGCGTCCCGGCGAGGCGCCGGGATTCCGCGCCGGTGACCCTGGGATGGCGGCAGCACCGATGCAGGGCCAAATGCCGATGCAGGGGCAAATGCCGATGGGTGGCGGTGGTTCGTTCCTCGGGACCGCGGCGGCGTCGGCTGCCGGCGTCATCGGCGGCGCGCTGCTGATGGACAGCATTCGTTCGATGATGGGCCACCGCGGTGGCGCAGCTGGCGGCAGCGGTTCGGATTCGGGTTCAGGATCGGCGCACGCCGCGTCATCGCCGTGGGGGGGCGGAGGATCGGACAGCGGCAGCGGCAGCAGCGGCGACCTAGCGCGCGACGCCGGAATCAACGATATCGGACGCAGTGGTACCGGTTCGGAGGGCGGCGGCGGCCGCAGCGTCGGCATGTTCGACAACGCGGACGATGGCACCCAATATGCCGGGCAAGATGACGATCAGGACGACAGCGACGGCCAATTCGACGTCGCCGAAGACGACACCGATTTTGGCGACGACGGCGGCGACACCGCCTGAACCATCAGCGTTCGCGACTGACTCACGTCATGGCCGGGCTGTCCCGGCCATGACGGTTTGAAAGGGCATTTGCCTCCTCCATCGTCGTTGCCGGGACAAGCCCGGCAACGACGAAATGAGCCATGGAGGCCCGCTCCTACGATTTCGGACTGCGGCTCAGATCACCACCACCTTGGCGCCAACCTTCACCCGGCCATAGAGGTCGATCACGTCCTCGTTGCGCATGCGGATGCAGCCGGACGACACCGCCTGGCCGATCGTCCAGGGCTCGTTCGAGCCGTGGATGCGGTAGAGCGTCGAGCCGAGATACATCGCACGCGCGCCGAGCGGATTGTCGGGACCGCCCGCCATGTGGCGCGGCAGATCGGGTCGGCGTTTGAGCATATCATCCGGCGGCGTCCAATCCGGCCACTCGCGCTTGTTGGTGACGTGATGCACGCCGGCCCAGGTGAAGCCGGGACGCCCGACGCCAATGCCGTAACGCAGCGCCCGGCCCTCGCCTTGCACGAGGTACAGCAGCCGTTCGCGGGTGTTGATGATGATCGTGCCGGAGGGCTCCTTGCCGTCGTAGTTCACCTCCTGCTTGAGATAGCGCGGATTCATCGGCGCATTGGGGTTGCCCGCCGCCGGCCCGAGCAGCGGGGCATCCTCCTGCTCCTGCTGCTGGTAGAGCGGCGAGCGCTGGTCCGGCATGGTCTGCGGGGCCGATTGGTAATAGGCCGGCGGCTGCGAGAGCACGCGGGCCGGACCGCCAAACAGCATTTCGATGAACCCGCCGCCGAGTTCCTGGGCGGCGGCTTGCTGCACGGGGGCGGATGCCGGCGGCGGCGCGGCGGCATAAGCTCCGGCCGGGTCGGCGTAACGTTCGGGGTTGAGATTGAGCGGAGCGGCCGAAACCGTTCCGACAGTGGCAAGGCCAGTCAGAAACGCAAGCGAAACACGAAGCTGCATGGGTGTTTACTCTTGACTTGTTTACCAACACTGAGGGCGGATCGGGGGTTTGTCCGCTGCGCCATAGTAAAACCGTAAACAGCCAAGGGATTAGTAAAAGTCGATCGATCAATTTTTCCCAATCGAGCCAGAAACCACTTGTTCATCAACTTATAGTTTATTTCGAGTAAATGGTTTAGCTATATGGTTAATCGCTGATCAACCGATATGGTTAACCAGGAGTAAGCGTCTGATCTTCCGCGCTCAGCGCCGTCTGATGGCGGCAAAGCAACCGAAAGCCGCCAGCGCGAATCCTGCCAGGACCATCAGCGCCGCCGCATCCGAGACACGCTCAGCGGTGAATGCGAGGACAAACGGGGCGATCGCCTGCATCAGCAGCGAGGGCCCCGCGATCCGTCCGACGATCGCGCCGTAGCCGGCCGCGCCGAACAAAGCGAGCGGCACGGTTCCGCGCGCGATCGTGACCAGCCCGTTGGCCATGCCGAACATCACCGCGAAGGCGGCGCCCGTCGCGACCGAGAGGCCAAAGGCGCCGACGAGGGCGAAGGCCAGGAGCAGCAACCCGACCGCGGCGCTCGCAACCGCCAGCGGGTGGATGTTGCGTGCGAACAGGAGTTCGCAGACCCGCGCCGCCACCTGCGCCGGCCCGAACAGCGCTCCGAGCGCGACCGCAGTTCCGCCGCCAATGCCGGCGCGCTCGAAGATGGCGAGGAGATGCGCCGACAGCCCGGACGGCACGAAGGCATAGGCCGCGAACGCCGCGATGACGACCAGGAATGGCCATCCGCTGGGCGGAATGATCGCCGCTTTCACGGAGCCGCCCGCCACCGCCTCGGCCCGCACATCGGCCGCAGCGCGCACTCGCGGCAGTGCGAAGGCATGCAGCGGCGCCGCCACCAGCACCAGCAGCGTAGCATAGACCCCATAGGCGCCGCGCCAGCCGACCGTGCCAATGAGCAGGTGGGTCATTGGCCAACTCACGGTCGAAGCAAACCCGCCGGCGAGCGTGAGCAGCGTGATCGGCCGGCGTGCCGCCGCACCGAAGATACGCCCCAGCGAAGCGAAAGCCGCGTCGTAGAGCGATGCCGCCGTCGCCACCCCGATCAGCATCCACACCGCCAGGTAGGCCAGCGGATGCGCCGCCACCGTCAGGCCCATGAGGCCGAGCGCTGCCAGGAGCGATCCCGCCGTCATCACGAGGTGACCGCCGTGGCGGTCGATGAGCCGTCCGACCCTCGGCGCGACCAGCCCGGCCACCAGCAGCGCGAGCGAGAATCCGCCCATCGCGAACGTGACGGAGAACCCGCGCTCCGCTGCGATCAGCGGCACCAGCAGCACCGGTGAATAGAACACCGACCCCCAGGCAAGGATCTGGGTGACGCCGAGCACGAGCACGGCGCGCCACGGCCCGAAGATGAAATCGCTGGAGTTCGGCATGTGCGGGGAAATCGGCTGGCGGAAGCCGCCAGCCTAGCATGCCTGCCGTGCACAAATGGCCCGCCGTTCGGGCCGCCAAGGCCCGTCGGCCATTGAACCTTTTCGATCTTTGGAACGACTAACGGGTGGAACTCGTTGTGGAGCTGTCGAGGCTCCACGCTAGGTGGCGTCAAGTAGAGGGGGATCGTCGTGCTCGCATGTCAACGGCACAAGAAAATCAGTCAGAAATTCCCGCATTCAGAACATCTCATTCGCGCGACGATGACTGTCGGCGCCACGATGGCGCTGCTCATCGGCCTCAATGCTTCCGTCAGCGCGCTGCCGTTTGATCTCCCAGGTCTTAGCAGCCCGCGCCCTGCGCCGCCGGCGCAGCGAACCGTCGCTCTGCACACGCCGGCTTCGACGAAAGGCAAGCAGCTCGCCAAGCCCGAGCCGGCCAATGAATTGGCGGCCAAGGCAAAGGGAACGCTGCAGATCGTCATCTCGCTCGATAAGCAGTCGCTTGAGCTTTACTCCGATGGCGCACCGATCGCGCATTCGCGGGTGTCGACCGGCATGCGCGGTCGTGCGACGCCGAGCGGGGTGTACAGCGTGATCCAGAAGGATCGCTGGCATCGCTCCAATCTCTACGAAGATGCTCCGATGTTTTTCATGCAGCGGATCACCTGGTCCGGCGTGGCGATGCATCAGGGAATCGTGCCGAACTATCCGGCGTCACATGGCTGCATCCGGATGCCGGAAGCCTTTGCGAAGCAGATGTGGGGCACCACCCGCGTCGGCGTGCGTGTGATCATCAGTCGTCAGGAGACCGCGCCGGTTGCGGTTTCGCATCCGAGCCTGTTCGTGCACAAGGCGCCACCGCCGGTCGCGACGCTGTCGCCGCAGCAGTCGCTCGCGGCCGCGCAGCAGGCCTGGAAGCTCGCCGAACTCACCGACATGCAGGATCTTGCTCAAATCTCGATCGTCGACGCGCCGACGGCAATTTTGCCGACGCCGGAAGTTCAGCGCCCGCTCAAGGCCGGCCCGGTGTCGGTGTTCATCAGCCGCAAGGAAGGCAAGCTGTTCGTGCGCAAGGGCTTCGATCCCGTGTTCGACACGCCGATCACGATCGCGAATCCGCAAACGCCGCTCGGCACCCACGTCTTCACCGCGCTGACCGAGGACGAGAACACCCACGCGTTCCGCTGGAACGTGGTGAGCGTGAACACCCAGAGCAGCCCGACCGCCGCGCTCGACCGCATCACGATCCCGGAGGAAGCCTCCGACCGAATCGCGGAAATGATGTCGCCGGGCTCCTCGCTGATCATCTCCGATCACGGCCTGGGCGGCGAAACCGGCAAGGGCACGGACTTCATCGTGACCAATCCGTAACCGCAGCAGCACCTTCAAGCGAAATGGCCGGGACTTGATGTCCCGGCCATTTTGTTTGTGCAGACCGCCACGGAAATGCAGATCATACCTGCAGTGCCAGTGACTGATTCAGTTCATGGTCGGGCTTGTCCCGACCATGACGATTAGCGAGAACACTGCCGGGCGCCTCAATCGGGATCGCCAAGCCAAGCCCGGCAATGCCGGATCAACGTCTAACGTCGCCCGCATCACGCGTGCTGCGCGGCCGAGGCCGGGGCCTTCTCGTAGCGGCCGGGCTGGACGACTTCCATGATCGTCTTGTCGGGCGCGCGGAAACGCAGCGTTGGCGCGCCCGGCTTCGACAGGATCTCGCCGCCGTGCTGCTTGATCTTGTCGACGAACGCCTCGCGGTCCGCAACCTCGACGCCCCAGTGATGAATGCGCGTTCCGGGGCCGGCTTGCCGGGCCTCCTCGCTGTCGCCATCGGTCCATGACATCAGCGCAACGTCGATATCGCCATCCGTTAGATGGCGCGAGGTGTGCTTGGGATGGCTGACCGTGTTGAGCTGCCTGAAACCGAAAACGTTCTCATAGAACTCGGTCGCCTTCTCCATGTCGTCGACCTTGAGCGCGACATGGACGATGCGCGCGATCTTGCTCTTGTCCTTCTTCTTGTAGCGGCCGATGCCGACGATCTCAGAGAGCACGCCGTCCGGCGCGCGGAACTTGAGTGCGCCTTCCTCCGGATCGGAGAAGATCGCGCCACCGTTGGCGACGATCTTCTTCATGGTCGCTTCGCGGTCCTCGACCTCGATCCCCCAGTGATGGATGCACGGGCCGGCGCCGGAGAGCGTCGCCTCCGCTTCCTCCTCGCTGTCGTAGACCATCAGCGCGAGATCGATATTGCCGTCGGTCATGTGCCGTGAAACGTGGCCGCGCGCATGCCCGGTCTTGGTCTGATAGATGCCGAAGACATCTTCATAGAACTTGGTCGCCTTTTCGAGGTCGTCGACCTTCAGCGCGATGTGAACGACGCGGGCCATGGCAGTCTCCTCTCGCGGACAAGTAGCGGTTGGGGGAAATGGGAGGTTGTACTCGAAATCCGCGTGCTGTCGAGCCAGCGGCAGTTGTACAGGCGCCACATCCTCGTGAAGAGGCGCCTATTCGCAATGTCATTGACCGAGCATCCGCTCATTCCCGCGAAAAGCGAAAGCAGGAATCCAGGGAATACTTGCTCGAACGTTGGTGCTTGTAGCCCTTGGTCCCCACTTGCGCGGAGACGAGTGGAGTGTGGGCCGCTTCTGCGCCCGTTTCGCGCAGCTCAATCCGCGCTGACGCCGGCCTCGTGGATCACCTTGCCCCAACGCTCGATATCTTGCGGCAGGAATTTGGCGAGATATTCGGGCGAGCGCTGCTCCGGCGGCGTGATGACGAGGCCAAGCTCTTCCAGCCGCTTGCGAACGGCGGGGTCGTCCAGCGTGTCGCTCATCGCCTTGTTGAGCTTGCGCACGATCGGGTCGGGGGTTCCCTTGGGCAGGAAGAAGGCGTTCCAGACCGTCGCCTCGACTCCCGGGACCCCCTGTTCGCCGGTGGTGGGCAGGTCGGGGCTGATCGGCACGCGTTTGTCCGCCATGACGGCAATGCCCTTGACCGATCCCTGGTTGACCAGCGCTGCGCCACTCTGGATGGTCGCGCACATATAGTCGACGCGCCCGCCGATCAAATCCTGCACGACCGGCGCCTCGCCGCGATAGGGAATGTGCGTGATATTGAGGTGAAGTGACGAGTTGAACAGCACGCAAGGGATATGCGTTCCGGACCCGACGCCGGCCGAGCCGAACTGCGCCGTGCTCTCGTGCTCCCGCAGATAGGCGATGAAGTCTTGGAGGTTGTTCGCCGGCATGGTCTTGCGCGCGATCAGCGCGCGCGGCGAATCAGTCATCATGCCGACCGGCTGGAAATCAGTTAGCGTATTGTAGGGCGGCCTCTTGTACAGCGCCTGGCTGTAGACGTGCGTGCCGGAATTGCCGATCTGGAACGTGTAGCCATCGGGCAGCGACTTGGCCAAACGCAGGCTGCCGACCGTGCCGGCGGCGGCGCCGATATTCTCGATCACGATCGGCTGGTGCAGGAGCTCGCTCATGTGTTGCGCCTGGATGCGCACGCTCACGTCGAGGCCGCCGCCGGCCGCGAACGGAACGATGAGCGTGATCGCGTGCGCCGGCCAATCCTGCGCATGCGCGGCCGTAAGCGGCGCGAGCACGCCAGCGAGAGCGGCGGCGATGATCCTGGTTCGCATGGTTTATTGTCTCCTCGTTAGCACGCGCCATTGCAGTCTAGCACAAGCGTGGCGGCCGACGCGGGGGTGCGGCTTTCGGTCCGCGTTGCGAGCGTATCACTCCCCCTGCGCGCCGCTCGCCTTGATCGGTCCTTCCCACTTCTTGATCTCGCTTGGGATGAATTTGGCGAGATATTCCGGTGACCGGCGCTCCGGCGGGATTATCGTGACGCCGACCGCTCGCAGACGCTCCTGCACCGCAGGCGTATCGATCGCTGCGCTGGAAGCCTGGTTGAGTTGGCGCACGATCGCGTCCGGCGTCCCCGGCGGCAGCACCACCGCGCTCCAGGCGCCGCAGTCGAAATTGGTCAGTCCCAGCTCATTCGCGGTCGGGAGATCAGGCAGCACCGACACGCGATTGAGCCCCAGCATGGCGATCGCTTTCACCTTGCCGCCTTCGATCTGCGGGAACGCGGTCGAGATCTGCTCGCACATGTAGTCGATGCGGCCGCCGATCAGGTCCTGCATCGCCGGTCCGGCGCCGCGGTAGGGCACGTGGGTGACCTTGGTGCCCATGAAGCCGTCGAGCAAAATGGCGCACACATGCGAGCCGGACCCGGCGCCGGCCGAACCGTATTGCAGCTTGCTCTGGTTGGCCTTGGCATAGGCCATGAATTCGGCGAGCGTGTTCACGGGCAGATCCTGGCGGGCGATCAGCACGCGCGGGGAATCGGTGATGAGACCGACCGGCGTGAAGTCGGTCGCCGCATTGTACAGCGGAGCTTTGTAGAGCGTCTGGTTCTGCGCCAGGTTGGCAAGCCCGCCGAACAGGATGGTGTAGCCGTCAGGCGGCGCCTTCGCGACACGCGCAGCCCCGACCATTCCGCCGGCGCCGCCGATGTTCTCGATGATGACCTGTTGACCGAGCACTTCGCTCAACCGGGCCGCGTAGATGCGCGCTAGCGTATCGACCGGGCCGCCGGCGGCATAAGCGACCACCATGGACATCGGGCGGGTCGGCCAAGCCTGCGCACCCGTCTGCGCGCCCGCCGGACCGGCGCTCACGGCGAGCATCGCGACTACGATGGCAAAGATCGTCCTCGGCATCAATTCCTCCCTTGATGGCGGCGTTCATTCGCGATGAGGTCGTCGTGCGGTGCCGCACTTCACTCCCGGAGCTTTTATCGCCTGATCGCGGCTCTTGTTGGCGCAACACTCGCGCGCGTTGGACGCGAGATCAAGTCCGGTGGGGCAAAGGAAAGGAGAAGAAGACCGCCACTTCGCCGGTTGCGTGAGCCTCGACGCCGTTACTGCAGTGTCGCGTTCGCGATCCAATCGGTAACCGCACGCAGCGCGCCGTCGCGGCCATCCTTGTAAGCTTCGAACACCGCGAGCTGCGCGTCGGCCGAGGTGCCGGCGGCGACGATTGCGCGGCAGCGGCGGATCGCCTCCGTGCAGCCCAGCGCCGCCGCGTCGGCCGTGGTGTCCTCGATCGCCCGCTCGAGCATCTCGGCCACCGTGATCGCGCCCTCCAGGCTGACGAAGGTGCCGGCCACGCCATAGCGCTGGGCGCGCCATTTGTTCTCGACCACGATCGCATGCCCGACCACGTCGATGTCGGCATTGCGCGTGGGGTTGACGCAGAGGTGCCGCGCCAGCGTGCGGTAGAGCGCCGCGATCGCGATCGCATCCTCGACCAGCGTGCAACTGTCCGGCGCACGAAGCTCGAGCGTCGGAAAATTCAGCGACGGCCGCATCGTCCACCACACATAGCTCGAATCATCGATCGCACCGGCGCGCACCAGCGCCGCGATATAGCTGTCGAATTGCTCGTGCGTGCGGAACAGCGGCGGGATGCCGCTGCGCGGCAGCTCGTCATAGGCGGTGAGGCGATAGCCCTTGAGACCGGTGCGGCGCGATTGCCAGAAAGGCGACGACGTCGAGAGCGCGAGGAGCAGCGGGATATACGGCAGCATCCGCGCCATCACATCAATGCGCGCGTCGGGATCGGGAAGCTCGACATGCACATGCAGGCCGCACACCATGTTGCGCTGGCCGAGCATCTGCAGTTCGTCCATCACCTGGTCGTAGCGCTCCTTCGATGTCGGCCGCGCCGCGCTCCAGACCGCGGTCGGATGCGTACCGGCGGCGAGGATCGCCAAACCATGCTCAGCGGCGACGTCGGCAACGGTGCGGCGCAGGTACCGGAGCTCCTGGCGCGCGGTCGCGATATCGGCATGCGGTTTGGTCACGACTTCGATCTGCGATTGCAGAAGCTCGCCGCTCACGCGATCGTCGGTCGCGTGGCGGGCGGCCTCGAAGAAGTCATGCGGCATGCCGCGCGCGACGAGCTTGGTCTCCGCGTCGACCAGGAAATATTCTTCCTCGATGCCGAACGTGTAGTCGCCAGCCATTCATCTCCTCGGTTGAAAACCGGGCACCACCATCTGACATGGGCTGAAATGCGACGCCTGCCCGCGGGCGGGATCATTCCTTTTTCAACGCGCCGCGGAACCTCGGTTCTATCTCGTAAGATGCAACAAAACCAACGCCGTAGCAGCCGATCCGGCTCGATCAATGGGACATCAGGACCGGGATCGTCATCGACTTGAGAATGCTGCGGGTGACACCCCCGAGGATGAATTCGCGCAGCCGTGAATGACCATATCCCCCCATCACCATGAAGTCCGCGCCGCTCTCGGCGGCGTAATCGCGAATCGCGGCCTGCACCCCGACCGAACCCGGATTGACGTGCTTGATCTCGACATTGATGCCGTGCCGCGCGAGGTGGCGGCTCATGTTGGTGCCGCGCAGCGCATCGCTCTTGCGCTCGCCGGTGACGACGACGATCTCGATCGCCTTGCTGCGCTCAAGGAACGGCACCGCGTCGGCGACAGCTCGCGTTGACGGCCGGCTGCCGTCCCAGCACACCAGCACGCGATTGAGCGCCAGCGGCGCCTTCTGCACATAGGGTACGACGATCACCGGGCGGCCGGATTCGAACAGCGCGCCCTCGATCAGCAATTCCTCCGACGCGCCACCATCGGGATGCGCCTGCCCAACCACCGCCAGGTCGTAACGCCGCGCAATGCGCGCAAACAGGTCGGCGGCGCCCGCAACGCTGGCGTCGAGGATGCGCGTTTCGGCGTCGACCCCGGCTGCGCCGGTCGCCGCCTCGAAGCGCGCGACGGCGGCCTTGGCGGCCTTGGCGTTCTCCTCGCGCTGCAGATCGATCAGGTCGGTCGGCACGCCTCCCAGCACGGTGCCCGGGATGATCGGCTCATAGATGAAGCCGACGCCGCCGACGTGCGCGCCGAAGTCCTTGGCCACTGAAACGGCATAGTCGGCCGCGAAGTCCTGCGGATGTCCGCCGGTCAGGTTGACGACGAGATCCTTGACCATGGTGCAGTCTCTCCTCTGCTCCCTCCCCGCGGAGGAAGAGGGACGGGGTCGGGGGAACCCAGACTTTCTATGACCCGAGTCCCGCAGACTTTCACAATCCCGAATCCTAGACCCTTCACCCTGGCCCTCTCCCCTCCGGAAAAGGGAACAGGCATCAGCGAAACCAAAGCTAAGCCCATCATGATAGCCGAAGTACAGGTACGACGGCTCCGTCTTAAACCGCAGCGGCCCGCCGACCAAGCCGGTCGTGGGCCGCCGCACAGAACCACCGAAAAGACGTTCGGTTACTTCTTGGTGCCGTCCGCCTTGATGGAGCTGAGAAAGGCCCAAAGATCCGCGCGATCCTTTTCATCCTTGAGGCCGGTGAAGGCCATGCGCGTGCCCGGAACCTTCGCTGCGGGACCGGAAATGTATTCCTTGAACACCGCGTCGCCCCAGGTGATTCCGGAATTCTTCATGGCGTCGGAATAATTGAAGCCTTCGAACGTTCCCGCCTTGCGCCCGTCAATCCCGCTGAGTGGGGGGCCAAGCTTGATGCGGGCGTTTTCGCCTGCGTCATGGCACGGCAGGCAGAACCGCATGAACGTCTGCTGTCCCGCGGCGGCATCCTGCGCGAGCGAAGCGCCCGTCCACGCAAACACCAACACCCCAGCCAAAACCAGTGTCCTCATCACTTTCTCCTCTTCCTTGGATCGATGCCGTTCCGCTGGCCCAACGCTTGCGCCCCCGGGCCGCTTGTTCTTCGCCCTCTTCGAATGACGCTCCGCGCGCCATGTGTCAACGGTGGCGGCGCAGCGGTCCGCGGGATGCGATATTATTTTGCGGCGCCGATGCAATCCGACATGAATTTGCAGGTATAAATTCGCTGTCGATCGAGGCTGCACCCGTTCTCGTCAGAAGCAGGTCCGCCGCCATGTCCGTCACCATGCCCATTCCCGACCGCGAAGTGCTGGCGCGCCGCGACCGCATCGTCGCTGCGCTGCAGGCGATCGTGCCGGGCGAGGGCGTGATCGCAACCGAGCGCGCGATGCGGCCGTACGAGACCGACGGACTCACGGCTTATCGTACACTCCCAATGGTGGTGGTCCTGCCCGAGACCACCGAACAGGTGAGCCGCGTGCTCGCCTACTGCCACAGCGAGGACATCAAGGTGGTGCCGCGAGGCGCCGGCACTTCACTGTCGGGCGGGGCGCTGCCGCTTGCCGACGGCGTCCTGCTCGGCATGGCGAAGTTCAACCGCATCCGCGAAATCGATTTCGACAACCGTGTCGTGGTGGCGGAGCCGGGGGTGACGAATCTCGCGGTCACCCAGGCGGTCGAGCACGCGGGTTTCTACTATGCGCCCGACCCGTCCTCGCAGATCGCCTGCACCATCGGCGGCAACGTGGCGGAGAATTCCGGCGGCGTACACTGCCTCAAATACGGGATGACCACCAACAACGTGCTGGGTTGCGAGCTGGTGCTGATGAACGGCGAGGTCGTGCGCATCGGCGGCAAGCACCTCGACGCCGATGGCTACGACCTCATGGGCGTCGTCACCGGCTCGGAGGGGCTTCTTGGCATCGTCACCGAGGTGACCGTGCGTATCCTCAAGAAGCCGGAATGCGCACGCGCCGTGCTGGTCGGCTTTGCCGCGTCGGAGGACGCCGGCGATTGCGTCGCGAAAATCATCGGCGCCGGCATCATCCCGGGCGGGATGGAGATGATGGACCGTCCCGCCATTCACGCGGTCGAGGAATTCGTCCACGCCGGCTATCCGCTCGACGTCGAAGCGCTGCTGATCGTGGAGCTCGATGGCCCGCAGGCCGAGGTCGATCACCTGATCGGGCGCGTCGAGGTTATTGCACGGCAGTGCCGCGCAACGACCTGCCGGATCTCGACCTCCGAGCAGGAGCGGCTCCTGTTCTGGGCCGGGCGCAAGGCGGCCTTCCCCGCGGTCGGGCGCATCTCGCCGGACTACTACTGCATGGACGGCACCATCCCGCGCGCGCGCCTCCCGCTCGTGCTCGCCCGCATGCGGGAGATGTCGGAGCGCTACCAGCTCGCGGTCGCCAATGTCTTCCACGCTGGTGACGGCAACCTGCATCCGCTCATCCTCTACGACGCCAACAAGCCCGGCGAACTCGAACGCGCGGAGGCCTTTGGCGGCGACATCCTGAAACTGTGCGTCGAGGTCGGTGGCGTGCTGACCGGTGAGCACGGCGTCGGCGTCGAGAAACGCGACCTGATGCCGGTGATGTTCACGGAAGCCGACCTCGCCCAGCAGCAGCGGCTCAAATGCGCGTTCGACGCCAAGGGCCTGCTCAATCCGGGCAAGGTGTTTCCCACGCTGCACCGCTGCGCCGAGCTCGGCCGCGTGCACGTGCGCGCCGGCAAGCTGGCGTTTCCGGATATCCCGCGGTTTTGAGCGGCGAGCATGAATTCCGACACTCTCAAGGCGCGCGACGACCAGGACGTCGGGGACACGATCGCCTGGGCGGTCGGCAACGGCAAGACGCTCGAAATCGTCGGTGAGGGCTCCAAGCGCGCGATCGGTCGCGCAGCGCAATGGGATATGACGCTCGACCTGTCCGGGCTGCGCGGCGTCACGCTCTACGAGCCGGAGGAGCTCGTTCTAACCGCGCGCGCCGGCACGCCGCTCGCGGAGCTCGAAGCGCTGGTCGCCGCTAACGGCCAACAGCTTGCGTTCGAGCCCATGGACTACGGACCACTGCTCGGCGGGCCGGCCGGCCGCGGCACCATTGGCGGCGCACTGGCAGCCAATCTTTCCGGCCCGCGCCGGATCAAGGCGGGCGCCGCGCGCGACCACTTCCTCGGCTTCGCCGCGATCTCGGGGCGGGGCGAGCGCTTCAAGTCCGGCGGCCGGGTAGTGAAGAACGTCACCGGCTATGACCTCTGCAAGGTGATGGCGGGCTCCTGGGGCACGCTGGCGGCGCTGACCGAGGTGACGATCAAGACGCTGCCCAAACCCGAGACCGAGAGCACCGTCCTGCTGGTTGGATTGGACGCCGCTACAGCCGTTCAGGCGATGACGGCGGCGATGGCCTCTTCCAGCGAGGTGTCCGGCGCCGCACATCTTCCGGACATCCTCGCGACGCGCTTCCCGATCGGCGCAATCGTTTCTGCTGGCCGCGCCATCACGGCCCTGCGGCTGGAAGGCGTCGCGCCGTCGGTCGAACATCGCAAGGAGACGCTGCGAGCCCTGCTGCGGCCGCACGGCGACATCCGCCTGTGCGAGGACACCGCTTCGCGCAGCCTCTGGCGCGCGATCCGCGATGCGATCCCGTTCACCGCAAACCGAACCGGCATGGAGACGCCGGTCTGGCGCATCTCGACGGCGCCCACCAAGGGTGCCGAGCTGGCGCGGCGCATCCAAGAGCGCGCGGTGGCCGAGATCATCCACGATTGGTCCGGTGGCCTCCTCTGGGTGCTGGTTGACCGTTCCGGTGATGCCGGCGCCGCCATCGTGCGCGACGCGGTGGCGGCCTGCGGCGGCCACGCCACGCTCGTGCGCGCGCCAGCCGCCGTCCGCGCCGCCGCCGCTGTCTTCCCGCCGCAGGACGCCGCCGTTGCCGCATTGACGAAGCGGGTGAAGGAGAGCTTCGATCCGAAGGGGGTGCTCAATCCGGGGCGGATGTGGGCGGGTGTGTGATCGAGATGCTAATTCCGCGAGAGATCAGCGCGCAATCGCGTCCCGGGCTCGGCGAGCGAAGCGGGACGAGAACCGGGAGCCAGCGCAAGGTGCGCGAAGCACAATGCTCGGACGGCCTTCGGCCGTCACTTCTCCCCTGGGTCCCGGCTCGGTGCGCGCGCTGCGCGCTCGCTGCGCCGGGACGCGAGTCATGACATGCAGACCACTTTCACCCTCGCGCAGCTCGCCGATCCACAGGTGGCCGAATCGGAAAAGATCCTGCGCGCCTGCGTGCATTGCGGGTTTTGCACTGCGACCTGCCCGACCTACGTGCTCGACGGCAACGAGCTGGATTCGCCGCGCGGGCGCATCTACCTGATCAAGGACATGCTGGAGCGTGACGAGCCGGCGTCCGACGAAGTCGTCACGCACATCGACCGCTGCCTCTCCTGCCTCGCCTGCATGACGACCTGCCCCTCGGGCGTGCATTACATGCACCTGGTCGACCACGCACGCGCCCATATCGAACAGACCTATCGCCGTCCGCTGCCGGAGCGGCTGCTCCGCTGGATGCTGGCCCGGGTGCTCCCGCATAACGCCCGTTTCGCCTGGGCGCTACGGGCCGCCCGCATCGCCCGTCCGCTGATTCGCCTGTTCGATGCGGCCGGCCTCAAGCCGCTGGCGTCGATGCTGCGGCTCGCGCCGGGGCAGCCGCCGGCGCCCGCGATTCGAGCCGGCCGGCAGGTCTTTCCGGCGCAGGGCGCGCATAGAGGCCGGGTCGCACTGATGCTCGGCTGCGTCGGCCCGGTGATGATGCCGGCGATCACGCAAGCCGCCGTCCGGGTTCTCACTCGCCACGGCATCGAGGTGGTGTTAGCGGCGAAGGGAGAGGGTTGCTGCGGCTCGCTCGTTCTTCACCTCGGCCGTGAGGAGGAGGCGAAGGAAGACGCGCGCCGGAATGTCGAGGCCTGGCACGCCGAACTGCAGGGCGAAGGTCTCGACGCCATCCTCGTCACCGCCTCGGGGTGCGGCACCACGGTAAAAGACTACGGATTTCTGCTGCGCACCGAGCCAGATTACGCCGACAAGGCCAAGCGCATCGCGGCACTCACGATGGATATCTGTGAATATCTTTCGCGGCTCCCTCTCGCGCCGATCGCCGTGCGCGGCGTTGTCGTCGCGTATCACGCGGCGTGCTCACTTCAGCACGGACAGAAAATCACTCGTGCGCCCAAGGAACTACTTTCGCGAATCGGTTACGCGGTTAAAGATGTGCCGGAAGGACATTTGTGCTGCGGCTCGGCCGGGACCTACAACATTCTGCAGTCCGACCTCGCAAGGAGGTTGCGCGCACGCAAAGTCGGGAATATCGAGAAGCTCAAGCCCGATGTGATTGCAGCCGGCAACATTGGCTGCATCACGCAGATCGCGGCGGGCACGAGCATCCCGGTGTTGCACCCAGTCGAGTTGATCGACTGGGCGACTGGCGGCCCGAAGCCCGCAGCCTTTCTGGGGGAATGAGTTGCCGTCGCGGCGCGGGCTGTCGGATGGCAAGTCGGGTACGAGAGGGCTGGCGCGCCGCGGCGCACTCGAATTGTACTGGAATCTTGGCCGAAACGATCGGGAGGACGATCATGGCGAAGAAGTCAAAGTCCAAGTCAAAGTCAAAATCCAAGTTAAAGTCGAAATCAAAGTCGAAATCCAAGACCAAGAAATCGGCCAAGAAGGCCGCGCCGCGCAAGCAGAAAAAAGTAGCGGCGAAAAAGAGCGCGCCGAAGAAGGCTGCTCCAAAGAAGGCCGCTCCGAAGAAGAAGGCTGCCCGCAAGGCTGCACCGCGCAAGCCGGCCGCGGCTCCATCCCCGGTGCCGATGCCCGACATGGGATCGACGTTCTCCATGCCGTCCGGTGGCGGCAACGACGGCGGCACCGGCTAACCGCCGCGCCCCGCTCGATTCATTGCGCGGCGTTCGATCGCTTCGGCGATGGGCGTTGCGCAATGCGTTTATGCTGCGCAGTGCGTTTATAACGCCCGGTGATGCTAAGCCGTCGCCCGCGGATGGCCAGGCACGGCGACGCCCGCTTCCCGGTCAGGGCTTTCCGGTCACGGTTGCAAAAAGTTGCGAACGGTGGGGCTGCCGCATTTAGGCCGCCTGCCACAGGTTTGCCGCGGCCGGGCCGATTGCATCGCGATGGCCGGCCCAATAGCATTGCCGGACCGAGACAATAATGGCCGCTGCGGCCAAATTGTAATCCCACCTCATACGGAGCAGGCCCGCCATGCCGGCAACTTACAACATCCTCATCATGGGCGCGTCCTACGGATCGCTGCTGGCGTCGAAAATCCTGTTCGGCGGCCATTCGATCCACCTCGTATGCCTGCCCGCTGAGGCTGACCTGATCAACGCGGAAGGCTTTCGCGTCCGGCTGCCGGTGAAGGGCCGCAAGGATTTGGTGGAACTCGATTCGCGCAAGCTGCCCGGCAAAGTGACCGCCGGTGGCACCGCCGGGGTCGATCCCAAGGCCTATGACCTCGTCGGCCTCGCGATGCAGGAGCCGCAGTACAGATCGCCCGGCGTGCGCGAACTGCTGGACGCCGTCGCCAAGTCGAGGGTGCCGTGCATGTCGATCATGAACATGCCGCCACTGCCATACGTAAAGCGCATCCCTGGCCTCGACTACGAGGCGCTCAAGCCCGCCTACACCGACCCCTCGGTCTGGGACAATTTCGATCCCGGCGCGATCACCTTGAACAGCCCTGACCCGCAGGCGATCCGCCCGCCGGACGAGAAGGTCAACGTGCTGATGGTCACGCTGCCGACCAACTTCAAGGTTGCGCGGTTCGACAGCGACAAATCGACGGCGATCCTGCACCGCCTCGAGCAGGATATCGACGCGGTGCGTTTCGATCCGGGCGACGGCTCAAAGATTGAGCTGCCGGTGAAGCTGCGCGTCCACGACTCGATTTTCGTGCCGCTTGCCAAGTGGGCCATGCTGCTGGCCGGCAATTATCGCTGCGTGACCAAGGACGGCATGCGGACCGCGCAGGAGGCGGTGCACTCGGACATCGAAACCTCGCGCTCGGTCTACAATTTCGTGTTCGACCTCTGCGTCAAGCTCGGCGCCAAGCCGGAGGATCTCGTGCCGTTCGAGAAATACGCCGCGGCGGCGCAAAGCCTCACGCGGCCGGCCTCGGCCGCGCGCGCGCTGCAGAACGGCGCGCCCAACATCGAGCGCGCCGACAAGCTGGTGCAGCTTATCGCCAAGCAGAAGGGCCTGAGCCATCCCGCCATCGATGCGCAGGTAGCGCTGGTCGACGAGCGGCTTGCGGCCAACCGCAAGAAGGCCGCCGCGTAGCGGTCGACCGGCCCGCGCGAGCGGGTCAGCGCAGCGTTCTCGGCAAGTTTCGTAGCACGGCTAGTTCCGCGTGGCGGAAGGGGTTTTTGCCATCTGAGCAGCGCTGTCTTGCGCCGTCGAAGAAGTTGAAAAAACCGATCTTCCGGAAAATTCTGGTCACCCGTGTACGGTGCGGATACCGATCCTGTTGTTCTGATACAACACCTGCAGTCATTCCTTTGAACCCAGGCCGAATCGCCTAAAAATGCAGCAAATGAGCGAGCTTTTGCCTTGCTCGCACTTCGGGCTCTGTAGTTAATTTCGATCAACACGAAGGCCGGGGGTTACCGGGGGGTTAGAGGCCGGTCGCAAACGCCCAAGGGGATGGGTGGTTGCAACTGGCAGGGCCGAGGGCCTTCGCGTGGCGTGGTAGACAAAGGGGCTGATCATGAAAAAGCTAGTGTTCTCTGTAATGGCCGCGGCGATCCTGAGCGCAACACCAGTGCTCGCGGCTGATATGCCGGTCAAGGCGCCGAAAGTCGTCGCCGAACCGAGCCCGTGGGACTGGGCGTTCGGCGGCGCGCTGATGTCGGACTATAATTTCCGCGGCATCTCCCAATCGAATCGCGGGCCTTCGGGCACCGCCTATTCCGAGACACGTTACAACGTGAACTCGAACTGGCAGCTCTACGCCGGCGAGCAGTATTGGGCGGTGACGCTGCCGACCAACCCGACTTGCGAATGCGACCTCTATGGCGGTATCCGCCCGACGGTTGGCCCCCTCGCCTTCGACTTCGGGTTCATCTACTACTGGTACCCGCGCGAGCACCAGCACGCGACCGGCGCCATTCCAGCCGCACCATTCCCGGCCTATCCGAATGGCAACGCCACGCTGAGCAATACCGATTATTACGAAGGCTACGGCAAGGTCACCTGGGAAGCCGTCAAAGACAAGTTCTGGCTCGGCCTGAACGAATACTACTCGCCGAACTGGCTGAATACCGGTGCCTACGGCGACTACTTCTCGGGCACGGCCAAGGTTGCGCTGCCGGCGTTCAATGTGCCGGCGTTCGGTATCGGTGAAGTCGGTTGGTACATCTCCGGCGAACTCGGCCATTATTGGCTGGGCACCACCAACACGGTGGCTGGCGTATTCACCCCGGCGATCAACCTGCCGGATTACACCACCTGGAACGCGGGCATTGCCTTCACCTGGAAGGTCGCGACCCTTGATCTGCGCTACTACGACACCACCCTTTCGAAGGTGAACTGCAATATCCTGACGGGTGATCCGAACGCAACGATTACCGCCGCGGGTGTGGGATCCAATTGGTGCGGCGCGTCTTTCATCGCCAATCTGAAATTCGACCTGACGCTTGCCAACCTGAAGTAAGCTGAACTCGGACTAGCGGGCGGGCGGCGGCTCTGAATGAGCCGCCGCCCGTTTCATTTTGGCGCAGGCTCCTTGCCCGCCACGACGGCGGTTCCCCGGCCTCGATTCGCCAGACACCGGGGCTGGTTCCACAAATCAGCTTGTGAAAATGCCGCGACACCTCCAAGCTTGCCCACGGCTGCGGGAATAAGATGGCCGGTACGTCGGTTCGTCTTTCCAAGCGGCTCGCGTGCCGCCACAAAGCACAGCCACATACGGAGGAACATCCAATGTCTACGGGGCGAATCCATACACCTGCGCCGACCACCCGGCGCCGCTTCCTGCTTGCTGCCGGGGCCACCGGCGCCGCAGCGGTTGCCGCGCCGTCAGTTGTCTCGGCGCAAGGCCCGATCAACATGCGCTTTCAGAGCACATGGCCGTCGAAGGACATCTTCCACGAGTTCGCGCTCGATTACGCCAAGAAGGTCAATGACATGACCGGTGGCGACCTGAAGATCGACGTGCTGCCGGCTGGCGCTGTCGTGCCCGCTTTCGGCCTGCTTGACGCGGTGTCGAAGGGAACGCTCGACGGCGGTCACGGGGTGCTCGCCTATCACTATGGCAAGAACAATGCGCTGGCGCTGTGGGGCTCCGGTCCCGCCTACGCGATGGACGCCAACATGCTGCTCTCTTGGCACAAATACGGCGGCGGCCAGGAACTGCTCAACAAGCTCTACGCCTCGATCGGCGCCGAGGTGGTGTCGTTCTTATACGGACCGCAGCCCACCCAACCGCTCGGCTGGTTCAAGCGGCCGGTCGCCCGCATCGAGGACTTCAAGGGTCTCAAGTACCGCACCGTGGGTCTCTCGATCGACCTGTTCCAGGCGATGGGCGCGGCGGTTAACGCCCTTCCGGGCGGCGAGATTGTGTCCGCCATGGACCGCGGTCTGCTCGAGGCGGCCGAGTTCAACAACGCGTCTTCGGACCGCGCGCTCGGCTTCGCCGACGTCTCCAAGGTGTGCATGCTGCAGAGCTTCCATCAGAACGCCGAGCAGTTCGAGATCACCTTCAACAAGCCGAAGTACAATTCGCTGCCCGAGAAGCTGCGGGCGATCATCGCGAATGGCGTGGAAGCCGCCTCCGCCGATATGCTTTGGAAGGCGTATGACCGCTACTCGCAGGACTACATCGAGCTGCAGACCAAGGACAACGTGAAGTTCTACAAGACGCCGGACGCCATCCTGGCCAAGCAGCTCGAGCTCTACGACGAGATTATCGCCAAGAAGGCGGCCGAGAGCCCGATCTTCAAGGAGATCGTGCAATCGCAAATCAATTACGCGCGCCGCACGACGCGCTGGGAACAAGATACCATCGCCAGTCGACGCATGGCATTCGACCGTTACTTCGGAGCGAACGCGAAGCCCATCAAGATCTGATGCAACATTGAACCGGCAAGGCACCATTCGGAGGGCGACCGGATGGTGCTTTGTCTTGTCCCAATGTGTTCGTGAAAGGGGGCAGCGTTTCCATGACCGTGCAGAAGTTTCTCTTCTTCATTGACGGCATCAGCACCTTCTTCGGCAAAGCCGCCGCCTGGCTGATCGTCCTGCTGATGACCGTCGTCTGCGTCGAAGTGTTCAAGCGCTACATCATGAACATGCCGACGGCGTGGATCTTCGACCTCGACAACATCATCTACGGCACGCTGTTCATGCTCGCCGGCGCCTACACGCTGGCGCAGAACGCCCACGTCCGCGGCGACTTCCTCTACAGCTCGATGCGGCCGCGGCTGCAGGCATCGCTCGACCTGGTCCTCTATATCGTCTTCTTTTTTCCCGGCATCGCCGCACTGATCTATGCCGGCTACGACTACGCCGCCAATTCCTGGCGCATCGCCGAACACTCGAACGTGACGGCGGACGGCCCGCCGGTCTATCATTTCAAGTCCATCATTCCGATCGCCGGCGCCCTGGTGATGTTGCAGGGCATCGCCGAGGTGGTGCGCTGCGTGGTCTGTATCCGCACCGGAGTATGGCCGGCCCGCCTGCACGACGTCGCCGAAATCGACGTGGTCGAGGAGCAGTTGGCGAACAGCCAATACGTTGATGAGGAATCGCGCAAGATCGCGATCGAACGCGCACACGAGATTGACGAGACCGCGCGCCAGCGCGGCATGGGCGGAGACTTGAACACATGAGCGATCCCGCCCTCGGACTCTTGATGCTGGCGCTCATCGTCGTCGTGATCATGATGGGATTTGCGACGGCCTTCACGCTGATGGGCCTGGGCATGGTGTTCGGCTTCATCGCGTTCTACACGCCTGGGGAGTCCTGGATCCATAACAAGGTCTTCGACCTGATGGTCCAGCGCACCTACGGCGCGATGACCAACGACGTGCTGATCTCCATCCCGCTGTTCGTGCTGATGGGCTACGTGATGGAGCGCGGCGCGCTCGTCGACAAGATGTTCTACTCGATCCAGCTCGCGTTCCGCCGCGTGCCGGCCTCGCTCGCGGTCGCGACCCTGATCGTGTGCACGTTCTGGGGCATCGCCTCGGGCCTTGTCGGCGCGGTCGTGGTGCTGATGGGCGTGATCGCGTTCAACCCGATGCTGCGCGCCGGCTATGACGTGAAGCTCGCCTCCGGCGTGATCACCGCCGGCGGCACGCTAGGCATCCTCATCCCGCCGTCGGTGATGATCATCGTCTACGCGGCGGTCGCCGGGCAGTCGGTGGTGAAGCTCTACGCTGCCGCGATGTTCCCGGGCTTCTTCCTGTCGTTCCTCTATCTCGTCTACATCATCGGCTGGGCGCTGATTAATCCGAAGATTGCGCCGAAGCTGCCGGAAGAGCTCACCAAGGTCCCGGTGCCGGACTGGATGCACAAGCTCCACGCGGCGTACTCACGCAATATCTTTGTCGGGCTGATCGAGGCGCTGACGTCGCCCGCAAGAGCCCTGGAAATCGACACCAGCGAGGGCCACAAGATCAGCTATTGGATGCTGATCAAGAATTTTTGCGCCGCGCTGGTGCCGTTCAGCCTGATCGCCGGCACGCTCTGGACCGTCTGGTGGTACGTCGTCATCCATCAGCAGGCGAAGAACGAAGTCTTGCCCGAAGGCCTGCAGCCTCTCGGCATGCCGGATCTGGTCCAGACGCAGACGCCCGCCGAGATCGGCCCGCCGGACGGCTTCTATCTCTGGTTCGGGATCATTTGCGCGCTCTGCGCCGTGATCATGGTCCGCTACTACTGGCGCATGGTCCCCGAGCGGCTCGAAGTGATCAAGCTCCTGACCTCCTCGGTGATGCCGCTGGGCATCCTCACCGTGGTCGTGCTCGCGGTCATCCTGTTCGGCATCACCACCGCGACCGAGTCAGCCGCGGTCGGCGCCGCCGGCGCGTTCCTGCTGGCGTTCCAGGCGCGGACGCTCGACTGGAAGCGCACCAAGGAGGCCGTATTCCTCACGGCCAAGACCACCGCGATGGTGTGCTGGCTGTTCGTCGGCTCGGCGCTGTTCTCCGGGGTGTTCGCGATCCTCGGCGGTCAGGCGTTGCTCGAAAGCTGGGTGCTCGGGCTCAACATGACGCCCATCCAGTTCATGATCCTGTCGCAGGCGATCATCTTCGTGCTCGGCTGGCCACTGGAATGGACCGAGATCATCGTGATCTTCGTGCCGATCTTCCTGCCGCTGCTGAAACACTTCAACATCGACCCGGTCCTTTGGGGCACGCTGGTGTTCGTGAACCTGCAGGCGGCCTTCCTGTCGCCGCCGGTGGCGATGTCGGCATTCTACCTCAAGGGGGTATCGCCGCCGCACGTCACCCTCAACCAGATCTTCGCCGGCATGATGCCCTATATGCTGGTCGTGATCCTGTGCATGATCATCATGTACTTCTGGCCCGGTATGACGCTCTGGCTGCCGAACTATCTTTATGGTGGGTGAAAGGCGCACGCCTTTCTTAAAGACCGGGCACTGACGCCCTCATCCTGCGGAGCCGCCAAATCGCAGCGATGGGTGGCATCTCGAAGGACGCCGCTCCGCGTCGGCAACCGGGGGCCTTCGAGACGGTCGCCATCCGCCCTCCTCAGGCCGTGGGGAAGCCAAAAAGAAATGGCTGCAAACAGGAGGATTCGTTTCACCTGTTCTCGAACTTCGCTGCGCGCTTCTCCACGAAGGCGGCCATACCTTCCTTCTGGTCATGCGTTGCGAACAGCATGTGAAACACGCGCCGCTCGAAGCGCACGCCTTCGGTGAGCGAGGTCTCGAAGGCGCGATTGACCGCCTCCTTGGCCGCAAGCACTGCCGGCAATGCCATCGACGCGATCGCCTCCGCGGTTTTCATCGCCTCCTCGATCAAACTCGCCGCCGGCACCACCCGCGCGACCAGGCCCGCGCGCTCGGCTTCCGCGGCGTCCATCATCCGGCCGGTGAGGATCAGGTCCATCGCCTTCGCCTTGCCGACCGCATGAGTAAGCCGTTGCGTGCCGCCGATGCCCGGAATGATCCCGAGCTTGATCTCGGGCTGGCCGAACTTCGCGGTGTCGGCGGCAATGATGAGATCGCACTGCATCGCCAGCTCGCAGCCGCCGCCGAGCGCAAAGCCCGCGACCGCCGCGATGACCGGCTTGCGCGCCTTCGCGGCCGCGTGCCAAGCGCCGGTGAAGTCGCCCATGAACACGTCGACCGCACTCTTGTCTGCCATCTCCTTGATGTCGGCGCCGGCCGCGAACGCCTTCTCCGAGCCGGTGAGCAGCATGCAGCCGATGCCGGCGTCGGCATCGAACGCCCCGATCGCCTGAGCCAGCTCGGCATTGAGCGCGCTGTTGAGCGCATTGAGTGCCTGCGGACGGTTGAGGCGGATGATCCCGACGCGGCCGCGGGTCTCGACCAGGATGTTGTCATAGGGCATGAGAAACTCCGCCGTTCGCGTGTTCTGATGCGACCATACCGGCGATGGCGCGAGCGCTTCAATGCGCCTGGCGGCGGCCGCACGCCGGATGGTCGCGCTCGCTTGCAAGCCTCGAACCGTGTTCTAGGATGCCTTCCTTCGGAAGGAAGAAACCCATGAACGAGCACACCCTGGAATTCGTCTCGATCGTCACCGCGGCGCTGCTTGCCACGTCCGTCTTCACGTTCGCGGTGTCACGCCCGGCTCAGGCGGCCGACGACGATCCGCCGCTCAACCTCGCGCGCGACGGCTTCTTCTACGTCGGCGGCAAGAACACCACGATCAACGGCAAGACCTACGTGGTCGGCCAGATGTACGTGGAAATGCGCATCCCGCAGAAGCAGACGCATCCCTATCCCATCATCATGGTGCATGGCGGCACCCGCACCGGCACCACCTACACCGGCACCCCCGACGGGCGTGAAAGCTGGGCGCAGTATTTCGCCCGCCGCGGCTACGCAGTCTACGTCGTCGACCAGGTCGGGCGCGGCCGTTCCGGTTATGTCGCCGAGGCCTACGGCCCGCAGCGGCTCGCCGATGGTGAGAGCGGCCAGCGCCGTTACCTGCAGCAGGAAGACGCCAAGCTCTGGCCGCAGGCGCACCTGCACACGCAATGGCCCGGCAACGGCAAGCCGGACGACCCAGTGACGCTGCAGATGGTCGGCAGCTACGTGCCGGAGATGGCGAGCTTCGCCAAGCAGCAGGTGCTCAACCGCGATGCGTTGATCGCACTGTTCGACAAGATCGGGCCGGCGATCCTGCTTGCGCATTCGCAAGGCGGCGCCTTCCTCTGGCCGGTTGCCGATGCGCGTCCCAATCTGGTGAAGGCGATCATCGGCGTCGAGCCGAACGGTCCGCCCGTGCACGGCGTCGAGTTCATCGGCGCGCCTGACTGGTTCAAGGAAGGCCCGGTGGCGCTGCCGTTCGGCATCACCTCGGTCCCGATCACCTATGCGCCGGCGGTGAAGGATGCCTCCGAGCTCAAGTGGGTGAAGGAGGACAAGCCTGATGGCCCCGACCTCGTCACCTGCTGGAAGCAGGCTGAGCCCGCGCGGCAACTGCCCAACCTGCAGAAGATGCCGGTGATGGTGCTCACCTCGGAAGCCTCGTATCACGCCCCTTACGACCACTGCACGGTCAAATTCCTGCAGCAGGCGGGCGTGAAGCCGACCTGGATCAAGCTCGCCGACCTCGGCATCAAGGGCAACAGCCACGTGATGATGCAGGAGAAGAACTCAAAGGAGATCGCGGCGGTGATCTATCAGTGGCTCGACAAAGCCGTGCCCGCGACGCCGTAGGCGTGCTTCCTTCCCTCTCCCGCTCGCGCGGGAGGGAAGGATCGCGAAGCGATCCGGGGCTGTTGAATCTCAACCGGCAAGCCGCGCGAAACTTCCTTCACCTCTGACATACCGGACAAAAAAACGTCGAACGCCCGGCCTGCACGATGCGCTTGATCGTGCCGTTGCAGCCGGACGTGGGGCAGGGTTTTCCCTCGCGGTCGTAGACACGGAAATTATGCTGGAACAGGCCGAGCTCGCCCGAGGTCTGGCGGTGATCGCGCAGCGACGAGCCGCCGGCCTTGATCGCGTCGTTGAGCACCGCGCGGATCGCGGCGACGAGATTTTCCGCGCGTTGGTTCGGCGCTCCCGATTTGCTCGCAATCGTCGACGCCCGCCGCTTCGGCGAGAGCCGCGCGCGATGCAGCGCCTCGCAGACATAGATGTTGCCGAGCCCGGCCACCACGCGCTGATCTGACAACGCCGCCTTGAGGCTCGTCTTCTTCCCCTGGCAGGCGCGCGCCAGCATCGCTGCCTCAAATGCGTTGCCGAGCGGCTCCGGCCCGAGCGAACGCAGCAGCGGCTCGTCCTCGAGCTTCCCTCGCGGTACCAGCTTCATCGATCCGAAGCGGCGCGGATCGTTGAAGGTGACGGTCGCGCCGTTCGACATCCTGAATACGACGTGGTCATGCGCCGCCTGCTTGGAGCGCTCGTGATAATAGGCGCCGGGTGCCGCTTCGCCGGCGTCGCGCTGCACGCGGAACGAGCCCGACATGCCGAGGTGCATCAGCAGCACATCGCCGGAGGAGAGATCGGCAATCAGGTATTTCGCCCGCCGCCCGAGCCCGATCACGGTCTGGCCTTCGAGCCGCCTGGCGAAGTCCTTCGGCAGCGGCCAGCGCAGGTCGCCGCGCCGCGCCTCGACCTGCGCGAACCGCGCGCCCTCCATGACAGGCTGCAAGCCGCGGCGAACGGTTTCGACTTCGGGAAGTTCAGGCATCTAGATGATCGTACTCATGCGGCGGCTGTCTCGGTCCGCTCTCCAAATGTAATGCGGTTATTGAATGGATCGATCACGGTCAGTTCCGTCATGCCCCATTCCTGCTGTTGCAGACCCGGATGATTGTGGCGATATTTTTTGTCGTTCAATTCCCGATGCAATTCCCGAACGCCGGTCATATGGACATAAGCGACAGAGCCGGGCGTGCCATCGCCGTGATGCTCGCTCAGATTGATTGCCAGCCCGCCCCTGGAAATCTGCATAAAGACCGGGGCGCCTGGTTCGAAACGATGCTCCCAGTCGATCTTGAAGCCTAGAAAGTCGAGGTAGAACTCGCGTGCCTTCTCCAATGAGAAAATCCGGAAGATCGGGACGACGCGTTGGAACTGGACTGTCATTGCGGGCCTCTTTACGAGCAATGTGCCCCCGTTGATGCATAAAGTCCGGACTTTCTAGCGCCGCACGGAGGGGCGCGCTATGGTTCCGGCCCGAAGGATTTTCAATGCCCAATACCGCAGCAACCCATTTCGGCTACCGGCAGGTCCCGCTCGACGACAAGCAGGGGCTCGTCGACGGCGTATTCCGCAGCGTGGCGAGCCGCTACGACCTGATGAACGACCTGATGTCGGGCGGCCTGCACCGCGCCTGGAAAGACGTGCTGGTGCACGCGGTCAATCCGCCAAAAACTTCTCACCCGTTCGCACTGCTCGATGTCGCCGGCGGCACCGGCGACGTCGCGTTCCGCGCGGTCGAAATGGGCGGCGCGGAGACCCGCGCCACGGTCGCCGATATCAACGCCGACATGATCGAGGTCGGCCGCGCCCGTGCCGCCGACCGCGGGCTGGACCAGGCCGTCACGTTCATCGAAGCCAACGCCGAGGCGCTACCGCTTCCCGACCGCTCCTTCGACGCCGTAACGATCGCGTTCGGCATCCGCAACGTATCGCGCATCGACGCAGCGCTCGCGGAAGCTTATCGCGTACTGCGGATCGGGGGCCGGCTTCCTATGTCTCGAATTCTCTTCCGTCGATGTGCCCGGCCTCGACGCGCTCTATGACTTGTATTCCTTCAACGTGATTCCGGCGCTCGGACGCGCGGTCGCCGGCGACGCCGAATCCTATCGGTACCTGGTCGAGTCGATCCGCCGCTTCCCGCGGCCACCAGCCTTTGCCGCGATGATGCGCAGCGCCGGGTTCGCGCGCGTCTCGTTCCAGGCCATGAGCGGCGGCATTGTGGCGCTGCATTCGGGCTGGCGCTTGTGATCGCGGGGCTCGGCCATCTCGCCCGTCTCGCGCGCGCCGGCTTTGTCTTCACGCGCGAAGGCGTGTTCGGCCTCGTCGACCCGAGGCCGTTGCCCGCGCCGGCGCGGGCCGCGCTGCGGGTCGCGCGCCTGTTCCAGCATCCGACCTCGGAGGCGGCGCAGGGGCGGCTTTCGTCGGCACTGACTCGGCTTGGCCCGACCTACGTCAAGCTCGGTCAGTTCCTGGCGACGCGGCCCGACGTGGTCGGCGTGACGCTCGCACGCGATCTTGAGACGCTGCAGGACAAGATGGCGCCGTTTCCGCAGGCGGAAGCGGAGCGCACCGTCGAAGCAGCCCTCGGCAAGCCGCTGTCAGCGTTGTTTACTTCGTTCGGCCCGGCGATTGCCGCGGCATCGATCGCGCAAGTCCATCGCGCCGAGATCGCGGGCGCGAACGGCCCGCGGCCGGTTGCGGTGAAGGTGCTGCGGCCGGGCGTGGAGCGGCGCTTCCGCGCCGATGTCGAGTCGTTCGCATTCGTCGCGGGCAAAGCAGAAGGATTTTCGCCCGAGGCCCAGCGGCTGCGCCTGATCGAGGTGGTCGAGACGCTACGCCGTTCCGTCACCATCGAGATGGATCTGCGGCTGGAAGCCGCCGCACTTTCGGAGATGGCCGACAACACCAAGGACGACCCCGGCTTTCGCGTCCCCACCGTCGACTGGGATCGCACCGCGCGCGACGTGCTCACGCTTGAATGGATCGACGGCACGCCGCTGTCCGATCGCGGCAGGCTCGCGGCCAAGGGCTTCGACCTCAAGGAACTGGCGCGCGCGGTGATCCAGAGTTTCCTGCGCCACGCGCTGCGCGATGGATTCTTCCACGCCGACATGCATCCCGGAAATCTCTTCGTCGACCATGAGGGGCGGCTGGTGGCGGTCGACTTCGGAATCATGGGGCGATTGGGTCCGAAGGAGCGGCGGTTCCTGGCGGAAATCCTCTTCGGTTTCATTACCCGCGATTATCAACGCACCGCCGAAGTGCATTTCGAGGCCGGCTACGTGCCGCGGCATCATTCGGTCGAAGGTTTTGCGCAAGCGATCCGCGCGATCGGCGAGCCGATCCACAATCGTATGGCCGAAGACATCTCGATGGCGCGCCTGCTGATGCTGCTGTTCGAGGTCACCGGTCTGTTTGACATGCGCACGCGGCCGGAGCTGCTGCTGTTGCAGAAAACCATGGTGGTCGTGGAGGGCGTCGCGCGCGGGCTCGATCCCAAGCTCGACATGTGGACGGTCGCGGAGCCGGTGGTGCGGGAATGGATCGAGCGCCACCTCGGCCCCGCCGGCCGCATCGAAGGCGCCGCCGAAGGCGCGCTGGAGGTCGGCCGCTTTCTCGGCACGCTCCCGGCGCTGCTCTCGCGCGGGGCAGCCCTGGTCGAACAACTCGACGCGATTACGCGTAACGGTCTTTTGCTGGCGCCCGAAACTGTCGCAGCGATCGGCCGCGCGGAGGCGCGCCGCAATCGCTGGATGACGGCCGCGCTGTGGGTGATTGCCGGGTTGCTGGCGTGGCTGATCGTGCGGGTGTGGTAGCGACGATCACTCTATCTTGATCCCGAGCTTGGGGATCAGCACCGGCCATTTCTTGAACTCGGCATCCAGCACCGTTTGCAGTCCCTTCGCACCCTTCGGGTTGGCGACGCCGGAGATCGCGAGCTGCGCCGTAATTTCCGGCGAGCGCAGCACCGCCAGCGACTGCGCCTCCAGCGTCGCGCGCACGCCGTTCGGCAGGCCGGCCGGTGCGAGCAGTGCGTACCATTGCGGCATCACCAGATCGGGGAATCCCAGTTCGACGGTAGTCGGCACGTCGGGCAGTTCCTTTGATCGCTCCGTGTCAAATACCGCCAGCGCCCGTGCGCTGTTCGACTCGACGTAGGGCAGCACGCCGATCACCGACGTGGTGATGAGGTCGATGTGTCCGCCCAGCAAATTGTTGAGCGCGGGACCGAGGCCGCGGAACGGCACATGCGTCATCGCGATCCCGGCTGCGTGGTTGAGCAACTCGCCGGAAATATGCGGACTGGTCCCGATTCCCGGCGAGCCGAAGGTGAGTTGCGCGCCGCTCTTTGCAAGCTTGATCAGGTCCGCGAGCGAATGCACGTCGAGACTGGCCCGCACGATCAGTGCGCTCTTGACCGAGCCGACCAGCACGATCGGCTCGAATGCCGTCGCCGCGTCATAGGGCAGGTTGGTCTGCAGCGACGGGCTGATCACGATGTTGCCGGAGGGGCTGAACAGCAGGGTGTGACCGTCCGGCGCAGCCTTGGCGACGGTATTCATGCCGACGATACCGCCGGCGCCGCCGATGTTCTCCACCACAATGCTGTCCGCGGGACGGAGCTTGTTCAATCCGTTCGCCAGGATGCGCGCGAGCGGATCGAGCGCGCCGCCGGGCGCATACGGAATGACGATGCGGATGGTGTCGGCGAGCGCGGGCGCCGCGAAGACGCAGAGCGCCGCAACGATGGTTGCGAGCCGCCGCGTCACGGCTGCCGCCAATAATCGGGGTTCTGCTTGAATATCTTCTTCGGGATCGCGCCGTAGACCATCTGCATCGCGTCGACGGCTTCGCCGACGTGGAAGTCGACCGCAACGCTGGCGAGCGAATAGGCATCTGCTGCGGACAGCCCCTTTTCCCGCTGCAGGAAAGCGACCGTCTCCTGCGCGGCCTCCTTCATGGCGGTGTCGAGATCGAGATCAAGCCCCATGGCATAGTAGTACGAGGCGTCCTCGGCGCGCGGCCACCGCATCGCTTGTCCGGCGCCCTTGTGGACGATGAACTGCAGCGTTGCGCTCAGCGAAGCCTCGATCGCGGTGCCGTTGATCTCGCCGTCGGCTTGCACCGCATGCGAGTCGCCGGTGAAGAACTGAGCGCCGTTATGGAAGACCGGAAGGTAGAGCGTGGCCCCGACGGTGAGCTTGTTGAAATCCATGTTGCCGCCGTGGCGCCCGGGTGGGCGCGAGCTTACGAGCCAGGTATCGCGTGGCGGCGCGACCGCCATGATCCCGAGGAACGGCGATAGCGGCACCTCGATGTCGTTGGCGAACAGCGCGACGTTGCGGGCGAGGTCGAGCTTGATGACCTTCGCCGCCGGGCCGGGGAGCAGACCGGGCAGCACACCGGTGCCGCGGTTCGAATTGTTGACGCCGTAGGGAACGCGATTCTCCAGCGCGATGATGCGCACTTCGAGCATGTCGCCCGGCACGGCTTCGTCGACATAGAGCGGCCCGGTGAGAATGTGGGCGCTTCCGCCCTTGGGCCGCGGCACCTTCTGATAGATGTCGATGGCGTCCTTGAGCACCTGGTCGGCCGGAATGCCGGCGCGCCCGAAATACGTCACTGGATCAATGCCGCCGTTCACACCGCTATGCGAGACCGTGTCGATCTTGACGGTCTGGCCCGACTTGATGCGCAGCGCCGGCGCCACGTCGGCGGCGAAATAGCCCCAGAGCACCGTCTCTGGCGTGGACCGCAGCGTCGCATCGGGCGCTTTATTCGGTGGCGGTGCCGGTTGCGCGGCGGCTGCGCCGGCGACACCCAGGAGAAGGACGACAGCAAACTCTCGCAGCAGACACTTCGTCATGGCAGATGCTCCGTATTCGCTCGGCCCATCATCGCATGTCAGAGGCGTTCGGTCCTAGTCTTACTGGGTGACCGGGGGCTCTTCAGTCGATGCCTTTGCGTGTTGCCGCAGAGGGCCGAGTGAATGCATTGATTGCATCGCAATCAGCCCTTAGATTGTCGCGACGAGCCAGTTGCCGGACGATGGCTGGTCTGACGATCAGAAATCTTGATGACCACGTGAAATCAGCGCTGCGGTTGCGTCATTTGGCCGATATCGCCGCGGCGCGACGGCGAATGGACCGTGGCATCGAGCCGGTCGACGCTCAGATCGGCGGCGATCGTTCGCACACAAGGTATGGCAATTGTCACGCGAAATATCGGAGACTTTCGCGGCTGCGGCATCGGCGTCCTCAATCCCTGGTCGCGGGGCCGCTCATGACCATGCTGTCCGAGCGTAACATCCTCCTCATCATCGGCGGCGGCATCGCGGCCTACAAGTCGCTCGATCTCATCCGGCGGCTCAAGGAGCGCGGCGCGGCGGTGCGCTGCATCCTGACCGCGGCGGCGCAGGAATTCGTGACGCCGCTTGCGGCCGGCGCGCTGAGCGGCAGGCGGGTGTTCACGGATCTCTTCGACGCTGCGAGCGAGCATGACGTCGGCCACATCCGTATTGCACGCGAGACCGATGTCGTGGTCGTCGCGCCGGCGACGGCCGACCTGATGGCGAAGATGGCCGGCGGCCACGCCGACGATCTCGCTACCGCGATCCTGCTCGCGACGGATCATCCCGTGCTGATCGCGCCGGCGATGAACCCGCGCATGTGGAGCCATCGCGCGACGCAGCGAAACGTGGCGCAACTCACAAGCGACGGTATCGCCGTCGTGGGACCCAATGCCGGCGAGATGGCGGAAAGCGGCGAGGCTGGCGTCGGGCGGATGGCTGAGCCGCTGGAAATTGTTGCAGCGCTCGAGAGGCTCCTTGGCGAGAGCGCCGGAAAGCCGCTCGGCGGCCGTCGCATCCTGGTGACTTCCGGTCCGACACATGAGCCGATCGATCCTGTCCGCTATATCGCCAACCGCTCGTCGGGAAAGCAGGGGCATGCCATCGCCGCAGCGGCGGCCGCGGCCGGTGCCGAGGTCGTGCTGATTTCCGGTCCGGTCAATCTTTCCGATCCAGTTGGCGTCCACACAGTGAAGGTCGAGACCGCGCGCGACATGCTGGCCGCGGTCGAAGCGGCGTTGCCGGCGGACTGTGCGATCTTTGCCGCGGCGGTCGCCGATTGGCGCACCGGCGAGCCGAGCCGCGAGAAGATCAAGAAAACGAAGGCCGGAACGCCGGCGCTGACCCTGGTCGAAAATCCCGACATCCTCGCGACTGTCGCGCATCGGAAAGCCAAACGGCCGAAGCTGGTGATCGGATTTGCCGCCGAGACCGAGCACATCATCGCCAATGCGCAGAAGAAGCTCAAGAGCAAGGGGTGTGACTGGATCATCGCCAACGACGTGTCGCCCGCAACCGGCATCATGGGTGGCGATGGCAACAGCGTGCATGTGGTGACCGCGCAGGGCGTGGAGTCCTGGCCGCTGCAATCGAAGGCGGCGGTGGCACGCGCACTGGTCGAGCGGATAGCCGCGGCGTTGGCGGAGGATATACGGTGACCGGTATCGAAGTACGGATGGCGCGTCTCCCGCACGGCGCCGATTTGCCGCTACCTTCCTACCAAAGCGCGCTGGCCGCCGGCCTCGATCTGCTGGCGGCGGTTCCCGCCGAAGGCCCCGTGCTGATTGCGCCGGGGCAACGTGCCTCGATCCCGACGGGAATTGCACTGGCGCTTCCGCCCGGAACCGAGGGTCAGGTTAGACCGCGGTCCGGACTTGCAAAAGCGCATGGCATCACGGTCCTCAACGCCCCGGGCACGATCGATGCCGATTACCGCGGCGAAGTACATGTAATCCTTGTTAATTTTGGCCCGGAGTCCTTCACGGTTGAGCGCGGAATGCGGATTGCACAATTAGTGATCGCCGCTACACTGCAAGTACAACTTTGCGAAGTTGCAAGACTTGATGAAACCACACGGGGGTTCGGGGGTTTTGGTTCTACGGGCGACAGCAGGGGAGGGAACAGACGGAACTAGACCTCTGGGATGCCAGTATAAAAATTACCTATGACGGCTGACCTCGGTCTACCCATTCCCTTATCGCGGGGGCTCTCCGCATGCCACTTTTGCCGCGTAAAGGTATTCTTGCCATCGCTGCCGTGATCGACATCGCGGTCCATGCGCGTGGGCGCCCGGTGGCGGCCAAGGCGCTGGCTATCCGCCACCGCCTTCCGCCGCGCCACCTCGAGCCGGTGCTGCAGGCGCTCGTTCGCCATGGCATTCTCAAGGGAGTGCGTGGGCCGCGGGGCGGCTATGAGCTCGCGCGCGAACAGCGCCGCATTTCCGCCGACGACATTCTGCGCGCCGCCGTCACCGCCGACGACGAGGAAAATGAGCCGCTGAACGGCTCCGCTCTGCTCGGCCACGTGGTGCTGCCCGCGCTGGCGCAAGCCGAGCAGGCGTTCTCCTCGGCGTTGGCCGGCATCAGTGTCGAGGATCTGACCAAGTCGGCGGAAACGATCCCGAAGGCGGGCTAACATCACCTTCCGTGATGGCACTCTCCCGTCATGGCTGGGACGAGTGGGAGCATGACGAATGAAACGTTGCGTGGCTTGGCATAGAGATCATCCGAGCTTGCGGGTCTCGCCCAATCCATCCCACCACGGGCAGACGCCCGGCATCAACTGATAATTGCCGTCCATCACGTGCACCGGGCGGCGCAAGCCTTTGGCGGCGAGATCGAGCCGCAGCTTGCGGGCTTCGGCCTGCTGCTCCGTCGGCAACCAGGCGCGATCATGGCCCCATAGGCTGGGGCCTTCCTTGCGTTCGTATGCTTTCCAGGTATCCGGGTCGATCGACCGCGCGCCCCAGCCGTACTCGACCATGAAGCCGGACGGCGTCCAGGAGTAGAACGAAGTGATGAAATCGCTGGTGTGGCGCCCGAGCGTCGTCGCCACGCGGCCCTCCTGCCCGAGCGCGATGTCATAGGCCTGCCCCATGTCGTCGAACGAGAACACCTCCATCATAATGTGATGGACGGCGCTCTTGCCGGTGCGGATGAAGGCGAGGCTGTGATGGCGCGGATTGGCGTGGAGGAAATACGCCTCGAACGGATGATCGTAGAAGTCCGTCAGGCGCAGCCCGAGCACATCGCGATAGAACGCCAGCAGCGTGCGGAGGGCCTCGGAGCTCTCGACATTGAACACGACGTGACCGAGCCCGAGCGGCCCGGTGCGGAAACCCGACATCGAACGGCCCGGCACAAAAGGATCGGCGGTCGTGTGCGCGCCGTGGAAGAGTTCCAGCCGATTGCCGATCGGGTCGTTGCAGACGATCAGTTCCTTGACGAGCCGCTCGTCGGCCAGCGCCTGCGACCCGCGCGCGATCTTGACGCGAGCCTGTTCCAGCCGCGCGGCGAGCGCATCGAGCGCGGCCGCATCTGCGACTTCCCAGCCGAACACGCCGATGCCTTCGCCCCCGTCCGCGTCCACCAGGATGCGCTGTTTGCGGTCGTCCATGCGAAACGCCATCGACGAGCGGGTCTTGTCGACGCGCTGCAAGCCGAGCAGGCCCGCGCCATAGCTCGCCCAGTCTTCCAGATTTTTGGCGCGGACACCGACATAGCCGAGAGCGGAAACGCGCATTTGTTGTTCTCGTCAGTCTCGTTATTGATGGCCACTCTTTAGCGGCTCTTGTAGAACCAACCGTCACGGGCAGCAATCGCAAACCATCCTGTGACATTTCGCACGCTTAGTAAGCGTGGGTTGGGCAAAGCGAAACGTGCCGCCACTTCCCGCGGTTATTCCGAGTTCACGTGGGCACCGCGCTCCGCGCCCTTGGCCCTCACTCTACAGGCGGATCAATCGCGCTGAAATCCGGAACATTGATTGGACCCGGCGCGGTGAGCCCTCCGGTCGTTGACATCCCCGACCACGGCTCTCACTATTCATGACCAAAAATTGCAAAAACGGCACGAGCCGATCCCGAGGGAGTGAATTGATTCCCTGAAACCATCCAACAAAATCCGGAGGAAACGACCATGATGAATCGGCGCCGGTTTCTCTCCGCAGCGGCTGCAGCCACTGCAATCGTCGCTCGCATCCCGAACGCGTTCGCGGCGACCTACGATCTGATTATCAAGGGCGGGCGCGTCATCGACCCCTCGGTCACGCTCGATGCGGTCCGCGACGTGGCGATCACCGGCGGCAAGATCGCGGCGGTCGAGGCCAACATCACGGGCGACGCCGCCGAAACGATCGATGCGCGCGGCAAGATCGTAGCCCCGGGCTTGATCGACATCCACACCCACGCCGGCCGCTCCAAGGACGGGCCGCCGTTGGCCCTGCAGGACGGCGTCACGGGCTGGGTCGATGCCGGCTCCGCCGGAGCCGACAACATCGACGCGCTCGCTGCCGTCGCGCGGGGAGCGCCACAAATCGGCCGCGCGCTGGTGAACATCGCGCGCACCGGCGTCGCGCCCGGCGGCGAACTGCATGACCTCAATCGCGCCGACGTGTCGCTCGCCCGCGGCGCCATCGCACGCCATCGCGATATCGTCATCGGCGTCAAGGCGCGGCTGTCGAACGATGTTGCCGGCAGCAACGATCTTGAGGCGCTGCGACGCGCGCAGGAGGCGGCGGCACCGTTCAATCTGCCGGTGATGATCCACGTCGGCCAGAACTTCTCGCCGATGCGCGCCATCCTTGCGCTGCTCAAGCGCGGCGATATCGTCACGCATATGTACGCGCCGCCGCCGAACAGCATTCTCGACGACCAGGGGCGCCTGTTCGCCGACGTTTCCGCCGCGCGCCGTCGCGGCGTCATCTTTGACTTCGGCAACGGCATCGCCGGTCACTTCAACTGGGACATGGTGGAAAAAGCGACGAAGCAGGGCTTTTGGCCCGACACCTTCTCCACCGATTGGAACATCATGTCGAAGACCACGGGGGTCGTCGACTTCCCGAACGTCATGTCGAAATTCCTGATGTTCGGCATGCCGCTCATGCAGGTGATTGCGCGTGCGACCGTCAACGCCGCGCGCGTATTCCCCGCGTTCGATGACCGCGGCACGCTCAACGTCGGCGCACCCGCCGACGTTTCGATCCTCGAGCTGCGGGACGGGACGTTCGAATTCCTCGACAACTACAAAGGCACGCGCACCGGCAAGCAGCGGTTGTTCCCGGCTGGCACCGTGCTCGCGGGCAAGCAGGTGCCGGCGCGGGCTTAGTTGGAATTGTGGGATGGGTGGAGCGAAACCCATCCCACAATTCGGCTGAGAGTGATGGGTCCGCTTCGCTCTACCCATCCTACAATGCTGCCTGCCGCAGACCCGCAGGCCTCAGCGGACCGGCTGTGAGCGGTCCAAGGCCGCGCCGTGCATGATCACGGACGAGATCCGCCGCGTGTTGGTGATGTCGTCGAGCGGATTGGCGTCGAGCACGATGAAATCGGCGCTCATGCCCGCCTCCAGCGTGCCCGCGTCCGTCATCCGCAGGAACCCGGCCGAGTTGCGCGTCGCCGCCACGATGACTTGCATCGGCGTCATCCCGGCGGCCACCATGTCGAACATTTCCTCATGCGGGGCCCACGGCGTGTTGCCGTCGGTTCCGAGCGTGATGCGCACGCCCGCCGCACTCAGTTTCGCCAGGTTGCGCGCCTGGATCCCGTGAAATGCCTGCACCTTCGGCCGGTCCGTGTTGGCGGCCTCGAGCTTTTCAAACTCGGCAGCCGAAAGGCTTGCCCGCAGCCAGCTATGATCCACCTTCACGCCGCGATCCGGCAGGTTCGGCGTCAGGGTGAGGTACGGACGCTGCTTGAACATGGACACCGTTTCATCGTCGATGTCCTGGTCGCGGACGCCGTGCGCGAAGGCGTCGAGCCCGGCGCGCATGAGGCCCTTCGCATCGTCCATCTTGAAGATGTGCGCGGTGACGCGGAGCCCGCGGTTGTGCGCCTCGTCGACGATGGCCGCATACATCGCGGGGGTCACTTTCTCGACCTTGCCGTCGCGATCGTCGACCCAGACCTTGATGATGTCGACCCGGTGCGCCGCGTTCTGCTGCACCGCCTTGCGGCCTTCCGCCTCGCTGTTGATCTGGAACGTCGGGCGTCCCGGTTCGGTCCTGGTGATACCCGTTCCAGCGCTGAAGAAGCGGGCGGCGCCGGGAATGGTCTGGTCGCGCATGTCGAGCAATCCAAAGCCGTCCGTGCCGAGGCTCAGCGCGGCGCTCACCCCGTAATAGGCGCGCCGCTTCAAGTCGCGCGTAAGCGCCTCGCGCGTCGTGCTAAGATGGGTGTGCGTGTCGATGATCATCGGCATCACGGTCTTGCCGGTGAGGCTCACGTGCGCGGCGCCGGCAGGTGCGCTGACGTCGGCGGCACGGCCGGCCTGCACAATGCGTGTGCCATTGACGACCAGCGTCGCGTTCTCGATCGGGGCGCTTCCGTCGCCCACGATGAGTCGCGCACCTTCGTAGGCCGTGACCTGCGCGCGCGCTGAACCGGACAATCCGGCAATGGCAAGCAAAACGGTTGCCGCGACAGAGACTGCATTCACCCGGCGCATCGAAACCTCCTCCCTGATTGATATTGGTCCCGTGAAACGGGACGCCTGCACGGTAGCTCTTTTCGGGCGCCACCGGGAGGGCCCGCAGGGCAAGCGAGGCGCATTCTTCGCACCGGCGGGTTACGGCTTCGCCTAACCCGCCCTACACTGCGTCTCACGAAGCCCCTGGTCCGATCACAGGAAGAACAGCCATGCTTTCCCGAAGCTCTCTCGGTGCAGTCGCACTGGCGATGGCCTGCTGGATGTCACCCGCCACCGCCCAGATCTTTGATATGGGAAAATATCCGGATCTGAAGGGCCAGTGGAGAAGGGTCGTCGTCCCCGGGATTCCGGGCCAACAGGGTCACGATCAGACCAAGCCTCCCGGTCACGGACAACAAGCGCCGCTCACTCCCGAATACGAAGCGATCTTCGACGCAAACATCGCGGATCAGGCGAAGGGCGGGCTCGGCAATATCTCCACTGCCCGGTGTCTGCCGGCCGGGATGCCGCACATGATGATGGCGTTCGGACCGCAGGAATACGTCGTGACGCCGGACGTTACCTATATTCTGATCGATTGGGATGACCATGATCGCCGGATTTTCACCGACGGGCGCGACTGGCCGACCGAACTCGAGCCGTCGTGGTCGGGCTACTCCATCGGTAAATGGGTCGATGAGGACGGCGACGGCCGCTACGACGTGCTTGAAGTCGAGACGCGCGGTCCCTTCAGAGGGCCGCGGTCTTTCGATCCGAGTGGTCTGCCGCTGCACCACGACAATGACTCGGTGTTCAAGGAGCGCATCTACCTCGACAAGGCCGATCCGAACGTCCTGCACGACGAAATGACCACGATTGACCACGCGCTGACGCGACCCTGGACCGTCGACAAGCGATACCGGCGCAATCCCGACCGGCGCGCGCAATGGTCCGAATATTATTGCGGCGAGAACAATGCCCAGATCGTCATTGGCAACGAAAATTATTTCTTGGCGAATGGTTTTCTGATGCCGGTCAGCAAGGGCCAGAAGCCACCGGATTTGCGATACTTCGATCAGACGCGGAAGTAGCAAGTATCGCCCGCATGAGCGAAGCAACGCCCGGGACCGGCGTCCTGATCAAATGACACCGGCATCCCGCTCCCCCAACTACTCACCGGGGTCGCCGATCATTGCGCGATCGGCGTACACTGCAAATCGGCCCCTATGGTCAACGGACCCGCATAAGACTTCTTTAGTTCGGCGATGGCGGCATCAAGGTCGAGCTGACCAATGTGACTGACGATCAACCGTCCAACGCCCGCCTCATGCGCGATACGACCAACGACCGCGGGCGACGCGTGGAGCGGGCTGGTGGCGCCAGCGGGAATCTGGAGATGCATGATCAGCACGTTGGCGTTCCTGGCGAAATCGACGAACCCCGGATTGGTGCCGTTTTGATCGGAACTGAAGACGATTGATCCGTCCGGCGTCTCGACGCGGTAGGCGAGGGTCGGCATGTTCGCATGCGGAATTCCTAACGCAGTCACCTTCAGGCCTTGCCCTTCGAACACGGTTGAGGGCTCTGCCTTTTTCACATCGACGACACTGACATTGAGACGCACGCCGTTGCCGCGCCCGCCCAGCGTCCCGCCCATTGCCGGAAACGCGCCATTCTTCTCGTCGAACAGGCGCGCGAGGAAGGTCGGAAAATCTGGTGCCACGTCATTGCCAGCCGGCCCGGCCACGCTATTGCCCGACGGACCGACGATGGGCAGCGGTTCTTTGCGCGCCTGTTGGCTCACCCACAGAAGTGCCGGCAGGTCAGAGACATGGTCGGGATGCAGATGACTGATGGCGACCAGCGCGAGGTCGCTCAACTTGGCCTGGGATTGACCGAAACGCAGATAGGTCCCGCCCCCTATGTCGACGAGCATTCTTGCCTGCCCGCCGACCCAGAGCAGATAGCTCGTTGACGCCCGCTCCCGGTTGATGGCCGGTCCACCGGACCCCAAAATCTGCACGGTAACCGGCCCCGCCGCACAGCTTTGCGCCGATGCGCCGGACGGGACGGCGAGAACGAACATGCTGCACATGATGAAGGATCGGAAATGCTTGATCATCACTGCGCTTCCCGATGCTCGTCTGCGAACAGATCGTCCCGCATTTCGCTTCGCTCAATGTGGGATCCTTGTTGCAAGCTACGCATTCCCCCGGGCCTGCTTCTCGATCTGGGCCCTTAGCCGCGGATAAACCTTCAACGCGTTGCCTTCAAACACCTTCTGCTTGTCGGCGTCGGAGAGGTTCGGCGTGCCATCGACGTAGCGCTTGGTGTCGTCGAAATACTGACCGTTCTTCGGGTCGATGCCCTTCACCGCACCGACCATCTCGGACGCAAACAAAATGTTGTCGACCGGCACCACTTTGGTGAGGAGGTCGATACCCGGCTGATGATAGACGCAGGTGTCGAAGAAGATGTTCTGGCCCATGATCTCGGCAAGTTCCGGCTTCTTGTTGTCGAGCGCGATGCCGCGGAAGCGGCCCCAGTGGTACGGCACCGCGCCGCCACCGTGCGGGATGATGAGCTTGAGCTCGGGAAACTGCTTGAACACATCGGAGAGGATGAGCTGCATCACCGCCATGGTGTCGGCGTTGAGGTAGTAGGAGCCGGTGGTGTGCTGGGCCGGGTTGCAGCAACCGGAGACGTGGATCATCGCCGGCACGTCGAGCTCGATCATCTTCTCGTAGAACGGATACCACCACTTGTCGGTGAGCGGCGGGGCGTTGAAATAGCCGCCAGACGGATCGGGATTGAGGTTGCAGCCGACCATGCCGAGCTCCTTCACGCAGCGCTCGAGCTCCTTGATCGAGCTGGTCGGTGATTCGCCCTGCGTCTGCGGCAACTGACAGACGCCGATGAAGTTCTTTGGGAACAACGTGCAGACGCGGTGGATCAGGTCGTTGCAGATCTGCGTCCATTCCTCGCTCACCGCGAAATCGCCGATATGGTGGCCCATGCCGGACGCGCGCGGAGAGAAGATCGTGAGATCGGTGCCTCGCTCGCGCTGGAGCTTGAGCTGGGCGCCCTCGATGCTTGCCCTGATCTCGTCATCGGACATCTTGAGGCCGGCCCGCGGGGGCAGCGGCGTCTTGTTTTTGACCGCCTCGGTCTGGTCCTTGCGGAAACGGTGCAGGTCCTTGGGTTCGGTCGTGTAATGGCCGTGACAATCGATGATCATGATGCCTTCGCTTGATCTGAGGGCGGGACGTTCAGGAATGCTACGAACCGGGCTTTGCCGTTGTCAAACCGGTCCCAGGGTGGTGACGGCGAAATTCGCGTCGTCTATAGAAGTTCAATAACCACGCGTGAAGGGGAAGACAATGGCTGAACTACCGCGTCTTAACGGCGTGATCAAAGCGCTCGAATCCGGCAAGCCGGCCTTCACATCATTCTGCCAGGCGGACCCCGAGACCTCCATCGCGATGGCGACCGCCAAATACGACGGCATCGTCTATGAGATGGAGCACAATCCGTGGGACATCCGGGCGCTGCGCGATAGCCTGCAGTACATGCTCAACCGCGGCCAGATCGCCAAATCCGGCTCGGTCGCGCCGGGCGTGACGCCGATGGTGCGCATCCCGCCGAACGGCAACGAGAAGGCGCAGTTCCAGGCCAAGCAGGCGCTCGACCTCGGCGCCTTCGGCATCGTCTGGCCGCACATCTCTGCCGTCGACGAGGCCTACAACGCGGTCGCTGCCTGCCGCTATCCGCGCCTCAAGGACAAGCCGCTCTACGAGCCGCAGGGTATCCGCGGCGACGGCCCGACCACGGCGGTACGCTACTGGGGCGTGTCGCAGCAGGAATACTACGACCGCGCCGACGTCTGGCCGCTGAACCCGAAGGGCGAGATCTTTGTGATCCTGATGATGGAGGACACGAAAGGGATCGAGAGCCTCGACACCATCCTCAAGAAAGTGCCGGGCATCGGCGCAATCCTGATCGGCGAAGGCGACCTCTCGCAGGAGCTCGGCTATCCGCGCCAGTACGAGCACCCCGAGGTGCTCAAGTGGATGGCGAAGGTAGTCGACACCTGCAAGAAGAACAACGTCCCGGTCGGCCATCCGCACGTCGACGGCAACAACGTCGAGCGCATCCTGAGCGAGGGCTACACGTTCCTGATGGCGGCGCCGGTACGCAGCTATGCGGCGCTCGACAAGGGACTCAAGCTCGCGGGACGGGCGTAGACTGAGCATCGTCATCCCGGCCGAGCACAGCGAGAGCCGGGACCCAACCTGCCGCTCCGCCGGAGCGCCGTCTTGAGCACAGAGCATGCTGAAAGTCAGGTCCCGGATCGGCGCTTCGGGTCGTCCGGGATGACAACTCCAAGCTCAGCAAATCATATCACTCCGCCGCTTTGATCCCCGTCGCCTTGACGATCTGCGCCCACCTCGGTCCTTCCTCAGCAATGGTTGCCGCAAATTCCTGCGGCGTGCCGATCTTCGGGTCGATGCCGAGCTTGGCGATACCCGCACGAATCTCGGGCGAGTTCAGCCCTTCGTTGATCGCACTATTGAGCCGGGCGATCACCGCAGGAGGCGTCCCTGCCGGCGCCACGACGCCGAATATGGTGTCATAGGGAAAGTCGAGGTAACCGAGCTCGTACAGACTCGGCACGTTCGGAAGTTCCGGCCATCGCGCCGCCGAGGTGACGGCCAGCGCTTTCATCTTGCCGGCCTGGACAAACGGCAGCAGGACCGACTTGCCGCTCATGGTCAACTGAATCTGGCCCGAGATCACGTCGCCGAAGATCGCGCCGCTGCCACGATAGGGAACGTGGACGATATTGGCGCCGGTCTTGATCTTGAACATTTCGGTGAGGAAATGCGGTCCGATGCCGATTGCGGCGCCGTAGTTGAGCTTGCCCGGATTGGCCTTCGCGTATTGCACGAGTTCCTGCACCGAATTCACCGGCAGCGATGGCGTGCCCACCATGATCTGGCGGTCGACCACCGCGGTGGCGACCGGAGCGAAGGCCTTCATCGGGTCGTAATCGAGCTTGTAGAGGATCGGCGCGACCCCATACGTATTGGCGATCGCCACCATCAAGAGCGTGTAGCCGTCCGGATTGGCATTCACGACTTGCCGCGCTCCGATGATGCCGCCGGCGCCACCCTGATTTTCGATGACGACCGGTTGCGGCAAGTGCAAGGACATGCCCTGCGCGACCAGCCGCGCCGAGGTGTCGGTCGGACCGCCGGCGGGGAATGGCACCACCAGCTTGATCGGTCGCTCCGGAAATCCCTGCGCCTGTGCGCGATCGAGCGGCTCTGGGGCGAACCAGATGGCCGCGGCGGCCGCGAGCAGCCAGGGCGACTTGAGCATGGGAACGGTCCTCATTTGCGTGGGCACCTTTGAGCGGCGGTGGCGCGCAGCAAGTCTATTGCGGCAAGTCTATTGCGCCACCTTGATCCCGGTCAGTCGCACGATCTCGGCCCAGCGCGGCGCGTCCTCGGCGATGAAGGCGGCGAATTCCTCCGGAGTCGAAATCTTTGGATCGATCCCGAGCTTGGCGAGACTGGCGCGGATCTCGGGCGACCTCAGTCCATCGTTGATCGCGCCATTGACCTTGCTGATGATCGCGGCCGGCGTCCCGGTGGGCGCCACGACGCCGAACAGCGTATCGTAGGGCGCATCGAGATAGCCGGCTTCGTGCAGCGTCGGCACATCCGGCAGCTCCGGCCAGCGCTCCGGGCTGGCGACGGCGATCGCGCGCATCTTGCCGGCCTGGATGTGCGGCATCAGCACCGACTTGCCGTTGACGGTCATCTGGATCTGGCCGCCGAGCAGGTCGGTGATCATCGGCGCGCCGCCACGATAGGGCACGTGAACGATGTTGGTGCCGGTCTTGATCTTGAACAGCTCGACGATGAAGTGCGGAATGATCCCGATCGCGGAGCCGTAGTTGAGCTTGCCCGGATTGGCCTTCGCGTATTGCACGAATTCCTGGACCGTCTTCACCGGCAGCGATGGGTTCACCACCATCACCTGCTTGTCGACCACCACGGTCGCGACCGGCACGAACGCCTTCGCCGGATTGAAGTCGAGCTTGTAGAGCACCGGCTGGGTGCCGAACGTGCTGGTGGCCGCCGCCATCATCAGCGTGTACCCGTCGGGGGCGGCGGTCGCGACCTGGCGCGCGCCGATGGTGCCGCCGGCACCGCCCTGGTTCTCGATCACGACGGTCTGCCCGAGCTTCGATTGCAACGCCTGCGCCACCAGCCGGCCGGCCGTGTCGGTCGCGCCGCCGGGCGGAAACGGCACCACCAGCTTGATCGGCTTGTCCGGGTAGGCCTGCGCCAGCGCCGCACTGCTCCACGCGAAGGCAGCGACGGCAAATGCGATGCGTAGGCCGATGACGCGTGCGCCGATCATGGAGTCGTCCCCGGAGTACTGTTTTTGGTTCTCGGGGATCATATCAGACCGCGGCCGGATCAACGCGCGACGCTGGCGGGTGGGACAAAGTGCCAGGCGGCGGCGTACTCCCGCGTTCGTTCACGCTCTGGACTCTTCCGGCCCGAGTCGGTCGGCGTTACAGTGGCGCGATTCGTGGCAACCGGCGCGAGGCACGCCGGACGAGCCGCCCGCCCGGGGCGCGCGGCGGCGCGGTCCTGGATCGCGCCGGCACTCGTTCGAGGCCGGCGAATGCGGCAAGGTGGGGCAAGCGGGTATGCCGGACACGTTCCGGATCACCAGCGGGGGTCTGGGGACCCATCCGCAGCAGGGCCGATTCCGTGCGGCCCTATTCGCCATCCTTTGCTTCATGGTGCAGGCTGGGCCGACCGTCGCCCAGGAATCACCACCGCCTGAAGCGGTGCCGGTCGAGCCTTCGACCCTGGACCTGTCGGTGCTCGACCTCTATGTCGACGCGCTGACGCAACTCGACCGCAACGAAATCCTCGCGCTTGCGCTGACGCTCGGTATCCTCTGCTTCGCGGTCCTTACCGCGATCCTGCTGGTGCGCACCCGTCGCAGCCTCGCCGAGACCGAGGCCGCGGCGCGCGACCGGAACGCCGCCGCCAAGGCCAAGATCGACCGGCTGCAGGCCCTGCTTCTCTCGGAGCCGCAAATCCTCGTCGTCTGGGCAGCCGGCTCCAGCGAGCCGGAGATCACCGGCGACGTAAGCTTGGTCGCGCCGGTCGACACGTCCCACCGCGTGCTCGCGTTTGGCAGTTGGCTCGAGCCGGACCGGGCACAGACCATGGAACGCTTGGTCGATGCGCTGCGCGCGCGCGGCGTGGGATTCTCCATGACGCTGACGACGCTCGCCGATCGGCCGATCGAGGCGGAGGGCCTCGTGGTCGGCGGGCGCGCGATTCTGCGGCTCAAGGACGTGACCGGCGTCAAGCGCTCGCTCGCCGATCTCCTTGCCCGCCACCAGGGCCTGATCGAGGAGAGCGACACGCTGCGCACGCTGGTCGAAGCGCTGCCCTCGCCGGTGTGGGCGCGCGATGAGGCCGGCAAGCTGCTCTACGTCAATCCGGCCTATGCCCGCGCGGTGGAAGCCAAGGATCCCGTCGAGACCGTCGAGCGGGGCATCGAGCTCTTCGACCGTGCCGCCCGGGACGAGCTCACGCGCGCCCATGAGGCGGAAAAGCCCTATGCTGGGCGACTCCCGGCCATCGTGTGCGGCACCCGGCACATCTTCGACGTACTGACCTTCCCGGCCCGCCGCGGCAGCGCCGGCATCGGGATCGATGCCACCCACGCGGAGACCGCGCGGGCCGCGCTGGCGCGGCTCGCCGATGCGCATCGGCGCACGCTTGACCTGCTCACGACCGGCGTCGCCATTTTCGGCTCCGACCAGAGACTCGGCTTCTATAACGCCGCCTATCGCTCGCTCTGGGATTTCGACACCGCCTCACTCGACCAGGGGCCGACCGATTCGGCTCTGCTCGAACACCTCCGCACCGCGCGCAAACTCCCGGAGGAACAGGACTTCCGTCACTGGAAGGCCGCGCTGCACGAGGCGTACCGGACGACCGAGGCGAAGGAGCACACCTGGCACCTGCCCGCCGGTCGCACGCTGCGCGTAGTCACCACCCCCAATCCGGAAGGCGGCGTGATCTATCTATTCGACGACGTCACCGAGCGGCTCGATCTCGAACGGCGCTTCGACGCGCTGATCCGCGTGCAAACCGAAACGCTCGACAATCTCGCCGAGGCGGTTGCGGTGTTCGCTAGTGACGGACGGGTGCGCCTGTTCAATCCCGCGTTCACGAAGATGTGGCGGCTTGACCCCGCGGCGCTCACGCAGCAGCCGCATATCGAAGCCGTGATCGGCTGGTGCCAAGCACTATCCGGACCTGATCCGATCTGGAACGCGCTGCGCGCAACCGCCACCGCGATCGACGACCGCGCGCCGGTGAGCGGCCGGATCGAGCGGCGCGACGGCAGCGTCGTCGACTGCGCGACCGTGCCGCTCCCGGACGGCGCGACGCTGGTCGCCTTCCAGGACGTGACCGACAGCGTCAACGTCGAGCGCGCGCTGCGCGAGCGCAACGAGGCGCTGGAAGAGGCGGACAAGATCAAGATCGACTTCGTCCACCACGTCTCCTATGAGCTGCGCTCGCCTCTCACCAACATCATCGGCTTCGCGCATTTCCTCGGCGATCCCGTCACCGGCCCGCTCACCGGCAAGCAGCACGAATACCTGAGCTACATCACCACCTCGACCAATGCGCTGCTCGCGATCATCAACAACATCCTCGATCTCGCGACCATCGACGCCGGCGCGATGAGCCTCAACCTCGGACCCGTCGATATCCGCCGCACCATGGAGGCCGCCGCCGAAGGCGTGCAGGATCGGCTGGTGCAGTCCGGCATCTCGCTGCAAACTCGCGTCGCCCCCGACATCGGCAGCTTCACCGCCGATGAGCGCCGCGTGCGGCAGACGTTGTTCAATCTCCTGGCCAATGCCATAGGCTTTTCGCCTGCGGGCGAGACGGTTACGCTTTCGGCGCAGCGGCTGCAGGACGCCGTGGTGTTCTCGGTCACCGATCACGGGCCGGGCATCCCGGCGGACGTCAAGGACAAGGTATTCGATTGGTTCGAGACCCACTCGCTCGGCTCGCGCCACCGCGGCACCGGCCTCGGCCTCTCGCTGGTGCGCTCGTTCGTCGAGCTGCACGGCGGCACGGTAACGCTCGACTCCGCCATCGGGCGCGGCACCACCGTCACCTGCGTCTTCCCGCTCGGGCAACGGAGCGGCGAACGGTCGGCGGCGTGATGGGCGGGCGTACCACGCCAGCAGCCGCGTCGTCCCCGCGAAGGCGGGGGGCCCTACGCCGTGTCCTCGAAGGCGTGGCACGATCGGCGACAAGCCTTCAATTCGAAGGGTACGGGTCCCCGCCTTCGCGGGGACGACAGCACCGAAGACCATCTGAACGCGGCAGGGCATCCCCATGGCGATGCTCCTGACCACGGCCGGCGGGGCGAGCTTCTCGGTGGTGCTGCCGGACGAAAAGGCCACCTACCGGCTGATGATCGACATTGCGGCGGCGCTGCAGCCGGGCGATCTGGTGACGCTCTCCGGCGATCTCGGCGCGGGCAAGACCGCGTTTGCCCGCATGCTGATCCGCCACCTCGCGGGCGACCCGGCGATCGAGGTGCCGAGCCCGACCTTCACGCTGATGCAGAGCTACGAGCTGCCGCCGTTCCCGCTCGTGCACGCCGACCTCTACCGGCTCTCCGGCGCCGCTGAGCTCGCGGAGCTGGGCTTTGACGATCTGCCCGAGGGGGCGGTCGTGCTGCTCGAATGGCCCGACCGCGCGGCGGGCTTCCTGCCGCCGGATCGCCTCGACATCGCATTCACGCTCGCGCCCAAGCTCAAGCTCGAATACCGCCACGCCCGCGTCACCGGTTATGGCGCGTTGGCGCCCCGGGTCGAACGCATAGCGGCCGTGCGCCAGTTCGTGGCCGAGAGCGGTCTTGGCGAAGGCGAGCGCCAGCACATCCAGGGCGATGCCTCGACCCGCAGCTACGAACGCATCACGCTCTTCAACCAGCGCGTCATCCTGATGAACTCGCCACGGCGGCCGGACGGCCCGCCGGTGCGCGACGGCAAGCCTTATAGCGCGATCGCGCACCTGGCCGAGGACGTGGTCCCGTTCGTGGCGATGGCGAACGCGCTACGCGAGCGCGACTTCTCCGTCCCGGAGATTTACCACGCCGACATCCACCAGGGCCTGCTGATCATCGAGGACCTCGGCGACGACCGCGTGGTCGAGGGCGAGCCGCCGGTTCCGATCAAAGAGCGCTACGAGACCGCCGTCGATGCGCTGCTGCATCTGCACGACCAGTTGACGCCGGACGTGCTGCCGGTCGCCCCGCACGTCACCTATCACGTTCCTACCTACGACATGGAGGCGTTCCTGATCGAGGTCGAACTGTTGCTCGACTGGTATCTGCCGCGGCTCACCGCCCCGCTTCCCCCCGACGCGCGTACCAGCTTCGTGTCGCTCTGGCGCGAGGCGCTGCGGCCGGCGATTAATGCCGTTCCGACCTGGGTGCTGCGCGATTTCCATTCCCCCAACCTGTTGTGGCTGGGGCAGCGGAGCGGGATCGCCCGGCTCGGCATTCTCGACTTCCAGGACGCGGTGATGGGGCCGCCGGCCTACGATCTCGCGTCGTTGCTGCAGGACGCGCGCATCGACGTTCCGGAGGCGACCGAGCTGTCGCTGCTGGCTCATTACGTGCGGCACCGCCGCACGACCGACCCGAATTTCGAACCCACCGAATTCATCAAGATCTACGTGACCCTGGCCGCCCAGCGCGCCAGCAAGATCCTGGGCATTTTCGCGCGGCTCGATATGCGCGACGGCAAGCCGCAATATTTGCGTCATATGCCGCGGGTATGGGGTTATCTGCAGCGGTCGCTCGCGCACCCGGCGTTAACGGCACTCAATGCATGGTATAGCGAACACGTTCCGGCGTTGAAGTCGATCTGATCGCTCGGGAGGTATTCTTGATGAAATTGCGCAACGTCAGCAGCCCGCGCCATGCCATGGTGCTGGCGGCCGGGTTGGGCACGCGCATGCGTCCGTATAACGGACAGGTCCCGAAGCCGCTGGTCCAGGTCGGTGGCAAGGCGCTGATCGACTACGTGCTCGACCGGCTCGCCGACGCCGGCGTCGAGCGCGCGGTGATCAACGTCCATCACCTCGCGGACGCGATCGAACGGCATGTCGCCGGACGCCAACGGCCGAAAATCGTGATCTCCGACGAACGCAGCCAGCTCCTCGGCACTGCCGGCGGCGTGGTCAAGGCGATGCCGGAACTCGGCGGCGGGCCGTTCTTTCACGTCAATTCCGACACGATCTGGATCGACGGCGTGAAGCCCAATCTGGTCCGCCTCGCCGCCGCCTTCGACCCGGCGCGTATGGACGCGCTCTTGTTGCTCGCGCCCGCCGCCACCAGCATCGGCTACACCGGCCGCGGCGATTTCGCGATGTCGCCCGACGGCAAGCTGACCCGGCGCGCCGAGCGCGACGTGACGCCGTTCGTGTATGCGGGCGCCGCGATACTCACGCCCGCTTTCTTCGCCGGCGTTCCGCCGGGGCCGTCGTCGATGTCGCCGCTGTTCGACCGCGCCGTCGAAGCCGAGCGCCTCTTCGGCCTGCGCCTGGAAGGCCTCTGGATGCACGTCGGCACGCCCGATGCCGTGAAGGCCGCCGAGGCCGCGATCGTCGAGAGCGCGGCGTAGCGCATGATCTCGAAAAGTGGACACCGGTTTTCGGACAGGATCGTGCTCAAACCAAAGAGATAGCCTGGAGTTTGATCCAATTCGTTGGATCAAACTCCAGGCTCGCCAACTCCCACTTGCGCCTTGGTGTAAGATTCGCGCATGGCGATTCCTTCACCGCGCGTCTTCACGATTCCCGCCTCCGTCCCGTTCGTGCCGACGCTCATCCGCGCGCTGGTGGGTGGCGAGCTCGTGCCTGGCTTCCCGGCCGCGCGCGACCCGCTCGCGCTCGCGAGCGCGACGCTCTACCTGCCCACGCGGCGCGCCTGCCGGCTGGCGCGTGATCTCTTCCTCGATGTAACCGGAGACACCGCAGCGCTGCTGCCGCGCATCGTCCCGATCGGCGACATCGACGAAGACGAGATCGCGTTCGCGCAAGCGGCGACCGGCGAGATCGCGGAAGCGGCGCTCGATCTTCCGCCGGAGCTCGGTGGGCTCGGACGCCGGCTGCTCCTCGCGCAGCTCGTGCTCAAATGGGCCAGCCGGCTCGATCCGAAAACGCCGGGCGAAGCACCGCTGGTCGCCAACAATCCGGCCGCCGCCCTGGCGCTGGCGGACGACCTCGCGCGCCTGATGGACGACATGACCACGCGCCGCGTGCCCTGGTCGCGGCTCGACGCGCTCGTGCCGGATGATCTCGATAAATACTGGCAGCTCACGCTCGACTTCCTGAAAATCGCACGTCAGACTTGGCCGGACATCCTCGCCGAACGCGGCGCAATCGAGCCGGCCGCGCGCCGGGACGCGCTGATCAAGGCCGAAGCGGCGCGCCTCGCGCAAGCCGGCGGTCCGGTCATCGCCGCCGGCTCGACCGCGTCGACACCCGCGACCGCGGAACTGATCGCGACCATCGCGCAGTTGCCGCGTGGCGCGGTGGTGCTTCCCGGCCTCGACACCGATCTCGACGACGAGTCGTGGGAGTTGATCGCCGGCCGCGACCCCACAGACGGGCGCACGGCGGTGCCGCCACAGATCGGGCATCCGCAGATTGCGATGCAAGCTCTGCTTACCCGCCTCGGCCTGCCGCGCGCGGAAGTGATCGCGCTCGCGCCGCCGGCGGCGCATGGCCGCGAGGCCTTCGTGTCGGAAGCGCTGCGCCCGGCAGCGGCGACCGAGCGCTGGCGCGAACGGTTGACCGCGCCCGCATTTGTCGTGCACGCCGAACACGCGCTCGGCGCGGTCTCGCTGGTCGAAGCGGCAAACGCCGAAGAGGAAGCACTCGCCATCGCGATTGCGCTGCGCGAGGCGACCGAGACGCCGCTGATGACGGCGGCGCTGGTGACCCCAGACCGGGCACTCGGTCGCCGCGTGGTCGCCGCGCTCGGACGCTGGCAGGTACCGGTCGACGATTCCGGCGGTGACGCGCTCGCGGACACGGCCGCCGGAGCGTTTGCCCGCCTCGCTGTCGAAGCGGCGCTCGGCGATCTTGCGCCGGTATCCCTGCTCGCGCTGCTCAAGCACCCGCTGCTGCGGCTCGGCGGCGCGGAAGGCGCGCACGTGCGCGCCATCGCGGCACTTGAGCGTTCCGTGCTGCGCGGGCCACGTCCGCAGCCGGGCAGCGCCGGCCTCGCGCGAGCGCTCGCGACATTTCAGGCTGAACTGATAAAGCTGCGGCGTGGCGAACGCTCCGACCTCCACCGCTCCGATCCCCGGGTCCTGGTCGCCGAGCATGACCTTGCCGCTGCTGCCGCGCTGGCCGAGCAGCTCGCGCCGGCGTTCAAATCCCTCGAACACATCGGTCGCGCGCCTCGGCCATTGGCCGATCTGGCCGCGGCCCATCGCGCCGCGCTTGCGGCGCTCAGCGCCGATCAAACCGGTGCGCCGGCCGCCTTCGCCGGCGCTGACGGCACGGCGCTCGCAGCCGCGCTCGATGAGATCGCGAACGATCCCGGGGCTGCCGGGCTCTCCGTCGCGCCGTCCGATTATGCCGACCTGTTCCGCGCGGCGCTCGCGGGCCGCGTGGTGCGCCGGCCGGAAGTCCCCGGCGTGCGCGTGCGCATCTACGGCTCGCTCGAAGCGCGCCTGCAGAGCGCCGACCGCGTCGTGCTCGGCGGCCTGGTCGAAGGCATCTGGCCGCCGGAGACGCGCCCCGACCCCTGGCTCAGCCGCCCGATGCGCGATGCGCTCGGCCTCGACCTGCCGGAGCGGCGCATCTCGCTCGCCGCGCACGACTTCGCGCAGGCGCTCGGCGCACGCGAAGTGATTCTTACCAGCGCCGCCAAGCTCGCGGGCGCGCCGACCGTGCCATCCCGCTTTCTGCAACGGCTCGCCGCGATCGCCGGCGAGCGCTGGCAGCAAGTGCGGGCGCGCGGCGAACAATATCTCACCTGGGCGCGCAGCCTCGACCATCCGGCCGAGATCGTGCGGCTGCGGCAACCGACGCCGAAGCCGCCGCGCGACGCGCGTCCGACCGCGCTCTCCGTCACCGAGATCGAGCATTGGCTGCGCGACCCGTACACGATCTATGCCAAGCACATCCTCAAGCTGCGCGAGCTCGATCCCGTCGACATGCCGCCCGGCGCCGCCGATCGCGGCATCGTCATCCATGGCGCGATCGGAGAATTCACCGAAACCTACGCGCGTGCGCTACCCGATGACCCGTTCACGGCGCTCGCCGAGATCGGGCGCAAGCATTTCGCGTCGCTCGATGATTATCCCGAGGCGCGCGCGTTCTGGTGGCCGCGCTACCTGCGGATCGCGCGCTGGTTCGCCGACTGGGAACGCGAGCGGCGCCCCCGCATCGCTGCGCTCGACGCCGAAACCCGCGGCCAGATCGAAATCCCACTCGGCGAGCGCAGCTTCCGTCTCTCGACCCGCGCCGATCGCATCGAGCGCCTTGCCGACGGTCGCTACGCCATCCTCGATTACAAGACCGGCACAGTGCCGAGCGAGAAACAGGTGCGCATCGGCGTCGCGCCGCAGCTCACGCTCGAAGCTGCGATCCTGCGGCAGGGCGGCTTCCGCGACATCCCCGCGGGGGCCTCGGTGGCAGAACTGATCTATGTAGCAATCAAGGGCGCGCAGCAGCCCGGTGAAGAGAAGGTGATCGAACTCGACGGCGGCACTGTGGACATGCACGCCGACCGCGCGCTCGCCAAGCTCACCGAGCTTGCCGCCCGGTTCGAAGACCCCGGGCAGCCCTACCGCCCGCTCGTCCTCTCGATGTGGAAGAATCGCTACGGCGCCTACGACCACCTCGCGCGCGTGAAGGAATGGTCCGCCAGCGTGGAGGAGGACATATGAGCCGTGCGCGCGTCATTCCGGACGCCGTGCTGCACTTGCAGATCCAGGCGTCGGATCCCGACGTCTCGGCCTGGGTCGCCGCGAATGCCGGCTCCGGCAAGACCCATGTGCTGGCTCAGCGGGTGATCCGGCTGCTGCTTGACGGCGTCGATCCCGGAAAAATCCTCTGCATCACGTTCACCAAGGCCGCAGCGGCCAACATGGCCAACCGCGTCTTCGACGGACTGCGGGCGTGGATCGCGCTCGATGACGCGCAGCTCGACGCCGCGATCGCCGCGATGTCGCGGCTGCAGCCGGACGCGGCACTGCGGGGGCGCGCGCGGCGCTTGTTCGCGCAGGCGCTGGAAACGCCGGGCGGGCTCAAGGTGCATACGATTCACGCCTTCTGTACGCGGTTGCTGCATCAGTTCCCGTTCGAGGCCAACGTCGCCGCGCGCTTTGCGGTGCTGGACGAAGCGACTGAATCGGAGCTGCTCAGCGGAATCAGCCTGCAGGTGATGCTCGAAGCCGCCGCCGTGCCGGAGGGGCCGCTCGGACGGGCGCTCTCAACGGCGATCCAATTCGCCGCCGACCAGACGTTCAAGGACGTGGTCAGCGAGGCAATCCGCAAGCGCGATCTCGTGCGGAAATGGACGGAGTACAGCGGCGGCGTCGACGCCGCCATTGCCGGCCTGTGCGAAACGCTCGGCATCGATCCGCATGACACGCGCGAGAAGATCGAGGCGGAGATCACCGACGGCCCGTTCCTGCCGTATTCCACCTGGGCCCGGGACGCCGCCATCTTCGCGACCGGCTCCAAGAACGATCAGAATCAGGGGCAGCGCCTGCGCGCCGCTGTGGCTGCGAGCGGAACGACGCGCACAGATGCGTATCTCGATGTGTTCTTCACGGAAAAGGGCCCGCGCGCGTCCTGCCTCACCGCCGCATTGGCGAAAAAGCATCCCGAGCTGTCGCGCCGACTGGACCGTGAGCAACACCGGCTGCAGCCGCTGATCGAGCGGCGCAAGGCGGTCGCCTGCCGCGACCGCACCTTGGCGCTCCTCACCATCGCCGACGCGGTGATCGCGCGTTACCAGGCAGAGAAGGATCGCCGCGGTCTGCTCGACTACGAAGACCTGATCGACAAGACGCTCGTCTTGCTCACGCGCGTGGAAGCGGCCTGGGTACATTACAAGCTCGACCGCGGCATCGACCATGTGCTGATCGACGAGGCGCAGGACACGAGCCCCAAGCAATGGGAGATCGTGCGCCGTCTGGTCGGGGAATTCTTCGCCGGGGCGGGCGCACGCATGGTCAAGCGCACGATCTTCGCGGTCGGCGACGAGAAGCAGTCGATCTTCTCGTTCCAGGGCGCGGCCCCGCGCGAGTTCGACGCGAACCGGCGCGCCTTCGATACGCTCTGCCGTGCAAGTGAAACGGACTTTCGATACCTGCAGTTCGGTTATTCGTTCCGTTCCGGCGATAGCGTGCTCGGCGCCGTCGACAACGTGTTCCGGGCAAGTGACATTGCCGCCAGCGTCACCACCGACACCGACGGCATGGCGCCGCATCTCTCGCTGCCTGAAACGGCGCCGGGCGTGGTCGAGGTCTGGGAGACAATCAAGCCCGATCGCAAGCACGAAATGGAAGCCTGGGATGCGCCGTTCGACGATGTGAGCGAGACCAGCCCGCAGAAGCGGCTCGCGCTCAAGATCGCGGCGCATGTTCGATGGTTGCGCGCACGCGGCCGCCGTGCCGGTGATGTGCTGATCCTGGTCCGCCAGCGCGGCACGCTTTTCGAGGAGATCATCCGCACGCTCAAGGATGCCGGCGTCGCCGTCGCCGGTGCTGATCGCCTCGTGCTCACCGAGCACATCGCGGTGATGGACCTGATGGTGCTCGCGGATGCGCTGCTGCTTCCGGACGACGACCTCGCGCTCGCGACCGTGCTCAAAAGCCCGCTGTTCGGCCTCGACGACGATGATCTGTTCGACATCGCCTGGGCGCGGCGCGGCTCGCTACGTGCAACCCTGCGGGCCAAAGCCGGGACAAAGCCGCGGTATGCCGCGGCGTTGGCGAAACTCGACGATTTGGCAAAGCTTGCGCGCCACGCTACGCCGTTCGCCTTCTTCGCGCATGTGCTCGGCGCCGCCCGCGGACGCCGCCAATTCCTGGCGCGGCTCGGCCCGGAGGCGGATGACGCGCTCAACGAGTTCCTCAACCTCGCGCTTGATTACGAAAGCCGCGAGACCGCCTCGCTGCAAGGCTTCGTCGCCCGGATGCGCGCGGCGCAGACCGACGTGAAGCGCGACATGGAGATCACCCGCGACGAAGTGCGGGTGATGACCGTGCACGGCGCCAAAGGCCTCGAAGCGCCGGTCGTCATTCTCGCCGACACTACCACCGAGCCCGCGGGGCCGCCCGGGCGGCAACCGAGGCTGCTCACGCTTGCGGCGCGCGATCTGTTGGCGGATGCGCCGGCGCAGTTCGTCTGGGGTATGGCGAAGGCCACTGACACCGCGCCGGTGAGCGCCGCGCGCGAACGCGCGTTGCGCGAGGCTGCGAACGAATACCGTCGCCTGCTCTACGTCGCGATGACGCGTGCGATTGACCGGCTCATCATCTGCGGAGTCGAAACCATGCGCGGTAAGCCGGCGGGCTGCTGGTACGATCTCGTCTGCAGCGGGCTGGCGGACACGCTGGTCGAAGAGCCAGCAGAGGATGGCGACGGCACCGTCCGCCGTTTTCGCAAGGCGCCGTTGACCCTGAGCGATGCGATCGTTGCCTGCAACTCCCCACCGGTCCCAGAGTCCACGCGGGAGCGTCCCGGATGGCTCGATCGCAACGCCGCAGCGGAGCCTGCCTCGCTGGTCCCGCTGTCGCCCTCGCGCGCCTACGACGAGACCACCGTGACCTATGCCGCCCCTACCGGTATCGAGCGCGACAAGGCACTCGCCCGCGGCACCGCGATGCATCGCTTGCTGCAGTCCCTGCCCGACATCCTCCCGGCGGCGCGCGGCGCGGCGGCAGCGCGGCATCTCGACCACCCCGCCTATCGCTTCGAACCGGCCGAGCGCCAGGCGATGATCGAGCAGGTGCGCGCGATCCTCGACGATCCGCGCTTCGCGCCGTTGTTCGCGCCGGGCAGCCGGGCCGAGGTTCCGATCGTCGGCCGCATCGCCCGCCCCGACCAGCCGGACATCGCTGTGTCCGGCCTGATCGACCGCCTCGCCGTCACCGCCGACGCGGTGCTGATTGCCGACTACAAGACGAATCGCCCGCCGCCGCGCCGGTACGAAGACGTTCCGGCCTATGTCACCCAACTCGCGCTCTACCGCGCCGTGCTCGCCCGGCTCTATCCCGGCAAGCCGATCCGCGCCGCGCTCCTGTGGACCGAAACGCCCGATCTCATGGAACTCCCCGCCGCGGCGTTGAACGCTGCGCTCGCCGCCGTCACCTCCACGTGAAACCGACTTGACGCTCCCGCGCAGCGTTCATAGGTTTGGCCTATCTCTGGCGCAGCGTCGCAACTATCTCTGGCGCAGCGTCGCAAAACGAAGAGGATTTCCATGGCCGTAGGCAAGGTATCGGACGCCGATTTCGACTCCGAGGTTTTGAAGGCGAGCGGCGCGGTCGTGGTCGATTTCTGGGCGGAGTGGTGCGGCCCCTGCCGGATGATCGGCCCCGCGCTCGAAGAGCTGTCAGGCGCGCTCGACGGCAAGGTGAAGATCGTCAAGCTCAACGTCGACGAGAACCCGGCGACCGCGCAGAAATACGGGGTCATGTCGATTCCGACGCTGATGATCTTCAAGAACGGTGAGCTCGCCTCGCGCCAGGTCGGCGCCGCGCCGAAGCAGAAGCTCGAGCAGTGGATCACCGGCGCGGTGTGACCGCGCGTCTGATGATTGTTCGCACGGCCGGCCCCAACGCCGGCCGTTTTGCTTTGCCCACGCCGTTCGCCGTTCCCTTGTGCCGCGCGCCGCGGCTTTATAAGAAACGGCAGCATCAGTACCGCAGCGGAGGAACAGGAGCATGGCTTTGCGTTTGGCGAGTTTCAAGGCGAACGGCCGTATGTCCTATGGCGCGGTCACCGACGGCGGTATCATCGATCTCGGCAAGAAGCTGAAATATCCGACGCTGCTCGATGTCTTCCGCGCCAACGCCGTGGGCGAGGCGCGCGCCGCTGCGAGCGGGCCGGCGGACTATCAGGTGAAGGACGTCACGATGCTCGCGCCCATCACCGCGCCGGAGAAGATCATCTGCGTCGGCATCAATTACCCGGAGCGCAGCGCCGAATACAAGGATGGCCGCGAGCCGCCGAAATATCCGAACCTGTTCTGCCGCTTCCCGGGCTCGCTGGTCGGGCACGACCAGCCGATCGTGCGCCCGAAAGTGTCGGACAAGTTCGACTACGAAGGGGAGATCGTCCTCGTCATCGGCAGTGAGGGCCGACACGTGCCGCAAGAGCGCGCGCTCGGGATGATCGGCGGGCTCACCCTCGGCAACGAGGGCAGCGTGCGGGACTGGCTGCGCCACGGCACGCTCAACGTCACGCAGGGCAAGAACTTCGACGCCTCCGGCAGCCTCGGCCCCTGGATCGTGCCGGCCGACGATCTCGACCCCGGCAAGCCGCTGCGCCTGATGTGCCGCGTCAACGGCGAACTGCGCCAGGAGGACACCACCGACCGCCTGACCTGGGGCTTCGCGTGGCTCATCAACTACATCTCCACCTTCACGACCCTGCGCCCCGGCGACCTGATCTGGACCGGCACGCCGACCGGCGCCGGCGGCCATCACAATCCGCCGAAATGGCTCAAGCCCGGCGATGTGGTGGAGGTGGAGGTGCCCGAGATCGGCGTGCTGCGGAATAAAGTGGTGGATGAGGCATAGAAGACAGAAAGCCTTCTCCGCGAAGCGAAGCACGCGATAGTGGCGGCCAGGGGATTGTTTTGCCCAAGGCGGTGTCGATCGGCTTGCTGCCGGCGACGAACTAATCCGCGCCGTACGCGCATGGCGCGAATCATGCAACCGGGTCCGCCGCGCGGACAACAATAAAGAACTCGCACCGCGCCGAAAGGACCTTGCCCTTGCGTTCCTAATTTGATCGCATCATCTGGCCGCAAACGTCGGCGACGATTGAGGCTCTGCTTCAGAGCGTATCTCGATGCCTGGGAATCAGCGCCGCACTCCGCTCGCCCACGCGCAAGCGGGGGCCTAGGATTGCAAGGTGCGCCGCCGCAGCTAGTCCGTCTGGATTGCCGCTGGTGCGGGAATGCGGGCGGGTCGGATGGGGCGTTAGAAAGACAAGGGTTGGGCGACCAAAGCTGCGTCATGAATTCTGTCGACGACATCGTGGCGCGGCTCACGGCGCTGCACCCCAAGCTGATCGATCTCTCGCTCGATCGCATGTGGCGCATCCTCGCGGCGCTCGGCCATCCAGAGCGGCACGTGCCGCCGGTGATCCACGTCGCCGGCACCAACGGCAAGGGCTCCGCCATCGCCTTCATGCGCGCGATCCTGGAAGCGGCGGGGCTGCGCGTGCATGCCTATACCTCGCCGCATCTCGTGCGCTTCAACGAGCGCTTCCGAATCGGCGCCGCCGGCGAAGGCACGCTCGTCTCCGACCGCGACCTTGCCGACGCGCTGACGGAATGCGAGCGCGCCGATGCCAGCGAGCCGATCACGGTATTCGAGATCACGACGGCGGCCGCCTTCCTGCTGTTCGCACGTCATCCCGCCGATGTACTGCTGCTCGAGGTCGGGCTCGGCGGACGGCTCGACGCCACCAACGTGATCGAGCAGCCGCTCGCGACCGTGATCACGCCGGTGTCGCTCGACCACGCGGAATTCCTGGGCGAAACCGTGAGCCTGATCGCAGCTGAGAAAGCCGGCATTCTCAAGCGCGAGGTCCCGGCCATCGTCGCGACGCAGCCGCGCGATGCGCTGGCCGTGATCGAGCGCCAGGCAGCGCGGCTGCATGCGCCGATCCGTATCGCCGGCGAGGACTGGATCGCGACCGAGGAGCGCGGCCGGCTGGTCTACCAGGATGATGCCGGCCTGCTCGACCTGCCGGCGCCCAAACTTTACGGCCGGCATCAGTTCGAGAATGCCGGGGTCGCGATCGCGACGCTGCGCACGGTGGCGGGGCTCAAGCTGCCGGCCGACGCGTTCGAGGCCGGCGTCGCCAGGGCGGAATGGCCGGCCCGGATGCAGCGCCTCGCGCTAGGCCGTCTGGCCGCGCTGGTGCCGGCAGGCGGCGAACTTTGGCTCGACGGCGGCCATAATCCCGACGGCGCCCGCGCCATCGCCAACGCGCTCGCCGATCTCGAGGAGCGCGTGTCGCGCCCGCTGGTGCTGATCGTCGGCATGCTGGCGACCAAGGACTGCGAAGGTTTTTTGCGGAATTTCGCGGGTCTTGCCCGCCGCGTGGTTGCGATCCCGATCGCGCAGCAGGCGAAGGCCTTGCCGGTGGAGACGGTCGTCGCAGCGGCGCAGGCCGTGGGCATTCCGGCGGACGGTGCCAACGACACGGAGGCTGCGCTCGCTGCCATCGCTCGCTACGAGCTTTCGCCGCCGCCGCGGATATTGATCACGGGATCGCTTTATCTCGCCGGCGACGTGCTCGCGGCGAATGGCACGCCGCCGGTGTGAGACGGGGCCCCTCACCGGGCAGCAGATATTTGTAATGCCTCGTAGCCCTCTCCCCGTGAGGGAGAGGGCTTCTCGGCGTTGAAAAAACTCCGCTGGGCGAGGGAGTGCGACGACCGGCGCTGAGTGAGCCTTACGCCGCCTTCGCCGGCTGCTTGAGCAGCTTGCCCACGTTGCCGGAAAGGATCGCCTCGCCGTCCTTGCCGAGCGCGCGCAGCTCGCGCACGAAATCGCGCACCGGCTCGCGCTGGCGGATTTCTTGCGGATAGTCGGTCGCGAACACGATGCGGTCGGCGGGGATTTCAACGAGCGCGGTCTTCACCGAAGAGGTCGCGCCGGCGAAGCCGGCCGTATCGAACAGCATGTTGTGGCGCAGGTAATAGTCGAATTCCTTCTGCGCGCCGGCGCCGTGACGCGGGTTGCCCTTGGTACCCCAGAAATCCTTGTCCTGATAGCTGCGGATGCGGCCGAGCATCGAGGCGATGCCGCCGGAGAGATGCGCCATGTGCACGGTGAGCTGCGGATGGCGATCGAACACGCCGGAATTGATCAGCCGGATCGTGGCCATGATCAGCGAGAATTCGCGCCCGACCGAGCGGGCGGTGTCAAAGCCGTCGAACTGCTGCGAGTAGTTCAGCTTGAGCGCGGGATGCACGAACACGAACAGGCCCAGCTTCGATACCTCATTCCAGAACGGCTCGTAGGCGGAATTGTCCAGGAACAGCCCGTCGGTCTCCGAGGTGATCACCACGCCCTGGCAGCCGAGTTCGTGCTTGCAGCGCGCGAGCTCCTTGAACGCCTCCGCGCCGCCGAGCGGATGCGCGTGCGCGGCGGCGATGAAGCGGCCGGGATAATCGCGCTCCGCCTTCTTTGCCTGATTGTTGACGAAACGTGAGGTCTCGAGGTCGGCGCACATGCCCTGCGCGCTGGTGAGCCAGGCGGCGTCGATGCCGGCGGCGTCCATCATGCGCACGTGCTCGTCGAGTTCGTAGAGCAGTTTGTGGATCGTGTAGCTCGGCGCGCCCTGCGCGTCGTAATGCAGGATCAGCCGGTCGCCCGGGTCTTCCTTGATGAGTTCGCGCGGCGTGAAGTGATGCTGGAAATCGACGATCATCGCTTTTGTCCTTCGGCTGACGCGGTCGGCTTCTGCTCTACCCGATTGGAAGGAATGAGCGCAACCGCGCCTCCAGGGCGGACACCGAGGTGGTGCAGCACGCGCGGCGACGGCGGCGCGCGGCCTACCTCGCCGCGCGTAGCGCGCGGTCGAGATCGGCGAACAGGTCGTCCGGGTCTTCGAGCCCGACCGAGAGCCGCAGCAGATCGGGCGGGCACGGCGAGTTCGCCCCTTCGACCGAGGCGCGATGCTCGATCAGGCTTTCGACGCCACCAAGCGAGGTGGCGCGCTTCCAGAGTTCGACCTGCGCAGCGGTCGCGATCGCAGCCTGCTCGCCGCCCCCGACGCGGATCGAGAGCATCGCGCCGAAGCCGCTCATCTGCCGCGCCGCGACAGCATAGCCGGGATGCGTCGGCAAGCCGGGATAGAGCACGCGCGCAATCTGCGGGTGCGCGGCAAGGCGCACCGCAAGCAGCGCCGCGGTCTCCGATTGCGTGTGCACGCGCACCTCGAGCGTGCGCAGGCCGCGCAGCAGGAGCCACGCCTCGAACGGCCCCAAGATCGCGCCGTGCTGGATGCGCATCGTCTTGATACGCTGCCAGGCAGCGTCGTTGCGCGCGGTCGCAAGCGCGCCGGCGATCACGTCGGAATGGCCGTTGAGATACTTCGAGGCCGAATGCATCACCAGGTCGGCCCCGAGCGCGAGCGGCCGGGTGAACACCGGCGTCGCGACGGTCGAATCGACCACAAGGCGCGCGCCGGCCGCGTGCGCGATCTCGGCGATGCCGGCGATGTCGCTGATGTCCCACAGCGGATTGCCGGGCGTCTCGATGTAAACGAGCGCGGTGCCGGGCGTGACTGCGGCTCGCACTTCGTCGAGCTTCGTCGTATCGACGAATGCAACGTGATGGCCGAAGCGCGGCGCTTCCTGCACAAGCCAGTGCCGGAACGCCCAGTACATCACCTGCGAGGCGACGATGCGCCCTGGCGCCGGCAGCGAAAGCACCACCGCGGTCGCCGCCGCCATGCCCGAGCCGAACAGCGCCGCCTCCTGTGCGCCTTCGAGCGCCGCGATCACCGATTCCGCCTGCCGCACCGTCGCGTTGTCAGCGCGGCCGTAGGAATAGCCCGAGCGGTACTGATTGTCGGGATCGCGGATGTAGGTGGTGGCGACGTGCAGGGGCGGCACCACGGCGCGGGTCGTGGGCTCGACCTCGCCGAGTGCCTGCGCGGCCAGCGTGCGGGGCTTCCAGGGGAACGAGTCGGTCATGGCATTAGCCCCTAAGCCGACGTGTCGCCGCCGGAAATTCGCGCCTCGACGAACTTGCAGAATTCATCGCGTTGCTGCGGGGTCGAAAATGCGCGATGCGGAATGATTTCGACGAAGCACGGCTCCAGCCAGAGCACGATATAGTCGTCATGCCTCGACAGTGATTCAACGGCCTCCCACTCAAATGTCCTGTGCAGCAACGGCAGTTCGATCGCAAGACGCTCATCCGTGGCCGTCAGGAGTGCGCGGCCGGTCAGCGGGCCATTCGCGCGCACGAGATCAACTTCCGCACCCCGCCCAACCAGGGACATGAGCACTGTGCCGGCCATCAGCCCGCACAGCAGCGCCAGAATCGCGAGAAGCCCGGCGTCACGATCGATCCATTCGTAGTTTCCGGCCAGGAGGAGCGCTCCGGCCGTGAAAAGAACGCCTCCCATGATCGCGGCAGCCGCCCAGCGATAGCGGCTGCTCGACCATTGAAAGCGCGGCGGTTGTCTTTGCTTCAGCCTGGCGGCGGTCAAACGTGCGACCGACCGGAAATCATCTGCCCCCAGCGTATAGGAAATCTGGATGGTCACGCGAGGCATCCCTGAGGACTATACGACTCCGCAGAGTCGATTCCGGTATGCGCTCCACCATCACCGATGCTGCGTGATCGTATCCACCAGCGCGAGGCGGCCTTTCTTCACTTCGGCGAGCGCGCGTTCGAGAGCCGGGCGCACGTCCTTCGGATTGTCGATCGGGCCTTCGCCATAGCAGCCCATCGAGCGCGCCAGCGCCGCGAAATCGGGCTCGGGGCCGTAGAGGTCCATGCCGATATGGGCCTTTGTCTCGTCGGTGCCGCGGAGCTTGGCCATACGGATCTGGTGCGCCCAGTCGTTGTAGTAGGCGCGGTTGTTGTGCATCACCACCAGCATCGGGATCTGATACTTCGCCGCGACCCAGAGCGACCCGGCATCGAACATCAGGTCGCCGTCGGGATTGATGTTGACCGCGAGCCGGCCCTTTTCCTTGCAGGCGAGCGCGACGCCAAGCGAGATGCCGATCTGGGTCGAGGTGCCGAGCTCGACGCCGGGATGCCGATAGGGCTTGTCGAAGTCCCAGAGTTTTCTCACCTCATTCTTGAGGTTGTTGGCAGTGAGGACCCAGTCCTCGTTCTTGATCACTTCCCACACTTCCATCGCGAGCCGCTGGAACGTGATCGGCGAGGCATCCCAGTTCTTGCGCGCGTCCTGCTGCCACTTCGCCCACACCTCGTCGTGGCGCTTGCCGATCGCGACCTTGCGCTCGTCGATGCGCTTCCTGAGGCCGGGCTCCTTGGCGATGCGGTCCTTGCAGATGCGGGTGAGCTCGGGAATGCCGATCTCGGTATCGCCGAGCGCGCGCACCGAGCACGGCTGCATGCGGCAATAGTCCATCGCCCATTTGCTGATGCCGACCTCGGCGAAGCCGATCTCGACGTAATCGCAATGCGGCGCGACCAGCAACTCGACCTGTCGCGTCATACTGTTGAGCTCGGTGAGCTGCTTCTCCCAGTCCTTGAGATCGAGCCCGATCACGAGGTCGGTGTGTTTGAGCGAGGCTTTGTCCATGCTCAGGCACAGCGGATGCTTGTTGGGGAAGTTGAGCGCGTTGTTGACGTCCCAGACCGCCGCTCCCGCCGTCTCGGCGAGGGTGACGATGTTGTTGAATCCGTTCTCGCGGCGGCCGGCATACTCCGCGAGCAGCATCGGGCGCTCGGCCTTGAGCAGCTTGTCGGCGATCGCTTCGATGGCGCGCGGATCGGGCGACATCGGCGAGGGCGTGTGCACGGCGAAATCGGGCGGCAGCGCCACCGGACCGGTCATCGGCGCTTCCTGCATCGCCGCGTCGTAGCACATGTAGATCGGGCCCTTCGGCTCGGTCATCATGACCGAATAGGCGCGGGCGAAGGATTCCGGCACGCCATGAATGGAGGTCGGCTGATAGTCCCACTTGGTGTAGTCGCGCACCGCGTTGCCCTGCACCAGCGCGGTGTGGGTCCAATCGATGTGCGGCCGGCGCTTGGCTTCGTCCATCGGGCCAGTCGCGCCCATGATGAAGATCGGCACGCGGTCGAGATAGGCGTAGTAGATCGCCATGCAGGCGTGCAGCAGGCCGACGAGGTTGTGCAGGATCACCGCCGCCGGCTTGCCGGTCGCCTTGGCGTAGCCGTGGGCGATCTGCACCGCGATCTCCTCGTGGTTGCAGAGCATCATCGGCGGCTCGTTGTTGCCGTAGTTGACGAGCGAGTCGTGCAGGCCGCGGAAGCTCGCGCCCGGATTGAGCGTGATGAAGGGAAAGCCGTAGCGCTTGATCATGTCGACGATGACGTCGGACTGCCAGCCCGTGTAATTCTGGTTGGTCGCGCCCGCCGGCGTCACTTTTTCCTGCATCGCTTGGCCTTTCCTGAAACCGTCTGCCGCCGAAGGGCGGGGGTCCGCATTCAATACACGATCGCGATATTACGGCGCAAAGCCCGGATGGCAATTGCTCTGCGACCGGTTCGCATCCATCGCCCCCCGGGGCCGGCAGAAGCGCTCAGGCCGGGGCGCGCCGAACCGCCCTTCGCATGAACGGCAGCGTCGCCAATCGAATTAGTCCCATCCCGGCACCGACCATAGCGAGAGGAACGTCCTGGATCTGATAGCGGTATTGCGGATCGACCAGCAGCGCCAGGACCAGGACGTTGCAGAAGTGGATCGCGAAAATGACCAGCGAAGTCGTTCGCGCCGGGCCGGGCTCGAACAGAAAACCGACGGCGCCGATCAGCATCAGCACGAAGCTTGCCGGAACCACAATCGTGTAAACCGCCTCGAACGCGGCATTGAGTTTGTCTTCCCAGGGAAGATGCCCGGGAAATTGCGCCGGCGAAAGGATATCCGCCGGAAGAACTTCGCTGCGCTCCGGGCTCGTCGGCGTGAAGGTCGTAATTTCAAAGACCGGAATCTCTTCATAACGCCACGCAGGCCCAAGAACCAAGGCCCTGTAATCCGCCAGAAAGACCGAAAGCATTTGGACGAGATGTCTCTTGTACTGCTCGATCGATGTGAAAAAATAATAGCGATCGGGTATTTCGGGCGTCCTCGTTCCTGGAACCGAGAACAAGATCCAAAAGTTGGTCTTGGTCGGGTGCGCAAAGAGCGCATCGACGATCTTGTCAGGGCCTCCAGGATTTTCAGTCAGGAGTCGATCATAGGCCGCGGCGAAACCCCATGATGTCATGTGCTCTTCGACAATCTCGCGATCCTGGCTGAAGAACGCCAGTACTTGACGCTGGAAATCGCGCCCCCGTCGTCCCGACAGGTCCATGCCGCCGCTGCTGAGATAGCTGTTGAAGAACACTTGTCGTCCGAACATGGACCTTGTCGCCGGCCTGCCTTCCTTGGCCTGAAAATGACCTAAGGCGTCGTTTGCAACGAAAGCGAGGAGAGCAATAATGACGACGTGCATTACCGGCGGCCGCCGCCTGATCAGGAGAAGGCCAATCACGCAGAGGGCGACGATGAAGCCGGCCGGCCGTATCCAGGCAAGTGATAAGCAAGCCGCCGCCAGCGCATAGAGATAGACGAGCGATGCGTTCCACGCGAGCCAGCGGGTTGCCAGGAATGTCACGACGACAAGACCAAGCATGTACCATCCGTCGGGATAGATCGTCGTGACAAATGCGAATGGAATCAGCGAGAAGGCGAGGCAAAAGCCCGTTACCGCCGCTACCGTACGGTTGATCGGAGCGAGCGTGAGATAGCCGAAGACCGGGATTAACGCGGCAGCGAGCGCCTGAAGGGCAATGATTCCGTTCAGCGAGTGTGTGGAGGTAAAGCCCGCCAACAGAAGAAGAATCGGGTAGCCTGGCGTCCGCCAGATCGCGTTGGGATTGTAGCGCCCCTGAGCGAGCTCGAGGGCATAATCGGTGTAGGTTTGACTGTCGCCGTACCAGATCACATGGCAGGCCATGACGACGCCGAAACTGATTATCGCGGAGAGCGCGGCGATCAGAACGAGGTTGCGATCAATCCTGTGCACCAACAGCCGCCCCTCCCGGGCCAACCAAAAACCCGAGCCATAGCAAGATCGATTCAGACCAGGCGGCCCCCACGCCCGTCCTACTTCATGCTGAGGATCTGGCCAGCCTTGGCCGCGATTTCTTTCGGGGTCTGGTAGACCTCGCGGACCAGCTTCTCGATCTCCGGACCCGACACGGGATTGATCTCGAGCTGGGCCTTGTCGGCCTCGGCCAGGAAGTCCTTATCCTTCATGGTGTCCATGAACGCCGTCCGCAGCGCCTCGGCGCGCTCCTTCGGAAGGTTCGGCGGCGCGAGATACGGCCTGCCCATCACCTGACGGGCGAAAATGAGCTTGAGGATCTGCTTCTGCTCGTCGGTCTTGGCGAGGTCGGTGATCAGCGGCACGTTCGGCAGGTCAGGATGCTTGGAAAGCGCGAGCTGCACCAGGATGATGATCTTCTTCTGCTCGAACCAGTCCTTGTGGGTGGCGATCACGCTCGACCACGACCAGCCGCAGCGGCCCTGCACTTCGCCGCGCTCCATGGCGAGGCCGACATCGTTACCGCCGGGATAGCCGCTAATGATCTTCATCTTGGTGCCAAGCACGCCGTTGAGGATCTGCGGGAACACGTCGGTGTCGGACCCGCCGCCGGTGCCGCCGACCGTCATCTGCTTGGTATAGAGGTCCTCGAACTTGGTGATGCCGTGGCCTTGCCAGGCGACGCACACGCTCACCTCGTTGTTGGCGCTGCCGAGCCAGGTGAACTTCGTGGGGTCGAACTGCGCGCCCTTGTTGCCGAGCAGCGGATCGAAGGCAACGCCGCGGCCGATCGTGCCGATCTCGGTGCCGTCCTTGGGGGCAGCGTTGTAAAGCCAGTTGGCGAGGCGCAGCGAGCCGGCGCCTTCCATGTTCTTGGTGACCACGGTCGGCGTCGCCGGGATGTGGCGGCCGAGGAAGCGCGCGATCACCCGCGCGTAGACGTCGTAACCACCGCCGACGCTGTAGCCGATCTCCATGTTGACGTTGCGACCCTTGTAGAAGGCCGCCGGATCCTGGGCATGGGCGATCGAGGCAGGCAATAATGCGGCAGCCGCGAAGGCGGCACCCGCGAAGGTGCGTAGACGCATTTCACTTCTCCCTGCGGCTGGCGCGTTCGCCGCGCCTGCAATGCTTAATCGATCATAACACCGCAGACGCTCGTTTTGATCCAGGACCGAGCGTCGCGGGCGGCCGGTCGCTCAGAACCCCGGAGCGTTTTCGAGCTGGTCGTGCCAGTCGAAGCCCATGTCCTTGATGACGCGATTGCTCATGATGATGATGCGCGACTCCTCGGTCGCGAAAGTCTGGTGGTTGGTGAACGGCGGGACGTAGATGTAATCGCCCTGCTTCCACTCCCACTTCTTCGGCTCGTCCGCCCATTCCCAGATGAACTTGTCCTGGCAGTCGAATTTCATGTCCCAATGCAGGTCGTAACCCTTGCCTTCGACGACGAAGGCCAGCTCCTCCCACATGTGCCGATGCTTGCCGGAGCGCTCGCCGCCCTTGAGGAACAGCATGTATGCCTCGACGCACAGCTCGGGCGTGTTCATGTTGCGGTGGATGAGGTGCTTGATCAGCCCATCGGGCGATCGCTCCCACGGCATGTCCTCGGCCTTCACCACGTTCGGCCGGCCGGCGTATTCCTGGCGGAACTCCAGCGACTTGACGATCTCTTCGGCCCGCCAGTTGCAGACCTGGGTGCCGGAGAGGGCCTGCTGCTTGTCTTCAATTGCGCTCATGGGAAGCTCCTGTAGCCCGGATGGAGCGAAGCGAAATCCGGGAGCGACGGCGCCATGCGCCAAAGCCATTGTTAGTTCATCGTGAATACCCGGATCTCGCTTCGCTCCGCCCGGGCTACGAAGTTCTCACAGATCCGTCGGCGGCGAATAAGGCCCGAGCTCCGGATCGAGGTCCGGCGGCCATTCCACCATCTTCTGCAGCAGCAGGTGCATGAACAGGAACAGCGGCTTCGCCTTGAACACGAGATGGATGCACTCCTCCTTGTCGGAGTCGTTGAAGTGCTGATGCACGCAGCCGTTCTCGACCAGCATCACGTCGCCGGCCTTCCACTCGATGTGGCGACCGTCATGGACGTCGTGGCCGTGCCCCTTGAGCACGTAGAACACCGCGCTGTTGAGATGGCCGTGCTTCTGGCCGGCGGTCTTGGGCGCGTAAGCTTCGATGTGGGACTCGATCGACTGGATGATCGAGGTGGCCTGCGGGCTGATGACGCTCTTGCCGAACATCTGCGGCCCGCCCTTCCAGGCCACGTCCTCGGCCGAGTAGACCCGCTTCTCTTCGACCAGGGTCTTGTACAGATGGCTGTAAGTGCCTTCGAGGGCGCGGACGAAGGTGCGCTTCTTCGCCCAGCGATCCCATTTCTGGTTCTTCTTTTCCATCTCCATCGGGTCGGGCTGGTTGTGGCCCATGCCCGGACGGGTGTCGACTACGTCGGTCATCTTGCGCTCCCTGGAGTTCTGGGGATCGAACGCGGCGAAAGCAGCGCTTATTCCGGTCATTACGCGATTGCGGCGAGCTGTGCAACTTGCCGCGAGGGCCAAAATCAGCCCGGGCCAATAGCAAAAAATGAAAGGTGTGCCGAGACCTTAGCCGCCGATGCCGGGCTCGATCGGCGGCGGCGCCGGAAGCACGAAATGCGCGATCCATACCGCGGCGATCACGGCGAGCAGCACCAGGCCGATCACGTGGTATTTGTCCAGTCGAGCCATGCCGGTCGCCCTGTCAGAACAGCCCGGTCGAGGAGCGCAGCTCCGGCAGCCACTCGCCCAGCAACGCCTGCGGCCAGGGCACCAGCAGCGCCCAGTCGAAGACCGTCCAGCAGAGCGCCGTGGTGCCGGCGGCGTAGCCGAGCGCCTGATACCAGGGCTCGCCGAACCCGAGCCACATGTAGACGAACACAAACACGCCGATCGCGGGGATGAAGCCGATCACGTAGACCAGCGCGAACAGCAGCGCGATCCAGGCGAAGAACGCGGTGGCGCGCCAGCGCACCGTCTGGGGCGTCAGCCCATGTTCAAGGCCGCCGGTGCCGGCTTCGCTGCCGCTGTCGGCGCTGCCGCCGATCGCGATCAGGGTCTGCTTGCCGAACAGCTCGTTGACCAGGTTTAGCCCGGCCGCCGACAGCGCGAGGCCGGCGGCGGTGAACGGCACCACCTTGGCCTGCGGCGGCCAGTCATGGCCGGAAATGACCGCGGCTGCGATCACCGCCATCACCACCAGCGTGAAGGTGGCTGACGCGGTGAGGCGAAACTTATGGTGCTTGATATCGCGCAGCTCCTTCGCGATGTCGCGCACGATCTGCGCAACCGGCCGGTAGAGCGCCCAGACGACGCAAGCCAGGATCCCGAGCACTGCGGGCCGCAGAATCCAGGCCCAGCCATAGAGTTCGGTCGAGATGAACAGGTAGCGCTCGAAAATCCCGCCGATCACGAGGCCCAGCACCAGCGGCGGGCGCGGCCAGCCGAGCCGCTTCATGATCCAGCCCAGGATGCCGAAAAAGAACAGCGAATACAGGTCGCCCCAATCGTGCGAGCCCTCGAACGAGGCGATGAACACCAGCGCGACGATGATCGGCAGCAGGATTTGCGGCGGAACACGCGCAATCATCGCCAGATAGCGGCTGCAGGTGAGGCAGATCACGGCGCCGATGACATGCGCGAGCGTGAGGCTCCACACGATGGTGTAGGTCACGTCGAGATGCTTGGTCAGCATCTCCGGGCCTGGCGTGAGCCCATGCATCAGAAAGGCGCCCAGCAGGATCGCCATCGATGCGCCGGCCGGCACGCCGAAGGCGATGGTCGGGACGAGGTGTCCGCCCTCCTTGGCGTTATTTGAGCTTTCCGGCGCGATCACGCCGCGCACATCACCGGTACCGAAGGTCTCCGAATTTTTCTCGGTGCGCTGCGCGTAGCCATAGGCGATCCAGTCGATCACCGCCGAGCCGAGACCGGGGATGGCGCCAAGTCCGGTGCCGAGCGCACCGCAGCGCACCACTAGCCACCAGTGCCTCAAGGCATCCCGTACGCCGATCCATTGGCTCGACATGTGGATGTCGGGCGCATTGTCGCCGGCGATGCGCTGGCGCAGCACCGCCAGCTCGGCGAGTTCCGGCAGCGCGAACACGCCAAGCGTCGCCGGAACCAGCGGCACGCCGTCCCAGAGATACAGCCAGTCGAAGGTCCAGCGGAGCGCCCCGGTCTGCGAGCGCGAGCCGATCATCGAGATCATCAGTCCGATACCGGCGGCGGTGAGGCCCTTGAGCGGCGCGCGGCCCGACAGCGTCGCCACCATCGACATGCCGAACAGCGTGAACGCCAGCAGCTCGGGCGAGCCGATCGCCAGCAATACCGGTCGCAGGATCGGAATGCTCACCGCGAGGATCAGGGCGCCGAGGAGGCCGCCCATCAGCGACGCCATGAAGCCGGCGCCGAAGGCGCGACCGGCCTCGCCCTTGCGCGCCATGGCGTGGCCGTCGATCACCGTCGCCGCCGCGCCGACGTGGCCGGGCACGCCGAACAGCACGGCGGTGATGAAATCGGAGGACGTGATCACCGCCGCCATGCCGAGCAGCAGCGCGAAGGCGGTGTAGTTGTCCATGTTGTAGGTGAACGGGATGAGCATCGCCATACCGACGATCCCGTTGAGGCCGGGCAGCACGCCGATCGCCAGCCCGATGATGACCCCGATGAACAGGATTCCGAGCCGCGCCGGCTCAAGCAGAAGAGTCAGCGCATGAAACGCCATCGACGCCATGTCAGGCATTGAACTCGAACCTCCTCGCGCCGGCGCGCTGCGCCGAGGAGGCGCACCGGGCTGCCGCTGGCCCTTGCTCTGGATCGTCTGGTGAGCGCCGACCCTGTTTCGAGCGCTTGCGATAGCCGCAAGTCATCGGTCCTGTGAATTTATATCTCACGCGACGGGTTGACGCAGCAAGCCGGCCCTGCCTGCTCCGCCGGCCGCGCGCATTTCATCCCCCCTCTCTGCTGAGAGAGGCAGAAGGCCGATCACTTCCGCTTGCGGGCGGGCTTTTTTCGGGTGCGGGGCGGCGTGAATTTCGCTGTCTTCGACTTGGCTGCGACGCGGCGCGGGGCAGCGCGCTCGGCGCGTGCCGCGCGAGGGCGATGACGCGGCCTCCGCCTTCTCCAGGCGGCGGGCCCAGTATTCCCATGCCCGCACCAGGGTACGCGGCGTGAGGCTGTGGCCGCCGCATTGCTCGGTTTCGCCCTTGCTGAGCGGCCCGAGCTTGCCCATCGCCAGCGCGCGCGCCTGCAGCTCGGCATTGCGGCAACCGTAAATCGAGCGAAATACGTTTTCACGGATCGAGCGGCCGGCTACCGTCGCGCCGTGGCGACGCAGGAGAACGGTCCAGTATTCGCCGAGCGCCTTCGCCATCGACATGCCCTGCTCCGGCGTCGTGACCAGCAGCGGCGTGTCGCCGAACTCGTCGCGGCTGTCCCAGAACGGCACCTTCGGGCCCATGGTGGCGCCGAGATGCATCACCGGCACCAGCTCGGTCCCGGTGATGCAGAACGGCATCACCGAAATCGCGTGATGATGGCAGACCGAATTCACGTCCGGACGCAATTGATAGACGCAGCCGTGGATCACCAACTCGCTGTAGAGCCGCAGGTCGGTTGGCTTGACCGGCTTCGAGTTCGAGCGTGAATTCGAGAATGTCCTCGGGCTCGACCAGTTCCGCCGCGCGGTGCCGCGAGATCAGGTAGCGGTTCGGATCGTCGGGGTGGCGCACGCTGATGTGCCCGAACGCATCGACCACGCCTTCATTGGCGAGGATGCGGTTGGCGACCGAAAGCTCCTGGCGCAATTCGGCGAGATTGGCCGGCATGGGGTCTCTCCTGCTGAGTTGTCCGCTGGCGGGTAACATGATGGACTTGGCGAAGCCATGCCCGACTGCAACAAAATGAGGGCTTGCGCCGAGTGCGCGTCCGCGGCAGGCTTTAGAACGGCCTTAGCTTGATTAGCCGCGCCGGTCTGCAACCGGATCGCGAGCATACGAGGGGAGGATAGAACGTGTTCAAAGGGCTCGTTTCCACCGTTGTGGGCGCTGCGGCGATCGCTGCGATCGCTGCCGCGCCGGCTACCGCGCAAGAAGTCGACGCACAGGTGCAGGTCTGCAGCGTATGCCACGGCCAGAACGGCGTCCCGCTCGACCCCAAAACCATGCCGGTCATCTGGGGTCAGCAGGAGGCCTATCTCGTCAAGCAACTGCACGACTACCGCAGCGGCGATCGTGGCCACCCGCTCATGGGGTCCATCGCCAAAGGCCTCAAGCAGGAGGATCTTCGCAAGATCGCGCATTATTTTGCAGGTAAGACCTGGCCGCAAGGTAACGGCAATGCTTCCGCACCGGAGCCGCAGGGAATCGTGGCTTGCAAGATCTGCCATCAGCCGAAGTTTGAGGGCGGTCTGCCGGCGCCGCGGTTGGCGGGGCTCAGCTATGACTACCTGATCGCACAGATGAACAACTTCGCCAGCGACACCCGAGAAAATAATCAAGACATGCCGAAATACATGAAAGCGCTCTCGCAGAGCGAGCGGGAGGCCATCGCGAAGTACCTGTCGGGGTTGTAGGCGCGACTTAACCCGCATGCGCGCGGCGACAGGCGGGACGAACTGATGAGTTGGTCGATGCTGGTCCCGGATGTGGCTTCGCTCATCCGGGCTATTTGCTGAAGCCGGTTGCTAACCCGCTCCGATCTTCGCGAGGACATCGGCGAACTTCTCGGCCACCTGCCGCCGCAGTTCCGGGCTGGCCTTCGCCACCATCGGAAAATCCTTGAGCCGCTCGAACGGGCGGCAGGCGTCGATCACCGCGCGCGAGTTGGTCGACGACGCCTTGTCGAGGATCGGGTCGAGCGGGCCCGACCAGGCGCGGCGGAAGGTCTCGATGTCCTGCGCCGGATCGCAGCGCGTGCAGATCGCCCACATCACGTCGAACAGGTTCGAGGGGTCGACGTCCTCGTCAACCACGACCACGAAGCGGCCGAGATAGGAGCCGGACTGGCAGCTCGCGGCAAGAAAGCCGGCCTGCCGGGCATGTCCGGGATACGCCTGCTTGATCGCGATCACGTTGAACATGCGCGCGCCGCCGAACTCGTGCACCCACACGCCGGCGACACCGGCGAGCCCGGCGCGCTCGACCTCGTCCCAGATCATGCCGGCCTTCATCACGCACTTGCTGAACGAGAAATCCGACGGCGGCTGCATCGGCGAGGCGATCGAGATGATCGGGTCGTTGCGCCAGTAGACGCGGCGCACATGCATGATGGGCACCTCGGCCGGGCTCGACGCGTAGTAGCCGGTGAACTCGCCGAACGGGCCTTCGCGGGCGGTAACGCCTTCGACCATCTCGCCTTCGAGCACGATCTCGGCATGCGCCGGCATCGGCAGGCCGTAGATCTCGCTCGGTACGACCTCGTAGGGCATGCCGCGATGACCGCCGGCGTAGTCGAATTCGGACAGACCGAATTTCAGCTCGTTGCCGCCGGCGAGGAACAATAGCGGGTCGTGCCCGCACGAGATCAGCATCGGACAGGCTTGACCCTTGCGGAAATATTTCTCTCGGATCTGGCGGCCGTGCTTGCCGGGCGAAATCCAGATCGTGACGTGGTCCTTGTCCTGCACCTGCGTGCGGTAGGTCGCGCAGTTGATCCAGTTCTGCTCGGGATCGCGCATGATCACGAGGTCGTCGGTGCCGATGAAGCGGCCGCCATCCTTCTCGTGCAGGAACGGCACCGGGAACTTGAGCAGGTCGACCTGGTCGTCGCGATCGACGTTCTCGAACACCGGGCCGGTGTGCACGGTCTTTGGCGGCAGCGGCGCGTGGCTCTGCATGCGGTCGCGATAGGCGCGCACCACGTCGAGCGGGCCGTCCGGCACCGGCAGGCCCATGGTGATCGCGAGGCGTTTGGAGGAATTGGTCGCCCCGGAGATGAGCCGCATGCCCTTGGGATAGCCCGGCACATCCTCGAACAGGATCGCCGGCGGCTCCGGGCGCGCGTGATTGATGATCTCCGCGAGCGTGCCCATTTCGAGGTTCCAGTCCGCGCCCTTGATGCGCACCAGCTCGCCCGCGTCTTCGGCACGCTTGATGAACTCGCGCAGGTCCTCGTGCGGAGCGTTGTAGGCGTTGAAGCGGGTGGCTTTGCTTTTGTCCAGCATCTGGCGTTCGGTCCTCGCATACATCTGCGGCGAATATTCGCCGATCTTATAGCAGGCGTTTCGAAGCCGTGTAGGATGGGTAGAGCGCAGCGAAATCCATCACTTGGTGGAGGCCTATCGCCACGATGGGTTTTCGCTGCGCTCTACCCATCCTAGGAGTCAGTCGTCAGATCGGGTTCATGCCGTTTTTCTGGATCACCGGCACTGCGCTTTCGAGCGTGAGATATTTCGCGAACGCCCTCGCCGCCTCCGGCTGCCTCACCATCGTGGTGAGCGCGGTGGCGTAGAGAATGGTCTTGTTCAGTTCGGCCGGCAGCACGCCGACGATGTCGATGCCGGGGATAGGCATCAGCTCCGCGATCTGATGGATGGCGATTTCCACTTCGCCGGACGCGGCGCCGGTGCCGACCGGGGCGCCGCGGATGTTCTTCATCTTCGGCCGGACCTGATCGGCGATGCCGAGTTGCTCGATGATCACCTTGGAGAAATGCTCGCCGCTCGGGCCGATGCTGTAGCCGATCGACTTGGCGGCGAGCAATGTCTTCTTCAGCGCGTCCGGGGTGCTGATGTCGGGCTTCGGCGCACCCGCCTTCACGGCGAGCCCGATACGCGAGCGGAACACGTTGTTGATGGTAGCGGCATCGACCTTGCCGGCCTTGGCGAGATCGTTGAGGGCGTCCGGCCCGAGCAGGATGAGGTCGGCAGGCGCGCCGCCCTTGACCTTCGCGACGGCTGGGCCGGTGCCGAGCACGCTCATGCTCAGCTTGTGGCCGCTCGTCTGCTCGAACGAGGGAATGAGCCCCTTCATGATCTGCTCGACCGCACCGGTGGTGACGAGCACGACTTCGGCGGCGCCGACAGCGGTTGCCGCGATCGATAGATAGCAGCAGACGACCGCCACCGCGGCCGCCGATTTCAACCATGCGCGCATGGCCTTGCTCCCTCGTCTAATTGCAAGCGGTCAATGGTTTTCTTTCAACGCCGATGCCGGTTATCAGCCCGGAGGCTGCATGCCTTTTTGCTTGAACATCGCTATCGCCGCCTCCGAGGTCAGGAATTTCACAAAGGCGCGGGCGGCGTCCGCATCCTTGGCTTTGGCCGGAATGCTTGCCGAGTAGACGATGATCTTTTGCAGATCGCCTGGCAGCGGGCCGACCAAGTCGATACCCGGAATGGGCAGAAGCTCGGCGACCTGCTGAATGCCGATCTCGGCCTCGCCCGCCGCGATCGCGGCGCCGACCGGCTTACCTTGCACCACGATGGTCTTCGGCTTCAGCACGTCGACGAGGCCGAGGCGCTCAATCACCGTCACGAAATGCTGGCCGCTGGCGCCCTGGCTGTGGGCAACCGACTTGGCCGCCACCAACGCCGCCTTGAATGCCTCGGGCGTGCTGATATCCGGCTTCGGCGCGCCCGCGCGGACCGCGACGCCCACGCGCGACAGCATGATCCGGGAGCTGCCGTTGGGCGCGATCTTCCCGTCCTTGCCGAGTTCGGCGATGGCTTCGGGTTCGGCGATAATCAAATCGACCGCTGCGCCGTCATTGATGTCCTTGATGATCGCGGGCGCCGACTTGAAGCTAACCTTGAACTTTGTCCCGCTCGCGCGCTCGAAAGCAGGCAGCAGTGTCCTGCCCAGCACCTCCGGCATCGGGCCGGGCGTGCTGAGGACGGTGATCTCAGCACTGTTGGCGGCGGTATCGAGACCCAGCGTACTCAAACAGCCAGCCATCGCAACAGCGGCAATTTTCGACCACGCATTCATGACAACCTCCCTGCGTTTGTTATGCAGGGAGAATACACCTTAATCGGGCTCATAACACGCCGGGAATCCAGCGTTTCACGCGGCTGCAATAGGCCACATAATCGGCGCCGAATTTATCCGTCAGGCGCGCCTCGTCGTGCAGCACGCGGCGCTGAAACCACCAAGCCCGCGCCGCGAGGACGATCAGCGCGAACCAGGACCAGAAGGTGATCGCGAGGCCAGTCAGGTAGATGAGGTGCCCGAGATACATCGGATTGCGCGTAAAGCGATAAGGACCCGCCGCCAGGATGCGGTCCGGCATCACCTCCATGCCGGAGGTGCCGCCGGCGCGCGGCAGCCGGAAATTTCCAACGAAGCGATATTGCAGATAGCCCCAGGCCATCAGCGGCAGGCCCCATGGCACGAACACGAACTGCCCGCGCCGCCAGACCAGCTCGAAGGCAATCACCAGCAGCGGGCAGAGGAGGAAGGTCTGCACCGGCGTGCGGCCGAGCCAGCGCAGGATGCTCTCATGCTGCATTGGGTCGCTCCTAAAACGCTGTCGCGGTCCGCGGCCAGTGGCTATGCTGACCGCAAAACGATCAACGGGAGTCGTCCCATGGGCTCGATCCGCTTGCAAGCGGCGGTGTTCGGACTTTGCGCCGCGTTGGTCGCGGCCTGCGGCACGCCGGCGGCGGCGCAGGAGCCCTACTACAAGGGCAAGCGGGTGACCGTCCTGATCAACTTCGCGGTTGGCGGACCGGCCGATATCGAGAGCCGGATTTTCGTGAAATATCTCGGCCGGCACATCGAGGGGCAGCCCAACATCATCGTGCAGAACATGGACGGCGCAGGCGGCCTGATCGGCGCGCAGTATCTCGGCGAGATCGCGCCCAAGGACGGCACCACCGTGGGCGCGCTGACCGGCACCGCCTGGATCTATGCCAGCGACCCCAGCCGCTGGCGCGTCGACTTCCGCAATTACGAATTCATCGCCACGCAGCCGTCGACCACGATCCATTTTGTGCGCACCGACGTTGCGCCGGGAATGAAGACCCCGACTGACATCGTCAAGGCCACCGGACTGATCGCCGGCGGGCTGTCCGCCGACACCTCGAAGGACCTGCGGCTGCGGCTGGCGCTCGACATGCTCGGCGTGCCATTCAAATACGTCACCGGCTATCGCTCGAGCCCGCCGGCGCGGCTGGCGCTGCAGCGCGGCGAGATCAGCATGTTCTCGGAATCGCCGCCGAGCTATCGCTCGGTGGTGGTGCCGGAACTGATCGACAGCGGGATCGCGATCCCGGTGTTCTACGACGAAGTGGGCGAAACGCCCCTGCCCGCCGTGCAACGGCAGATTGAAGGCCTGACCATTCCTAGCTTCCCGCAGCTCTATCGCCAGATCAAAGGCAAACCGCCGTCCGGGGAGTTCTGGGACGCCTATAAGGTCCTCTTCGAGATGAACTCGACGCTGCTGCGGGTGATCGCGCTGCCGCCGGGCACGCCGGCGGCAGCGGTCGCGGCGCTCAGCCAGGCGATCGGGCGCGTCAACAAGGACAAGGATTTCGCCGCCGAAGCGATGAAGACGATCCAATACATTCCGGAATATGAGACCGCGCCCGACATGAACCAACGCGTGCGGGCGATGCTGGTCACCTCGCCCGCGATGCGGAACTACATCGTCAACTACACGCGCAACGTGCCGAAGCGGTAACTAGGGAGAGGCTGCCATGGGCGTCATTCGCATACGGGCCATGCTGGCTGGACTGTCCGCCGCGGCAGTGCTGGCGGCGGGCGTCACGGCCGCCGCCGCGCAGGAACCCTACTACAAGGGCAAGCGGCTCACGCTGCTGATCAACTTTGCCGCCGGCGGGCCGACCGACATCGAGGGCCGCCTATTCGCGAAGTATCTGGTGAAGCACATCGACGGCGCGCCAAGCATCATCGTGCAGAACATGGACGGTGCCGGCGGCGTCATCGGTGCGCAATATCTCGGCGAGGTCGCGCCCAAGGACGGCACCTATATCGGTTATCTCAGCGGCACGTCGTGGATCTATGTGAGCGATCCCGAGCGCTGGCGCGTCGATTTCAAGTCCTACGAGTTCATCGCCTACCAGCCCGGCACCACCGTGCATTTCGCACGCACCGACATTCCGCCCGGCCTCAAGGAATCAACCGACATCGTCAAGGCCAAGGGCCTGATCGCGGGCGGGCTTTCCGCCGACACGTCGAAGGATCTGCGGCTGCGGCTCGGCCTCGACATGCTGGGCGTGCCTTACAAATACGTCACCGGCTATCGATCGAGCCCGCCGGCGCGGCTCGCGCTCGAGCGCGGCGAGATCAACATGTTCTCGGAATCGCCGCCGAGCTATCGCGCCGTGGTCGAGCCCGGGCTGGTGAAGACCGGCAAGGCGATCGGGGTCTGGTACGACGATGTCGACACCAACGAGCCGCCGAAGCCGCAGAAGCAGATGGAAGGGCTCACGATCCCGTCGTTCCCGCAACTCTACAAGAAGATCAACGGCAAGCTGCCGTCGGGGCAGTTCTGGGAAGCCTACAAGACCCTGTTCGAAATCAACTCGACCCTGCAGCGCGTGATCGTGCTGCCGCCGGGCACGCCAAAGGCGGCCTACGACGCGATCCGCGTGGCGATCGAAGGCGTCAACAACGACAAGGACTTTGCCGCCGAGGCGCAAAAGACGATCGAATTCGTACCTGATTACCCGACCGGCGCCGACATGAACCAGACCGTGCGCGGAATGCTCCACGCCACGCCGGAAATGCGGAAGTTCATCGTCGATTACACGAAGAACCCGCCGAAGCGGTAAGGGAGCGCGCTAGCGCCACGCGAGAACAAGGGTGGCACGGCGCGCTTGCGTGTGGCCTGGGCACGAGTTGGTATTTGGAGATGGCTGCGTGAATGTGGAGGCGCGCTGCACCAGTTCGCTGGAGACGCCATTACCAATGGCATACCCATGGGCTTGCTCGACAAACAGCCTTCCAACAAAATCGCGCCCTTGGCTACGTCTCATTTAGTTGTGATTTCGCCTGTGTCAGTTAGGACACTAGGCGCTCAATTCAGCCAAGCGATTTAGCTGAAAGCTTTTTTCCCTCTCCGCTTACTGAAATTGCTGTTGATATCTGTGTGGACAATATGTGGACGGCATTTTGGGCAAAATGATCGCCTATGTTCCGCTCGCACTTTGCGAATAAGTTCGATCCCATTGAGTGGCGGCGTTGTACAAGAGTTATCTAGATACCTTGTACGGCCCGCATTCGCTTAGGGGGAGCGAAATGCGCGTGTTCATCAGATTGTTTGCGTTTGCGGCAGTGGTGTTGGGATTGGCGGCGTGTAATGTGCTGGAAGGCCAATACTTCCAGGAAGGGGTAGGAAACAACCTCTATTCTCCCGATCTCCCCAGGGTGACGGAATATCAGAACGCTTATCTGGATTACCTCTGCCAGCAATCCTCGCCGGTGGTCTCCCCCGGCGGCGACGCCCGATGCAGCGGTGAACTCCCGCCGACAGCTTGGCCGCTGATCGTTCAAGCGGGCATGAACGACATCGACCAGCGCTGCGACGGCTTCCTGGTCTGGCTGGACCAGAAGAAGCGGGGAACGGCCGCGGCCATCACGGAGATTTCCGCGATCCGGACCGCGGCTGACTTCATCATCAACGCCAATCCATCTATCGGACCGCGCTCGTTGGCGGCGGTCGCCGCCGCCTTCAGCCTGGCGACTGACACATTTTCAAATCTGAATTCCCTGCTGCTGCAGGTGGATCACACTACCGTGCAGACCGTGGTTTTCAAGAATCGCGAAGGATATCGGGTCGCAGCCCGGGGAAGCGTAATCCGAAACAGGCCTGACGCCATCCATGTGCTTCGGCAATATTTGAACATCTGCATGCCGATCACCATTGCGGCGAATATCAACATCACGGTCACGGGTGTTCAGCAAGGGATCGTGTCTCCCCCGTTCCTGGTGGATCCATCGATGGTAGGGGTGCAGCTAGCCGGCCCGTTAATCAAATCGATTCCGCCTGAAGGTCCTCGCGGACCGTTGCCGGGCGCAGGCAAAAATCCGTCTGCGGCACCGATCGAGCCGAAGATGGCGGGATCGACCGAAACCGAAAAGAATATCCCCCAATCTGTCGGCGAAGTCATCCAATCGAATTTGTGCATCATGTCCCCCACGACGAGTTTTGACTCGGCAAGAGATGCAATTCAGCAGGGGAAAATAGGTGCGAATCAAACCAGAACGCGGTTATTCACCAACACTGAAAACCGAATCATGAATGCGGCCGAAGTCCAGCTTCTCCTCAACGCAACATTGCCGCCCTGCGCCTTCAATCCGTCGGAAGTTGGACCTCAGACTGCCTACGAGAAGTTCCGCTTCCCCGACGATGCTGCCGTAACGTCGCTACAGCAGATCCTGAAGGTTTGCGATCCGAGGCTTACTATCTCTGGCAGATTCGATGCCGCGACGCGCGATGCTATCGACGTTGCCAAGGCGAAGATAAATCAGGCTCGAAGAACTGGATTAACTGATCTGAATGTCAAAACCTTACGCTCAAATTCTTTTGCCGCCATTCAAGCGACATGCAGATGAAGCGCTGATTGGCCGCTTTTAACGTGATCGTGGGAGGTAGGTATGCCTGAAGTTGTCATGAAGATGCTTGCTGACCAGCTTCTCGCCAAAGAGCCAAAAGATTCATCCGATTTTGTCGACCTCAATGACGGCACCGGGCCTTTGCAGGTCTTCGCCGGTGACAAGGTCAAAACGGGCGCCAAAGACTCCGTCCAGGAAACGGTCGACGGCAGGGAGATAACGTGGGTATTCGTCGAGGCGATTGATGGGGACAACGCCGACAAGAAAAAAGGCTTCGTCTCTGACAAATTTCTCGTAGCGGAGGGCACTGCTGTTCCGATGTCGGCCGGGTTCCAACCGTTTTCCCCCGCGGTCGACAAAGCGGCATTTGCCCAAGCCTGCTATTTGCAGGCGGCGTTAAATAAGACCAATCCGGCTTATCTCTACGCACTGGCTTTCGCATTAAGCGGCGATAAATGGAGCTCTACCCAGGTACAAACCGGCGACCCCGCCGGCGTGTTTCGGTTCTCGAAAGAGACGTGGCAGTCTCTGATTTCCGAACCTGAAGCGGTCGGTTTCCAAGCTGACCAAATCAGGTTTCCGAATGCGCAGTGTGTCGTCGCCGCGATCGTTGCCGCGAAGTCAGCAAACCTGCTTCAAGGTTTAATTACGGACCGGGGCTTAAGCGCCGTCGATCTTTTGCTTGCCCACCTGTTTGCCGACAACAAAAGTTTCGGATCGAATGCGGCGGCGAGGATCCTTCAGGCCGAGAAAGACAATAGCGCGCAGACGTCAGAGGCCGTCATCAAGGCGGAGATTTATCCAGACAGTGCCGACGCCGCCCCTGGTGGTGGTCTGCCGCCGCTCCTGGTGCTGGTGCTGGTGCTGGTGCTGGTGCTGGCTGCTGCTGCTGCTGCCGCTGCTGCCGCTGCTGCCGCTGCTAGTGCTAGTGCTGCTGCCGCTCCCGGTGCTGCTGCTGCCGCTCCTAGTGCTGCTGCCGCTCCTAGTGCCGCTGCAGCCCCGGGTGCTGCTGCCGCTCCGGGTGCTGCCGCCGCTCCGGGTGCTGCTGCTGCCGCTCCTAGTGCCGCTGCAGCCCCTGGTGCTGCTGCCGCTCCTGGCGTTAGTGCCAGTGCATTACGAGCCGCGTTCTTCCAGCGCAACGCGGACATTTTCAAGCCGGATGGGTCAGCCACCATTGAGCAGGTACTGAAGGCCTGCACAGATAGGCTTGCTGCAGGTTTTGCCGCGGTCGCCGTTTTGGCCAATGCCTTGGACGCCAACCAGGATCCAAACTTGCAAGATTGCCAGATATCGGTATTTGGAGACAACATTCCTGAAAATCCGCGCGATCCGGTTTCGGGAGGTGGCGGTGGCGCTGCGAACGGTGGTGGCGGCGGCGCTACGAGCGGTGGTGGCGGTGGCGCTGCGAGCGGTGGTGGTCGTGTGGCGGCGCCGCGAGCGGTGGTGGTGGCGGCGCTGCGAGCGGTGGTGGTGGCGGCGCTACGGGCGTCGGCGGCGGCGTTGTAGAAGCGCAACATGGTACGCGCAAACTACCCATTTTGCGCGCATTGCATGATATTCTTGAATATGCCGGCAGAAAGACCGGTCTAGACGTCGAGATCTACAGCGGCGGTCAACCGCCCACTGGACCCAATCGTACCGGATCGCATCGCCACGATATTAGCCCAGGTCCCATAGGGGCGGCCGATCTTTACATGCGGGACGCTAGAACTAAACGTATCCTGGATTCCGAAAATCTAGACGACCGCAAGAGAATGGCAAATTTCATGGCGGAAGCGGCTAACGCCGGAGCCACCGGAATTGGTCATGCTCGTGACTATATGGGGACGAAGAGCACACATATCGGCGGCGGTAGTGAAGCGGTGTGGGGCGCTGGGGCAGTCCGGGCCGGTGCTCCTCAATGGGTCGTCGATGCATTCCAAAGCGGTCGCGCTCATCCTTTGACGTCAGCGCAATTTGCTAGCGCTTTGTCGACACTGCGGGGAGCCCCAATCCACCCTGCGGGTACTGATACTGGCAATATTAAGCCTTTGGCAGGCGCCCGCCAACAATTTGTCACCGAGCTGCACGATCCCGAGATACACCGCTTGGTCGCGGCTTCGACTAACGCAGAAGTTGGGGGACAGGGGCCAAAGGCCGAGCAATACTACATTGAATCAGTTTTCAACCGTGCGACGGCGCGCAAGATGACCCTGAAACAGACGTTGACGTCCGACGCGAGGATGGGCGGATACTATCCGGCGACCACGATCAACAGATTGGGCGACCACGTCCAACCTGCCAAGCAAGCGCAAATCGATCAAATTATCGCTGGCGTCATGGCGGGCGCGAATGAATTGAACTTCGCAACTGGCAACGAGAGTGGCCCGGTTCGTTCCGGCGGGGCGCCGATCACGCGCGATCTCGGTCCGCACAAAGAGCGCTTCGTTCAAGAGATACCTGACACGAACTGGGTCAGGAAGGCGATAGCCGCGGCGGCCAGAGGCGACGCGAACATTGCATAGACATGCTCGTCAACTTTGCTCACCTGGGGTCGAGCCCAGTTCGTGACGCGACGGATCGTCCTACTGTCGCAAATCCCTTCGAATTAAACGGAGCAAATGCTAGGGAAGTAACTGGATCGGGCCGTCAGGCTGCCGTCCGGGCGCGTGGAATGCTGGCAGCAGTCGGCACCGCGCGCCGGTCTTGCGGGAAGGCCCGCAAAAGCGCAAATATTCACGTAGGTTCGGAGTTCATCTGGGGAATGCCGGATTAAGACAACGGACTTCCGCTGGCTGGCGCTGCTGCCCTATTCACCTGCGGCCGTACGCTGCGACGACCATGCAAGTGAGCCGACGTCATGAAAAAGCTTATGATCGCTACCGCTGCCGCCACAATTACCTTCTGCGCCCTTGCAGATACGATCAATGCCAAAGACATGTTCTATGGACTAGCAGCGCGCTGGTGCAGCACCGAATGGAACAACAAACCGAACGAATTTGAAATCCTCGAGTTGGGTGTATTGTTCGACGGCGCACGGGGCGAGGCGCCAGTCTGCAAGGTCCAAAAGGCATCTGAGAAAAACGAGGCATTTGCCGAGCACATTGTGACTTGGCGGTGCGATCCGAACCCCGCTCATGAGCCGGAAGACAAGCCAACTCGAAAATCAAAGTTCTACCAAGTGACCGAGCGATTAGTGCCGTTCATCATCCACGATAGCAACGGGGGGCGTCGCTTCTTCCTGTTGCGGGACAGGATGCCTCTAGGGCGCGGACGTGTTGGCATTTATGAGATGTGCCGCGAGACGGGCCAACCTGGCTGAAACGTACCCCCGTCATACCGCCGCGCTCCGTGACGCCAGCTCCGGTCGGGGTGGGGCGGCGACCTTGCACTGCCAGATCGGCTCGCGGAAATGTTCGCTGGCGTTAGAGCTCGCGTGTCACAGCAGTTTGAGCGCACAAGCCCCAAACGCCACTGGCTCGCCCGTCAGGATGACCGGAGCGTCCGCCAAAGTGCGCGGCGGTGACCGCAAATGCGAGCACCCCAGCGCGCTGATAATCGTCATTGCTAGCCGCGGCCGCGGCGCGCCTCACCGCCGCGCCTGCGTCATCACGTTCAGCGTCACCGGCGTGCCGTCGCTCACGGCCTTCAGGCTGCGCTCCAGCGCCGCGTGCAGCTTGTCCGGACCTTCCACCTTCTCGCCGCTTGCCGCCGCAAGTTTCCACCACCTTCTCGAAGTCTGGTGACGGGTCGAGGCGGGTGAGCGGCATGATGTTGGCTTTGGCGGCGTGGCCCTCGGGGAAGACGTCGAGCGTGGATTGGCGCACCGCGTGCCAGGAGTGATTGTTGGCGACGATGGTGAGCGTCGGCAGGTTCTCGGAGCGGCCGACGTAGTGGTACGAGACCGGGTTGCCGAACATGTAGGAGCCGTCGCCGACGGCGACGATCACTTCGCGCTCGGGCGCCGCGAGCTTGGCGCCGAGGCCGGCGCCCATACCGAAGCCGAGGCCGCCGGAGAGCAGGCTGCCCATGAACGACCGCGGCTTGGTCATGTGCAGGTGCGCGAGCGGCACGCCGAGCTCGCTTACCACGATGGCGTCCTCCGACTTCACCTGGTTGAGGCAATGCGCGAGCCAGGCCGGATGGATCGGCGTCTGGTCCTTGACGGTGTCGATGAGCTTCTTGCGCTTGGCTTCGTTCTCCTCGCGCAGCGGCGCGATCATCTTGCGGCGCGCGTCAACCGCCTTCGCCTTCATCTCGTCGGCCAGGTTTTCGCGCAGCAGCGCGAGCGCGACGCAGGGGTCGCCGGCGATCAGCAGGTCGGCCTCCATCTCGCGGAACGGAAAACGGCTGGCGAGCGGGTCAGCGGAGATGTGGATGATCTTGGCATCCTTGCGCGGGCCGTTCAGGCGCGGAATCCAGGGCACCACGCTGTCGAGCACGACGATCACGTCGGCCTTCTGCAGCAGCGCGGCCGGCTCGAAACCGAGGTTCATCGGATGCTCGGTCGAGATGTTGAAGTCGCGCGCTTCGGCCTGCACCACCGGCAGCGCAAAGGCCTCCGCCAGCGCGGCAAGCTCGGTCACCGCCTCCGGCGAGCGCCCGACGCTCGATGTGATGATGAGCGGAAACTCGGCCTTGCCGAGGAGCCGCGCCGCCTCCTCGATCGCGCGGCGTGACGGCTCCGGCGCGCTGGCGCCGAGCGGCCGCACGGTGTCGCGGCGGGTGGCGACCACCGGGTTTGCGATCACCTCGCGCGGCAGCGTGAGATAGACCGGGCCGCGCGGCTCGGTCATGGCGATGTCGAGCGCGCGGTCGACCACGGCCTCGACCGGCTGGCCGGTGCGCAGCTCATAGTCCCACTTCACGTATTCGCGCACCATGCCGCCCTGGTCGAAGGATTCCTGGCCCCAATGGATCGAACGGTTGCGTGAGGCGATGCTGCCGCTCTCGGTGAGCGGGGTGCGGCCGGCGGCGAGCAGGACGGGAACGTTGTCGCGGGAGGCGTTCATCAGCCCGCACAGGGCGTTCGCGGTGCCGACGGTGACGTGGACCATGACTGCTGCGGGCTTGCCGGCAATACGGTAATAGCCGTGCGCCATCGCCATGGCGACGTTCTCGTGCGGCACGATCATGAAGCGCGGCATCTTGTTGCCGGTGCCGGGATTGCGCGCCAGCGACTCGACGATCGGCGCGAAATCGGTGCCGGCATTGGCGAACACATAGTCGATGCCGCGCTCGGCGAGCCGCGTGATGTAGGCTTCCGCCGCCATTGTGTGGGGAGTGTCGTTCACAGGGACCCTTCCTTTTTCCAGCCAGGGGGCGAAAGTACCCGCCGCCCTCCCCCTGTCAATGAAGCAACGCCTGCGAGACCGACATTTCTGCGTTGCGGCTCATGGCACAGGTCGGCGATGCGCCGAATCCTTCTCCCCCTCTCCTCTCGGAGCGGCATCCAGCCTGGGGCCGAGGACTAGGCTGGTAGCGGCGTGTGCCCTATAGAGAACCGGGAGTTCGTCGCCCCGTGCGGCGACGCCTGCTCCGAGACCGGGACTGCGGCGCAACTCCGTTGCGCTTGCGTTCTTCCGGGGAGCCCGCGTAGTGACTTGGCCGCCGGTGGGGCGCCGACCGTAGCTGAGCCGTAAGGGAGTGCGAATTGATGGCTGAAGCCGAGGACAAGAAGACCGGACATGATCTTTCCGACCATCTCCTCGGCGAGAACATCGTGCACCAGCATGACGAATATACCGACCACGACCACGACCATTTCGAGTTCGACGAAGACGGCCCGCTCGAGCAGAACCCGATCTGGATGCAGGACCACGTCACGCTGACCAGCGTCGGCATCGATATCGGCTCCTCCGGCACGCAGGTCATCTTCTCCCGCATCAACCTGCGCCGCTACGGCGAGGACCTGACCTCGCGCTACTACGTCGTCTCGCGCGAGACACTCTACCAGTCGCCGGTTGCGCTCACGCCATATCAGAGCGAGGAGCGGATCGACGACGCCGGGCTCGGCAAGATCATCGACGACGCCTATGCGGGCGCGGGGCTGCATCCCGACCAGATCGACACCGGCGCGGTGATCCTCACCGGCGAGGCCCTGCGGCGCGAGAACGCCGCAGGGCATCGCAAAAATCCTCTCCGAGCAGGGCGGCGAGTTCGTCTGCGCTACCGCCGGGCATCACATGGAGTTGCTGCTGGCGGCCTACGGATCCGGCGCATCGAAGGTGTCGCATGACGAGAACAAGCGCGTGCTCAACATCGATATCGGCGGCGGCACCACCAAGCTCGGCGTGGTCGAGAAAGGCTTCGTGACCGCCACCGCGGCAGTGCACATCGGCGGACGCCTGCAGGTGGTGGAGCCGAACGGCCACATCACGCGGCTTGATCCCGCCGGCCGCTTTCATGCACGACAGGCGGGCTTCGATTGGAACAAGGGCGACACCATCGACCCAGCCGACCTCGACAAGGTCGCGGACACCATGGCGGACGAGTTCGTCGCCGCGCTCACGCAGCGGCCGATGCCGCACGCGGTCGAGCATCTCTACCTCACCGATCCAATCCACGATTTTGGCCGCATCGACGGCATCATGTTCTCGGGCGGCGTCGGCGAATACGTCTATGGCCGCGAGACCCGCGATTTCGGCGACATGGGACGCCGGCTGGGGCGCGCGATCCGGGCCCGCGTCGATGCCGGCAAGCTGCCCTGGCCGCTGCTCCCCGCCGGCGAATGCATCCGCGCCACCGCGCTCGGCGCCTCTGAGTACAGTGTGCAGCTTTCCGGCAATACCAGCTACATCAGCAAGCCCGGCGAACTCCTGCCGCGCCGCAATCTGCAGGTGCTGCAGCCGAACTACGTCTGCGAAGACGTGATCGAGCCGACCGTACTGGCCAAGGCCATCCGGTCGCACTTCACCGCCTTCGACCTGGTCGAAGGCGAAGGCGAAGTCGCGCTGGCGCTGCGCTGGCAGGGCCTGCCGTCCTACGAGCGCGTCTCGGCCTTTGCCGAAGGCATCCGCCACGGGCTCGCCACCACGATCGAGCGCAGGAAGCCGCTCTACATCATGCTCGACGGCGACATCGCCCAGACGCTCGGCGCGATCCTGCGCGAGGAACTGCTGGTCGAGAGCGAAATCCTGGCAATCGACGGCGTCATGCTGCGCGACTTCGACTACATCGATCTCGGCCGCATCCGGATGCCGTCCTACACCGTGCCGGTGACCATCAAGTCGCTGGTGTTCAGCGAAGACGCACAAGCCGCGCGGCCGCACCAGCGGCTTCACCACCGCGACGAGCATGAGCTCGAACACGATCACACGCCCGCGCATAAGCACGACCATGCGCACGGGCATGGACATCATCACCACGACCATGATCATGGCCATCATCACCATGACCATTGAGACGCAGACCGTTTGAATTGAGAAGCACTTGGCGCCTGGCGCCTAACGGAGCTGATGGAGGGGCGTAACACCCCGGCCGGTCATGACCGAAGTTGTCACCCGCTTCACTCCCGTTCCAGATGCGACGCTCGCATTCTGGCGGCGGATCGATTCGAAGTGGCTGCTGATCGGCGTCCCGGTGGCGCTGGTCACCTGGTTGGCACTGGTGCCGCTGGTCTTCCTGGTGTGGCAGAGCTTTCTCACCCCGCAGACCGCGACCAAGCCGGCGATCTTTACCCTGGAGAATTACGCCACCGCCTATTTCAGCGCCGAGACCTTCCGACTGTTCTTCAATTCGGTGCAATTTGCCGTCGGCGCCTCGTGCTTCTCGCTCGCGCTCGGCACTGCGCTGGCCTGGATGAACGAGCGCACCAACACGCCGTTCAAGAAGCTGTTCTTCGCTTTGTCGATCATCCCGCTGGTGATCCCGAGCATCCTGTTCACGGTGTCGTGGATCATGCTGGCGAGCCCCAAGATCGGCATCCTCAACAAGGTGCTGCAGGGCATATTCGATACCGACACCGTATTCTTCGACATCTACACGATGCCGGGGATGATCTGGGTCGACGGCCTGCACTATTCGCCGATGGCGTTCCTGCTGATGACCGCGGCGTTCCGTTCGATGGACCCTTCGCTGGAAGAGTCCGCGATGATGTGCGGCGCCTCGGTTCTGCAGATCGCGCGGCGGATCACGCTCAAGCTCGCCTGGCCGGCGGCGCTCGGCTCGCTGCTGATCCTGTTCGTGCGCTCAGTCGAATCGTTCGAGGTGCCGGCGCTGCTCGGGCTGCCGGTCGGCATCCAGGTCTATACCTCGTCGATCTACCTGGCGATCCACCAGTATCCGAGCCAGGTCGGGCTGGCCGCCGCCTACGCGGTGACGCTGCTCCTCATGACGTCGGTCGGCATCTACATGCAGTCGCGGCTTTCGAGCCAGGGCTCGAAGTTCTCGACCGTGACCGGCAAGGGCTTTCGGCCGCGCACCATGGACCTCGGCCGCTGGCGCTACCTCACGGCATCGCTGTTCATTCTCTATTTCGTGGTGATCGTGCTGCTGCCGTTCCTGGTGCTGGTGTGGTCGTCGCTGCAGCGCTTCTACAGCGCGCCGTCGTGGGCGGCGCTGAGCCGGATTTCGCTCAATTCCTATCGCACGGTCCTCGATTATCCGCAGTTCGCCGCGACCGTGCGCAACAGCCTGTTTCTCGCCTTCACCACCGCAACCGTCGTGATGCTCACCGGCGCGGTGATCTCGTGGATCGTGGTGCGCACCAAAATCCCGGGACGCTGGATCCTCGACAACCTCGCCTCTCTGCCGCTGGTGTTTCCCGGCCTCGTGCTCGGCCTCGCGATCATGATCTGCTACCTCTACATCGACATCGGCGTCTACGGCACGATCTGGATCCTGCTGATCGCCTACGTTACGCGCTTCCTGCCCTACGGCATGCGCTACAACATGAGCTCGATGCTGCAGATCCATAAGGAGCTGGAGGAATCGGCGGCGATGAGCGGCGCGTCCTGGGGCATGACCTTCCGCCGCGTCATATTGCCCCTGCTCAAGCCCGGACTCTTGGCGGGTTGGATTTATGTACTGATTGTCTCGATGCGCGAACTGTCGAGCTCGATCCTGCTCTACAGCCCCGGCACCGAGGTGGTGTCGATCATGATATGGGAACTGTGGCAGAATGGGCAGTATGTGGAGCTGTCCGCGCTCGGCGTGATGCTGATCATCGCGCTGTTCTGCCTGGTGATGGTGGCGCAGTTCATCGGCAAGCGGTTCGGGATCGCGGAAGCTTGAGGGATTCGAAGCGCCGAAGTTTTTACCTTTCCCGTTGCAAGGGAGGGTCAAGAGATCGAACAGCGGGGAACGAAACGTGCTGAGTGTCAGGTCGCTGCATACCGAATATCCCGGCGAGCGCGGGACCGTAGTGAAGGCGGCGCAGGACGTCACCTTCGACGTGCCGGAGGGCAAGCTGTTCACGCTGCTGGGCCCCTCGGGCTGCGGCAAGACCACCACGTTGCGCTCGATCGCCGGTCTGGAAAAGCCGACCGAAGGCGAGATCGAGGTCGGCGGCCGCGTCGTGTACTCGTCGACCAAGGGCGTGTTCGTCGCACCGAACAAGCGCAACTTCGGAATGGTGTTCCAGTCCTACGCGATCTGGCCGCACATGAACGTGTTCCAGAACGTCGCCTTCCCGCTCGAAGTGCGCAAGCTGCCGAAGAAGCAGATCCGCGAGAAAGTCGAGCGCGTGCTGCAGGCGGTCCAGCTCGATCACCTCGTTACCCGCGAGGCCACCAAGCTCTCCGGCGGCCAGCAGCAGCGGCTCGCGCTCGCGCGCGCGCTGGTGATGGAGCCGCAGCTCCTCCTGCTCGACGAGCCGCTGTCGAACCTCGACGCCAAGCTGCGCGACCGCATGCGCACCGAGCTCAAGCGGCTGCAGCGTGAACTGAGCCTCACCACGATCTACGTCACCCACGACCAGAGCGAGGCGTTGGCGCTCTCGCACCAGATCGCGGTGATGAATGACGGGCGGGTGGTGCAGATCGGCACTCCGCGCGAGATCTACGAGACCCCGCATGACCAGTTCGTCGCCGATTTCGTCGGCACCACGAATTTCGTCGGCGGCACCGTGAGTACCGCGGAAGACAGTTCCGGCCACTGCGTGATCGCCACCGCGATGGGCGACCTCAAGGCGCACGCGAGCGAGGGCGCGACCAAGAATGTGAGCGTCATCGTCTCGGTGCGGCCGGAGGACGTCGAGCTGTCCGAGACGCCGCTCACGGCCGGCGATGGCGAGAACGTCCGCCAGGGCACCGTCCAAGCCAAGGATTTTCTCGGCGAATATCTGGATTTCGAGGTCAAGGTAGGCGAAGTTGTGCTACAGGCGCGGGCGCATCCCTCGCTGCGGACGCCGACCGGCGACCCGATCTATTTGCGCATGAAGGCCGAGAAGTGCATCGCAATCCCGGCCGCGGCGCCGAAGACTGCAATCGCGGCGAACTGAAGCAGAGTTCGGTATGTTAAATCAGCATCTGGTCCGCTCGTCCCCGCGCAGGCGGGGACCCAGGGCAACGAGTTCGACGGTTCGGGCCCGTGGCTCTGGATTCCCGCTTGCGCGGGGATGAGCGGAACGCAACCTCGACGACGACTGGAAGGAGCATCCCATGGCCAAGAACGCCCTTGTTTCCGATGATCTGGCAAAGAAATTCGCCAAGGAAAAAGAAACCCCCTACACCCGCTGGATCAAGGCCGAGGGCCTCGACATCATCCCGGCGCTCTATGTGCGCAACCTGCGCACCGTGGACTTGAAGCCCTGGGCGCGCCGCGGCGGCAACGCCGTGTTCGTCAACCATGACGCCTCCCGCATTTCGAACGACAGCTACGTGATGGAAATTCCGGCGGGCAAGAAGCTCGAGCCGCACCGGCAGCTATTCGAGGAGATGATCCTCATCCTCGAGGGCCGCGGCTCGACCACGGTATGGAACAAGGAAGGCAAGCGCATCACCTTCGAGTGGAAGGCTGGTTCCCTGTTCGCGATCCCGCTCAACGCCTGGCATCAGCATTTCAATGGCTCCGGCAAGGAGCCTGCGCGCTATGTCGGCGTCACCAACGCACCGCCGGTGATCAACCTCTACGAGGACATCGACTACATCTTCGGCTGCGACCACGACTTCAAGGAGCGTTTCAACGGCGAGCCCGATTATTTCAGCGCCAAGGGCGAGCAGGACGGCTTCCTGCTGCAGACCAATTTCGTCCCCGACGCGGTCAACCTTCCGCTCATCACCGCCAAGGAGCGCGGCGCCGGCGGCGGCCACATCCGCTTCATGATGGCGCGCGGCTCGATGAACAGCCACATCTCCCAGTTCCCCACCGGTACCTACAAGAAGGGCCACGCCCACGGGCCGGGTGCCTACGTGATCATCCTGTCCGGCGAGGGCTATTCGCTGATGTGGCCGGAGGGCGAGGAGCCGCAGGTCTATCCGTGGGAGGTCGGTACGTTGATCGTGCCGCCGAACATGTGGTTCCACCAGCACTTCAACAGCGGCACCACGCCGTCCCGCTACCTCGCGCTCAAGCATGAGGTGGTGTCGATCCGCAACGCCCAGGGCGTGCCGAAGGCCTGGATCAGCCGCCGCGTCGGCGGCGATCAGATCGATTACGCCGACGAGAGCCCGTTCGTGCGCAAGATGTTCGTCGACGAGCTTGCGAAGCACGGCATGGCGCCGCGCATGGATCAGGCCTATGCCACGGAGCTTACCGACCTGCCGCCGCTCGCGAAATCGGCCTGAGCTGGGTCGTTCACTCTTAACCTTCCCTCCCCCCGCCCCAGGCGGGGGAGGGAAGAAGAAATCACGCCGACCCGTTGAACAGAATGGCCGGACATGGTCCGGCCATTTCGGTGCCGCGATGCGGTGAGCACCGCGCCTGTCGGCGGCGGATCACGCCAGCTTGTTGACCGACTTGCCGACCGTCGTGGCAGCCGATGCGGTCTGACCGAGCTTGGCCTTGATCTGGGCCTGCACGCGCTTGAGGGCGGCCTGAGCTGCAAGCTTGGCGCGTCCGGTCCAGAAATTCGCCTGAGCGTTGCTGAAGGCAGAATTGACGGCGTCGTTGGCGGCTTGCGCGTCCTGCACCATCGCGGCGCGGCGCGTTTTCCAGGTCTGCATCGACTGCCAGGCACTGGTCGAGGTCTGAGCGAAACCGAATCCAATCGTCTGCATCGCGGTGTCCTCGCCATGCCAGGATAGACGAACGCCGTTAACAGACGATGGCGGCGGCCGTGACCGCCTCGCCGCGGTCAATCTTGGGCACTGGCCATAAATCCAAATCGGCTCAGCGCGTCGGTACCGGCTTCTCGCCGCGATAGTCGTAGAAGCCGCGCTGAGTCTTGCGGCCGAGCCAGCCGGCCTCGACGTATTTCACCAGCAGCGGGCAGGGCCGGTATTTCGAATCCGCAAGCCCGTCGTAGAGCACCTGCATGACCGACAAGCAGGTATCGAGCCCGATGAAATCAGCGAGTTCCAGCGGGCCCATGGGGTGATGGGCGCCGAGCCGCATCGCGGTGTCGATGCCTTCGACATTCCCCACGCCCTCGTACAGCGTGTAGATCGCCTCGTTGATCATCGGCATCAGCACACGGTTGACGATGAAGGCGGGAAAGTCCTCCGCGACCGCGATGGTCTTGCCCAGCTTGGTCACGAACTGCTTGGTGGCTTCGAAGGTCGGGTCGCCGGTGGCGATGCCGCGGATGATCTCGACCAGCTCCATCAGCGGCACCGGATTCATGAAATGGATGCCGATGAAGCGTTCGGGCCGGTCGGTCGAGGCCGCGAGCCGGGTGATCGAGATCGAGGACGTATTGGTGCCCACGATCGCGTCCGGCTTGAGCGCCGGACAGACGCTGGCGAAGATCTGGCGCTTGACCTCCTCCTTCTCGGTGGCCGCTTCGATCACGAGGTCGCAGTCGCCGAGTGCGTCGATCGTCTCGGCCGTACCGATGCGCTTGAGGCCGGCCTGCCGCTCGTCTTCGGTGATGCGCTTCTTGCCGACCTGCCGCGCCATGTTGCCGTTGATCGTGGCGATGCCGGCCTTGATCCGATCGGGGCTGACGTCGTTGAGCTTCACGTCGAAACCCGCGAGCGCGCAAACATGGGCGATGCCGCTGCCCATCTGACCGGCGCCGATGATGCCGACTTTCTTGATGCTGAAGGCCATGTTGTCCGTCTGATCTCGATGCCTGGAACGATTGCTTCCGTTCCCAAGCCCTCCCGTCGCGCGCTTTTTACGCCGATCTTCCTGCGGTTTCTACGGGTGCGCCGCGCCGCGCCGCCTGACTTTTGAGCGCTCGGCCACCTGCAGCGAGGGAAGGAGCGGTCATTTCCGGATTTTTGCAAGCTCCTGCGCCAGTTCCGGCAACGCCTGGTAGAGGTCTGCAACCAGTCCGTAGTCGGCGACCTGGAAGATCGGCGCCTCCTCGTCCTTGTTGATCGCGACGATCACCTTGGAGTCCTTCATGCCGGCGAGGTGCTGGATCGCGCCGGAAATGCCGACTGCCACATACAACTCCGGCGCGACCACCTTGCCGGTCTGACCGACCTGCCAGTCGTTCGGCGCGTAGCCGGCATCGACTGCCGCGCGCGACGCCCCGACCGCTGCCCCGAGCTTGTCGGCGACCGGCTCGATATACTTGGTGAAGTTCTCCCGGCTCTGCATCGCACGGCCGCCGGACACGATGATCTTCGCCGAAGTGAGCTCGGGCCGATCGGATTTCGACAGCTCCTCGCCGACGAAGGAGGAAATCCCTGGATCGGCCGCGGCCGGCGCATCCTCGATCGGAGCCGCAGCGCTGCCCGCGCCGGTCGCCTGGAAGGTCGAGGTGCGGACGGTGATGACTTTCTTCGTATCCTTCGAGCGCACCTGCTGCACGGCATTGCCGGCGTAGATCAACCGCTCAAACGTGTCGGGAGCGATCACTTTCACGATGTCGGAAATCTGCATGACGTCGAGGAGCGCCGCGACCCGCGGCATGAAATTCTTGCCGGTCGTCGTCGCCGGCGTGACGATCGCGTCGTAGGGGCCGGCGAGCGCGACGACCAGCGCCGCCAGCGGCTCCGCCAGCATGTGCTCGTAGGCGCCGCCATCGGCCACCAGCACCTTGGCGACGCCATCGAGCTTCGCTGCTGCCTCGGCGACCGCGCGGCAGTCCTTGCCGGCGACCAGGACCTGCACTCCGCCGCCCAGCGCCTTCGCGGCGGTGAGGGCTTTGCTGGTCGCGTCCTTGAGCGCCTTGTTGTCGTGCTCGGCGATGAGGAGGGTGGTCATTGTCCGGTCCTCGCAACAATTCTCACGCCAAGAGCGTGTGAATCGCCGGGCCGCTCATTCCCGCGAAAGCGGGAATCCGGGGGCCGGATGCTTCGAGGCAGCGGTCCGCTCCCCCTGAGTCCCCGCTTTCGTGGCGGCGAGCGGTCTGCTTTCTGTGACGGCGATTGCAGCATCAGATCACCCCCGCTTCGTTGTGCAGCTTGTCGACCAACTCGGCGACGGTCTTGACCTTGTGGCCGGACTTGCGGGCGGGCGGCTCGCTGGTCTTGAGCACTTCCAGGCGCGGCGCGACGTCGACGCCGTAATCCTCCGGCTTCTTGTCGTCGATCGGCTTCTTCTTCGCCTTCATGATGTTGGGCAGGCTCGCATAGCGCGGCTCGTTGAGGCGAAGGTCGGTGGTCACGATCGCCGGGCTCTTGAGCTTCACGGTCTGCAGGCCGCCGTCGACCTCGCGGGTGACGAGTACGCTGTCGCCCTCGATCACGAGCTTGGATGCGAACGTGCCCTGCGGCCAGCCGGTGAGCGCGGCCAGCATCTGGCCGGTCTGGTTGCAGTCATCGTCGATCGCCTGCTTGCCGAGGATCACGAGGCCGGGCTTTTCCTGCTCGACGATGGCCTTGAGGATTTTCGCGACCGCCAGCGGCTCGATCACGGTGTCGACCTTCACAAGGATGCCACGGTCGGCGCCCATCGCCAGCGCGTTGCGAATCGTTTCGGACGCCTGCTGCGGGCCGATCGAGACCGCGACGATCTCGGTGGCGGCGCCTTTCTCCTTGAGCCGGATCGCCTCCTCGACGGCGATCTCGTCGAAGGGGTTCATCGACATCTTGACGTTGGCAAGCTCGACGCCGGAGCCGTCGCCCTTGACGCGGATTTTCACGTTGTAGTCGACCACCCGCTTGACGGGCACCAGTATTTTCATAGGAACCGCTCTATTGGGCCAGGTTGGGTCGGCGCGGCCTGGGAAGGCGCGGCAAGCTAATGGCGGGCGGGATTGGGTGTCAACGCCAGGGCCCCGGGGCGCTGGCCGTCGTTGCCGGCGCCTTCGGTCCGCGGATGCATTCGAACAGCGTGACGCCGGGCGGCCGCATCCAGACGAACAGGACGCCGCCGGCGATCATGCCGCCGACATGGCACCAATAGGCGACTTCGCTCTTCGAGGCTGAATTCCAGGCTGATGAACTGCAGGAGCACGAAACTGCCGACCACCCAGTAGGCGCTGATCCGAAGCGGAATGAACCCCAGCAGCACGGTTATCTTGGCGCAGGGCCGCAGCATCACATAGGCGATCACCACGCCCGAGATCGCGCCGGAGGCGCCGATCAGCGGGCTCTGCGAGTGCGTGTCGCTGACGACGAAAGCCAAGCCGCCGATGATCCCGCACAGCAGATAGAACGCCAGGAAGCGCATGCGGCCGAGCACTTCCTCGATATCGTCGCCGAACACCCAGAGGAAGATCATGTTGCCGAAGATGTGGCCCCAGTCCGCGTGCAGGAACATGTAGGTGACGAGCGTGAGCACCGGCGAGAGCACGCCCTTGATCTCGACTTCGCCGGTCAGCAACGCGGGAGTAAGGCCGAAGTTGTTGAGCATCTCCTGGGTATCTTCGGTGCCCAGTTCCAGGAAGAAGACGACGAAGTTCACGGCGATCAGCGCCCAGGTCACCACCGGGCGATGCGGCAGTTTGAACGGGTTGTCGTCGTAGATCGGCATCACCATCGTGGAACTCTCCAGGCCAACGCCGTGGTCAGCTTGCCTGCCGTGCCAGATAGCGCGGCGACGATCGGAAACCCCTACCGGTTCTGTCCCGGCACCCACAGCACGTCGGTCGCGCCCTTGTCGTTGGTGAAGCGGCTCGCCACGAACAGCAAATCGGAAAGCCGGTTGACGTATTTGAGCGCAGGCGCCGTCACGCCTTCGCGCGATGTGTCGTTGAGCTCGACCATCATCCGCTCGGCGCGCCGGCAAACCGTGCGAGCGAGATGCAGATGCGCCGCCGCCGCGCTGCCGCCGGGCAGGATGAACGATCGCAGCGGCGCGAGCTCGGCATTGAGGCGGTCGATCTCGCCTTCGAGCCACTCGACCTGCGCGTCGGTTACGGTCATGCGCGCGCCGCCCGGTCCCTTGGCGGCGAGGCAAAGGTCGGCCTCGACATCGAACAGGTCGTTCTGGATGCGCGCCAGGACGGCGTCGAGCGCCTTGTCGTCGCCGACATGCAGCCGGGCGAGGCCGATCACCGCGTTGACCTCGTCGAGCGTGCCATAGGCGGCGACGCGGAGGTCGTATTTCTTGCGCCGCTCGCCCGAGCCGAGCGCGGTCGTGCCGTCGTCGCCTGTACGGGTATAGATGCGGTTGAGGACGACCATCGCTGTCTCTCAGCGGCCCATCGCCCAGATTGCCAACATGATGACGACAATCGCAATGAACTGGAACAGCACCCGCATCTGCATGAGCTTCTGCGACAGATGCGGCGAGCCGCCCCGCATCATGTTGATGAGACCGAGCAGCAGGATGATCGCGACCATAATGATCGCGACCGGGACGGCGACGTGGGACATGAAATTAGCCATCGCGGGAACCTTTACCATTCGGCGCGGCGCAAAGCCATGGTGCGCTTGAGTGCCATGGTGCGCTTGAATGACTCTCCTGAGGCATAGCTCCCCGGTGCTAATCGGTTTCTATCATGACACGGCCATTCTCGACCATGGTCTTGTAGGTCTTGATCGCGACCATGCAGGGTGGCGCGACCACCTCGCCGGTCCTGATGTTGAACTGCCCGTTATGGAAATTGCACTCGACCACATCGTCCTCGATGTACCCCTCCGAAAGCGAGCCGGGGCCATGGGTACAAAGGTCGTCGGTCACGTAGTATTCGCCATCCACGTTGAACACCGCGAGCACGAGATCGCCGCTCTCGACCTTGATCGCGTTCCCCGGCGTGATTTCGTCAGCGCTGCAAAGATCGACTTTTGCCATTGCATCCTCATTGACCCCGGCGGGATCGGAAACCTAGAACAGATCGTTGTCCGGTCACGGACAACGAGAACAGGGCCGGTCCTAGCGGGTGTCCGAGCGGGGGCTGGCCTTGCTGCTTGAACTACCTGACAGGACGGCGGATTACCATATGAAGGATGGCCCTTGCAGGCGACGGGGTCGCGTTCTCGTCGCCGAACCGGAGACAAGCAATGCTCAGTGAAAGCGCCCGCATGACCACGGCCGAGGAGGCGCGGTTCCGGATCAACTATCCCAATTCCAAGCCGCGCGCGGTCAAGGTGATCGCCCTCGACGCACAGAGCGAACACCTGATCAAGCGGCTGGCCGAGGGCCCCTGGCAGCGTGCCTCCTTCCTGACCGCCCTCAAGTTCGACGGCGGGCCGCGCGGCGGCGAAGGCTGGACGATGAAATCCTGGCTGAGCGACCTCGCCGGCCGCACCAAGGATCTGGTCGACGAGATCGCCACTGCCGACCTGGTGGTGATGGTGTCGAGCGCCGGCACCCGCGCCGACGTCGCCGCCGTCATCGCGGAAGCCTGCAGCGTGCGCAAGGTGATGACCACGGCGCTGATCATCGGCAGCGACGCGACCTCGGACGAAGAGCTTTCGAAAACGCTGGCGAGCCTGCGCCCGTACGCCTCGATGCTCGTGATCGCCTCCAGCGACGACTACATCGAGACCATGCTGACCGCGCTGCGGGCCTAATCCGCCGTGCCTTCCCGCCAATGCCGCATGCAAGGATGACGGATGAGTAGCCGCCGGATCGTGATCGTCGGGGGCGGACCGGCGGGCGTGGGCGCGGCGCTGGCGGCGCGCCAGCAGGACGCCACCGCCGAAGTCCTCCTCCTGACCGACGAAGGCTGCGAGCCCTACGAGAAGCCGCCGCTGTCGAAGGCGGTGCTCACCGGTAAGGTGACGCCGCATGACGCGCCGATCGCCGGCCCGAAGGGCGTGGCCGGTTTCAACATCGTCCTCAAGCAGAACGCGCGGGTGAAGTCGATCGACCGGGTGGCGCGCGTTCTCGTCACTGCGAGCGGCGAGCGGATTCCCTACGATGCGCTGGTGCTCGCGACCGGCTCGGTCAATCGCGTGCTGCCGATGTTCCCCGCCGGGCAGCGGGGCATCCATTACCTGCGCACCGAAGCCGAGGCGACGGCGCTCAAGGCACATCTCGGACAGAGCAGATCCCTGATCGTCATCGGTGGCGGGTTGATCGGCCTTGAGGTCGCGGCCTCCGCCGCCGAGCTCGGCCTCAAGACCACCGTCATCGAGATCGCGCCGCGCATCCTCGCCCGCGTTGCCGATGAAGAGACATCGGCGCTGGTGCATGAGCGTCACCGCGCGCACGGCGTCGATATCCGCCTCGCAACGGCCGTCGCCGCCCTGCACACGCTGCCGGATGGCAGGTTTGCGGTCGACATCAAGGGCGGCGAGACGCTCACTGCCGATCTGATCGTGGTCGGGGCCGGCGCCATTGCCGACGACGCCCTGGCCGTGGCTGCCGGCCTCGACGTCAAGGACGGCATCATCGTCGACGACCATGGCCGCACCTCCGATCCCTCGATCTTCGCAGCCGGCGACTGCACCCGCTTCCCGGGCCCGCACGGTCCGGTGCGGCTGGAAAACTGGCGCCACGCGCAGGAGCACGGCGCGGTCGTCGGACGCAACGCCGCCGGCGGCGACGCTGCCTACAACACCGCGCCGTCGTTCTGGTCGGAGCAGTACGACCTCTACATTCAGGGTACGGGCTGGCAGGTGCCGACGCCGAGCACGCGCGTGCGCCGTCCGATGGGAGCGAACGCCAAGCTGCTGTTCGAGCTTGACGGCGCCCACCTGACCTTTGCCATGGGCGTCAATGTCCAGCGCGATATCGCCACTGCGCGTCGATTGATCGAGCGGCGCGTGCCGGTTCACGCGGATGATTTCGCCGATCCGAACAAGCCGCTGGCGCAGATGTTGAAGGCGAAGGCGTGAGGACGACAGGGAGACGAACGTGAACGCAACCACCAAGGAGCGGGTCGGCATCGTCGGCGCCGGGCGGATGGGCCACGCGATGCTCAAGCATCTCGTCAAGCACGGCTACCAGGTGACCGCCTGCGATCTCAGCGCCGAGGCGCTGGCGAAGGCACGTGAAGCCGGCGCGGCAACCGCGGACTCGCCGGCCGCACTCGCCAAGGTTTCCGATTTCGTGATCCTCGGCGTCGGTTATACCGACGAAGTGCACGCCGTCGTATACGGCGACGAGGGGCTGCTCGCGAACCTCGCCAAAGGCTCGATCATCGCGGTGTCATCGACGACCTCGCCTTACGTGGTGCAGGAGATCGAGAAGGCGGCGAAGCCCAAGGGCATCGGCGTGCTTGACGCCCCGATCTGTCGCGGCCGTTTCGCGGCCGATGAAGGCACGCTGCTGGCGCTCGTTGGCGGGGCGCCGGATGTGGTTGCGCGGGGACGCGCGGTTTACGGCACTTTCTGCTCCGATTACGCGCATCTTGGCGATGTCGGCCACGGGCAGGTCGGCAAGACCATGAACAATCTGCTGCTCTGGATCAGCGCAGTCGGGTTGATCGAAGCGGGCCGTTTGGCGGAGACCACCGGCATCGATCTCGTGAAACTGCGCGAGGCGCTGCTGATGAGCTCGGGCGCGTCGGATGCGCTGAAGGAATGGGACATGATCTCGTTTACTTGGGCGCTGAAGGACATGCAGGTCGTCGCCGAGATGACTGACAAATCGGGGCTTTCGCTGCCGATCACCGGCGCGATCAAGGAACTGGTGAAGGAAGCCCGCCGCATCAAGGCGACCAACCCGCCGAATTGGACCGGCAAGGGGCCGATGAAATACTCGTGAGTGCCTGGATTGGTCGGCGTGCGTGACGCACGAGCCGCATGGCATTTTCATTGTAATCCAGACAGCGATACCTCGCAGATATCCGGTATTCTGTGTGGAGCGCACATCGTAGAACAAATCCTCGATTTCGGCGTTGCCGACGACGTGTTTAGTGTTTTCTGGGGTAGGAGGCTTGTACGCAGCCGTGCATCCGTTATTTCCTTCCGCGGATGCGGTCTCTCGGGGGAACGGTGCGCATGATAACGGCGACTGAAAGTGTGCATAAGGTATGGGCCGGCAAAGCGCTCGCGTTGCTGGTGATTGTTTTTCTGCCATTTGCCTCCAAACCAAGCTGGGCACAACCAACAACACTGCGGATTGGTCACTTTCCCAACATCACACACGTGCAGGCGCTCGTCGCACATAACTTGTCACGTCAGGGTAAAGGATGGTTCGAGCAACGTCTCGGTCCCGACGTGAAGGTCGAATGGTTTCTATACAATGCCGGCCCGAGCGCCATGGAGGCGGTTTTTGCAAGATCGATCGATTTCACCTATGTGGGGCCGAATCCTGCGATCAATGCCTATTTCAAATCCGGCGGTCAGGAAGGCCGGATTATTGCCGGTTCGGTGAACGGCGGCTCGGCCCTTGTCGTTCGAGACGATCTTGCATTGAAGACGCCGGCGGACTTTCGCGGCAAGAAGATTGCAACGCCGCAGTTCGGAAACACGCAGGATGTTGCGGCGCGCGCATGGCTGATCGGCGGCGGCCTTGCCATCAGACAAACCGGCGGCGACGCCCAGGTTGTGCCGACGGCAAATCCGGATCAACTATTGCTGTTCAAGCAAAAGCAAATCGATGCGGTGTGGACGGTCGAGCCTTGGGTGTCGAGGCTTGTACGGGAAGCCGGCGGCAAGGTGTTGATCGACGACCGCGATGCTATCACAACCGTTTTGGTGGCACGGTCGGATATGCTTGCAAGCCAGAGTGACATCGTACGAAAATGGGTCGCCGCGCATCGGGAACTGACCGAATGGATCAAGGCAAATCCAACCGAAGCGCAACAGATGGCCCGCAACGAGCTGGATGCCGAACTGCACACCAAATTTTCGCCCGACCTCATCGCGTCGTCCTGGAGCCGGATTGTGCTGACGAGCGACGTGTCGATCGACGCTCTCAAGGCATTCATTGCGAGCGCACAATCGGTTGGGTTCCTGCGGAACGCGCCAGACCTGTCACGGCTCGTTGCAATTCCATGAACGATACTGAACACGACGTGCCGGCGCTTGCGCCGGCAATGCTTGCCGTCGAGGCAGTCTGGAAGTGGTATCGCACGCCCCGCGCCAGCGTCGAGGCGTTGCATGACATAGACCTTCGCGTTGCCGAGGGTGAATTCGTTTGCCTCGTCGGGCCGAGCGGTTGCGGCAAGACTACCTTGCTTGACATCATGGCCGGACTGACGAAGCCGGATCGAGGCCGCGTGCTGGCGGACGGTCAGTTGGTCGAAGGGCCGGGAAGACATCGACTGGTGATGTTCCAGGAGCCGGCGCTTTTTCCCTGGCTCAACGTGTTCGGCAATGTGATGTTCGGGCTCAAGCGCAAGCCGGGTCTCACCCGGCGCGAGCGTCACGACATTGCCGAGCGTCACTTGCGGCTCGTCGGCCTGCAAAACTTCAAGAAAGCCTATGTCCACGAGCTTTCCGGCGGGATGAAGCAACGCGTCGCGCTGGCCCGGTCGCTAGCCCCCGATCCGCGCGTTTTGCTGATGGACGAACCTTTCGCCGCACTCGACGCCATCACGCGTGAACAGCTGTACGGCGATTTGCAGGAAATCTGGCGCACCCGCCGCAAGACAATTATCTTCGTCACGCACGACGTTCGCGAAGCGGTTTGTCTCGGTGATCGCGTCGTCCTGCTCTCGGCCAGCCCCGGCCGGGTCCGTGAACAGTTCCGGATATCCTTGCCGCGTCCGCGCGACGTCAACACTCCGGAGCTTGCGGCCATCGTCCAGCGAATAACGCTCGCCCTGAAAAGCCATCTTGTTGAATGCCAGGATGCCGCCGAATGAAGCGGATGCTGGTGGCCGCCGCTTTTTTTGGCGCACTTATCCTGATCTGGCAGGCCGCCACGCTGAGCGGCCGCTGGTCGCCCGTGCTGTTGCCGCCGCCGCGCGCCGTGGCCGAATACTTATGGGAAAGCGCGCGGGATGGAAGCCTGTTTGAAGCTGCCGGCGTCACGCTCAGGCGGCTGCTCGCCGGTTACGCGATTGGGATCGCCATCGGGTTGCCGCTTGGGCTGCTCACCAGCACGTCCGACTATTTCGAAGACACGGTCGGTTCGCTCGCTCTCGGCCTGCAAACCCTGCCCAGCGTGTGCTGGGTCCCGCTCGCGTTGCTCTGGTTCGGCCAGAGCGAGGCCGCAATGCTGTTCGTTGTGGTGATGGGAACCGTCTGGTCGGTGGTACTGGCAACGGACACGGGGGCTCGCACCATCCCGCCGATCTACGCCCGCGCCGCGCGCACCATGGGGTCCGAAGGATTTGACAAATGGACGCGTGTCATCCTGCCGGCGGCCTTGCCGTTCGTGGTGAGCGGCATGAAGCAGGGATGGGCGTTCGCGTGGCGCTCACTGATGGCCGCGGAAATCTTCGTCACGATCCTGAGCGGCTTCGGGCTCGGGCAATTGCTTCAGTATGGCCGCGAGCTAAGCGCAATGGACCAAGTTATCGGCGTCATGGTGGTGATCGTGCTCATCGGATTGATCGCGGACAAAGTCCTGTTCTCGCCCTGGGAGCGCTTTCTGCACCGACGCTGGGGCACCGGACTTAAGTGAGGAAGACTCCTTCGGATTTCCGCACTGTTATTTCCGCACCGTTATTTCCCTCCTGGCTCACAACAGACCACGACCAGCGCACCGGCGCTCACGTTCCGGTCTGATCCATCGCCATGGTGCCGCCGTCGACGAACAAATTCTCGCCGATGACGAATGATGAATCATCGCACGCCAGGAACAAAATCGCCTTGGCCGCTTCCAACGGCTGGCCGGCGCGCTTGAGCATGTTCTCGACCGGGCGGGTCGGATCGAACTCGTCCCTGCCGACCGGCGAGCCGATCTTGTTCGGCACGATCGCGTTGACGCGGATCTTGTGCGGGGCAAGCTGCACCGCGGCGGCGCGGGTGAAGTTCGCGATCGCGGCCTTGGCGGCGGAATAGGCGATCGCGCGCGGCCGGCCCTGCCAGCCGGAGGTCGAGCCGACATTGACGATACGGCCGCCGGAGCCCTGCGCGACCATCTGCTGGGCGACGTGCTTGGTCATCAGGAACTGACTCTTGAGCGACACCGTCATCACCCGGTCCCAGTCCTCCTCGGTGATTTCCAGGATCGTCTTGTTGTCGGAGATCGCGACATTGTTGACGAGGACGTCGATCCGCCCGAAGCGCGCGACCACGTCCTTGATCAGGGCCGCCACGTCGACCCCTTTCGACACGTCGGTGACGAACAGAGCGGCATCGCCGCCGGCGGCCTTGATCGCATCGACGGTGCGCTGGCCGCGCGCCTTGTCGAGATCGACCACCGCGATCCTGGCACCCTCCGCAGCGAAGAGCTTCGACACCTCCTCGCCGATGTTGCGCCCGGCGCCGGTGACGATCGCGACCTGATCCTTGAGCTTCATCCGCTACTCCTCATCGTTCTGCCGCGTGATTACATGGCAGGCCGACGCACGGCAAGAACGCTGAGCCCGTGTCCCGCCTAGGCGGAGCGTGCCGCGCCGCGGTGCGCCCGGGACACGAGCCCTCGCTCGCCAGTTTTGCCCATGTTATTTGCCCATGTTAAAAGACGAACCATGACCGCGCCGCTGAAATCCATCGAAGGCACCGACATTGCCGGGCTGATGCGCGAACTCGGCCGACGCGCCAAGGCCGCCGCGCGCGTGCTGGCGCTCGCGCCCGCCGCGCAGAAGGACCAGGCGCTTGCGGCCATGGCGCAAGCGATCCGTGCGCGCAGGGACGAGATTCTCGCCGCGAACGCGGAGGACGTGGCCGAGGCGAAAAGCTCCGGCGCGACAGCGGCCTTCCTCGATCGCCTCGCGCTCGACGACAAGCGGGTCGCGGGCATGGCGGCCGGGCTCGATGTGGTGCGCGCCCTGCCCGACCCGGTCGGCGTGGTGACCGAAAGCTGGACGCGACCGAACGGCATGACGATCGAGCGCGTGCGGGTGCCGCTCGGCGTAGTCGGCATCATCTACGAGAGCCGCCCGAACGTGACCGCCGATGCCGGTGCGCTCTGCCTCAAAGCCGGCAACGCCGCGATCCTGCGCGGCGGCTCCGACGGCTATCGTTCCTCGCGCGCGATCGATGCTGCGCTGACTGAAGGCCTGCGCGCCGCCGGCCTGCCGGAAGCCGCGATCTCGCTGGTGCCGACGCGTGACCGCGCAGCAGTTGGACTGATGCTCGCCGGGCTCGGCGGTGCGATCGACGTGATCGTGCCGCGCGGCGGCAAGGGGCTGGTCGCGCGCGTGCAGACGGAGGCGCGCGTGCCGGTGTTCGCGCATCTCGAAGGCATCTGCCACGTCTATGTCGACAAGGCCGCTGCGCCGGATATGGCGAAAGCGATCGTGCGCAACGCAAAGCTCCGGCGCACTGGCGTCTGCGGTGCTGCCGAAACGCTGCTGGTCGATCGCGCCGCCGCCGACACGCAGCTCAAGCCGCTGGTGACGATGCTGCTCGACGCCGGCTGCGAGGTGCGCGGCGATGCCGCCACCCGCACCGTCGATCCGCGGGTGAAGCCGGCAACCGAGGAGGATTGGTCGACCGAATATCTCGACGCGATCATTTCAGCGAAGGTCGTCGATGGCGTCGACGCCGCAATCGATCACATCGAGCGCTACGGCTCGCACCACACCAATTCGATCGTCACGGAGGATTCGGCGGCGGCGGAGAAATTCTTGCGCGAGGTTGATTCCGCGATCGTGCTGCACAACGCTTCGACCCAGTTCGCCGACGGCGGCGAATTCGGCTTCGGCGCCGAGATCGGCATCGCCACGGGACGCTTCCACGCCCGCGGCCCGGTCGGAGTGGAGCAGCTCACCACCTTCAAGTACCGTGTCCGCGGAACCGGTCAGACGCGGCCGTGAGCTCGCGAGCAAGCTTCCCTTGCCCTCTCCCCTTGCGGGAGAGGGTGGTCCGAGCCGAAGCCGAGGGCCGGGTGAGCCGTCTAGCCTTCCCCTCACCGGGCTCGCGCCTGCCGCGCTCGCCACCCTCTCCCGCACAGGGAGAGGGTTAAGGGGCACCGCTGTGACAAGACTCCCGCCCCGCGCGCCCGGCATGCGCATCGGCCTGTTCGGCGGCACCTTCGATCCGCCGCATGAGGCACATCGCCTGGCATGTCTACTCGCCATGCACCGGCTCGCGCTTGACCGGGTGTGGTGGCTGGTGACGCCTGGAAACCCGCTAAAGAATACCGGTGGGCTCGCGCCATTGGCCGAGCGCATCGCGGCGGCCCGTGCGCTCGCAAATCACCCCCGCATCGAGGTGAGCGGCTTCGAGGCCGAAGCCGGGGTGCGCTACACCTACGATACGGTGCGACACCTGCTCGCCCGCTGTCCCGGCGTGCGATTCGTGTGGATCATGGGCGCCGACAATCTGCGCAGCTTTCACCGCTGGCAGAAATGGCGGGCGATCGCCGCGATGGTTCCAATCGCGGTCGTCGACCGGCTGGGACCAAGCCTCTACGCCACGGCCGGAACGGCCGCCCAGGCGCTCGCGCGCGCGCGTATTCCCGAGCGCGCAGCGCGCTCGCTGCCGGGTCGCAAGCCGCCGGCTTGGGTGCTTCTGCATGGCCTGAAATCGCCGCTCTCGTCGACCGCGCTGCGCGCTGCCCGGCAATTGTCGCAAAGTCGACGCGAAAAGCTGACAAAATCGGCAGAGTTGGGAACGGGCGGGAGTTGAAACCATTAACTGCCCGTGCCTATCTTAGGATATGTGCCCTGCGCCGCGGGGCGCGGTGATGCAACGAAAGGAAAGGGCCCCTGGCAACACCTGCACTCTCCCGGGCGAGCGCTCGTCGCGCCCCCAAGGTCTCCAAGACGCGCCCTGACGCAGAGGAGACCCTTCACCTGATCCTCAGCCGAATCGACGACATGAAAGGCGAGGACACCGTCACCATCGATCTCTCCGGCAAATCTTCGATCGCGGATTTCATGGTTGTGACCTGTGGCAGGTCCAACCGTCAGGTCGGCGCAATCGCGGATCATTTGCTCAAGGATCTTGCAGCGGCCGGCGTATCCGGCGTGCGGGTCGAGGGCATGCCGCACTGCGACTGGGTACTGATCGACGGCGGGGACATCATCGTCCATGTCTTCCGGCCGGAAGTGCGCGCCTTCTATCAGCTCGAGAAGATGTGGGCGTCGCCGCGATCCGCGGCCCGGCAGGCGAACTGATTTCCGGACGGACGGTGTGCGATGCGTATCGTGATCGCCGCCGTCGGACGCTTGAAACAGGGTCCCGAGCGGGACCTCGCCGAGCGCTTTCGCAAGCGCGCGGCTGATGGCGGCCGTAGCGCCGGCCTGAACGGCGTCGAGATCGTCGAGATCAGGGAGAGCCGCGCCGACAATGCCGAGCGGCGCATGCTCGAAGAATCGATCGCCATCGCCAATATCATTCCGGAACGTTCGGTTACCGTGGTGCTGGACGAGCGCGGCGAGAATTTGGGCAGCGCCACCTTCGCCGGCCGCCTGCAGGGCTGGCGATCCGAGAATCGCCCGGCCGTCGTCTTCATCATCGGCGCCGCCGATGGGCTGGCGCCGAACCTGCGCCAGCAGGCGGCGCTCGCCATCGCGTTCGGCGCCGCCACCTGGCCGCATCAATTCGTGCGGATCATGTTGCTGGAGCAGCTCTACCGGGCCACGACGATCCTGTCGGGGCACCCGTACCACCGCGGCTGAGGTTTCACTAATTCGTGACCACGTTACGTGAAGCCTTAGTCTTAATCCCGTACAATTCGGGGTTAATTCTCGCTTCTGGAACCTTTCTTGCATCGAAAAACGGTGATGCATCCTGAGACACGGCCATTTCGTAAGGCTTTCCGCCCGGCGGTCGTGGCGATGGCGGGATTATTGCCGTTCGGGATGGTGACCGCTGGCGCGCAGGCGCCGACACCGCCGCGGCCGCTCGGCGAAATTCCCTATCTGGTCAACCCGCCCCCCGGCACCAATCCCCCCGCCGAACCGGCTAAGGCCGAACCGGTCAAGCCGGCCAATTCAAAGGCCCCGGCCAACAGGACCAGCACCAGGAACACCACCAGGACCACCACCGCCGCGCCGCCGCTCCCCGTTGCCGCGCCAGTGGGCAAGCCGAAGCTCGACGCCCTGCAGCAGCACGATCAGGAACTCGACTCGGTCCGCGCCGAGCAGCGCAAGGCGCTGGACAACGAGGCCAAGCTCAAACGCGACATCGAAGCGATCGGCGACGACCGACGCAAGCTCAACCAGGACCTGATCGATACCGCCGCCCGCGTGCGCACCACCGAGGAGCAGATCGGCAAGAGCCAGGAACGCCTCGCGCCGCTCGACGACCGCGAGCAGGCCTTGCGCAGGTCGCTCGACGGTCGGCGCGAGGTGATTGCCGAAGTGCTGGCGGCGCTGCAGCGGATCGGCCGCCTCCCCCCGCCGGCGCTGATGGTGCGCCCGGAAGATGCGCTGCAATCGGTGCGCTCGGCCATCATGCTGGGTGCGGTGTTGCCGGAAATGCGGCATGAGGCCGAGCGATTGGTCGGCGAACTCGGGGAACTCGTCGCGGTCCGCAAGTCCATCGCCGAGGAGCGCGAGCACCTCGATGGCGACCTCGCTACATTGGCGGAAAGCCGCCAACGGCTTCTGGCCTTGGTCGCTCAGCGCCAGAAACAACAGGCGGATACCGAGGAAGCCCTCGCGACCGAGCGGGCACGCGTGGCCGAGCTCGGCCGGCAAGCGGACAATCTTCGGGACCTCATCGCCAAGCTCGAACAAACCCTCGACAAAGCGACGCTCGCTGCACGCAGCGCCGCCAGAGAACATGCCGCCGATACGGATACCCGCGCCGACCTAGCGGCCCTGAAGGATCCCGGCCGGCTGACTCCGGCGGTCGCCTTCGCCTCGACCAAGGGCCTTGTCTCGCTGCCGGTGAACGGCGTGCGAATTAAGGAGTTTGGAGTTCCGGACGGGGTCGGCGGCACCGAGAAGGGGCTGTCCATTGCCGCCCGCGCGGGCGCGCAAATCACATCTCCGTGCGACGGGTGGGTTGTTTATGCCGGACCGTTTCGTAATTACGGCCAACTCTTGATCCTTAATGCCGGCGGCGGCTATCATGTGCTGCTTGCGGGTATGGATCGAATATCCGTCGATCTGGGGCAATTTGTCGTGACGGGCGAGCCTGTCGCGGTTATGGGTGGCGGAGCGCAAGCGGCGGCTGCCCTGACGACCGGTTCAGGGCAACCGGTCCTCTACGTCGAGTTTCGAAAGGACGGAATCCCCGTCGACCCAGGCCCATGGTGGGCCACAAGCGAAGGCGAGAAGGTTCGCGGATGATGCGCAAGACTTCATTGATTCTCCTTGGTGCGGCGGCAGGCGTTGCCCTGACGCTGGTTACCACCCAGCCCCGTATCGTGTTCGATGGATCGAGCGCGCGGGCGGCTGCCGCGGACACCTACCGCCAGCTCAGCCTGTTCGGCGACGTGTTCGAGCGCGTTCGATCCGACTATGTCGAGAAGCCGGACGACTCCAAGCTCGTCGAATTGGCGATCAACGGAATGCTCGCCGGCCTCGATCCGCATTCGAGCTACATGGACGCGAAGAGCTTCCGCGACATGCAGATCCAGACGCGCGGCGAGTTCGGCGGCCTCGGCATCGAAGTCACGATGGAGGACGGCCTGATCAAGGTCGTGTCGCCGATCGACGAAACGCCCGCCGCCAAGGCCGGCATTCTCGCCAACGACATCATCAGTCATATCGACGACGAGCCGGTGCAGGGCCTCACCCTGAACCAGGCGGTCGACAAGATGCGCGGCCCGGTCAACACCAAGATCAAGCTGCGGGTCATGCGCAAAGGCCAGGACACGCCAATTGAAATGTCGCTCACTCGCGAGGTCATCCGTGTGCGCTCGGTGCGCTCGCACCTCGAAGGCGACGACGTCGGCTACGTGAAGATCTCTCAGTTCAACGAGCAGACCACCGACGGCCTCAAGAAGGCGCTTGCCGACATGAGCCAGCAGTCGGGCGACAAGATGAAGGGCTTCATCCTCGACCTGCGCAACAATCCGGGCGGCCTGCTCGACCAGGCGATCTCGGTGTCCGATGCGTTCCTGGAGAAGGGCGAGATCGTCTCGACCCGCGGCCGCAATGCCGAGGAGACCCAGCGCTTCAACGCCCGCGCCGGCGACCTGACCAAGGGCAAGCCGGTGATCGTGCTGATCAACGGCGGCTCCGCCTCGGCTTCCGAGATCGTGGCCGGCGCCCTCCAGGACCACAAGCGCGCGACCATCATGGGCACGCGTTCGTTCGGCAAGGGCTCGGTGCAGACCATCATCCCGCTCGGCTCCGGCAACGGCGCGCTGCGGCTGACCACCGCGCGTTACTTCACGCCGTCCGGCCGCTCGATCCAGGCCAAGGGCATTGTGCCCGAGATCGAAGAGCTGCAGGACGTGCCGGAGGAGTTGAAGGCGCGCACGAATACCCAGGGTGAAGCTTCGCTGCGCGGCCATCTCAAGGCGGAAGGCGACGAGCAGACCGGCTCGCAGGCCTACATCCCGCCGGATCCGAAGGACGACAAGGCGCTCCACGCCGCGCTCGACCTCATTCGCGGCACCAGCAAGAATTCGGCGTATCCGCCGAATCAGAAGTCGCCGGTGCCGAACTAAGCTTCCAGCACGTGATCCGATATACGGGGCGGCCTTTGGGCCGCCCCGTTTGTTTTTGGGCGATCAACTGTTCGTTCACGCACGGGTTAACGTGTTAACACGTGCGCAGCGGCCGACGTGCTAAGCTCGTGCGCATGATTCGCGGGGGTTTGGGCCGTGGCGGCGGATGACCTGAGCGCTCCGCTCGGCCAGCACAAGATCAGGAAAAAGCGCCCTGCTCTGTCGGGGCTCATCGCGCCGCTGATCGCGGGCGCGCTTGGCCTCTGCGTCGCCGCTTTCGCAGGATGGGTGATGCTCGCCGATGACCCGCTCGGCGGTGAGCCGGTCGCCGTCGTCCCGGCCAATCTGCAAGCGGACGCCGGCATCCAAAAGCCGGAGCAAGCCGCGCCGACAGCCGATGCCGCAGCCGGTCCGGAGCGGCCCAACCGCTACGACGGCCCGCCGGCGAACGGCGCACCGCCCAGCGCTCCGGCAAACGCCGCGCCCACCAAGACCATCACGATCATCGACGGCAGCAGCGGCAAGCGCCAGGAAGTGGTGATTCCGGCCGACGGCAAAGCGACCACCGCGACCGGCGAGCCGCGCTTCGCGGAAGCCTCGCGCCACGGTCCGCTCCCGCGCGTCGCCGACGACGGCACCCGCCCGGCAGATGCCTTTGCCCGGCCGGTCAAGCCGGTCCCCGGCCAGCCGAATGCCCCGAAGATCGCGATCGTGATCGGTGGGCTCGGCGTCGGCGCGGTCAGCACCAACGACGCCATCAGCAAACTGCCGGGCGCGGTGACGCTCGCGTTCTCCTCCTACGGCGCCGAACTCGACCAGCAGGCCGCCCGCGCGCGCGCCAGCGGGCATGAGCTGATCCTGCAGGTGCCGATGGAGCCGTTCGACTATCCGGACAACGATTCGGGCCCGCAGACGCTGCTGACCTCCCTCGATGCCGCACAGAATGTCGATCGGCTGCAATGGGCCATGAGCCGATTCCAGGGCTACGTCGGAATCGCGAATTCCATGGGCGCGCGCTTCACCGCGTCGGAACAGGCGCTCGCTCCGGTGCTGCGCGAAACCGCCAAGCGCGGCCTGATCTATCTCGATGACGGGTCCTCATCGCACAGCTTGGCGAGCCAGATTGCCGGCGCCAACAACTTGGCCTTCGCCAAGGCCGACATCGTCCTCGACACGGTGCCGGCCGCCGGCGATATCGACCGCGCGCTCGGACGGCTCGAAGCCGCCGCCCGCGAACGCGGCAGCGCCGTCGGCATGGCGAGCGGCCTGCCGGTCACGCTCGAGCGCATCGCCAAATGGGCGAAGGCCGCAGAGGGCCGCGGCATCATGCTGGTGCCGATCAGCGCGGTGGCAAACCGGGCGAAGTCGAGTTAGGCGGCACCAGACGGCAGACACCCGAGGACGGATGACAAGGGACGAATAATCGATATCTTTCATTCGTTCTCCGTCGTCTGCCTGCGACCGTCCGTTCGCTGTGATCCATCATGCGCTTCGAAGACCTGCCCTACCGGCCCTGCGTCGGCCTTATGGTGATCAATCGCGCTGGGCTCGTCTTCATCGGGCGTCGCAAGAACGGGCTTGAGCATGTCGACGCCACGCACGCATGGCAGATGCCGCAGGGCGGCGTCGATCCCGGCGAGGATCCCTGGCCGGCAGCGCTGCGTGAACTGCGCGAGGAGACCAGCATCCGTTCGGTCGAGAAGCTCGCCGAGATCCCGGAATGGCTCGCCTATGACATCCCGCGCGATCTCGTCGGGCAGGCGTGGAAAGGAAAATATCGCGGCCAGCGGCAGAAATGGTTCGCGCTGCGCTTTAGCGGCGACGAGAGCGAGATCAACATCGCGCATCCCGAAGGCGCGCATAAGCCTGAATTCACTGACTGGCGTTGGGAGCCGATGAAGAATCTTCCCGGCCTCGTCATCCCGTTCAAGCGGCCGGTGTATGAGCGCGTGGTGGAGGAGTTCGCCCGGTTCGGGTGATTGCATGGCGCTTGTGAACGGACTCCGTCATGGCCGGGCTTGTTCCGGCCATCTCGATCGCAGTGTCACGATCGTGCACCATCGATCGGGATTGCGGGGCCGAGCCCGGCAATCCCGATGCATGTCGCTATCCGACACCGCCGGCACGCGGCGGCGTGGTTGCGTTTCAATGCGTGGCGGCAGCGGCGCCAGCGCCGACGGCGGCCCGCAGCGCCTTCAACTGCTCCAGGCGCAACGCGAGCTTGTCGCGCTCGCGCTCACCCTTCGAGTCGGCGACGTCTTCCTCGATGTCCTTGATCTGCGATGCGAGCCACTCCGTGTCGAAGTCCTCGACCGGCACCGCATAATCGGCGAGCACGGTGAGGCCGGCGGGATTGACCTCGGCAAAGCCGCCGTTGATGACAACGCGCAACTGGGTGCCCTCGCGGAAGACCGTCAGGATTCCCGGCCGCACGGTCGTGATGAACGGCGCATGGCCCGCGAGCACGCCGAAATCACCCTCGGCGCCGGGGACATCGACTTGCTCGACCTCGCCGGAAAACAGCATCCGCTCGGGCGAGACGAGATCGAAGTGGAAGGTAGCCATCAATCAGCTCCGTCGTCGTCGGGATCGCGCCATCGGAGCGCGAACGAAACCATCAGGTAGATCAGCACGATTCCCAAGGCCCAGGACGACGCCAGCAGGAACCAGAAGAGCAGTGCGTCGGTGACCGGCGTCAGTAGTTGGTTGATCCACCGGGCCACACCGGGAAAGCTTACGATGGCTCCTGCAACCGCCAGGACCGGGACGGCTAGCAGCGTGCCGGCCACTACGCCGAAGATTAGAAGCGCGAGATAGAACCCCGCTCGCTTCCACTTCGCCGGCCCAGCGGCGGTCACGGCTAGGCCGCTTCGGCTGCCAGCTTCTTGCCCTTCTCCACAGCGGCCTCGATGGTGCCGACCATGTAGAACGCTGCCTCGGGCAGGTAGTCGTATTGGCCCTCGCACAGCCCCTTGAAGCTGCGGATGGTGTCGGCGAGCTCGACGAAAACGCCGGGCGTGCCGGTGAACACTTCGGCGACGTGGAACGGCTGCGACAGGAAGCGCTCGATCTTGCGTGCCCGCGCCACCGTGGTCTTGTCCTCCTCCGACAGCTCGTCCATGCCGAGGATGGCGATGATGTCCTGCAGCGCCTTGTAGCGCTGCAATATCTGCTGCACCTGGCGCGCGATCTGATAATGCTCCTCGCCCACGACCAGCGGGGTGAGCATGCGCGAGGTCGAGTTCGAGCGGATCGACCGCGGGGTAAATGCCCTTCTCCGCGATCGAGCGCGACAGCACCGTGGTCGCGTCAAGGTGCGCGAACGAGGTCGCCGGCGCCGGATCGGTCAAGTCGTCGGCCGGCACGTAGATCGCCTGCACCGAGGTCACCGATCCCTTGGTGGTGGTGGTGATGCGCTCCTGCAGCGCGCCCATGTCGGTCGCCAGCGTCGGCTGGTAGCCCACCGCCGAGGGAATGCGTCCGAGCAGCGCGGAGACTTCCGAGCCGGCCTGCGTGAAGCGGAAGATGTTGTCGACGAAGAACAGCACGTCCTGGCCCTGGTCGCGGAAATATTCGGCGACGGTTAGGCCGGAGAGACCGACGCGGGCGCGGGCGCCGGGCGGCTCGTTCATCTGGCCGTAGACCAGCGCGCATTTCGAGCCCGCGGTGTTGCCGTCGTTCTTCTTCGGGTCCTTGTTGACGCCGGAGTCGATGAACTCGTGGTAGAGGTCATTGCCCTCGCGGGTGCGCTCGCCCACGCCGGCGAACACCGAATAGCCGCCGTGCGCCTTGGCGATGTTGTTGATCAGTTCCTGGATGATCACGGTCTTGCCGACCCCGGCGCCGCCGAACAGGCCGACCTTGCCGCCCTTGGCATAGGGCGCGAGCAGATCGACCACCTTGATGCCGGTGACGAGAATCTCGGCGTCGGTCGACTGGTCGGTGTAGAGCGGAGCCGGCGCATGGATCGGACGGGTCTCGGTGTGCGGCACCGGGCCGGCCTCATCGACGGGTTCGCCGACCACGTTCATGATCCGCCCGAGCGTCCCCTCGCCGACCGGCACCGCGATCGGCTGGCCGGTGTCGGTGACGTCCTGGCCGCGCACCAGGCCTTCGCTCGTATCCATGGCGACGGTGCGGACGGTCGACTCGCCGAGATGCTGCGCGACCTCCAGTATCAGGCGGTTGCCCTGGTTCTGAGTCTGCAGCGCATTGAGGATCTGCGGCAGGTGGCCGTCGAACTGCACGTCGACGACGGCGCCGATGACCTGGGTGATCTTTCCGACTAGGTTTGATTGCGTGGCCATTCTTGTCCTCGTTACGATATCAGCGCCCGCTGTCTGAATTCATCACAGCGCCTCGGCGCCGGAAATGATCTCGATCAGTTCCTTGGTGATCATCGCCTGGCGGGTGCGGTTGTAGCGCAGCGTCTGCATGCGGATCATCTCGCCGGCGTTGCGGGTGGCGTTGTCCATCGCCGACATCTGCGCGCCGTAGAATGACGCGTTGTTCTCTAAGAGCGCGCGGAAAATCTGCACCGCGATATTGCGCGGCAGCAGTTCGGTGAGGATGTCCTCCTCGTCCGGCTCGAATTCGTACGCGGCGCCGCCGTTTCCGTCCGCGCCCGCCGTGCCGTCGAACATCGGCGGAATGACCTGCTGCGCGGTCGGAATCTGCGCGATCACCGAGCGGAAGCGCGAGAAGATCAGCGTGCAGACGTCGAAGGCGCCCTCGTCATACAATGCCGTAATCCGGTCCGCGACCCCTTCGGCGTTGACGAAGCCGAGCGTGCGCACGCCGCGCAGCTCGACATGCTCGATGATCTGCTTGGCGTACAGACGCCGGATCTGCTCATAGCCCTTGCGGCCGACGCAGAAGAACTTGACGTCCTTGCCCTGCGCTATCAGCACATTGGCGCGCTCGCGCGCGAGCCGCACGATCGCGGAGTTGAATGGGCCGCACAGGCCGCGCTCGGCGGTGCACACGACCAGGAGATGCACGCGATCGGCGCCGGTGCCGCGTAAGAGCGGCGGCGCGGAATCGAGCCCCGCGACCGAGGCCGCGATGTTGCCGAGCACCTTGGTCATGTGCTCGGCGTAGGGCCGCGCGGCCTCCGCGGCCGCCTGCGCACGGCGCAGTTTCGAGGCCGCGACCATCTGCATGGCCTTGGTGATCTTCTGCGTCGCCTTGGTCGAGGCGATGCGGTTGCGCAGGTCCTTGAGGCTGGGCATCTGTTATCAGTCGCTCTTGGCCAAATCCCTGTCCTTCGTCATGGCCGGGACAAGCCCGGCCCTGACGGACGCTAGGCGAACGTCTTGGCGTAGGCGTCGACCGCTTCCTTGAGCTTGGCGGTGGTCGGGTCGTCGAGGTCGCGGCTCGTGCGGATCGCGTCGAGGACGTCGGGGTACTTGGTGCGCAGCAGCGTCAGCAGTCCCTGCTCGAAGGCGCGCACGCGATTGACCGGGATCGCGTCAAGATAGCCGTTGACGCCGGCATAGATCACCGCGACCTGCTCCTCCATCTTGAGCGGCGAGAACTGCGCCTGCTTGAGGAGCTCGGTCAGGCGCGCACCGCGGTTGAGGAGGCGCTGCGTCACCGCATCGAGATCGGAGCCGAATTGCGCGAACGCCGCCATCTCGCGGTATTGCGCGAGCTCGCCCTTGATCTTGCCGGCGACCTTCTTCATCGCCTTGGTCTGCGCCGCGGAGCCGACGCGCGACACCGAGATGCCGACGTTCACCGCCGGCCGGATGCCCTGATAGAACAGATCGGTCTCCAGAAAGATCTGCCCGTCGGTGATCGAGATCACGTTGGTCGGGATGTAAGCCGACACGTCGTTGGCCTGGGTCTCGATTACCGGCAGCGCGGTGAGCGAGCCGGAGCCATTGGCGTCGTTCATCTTGGCCGCGCGCTCGAGCAGTCGCGAATGCAGATAGAACACGTCGCCCGGATAGGCCTCGCGCCCGGGCGGACGGCGCAGCAGCAGCGACATCTGGCGATAAGCCACGGCCTGCTTGGACAGGTCGTCGTAGAAGATCACCGCATGCATGCCGTTGTCGCGGAAATACTCGCCCATGGTGCAGCCGGCGAACGGCGCCAGGAACTGCATCGGCGCCGGATCGGACGCGGTCGCCGCGACGATGATCGAATAGTCGAGCGCGCCCTGCTCCTCCAAAACCTTGGCGAACTGCACGACGGTCGAGCGCTTCTGTCCGACCGCCACGTAGATGCAATAGAGCTTGACGTTCTCGTCGTTGGAGGCGTTGAGCGGCTTCTGGTTGAGGATCGTATCGAGCGCGATCGCGGTCTTGCCGGTCTGGCGATCGCCGATGATCAGTTCGCGCTGGCCGCGGCCGATCGGGATCAGCGCATCGATCGCCTTCAGTCCCGTCGCCATCGGCTCATGCACCGATTTGCGCGGGATGATGCCGGGCGCCTTCACGTCGACGCGCTTGCGCTCGGTCGCCTGGATCGGGCCCTTGCCGTCGAGCGGATTGCCGAGCGCGTCGACCACGCGGCCGAGCAGCCCCTTGCCGACCGGCACGTCCACGATCGAGCCGGTGCGCTTGACGGTCTGGCCTTCCATGATCTCGCGGTCGGAGCCGAAGATCACGATGCCCACATTGTCGGTTTCGAGATTGAGCGCCATGCCGCGCGTGCCGTTCTCGAACTCGACCATCTCGCCGGCCTGGACGTTGTCGAGACCGTAGACGCGGGCGATGCCGTCGCCGACCGAGAGCACCTGGCCAACCTCGGAGACCTCGGCTTCCTGGCCGAAATTCTTGATCTGCTCCTTGAGGATCGCGGAGATTTCTGCGGCGCGGATATCCATCAAGAGACCTCTTTCATCGCGTGCTTGATCATACTGAGTTTGGTGCGGAGCGACGTATCGACCATCCGGCTGCCGAGCTTGACGATGACCCCGCCGATGATCGTCGGATCGACCTTCACGTCAACCTGCACGTCCTTCCTGGTGATGTCCTTGAGCGCGTCCTTGATCGCGGCGAGATGAACTTCGCTCGGCGCGCTCGCCAGCGTCACCTCGGCGGCGACTTCACCCCTGTGGTGGGCGACCAGCTTGCGGAAATCCAGGATGATGCCGCGTACCGCGAACAGCCGCCGGTTGACCGCCACCACCTTGAGGAAATTCGCCGCAATGCCGCCGATGCCGGCCCTTTCGATCACGGCGGAGAGCGCCCTGACCTGCGCTTCCGCGGTAAAGACCGGGCTGCGCACGAGCCGGCGCAGATCTGCACTCTCCCCAAGCAGTTGGTCGAAACGGTCAAGATCGGCCTTGACCGCATCGAGCGCCCTGTCTTCGAGCGCGAGCTCGAACAGCGCGGTGGCGTAACGGCCCGCCATGCCGGTAACGATGGTTTGCTGGCCTGCCACGTGAGTGCTCTTTTGCGCAATCTTGCGGGCTCGGCACCGTCGCCGACGGTGGGTCCCAAGCCCTTGAATTAAGGTGGAACTTCAATTTTCGGGAGGGGTCGCGGAGGGCCCCGGACCCCACGAAAATCGTGAGGTTGCTAACATATCGATGTGGGCGGTGCAACACAGGGGGACGTGGCGCAAACGCCGGCATGGTGTCCTGGCTCAGCGGGCGCGCAGTGCGAGCGCCGAGCCGGATCCAGGGGAGAAGCGACGGCCCCGTCTCCACGCGGGCTTCGCACACATCTTGTACCGGGCCCCTGATCGCGTTCCGCCGCGCTCCACGCGTCCGGGACACGCTCTCCCGCAGGCTAAGACCCGTTCGCAACGTGCTGGCGGATCACGGCGAGGAACACCTCGCCGTATTGCGCGAGCTTGGCCTCGCCGACGCCGTGGACTTGGCTCATCTCGGCGCGCGTTTTCGGCTTCCTTCGCGCCATGTCGAGCAGGCTGCGGTCGGCGAATACCACGTAGGCCGGGACCTGCTGCTCCTTCGCCAGTTCGATGCGGCGCTTCTTGAGCGCTTCGAACAGCGCCACGTCGGCCTCCCCGCCCTCGGCAAGTGCGGCGGCTGCCGCCGCCCCACGCGCGGCCTTGCGGCGCGGCTTGAGCGTGTCCTTGCGCAGCACGAACGGCGCTGCGCCCTTGAGCACCTGACGGCCGGCGTCGGTGACGTTCCAGCGGCCGTAGCCGGCAAGGTCGAGCATGATGATGCCGGCGGCATTAAGCTGGCGGAAGATCGAGCGCCACTCCGTCTTGCCGTGATCCTTGCCGACGCCGAACGTCGGCAGCCGGTCGTGCCCGAACCTGAGGATCGCCTCGGTCTCCTCCCCGCAGAGGAGGTTGGCGAGATGCTCGGTGCCGAAGCGCTCGCCGGTACGCAGGATCGCCGACATCGCCTTCTGCGCCTCGATCGTGCCGTCGACGACTTCCGCGCCGTCGCAGCAGAAGTCGCAGTTGCCGCAGGGCTCGGCGGTCTCGCCGAAATAGGCGAGCAGGGTCTGCCGCCGGCAGCGCGGCGACTCGCACAGCGAGACCAGCGCGTTGAGCCGCTGGCGGTCGATGCGTTTCTGCTCGTCGGAGGCCCCGCTGTCGTCGATCTGCATGCGGCGGAAGCGGATGTCGCCCATGCCGTAGAGCGTGAGCGTGTCGGCGGGGAGGCCATCGCGGCCGGCGCGGCCGATCTCCTGGTAATAGCTCTCGATGTTCGCGGGCAGGTCGGCGTGCATCACGAAACGCACGTCGGGCTTGTCGATGCCCATGCCGAAGGCGACGGTCGCGACCACGACCACGCCGTCCTCCTGCAGGAAGATGTCCTGGTGGCGCGAGCGCAGGCCGGATTCGAGACCGGCGTGGTAGGGCAGCGCGTTGACGCCGGCCCGGCGCAGGTCCTCGGCGAGTTCCTCGGTCTTGCGGCGCGAGCGGCAATAGACGATGCCGCTCTGCCCGCTATGGGCCCGCACGAAGTCCGCGATCTGCCGGCCGCTGGTGTTTTTTGCCTGCATCATCAACCGCAGGTTCGGGCGATCGAAACCGTGCACGAACACCGCCGGCTCGTTCGGAAACAGCTTGCCGAGGATGTCGGCGCGCGTGCCCGCGTCGGCCGTAGCGGTGAAGGCGACGGTCTGCACCCCACCAAGCTCGGCCTGGACTTTGCCGAGCGTGAGGTACTCCGGCCGGAAGTCGTGGCCCCATTGCGAGATGCAATGCGCCTCGTCGACGGCGAGCAGACCGACGTTGGCGCGCTTGAGCATCGCGATCGTGTCGGCTTTGGCGAGCCGCTCCGGCGCAACGTAGAGCAGGCGCAATTCCCCGCGCGCCATCTGCTCGACGATCTGCCGGTTCTCCAGCGGATCGTTGGCGGAATTGAGCGCCGCCGCCGCGATCCCGTAACCGCGGAGCTGCGCCACCTGGTTGCGCATCAGCGCGATCAGCGGCGACACCACCAGCGTGAGATTGCCGCGCAGCAGCGCCGGAAGCTGATAGCACAGCGACTTGCCGCTGCCGGTCGGCATGATCGCGAGCACGTCGTTGCCAGCGATGATGGTCTCCACGATCTCGGCCTGTCCGGGCCGGAACGCCTCGAAGCCGAAGGTTGAGCGCAGCGTCTTCTCGGCGGCGATCAGGTCCGACATGCCGGGAATTTCCATCCGCGCATCCGCGGGTTTGCTCTATTTTTGTTCCGGGCGGGCTGCAAGGCGCCCTCCAACGCGGCGACTGTGGCGGCAGAGCCAAAACTCCGCCGCCAGGGGTGCTGATTCCAAGGCGCCGCGCAATCAGCGCGACTTGGCATTCTGCGGCTTGTCCGCCTTCTTTTTTCCTAGCCTACCGGGCTGACGCTTTTCGCTCCAATAGAACCGCCCGAACTCGGCGCGGGCGACCTGTTCGGCGAATTGCGCGCGGCGGGCCGCGTCGTCCTTGGTCCGCCACGGCTTCACGGGTGGGGCGGCTGCGCCGTTCGCTGCTTCGCCGCGGGACTTCAACTCCTGGCGCCACTTGGCGCGTGCCGCCAGCGCCTCCGCGAGCCGGAGGGCTGACTGCAATGGGGGCGGCGCATACGGCTTGTCGCGCCCCTGGCCGAAACGCCTATGGTCCTGATGTTTCACATGGTTCTCCCTCTCCGGTCAGCGGATGCCGAGAGGCGTCCGCGCAAGCGCAGGCGCGTGCGAATGCACGGCTGCTGTGCTTGGCCGGAAAGGGAGCGGGCTAACGCCCGGGAGGAATGCGCTTAGGCATGGCGCGCGGTATCCCCGACGAGCGCGGCGAAATTCAGGCGTGAGCTGATGATCGCCGGATCCTACGAAGAGAAGAGGATCACAAAAAGCTCTGCGGATCGATGTCCACTTCGAGCTTGATGTTGCCCTTCGCCTTGGGGGCGGCGGCCAGCCACTGGCGCAGGTAGCCGGAGAGATCGAACGCGCGCGGCGATTTGATCAGCAGACGGAAGCGATAGCGCCCGCGCACGAGCGCGAGCGGCGCCTCGGCCGGACCGAGCACGCGCGCTTCCTGCGTCGCCGGCGCGGCGGCGACGAGGCGGCGCGCATGGCTCTCGGCCGCGTGCCTGTCGCCGCCGGAAATCACCAGGCTCGCGAGCCGCCCGAACGGCGGGTAGAGCGTCTGTTCGCGCAGCGCGATCTCGTTCGAATAGAATGCCTCGCGGTCGCAGGCGATGAGCGCGCGCATCACCGGGTGTTCGGGCTGGTGCGTCTGCAGGTAGCCGATGCCGCGGCCGGCCTCGCGGCCGGCGCGGCCGACGACCTGATGCAGGAGCTGGAACGTGCGCTCGGCCGCACGCGGGTCGCCGTTGGCGAGGCCGAGATCGGCGTCGACAATGCCGACCAGATTGAGCTTCGGGAAATGGTGGCCCTTGGCGACGAGCTGGGTGCCGACGATGATGTCGAAACGCCCCTCGGCGACATCATCAAGCTCCGCGCGCAGGCGTTCGACGGATTCGACGAGGTCGCTCGACAGCACCAGGATGCGGCTCCCCGGAAACAAGTCGGCCGCCTCATGCTCCAGCCGCTCGACACCGGGACCGACCGCGACGAAGCTCTCGGTCGCTTCGCACTTCGGGCACTGCGCCGGCGGCGGCAGGGAAAAACCGCAGTGATGGCAGACCAGCCGCCGCTTGAAGCGGTGATCGACCAGCCAGGCATCGCAGTTCGGACAGGCCAGGCGAAACCCGCAGGCACGGCAGAGCGTGAGCGGCGCAAAGCCGCGGCGGTTGAGGAACAGCAGCGCCTGCTCGCCGCGCTCGATCGCGATCTTCACCGCTTCCGCCAATCGCGGGGCGATGAAGCGGCCGCGCGGCGGGCCCTCGCGGCGCAAATCGATCGCCTCGATCGTCGGCAGATGCTGGCCGCCGAAACGCTCCGGCAGATGCAGCGCCCGATAGCGGCCGCGCCGGGCGTTCACTTCGGTCTCGACCGACGGCGTGGCGGAGGCGAGCACGATCGGGATCTTGGCGATGCTGGCGCGCACCACCGCCATGTCGCGGGCGTGGTAGTGCACGCCGTCTTCCTGCTTGTAGGCCGGGTCGTGCTCTTCATCGACCACGATCAGCCCGAGGTCGGCGTACGGCAGAAACAGCGCCGAGCGCGCGCCGACGATCACGCTCACTTCGCCCGCCGCCACCGCCGCCCAGGTGCGCGCGCGCTTGCGCGGCGAAAGCTGCGAGTGCCATTCCGCCGGCCGCACGCCGAAGCGTTCCGAGAACCGATCGAGGAATTGCCCCGTGAGCGCAATTTCCGGCATCAGAATGAGCGACTGCCGGCCGCGCCGCACCGCTTCCGCCACCGCCTCGAAATAAACTTCGGTCTTGCCGGAGCCGGTGACGCCATCGATCAGCGTCGCCGAATAGCCGCCCTGCGCGACGCTCGCGCGCAGGGCCTCCGCGCCCTCGCGCTGCGCCGGCGTGAACTCGGGCTGCGCGAACTCAGGATCGGGCGCGGGCGCGACCGGGGCCGGCGGCAGCACCAGGGTCTCCAGCGTACCTTCGTCGATCAGTCCGTCGATGACACCCGGACTGACGCCGGCTTCTTCCGCCGCGTCGCGCTTGCCGCGCACGAGACCGTCCGCCAGCAAAGCCAGCACGCGGCGGCGTGCGGGCGTCGTTCGCGCGGGAGGATTACCGGCCAGTCGCACGCCGACGCGCTCGCGCTCGGGGCCGAGATGCTCGCCCATACGCAAACACATGCGCAGCACCATGCCGCGCGCGCTGAGCGTGTAGTTCGAGACCCAGTCGACGAACTTGCGCAGCTCCGGCTTGAGGCCGGGGAATTCGAGTTTTTCCTCGACGTCCTTGAGCCGGTTGTCGAGCCGCGGATTGGGCGCCGGATTGTCGGCCCACACCACCGCCGTCGCCTCACGGGCGCCAAGCGGCACGCAGACGAGATCGCCCGGCGCGAGCTCCATCGCGTCGGGTACCCGGTAGGAATAGACCCGGTCGAGGGCGACCGGGACCAGGACATCGACGACGCGCCGGACCATGGGCCGAAGGCCTGTTTGCTCCATTAGGGAAAAGTGAAGGTAGGGGGTGAGATATGTTCGCTCATGTCAAGCACCAGACCAGCGAGCACCGCACCGGTACGCGCCGCCCCCGAGTTTTCCTTTGCCGCGCGCGACGTCGCCGATGAATTCGCGCGCTGGCACAGCTATCTCGCCGCCGAACGGCGGATGTCGCCGAAAACCTGCGAGGCCTACGGCCGCGATGCGCGCCAGTTTCTTGCGTTCCTGTCCGGGCACCTCGGCCATCGCGTGAGCCTCGCCGCGCTGATGCGCCTTGCGCCGGCCGATGTGCGCGCGTTCATGGCGGCACGGCGCGCTGCGGGCATCGGTGGGCGTTCGCTCATGCGCTCGCTCGCGGGCGTGCGCTCGTTCGCGCGGTTCCTGGAACGCAACGGCAAGGGCAGCGTCGGCGCGCTCGCCGCCGTGCGCGCGCCGAAGATCGGCAAGACGCTGCCGAAACCGCTTTCGGTCAGCGCCGCCAGGCAAGTGACCGAGGCCGACTTGCGCGCGGGCGAAGCCCGTGAGCCATGGGTGCTCGCCCGCGATGCCGCCGTGCTGGCCCTCCTTTACGGCTCAGGATTGCGCATCTCAGAGGCGCTGGGCCTCAAGCGCAAGGAAGCGCCCGCACCCGGCGCAGGCGACGTTATCGTCGTCACCGGCAAGGGCAACAAGACGCGCATGGTGCCGGTGCTCACGCATGTGCTCGCGCTGGTGGCCGAGTACATCGCAATGTGCCCCTATCATCTCGGTGACGAGGGGCCGCTGTTCCTCGGCGCGAAAGGCGGGCCGCTCTCGCCGCGCATCGTCCAGCTTGCCATGGCGCGTCTGCGCGGCGCGCTCGGACTGCCGGAGACGGCGACGCCGCATGCGCTGCGGCACTCCTTCGCCACGCATCTGCTTTCGCGCGGCGGCGACCTGCGTGCGATCCAGGAATTGCTCGGCCACGCCTCGCTCTCGACCACGCAGGTCTACACCCAGGTCGACACCGACCGGCTGCTCGAAGTCTATCGCAGCGCCCATCCCCGGGCGTGACAAGATTGTGACGCGCGCGCGATTCGGCCCAAATCGCGCCTGATTGAATGCCATTAAACAAGTGCAGAGCGGCGGCGAAAAACCGGCGATGGCCTTGCGCCAGCGTTCCATTTCGCTACATCGTCGCTTGAAATGAGCTGGTTCAGAGGAGGGCGACATGAGCCATGGCGTGCATGCGGTCGAGCATGAGGTCGAGCATCAGCTCGAACATGAAGAGGGTCACGGCGGCCACGGGCCGAAGGCGCACGGCGAAGTTTCCAACAACAACAAGAGGATCGCGCTGCTGATTGCGGTGATCGCGCTGTTCCTGGCGTTCTCCGAGACGCTGGGCAAGAGCGCCCAGACCGTCGGCATCGAACTGAACATCAAGGCGTCGGACACCTGGAATTTTTTCCAGGCCAAGACCATCCGCCAGACCTCGCTGCGCACGGCGGCCGAAGCCATGACAGTGCAAGTGCCGCTGGCGGTTAACGAGGACGCCAAGGCCGGCATGGTCAAGCAGATCGAGACCTGGCGTGCGACCGCGGCGCGCTATGAATCCGACCCCAAGGAAGGCGATGGCCGCAAGGAACTGATGGCGCAAGCCAAGAAGTTCGAGGCAGCGCGCGACGTTGCCATGTCGCGGTATCACAACTACGAAATCGCCTCAGCCGCCTATCAGATCGGCATCGTGCTTGCGTCCGCAGCCGTGCTCACGCAGATGATGATCCTGGCCTTTGCCGCCGGCGGGCTCGGCGTGATCGGCCTGCTGTTCACCGGCATGGCTTTGGTCTCGCCGAACCTGCCGCACGACGCGATGCATTGGATCGAAGGCCTGTTCATGGCCAGCGGCGCGCATTAGGCCCGTCACGCCCGGGCTTGTCCCTCCCCGCATTCGCGGGGACGAGCGGATCGACAAATCGATTTGAACGGAGCCGGTGCCGCTCCCGCCTCAGGACGCGGCTTGGGTGATCGCGCGCTGGCGGATGCGGCGAATGAGCTTGAGCGTCCGGCCGGCGCGCCGTGGCGCAAACATCCGGAACCAGATCCGAAGCCGCCGCTTCACCGGGTCGACCATGGCATGCGCCCAGGCGAGCCCGCGCATCACCCAGCGGTAGAAGCGCTGAAACCAGGCCATCTGCAGCAGCTTGTCGCGCGTGAGATCGAAGATGAAGGCGGTGACGCCGACGCTCATCAGCTTGGCGAGCGCGAGCACGCCGAGCGCGCCCAGCCAGTAGCCATGCGCAAGCATCCAGACGGCCAGGAACTTGAGCGGCAGCAGCAGAATCACCGGGATGGCGAAAACGACCAGCGCGGCAGGGGGCGGCAGGCGCTCGATCCGCGCAGCCACGGCGCGCTTGACCGGGGCGAGCGGCAGGCGCGCCACGATCCAGGCGACGATCGGCGCCAGATGCTCCCACAGCCACGCCTCGAACAGGAAGACGAGAGCGAGGAGAATGAGCAGCAGGCGGGCAACGTGGTGAACAACGCGGCGCATGATGCTTCCATGAGGCTTCGCGGAATCGCTCCCGTCTTGGTCGCCGGCCGGCGCCGAGACGTTCACGGCGTGCCCCTACATACTAATCGCCCGGTTGCCGACCGCCATGGCGGCTTCCTTGACCGCCTCGGTCAGGGTCGGGTGGGCATGGCAGGTGCGCGCGATGTCCTCGGCGGCGGCGCCGAACTCCATCGCGATCACCGCCTCCGCGATCATGTTGCCGGCGTCGGCGCCGACGATGTGGACGCCGAGCACGCGGTCGGTCCTGGCGTCGGCGAGGATTTTCACGAAGCCCTCGGTCTGATGATTGACCTTGGCGCGGCCGTTGGCGGTGAACGGGAATTTGCCGGCCTTGTAGGCGACGCCGGCCTGCTTCAGTTCCTCCTCGGTCTTGCCGACCGAGGCGATCTCCGGGAACGTATAGACCACGTTCGGGATCGCGTCGTAGTTCACGTGGCCCGCCTGCCCGGCCAGGATTTCGGCGACCGCGACGCCTTCGTCCTCGGCCTTGTGCGCGAGCATCGGCCCCGCGATCACGTCGCCGATGGCGTAGATGCCCGGCACATTGGTGGCGTAATGCGCGTCGACGGTGACGCGGCCGCGGTTGTCCTTCTTGACGCCGGCTTCGTCGAGCCCGAGCCCTTCGGTGTAGGGCACGCGGCCGATCGACGACGAGCACGACATCGGCTTCGAGCGTTTCCGCCGTGCCGCCAGCCGCCGGCTCGACTTTCACCTTGAGTGCATTGCCGCCGGCATCGACGGCCGCGACCTTCGACGACAGCCTGAAGGTCATGCCCTGCTTTTCGAGCAAGCGCTGGGATTGACGGCCAACCTCGTTGTCCATCCCGGGCAGGATGCGGTCGAGGAATTCGACCACGATCACCTCCGCGCCGAGTCGACGCCACACCGAACCAAGCTCGAGCCCGATCACCCCGGCGCCGACCACCAGAAGCCGCTTCGGCACCGTGTCGAGCACCAGCGCGCCGGTCGAGGAGACGATGCGCTTCTCGTCGATGTCGATGCCCTTGAGCCGCGCCACATCCGAGCCGGTGGCGATGACGATCGCCTTGGTTTCGAGGTTTTGCGTTTTGCCATCGGCGACTTTCACCTCGACCTTGCCAGGCGCGGTGATGCGGCCGATGCCCTGAAAGGTTTCGATCTTGTTCTTGCGCAAGAGATAAGCGACTCCCTTGACGTTGCCGTCGACGCCCTCGTCCTTGAACTTCATCATCGCCGCGAGGTCGAGCTTCGGCGTGCCGACGCCGATGCCCATCTTGCCGAAGGCGTGGCCGGCCTCCTCGTAGAGTTCGGAGGCATGCAGCATCGCCTTCGACGGGATGCAGCCGACATTGAGGCAGGTGCCGCCGAAGGTCTTGTCCTTCTCCACGACGGCGACCTTCATCCCAAGCTGCGCCGCCCGGATCGCACAGACGTAGCCGCCGGGACCGGAACCGATGACGATGAGGTCGTAGGGCATATTTATTTACTTAGGATTGGCCCGCGAAGCCTTGCACGATCGATGTATCCCGGAAGAATTGTGCGATCATCGATAATTGCCGCAGAAAGCTGCTCGACAGTCAGGTTTTTCGCACCAGTTAGATCAGCGCCGCGCAAAATTGTTCCGCCGAGAAGTGCACCCTCAAAGTCTACATCTCGGAAAATGGCATTCGTAGCGTCCGCGCCAGTTAGGTTCGCTCCACGAAGCGAGGTGCCACTGAGGTCGGTTCGCCGAACGAAGGCGCCATGAATATCGAGTGGCCGCTGGGCGACGCTAGCTTGGCCCTTTTGCATCACGATTCTCCCAAATTGTCCCGCAGTAGCTTGACGATCTCTCGGATGTCGATAGGTGGCTCCTCGTCACCGTAGTCGATGTCACCACTCCTCAGATAGGCTTGAAGAAGCTCAAAAATAGGGGTCGATAAATCAGGAAAATCTCTCGCCACCTCGCGCAGAACATAGATCGCTGCCAATCGAACTTCGAGCTTGGGATCGCGGAGTTGCCCTACAGCACGATTGAACAATTCGGTCACATGCGCTCGCCGGGCGAGTTCCGCTTGCGCGTTTGCTGATCTAGCTTGCAAAGCCGCTGGCGACAATTGACGCCACGCCAATATGGTGCCGACAAGTGCTGCAACGGCTATGAGCGCATTGCGCAGGACTTCCGATAGCGCGACCCAGGTGCTCATCTCTCCCCCACCGGAGTGGCCACGTCACAAATCCAGCACCATCCGCGCCGGATCCTCCAATCCCTCCTTCACCCGCACCAGGAACGTCACGGCTTCGCGGCCATCGACGACGCGGTGATCGTAGGAGAGCGCGAGATACATCATCGGCCGCGCCTCGATCTTGCCGGCGACGACCACCGGACGCTCCTGGATCTTGTGCATGCCGAGGATGCCCGATTGGGGCGCGTTGAGGATCGGCGTCGACATCAGCGAGCCGTAGACGCCGCCGTTGGAGATCGTGAAGGTGCCGCCCTGCATATCTTCGATCTTGAGGGCGCCATCGCGGGCGCGGTGGCCGAAATCGGCGATCTCCTTTTCGATCTGCGCCAGCGATTTGTGATCGGCGTCGCGCACCACCGGCACCACCAGGCCCTTCTCGGTGCCGACGGCGACGCCGATGTGATAGTAATTCTTGTAGATGAGGTCGGCGCCGTCGATCTCGGCATTGACCGCCGGGATCTCCTTGAGCGCCTGCACGCAGGCGCGCACGAAGAAGCCCATGAAGCCGAGCTTGGCGCCGTGCTTCTTCTCGAACAGCTCCTTGTACTGGCTGCGCAGATGCATCACCGCGCCCATGTCGACCTCGTTGAAGGTCGTGAGCATGGCGGCGGTGTTCTGCGCATCCTTGAGCCGGCGCGCGATGGTCTGGCGCAGCCGCGTCATGCGCACGCGCTCTTCGCGGGCCGCGTCATCCGCCGGCGAGGGCGCGCGCACCTGCACCGCTGCGGCGGACTGCAGCACCGGGGTCGGCGCCGCCGCCGCGCGTTCGATTGCCGCCATCATGTCGCCCTTGGTGAGGCGGCCATCCTTGCCGGAGCCCGGGACCGTCGTCGTATCGACGCCGCTCTCGGCCGCCAGCTTGCGTACCGAGGGCGGCATCGGCATGTCCTGCGGCTTCGCGGCCGGCGCCGGCGGCTTTGTTTCCGGTGATTTGGCCTCCACCGGTTTCGGCTTGGGCTGCTCCAGCGCGGCATCGCTCGCCTTCGCGGTCGCCGGCTTGGAGTCGGAGCGGGTGGCCGCCGTCCCGCCGGCGCCTTCCTTGATCTGCCCGAGCAGCGCGCCGACCGCGACGGTCTCGCCGTCCTTGGCGGCGATGTCGGCGAGCACGCCGGCGGCCGGCGACGGCACCTCGATCGTCACCTTGTCGGTCTCAAGCTCGACCAGGGGCTCGTCGACCGCGACCGGATCGCCCGCTTTCTTGAACCACTTGCCGATGGTCGCCTCGGTCACCGATTCGCCCAGTGTCGGGACGCGGATGTCAGCCATGATGCAATCCTTGTATCGGAGGACCGAGAACAGACCACAGATGACGGATGACGCAAGGCCTGTTCGGTCCTCCGTCGTCCGTCCTCTGTCGTCCATTCATGCCAGCGCTTCGTCGAGGAACGTCTTGAGCTGCGCCAGATGCTTGGACATCTGCCCGACCGCGGTGGAGGCGGAGGCCGGTCGGCCGGCGTAGGTCGGCTTCTTGCTCGCCACCCCAAGCTGGTTGAGCACCCATTCGAGCCACGGCTCGAGGAAGGCAAAGGCCCCCATGTTGCGCGGCTCCTCCTGGCACCACATGAATTCCGCCTTCTTGAAGCGACCGAGTTCGTGGATCAGGGCTTTCAACGGCACCGGATAGAGCTGTTCGAGCCGCAGGAAGTAGATGTCATCGACGCCCCGCTTCTCGCGCTCTTCGTAAAGATCGTAGTAGACCTTGCCGGTGCAGAGCACGACGCGCCTGATCTGGTCGTCGGGGACAAGCTTGATCTTCTCGTCGGGCAGCAGTTGGGCGTCGTCCCACAGCAGACGATGAAACGTGGTGTTGGGCCCCATCTCATCGAGCCGCGACACCGCGCGCTTGTGGCGCAGCAGCGACTTCGGCGTCATCAGGATCAGCGGCTTGCGGATGTCGCGCTTCAACTGCCGGCGCAGGATGTGGAAGTAATTCGCCGGCGTCGAACAGTTCGCCACCTGCATGTTGTCTTCGGCGCACATCTGCAGATAGCGTTCGAGCCGGGCTGAAGAATGCTCAGGGCCTTGCCCTTCGTAGCCGTGCGGCAGCAGGCAGACGAGACCGGACATGCGCAGCCACTTGCGCTCGCTGGACGAAATGAACTGGTCGAACACGACTTGCGCGCCGTTGGCGAAGTCGCCGAACTGGGCTTCCCACAGCGTCAGGGCATTCGGCTCGGCGAGCGAGTAGCCGTACTCGAAGCCGAGCACGGCCTCCTCCGACAGCATGGAGTTGACCACCTCATAGCGCGCCTGCGCCCCGCCTAAATGATTGAAGGGGATGTAGCGGCTCTCGTCTTCCTGGTCGATCAGCACGGAATGGCGCTGCGAAAACGTGCCGCGTTCGCTGTCTTGTCCGGACAACCGCACCCGATGGCCGTCCAACAGCAGCGAGCAGAACGCCAGCGCTTCACCGGTCGCCCAGTCGATCCCCCGGCCGGTCTCGATCGCCTTGCGGCGATTGTCGAGGAACCGCTGGATGGTGCGGTGGACGTGAAAGTCCTTCGGCGCCGCCGTGATCTTGCTGCCGATCTCCTTCAGCGTCTCGATCGCGACCCCGGTCACGCCGCGGCGCGGATCATCGTAGTCGCGCGCGGCCTTGATGTCGGACCAGCGGCCATCGAGCCAGTCGGCATTGTTGGCGTTGTAGCCCTGGCTGGCTTCGAGCTCGATGTCGAGCCTGGCGCGCCACTCCGCCTTCATCTTCTCGACGTCGCCGTCGGTGACAACGCCCTCGGCGACCAGCTTCCTGCCGTAGATTTCGAGCGTCGTCGGATGCGCGGCGATTGCCTTGTACATCAGCGGCTGCGTGAACGAGGGCTCGTCGCCTTCGTTGTGGCCGTGGCGCCGATAGCAGAACATGTCGATCACGACCGGCTTCTGGAAGCGCTGGCGGAATTCGGTCGCCACCTTGGCGGCAAACACTACCGCCTCGGGATCGTCGCCGTTCACATGGAAGATCGGCGCCTCGATCATCTTGGCGACGTCGGAGGGGTAGGGCGACGAACGCGAATAGCGCGGATAGGTGGTGAAGCCGATCTGGTTGTTGACGATGAAGTGCACCGAGCCGCCGGTGCGGTGACCGCGCAGGCCCGAGAGGCCGAAACATTCCGCGATCACGCCCTGCCCGGCGAACGATGCGTCGCCCGAAATCAACAGCGGCATCACCATGGTGCGATCGTCGGGAGTCGCACCGAATTGGTCCTGCTTGGCGCGCACCTTGCCCAGCACCACCGGATTGACGATTTCGAGATGCGAGGGATTGGCGGTGAGCGAGAGGTGGACGGCATTGCCGTCGAACTCGCGGTCGGAGGAAGCGCCGAGGTGATACTTCACGTCGCCGGAACCCTCGACGTCGTTCGGGGTCGCGGAGCCGCCCTTGAACTCATGGAAGATCGCGCGGTGCGGCTTGTGCATCACCTGCGCCAGCACGTTGAGCCGGCCGCGGTGGGCCATGCCGAGCACGATGTCCTTCACGCCGAGTGCGCCACCGCGCTTGATGATCTGCTCGAGCGCCGGGATCATCGATTCGCCACCGTCGAGACCGAAGCGCTTGGTGCCGGTGAACTTGAGATCGCAGAATTTCTCGAAGCCGTCGGCCTCGACCAATTTGTTGAGGATCGCGCGCTTGCCCTCGCGGGTGAAGGTGATCTCCTTGTCCGGCCCTTCGATGCGGGCCTGGATCCAGCTCTTCTGCTCGGCGTCGGAGATGTGCAGGAACTCGATGCCGAGCGTCTGGCAGTAGGTGCGTCGCAGGATCGTGATGATCTCACGGATGGTCGCGAATTCGAGTCCAAGTACCTTGTCGAGGAAGATCGGCCGATCCAGGTCCGCGTCGGTGAAGCGGTAGGTACGCGGATCGAGCTCCGCTTCGTTCTTCGGCAGTTCGAGGCCGAGCGGATCGAGGTTGGCGTGGAAGTGGCCGCGGGCGCGGTAGGCGCGGATCAGCATCAGGGCATGGATCGAATCACGCGTGGCCTGCTGCACTTTGGCCGTCGAAATTTCGACGCCGGCACCTTGTGCCTTGGCTCTCAGCTTGTTGCGGAGCGCCCGCTCGACCTCGGTCCAATCTCCGTCCAGGGCCGAGATCAATTCGCCGCCCTCGAGCGGCGGCCAGTCCGGCCGCTTCCACGAGGGGCCATCCGCGCTTTGCAACGCGTCGGCGTGCTCGTCCTTGAGGCCCCGGAAGAATGCCTGCCACTGCGCGTCCACGGCGGTCGGATCGGCCTCGTAGCGGGCGTAGAGATCCTCTACGTAACGGGCATTGCCGCCGTAGAGGAACGAAGTATTGGCGAAAGCGGCATTGGTGTTTTGGCGGGACATTCTGCGATCCTGATGGCGGGGCACGACGCGGCAGGACGGGCCGCAGGCCGACCGGCGCAAACGGCCCGGCGGCGCAACATTTCATACACTATTTATGCTGCACTTGCGTCGTGACAATGAAAAACTGGGTCAGCGTTCGCGATTTGGTTGCTTGTTTTCGCGGCAATTAAGGTCGTCGATCGCAACCTGGGCAGTGGCGGCCTCATCGGTTCGGAACCCCTTCCGCTCATCGCCGCGCAGGCGGCAATCGCGGGCCGAATTGCCAGCACGGGACGAGCGACGCTCCGCTACCCCTTGAGAACGTCCGCGAGCGTCTTGCCGAGCCGCGCCGGCGACGGCGAGACCCTGATGCCGGCCGCCTCCATCGCCGCGATCTTGGATCCGGCATCGCCCTTGCCGCCGGAGATGATGGCGCCGGCGTGGCCCATGCGGCGGCCGGGCGGCGCGGTGCGGCCGGCGATGAAACCCACCATGGGCTTCTTGCGCCCGCGCTTGGCCTCGTCGATGAGAAACTGGGCGGCGTCCTCCTCGGCCGAGCCGCCGATCTCGCCAATCATGACGATCGCCTCGGTCGCGCGGTCGGCGAGAAACATTTCAAGGATATCGATGAATTCGGTGCCTTTCACCGGATCGCCGCCGATGCCGGCGGCGGTGGTCTGGCCGAGCTTTTCCTGCGTGGTCTGGAACACCGCCTCGTAAGTGAGCGTGCCCGAGCGCGACACGATCCCGACCTTGCCGGGCATGAAAATATTGCCCGGCATGATACCGATCTTGCATTGACCCGCGGTCATCACGCCGGGGCAATTGGGCCCGATCAGGCGCGATTTCGAGCCGCAGAGATCGCGCTTGATCTTCACCATGTCGGCGACCGGAATGCCCTCGGTGATGCAGATGATCAGCGGGATCTCGGCCTGGATCGATTCGGCGATCGCGTCGGCGGCGCCAGGCGGCGGCACATAGATCACGCTCGCATCGCAGCCGGTCTTCTCCTTCGCCTCGAAGACGGTGTCGAACACCGGCAAGCCGAGATGGGTCGCGCCGCCTTTGCCCGGCGAGGTGCCGCCGACCATCTTCGTCCCGTAGGCGATCGCCTGCTCGGAATGGAAGGTGCCATTCTTGCCGGTAAAGCCCTGGCAGATGACCTTGGTGTTCGTGTCGATGAGGATGGACATGGTTTTTCTCTTAGCCTCCCCCTGCAAGGGGGAGGTCGGCGCGCCAGCGCCGGGTGGGGGTTTGTCCTACGGCTCTCAATTCGTCAGCAACGGATTTGATCTTCTCGAGAACCGCGCCGAGGTGTTGCGTGACGTCATTGTTCCAGAACCGCAGCACGGTGACACCACATTCACGAAGCCACGCCGTCCGAATTTCGTCCCGAACTTCTTGAGCTCTTTCGCCGTGCTGGCTGCCGTCGAGTTCGATGGCCAGTCGAAGTTGCGGACAATAAAAATCAAGCACATAAGCGCCAGCAGGATGTTGACGCCGAAAGCTCAGGCCATCCAATCGTCCGGCCCTGAGCTTGCTCCATAAACGCGCTTCGACCATCGTCGCGTCTTGTCGCGATCGACGGGCGCGGGCAGTATTTTCTGTTGTGCGATTGAATCGTGGTTTGGACGGGCCTCCCACCTGGCTCGCTTCGCGAGCCGTCCTCCCCCTTTCAGGGAGAGGTGAAGAGTCGGATGCGTTCATCATACACTCTTCACCGCGTTCACGATCTTCTGTGCCGCGTCGTCGAGATCGTCGGCCGACGTAACATTCAGATTAGACGTCGCGATGATTTCCTTGCCACGCTCGACGTTGGTGCCTTCGAGCCGCACCACCAGCGGCACGTGCAGGCCCACTTCCTTCACCGCGGCGACCACGCCTTCGGCGATGATGTCGCACTTCATGATGCCACCGAAGATGTTGACGAGGATGCCCTTCACCTTCGGATCGGAAGTGATGATCTTGAACGCGGCCGCCACCTTTTCCCTGGTGGCGCCGCCGCCGACGTCGAGAAAGTTCGCGGGCGACTCGCCGTAGAGCTTGATGATGTCCATCGTCGCCATCGCCAGCCCGGCGCCGTTGACCATGCAGCCGATGGTGCCGTCGAGCGCGACGTAGTTGAGATCGTACTTCGAGGCGGCGATCTCCTTCTCGTCTTCCTCGGTGAGATCGCGCAGCGCCACCACGTCGGGATGGCGGTAAAGCGCATTGTCATCGAACGCGACCTTGGCGTCGAGGCAGATGAGCTGGTTCGACTTAGTCACCACCAGCGGGTTGACTTCCAGCATGCTCATGTCCTTCGCCAGGAAGGCGGCATAGAGCTTGGCCACCAGGCTTTCGACCTGCTTGGCGAGATCGCCGGTGAGGCCGAGCACCTGCGCAACGCGCCGACCGTGATGCGGCATGATCCCGGTCGCCGGATCGACCGAGAACGTCATGATCTTGTCGGGATGCGAGTGCGCGACCTCCTCGATGTCCACGCCGCCTTCGGTCGAGACCGCGAAGGCGACACGCGAGGTTTCCCGGTCGATCAACGCCGAGAGATAGAACTCGCGGTCGATCGCCGAGCCTTCCTCGATGTAGAGCCGGTTGACCTGCTTGCCGTGCGGCCCGGTCTGGTGCGTGACCAGCGTCGAGCCCAGGAGCCGCGTCGCTTCCCGCTTCACGTCATCGATCGATTTCACGACCTTGACGCCCCCGGCCTTGCCGCGGCCGCCGGCATGGATCTGCGCCTTGACCACCAGCACCGGCGTCGCGAGGTCGGTCGCCGCCTTCACCGCCTCGTCGACCGAGAAGGCCGGGTAGCCGCGCGGCACCGGCACGCCGAATTCGCGCAACACGGTCTTGGCCTGGTATTCGTGGATGTTCATCTGCCCTGCCTGACAACTCGCCCGCGGTTCGCGCGCGATGACAATGGAAGGCTCACTTGCCGAGGTTCGGCGCGATCTGCTTGCAGGCGTCGACCAAGGTTTTGACCGACTCCGCCGATTTCTCGAACATCTTGCGCTCGGCGCCGTCCAACTGAATCTCGACGATGCGCTCGACGCCCTTCGCCCCGATCACCGCCGGCACGCCGACGTAGAGATCCTTCACGCCGTATTCGCCGTTGAGATAGGCGGCGCAGGGCAGCACGCGCTTCTTGTCGCGCAGGTAGCTCTCGGCCATGGCGATGGCGGACGCCGCCGGCGCATAGAACGCCGAGCCGGTCTTGAGCAGGTTCACGATCTCGGCGCCGCCGTCGCGCGTGCGCTGGACGATCGCGTCGAGGCGGGCCTGCGTGGTCCATTTCATCTTGACGAGATCGGGCAGCGGAATACCGGCGACGGTCGAATAGCGGATCAGCGGCACCATGCTGTCGCCGTGGCCGCCAAGCACGAAGGCGGTGACGTCCTGGACCGAGACGTTGAACTCGTCGGCGAGAAAGTAACGGAAGCGCGAACTATCGAGCACGCCCGCCATCCCCACCACCATCGGCTTGGGCAGGCCGCAGGCCTTCTGCAGCGCCCACACCATCGCGTCGAGCGGATTGGTGATGCAGATGATGAATGCGTTCGGCGCGTATTTCTTGATGCCGGAGCCGACCTGCTCCATCACCTTGAGATTGATGCCGAGGAGATCGTCGCGGCTCATGCCGGGCTTGCGCGGCACGCCGGCGGTGACGATGCAGACCTGCGCGCCCTCGATCGCCTCGTAGGAATTGGCGCCGGTGACTTTGAAATCGTGGCCGTCGACCGGCGACGACTGCATCAGGTCGAGCCCCTTGCCCTGCGGAATGCCCTCTGCGATGTCGAACATCACGGCGTCGCCGAGATCCTTCGTGCCGATGAGATGAGCGAGCGTGCCGCCGATCTGGCCTGCGCCGATCAATGCAATCTTGTTACGCGCCATGTGGGGAAAAACCTCGGATCAGAGCGGCAAAGGGAGGATGGAAGCAGCGCCGCTGCGCTGCGTCATAAACCCTTTCGGGCCTGCCCTTCAAGTCGCCGCGGATCGTCGGGCCAGGTGCGACATTTCAGTCCCCCACCGGCTCACCGGCTGGTTGGACATCCAAGGTCCAATTGGTGCACTTTTCGCGCCTGGACCGAGCAGAGTTCACCAGGGAAGACTGTGATGCATTTTCATCGGAGATTCCGGCCGGCCGTTACATTCCCGGGGAAGCAGTTTCTCGCAGCGGCGCTTGTTGCAGCCGCGCTCGGGGCGACCGGCGCCGCGGCCCAGACCTACCCGTCGAAGCCGATCAAGATGATCGTGCCATACACGCCGGGCTCGCCGGTCGACGTGCTGGCGCGGGTGGTGACGCAGGCGCTCGGCGCTCGGCTCGGCCAGACCGTCGTGATCGACAACCGCCCCGGCGCCGGCACCACCATCGGCACCAAGGCGGCGGCGATCTCCGATCCCGACGGCTATACGCTGCTGATCGGGGCGACCAGCTTCATCATCTCGGCGAGCCTTTATCCCAATCTCGATTACGATCCGATCAAGAGCTTCACGCCGATCGCGATGCTCGCGAACAGCCCGCAGGTGTTGGTGATCGCGCCATCGGTGCCGGCGAAAACGGTGGCCGAATTCACCGCCTATGCGAAGGCCAACCCGGGCAAGCTCAATTTCGGCTTCGGGCTCGGAACGCTGCCGCAAATTCTCGGCGAATCGTTCAAGGCCGTCGCCGGCGTCGACATCGCGAGCATCCCCTACAAGGGCGGCGCGCAGGCGATCACCGATATGCTGGGCGGCCGCATCCAGATGAATTTCGGCACGCAGTCGACGCTGCTGCCGCTGATCCAGCAGGGAAAGATTCACGCGCTGGCAGTGACGACGCAAACGCGCGCCAAGGATCTTCCCGACGTGCCGACGATGATCGAGAGCGGTCTGCCGCAGCTCGCACTCACTTTCTCCGCCGGCATCCTCGCGCCCGCGGGAACACCGCCCGCGATCGTCGCGAAGCTCAACTCCGCGATCAACGAGGCGATGAAGTCGCCTGAGCTGCACGCCAGCATGGGCAAGCTCGGATTCGAGCCGACGCTCTGGTCAGCGCAGGAATACGCAGCATTCCTCGCCGAGGAAGCCAAGCGCTGGCCGCCGATCGTGAAAGCCTCCGGCGTCCAGCCGGAGTAGCGAGACGGCCAACGCCCGTCCTCGCTAATCAATGCCCGTCCTCGTTAATACGGACCAACGCCGCGACCCGGGCCGAAGACCTGTTCGAGCGGTCGCCAGATCGGCGGACGGACGCTGGAATTGCAGCGGGCATGGTCGGCTATTCCGTCGTCCATGCCTTGGATGGCCCAGCGGACAACCCCAGGATCGCGTGGTGATACCGGATTGTCTGTCGTTGCCATCGCGTTGGGACGGCCTCTCGCGCTGTCGATCCACTTCTTGATGTCGTAACCCAGAATAAGGGCACGCATCTGAAATGGTCCGACCATCCCCATGCAGATCAAGTAGCGTGCGAAGAGATAGTGCTCGGCCGCAGCAAGATCGAGATCAAGCGACGCTCCGGGGACTTGGCGTCGTCTCTGCAGCTCTCGGAAGCCCACGGTTACCTGGCCGCAACATGCGTGACCATCTCCCGCGTTGGCCAAAGCGCCTGCGATAAGCAAGCGAACATTCTCGTCATTGACAGGCATATGATCCTCCTCGAAGGTCGCATGAGTCAGATCCACCCGTATGCAGCAAATAGTTTATTGGTCGATCCTATATCCCGATGCGCTTGTGCCGGCAATTAAACTGCCCGAGAGGTGAATTAACATTCCCGCAGCGTCGTCGATGCTTCTGTCACGTCTCCACAATTCCCTCGACGATTGGACTGGCAACCGAGTTCCCTCTTCCATGCGGAAGCGCCAAGTATGCCTCCGAGCGCATCTCGATGATTCGCGAGGCCGTGCGCTTGAATTCCTGCGCCTCGAAACCTTCGCTCGCGAGATAGAGCGCAGACGGCTCGGCCGCGGCAGAGGCAACGAGCTTGACGGCGCTGTCGTAGAGCGTGTCGATCAGGATGATGAAGCGCTTGGCTTCGTTGCGGCGGTCGAAATCCATTACCGGGATGTGGTCGAGCAGCAGCGTGTGGAATTCATGCGCGATCTTGAGGTATTCGGCCGCTGCGAGCGGCGCCTCGCACAGATCGTGGAACGAGAAGCGCGCCACGCCCATCGCCGCGCGCGGCACTCGCACGATGCGGCCCCTCATCGCCAGGTCGCGCGCGGCCCACGCATCGCCGCCGGTGAGGCGGCGCCACGCCTCATTGAGCGCAGCATCGGCCGCGGCGTCAGCCGGGACGTACCAAACCGGCGCACCCGCGAGTTTCTCCAGCCGGAAGTCCGCGCGCGCGACGAGCCGCACCACCTCCATGTGCTGCTCGATCAGCGCGATGAAGGGAATGAACAGCGCACGGTTGAGCCCATCCTTGTAAAGCTCGGCCGGCGGCACATTCGAGGTTGCCACCACAACGACGCCGAGCTCGAACAGTCGCCTGAACAACCGCCCCAGGATCATCGCGTCGGCGATATCGGTGACGTGGAATTCGTCGAAGCAAAGCAGCCACGTTTCGTTGGCGATCGCGGCGGCGGCGAGCCGGATCGGATCCTCGCCGCTAAGCTCGCCGGTCCTGAGCTTGTCGCGGAATCCGCGGATGCGCTCATGCACGTCGGCCATGAACTCGTGGAAGTGCACACGCCGCTTGCGCAGCACCGGCGAGGCCGCGAAGAACAGGTCCATCAGCATGGTCTTGCCGCGGCCGACGTCGCCGTAGAGATAGAGGCCCTTGATCTCGTCCGCACGACGCTCGCGGGCGGCGAACAGCCAGCCGAGCGACGACGACTTCCGCGCCAGGCGTTGTTCGCTCAGCCGCCGCTCCAACGCGGCCAGGAGGTCGAGCACTTCAATCTGCGCCGGATCGCGCTCGATCTCTCCGGCGGCCACACGCGCGGCATATCGGGTTTTGACGTTGGCGGGCATCAGTGGTGCTGAGATCGAAGGTGGGCGGGTCCGGGAGCCATATCAGAAGCCGGCGCCGAGCCAAACGCCGCCCTCACGCGGCCAGCGGATAGGCCGCCTCGACCACGTAGGGACCGCCGCCAACCGAAGCGCGTGAGGAGAACAGGACGAACTGGGACACCTTGAACGGCGGCGAGCCGAACAGCGCCCGCTCCGCGAGGTATTCCGCCACCTGCCAGCTCGAGGAATCGCGCAGCCGCGCCAGCGTCACGTGCGGGGTATACTTGCGCCCTTCCGGTTCGAGTCCCACCCGCTGCATCAGGCGCTCGTGCTCCGCCTGCAGTTCCATCAGTTCCCGCGTCGGCGCCAGCGTCGCGATCACCGCACGCGGGCGGCGGCCGCCGAACGACGACACCGCGTCGAAGCGCAGCTCGAACTCCGTCCGCCGCACCTGCCCGAGCATCCAGGCGACTTCGCGGGCCAGCGAATCGTCGATGTCGCCGATGAATCGTAGCGTCACGTGGTAATTCTCGGGGTCGATCCAGCGGGCGCCCGGCAGGCCGCCCCGCATCATGGCCAGCGCTTGGCCGACGTCGGGGGGAATTTCGAGACCGGTAAAAATTCGCTGCATGGGACCGTGCCATGTAAGCGGAAGCGCGAACAGGAATCAATCACGCGACGCCCCCACCGCCGCCTGAGTTGTGGGTTCTGATGCGCGCCGAAGCGGGGAACCGCAGCCGAGGTGATTCGCGTGCAAGTATTTCGCGTGCGAGTATGATGACGGCGCGCAGCTCATTTTTCGGCTCTGGCCTGCACGCGCGCGGCCAGTTCCTCGACCTCGGGCAGGATGCGCATGACGATCACGTCAACGCCCGCCGCGGTGGGATGGAGCCCGTCGCGCTGGTTGAGCTTGTCGTTGCCGGCGACGCCGTCGAGGAAGAATGGATAGAGCAGCGCACCGTACCTGGTGGCGAGATCGGTATAGATCGACTCGAAGCCGCGCCCGAAATCGGCGCCGAGATTGGGCGCCGACCGCATCCCCGCCACCAGCACGGCGATGTGCCGCTCGGCCAGCCGGCGCATGATCTGGTCGAGCGCGCGGCGCGTGACCGCGGGATCGAGTCCCCGCAGCATGTCGTTCGCGCCGAGTTCCAGGATGACGGCGTCGGTCCCCTCCGGTACCGACCAGTCCAGGCGCGCGAGGCCGCCGGTGGCGGTGTCGCCCGAGACCCCGGCATTCGCGACCTCGACTGTGAGCCCCTTGGCCTTGAGCGCCTTTTCGAGCTTCACGGGGAAGGCGGCATCCGCCGGCAGGCCGTACCCCGCCGTGAGCGAATCGCCGAGCGCCACGATCTTCACCGTCCGGTCGGCGGCGCCCGCCGGCGCCGGCGTGAACCAGGCCGCCAACGCGACCATCAGCGCGACTATCTGGACCAACACGATTGAACTCCCATATGACCGTGGCCCGGACGGCGCCGGGCGAGCCACGCGGACCGACGGACCCACTGCATGCATGACACCTCGGCCCTGGCTCCGGCGATCGCGCTCACCGGTGTGAACCTGTCGCTCGGGCGCGGCGCGGCCCGCGTTCATATCCTCAAAGACGTCGGCCTGCATATAGGCCGCGGCGAGGCGATCGGCCTCATCGGGCCGTCCGGCTCCGGCAAGTCGACGCTGCTGATGGTGATGGCCGGGCTGGAGCGGCCGGACACCGGCGCGGTCGTGGTCGCGGGCGAAACGCTGTCCGCGCTCGACGAGGACGCGCTGGCGCGCTTTCGCGGCCGCAATGTCGGAATCGTGTTCCAGTCGTTCCACCTGATCCCGACCATGACCGCGCTCGAAAACGTCGCGGTGCCGCTCGAACTCGCCGGTGTCGAGGACGCGCACGCACGCGCGGCGCAGGAGCTTGCCGCGGTCGGGCTCGGCGAGCGGCAGCATCACTATCCGGCGCAGCTCTCCGGCGGCGAGCAGCAGCGCGTCGCGCTGGCGCGCGCGCTCGCGCCGCATCCGGCGATCCTCATCGCCGACGAGCCGACTGGGAACCTCGACGAGAAGACCGGCGCCGAGATCATCGCCCTGATGTTTGCCGGCCATGTCGATCGCGGCACGACGCTCGTCCTGGTGACGCACGATCCCGGCCTCGCCGCGCGGTGCGACCGCGTGGTGCGGATGCGCTCGGGCCGGGTCGAGGAGGATGCGTGAGCGCCGGAAATGAACGAACCACGCCGGACCAGCGCCTGCCGCTCTGGCTCAAGATCGTCTACACCGCCTTCATGGTCGTGCTCGTTCCGGCGTACTGGCACTATTACGGCCCGTCGAACTTCCTTTACTTCTGCGACACTGCGCTGATCCTGACGCTGATCGGCGTCTGGATCGAAAGCCCGCTGCTGATCTCGATGTGCGCGGTCGGCATCCTCGCGCCGCAAACGCTATGGGTGATCGACTTTCTCTTGAACCTGGTCGGGGTCCACCTCACCGGCATGACCGACTACATGTTCGCCGCCGATCATTCGCTGTTCCTGCGCGGGCTGTCGCTGTTCCATGGCTGGCTGCCGTTCCTCCTCGTGTTGCTGGTGTGGAAGCTCGGCTACGACCGGCGGGCGCTGGCGGCCTGGACCGTGCTGGCGTGGGTGCTGATCCTGGTCAGCTTCTTCTTCATGCCGCCGCCGCAACCGAACGCCGGACTGATGCCGGTGAATATCAATTACGTCTTCGGCATGAGCGACGAGATGCGGCAGACCTGGGTCTCCTCGGGCGTCTGGGTTGTCGGATTGCTGATCGGACTGCCGCTGTTGTTGTTCGCGCCGGTCCATTTCCTGCTGGAGCGCACGATGCCGAAAGCGCCGCGCACGGCGATTGCCCCTCAATCCCTGAAGGCGCAGGCATGACGCTCCTGGTACCGACAGTTGCCGCCCGCCCCAGCCGATGGCTGCCGCTGCGCCTCGCCTTTCGCGAGTTGCGCGGCGGACTGAGCGGCTTCTACGTTTTCATCGGCTGCATCGCGCTCGGCGTAATGGCGATCGCGGGCGTCGGTGCCGTCGCAGCGAGCCTGTCCGGCGGTCTGGCGCGGGAAGGCCGCGTCATCCTCGGCGGCGACATGGCGTTCTCGATCATCCACCGCGAGGCCGACGCCACGGAGCGCGCATTCCTCGACCGCCAGGGCCGCGTCTCGCTGGCCGCGACCATGCGTGCGATGGCGCGCACGCCAGATGGCCGCGACGCCCTGGTCGAGATGAAGGCGGTCGATGGCGCCTACCCGCTCACCGGTGCGGTGGCGCTCGATCCGGCGCAGCCGCTCGCCGCGGCGCTGGCGGAGCGCGACGGCGTCTACGGCGCGGCCGGCGATCCGACGCTGCTGGCGCGGCTCGACCTCAAGCCGCCCGCCCGCATCACCATCGGTTCCGCCACCATCGAGATCCGCGCAACGCTCACCTCCGAACCGGACAAGCTCGCGAGCGGCATCGGCTTCGGCCCGCGCCTCGTCCTCAGCGACGCTGCGCTGCGGGCGACGGGCCTGCTGCAGCCCGGCAGCCTCGTGCGCTGGAACTATCGCGTCCTCCTCCCGAACGGCGCGAGCGATCAATCGGTACGCGTCATCACCGCGGCGGCGCAGGCGCAATTCCCGGAAGCTGGCTGGGACATCCGCACCCGCACCAACGCCTCGCCGTCGCTGGAGGAGAACGTCGAGCGCTTCACGCAATACCTGACGCTGGTCGGCCTCACTGCGCTGCTGGTCGGCGGCGTCGGCGTCGCCAATGCCGTGCACGCGCATCTCGACCGCAAGCGCGCGACGATCGCCACGATGAAGTCGCTCGGCGCCACCGGCCGCCGCGTGTTTGCGATCTATCTCACCCAAGTGCTGGCGATGGCGGTGGTCGGCGCGCTGCCCGGCCTCGCGATCGGCGCCGCGCTGCCGTTCATCATCGGCGGGGCCTTCGGCGCGATCCTGCCGCTGCCGCTGGTCCCCGCGGTGCATGCGGACAGCCTCGCGCTCGCACTTCTCTACGGACTTCTCACCGCGCTCGCGTTTGCGATCTGGCCGCTGGGCCGCGCCCACGATGTGCCGGTTTCGGCGCTGTTCCGCGACGAGGTGGCAAGCGATGCACGCTGGCCGCGGCGGCGCTACATCGTTGGAACCGTCCTTGCGGTCGGCCTGCTGGCGGCCTGCGCCGTGCTGCTGTCCTTCGATCGCCGCATCGCGTTGATCTTCGTCGTCGCAGCGGCCGGCGTGTTCGCGTTGCTGCGAGCGGTGGCGGCACTGTTGATGCTCATCGCGCGCCGGCTGCCGCGCGTGCGCTCGACGGCGCTGCGCATGGCGATCGCCAACATCCACCGGCCCGGCGCACTGACCACCAGCGTCGTGCTCTCGCTCGGCCTCGGCCTCGCGCTGCTCGTCACGGTGATCGAGATTGACGGCAACCTCCGCCGGCAGTTCATGGCGGCCCTGCCGGACAAAGCGCCGGCGTTCTTCTTCCTCGACATCCAGGGCAGCGACGCCGAAACATTCGATGCGTTCGTGAAGTCGCACGCGCCGCGCGCAACCTTCGAGCGGGTGCCGATGCTGCGCGGGCGCATCGTGCAGGTGAAGGGTGTTCCGGTCGAAAACCTCAAACCCTCGCAGAACGCCGCCTGGGCGCTGCAAAGCGACCGCGGCCTGACCATCGCGGACGAAATCCCCGCCGGCTCGCGGCTGGTCGCGGGCGAGTGGTGGCCGCCGGGCTACGACGGCGAACGCGTGGTCTCGCTGGAGAAGCGGATCGCGGACGGGCTCGGCCTTAAGGTCGGCGACGCCATCACCGTCAACGTGCTCGGCCGCAATCTCACGGCGAAGGTCGCCAATCTGCGCGCGGTCGACTGGCAGAGTCTCGGAATCAACTTCGTCCTGGTGTTCGCGCCCAACAGTTTTCGTGGCGCGCCGATGAGCTACATCGCTACCCTGACCTATCCCGGCGGCGGCACCACCGCGGATGAGACCGCACTGCTCAAGGCAGTGGCCGACGCTTTTCCCGCGATCACGACGGTGCGGGTGCGCGAGGCGATCGACGCGGTCGCCTCGATCGTGTCCAACCTCGTCCTCGCCATCCGCGGCGCGAGCGCGCTCACGCTGGTTGCGGCCGTGCTGGTGCTCGGCGGCGCGCTCGCGGCCGGCCACCGGCACCGCGTCTACGACGCCGTGGTGCTCAAGACGCTGGGCGCGACGCGGGGGCGGCTGATTGTCGCTTATGCCCTTGAATATCTGCTGATCGGCTCGGCCACCGCGCTGTTCGCCGTCGCCGCCGGCTCGGTCGCAGCCGGATTCGTGGTCACCGAGATCATGAATCTGTCGTTTACCTGGCTCGCCGGGCCTGCGCTCGCCGCCGCCGGCGCCGCAGTGCTAGCCACGGTGGTCCTGGGGCTTGCCGGCACTTATAGCGCGCTTGGCCAAAAGCCTGCTGCGGTTTTGCGGAATCTATAGTAAAATCAAATGTTTGAAGAAACGCCTCTCCACCGGGCACTCTGGTCCGTCGCGGAATCGAGGACAAATGCTGGCTCTTTCACCGCGCCTTTCCGCCACATTGCCGTTCTGTAATGTTTGGCGCATTGTCGCGTTCGCCGGCGGGGGCGTCGGACCTACTATGCATTCATCCAATCCTAAGATATCGCAGCAACAGCATCTGGCGCGGAGATCGATCCCGCACTAGATTCGCGGCATCGGGCGCCAGCCTGATCTGGCGAGGCGCTGGACCAACCGGTCCCTGGGGCCGGTGCATCAGAGAGGGAATTTCCATGTCGGATTACGACCGGAACTACGCGGCGGCTCCGCGCGGCGTTGGTGCGGGCCGGGCCGAAGTGATTGATGCGGGCCTGCGCGCCCACATGCTCCGGGTTTACAATTACATGGCCATGGGCGTGGCGCTGACCGGCATCGTCTCGTGGCTGACCGCCCAAGCGGCCGTAGTCACCGATGCAACGGGCCGGATCGTCAGCCTGACGCCGTTCGGGCAAGCGATGTACAGCGGGCCGGCGCTGATCGTGCTGGCGCTGGGCAGCTTCGGTCTGGCGATGTTCATCAGCTTCCGCATCAACCGGCTGCAACCTGCCACGGCCCTGATCCTGTTCATGGTCTATGCCGGAGCGCTCGGCCTGTTGTTTTCGTCGCTGTTCCTGCAATACACAACGGCATCGGTCGCGCGCGTCTTCTTCATCTCGGCAGCGTCATTCGGTGCGCTGAGCCTCTACGGCTACACCACCAAGCGTGACCTCAGCCCGATGGGCGCGTTCCTGATGATGGGCCTGTTCGGGCTGATCATCGCGATGCTCGTCAGCTTCGTGCTCTCGCTGTTCGGCGTCCACAACTCGATGTTCGAATTCCTGATCTCGGTGGTCGGCGTTGTCATCTTTGCCGGCCTGACCGCGTGGGACACGCAGCGGATCAAGGAGATGTATGATCCGAACGAGGATGGCACCCTCTCCGGCCGCAAGGCGGTATTCGGTGCGTTGCAGCTCTACCTCGACTTCATCAACCTCTTCCTGTTCATGCTCCGCCTGCTCGGCGACCGTCGCTGATCAATCGGACTGGACTTGGATTGGCGCCCCGGCTCACCGCCGGGGCGCCTTTTGTTTAGTCGGCGTCGAAATCTTGCAAGCGGCGGGATTCAAACTCGGCCGCTGGCTCCACAGTGTGCTGATGCAGCGCGGCGGCGCAACGAGCGCGCCCTTGTCTGATCAACGGGGCAGCGTTTGACGCGTCAGCCCGAAACGACGCTCAGCGTTCTGTCGATCGCGCGCAGCACCCGGTCGAGCTCGTGGCCGCGGCGCACGATCAGGCCAGTGGCCGAGATCACGCTGTAGGCGCCCTGGCGGCGCGCCAGGCGGGGATTCTTCTCGATGCGATAGAGCGGCACTTCCGAGGACCGGCGGAACACCGAAAAGACGGCACGGTCTTTCAAAAAATCGATCGCATAATCGCGCCATTCACCGGCGGCAACCTTGCGTCCGTAGAGCCCGAAAATGCGGTTGAGCTCGCGCCGGTCGAAGGTGACTTGACTTGCAGATACCTGGCTGGCGGGGACGAGGGGCAGATGGCCCGGGCTCTCGCCCCCATACGACTGGCTTGGTTCAATCTCGCCGGGGGTCATCGGCGCCTCCTGTATGACATTTCGCTGACAGGATGATCGCGCCGGATGCGGCTCGCCGGCAAGGGGCAAATCGGCACGCGACGGGCTCTGATTGCGGCGCGAGGGCTGCGACAGATTGGCGGCCTAGCCTCACGGATTCGTTAATGGAATCATAAAGCTGCCCAATTTCGAACAAGGGGGAGCCCAGCTGGGATGGGATACAGCCATCGTTGCCTCGAGGCCCGGTCTGCTCTTTGACACCGGATTCCTCAGCCCCCCAGCCCCCCGGGGTTTGGAGTGGACCGGGCCCAGTTAGCGTACCGCGTACAGATCAATCCCCATTGTTCTGCGGGCCGGCCAGTTCGCCGGCCCGTTTTTTCGTGAGCTGATCCGCAACAGGACACGGTTCGCGATTCGGCGATGCTCGATGCGCCGCCTCATCCGCGCGCCATTCCCAGCCTGCAAAAAATCTTAGCGCCAACGGGATTCTGCGGACGCGACCCGTCCGGAATGATGGCTCCAGGACTCCTAATGAGCCGCCGCTTGCCATCGTGCGGGAGGATTCCACTTCGTGATATCGCGGCGAGAATGCTTGACCTCGGCGCGCGCCTTCGCTCGATGAACGGAATGATGCGCGGCACTCACGCTCCGCGGGCCGTTGCAGTCGATGCGCGCGTATCGCTTGGCATGGGTGCGGGCATGAACACGGTGGCGCGACAGTCTGCTTGATTTGGTGTGAGCGATCTTCGCGTGCACTTGCCGCGGCGGGTGCGACCGCGCCTGAGGAGACGGCACGATGGTCTGATCCGCCACGGAGACTTTTGCATCCGCCACGGCAGGGACCTCCGCCACAGGACGCTTGGCCACCGCCTGTTCGAGGACCGCGATCCGCTGCTTAAGTTCGGCCATCTGTTCGAGCCTCGGATCTGGCTCGCCGCGCGTGTCTTTTACTGCCGGAGCGGCGGGCCCCACAGAACCGGGCGGACCGGCTGCTCCTTGCGGCCCAGGCTCGCCGGCGGGTCCCTGCGGGCCGGGTGGCCCCGGCTCTCCACGTGGGCCAGGCGAGCCCGCCGGGCCGCCGCCGTTCACTGAACCAGCGCCGACGGTTTGGCTGACCTTCAGGACGGCCGCCTCGTTCTGCTGCAAAACCAGGAGGGTTTGCTGGGCGGCCTGCAGGCCCCGCTCGGCCGCCTCGAGCCGATGCTGGAGATTGACGATGAAATAAAGTGCCACGACTGCGAGCACAGCCACGACGCCCCACGGCGCGGCACTACTATAAGATTTGCTACCCATACACGACCCTCACCAGCCGGCAGAGTAGCAAAGAAACAAAGCTGAACAACCCTATTTGAATGCGGCCATCGTGGCGCCGAGAACCGTACTCGGCTTCTCCAGCGTTCCACGCTGGACCATGACCGCGGCCATATCGAGTCCCTCGGGGCCGAGATCCTTGGTCGCTATGGAATAGGTCTCGGCGTTGCCAGTCCACACGCCAAGCTTAGCCGAGCGCCGCGCCACGTTGTGATAGGTGATGGTCTTGCCGTGATTCTCGCCGCGGCCGATGGCGACGGTCACGGCCTTCATGATTCCGAACACCCAGACTTCGGCGCCGTTACGCGGATCGCCGCCTTCGGCCACCGTCACCGCGAGCCGACCATTGCCGACTGACAGCGTTACCGGCAGCGACGGCGCAAGTCCGTTCTTCCGACTCAAATCGATGGCGCGCTCGATCGCCTCCTTGTCGCTGCCGAGCGCATGCACGCTGCCGTCAACGACCACCTGCGGGGTATAGACTTCGCGGTCGCCGCGCACTTTCGAATAGCCGCGCTGCCGCGCCGAATTGCGCGGATCGGCCAGCGTATCCTTCCAGCCGAGATAATCCCAATAGTCGATCGGCTGGCTAATCACGACCAGCGAAGGATCGGACGACAACTGACCCATCAGCTTGTCGGCCGGCGGGCACGAGGAGCAGCCCTGGCTGGTGAAGAGCTCGATGACGGCGCGCGGACCGGCTTCAGCGGATGACAGCGCCGCCGACGAGCAGGCGACGGCCACGACATACGCTAGGCCACGACGCACCATCCTACTCTCCACGCCTCTCCGCCCTGTCTCCCTTTTAGGCGCTCATTCATAGCGGGGCGTGAGGTCACCCGCCACTCAATTCAAGGTGAGGGGGTTCAGGACGCAACCAGGTGGCGCAGCACGTACTGCAGGATGCCGCCGTTCTTGAAATAGTCCAGCTCGTCGAGGGTATCGATGCGGCACAACAGCGGGATGCGCTTGAGGCCGCCGTCGGAGGCGACGATCTCGGCGATCATACGCTGACGCGGCTTGATCTCGCCGGAAAGCCCGCGGATCGTCACCTGCTCATCGCCCTTGAGGCCCAGCGTCTGCCACGATGTGCCCTCCTCGAAGCAGAGCGGCAGCACGCCCATACCGATGAGGTTCGAGCGGTGGATGCGCTCGAACGACTGGCAGATCACGGCGCGAATGCCGAGCAGGCTCGCGCCCTTGGCGGCCCAGTCGCGCGAGGAGCCGGAACCGTATTCCTTGCCGGCAAAGACCACCAGCGGCACCTTGTCCGCCTTGTACTTCATCGACGCGTCGTAGATCGACATCCGCTGCTTCGACGGATAATGCACGGTGACGCCGCCTTCGACGCCGGGCACCATCTGGTTCTTGAGCCGGATATTGGCGAAGGTGCCGCGCATCATCACTTCGTGGTTGCCGCGGCGCGTGCCGTACTGATTGAAATCGACCGGCTTCACCTTGTGATCGATCAGATATTTTCCCGCCGGCGAATCGACCTTGATCGAGCCGGCCGGAGAAATGTGATCGGTGGTGATGGAGTTGAGCAACAAAGCGAGCACGCGCGCGTCGACGATGTCGGTGAGCGGCGCCGGATGGCGTCCCATGCCGACGAAGTAGGGCGGATTCTGCACGTAGGTCGACTTCTTGTCCCAGGCGTAGGTGAGGCCGCCCTTCACGCTGATCTTGCGCCAGTTCGCGTCGCCTTTGAACACATCGCCGTATTTCTTCGTGAACATCTGCTTGTTGATGGTCTTGCGCACCATCGAATTGATCTCGCGGCTGGTCGGCCAGATGTCGCGCAGGAACACCTTCTTGCCCTTCTTGTCGGTGCCGAGCGGCGCCTTGACGAGATCGGCCTGCATCGTGCCGGCGAGCGCATAGGCGACGACGAGCGGGGGCGACGCGAGATAATTCGCCCGCACGTCGGGATTGACGCGCGCTTCGAAGTTGCGATTGCCGGAGAGCACGGCGGCGTTCACCAGATCCCGTTCGTTGATCACCTTGGAAATCTCTGGCGCCAGCGGCCCCGAATTCCCGATGCAGGTGGTGCAGCCGAACGCCACCAGGTTGAAGCCGAGCTGATCCAGATCCTTCTGCAGGCCGGACTTATCGAGATACTCAGCGACGACCTGCGAGCCGGGCGCCAGCGAGGTCTTGACCCACGGCTTGACGTTGAGCCCCTTCGCGAGCGCCTTGCGGGCCAGCAGGCCCGCGCCCATCATCACGCTCGGGTTGGAGGTGTTGGTGCACGACGTGATCGCGGCGATCACAATGTCGCCATGGCCGAGATCGTAGTCCTTGCCCTGAACCGGAACGCGCTTGCCGATTTCGGAGCCTTTGCCGAATTCCTTGTCGAGCGAGCCGGCGAAGCCCTGCTTGACCTCCTTGAGCGCGATGCGGTCCTGCGGCCGCTTCGGTCCCGCCAGCGACGGCTCGACCGATGACAGTTCCATCTTGAGCACATCGGTGAAGATCGGGTCGGGCGTGTTCTTGGTGCGGTACATGCCCTGCGCCTTGGCATAGGCCGCAACCAGCGCGATGCGGTCGGCGCTGCGGCCGGTGTCGCGCAGGTAGATGAGCGTGTCGTCGTCGATCGGGAAGAAACCGCAGGTCGCGCCGTATTCCGGCGACATGTTGCCGATGGTCGCGCGGTCGGCGATCGTGAGATTGGCGAGGCCGGGGCCGAAGAACTCGACGAACTTCCCGACCACGCCGCGCTTGCGCAGCATCTGCGTGACGGTGAGCACGAGGTCGGTCGCGGTGACACCTTCCTTCAGCTTGCCGGTCAGCTTGACGCCGATCACTTCCGGCAGCAGCATCGAGTAGGGCTGGCCGAGCATCGCCGCTTCGGCCTCGATGCCGCCAACGCCCCAGCCGAGCACCGCAAGACCATTCACCATCGTGGTGTGCGAGTTGGTGCCTACCAGCGTATCGGGATAGGCGACTTCCATCGTGGCCGGCTTGCCGTCGACCTTCAAGGTGTCCTTGCGGGTCCACACCGTCTGCGAGAGATATTCGAGGTTGACCTGATGGCAGATGCCGGTGCCGGGCGGTACGACGCGGAAATTATCGAACGACTTCTGCGACCACTTGAGGAATTCGTAACGCTCGCGGTTCTGCTTGTACTCCTCTTCGACGTTCTTCTTGAACGCGCCGCTGTTGGCGAAGAAATTGATCTGCACGGAATGGTCGATGACGAGATCGACCGGCACCAGCGGATTGATCTTCTTCTGGTCGCCGCCGAGCTGCTTCATCGCGTCGCGCATCGCGGCGAGATCGACGACTGCTGGAACGCCAGTGAAGTCCTGCATCAGCACGCGCGCCGGGCGGAACGCGATCTCGCGCTCGGAGGTCTTGGTCTTGAGCCACTGCGCGACCGCCTGGAGGTCTTCCTTGCTGACGCTGCGCCCGTCTTCGTTGCGCAACAGATTTTCGAGCAGAACCTTCATCGAAAACGGCAGCCGCGATATCCCCTTGAGGCCGTTCTTCTCGGCGATCGGAAGGCTGTAATAGGCGTAGGTCTTGTTGCCTACCTTGAGCGACTTGCAGCACCGGAAACTATCGAGAGAGGTCATCGTGATCGGTCCAATTCCGCCGGATGCGGGTGGGCGCTAAGGTAAAACGCTACCGGACCGCCCCCATGTGTCGCCGGTTTCGACATCCGGGCGAGTTGTATCAGCTATCGCTCGGATCGCTCGGGCTTATAAGGTCTTTTTTTGCGCCGTTCAAATAATCGACAGTTTGCAGCAAGACCGGTAGGAAATGACCGGCGCTAAGCCAGCGCGCGCGGTCGCCGCAGGGCGGGGGGACGATTCTGATGCGGCTTGTGGCGTCCGACCTTGCCTGCATCCGCGGCGGCCGTAAGGTATTTGCCGGACTTGGTTTTTCGGTCGCTGCCGGGGAGGCGCTGAGCATTTTGGGACCGAACGGGGCAGGTAAGTCATCGCTGCTGCGACTGATCGCCGGACTGGTGCACATGGCCGAGGGGCGGTTGGCGATCGAGGGCGGCGATGCTGAACTGACAATCGCCGAGCAGGCCCATTATCTCGGTCACCAGGACGCGCTCAAACCGTCCCTCTCCGTCGCCGAGAACCTGGCCTTCTGGGCCAGCTTCCTGGGCGGGGGGCCGCTGGGGCCGGCGCTCGCCACGGTCGGGCTCGACCGGATTGCCGACTTGCCGGCCGCCTATCTCTCGGCCGGGCAGCGCCGCCGGCTCTCGATCGCCCGGCTGATTTCAGTGCCACGACCGGTCTGGCTGCTCGACGAGCCGACCTCGGCGCTGGATACCGCCGCACAGACGATGCTGGCGGAGCTGATGGCGCAGCACCTGGCGGGCGGCGGGCTGATCCTCGCCGCCACCCACATGCCGATCGGGCTCGCAGTTCCCAGGGAATTGCGGCTTGGAGGCGGCTCATGAGCAGCAAGCGGCGCTGCTTACCCTCTCCCTTTGCGGAAGAGGGTGCCCGAGCGGAGCGAGGGTGGGAAGCAGACCCCTCAGCCGGCGTGGCCGGCGCTTGCGGCGCGGAGAGCATCATCGGATGAACGCCCTTTCGGCCCTGCTCATTCGGGATATGCGGCTCGCCGTGCGGGTCGGCGGCGGGGCGCTGGTCGGGGTCCTGTTCTTCCTGATCGTGGTGACGCTGATGCCGTTCGCAATCGGGCCGGACCTCGTGCTGCTGTCGCGGATTGGGCCGGCGATCCTTTGGCTTGGCGCTCTGCTGGCAAGCCTGCTGGCGCTCGACCGGATCATCACGGCCGATGCCGAGGACGGCTCGCTCGACCTGATCCTGATGGCGCGGGTGCCGCTCGAGCTCGCGGTCGCGGTCAAGGCGCTGGCCCATTGGCTGACCACTGGCATTCCGCTGGTGATCGCCGCGCCGCTGCTCGGCCTTCTCCTCAACCTCGACCCCAAGGCAACCGGCGCCGTGACCCTGACGCTGCTCGCAGGTACGCCGGCGCTGACCTTCATCGGCCTGATCGGCGCCGCGCTGACGGTGACGCTGCGCCGCGGCGGGCTGTTGCTGGCGGTGCTGATCCTGCCGCTCACGATTCCCGTGCTGATCTTCGGGGTCGCCGCCTCGAATGCCGCGATCATCGGGCCGGTCCCATTCGGCACGCCGTTCACGATCCTGTGCGCGCTCACCCTGATGAGCCTGGTCGTGGGACCTTTCGCCGCCGCCGCGGCATTGCGCCATGGAATGGAATGAGTGAATTGATAGCCAACTGAGTTTGAGATACATGGAGGCGATGGGACAGAATTTGAGATCGCAGTGCGGTTTCTCCCCCACCTATTGGGTCGGCCCATTCTTCTTGTTGGCAATGTATTTCAGCACCGCCGCATCGGCAGAACCGGCTCCGAAGCAAACAATAATCGACAACAGCAGCTTCAAATCCATCTTCGAAGACACTGAGAAGAAAAAAGTAGACGAGAAGAAGGACACTAAAGTCATTATTCAAACGCCGGTTGACGTTTGCAAGATTAATCCGAATTTGCCGCAGTGTGATATTCTAAACTCTACAAAATGATTGTGATCATTTACAAACGGCTGCTCCAGCTCGCAAAGATCGCAGGCGCATTGACGTTCTTGTTTGGCATTCCGTACGGCATTTATCAATTCCTGGAAAACAAGGACGCCAGGAGGATTGAGCAGACATTCGATTTCTTCAAGCAATACAACGGTCCGCCGTTCACCACCTATCGGGAGAAGATCGACGAGGCTGTTTCCACTCATAAGGACGAGATCGCCAACGCGGCAGTCAATGAGGATGCGTTAGCAAAAGCCATATCGAACGTCATCGCCGCCGGTCAACTCGAAACTCCTCTGGCGCTCATCATGGATTTCTATGACGGCGTGGCGGTTTGCGTCGTCAATGATCTGTGTGATGCCCGCACTACCCAACGGCTTTTTTCAAGGCGAGCTCGGGAGATTTTCACGACTTTCTATCAGTACATCCAAGCCCAAAGAAATGGTCCGGCTTCCTCTGCTTTCGGGATTGGGTTGGAAACGATCGCGAAGGCCAAATAGATCGTCATCCGGCGAATATCTTGCTGCATTGCTATAGCCCTCCGGGCCCGGTAATACGAAGCCCATGCCCCTGATCGACATCGCCAACCCGACCCGTTTCCTCAATCTCAGCGGCCGCGTGCTGCCATGGCTCGGCGCGGCGACGCTGCTCGCCTTCGCGATCGGCCTGAGCCAGGCCGCGCTGGCGCCCGACGACTACCAGCAGGGTGCAACAGTCAAGATCATGTACCTGCACGTGCCGGCGGCCTGGCTCGGCATGTTCGGCTGGGGACTGATGGCGGCGGCGTCGCTCGGCTCGCTGGTCTGGCGGCATCCGCTCGCCGACGTCGCCGCCAAGGCGGCCGCCCCGATCGGCGCTGCCTTCACGCTGATGTGCCTGGTCACCGGCTCGCTCTGGGGCCGCCCGATGTGGGGCACCTACTGGGTGTGGGACGCGCGGCTGACCTCGGTGCTCGTCCTCTTCCTGATGTATCTCGGCGTCATCGCGCTCTGGCGTACGATCGACGACCCGAGCCGGGCGGCGCGCGCCGCCGCCGTGCTCACCCTGGTCGGCGCGATCAACATTCCGATCATCAAGTTCTCGGTCGACTGGTGGAACACGCTGCATCAGCCGGCCTCGGTGATCCGGATGGGCGGCCCCACCATCGACCCGTCCATCCTGATCCCGCTCCTGATCATGGTGCTGGCGTTCACGCTCTTGTTCATCACGCTCCATATTGCCGCCATGCGGAACGAGATCATGCGCCGGCGGGTGCGCACCCTCAGGTTGATGCAGGCCGCGGCTGCCGGACACTGACGTCATGGATCTCGGCCCGCACGCGGCTTTCATCGTCGGCGCCTATGCGGTTGCGGCCCTGATCGTGGCGGGGCTGGTGATCTGGGTTCTGGTCGACCAGCGCCGCCAAAGGCGTATTCTGCGTGATCTCGAACTGCGCGGCGTGAGCCGCCGCTCCGAGCGCGCGAGCGAGGACAGGAAATGACCGTCTCCACCGCTGAACCGCCCAAGGTGCCGCGTCGCCGGATCGCGTTGCTGATTCCGCTGGCTTTGTTCCTCGGCCTCGCCGGGATTTTCTTCGTGCGCCTGTTCTACGCCGGCGACATTTCGCGCATCCCCTCCGCCCTGATCGGGCATCCGGCGCCCCAGACCAGCCTGCCGTCGATCCCCGGCCTCGAGCGCGAGGGCAAGGCGGTTCCCGGGCTGGAGGCGGCGGATTTCAAGGGCACGGTGACGGTGCTCAACGTGTGGGCGTCATGGTGCGTGCCCTGCCACGACGAGGCGCCGCTGCTGGTCAAGCTCGCACAGGACAAGCGCATCCGCGTAGTCGGCATCAACTACAAGGACCAGCCCGACAACGCGCGCCGGTTCCTGGGCCGCTACGGCAATCCCTATGCCGCCAACGGCGCCGACACCAGCGGCCGCGCCTCGATCGAGTGGGGCGTCTACGGCGTCCCTGAGACTTTCGTGGTCGGCCGCGACGGCCGCATCGCCTACAAGCTGATCGGCCCGATCACGGCTGACAATATCGGCACCGTGCTCAAGCCCGAGATCGATAAGGCGCTGGAAGCGCCAGCCGCGACGCAGGGCTGAGCGCTCACTCTTCCTTGGCTTCCGCCGGCTCCGGGGCGGCGTGTTTCTGCAGCAGCGGCATCTGCAGCGCACCGAACACGAAGGTGAGCGGTATCACGCCGAACACCTTGAAGCTGACCCAGAAATCCGTCGACTGGGTGCGCCAGACGATCTCGTTGAGCACCGCGAGCGCGAGGAAGAACAGCGCCCAGCGCAGCGTGAGCTTGCGCCAGCCTTCCTCGGTGAGGTGGAACATCGAGTCGAACACCACGCCCAAGAGCGATTTGCCGAACGCGAGCCCGCCCAACAGGATGCCCCCGAACAGCACGTAGATGATGGTCGGCTTGACCTTGATGAACAGTTCGTCGTGCAGCACCAGCGTCAACGTTCCGAACACCAGCACGATGATCGCAGTGACCAGCGGCATGATCGCGAGGTGCCGCGTCAGCGCATAGGACACCGCCAGCGCCACCATGCTCGCAACCATGAAGGTCGCGGTCGCGGTGAAAATCCCGAACCGGGAGTTGGCAAAGAAAAACAGCAGCAGCGGCCCGAAGTCGAGCGCGAGCTTGAGGAGCGGATTGAGCTGCGGTCTGGTCGACATGAGGCTGTGTAGCGCGCTCGATTGCAGTTGTCATTCCCGCAGCGGTTCTGAACTCCGCCGGTATTCGCCTGCTCAATTCTCTCCGCTCACTCGATCCCAGCGATCGCGCGCGCAAAATCCTTCGCGGCGAACGGGGCGAGGTCGTCCACGCTCTCCCCGACCCCGATGAAATGCACCGGCAGTCCGTATTTCGCCGCGATCGCCACCAGGATGCCGCCCCGGGCGGTACCGTCGAGCTTGGTCATCACCAGGCCGGTAACGCCGGCGGTCCTCTGAAACACCTCGACCTGGGAGAGCGCGTTCTGCCCCACGGTCGCATCGAGCACCAGCAGCACCGCATGCGGCGCGGTGGGATCGACCTTCTTCATCACCCGCACCATCTTTTCGAGCTCGCTCATCAGCACGGCCTTGTTCTGCAGCCGGCCGGCTGTGTCGACGATGAGAATGTCGATCCCCTCGCCGCGCGCCTCGGTGAGCGCGTCGAAGGCGAGGCTCGCCGCATCCGATCCGGCGGCGCGCGCGATGACGCTCGCCCCGGTGCGGCCGCCCCAGATCTTGAGCTGATCGATCGCGGCGGCGCGGAAGGTGTCGCCGGCAGCCAGCATCACGCTCTTGCCCTCGATGCGGAACTTGGCCGCGAGCTTGCCGATGGTGGTGGTCTTGCCGGAGCCGTTGACGCCGATCACCAGGATCACGAACGGCTTGCCCGCGCCCACCGCCAGTGGCTTCGCCACCGGCGCCAGCACCTTCTCGACCTCGGCGGCGAGGATCGCCTTCACCTCGTCGGCGCTGACCGTCTTGTCATAGCGCCCTTCGCCCACCGCCGCCGCGATCCGGCCGGCGACATCGACGCCGAGGTCGGCGCGGATGAGCACCTCCTCGATCTCCTCCAGCGTCGTCGCATCGAGCTTGCGCTTCGAGATCAGGTCGGAGATCGCAGTGCCGATATTCGACGAGGTGCGCTTGAGGCCGTCGCTGAGGCGCCGCCACCAGCTTTTTTTCTCGGTGCTGTCATTCATGCGGATTGGCTTTGCCCTATATCTTCACCTCCCCCCTGCAAGGGGGAGGTCGCCGAGCGAAGCTCGGCGGGTGGGGGTTCCGAGCGCTGCGGGATGCGGTGAGTCACAGGATCCCTCCCCGGACCGCTACGCGGTCCGACCCTCCCTTGCAGGGGCGGGTGAAGAAAGGACATGGCCGTGATAGCGACTTCGTCATGACATCGGAAGAGATGGTGGCTCGCCTGCTCTACCGCGATGGGCTGATGCTGGTGATCGACAAGCCGGCCGGCATGGCGGTCCACAAGGGGCCCAAGGGCCGACGCGGCGCCGAGTGCATCGAGGACCATTTCGACGCACTGCGCTTTGGATTGCCGCGATCGCCGGCGCTCGCGCACCGGCTCGACCGCGACACCTCGGGCTGCCTCGTGCTCGGGCGGCATCGCAAGGCGCTCGCGGAACTCGGCAAGCTGTTCAAGGCCGGCCGCGTCAGCAAGACCTACTGGTCGATCGTGGACGGCGGCCCCGACGCCGACGAAGGCCGCATCGACCTCGCGCTCGGCCGCCTCGACGACACCATCGGCTGGTGGATGAAGCCCGATCCCAAGGGCCAGCCGTCGACGACCTTGTGGAAGGTCATGGGGCGCGCGCCCGGCATTACCTGGCTCGCGCTCGAACCGTTGACCGGACGGACGCACCAGTTGCGCGTTCACTGCGCCGCGATGGGTTGGCCGGTGCTGGGAGACCCGATCTACGGCAGCGCGCCGCGCACCGGCGGGCCTGGGCTACAACTGCACGCGCGCGAAATCGTGGTGCCGCTCTACAAGAACCGCGAGCCGGTTCGGATCGCCGCGCCGGCCCCTTCGCACATGGTCGAGCGGCTACGGGCCTGCGGCTGGAGCGGGGACGACGTGAGCGCCAGTGTCGAGCGGCTTGCAACATTTTAGAGCGTATTTCGCTCAGGTTGGTCCAGATTCTCCGCTCATTTCCCGCGCAAGCGGGAATCCAGGGCAACAAGCACAAACCGTAGAGTTTGTCGCCCCCGGATCCCCGCTTTCGCGGGGACGAGCGGACCACTTGCGCCTGATGCAACATGGCCGGAATACACTTTAATAAAGCTTCGACATCGTGCGTTCGTGCTGACCGCGGTCGTGTTCGGCGCCGCCGAGCCGGCCGTTGGTGATCGCGGCGACGATCGTGCCGGTGGTCGGCAAGGTCCTGCGGTCGACCTGCCCGGCGGGGTCCCAGAGTTTTGACCGGATGATCGCCTTCGTGCACTGGTAATATACGCGCTCGACCGTGACGATCAGCACGCAGACCGGGGCCTTGCCGTTGATCACAAAGCTCGCGGTGAGGTCCGGATCGGTCGAAATCGCGGCGCGGCCGATGACGCGGATCGTCTCCTTGACGCCGGGAATAAGGAACAGCAGCGCGACGCGCGGATCGCGCACGATGTTGCGCAGGCTGTCGATGCGGTTGTTGCCGCGGCGGTCAGGAATGATCAGCGTGTGCTCGTCGATCACGCGTACGAAGCCCGCCGGATCGCCGCGCGGCGAGCAGTCGAGCCCCTCCGGTCCGCTGCTGGCGAGCGCAAAGAACGGCGCCGCTTCGATGAAGGCGCGATACTCGGCGCTGATGTAGTCGATCTCCTTCACCTGCGAGACCGGGAGCGGCTCCTCGAACATCGCTTCGAGCTGCTCCATCGTGGTGACGAGGTGGTAGCTGCCGTTGCCCTGACCCATGATCTCCTCCGTACGCCGTTGGCCGCTCTCTATCACACCGCGGCCTGCAATTGCCGCCCATCATGGCCGGTGATTCTCACGTCGAGCAGGTCGCCCGCCTCGGCGCAAGCTGCGACCTGCACCGGGATGAAATGCTCGGTGTGGCCGATGTCGTTTGATTCGATCAGCACACGCCGCCGCGTTCCGATCTCATGGTCGAGACGCTGGCGCAGCGCCGCCGCGCCCTTGTCGCGCAGCCGCTGCGCCCTTGCCTTCACGACCGCTCGTGCAAGCTGCGGCATCCGCGCCGCCGGCGTTCCGGGACGCGCGGAGTACGGAAACACATGCAGGTGCGTGAGCCCGCATTCATCGACGAGGTCGAGCGAATGCTGAAACATCGCTTCGGTCTCGGTCGGAAAGCCCGCGATGATGTCGCCGCCGAACACCACGTCGGGACGCAGCTTGCGTACCTGATCGCAGAACGCAATCGCGTCCGCACGCAGATGCCGGCGCTTCATGCGCTTGAGAATGAGGTCATCACCCGCCTGCAACGAGAGATGCAAGTGCGGCATCAGCCGAGCGTCGCTCGCGAACGCGTCGAGCAAAGCCGGATCGACCTCGATCGAGTTCGATCGAGGAGAGCCGCAGCCGCTCCAGCTCCGGCACATGCTTGAGGATCTGCTGCACCAGCCTCCCGAGCTTCGGCGCGCCCGGCAGGTTCGAGCCATAGCTGGTGAGATCGACGCCGGTCAGCACCACTTCGCGATAGCCGCGCTCGCAGAGACGTCGCACCTGCGCCACCACCTCGCCGATCGGCACCGAGCGGGAATTTCCGCGTCCGTAGGGAATGATGCAGAAGGTGCAGCGATGATCGCAGCCGTTCTGCACCTGCACGAAGGCCCGGGCGCGGCCTTCAAGACCGTCGATGAGATGCGGCGCCGTCTCGGTCACCGCCATGATGTCGTTGACGAGTGCCTTTTCTTCACTGGCGATCCCGAAAATATCGGCACGAGCCAGGACCGTGCGCGTGTCTACCCAGGCGGCAGCGCTCAGCTTGTCCTCGTTGCCGAGCACCCGATCGACCTCGGGCATCCTGCTGAAAGTCGCCGGCTCGGTTTGCGCGGCGCAGCCGGTGACGACGATGCGCGCCTGCGGCCGCTCGCGCCGCAGTTTCCGGATCGCCTGCCGTGACTGCCGCGTAGCCTCGGCGGTCACCGCGCAGGTATTGATCACGATCGTGTCGGGAAGCCCGGCCGCCTCGGCCTGGCGGCGGATCACTTCCGACTCGTAGGCGTTGAGCCGGCAGCCGAAGGTGATGACATCCACGCTCATGGGGTCACGCTGCGCCAACGGCGGCGAACAGCGCCGGATCGAAGCGGCCTTGGCGCTCATATTCGACCGGGCCGGTCATCAACACGTGGTCGTCGCCCTCGCGCCACTCGATCGTGAGATCGCCGCCGGGGAGCGTCACCGTCACCTTGCGCCCGGTGCGGCGCAGCCGTGCGGCGGCAACCGCGGCGGCGCAGGCGGCCGAACCGCAGGCCTTGGTGAGACCGGCGCCGCGTTCCCAGGTCCGCAGCACGATGTGGTCGCGTGACTTGACCGCCGCGAGCGAGATGTTGGCACGCTCGGGAAAAATCGGGTGGTGCTCCAGCATCGGGCCGATCTTGCCGAGGTCGTAGGCGTCGACGTCGTCGACCCAGAAGATGGCGTGCGGGTTGCCCATGTTGACGACGGAGGGCGAGTGCAGGATCGGCTGGTCGATCGGCCCGATCTGCAGCTCGATCCTGCGAGTGTCGTGGAATTGTTCGGCGAGCGGGATCTCGTTCCAGGCCAGCCGCGGCTTGCCCATGTCGACGGTCGAGATGAGCGGCGTGGCGCCGTTCCAGCAATTGATGACGCCGGCCTTGGTCTCGAACGTGAGCGTGGCCTTGCCGGTCTCCTTGAACAGCAGATCGGCGACGCAGCGCATGCCGTTACCGCAAGCGCCGGCTTCCGAGCCGTCGTTGTTGTAGATGCGCACGAACGCGTCGGTGCCGGGCGTGCGCGGCGCATGCAAGACCATCAGTTGATCGTACGGCGCGCCGGCCGGCCGCGCGGCTGCGCGCGCCTCATCAGGTGAAACCGTGCCCCCGTCCTGGCGCAGGTCCACCACCACGATCTCGTTTCCAAGACCGTTCATCTTGACGAAGTTGTGGCCGGCGAGCGTGCTCATGGCGGCACTTTAGTTGCGCTTTATATCCGCAAAGTCCAGTGGATACCCGCGATCGTGAACCGCTGCACCGATTTCGAGCACGGCAAAGGCGCGCGCGTCGTGTTATTGATTCCGCGACGGCAACGCAGGGGGGCGTTGCTCGATCGAGGAGCCCTTCGATGTCGCTGCTTTCGCGTCGCCGTGATCGTTGCGCTCGCCTTGGCGGCAGGCTTCACCGCTGGCGGGCAGGCGCTCGCGCAGAACCAGGTCCAGACCCAGCCGATCGACCCGTTCGGGCTGGAAGTGACGCTGGAACCCAAGACCATCGTCTACGCGGAAGGGATGGCGAACTGGGACACGGCGCTCGATTCGCTGACCGAGGCATTCAAGACGGTCCAGACCTATCTCGATAAGGAGGGCCTCAAGGCCGATGGCCCCGCGATGACCATCTACACCTCGACCGACGACACCGGATTCCAATTCAGGGCCGCCGTGCCGGTCGCACAGGCGCCGCGCAGCCCGCCTGCCGGTGGGATCGCGGTCGGGCAGTCGCCGACCGGCAAGGCGCTCAAATTCGTGCATCGCGGCTCCTACGACGCGATGGACAACACCTACGAGGCGATCACGAATTATCTCGACGAGAAACAGCTCGACGCCCAGGACCTGTTCATCGAGGAATATCTGACCGACCTGGTGAAGACGCCGGAAGGGAACCTGATCATCAACGTCCTGGTGCCGCTAAAATAGCGCCGGCCTGGCGGGGCGCGCGCGCCCACGATTCCTTGACAGTCGAGCCTCCGGCCGTCATAAGCATGCCCGCGGCGCGGGTCGTTAAGGCCCGCGCGCTTTGTTGCGCCCTTGCGGCGTGCAGAACCCCAAACCGACTGAAAGAAGCCGGTCCGGACCCAAAAATCCGAGCGCCGGGAACCGAACACGAGGACGAAAGATGTTCGCAGTCATCAAAACCGGCGGCAAGCAATACCGTGTCGCCGTCGACGACAAGCTCAAGGTTGAAAAAGTCAAAGGCGAAGTCGGCGAGATCGTGCAGTTCGGCGAAGTGCTGGTCGTGGGTGGAGAGACCCCCACGCTGGGCGCGCCGATGGTCGCGGGCGCCAGCGTCGCCGCCGAAGTCCTGGAAAATGGCCGTGGGCCGAAGGTGATCGCCTTCAAGAAGCGCCGCCGCAAGAACTCGCGGCGCAAGCGCGGCCATCGACAGGAATTCACCCTGGTCCGGGTGACGGAAATCCTGACCGATGGCGCCAAGCCGACGCGGGAGGCGCAGGGCAAGGCGTTCCGCAAGCCCAAGCCCGCCCCGGCCGCCGAAGAAGCAACCGCGGCATCACCAGCAAGTGCTTGAACGGTGATGATTCCGTCACAAACTTGGGTTAGATAGCAGCAGTTCCGGAGTTCAAGTCATGGCTCACAAAAAAGCAGGCGGATCCTCGCGCAACGGCCGCGACTCCAACAGTCAGCGCCTGGGCCTGAAGATTTTCGGCGGCGAGCAGGTGCTCGCCGGCAACATCCTCGCGCGCCAGCGCGGCACCAAGTGGCACCCCGGCCACAACGTCGGCCTCGGCAAAGACCACACCCTGTTTGCACTCATCGACGGCCACGTGGAGTTCCGTACCAAAGCCAAAGGCCGCGTTTTTGTATCGGTCCAACCGATGACGGAGGCAGCGGCCGAATAAACGGCAGACACATCAGGGTCTGCCGGTATCCAGTCGAACCGGCGGACCCAAATGGGTTCCGATTGAGGGGGAGACCGGGTGCCGGCCTCCCCCTCATGCTTTTTTCAAGCCAGGAGCCCGTACCATGACTTTGCTGGAACCAAGACCCCAGGAGACCCTGCGGGAGCGCAGTACCCCCGTCCTCGAAACCGAGCGGCTGATCCTGCGCGCGCCGCGTCTCGAGGACGCAAAAACGCTCGCGGTGATGGTCAACGACCGCCGCATCGCTGAGAACACCGCGCGCATCCCGCATCCTTATACCCTCGCGGATGCTGAGGCCTTCATCCACAACGGGCAACGCACGGGCAAGGAAGCGGCGTTCCTGATCACGCTTCCCGGCGACGTCATTGTCGGCGGCGGCGGGGTCGGCATGCTCGCCGGACCGGATCCCGAGCCCGGCTACTGGATCGGCGTTCCATTCTGGGGCCGTGGCTACGCCACGGAGGCGGCCCGCGCACTGGTCGAACATGCGTTCGGCGCGCTCGGCTACGAGCGGCTGATCGCGCGCGCCCGCGTGACCAATCCGGCCTCGCGGCGCGTGCTGGAGAAGTGCGGCTTCGCATGGACCGACGTGGCGCTGATCCGGGTGCGCGCGCTCGGCTACTCCGTGCCGGTGGATCGCTTCAGCCTCGACCGTGACCGCTGGGCACGCCGGAACTGAGCATCAGTTCGGCCCGCTGCGCAGCGCGGCCTGGTACTTGTCCTCGAATTCCTGCAACTCGTCGCCGTTGATGTCGCTGACGGCCCAGAAGTCGAGATCGGACCAGGTCCAGCGCCGGACATTGTAGCCCTGCACGCTCTCCGCCTTGGCGCCGCCCCCGGCGGCCTCCGCCGGGGTGACGAACAGATTGATCACGTGGATGCGCCGCCGATACACGATCGCGGGCACCGCACGCCCCCCGACGTAATCGAGGCGTCCGCCGAGCAGCGTGAACCCCTGCGCCGTGAGGTCGATTACCGGCGGCGCGACGTCGAGCTTCCCGTTGAACCACGGCTTGACCGTGTGCTGGTCGCTCGACAGGACATCGGTGAGATGATCGGCCTGCAACGAGCGCAGGTGCGCTGATACAACATCGCCGAGGATGCGTTGATCCTCTCCCCGGCGCACCAAAAGCATCACCACGCTGGCGGCGGCCACTGCCGAGAACGCCGTGCCGAATGCGAAGCCTTTGAGCAAACTGCGCCGGCTGGCAGGGGCTACCGCCGCCGCGGGTGCACGCGGCAACGCCGCTTCGACCCGGCTGAGTAAGCTTGCGGGTGCCTGGTAGCGCAGCTCCGGCGCGGCCAGCGCGGTCTGCATCGTCCGAACATCGCGCATCTGCGCGGCGCAGCGTGGGCATCCGGCGACGTGAGCCTCGACCTCACGCGCATGCCCGGCGTCGAGCTCGCGGTCGATGAGCGCGTGCAGCAACACGCCGGCTTCTTCGCAATTCATGTCGTCCGCTCCTCGCCCTCCGCCGCCAGCCAGGCGGCGCGCAGCATCGTGCGTGCCCGCGCCAGCCGCGACATCACGGTGCCGACCGGCGCTCTGACCACGTCGGCGATGTCGCGGTATGGCAGATCATTGATCTCGCGCAGCACGATCACTTCGCGGAACGGTTCGGGCAGTTCCGTCACCAGCCGGCGGATCGTTGCCGTGTCCCACTGCCGCAGCATTTGCGTCTCCGGCGATTGCTCCGCCTCCTGCCAAAGCGGCAACGCTGCCTCGTCGGCATTGGTGTCCGTGTCCGCGCCCGCCGCGGCGCCGGAACGGCGTGCAAACTCCGCGCGGCAGACGTTGCGCAGGATCGCCAGCAGCCAAGGCTTGATCGCCGTTCCGCGAAATCCGTCAAAGTGCCGCAACGCGCGCAGGTAACATTCCTGCACCGCGTCTTCGGCATCGGCCGGATTGCGCATCAGGTAGCGCGCGAGCGTGTAGACGTTGTCGAGATGCGGCAGCGCGGCGTCGCGAAAACGCCGCGCCTTGTCCGCATCAACGTCGAATGTCCCGGCCGCCATCCGCTCGCGCTCGATCGTTGTGCTCCGGGAACGTCCCGGCCGACGGCGGCCAAGCCTCATTCACCGCTCCCGGTCACTGCCTCGACCACGATTGTTCCTGTCATGTGCGGATGCAAGGAGCAAAAGTATTCGAACGTGCCGGCTGTCGTGAAAGTGAACGAGAACACGTTGTCGGTGTCTAGCACCTTCGATTTGAATTTCTTCTCGCTCGAAGTGACCGTATGGGGGATGTCGTCCTCATTGGTCCAGGTCACGGTGGTCCCGGCCTTCACCGTGAGCCGCTGCGGACTGAACGTGAAATTGTCGATCTTCACGGCCAAATCCGCAGCCCACGCGCCTGGTGCCGCCGCCACCAGCGCAAGCGCAAGCGCTGCGGCGAAGACGCCGCCCAACAAACCTTTGCTCATGTGCGTTCTGATCCTCTTGAGGGGTCGCGTTTTCTACGGAAAACCGGAGTCCGGTTTTCCTGAAAATGCTCCCTAGCCCTGCAGCGGCATATCGATGATCGCGAGCCGCTGCTGGCCCTGCCTGAAGCTGACATTGCTGACGCCGAGCATCGAACGCAGCTTGTCGGCGGGCACGGCCATCGGTCCCGGCGACGGTGCCGCGCCCGGCGCCGGCTGCGGGAATGCGGTCGAGCAGGCGGTGTGGAATGCGACGTTGCCTTCGACCTTCTGCATCACCTGGTGGATGTGGCCGTTGAGCACGGTGACGGAGCCGAAGCGCTTGAGCAGATCGAGCGCGCGGGCGCCGTCGTCCGTACCCCAGCCCCATTGCGGATAGACCACCCAGAGCGGGATGTGCGCGAACACCACGATCGGGGTCGAGGCGGAGCGGCCTTTGACGTCATCTTCGAGCCAGGCGATCTGTTCGGCGCCGAGATTGCCGAGCCCGCCGGCCTTGAGGTCGACGACATTGACGAGGCCGATGAAATGCACGCCGTTGGCATCGAACGAGTACCAGCCGGCGCCCTTGGCGCCGCGCCCGTACCGTTCGCGATAAAGCTTCACATCCTCGTCGAGGATGTCATGTTCGCCCGGCACGTAATGCACATCGAGGCGCGCCTGCGAGATGATGCGGTCCGCATCGTCGAATTCCTTGGGCTTCGACAGGTGCGTGATATCGCCGGTGTGAATCAGGAACGCGGGCTGCTGCGGCAGCCCTTTGATCTTGTCGATCGCCGCTTCGAGCGTGCTGCTGACGTTGGGATTGGCGGGGCGGTCGAAGCCCATGTGGCTGTCGCTGATCTGCAGGAAGGTGAGGCTGCCGGCATCCTGCGCGAGCGCCTCGTCGATGATCCCAAGCGAACGCGGCACGCCGCCGCTGATGGTCCAGAGAACGCCGGTCCCGGCCCAGGTCATGCATTCCAGGACTTTGCGCCGGCTGAGGCCGTCGTCGTGATCTGATCGCATTGCAATCTCCACTGAAGCATGAGCGCTTCCAGGGACTGGATCAGACGACGCGGCGATTTATTCCCGGCGACCATGCGTTTCTTGCTTGGCCGCCTCGCCTCGGGTTGATTTGACAGCCCTCGGGAACGGGCGCACGGTTTCGACGTTGGTCAATGGATCGCGCGCCGAGCGCCGGTCCTTGTGAGAAGGAGGCTGCGATGCCCCCGGGCCAGTCAGGCCGCGATAATCGCCGCGGTTTCGTTCGGATCGCGGCGTAGCGGCAAAGCACACACGGACGCGCGTTGGGAGCGGGCCCCTTGGGCCGCATCAGTGAGGCATGGCCCGCCTTGGCCCCTCCCGACGAGGTCTTGTCGCCGCCCCCATTTGCATTGTTGATTGAGATCGCTCCGGCGGCCCTATCGCTTTGCGCCTGGCGCACGCATATTGCAGGAATGAAATTCCTCGACGAAGCCAAGGTCTACATCCGCTCGGGCGACGGTGGTAACGGCTGCGTAGCCTTCCGCCGCGAAAAATTCATCGAATTCGGCGGACCGAGCGGCGGCGATGGCGGTTGTGGCGGCGATGTGATCGCCGAGGCGGTCGACGGCCTCAATACCCTCATTGATTACCGCTACCAGCAGCATTTCCGCGCCAAGACTGGCGGTGGCGGCATGGGCAAGGACCGGCACGGCGCCAACGGCGCAGATATCGTGATGAAAGTGCCGGCCGGCACTCAGATCTACGAGGAGGATGGCGAAACCCTGCTCGCCGATCTCGCCGAAGTCGGCCAGCGCGCGGTGCTGGCGAAGGGCGGTAATGGCGGGTTCGGCAATGCCCATTTCAAAAGCTCGACCAACCGGGCGCCGCGGCACGCCAATCCCGGCCAGCCGGGCGAAGAGCGCGCCATCCGGCTTCGCCTCAAGCTGATCGCGGATGCTGGGATCGTCGGGCTTCCGAACGCCGGGAAATCGACGTTCCTTGCGGGGGTAAGCGCCGCGCGGCCAAAGATCGCGGACTATCCCTTCACCACGCTGCATCCGCAGCTTGGCGTGGTGGAGATCGACGGCCGTGAATTCGTGCTCGCCGATCTCCCGGGACTGATCGAAGGCGCGCATGAGGGCACCGGCCTCGGGGACCGCTTCCTCGGGCACGCCGAGCGCTGCCGCGTGCTCCTCCATCTCATCGACGGTACCGGCGAGCACGCGGGGGAGGCCTACAAGACCGTGCGCGCCGAGCTCGAAGCTTATGGGCACGATCTCGCCGACAAGGCCGAGATCGTCGCGCTCAACAAGGCCGATGCGCTCACGCCGGAGCAGCGTAAGCAGCAGGTCGCGCGGCTCAAGCGCGCCGCGAAGAAGACGCCATTGATCGTTTCCGCCGCCACCGGCGACGGCGTTCCGGAAATTCTGCGCGCCTTGCTCAAGGTGATTGGAGAGGCGCGCGTCAAGAGCCGGCCCATCCACACGGCAGCGTCGGTTTGGCAGCCCTGATCCTGGCCGGTATTTCGTGTTCCCCGATTTTCTAAGCAGGCGCGGCGGCGCAGAGCGTCTTGGCACAGCCGCAAAAACCCATGCTAAACAACGTTTCGGCGCGGCAATGGTTGTCGCGTTGATGCCGGTTCACTCATGTCCTCGACAATTCCCGCCCTGTCCGATTTCCGCCGCGTGGTAGTGAAAGTCGGCTCCTCGCTGATCGTCGACGCGGAAGCGGGCTGCGTGAAAGAGGATTGGCTCGCCGCGCTGGCGGATGATCTCGCCAAGCTGCACCGCGAGCGGCGCGACCTACTGGTCGTCTCCTCCGGCGCGATCGCACTCGGGCGCGCGGTGCTGCGCCTGCCGCGCGGACCGCTCAAGCTCGAAGACAGCCAGGCCGCCGCCGCCGTCGGTCAGATCGCGCTTGCACGTACCTGGTCGGGGGTGCTCGGTGAACGCGGCATCACCGCCGGCCAGGTGCTGGTGACGTTGCAGGACACCGAGGAGCGTCGCCGCTACCTCAACGCGCGCTCCACGATCGCGCGGCTGCTGGAATGGCGCGCGATCCCGGTGATCAACGAGAACGACACCGTCGCCACCACCGAAATTCGCTACGGCGACAACGACCGCCTGGCAGCTCGTGTGGCTACCATGGCGGGCGCCGACCTGCTGGTGCTGCTGTCGGATATCGACGGCCTCTACGACGCCCCTCCGGGCGCGAACAAGGACGCCAAGCTGGTGCCCGTGGTCGAACGCATCACGCCCGCGATCGAGGCCATGGCCGGTGCCGCGGGCTCCGAACTGTCGCGCGGCGGCATGCAGACCAAGATCGAAGCCGGCAAGATCGCGACCCATGGCGGTACCCACATGGTCATCGCCTCCGGTCACGTCGCCCATCCGCTGGCGGCGATCGCCGCCGGCGCGCGCTGCACCTGGTTCCTGACGCCGGCCAACCCGGTGACAGCGCGGAAGAAATGGATCGCCGGATCGCTGGAGCCCAAGGGCGTGCTCATCATCGACGCCGGCGCGGTCCGCGCGCTCAAGACCGGCAAGAGCCTCCTGCCTGCGGGCGTCATCAAGGTCGAGGGCGTATTCACCCGCGGTGACGCGGTGGTGATACGGGGGCCGGACGGCGCCGAAGTCGGCCGCGGGCTGGTCGCCTACGACGCCGAGGACGCGGAAAAAATCAAAGGCCGTTCTTCGGCCGATATTCTGTCGATCCTCGGGTTCGGCGGCCGTGCCGAAATGGTGCATCGGGACCATCTCGTGGTCGGCGGGCACTGACGCCAACGGTGCGGCTTTTTTCGCCCTCATGCCCACGCCGGTCGCGGGCGGCCACGTCAGCGCGCTTGGCACGCCGCTTCCTGCCTCGATAAGATGGAACGATCGACGAACGGGCGAGCGATGGACCAGGAAAGCCAGTCCCACCTCGAAGCGCCACAGCTTCTGGCCCTGCTGAATGCCGTCGACCGGCTGACCTCCACACAGTCGCTTGACGAAGTGCTCGAGCACATCCTGGCGATCGGTCAGGAGCTCACCGCCTCGCAGGCCGGCTCGGTCATCCTCCACGATACCAAGCGCGACGACCTCTACTTTGCCGCCGCGACCGGGCCGACGGCTGCCGAGGCGAAGAAAATCAGAATCCCGGCCGGCAAGGGCAAGGCCGGCACCGTGTTTTCAAGCCGCCTGTCCCTGGTCGAGAATGATTTGAAGGATCATTACAAGACCGTCGACGAAAAAACCCACTTCGTCACTCATTCGATGGTTTGCGTGCCGCTCGTTTATGCGGACACCTGCTACGGGGTCCTGCAGCTGCTCAACAAAGAGGGACCGCAAGGCCCGCAGCACTACGATCAGATCGATCTTCAACTCACGCAGCGGTTGGCGAGCCAGGCGACGATCGCGATACGCAACGCACTCCTGTTTGAGCGCATGCTCGCGAGCAGCGGACTCTATGCGACGGCCGATACCCGCAAGGAACTGGTCGGGCTGGTAACCGGCGAGAACACCAAGCCGCTGGTCGAACAAGCGACGATCCTGTTCGCCGACATGCGCGGCTTCACCGGCTTCTGTCAGGTGGTCGGCAACAATCCCACGCGCATCCAGGGCTACCTGCGGCAATTCTTCGCGTTGCTGGCGGACGCCGTGCTTTCACATGGCGGCATCGTCAACAAGTTTCTCGGCGACGGGTTGCTGGCGGTATTTCGCGGCGACGACGCGCCGGTGCGCGCCGTGAACTCAGCCTTTGTGATGACCGAAAGCTTTGTCCCGCTGCGCGAGAGCTGGCAGAAGCGCCTGCCCGAGGACCTTGGCTTCCTCGACATTGGCGTCGGCATCGCCTCCGACGAAGTAACCATCGGCGCGATCGGCGACGACAAGTTCAGCGAATTCACCATCATCGGCGGCGCCGTGAATCGCGCAGCCCTGCTCGAGCGCAACGCGCGCAGCGGCAAGCGCATTCTCTGCGACGGGCCCACCTATCACGAGGTTCAGGAGCTGGTGAACGAGGCGAGTGCGCCGGAGTCGATCCAGATCAGCTCGACCGGCTCGAAATTCCTCGTCTACAACCTGCGCGGTCCGCGCTCGGCCAAGAAGCAGGGCAAGTTCTTCATCTGCCATTCCCACCGGGACGTCGACCGCATCAAGGAGCTGATCGTTCCCAGGCTCGACAAATATGGGTTCGATTATTTTCTGGCGGAGCATTCGATCCCGCACGGCAACGAGTGGGTCGAGGAGATCCAGAAGGCCATTCTCGCGAGCGACTATTTCCTGTTGGTGCTCTCGAAGGACGCGTTCGACTCCAAGATGGTTCGCGACGAAGTTTTCTATGCCTTCAACAAGGAGGATGAAAAGCCGCGCCGTTGGGTGCTGCCGGTATTATTGGAGCCGGTCGGCGATCCATCCCGGATTCACATGCGGCTGCCGCAACTGCAATACAAAGACCTGTCCACCCGGGACGGGATGGCGGAATTCGAAGCCGCGCTGCGGGAACTCGGCGTTCAGCCGAAATCCGGAACGAGCCAAGCCATCGCCTGAGGGAACCTATCGTTTGACGATCGGATCGCAGCCGAGGCCGGGCCAAGCCCGCGCTGCCAAATTTTTGGTGAACCCATCCGCGGCGGCGTCCGTCCAACTCTTCAGGGGCGATTGATCGCCCCCGTTAGAGATCGGAGGGTTCCATGAGCCGGCTTATCATATGGGGCATGACCGCAATCATCACACTGATTGCCGTTGCTTGGGCAGCGGTTCCGTCGCGGAACCTGGCTTCGGAGCCCGTTGGGGTAGCAATCTCCGCCCCTGCCTCCGTGAACCCGTTCGACCTCATGGTCGCCGCTCACGACTTGCCGGCCACGTCACAGGCTGGGCTGTATTGAAGCCCGGGCACATAACGTCGCGCGGCCGCCATCCCGGCCGCGCGAACCGGTACTCCGGCACCGGCGCTGCTAATTTCGCGAGCTATTTTCGATAAAAGAAGACCCCGGTACCCGAAGGCCCAGGGTCCGTCGCCGGATGGGTGAGGGGTTGGGGGGCTGGGGGGCACACCACCCGACGTCCTGTATCCAACTGGTCCGACGCCGAGTCGTTCCAACGCAAATCAAAATTCTTTTCAGAATTTTCTGACGGAGGCCCGATGGCGGCGGCGACCGCTGGAGGCGCCTGCACGAGCCGTCCTCCGTTCCACCGGATCGGCCGGCAAGTCGACATGGCGGCCATCGGGGAACTCAAGATAGCGCGACTGGACCTGGCCATCGCGGCCTTCCACGACGTAGCGGGTACCTATCGGGAAGCGGCTGGGGAGGCGAGAGATTTTGGCACTCATGGGTAGCTCCTGCGAAACGCCCGAGCCCCCCTTTCGAGCCGGTGCCCCATAGGTAATGCGTTAGTTTGAATGGAAAACGACAAGGGTCCCAGAATCCTGGGGATTGCCTGTGGACAACGCGTGCGGCAATCACGTGCGCGACCTCAGCCGAGGCCATTTTCATCAGCCAGGGCCTTGAGCGAGGATTCCGGCCGGGCGCCGATATGTCCGATCACTTCGGCGGCAGCGAGCGACCCGAGCTGCGCCGCGGTGCGATAGCCGCCCCCGCGGGATAGTCCGACCAGGAAACCCGCGGCGAAAAGGTCGCCAGCCCCGGTTGCATCGACCACCCTCTCTACCGGGAAGGCGCGGACGGCCTCGGTCTCCTCGCGCGTCACGATCAGGCAACCCTTTTCGCTGCGCGTGACCACGGCAAGGCGCCCGTCGGTGCGTATGGCGTTGACGGCGGTGTCGAAGTCAGCGGTCTGGTAGAGGCTGTGAAGTTCCCGTTCGTTGGCGAATACAATGTCGACCGTGCCGGTCTTGATCAGGTGCAGGAACTCGGCGCGGTAGCGATCGACGCAGAACGCGTCCGAAAGCGTCAGCGCCACCAGCCGCTCGGCCTGGTGCGCCGCGGCCGCGGCCTTGCGGAACGCCTCTTTTGCGTGCGGCGGGTCCCAGAGATAGCCCTCCAGGTAGGTGATCTCCGCAGCGGCGACCGCCTCCACGTCGATATCGTCTGGATGCAGGTCCTGCGCCGCGCCGAGATAGGTATTCATCGTCCGCTCGCCGTCGGGCGTGACCAGGACATAGCAGCGGCCGGTCGCCGCGCCGTGCGATGCGGGCGGTGTGTCGAACGCCACGCCGGCGGCGCGGATATCGTGGCGGAAGGTGCGGCCGAATTCGTCATCCCTGACCTTGCCGACAAAAGCGCCGCGCCCGCCGAGGCTCGCCACCCCCACGATAGTGTTGGCCGCGGACCCGCCGGAAATCTCCACCGTCGGCCCCATCGCATCGTAGAGCGAGGCCGCGCGCGCTTCATCGATAAGCTGCATCGAGCCTTTGTGCATCGCCTGCTTGATCAGGAAATCGTCCTCGGTGCGCGCGAGCACATCCACGATGGCGTTGCCGATGCCGAGAACGTCGAAGCGGGTCGTCGTCATGGATTTTGCGTGAGGTGAGAGGGAAGGGCGCAAGTGCGGCGCGCACTATAACGGCGGAATCCCCGCTGGCAATCGCACCGGCTCCCGCCCGAGCCCGGCGCCCCTTGCGCCGTTGCGCTGCGGCATGGCATGGACGCCGCATCAAAGGAGCGCCGCAATGGCATTCAGACCACTCGTGTTTTCCGGCGTTCAGCCGACCGGTAATCTGCACCTCGGCAATTATCTCGGCGCCCTCGTCAAGTTCGTGGAGCTGCAGGACAGTCACGACTGCATTTATTGCGTCGTCGACATGCACGCGATCACGGTGTGGCAGGATCCAAAGGAATTGCCGCGCGCGATCCGCGAAGTGACGGCGGCGTTCATCGCCTGCGGCATCGATCCGAAGAAACATATCGTATTCAACCAGAGCCAGGTCGCCGAGCACGCCGAGCTCGCCTGGGTGTTCAACTGCGTGGCGCGCATGGGCTGGCTCAACCGCATGACCCAGTTCAAGGAGAAGGCCGGCAAGGACCGCGAGAACGCCTCGGTCGGGTTGTTCGCGTATCCGGCGCTGATGGCGGCGGACATTCTGGTCTACCGCGCAACGCACGTGCCGGTCGGCGACGACCAGAAGCAGCATCTGGAGCTCTCGCGCGACATCGCGCAGAAGTTCAACAATGACTTCGGCGAGTCGATCCAGGCGCACAGCTTCGGCGAGGCGTTCTTTCCGTTGCCGGAACCGCTGATCCAGGGGCCGGCGACGCGCGTGATGTCGCTGCGCGACGGTACCAGGAAAATGTCGAAGTCGGAGCCGTCGGATCAATCACGCATCAATCTCACCGACGACGCCGATACGATCGCGCTGAAGATACGACGCGCCAAGACCGACCCCGAGCCGTTGCCGTCGGAAGAGAAAGGGCTCGAGAACCGGCCGGAGGCGGACAATCTCATCGGCATTTTCGCAGCGCTGCGCGGTACGACCAAGGCCGAAGTTCTCAAAGAGTTCGGCGGCGCGCAGTTCTCGGCCTTCAAGAACGCGATGGTCGACGTCCTGGTCAGCCAGATCTCGCCGATCAACGCCGAGATGCGCCGCCTGATCGCCGATCCGGCCGCGATCGACGCCGTGCTCGCCGACGGTTCCGAGCGCGCGCAGGCGCTCGCCGCGGAAACGATGAAGGCGGTGAAGGACATCGTCGGCTTCGTGCGGCGATGAGCCCCTCCCCCTCTCCCGCAACGGGAGTGGGTTATTCCGCCGCGATGCGATGCGCAGACTGCGCCGCGATATCGGCGAGGCATTTGGCAAGGCTCTCGCCTTCCGGATCGACCAGTGCCGCCGTGCGGGCGCTCGCGATCGCATCGATCGCTTGGCCCGGCGGAATGTCGCCGGCCAGTGCGGGGTCGATCACACGCGTCTCGATCGAGTGATAATTCGTCGTCCCACGCTTCAAGGTGTCGCCGTAGCCCTTGATGAGCCGCGCGCATTCCGCGATTTCAAGCGCAAGATCGGCGGACAGGGTGGCGGCGGTGCAGATGCGGCCGAGCCACGCTTCGATCGCGCGCTGCTCCTCCTGGAAGCGGTAGCTGCGCGGCCGCCAGCGGTGAAGCTTTGCGAGCGCGCGGAACCGCAGATAGCCTGACACCGACGCGCTATTGACTTGCATGCCCCAGTGCGCTCGGCCGAGCCAACCGCGCCGATCCGCAAGCCCACGAACACGCCGCGCCACGGACGGCGGCAGGATCGAGCACATTTCCTCGATGCCGGGCTTGAGGAATTCGCGCACCTTGAACGGGTCACCCGGTCTGATCGCCATCTCGGCCGCGATCCGCGCGCGGCGCGCAGGATCGATCTTCGCCTCCGCGACGCGGATCACGTCCTCGTAGGACATGCGCACCGCGAGATGGCGCGCGGTCTCGTTGAGCAAACGTCCGCTCGCTTGGGCCCGCGCATCCGCATCGCGAATCGTTGTCAGCCGGTCGAGATAGAGCTGCGCGTAGGCCAGGTCCTGATAGGCGGCGAGCCGGCGCGCACCTTCGCCCATCACGGCACGGGCCACTGCCGGCATTTGCTCGATCCCGCGCGCGAGGTCGGTGGGCAAGGACGTACCGGCTTGCGTACGCTCTCCGCCGGCGGCAAGGCGCGGGCCAGCTTCCTGCGCCGCGTCGAAGCCGGCGCGGAAGCCGCGCAGGTTGGACTCGACGGCCTTGCCGTCGGCGCGGATCGCGGCCTCGAATGCTTCCGCGGGGATCGGCAGCGCGTCGCTGCCGGCGAGCACGCCGAGCATCACGGCGTTCAGCATCGCGCCGGTGCGGCGCGCGATCTCCTCCATGTCGAGCAGGCGGCGCGCGCGCGAGCGCTGCTCGATCGCTTGCATCAGCCGGCCGGAGTCGTAGCGGCCGTCGCCCATCGCGATCTTCTCGTTCATCACGTAGAAGCGCGAGGTCGAGGCGATGGCGAGCGTGCGGTCGGGCGTGACGAAACCGGCGGCGACGGCGCGGCCTGCTTCCATCAGTTCGCTCGCCAGCACCACATCGATGTCACCGACGCCGGGGAGGAGCGCGAGCACGGGGCGCCGGCCGCCTTTGTCGGCTGCGGGCACGATCTCGATGTAATAGGTCGTCGCACCGGTGCGCTGCGCGACGCCGGGGATCGACGTGCTCTGCACAGGGAAGCCGAGGCTCTCCGCCGCAGTCACGATCCAGTTCGTCAGCACGCCGCCACCCTCGCCGCCGAGCGCGGCGATGAGGAGCGTCAACGGACGATTTGAATCGTAAGCTGTTGGTTCGCTGATGCGCAGTTCCCTCTCCCTAACGGGGAGAGGGTTAGGGTGAGGGGATCCAGGAGCTGGAAACTTGGACTCCGAGCCCTCCTCACCCCGACCCTCTCCCCGTTGGGGCGAGCGAGAAGAGGCGCCACCCGGCATGCCCGCCATCCATTCAATGACCGTGCGCCTCAGCTTGTGCAGCGCGCGATCCCGCCAGGTCGGATTGCGCACCACATCGACGCGATAGAACGACGGGCACAGCACCGCGGCATGCGCGACCTCGCCGCACAGTCCGCAGCCGACGCAGCTTTCGATCACCGTCGCCACCGGATCGGAGCGCAGCGGATCGGGATTCGGCTTGACCGTGAGCGAAGGACACCCCGAAAGCCGGATGCAGGAATGGTCTCCGGTGCAGATCTCGCCGTCGACGCCGTAGCGCGTCGCCACCACGCGCGCGCCGCGCTTGAGCTTCTCGGCGTCTTCGGCACGCACGCGGCGCTGGCGCGCGAGCTGACATTCGCCGTCGGCAATGATCACCTTGAGGCCGCGCTCGGCGGTGCGCATCGCCTCCTTCAGCGTCTTGACCATGGTGGCGACGCTGTAGGTGCGCACCTTGCGCAGCCACTTGACGCCGAGCGAGCGCAGCGTCCGCTCGACGTCCATGCCGGCGGGACCGCCGGCGCGGCTCGCCTTGCTCGAGGGCATGTATTGCAGTCCGGTTGCCGAGGTGTAGCCGTTCTGCATGACGATGAGCACGCCGTCGCCCTTGTTGAACAGGTTCGACGCCACGCCAGTGATGAGCCCGTTGTGCCAGAAGCCGCCGTCGCCCATCACCGCGATCGGACGGCGGTCGAGATTGGGCGCAACCGCGGCGGCGCTGGCGAGCGACATGCCGTAACCAAGGATCGAATTGCCGAGCGAAAACGGCGCGAAGGTCGCGAACGAATGGCAGCCGATGTCCGCGCTGATATGGGTCGGTCCAAGCTCGCGCTGCATCAGCTTGATCGCGGCGAACACCGGCCGCTCCGGACAGCCGGTGCAGAAGGTCGGCGGGCGCGGCGGCAGCTCGCCGACCGCCGCCGCCGCGAGCGGCGTGTGCGCGATCATCTCGCGGGCGCGCGCGGCGATCGCTTCGGCCTCGAGCCCCGCGGGCTTTGTCTCGGTAAGGAATGCCGCAAGCGCGCTGAGCAGAACGTCCGAGGTATATTCGCCGACTTTCGGCAACGGTCCTTTGCCAAGCACGCGCGTCTGAATGCCGGCGCGGCGCAATTCGACGTTGATCTGCTGCTCGATGTAGTCGGGCGAGCCTTCCTCGACCACGAGCACCGCTCGCTTCCCATCGCAGAACTCGCGCACCTCCTCGGGAACAAGCGGATAAACGACATTGAGCACGTAGATCGGAATGCGTGACGCGCCGTAGCCGTCGGCGAGATCGAGCCGGGCGAGCGCACGCAATACGCTGTTGGCGAGTCCGCCCATCACGAGGATGCCGACGTCGCCGAGATCGCCGGGCATTAGCTCGTTGAGCCTCTCGGTCCTGATGAACGCCCGCGCCGCCGGCAGGCGATCCTCGACCTTGCAGCGCTCCTGCACGAAGGTCAGCGGCGGATGCGCAAGGCGCGCGTAGTCAAAGCGGGGCGGCCCGGCGATCCGGTTCTGGCTGGAAAAAACCGCGCGGCGATTATCCTTGGCCGCGAACTCGCCGGTGACATGGCAGGCGCGAATGCGCAGCTCCAACATCACCGGCGCGTGACTCGCCTCCGACAGTTCGAACCCCTTTTCGACCATGCGCGCGATCGTTGGCAATTCCGGCCGCGGATCGAGCAGCCACATCGAACTCTTCATCGCATAGGCGTAGGAGCGCTCCTGGATCACGCTCGCGCCTTCGCCGTAGTCCTCGCCGAGGATGATCAACGCGCCGCCGAGCACTCCCGGCGAAGCGAGGTTCGAGAGCGCGTCCGCGGCGACATTAGTACCGACGATCGACTTCCAGGTGACCGCGCCGCGCAGCGGATAGTTGATCGAGGCGCCAAGCATCGCCGCGGCGGCGGCCTCATTGGTGCAGGTCTCGACGTGCACACCGAGGTCGGCCAGCAGGTCCTCGGCCTCGACCATCACGTCGAGAAGATGCGACACCGGCGCGCCCTGGTAGCCGCCGACATAGCTCACCCCGGACTGCAACAGCGCCTTGGTGACGGCGAGAATGCCCTCGCCGCGAAACGTTTCGCCCGCCCCGAGCTTCAGGGCCTGGACTTCCTTCTTGAACGAACGCTCCATGGGCGTGCTTCACTGTGCGACTTTGTTATTTTACATGAGGGGCGTCCGGATGTCCTGGCTCCGCTCGGAAGCTGTGACGCGCGGTCGCCGTTCGCGCAGGGCGCCGCCCTGATATAGGGATGGCAGGACCGAGGAAATCCCACCGAGGAATGCCGATGACCCTTCTCCGATCTTTAGCCGCATGCTTGCTCGCGACCCTTGCGCTCGGCGGCGCCCCGGACGCCCACGCCCAGGGATGGCCGACCGCAAAGCCGATCACGATGGTCGTGCCGTTTCCGCCCGGTCCCGCGCTCGATCTCGTCGCGCGGATGGTCGGCAACAAGCTCGGCACCGCGCTCGGGCAGACCGTGGTGGTCGAGAACCGCGTTGGCGCCAACGGCACGATCGGTTCCAACATGGTCGCACGCGCGGCGCCGGACGGCTATACGCTGCTCGCCGCAACCGCGGGAACCCACGTGACCGCCGTGCACCTGATGAAGAACCTGCCCTACGATGCGGTGAAGGATTTCACGCCGATCGTCGCTGCAGTCGAGCCGGCCACCTGTCTGGCGATCAACGCCTCACTGCCGGTGAATTCGGTGCAGGAGTTGATCGCCTATGCGAAGGCGCGGCCGGGGCAGCTTTCGTTCGGCAGTTCCGGCGTCGGCTCGGTGTTTCATCTGATGGGCGAACTGTTCAACGAGACCGCCGGCGTGCAGATCAATCACGTGCCCTATCGCGGCGTCGCGCCGGCCATGCAGGACGTCATCGGCGGGCATATCCCGATGACGTTCATTTCCGTCTCCAATGCGCTTGGACCGGCGCAGGAAGGCCGCATCAAGATCCTCGCCGTGCTGGAGCCGAAGCGCTTTTCGCGGCTCCCGAACGTGCCCTCGATGTCGGAAATCGTGCCGGCGTTCCAGAAGCCGTCATCCTGGTTCGGTTTCTTCGGGCCGCCCGGCTTGCCGGCGCCGATTCTGACCCGCCTCAACGCGGAGATGGTGAAGGCGCTCAACGCGCCTGATACGAACGCCGTACTCGAGGAAAACGGCCTGGCCGTGATCGGCGGCAGCCCGGAACAATTCGGCGCGCTGATCCGCGACGGCATCGAACGCTACGGCGCGATCATCAAGCGGGCGGGGATACAGCCGGAGTGATCATAGCGGCATTGGACGTTGATCCGTCACTGATACCGCGGGCATAATCACCCACCGCGCAGCGCCGCGGTCAACGCGTGCACATCGGCAACATCCTCCAACCGATCGATCATCGCGAGCACCTTCGCCGCACCGGCTCCGCCCAGCGCCGGGACTGCGAACGCGTTGAACTTGTGCTCCAGCGCGGGCCGCGACATCGGCCGCCGCGCGTCGCCATCGGGAATCTCGACCGTTTCCTCCAGGCTCTTCCCATCCGCAAACACGACCTTCACGACCGAGCCGAGGCCGCGGGCGTTGGGCGCGAGCTTTGGATTGACCCGCACGTCGACCTTCTGCGCGAGCGCCAGAATCTCAGGAGCCCGCCAGCGGTCCTTGTCGAATTGATCGATCGTGACGTCGCCGTCGGTCAGCGCCATTGCAAGGCAGACGGGCGCGCTGTGGTCGGCGGTCTCGCGCGTCTTCGGGTGATAGCGCGAAGGATCGGCGGTGCGTTCCTTGGTGATTGGATAGGTTTCGACCACGATCTCGCGGATGTCGGCGATGCGGGAGCGCGCGGCGGGATGCAGGTTGACGCCCGCCTCCGCGATCGCCTGCAGTTCGAACTGTAGCGGAAAGCGTTTGAGGCCGACCTTGGTGATGCGGTAATTTTTTGTCGACAGTTCAAGCTTCATGTCCGGCTGCGCCGGCTTCACCTGGTTCACGAACCAGTCGATCGGGCTTGTCGGTCCGGTAAAGCCGGCCGCCGCGAGCCGCGTGGCAAACAGACCGTCCATCGCGTTGTGCGCATAGGGCAAGGCTTTCATCATGCTGATCGGGCCGCGCGTGATCGACAGAAGGGTGAACTGGCGCACGCCGGAAATCGCGAGCGCCTCGGCTACCTGCGCGGGCGGCAGGCGCCAGACCTTCCCCGCCATCAGCGGCACCGCGAAGGCCGAGGAACTGACCGAGAAGAAACCGCGCTCGCCAAACGAGAACGCATTGTTGAGCGCGAGCTGCGCTTCATAGCCGAGCACGATGGTTTCGATCAGGTCGCGGCCGCTGCGGCCAGCCTCCTCGCAGCAAGCGAGCGCGGCCGGAATGTTCTCGCTCGGATGGCAGGGCTCGCGGCCGACATAGATGTCGTTGAGGTCGAGGTAGCGGATCAGCACGCCGTTCACCAGCGTCGCGCCCTCCGGCGAGATCAGCTTTTGGCTGCCGAGGATGCTGACGGTTTCCGGTCCGCCGAAGGTCTTGCGGAAGGTTTCTTCGGCGATCTTCGCCGGTGGCGAACCGAGCGCGCCATAGCCACAGGCGAGCGTGTCGATGAGCAGGCGCTTGGCCTGGTCGACCACATCGTGCGGCAAATCCTCGTAGCGCAGCGCAGCGCCGTAGTCGGCCAGCTGTCGCTCGGCGCTGACTTTCTCGGCGGGCGGCTTGGTGGCTTCGCCCGCCGCCGGCTTTGGCGGCGCAGCCTGCGCCAGCGCCGAAGCGAGACCGGTGGCGTCGGCCATGGCGACCACGCCCGTGCCGAGGAGAAAATCGCGGCGGTCCATCAGCGTGCCCTCCTTGGCGTCACGCCTGCGCCCGGTGGACGTCAGGCCTGTGCGGCATTATTGCGGTCCCGCCTGCAGCGAACAAGCGGCGCGAAGGAGATGCGCTGCGGCAAGATCGGCCTTATGATTCGCACAGCGGGAGAACAAATCGTGGCGCGGACGGAGAAGTGCGACATTGTGGTGATCGGCGGCGGCAGCGCGGCCTTCGAGGCGGCGGTTGCCGCGCGCGAGGCCGGCGCCGGGCGGATCGTGATGCTGGAAAAGGCGCCGGAAGCGGAATACGGCGGCAACGCGCGCTATTCCGGCACCGGCTTCCGGTTCGTGCACGCGGGCGGGAGCGAAATCCGCGAGTTCATCCCCGACGTCGACGAGGCGCTGTTTGCGACCATGCACATCGCGCCCTACGGCGCTGCGGATTTTCACGCCGACCTCGACCGCATGACGCAAGGCCGCATGAACCCGGCGCTGGCGCAGATCCTGGTCGAGGAATCGAACGCCGCGGTGCACTGGATGCGCACGGTCGGGATCAAATGGGAGCCGCTCAAGGAGCACGCCAAGGTCGATGGCAAACGTTATTTCGAGCGCGGCATCGCCATCCACGTCGCCGGCGGCGGGATCGGGCAGCTCACGCAATGGCGGCAGATCGCGGAAAATCTCGGCATTGAAATCCGCTTCGAGTCGCCCGTAGTCGCATTCCATGGCGATCTGCGCCGCGTCGAGGGCGTTTGCGTGAGCGGGCCCGATGGCCGTTACGACCTCCAGGCGAAGTCCGTAATCGCCTGCGCCGGCGGCTTCCAGGCCAACCCGGAAATGCGCGCGCGCTACCTCGCCGGCAACACCGACATGATGAAGGTGCGCGGCAGCCGCCATGACACCGGCGAAGTGCTGCGCCTGCTGCTCGATCTCGGCGCGCGCGCGGCGGGGCAATGGCAGTCGGGCCACATGTCGCCGATCGACGCCAACGCGCCCGATTTCGAAACGCCGCAGCACGAGGATGGCCGCGGCAACACGCAGAGCCGTTACGATTATCCTTACGGGATCAGCGTCAATGGCCTGGGGCTGCGCTTCTTCGACGAGGGCGAGGCGCAGCACTCCTACACCTACGCCAAGACCGGGCGCGCGGTGCTCGCGCAGCCCGGCGCGCGCGCCTACCAGATCTACGATCAGAAAGGGATCGGGTGCTTCCGCTATCCGTATCACCAGGCGACCTATGTCGAGGCTGACACGATTGCAGAACTGGCGGAAATGATCGGCCTCGATCCGACGGTGGTTGTGCACACCGTGGAGGAGTTCAACCGCGCGGTGCGCGATGATAAGGCATTCGATCGGCGGAGGCCGGATGGGCGGGCCACGCACGGCTTGGCGATTCCAAAATCCAACTGGGCGATGCGCCTCGATGAGCCCCCATTTCGGGCCTATCCGGTGACCGGTGGCATCACCTTCACATTCGGCGGGCTCGACGTGAACCGCAACGCACAGGTGATCAGCACCCTCGACCAGCCGATCAAAGGTTTGTTTGCTTCCGGCGACATCGTCGGCCTGTTCTTCCACAATTACCCCTCGTTCACCGGACAGACGCGCAACGCGGTGTTCGGACGGCTCGCCGGCAAGGCCTCGGTCGAGGAGAACTGATGATCGAACGCCTCTCCGAGATCAGCCGGCCGACGCGCGAGCTCAGCGCCTATATCGCGAGTGCGCTGACGCGGCCGCTGCCAGGCGAGGTGATCGAGCGGGCGCAGAATCACATCCTCGATACGCTCGCCGCGATGGTCTCGGGCTCGCGGCTGCCACCGGGCCGAGCCGCCATCGCGTACGTGGAGCGGCTTGGGGGCGCGCGCCAGGCGTCGGTCGCCGGCACGCGGATGTTGACCTCGTCCGTCAACGCGGCGCTTGCGAACGGCATGCTGGCGCATGCGGACGAGACCGACGACTCGCATGCGCCTTCACGCAATCATCCGGGCTGCGCGGTCGTGCCGGCTGCGCTCGCCGCCGCCGAGATGACGCGCGCAAGCGGCGAGAAATTCCTGCGCGCCGTGGTGCTGGGCTATGACGTCGCAGCCCGCGCGAACTATGCGCTCGGCGCCGACGCCTTCGCCTTCGCCGGCCGCATGACCCACAGCGTCGGGGGAACTTTCGGGGCCGGCGCGGCGGCGGGTGCGCTGCTCGGCGTCGACGATCTGCAGGCCCGGCATCTGCTTTCTTATTGCGCCCAGCAGGCGTCCGGCGTCGGTTCGAGCGTGCGCGATGCCGACCATATCGAGAAGGCATTCGATTTCGGCGGCATGCCGGCGCGCAACGGCATGACCGCGGCCTCGATGGTGACGGCGGGCTTCACCGGGGTTGAGGACGTGTTCTCCGGCGAACGCAATTTTTTGCAGGCCTATGGGCCGGAGCCGGATGCGGCCGCGCTGGCGCACGAACTCGGCGAGCGCTTCGAAATCCTCGGCACCAACATCAAGAAGTGGTCGGTCGGCTCGCCTTCGCAGGCCGCTATCGACGCACTGCTGTACCTGATGCAGAACGAGCGCGTCGCGGCGAAAGACGTGCAGGAGATTTCAGTCCATCTGCCCACCGGATCGGACCGCACCGTCGACCACGCGCCGGCTCCCGACGTCAACGTGCAGCATCTTCTCGCCATGCTGCTGATCGACGGCACCCTGACGTTCCACTCGACCCACGATCACGGCCGGATGCGCGATCCCGAAGTCCACGCGCTCGCCGGGAAGATCAAGGTCCTGCCGAGCGACGAGCTGTTCCACGCACGGCCGCGGCGGCAGGCGATCGTCGAAGTGACGTTGCGCGACGGGCGGCGGCTCTCGCATCGCATCTTCGCCGTGCGCGGCACCGCCGACAATCCGATGGGCCGCGGCGAGGTCGAGGCCAAGGCGCGCGACCTCGTCATCGACATTCTCGGCTCGCGGCGGACCGGGACCCTGATTCGAACCGTGCGCGATCTCGCCGCGGTCGATGACATCGCGCGCCACCGCCGGCTTTGGCAGTCCGACGCGCCACAAGGAGGAAAGCCGTGAGCCCACACAGGCTGCTGAAACAATCTCTGGGTGCGATCGTTCTCACCGCGTTCACCAGCCTGGCTGGCGGCGCTGGCGCGGAGGATTTTTACCGCGGCAAGACCGTAAACTTCATCGTCGGCTACCCGGTCGGCGGCGGTTACGACACCTACAGCCGCCTGGTCGCCAGCCATATCGGTCAGCACCTTGCCGGGCATCCTTCCGTCGTCGCACTCAACATGCCGGGCGCGGTGACCATCCGCGCGGCGAACTACCTCTATAACGAGGCGGCGAAGGACGGCACCGTCATCGGCATGGTCGACCAGGGTATCTATCTCAACCAGATTCTCGGTCTGCCCCAGTTCCGCGGCGACACCACCAAGTTCAACTGGATCGGCCGCATCGTCAGCAACAGCGCGGTGCTTTATTCCTGGCATAAGTCGCCGGCGCAAACCATCCAGGACACGTTCTCGCACGAACTGATCGTCGCCGCCAACGGCGCGGCATCGCGCCTCAACTGGGTCGTGCTCAACTCCGTCGTGGGAACGAAGCTCAAGATCATCAGCGGCTATCCCGGGACCGGAGAAGCGCGGCTCGCGATGGAACGCGGCGAAGTCGACGCGATGAGCCAGCCCTGGCCCATCATCAAGGTCGAACTGGCGCAATGGCTCGCCGAGAAGAAGATCCATCTGCTGGTGCAGACCGGCGCCGACAAGCATCCCGAGCTGCCGGACTTGCCGAACATGATCGATCTCGCCAAGAACGCAGAGGACGCGCAGCTCCTGAAGCTGTTCTCGTCGCCTTCGACCATCGGGCGCGCGGTCGTGGCGCCGCCCGGCGTCCCTCCTGCGCGACTGGCGGAGCTGCGGCGCGCCTTCATGGAAACGCTGGCCGATCCGGCGCTGCGTCAGGACCTCGCGAAGAGCAAGCTCGACCTGGAGCCGCTCGCGGGCGACGCGTTGCAGGCAGCGATCGCAAACTCCGGCAACTTCTCGCCGGCGCTGATCGAGCGCGCGCGCAAGATTGCGGAATTGCGTAACTGATGGCGGCGCCCCTTGCGCAGCGCGCCGTCGCGGAGGAAGGCTTGTATCGAGCACAGCCTCTACCGTTATCCCGGGGTCGGTCACGGCTTTCAGCGCCCGACCCGCGACGATTCGGACTCGCGCCCGGCGCAGACCGATTTCTGGCGGCGCATTTTTGCGTTCCTCGAGGAGAAGCTCGCCCCCGCTCATGCCAGCGCCCACTCGTAGCGCCTGTCATCATCCGGATTTTGCCGTCCCACCGGTCGGATTAGGGTGATGTTCTGATCACCCGGTAGATCCAGAAGTTCTCGTCCCACCAGGAGCCCGTGAAGCTTTCAAGCAGCGTGGCCGAGAGTTTTGAGCCTGCCAGCTCCTCCGGCGTCACCGGCCGATAGCGGACGAGTATCACGTCCCGCTGTCCGGCCAGGTCGACGGCCTTTGCCAGGCGGCGCCGGAATTCTGCCGGAGGCAACAGCGAAAGCCTCTTGCTGTTCCACACGATGAACGTGCCGTAGCATTCGCATTCGAGATAATAGATCGGCCGCCCAAGAAAGCCCACGACGGCCGAAGCCTGTGCGTCGCGCGATCCGATGAGGAAGGCATCGGCAAGATTGTTTTGCTTGATCCAGGCGGCGGTGCTGCGTCCTTGCGAAAATGGCTTGGCCTCGGAGGCGAGCGTCAGCAAGCCAGCGAACGCGTTGACAATGAGGAGCGCGCGGAACAGCGACGACGACCAGACATCGGGCACGCGATGCAGACGTGCGCTCCAGCAGGCAGCGATGAAAGCGAGGAAGACGACGCCATGGTGGTGGGCGCTGCCGGGAAAATCCCAGATGACGGCGAACAGCAGAATTCCGACATACACCAGGGAAAATTCCAGCACGCGCAGCAGGTCACGCGTGATCACCCAGCACGCAACGACGGGCGCAGCCAGCATCAGCGCCAGGCGCACCGGATGATCGATATTGGCTTGCGTCACAGCGTTGAAATAGGCGGCCGGGTTCGCATTCCAGAAATCCGGCGCGGCCGCGGCGCTCGGGTGCGCCAAAAAGTCGAGCATGCCCGCCACCGTGTCGAGCCGCGTGGGCACGAACGCCCCGACCGGAATGATGAGAATGTTATTGAGCCGCGCGACGTCGAATCGCACGTCGGCGCCCCAAGGACCATAGTCGGCGGCCGGCATCATCGTTGCTATCGCCAGCCCGAGGAGAACCAGGTAGAGCGCTCCGCCGGTCAGCAACATTGACCTGCGTTGCGCTCCTTGTATCACCAGCGTCGCCGCCAAGGCCATCGACCACATCGCTCCGAAGACATGCACGTTGGCAAGCAGGCCGAGCAGCAGCCAGTGGACGCAGTCAGGCCGCGGCCGCCGCTCCCGCAACACGATGAAGCCGAAGCCGATCAGCGCAAGCAGCACGTAGCTCCGGCTGATGATGAAGTATTCCCAGAACAGGAAGTAGCTCAACAGCAGCAGGATTTTTTCGACCTTGCTGAACGGCGCCCGCCGGTAGATGAGGACCCAGACTCCGGTCGCCAGCGCGATGTGGAGCACCTGCATCCACCTCGGGTCGGAAGTGACGAGCGTGATCATCCAGACCAGCGCATGCCAGAGCCCCGGATGACCTTCGTATTTGAGCTTGAGCAACAGATCCCAAGGGGATGAACTGTTCGCCGCGAGCATGAAGATCTGCAGCTCGTCGCGCCACATGGCATGGCGCAAGGTGCGCACGACATTGACGACGAGGAGCAGGACAAACAGCGTATCGCTGAGGACGTCGGCGATGCCGGCATGTCTGGTCCACCTGCCAAGGTTTTCGGCAGTTCGGATGGAATCGTCGGTTGCGTGGGCTTCAGCCATGGGTGAGTAGGCTGCTACTCCGGCGCAGCGAAAGGCCGTCGCGTCAGCGTCTGCTTCTCGCCGGTCTGATAATGCTCGCCACGCACCGCGAGGTCGGCCTCCTTCTCCTCTTCCGGCGTCCAGTAGCCGAGCGAGTAGCCCCACCACGGTTCTTTCAGCGCGAGCGAGGGAAGCTGGAGATCGCGCCACATCTCGATCGCGCGTTCCATGTATTGCCGCTTCGGCAACGAGATCGGCGGATATGGCCACGGCATCGTCGCATCGATGAGCAGCGCGGTCGAACGCGGCGCCTTGCCGCCCACCAGGCCACGCGACTCGCCGGGTGGCGCGACCGACGGATCGAGCGCGAACAATGGCGCATCGACGATCTCGGCATCGCGGTAGGGCTGCGAGCGGTAGGCCACCGCCCACAGGATGTTCTCGGCGTCGCGAATGTTGATGTCATCGTCGACCGCGATCGCGATCTTGCCGATGAACCGTTTTGCGAGCAGGCGCAGCGCGTCCTTGGCGTCCTCGGGATGGCGCTTCTTCAGCTTCACCACCACGATCGCGTTGGCGCCGGCGCATTCGAGATACTCGACCTCCTTCACATTGTCGAAGCCGTTGTCATGCAGCAGCTTGTGCGAGGCGGCGGCGCGGCCGATGTGGCGCATCTTGCTGCTCTCGCTCGGCGGCAATTGGCTGAGAATCGCGAGATAGATCGGCTTCTTCCGCATCGTGATCGCGCTGATGTCCATGAAGAAGCTGAAATCGCGCTGCGCCATGTAGCCGGGAAATTCGCCGAACGCACCTTCCATCTCGACGATGTTGGTCGGCACCGTGCCCTCGATCACGATCTCGGCCTCGGCCGGCACCATGAGATCCTGGGTGACGCAGCGCACGACCTCGAGCGGCCGTCCCGCGAGCGCGCCGGCGACGTCGTATTCGCACATATCGTTGGGGATGCGCGTCACCGCCGTATAGGTGACATGTGGCGGCGCGCCGATCACGATCGCGGCGGGAAGCCGCTCGGCTCCCTTTGCGCGCCAGCGGTCGATGTGTTCGCGCATTCCGACGCCGAGCATGCCGGAGAGCACGCCGATGCGGTTCTCGGCTTTGACCATGCCTCGGTAGTTGCCGAGATTGTGCAGTCCGGTGTCCGGATCCTTGGAGACCCAGTGCGATGCGGTCGTGTAGGGCGCGTTGTCGAAGCCCGGCGTCGAGATCGGGATCGGCAGCCGCCCGAGCCCACCGCCATCGCGGGTCAGTTCAGCGCCTGTGATCACCACTTCTTGGCACGGCGCCGTATCGACCTTGATCGGCGCAAGCGGATGGCTCAATGCTTTGCGCCACAGTTCCGGGATGTCGCCGATCGCGCAGCCCATGCCGAGCGCATAGATTTCCGCCGAGCCTGCCATGGCGCCAACGAGTACCGGGATGTCATAGGAACGCCCGCAGCTGTCCGTCACGTTCTCGAACAGGAAGGCCTTGCGCTGGCTTTCCGGCAGGCCGCGAAATTGCAGGCGGACCAGCGGGTGCAACTCGGTGTCCTTGTTGACGGGGATCGTCACGCGAACGAGCTTGCCGGCCTGGTCGAGCCCTTGGACGTAGGCGCCCAGCGTGGGCCAGTACGACGCCATCAGCTTTCTCCTCGATGTCGATGGTTTTGCGATCGGACCGCAAGCGGAGAAATCTAGACGAAACAAACACCTTGGCAACGTCAGAGGAACGCCGCTTCGCCCCCGCGTCGCCGCGCGCACCGCTGGACGAGCGGCATTGCGCAATTGGCCATCGGCAAGAGCGCAATCGATGGTGATGCGGTCTCGGCAGAATTCCGCTCAATTTTGACTGTGACTGCGGGTCATTCCTCTGCCCAATTCGCGCCTGATAATCGAACCGTCGACCTTCGGACACCGATCAAAATTCGATCGCACGATGGCGGATCGAGTTGACCCTGCGTGGGGTACGCACATTCGCGATATGGAGAGTTCGACGTGAACGAGCCCTTGTGGGGAAATCACATCCTGTCGGAACTGGCGTCCGAGGACGTGTCATTGCTCCTCCCCCTTGAGCCCATCGATCTGCCGCACGGCGAATTCATCTTCCGTGCGGGGCAGGCCATCGATCAGGTCATCTTCCCGAAGAGCGGGGCGATCTCCCTTACCGTCACCATGAACGATGGTTCTGCGATCGAAGCGGCGATGGTCGGCCGCGAGGGTGTCCTCGGCGCATCGGCGGCGGTCGGCATCCGGCGCGCCATCAATGATGCCTTGGTCCAGATCGCAGGCGAGGCCTACTTCGTTCCGCTCGTGCGGTTCCTCAATGCGTTCGCCTGCAGCCGCGCCCTGCAGGACGCCGTCGGGCGATTCAACGCCGTCCTCCTCGCACAGGCGCAACAGGCCGCAGCCTGCAATGCGAGCCACTCCACCCAGGCGCGCGTGTGCCGTTGGCTGCTGGAACTGCGCGACCGTTGCGGGTCCGATGTCATCCCGCTCACGCAAGACTTCCTCGCGCATATGGTCGGCGTGCAGCGCACGACGGTGACGCTGATCGCCAGCAAGCTGCAGGCCGCCGGAGTCATCCGCTGCCGCCGTGGCCGGGTCCAGATCCTCGATGTCGCGATGCTCGAAAGCGCGGCATGCGAGTGCTACGGTCGCGTCAAGCTGCTGGTCGATACGATCTCACCGGCGCTCACGTCCGAGCGCGGCAGCATGAAACAGATCAACCCGCAGGACGTCGTCCCGCTCGGGCCGGCGCTGGACTTTGCCGCGCCGCATGATCGGGGACGATTCTGACGATAGCGCGAGTTTGGATCGCTCTCGGCGTCATTGCCGTGCTTGTCCCGGCAATCCCCGCGCCCGTTCGATAAACAATCCTGCAGATCAAGTGCAACAACTGACTGCGGACAAACTCCGTAACCGTCGATTTGCTGAAGGTCAGCATGGATTGCCGGGTCAAGCCCGGCAATCGCGAGGAGTCCGGCCGTCACCGTTCGTCGGCGACCTTCGTCCGCAGCGTGCCGATGCCCGAGACTTCCACTTCCAGCACGTCGCCGGCTTTCATCCAGACTGGCGGGTTACGCTTGGCGCCGATGCCGTCAGGCGTGCCGGTGGCGATGATGTCACCCGGGGTGAGCGGCGTGAACACCGAGCAGAACTCGATGATCGCCGGGATCGAGTGGATCAACATGTCGGTGCCGGAGCGCTGCATCTCCGCCCCGTTGAGCCGGGTCATCAGCGTCAGCTTGGTCGGGTCGGGGATTTCGTCGGCGGTGACGATCCAGGGGCCGAGCGGGCCGGTGCCCAAAAAGTTCTTGCTCGCGACCAGGGAATATTTGGTGAAGTCGCGCACGCTGGCGTCGCAGAAGCAGGTGTAGCCGGCGACGTGGGAGAGCGCGTCCGCGGCCTTGATGTGGCGGCCGCCCTTGCCGATCACGAGCGCGAGCTCGCCCTCGAAGTCGAAGCTGGTCGAGACCTTCGGACGGATCATCTCGCCTTCGTGCGGCACCAGCGTGTTGACGAAGCGCGTGAAGATGTTCGGCAGCTTCGGCGCCTCGCCGCCCTGCTCGGCGGCGTGGGATTTGTAGTTGATGCCGACGCAGAGGATTTTTTCGGGGTTGGGGATCGCCGGCAGGAATTTGAGGCCGGCGAGCTCTTGGTCGGGCGTCGCACCCAATGCCGCGTCGCGTATTTCGTCGATCGCATAGTCGGCGAGCGCATCGCGCAGTGTTGCGTATTTGCCGCCGAGGCGGCTGTTCATGGTGATCACCCCGTCGCCGGCGACGACGCCGAACGCGGGCTGGCCGTTCGCGATATAGCTTGCGAGTTTCATCTGTTCAGTGCCTCGCTCTGGGTCGTCCTCGCGAAGGCGGGGACGACCAAACCTACTTCTTATGATCGTGTGAATGCACATGCACGTGCCCACCATCCGGGCGGGTGAGCATATGCCCGCAGTCGGCTTTGTTGGCCCAGTATTCCCAGGCGCGCCAGGTCTCGTTCGAATACGGGCTGTAACCGGAATTGCGAGCGTCGATCTCGCCCTGCGAGAGGCCCTTGATCTCGCCTCCGAGCATCTTGGCGCGCATCTGCGCGCGCGCGTTGCGCGGCAGGTAGACCGACATGCGCACCACCTCGATGAGCGAGCGCGCGGCGGAAGCAAAGCCGTGGCCGCGCATCAGCGCGACGCTGTTGCTGCCGAGGCATTTCGCAAGGTCGCGACCCTGCTCCATGTTGGTCACGAGCACGTTGGTGTCGCCGAACCGGTCGGCGATGTCCCACACTGGAACGTTCATGCCGATGAAACTGCCGGAGTGGATCACCGGCCTGAGCGGGGTCGCCTTGGCGATGCCGAATGGCAGGATGTCCTCGGCGTGCGCATGCACCACCGCGGTCACGTCCGGGCGCGTCTCGAAGATCGCGGCGTGGATGAAGCGTTCGAGGTAGAGCGAGCGCTTCTCGTCCTTCACCGGCTGGCCGTCGAGGCCGAGCTCAACGATGTCCTCCTTCTCGATCAGCTCGGGCGCGAGCGAGCGCGAGATGAAGAAATGATTCGGCTTGTCGGGATGGCGCACGCTGATGTGGCCGTAGGCGTCGACCACGTCCTCCTTGGCGAGGATGCGGTTGGCGATAACGAGGTCCTGGATGAGAGTGTCGAGGCTGGCCATGATGCTGATGATCCAAACGAGAGGAACGACGCAGCGGCGCCGGCGGGCGCCGCCTCATGCGAAGCTCGTAGCGCGGCTTATTCGAGGCCGTGGACCGGCGCGAACAGCTCCTCCAGCGTCGGCTTCCAGTCGGTGAGGTGCTGGTCCTGCAGATAGGTGACCAGCGCCTCCAGCGTCGGCCGGTTCTCCTCAACGCCGTAGGGCCAGGGATCGCCGCCGAAATATTCGTAGATCTCGTCGATGTCGCGCGGCAGCCAAGGCAGCATGTAGCGCAGCGCACGCTGGTTATACATGCGTTCGAGCGCGATCTCTTTCGCGCGCTGGAAGGCGTTGAACAGGCTGGTCGCAACGAACGGATATTTCTCGTAGATCGACTTCTTGATCGCGACCAGGTGCATGATCGGGTAGATCTTGGTGCGCTTATAGTGATCGCGCTCGCGCTCGACGAAGTCGGGGAACAGCCGCGCGATATCCGGATTGGTGCGGAACGATTCCGGCATGCTGGTGCCGATGGTGGCGTCGACTAAGCCCTCCTGGATGAGGTCGTCGAGCGATTTATGGTGCGGGCCCTGCTCGATCTTGACCGGCTTGAGCAGCGGCAGCACGGCCGGCGAGCCGTGCGCGCCCGCGGTGTTGATCGCGCCCTGCACCCAGGTGCAGTTCGAGAAGTCGACGCCGTGGTCGTGCTGCAGGATGCCGCGGATGAAGATCGCCGCCGTCATCGTGTAGAGCGCGACGCCGATGCGCTTGCCTTCGAGGTCCTTGGGCTTGGTGATGCCCTTCTTCTTGTTGATGCCGATGAAGGAGTGGCGGAAACAGCGCGACGGAAACACCGGGATCGCCACGAACGGGCACTTCTTGTTGGCATAGCGCTGGACATATTCGGAGCTCGAATATTCCGCGACGTCGAATTCCTCGCCGCCGGACATGCGGTCGAAGATCGGACGCGGCTGCTCGATGCGGATGAAGTTGAGGTCGATGCCGTCGACCGGCACTTCGCCGGTGTAGATCGGCTGCATGCGGTCATAGAGCGCGGACGCAAACGAAAGCTGCAACTTGGCCATTGGCGGTCAATCCCCGGTCTTTATACAACTGGGTTGGGTTACCATGCCGGGACCTCGATTGGAAAGCGGAGAAGACCATGGACTTTCTTGTGATCATGCGGATGGGCGACAGCAAGAACCCGGAGCTGCAGAAGCGGCGCGCGGAGTTGCGGCCGGCGCATCTCGAACGGGCGTCGAAATTCCGCGAGGCCGGGCACACGATCATCGGCGGCGCGACCTTCGACGCCGACGGCAATCCCACCGGCTCGGCGGCGATCGCCCGCTTCGCGACCCGCGCCGAGGTCGACGCCTGGCTCCAGGACGATCCCTGGACCAAGGGTGGCGTGTGGACGGATTTCGAGGTGATCCCGTTCCGGATCGCGGAGCACTACCCGCAGGCGAATAAAGACTGACCCCTCATGCCCGCGCTTGTCGCGGGCATCCATCCGCTTGGCAAAAAGGCTGTTCTTTCGAAGCCGATGGATAGCCGGGTCAAAGCCCGGCAATGATCCCCCGCGAGTCAATAACTGCGAAGGGCCGGCACAAGGGGCATCGGTCGTCCCGTTAAATTGGGACTCATACTCTCTCTCTCTCTCTCTCTCTCTCTCTCGCGCGCGTCGTACCGCCCCTACGCCTCCGCCGGCACCGGCAAATTGTCCGAGCCTGGCGCGGGCGCGGGCAGCGCCGGTTCGGGCGTCGCCGCAGGCGCCTTGGTCAACAGCCGGCACAGGTTGGCGAGCGTCGCGCGCAGTTGGTGGCGGTGGACCACGAGGTCGACCATGCCGTGATCCCGGAGATACTCGGCGCGCTGGAATCCGTCCGGCAGCTTCTCGCGGATGGTCTGCTCGATGACGCGCGGCCCGGCGAAGCCGATGAGCGCGCCCGGCTCCGCGATGTGCACGTCGCCGAGCATCGCATAGGACGCGGTTACGCCGCCGGTGGTCGGGTTAGTAAGCACGATGATGTAGGGCTGGCCGGCCTCGCGCATTTTCTGCACCGCCACGGTGGTGCGCGGGAGCTGCATCAGCGAGAGGATGCCCTCCTGCATGCGGGCGCCGCCGGAAGCCGCGAACATGATGAACGGCGTGCCCTTCTCGACCGCGGTTTCGAGCCCCTTGATCACCGCGTCGCCGGCCGCCATGCCGAGCGAGCCGCCCATGAAATCGAAGTCCTGCACGGCGATCACGAGCGGCAACCCATCGAGCTTGCCGTAGCCGAGCTTGATCGCATCGCGGGTGCCGGTCTTGTTGCGCGCGTCCTTGAGGCGGTCGCTGTAGCGGCGCTCGTCGCGGAATTTAAGCGGGTCGGTCGGCACGTCGGGGATCGCGATGTCGAACCAGGTCTCGCCGTCGAACATCGATTTCAATCGCGCGGTCGCGCCCATGCGCATGTGATAGTTGGAGCCCGGAATGACGAACTGGTTCGCTTCGACATCCTTGTAGAACACGAGCTGCCCGGTCTCCGGGCACTTGATCCAGAGGTTCTCCGGCGATTCGCGCCGGTTGAGGAAGCTGCGGAATCTTTGGCCGGACGACGTTGGAGATCCAGTTCATGGTCGGTCACTCCCTGTCGATCAGCATAGGCACCAGTATGTGGGACCTGCCGGCTTGGTCGCCAGAGCCGCGCGCGAGTTATTCCGCGGCTTCGCGGCGCGCCCCGCGAACCCCGCGGGCGAGCGCGGCGACGAGATCGGTGACCGCGGATACGGTGCCCGTACCGGCGCGATCGTCGGCGTCGAGGCTCCCCTTCAACACATCGACCAGCGCCGAGCCGACCACCACGCCATCGGCGCTCCCGGCGATGGCGCCAGCGTGCTCCGCGGTCTTGACCCCGAAGCCGACCGCGACCGGCAGCGCGGTGTGGCGCTTGATGCGCGCGACCGCGGCGTTGACCTTGCCGGTATCTGGTGCGGCCGCACCGGTGATGCCGGTGATCGAGACGTAGTAGACGAACCCGGACGTGTTCGCGAGCACGGCGGGCAGGCGCTTGTCATCGGTGGTCGGGGTTGCGAGGCGGATGAAGTTGAGCCCGGCCTTGAGCGTCGGCAGGCAGAGCTCCTCGTCCTCCTCCGGCGGCAGGTCGACCACGATGAGGCCGTCGACGCCGGCCGCTTTTGCATCGATGAGGAAGCGATCAACGCCGTAGATGTAAATCGGATTGTAGTAACCCATCAGCACGATCGGCGTTGCGTCGTTGTTCGCGCGGAAGGCGCGCACCAGGGCGATCGTCTTGTTCATGTCCTGCCCGGCCTTGAGCGCGCGCAGCCCCGCCGCCTGGATCGCCGGACCGTCCGCCATCGGATCGGTGAACGGCATGCCGAGCTCGATCACGTCGGCGCCGGCGTGCGGAAGGTCCTTCAGAATCGCGAGCGAAGTCGCAAAATCCGGATCGCCTGCCATCAGGAACGTGACCAGCGCGGCGCACCCTTCCTGTTTCAGTTCGGCGAAGCGCCGATCGATGCGCGTGGTCAATCGTTTGATCCCTGGTCTCTCCGCTCCCGCTTCGCGGCGAGCCGGACATTGGCGGTTCCGAGCATGAATATCACGACCGAGAAGATCAATTGCACCCACTCCTTCTTTTCGATCGGGGGGCCGGCGACGAGCAGTCGGTCGTGGAAGAAGCGCCCGATGTAGAAACCCGAGACGACGACCAGCACCCAGCCGACGAGCTTCTGCCGGCTGATCACTTCCCGCCTCCGAGATACTCGGCGACGCTGGCGAGATCCTTGTCGCCGCGCCCGGATAGATTGATCACCATCAGGTGGTCCTTCGGCTTCGTCGGCGCGATATCGATCGCCCGTGCGATCGCGTGCGCCGGCTCGAGCGCCGGGATGATGCCTTCGAGCTTCGAGCAGAGCGCGAACGCCGCGAGCGCCTCCTGGTCGGTCGCCGACAGGTATTTCACGCGCTTGATGTCGTTGAGCCAGGCATGCTCCGGGCCGATGCCTGGATAGTCGAGGCCGGCGGAGATCGAGTGCGCCTCCTGGATCTGGCCGTCGGAGTCCATCAGCAGGTAGGTGCGGTTGCCGTGGAGCACGCCGGGCCGGCCGCCGGCTATGGACGCCGCATGCAGACCACTCGCCAGTCCATGGCCTGCGGCCTCGACCCCAAAAATTTCGATTTGCGTATCGTCGAGGAAAGGATGGAACAGGCCCATGGCGTTCGAGCCGCCGCCGATGCAGGCGATCAGCGAATCGGGCAGCCGGCCCTCGGCCTTCTGCATCTGCGCGCGGGTCTCAATGCCAATGATGGACTGGAAATCGCGCACCATCATCGGATAGGGGTGCGGCCCTGCCACCGTGCCGATGCAATAAAATGTGTTCGCGACATTGGTCACCCAGTCACGCAATGCCTCGTTCATGGCGTCCTTGAGCGTCTTCGATCCCGATACGACCGGGCGCACCTCCGCGCCCAGGGCCTTCATGCGCAGCACGTTCGGCTGCTGCCGCTCGACGTCGACCGAGCCCATGTAGACGATGCATTCGAGCCCGAATTTCGCGCACAAGGTCGCGGTTGCGACTCCATGCATGCCGGCGCCGGTCTCGGCAATGATGCGCGGCTTGCCCATGCGGCGCGCCAGCATGATCTGCCCGAGCACGTTGTTCACCTTGTGCGCGCCGGTGTGGTTGAGGTCCTCGCGCTTGAGATAGATCTTGGCGCCACCGAGCTTTGCGGTCAGTCGTTCGGCGAAATAGAGCGGGCTCGGACGGCCGACGTAATTGGCGAGATAGCCGTCCATCTCCGCCTTGAACGCGGGATCGGCCTTGGCCTGCGCGTAAGCCTGCTCCAGCTCCAGGATCAGCGGCATCAACGTCTCGGCGACGAAGCGGCCGCCGTAAAGGCCGAAGTGGCCGCGCTCATCGGGGCCGGTGCGGAATGAGTTGGGCTGCTGGATGGTCATGCGCTGCTCGCCGCTACGGTCGCATCGCGCCCGGAAGCCGCGTGCGCGGCGCGGATGAAGGCGCGAATTCTGTCGGGGTCCTTGTCGCCGGGCGCGCGCTCGACGCCGGAAGAGACATCGACGGCAGGTGCGCGCGTGATCCTCAGCGCCTCCGCGACGTTGCCGGCATCGAGCCCGCCCGAGAGCATGAACCGAAGGCCGGGATCCAGGTCCTGCAGAAGCCGCCAATCGAAGCTCTTGCCCAGCCCGCCCGGCCGGGTGGCAGAACGCGGGGCGCGTGCGTCGAACAGGATGCGATCAGCGATGCCGGCGTAGGCCGTCATGGTGGCGAGATCGTCTTTCTGTTCGATCGCGATCGCCTTCATCACCGGCAAACCGAATTTATGTTTGACCGAAAGCACCCGCGCCGGTGGCTCCTTGCCGTGGAGCTGCAGCAGGTCCGGCTTGAGCGCCGCGATGCTCGCTTCGAGCCACGCGTCGTCGGCATCGACCGAGAGCGCGACCTTGAGCGCCCGCCCGCGCACGCGCCCACCGAGCGCGCGTGCCGCTTCGAAGGCGAGGTGGCGCGGCGAGGGCGGAAAGAATACGAAGCCAACAAAGTCGGCGCCCGCATCGAGCGCCACATCGAGCGCGTCGGGGGTTTTCAGCCCGCAGATTTTGACGAGCAGCGTCATCGTCTGATCTTTTCGATCAAATCATTGATCGACGCAATAAGGGCCTCGGCGCCGTTTTCACGGCGATTCGCCGGGTGAGCCCGGCACGCGCCGGCCCTTCACCCGACCGGCGGGGGAATCCGCAGCGGCGGGGCATCGTCTTCCGGCAGCGTGGCGATCGGGTCGCCGATGGTGCGGGTGCGGCGCTTGAGGCGGTCGAGCTCGCGGCGCAGTTCCTTGGCCTGGCCCTCGAAATAGCGCGCGCGCCAGCGCCATTTGCCCTGCCGGAACCAGGCGGCCATGCCGCCGATCATCACTCCCACGATGATCAAGGTGATGATCAGCGCGAACAGCGGCAGCGAAATCGTCATTCCAGGGTCCACCCGGTCGAACGGGTCGAGCGACACCCTGACGACCTCGCGGTTCGCCACCGCGAAGACGATGAAGATGATCGCGATCGGCGTGAGGATCAGGGCCGTGAGGAACTTGCGGATCATGGGCCTCTGGGCCCCTGGTGACGGTCGCCGTCGCGCCCGGTCAAGGAGACGGGCGATTGAGCCGCTCGCGCATTTCCTTGCCGGTCTTGAAGAACGGGACCGATTTCTGCTCGACCGAGACGTGGGCGCCGGTGCGCGGGTTGCGGCCGGTGCGGGCCGGCCGGTGCTTGACCGAAAACGCGCCGAAGCCGCGCAGTTCGACCCGGTCGCCGCGCGCCATCGCCGCGATAATCTCGCCCAGGATCGCGTTGACGATGTTTTCGACGTCGCGCTGATAGAGATGCGGATTTTGCGACGCAATGTGCTGCACCAGCTCGGATTTGATCATCGGTAACCCCATCCCCCTGCTCGGTCGCGCTAATTTGCCGACTGAGGGTGCCAAAGGGCCAGAAGACCGTCAAGATTGAGCCGTTCAATCGCCTGCGCCCCGCCCCATTCCTCGAACCGCTGGGCAACCGATGAGAAGCCCATCGCGTCGAGCACGATGATGGCCGCCGTATGCAGGAATGGGAGGTCGCTCAACCGGTCGCGCAGGCGAAAATCGCGCACCGGCGTTTTCGGATCGATGTTCTTTTCCTTGGCAAGCCAGGCGATCGCGGTCTTCTCGTCGCCCAGCTCGTCGACCAGCTTGAGCGGAAACGCCCTGGCGGCCGGTGAACACGCGTCCGTCGGCAACGCGATCGATCGCCGCGTCGTCCATATTGCGGCGGGTCTTCACCAGGTCGCGGAACCAGGCATAGGAATCCATCACGATCGCTTCGATCGCCGCCCGCGCCTCCGGGCTCGTCGGCTCGAAGCCGTTGGGAGCCGCCTTGAGCGGCGACGATTTGATCTCCTCGATCTTGACGCCGAGGGTCTTGAGCAGGTCGCCGACGTTCGGATACTGGAACAGCACGCCGATCGAGCCGACGAGCGAGGTCTCCTGGGCGACGATATGGTCGGAGGCGATCGCGGCGATGTAGCCGCCGGAGGCCGCCAAGCCCGTCGACGACGACGACGACCGGCTTGCTGCTCCTTGAGGCGCATGAGCGAGTCGTGGAGTTCCTCGGAGCCCGATGTGGTTCCGCCAGGGCTGTTGATGTGCACGATCACGGCCTTGGCACGCGAACTGCGCCAGCCGCTCGAACGCCTCCACGCGATCCTGATCGGTCCGGATGAGGCCGGTGATGCTGATGCGGGCGATCGAGGCGCCGGTCGCGCCCGTCAACATGCTGGTACCGGGCAGCGCGCAGCGCGGCGCCGATCGCGACCACCGCGCCGATCGCGAGCAGGATCGCGAACACGCGCCAGAAGGTGAGCTTGCGCCGCATGCGGCGGCGATCGACGATGATATCGGCATCGAGCGACATGGTTAGTCTCCGCGAGGAATCGGGCCGGACATTGACCCCGATGGGAAAGCCGGTCAATGGCGAGCAGCAACGCGCCGCAATTGTGGCAAACCAAAAGAGAATTGCCTTGCTGCCGAAAGCGTTGGGGGCGTCCTTTGCGGGACGCCCCCTTGTTTGATCCGAAACAGCGCCCGAAAAGAAGGTGAGCGTCACTCCTCTTCTTCTTTTTCTTTCTTGTCGCCGGCTTTCTCCGTTGCGCGCTTGAGCGCGGTGCCGAGAATGTCGCCGAGCGTCGCGCCGGAATCGGAGGAGCCGTACTGGGCGATCGCCTCCTTCTCCTCCGCGACTTCGAGCGCCTTGATCGAGACCTGCACCTTGCGGGCGCGGCGGTCGAACTGGATGACGCGGGCGTCGACCTTCTCGCCGACCGCAAAACGCTCCGGCCGCTGCTCGCCGCGGTCGCGCGCCAGCTCCGAGCGCTTGATGAAAGTGGTGAGATCGGTGCCGACGATCTTCACGTCGATGCCGGCCTCCTTGACCTCGGTCACCTCGCAGGTGACGACCGAGCCCTTCTTGATATCGCCCGCGGCCCTCCGCCGCGAACGGATCGCCTTCGAGCTGCTTGATGCCGAGCGAGATGCGCTCCTTCTCGACATCGACGTCGAGCACCTGCGCGCTGACCTTGTCGCCCTTCTTGTATTCCTCGATCACCTGCTCGCCCGGCCGCTTCCAGTCGAGGTCGGAGAGGTGCACCATGCCGTCGACATCGCCGTCGAGGCCGAGGAACAGGCCGAACTCGGTCTTGTTCTTGACCTCGCCTTCGATGAGCGAGCCGGGCGGATACTTCTCGACGAAGACCTCCCATGGATTGCGCATGGTCTGCTTGAGGCCGAGCGAGATGCGGCGCTTGACCGGATCGACCTCGAGCACCTGCACCTCCACCTCCTGCGAGGTGGAGACGATCTTGCCGGGGTGCACGTTCTTCTTGGTCCACGACATTTCGGAGACGTGGATGAGGCCCTCGATGCCGGGCTCGAGCTCGACGAAGGCGCCGTAGTCGGTGATGTTGGTGACGCGGCCCTTGAAGCGGGCGCCCACCGGATACTTCGCCTCGATGCCCTGCCAGGGATCGTCCTGCAGCTGCTTCATGCCGAGCGAGATGCGGTGGGTCTCGTGGTTGATCTTGATGATCTTGACCTTCACCTGCTGGCCGATGTTGAGCACCTCGGTCGGGTGGTTGACGCGCCGCCAGGCGATGTCGGTGACGTGCAGCAGGCCATCGATGCCGCCGAGGTCCACGAATGCGCCGTAGTCGGTGATGTTCTTGACCACGCCGTCGATGACCTGGCCCTCTTCGAGGTTCTGCACCAGTTCCTGGCGCTGCTCGGCACGGGTCTCTTCCAGCACGGTGCGGCGCGAGACGACGATGTTGCCGCGCCGGCGGTCCATCTTGAGGATCTGGAACGGCTGTTGACGGTTCATCAGCGGCGTGACGTCGCGGATCGGCCGGATGTCGACCTGCGAGCGCGGCAGGAACGCCACCGCGCCGTCGAGATCGACGGTGAAGCCGCCCTTGACCTGGTTGAAGATGACGCCGGTGACCTTCTCATTGTTGTTGAAGGCCTTCTCGAGCTTGCCCCAGCTTTCCTCGCGCCGCGCCTTGTCGCGCGAGAGCACCGCTTCGCCGAGCGCGTTCTCGACCCGCTCCAGGTAGACCTCGACCGTAGTCGCCGACCTTGAGGTCGCTGTGCCGGCCCGGTCCCGCGAACTCGCGCAGCGCCACGCGGCCTTCGGTCTTGGCGCCGACGTCGATGACGGCGAGATCCTTCTCGATGCCGACGATGATGCCCTTGACGACGGTTCCTTCCTGCGGACTGCCCTGGGTGAACGACTCTTCGAGCATTGCGGCGAAATCCTCACGTGTTGGTGCGGCGGCAGTAGCAGCGGCGGTGGCCATGAACTCTCCCAAATGACGGTCGGCGCCAGCCTGGTGATGGGGACGTTTGCGAACGCTCGGCCCGAAGCACACCTTCGGGGACCAACGGCTTACGGCAGGCCCATGGCCTGCGTGCCGCGGCCCGGCGCAAACCGGGCGATCGAAACGATGGATTTGTGATCCGGCGCACCGCGAACGAAACGCGAGCAAGCGGGCTCTTCCTCCACAACGGCAACGCGGTCAGCCGCGCTGCCGGCCTGCTCGGGCGGCTTCGACGATGTCGACGGCGGCCCGGAACGCTGCGTCTATATCCAAATGCGTGGTATCGAGCAAGTGCGCATCGGGCGCAGGCTTGAGCGGCGCGGTGGCACGGGAGGTGTCGCGCTCGTCCCGACGCAGGATATCGGCCAGGATTGCGGCCTCATCAATCTGGTTACCGGCGGCAGCCAGTTCGATGGCGCGGCGGCGGGCGCGTACCTCAGGAGTGGCGCTGACGAAGATCTTCACGTCCGCATCGGGGAAGATCACCGTCCCGATGTCGCGACCGTCGAGCACCGCCCCGGGCGGTGTGCGGCCGAACTCGCGCTGGAACGCGAGCAGCGCGGTCCGCACCTCCGGGATCACGGAAACCTGCGACGCGGCCTCGCCGACGGTGTGGGCCTTGAGCCGCATCATCGAACCCGGCGGGATCGAGCGCCCGGGCGGCCGTAACCGCCCGCTCACGATCGTCAAGCGCATGGCCGCCTTCGAGCAGGGCCTTCGCCACTGCCCGGTAGATCAGACCGGTATCGAGATGGCGCAGACGGTAATGGGCGGCAAGCCGCTTGCCGAGCGTGCCCTTGCCGGATGCGGCGGGTCCGTCGATGGCGATGATCATGTGGGCGACGATCACAATTGCCTAAGGCCGCTCCACGCACGTCGAAGCGGCCGCTCTTCCGTGAAGATGTTGCGAGCGCGGAATCCGGCAGGGCTCGCACAGGCCAGATATTCGCGCATGGCATCGCTTTCGAAAGGGGGGCCCTCGTCTCACGCCAAATCCGCCCCGAGCTCGCGCATCATCGGCACGAAGCTCGGAAAACTGGTCGCGATGAAACCGGTATCGTCTACTTGCACCGGCCGCTCGCTCGCCAGCCCCATCACCAGGAACGCCATGGCGATGCGATGATCCATGTGGGTCGCGACCAGGCCGCCGCCGGTGGCGCGGCCTTGGCCGTGCACGATCAGATCGTCGCCCTCGATCTCGACTTCGACGCCGTTGGCGCGCAGCCCGTCGGCGACCGCGGCGAGCCGGTCGGATTCCTTGACCCGCAACTCCTTGAGGCCGCGCATGATGGTCGTGCCCTCGGCGAAAGCGGCGGCCACCGCCAGGATCGGATATTCGTCGATCATCGACGGCGCCCGCACCGCCGGCACGTCGACGCCGCGCAGCGCCGTCGCGCGGACGCGAAAGTCGGCCATCTCCTCCCCGACATCGCCGCGCACGTTCTCCGCCACGATTTCCGCGCCCATTTCTCGCAGTGTCGTGATCAGGCCGGTGCGCAACGGATTGGTCATCACGTCGGTGAGGATCACCTCCGAGCCCGGCACCAGCAGCGCCGCCACCATCGGGAACGCCGCCGAGGAGGGGTCGGCGGGCACCACCACCGGCGCCGGCTTCAGCTCGGGCTCGCCGGTGACGGTGATCTTGCGGCCGTGCGCGCCGTCCGGCTCGACCACGACCTCCGCGCCGAAATGCTGCAGCAGGCGCTCGGTGTGGTCGCGGCTTGCCTCGCTTTCGACGACCGTGGTCTTGCCGGGCGCCGCCAGCCCGGCGAGCAGTACGGCCGACTTGATCTGCGCCGACGGCACCGGGGTGCGATAGACGATCGGGATCGGATCGCGCGCGCCCGCGAGCGTGATCGGCAGGCGGCCGCCCTCGGCGGCCTTCACCACCCGCGCGCCGACAAGTGTTACCGGGTCGAGGATGCGTTGCATCGGCCGTTTGCGCAGGCTGGCGTCGCCATCGAAGGTCGCCGTGATCGGGCAACCCGCCACCGCGCCCATCACCAGGCGCACCCCGGTGGCGGAATTGCCGAAATCGAGCACACCCGCGGGCTCGCGGAAGCCGCCGACGCCCACGCCCTGGATATGCCAGGCTCCCGCGCCGGTACGTTCGACGCTCGCCCCGAGCGCGCGCATGGCCTTGCCGGTATTGAGGACGTCTTCGCCTTCGAGCAGGCCGGAAATCCGCGTCTCGCCGACCGCCAATGCGCCGAAGATCAAGGCCCGGTGCGAGATCGACTTGTCGCCGGGCACGCGCACGCGGCCCTTGAGCGGGCCCGCGCGGCGCGCGGTCAGGGGGGAGGGGGAAGGATCGCTCACGCGGACCTCTTTGTTGCGCGCCCTCCTATCATGCGGCCCGCGGCCCGTCATCCGCGGCCTACGGGAGAGCCACCGCTATTGACAGCGGCGGCGCAACTAGCCAAGTGAACCCCCTCCCGACCCGCTCAAGGAACCTGCAACGTGGCGAAACCCGAGCTCGGCACTAAGCGCCTCTGTAGCCATTGCGGCGCGAAATTCTATGACCTCAGCAAGGATCCGATCGTTTGCCCGAAGTGCCAAACCGTCTTTGAAGTCGCCGCGCTCACGCCACCGCGTGGACGTCCGGATGCGGCCGCCGCCCGCGCGCCGGCGCCGGCCGCCCGCGAAGAGGCGGTGACGCCGGAGACCGCCGAGGCCGAGTTCGTTTCACTCGAAGAGGCGGATGCGGAGGCGTCGGGAAAGAAACCGGTTGACGGCGAAGCGATCGAGGGTGCCGAAGAGGAGGACATCGAGATCGACCAGGCGCTCGACGATGCGACCTTCATCGAAGAACAGGAGGAGGGCGACGAGGACGTCACCGACATCATCGGCGACGTCGAGAACGAGGAGGAGGCTTGAGATCACACCGGTTTTGTGATTTCAGGGCCGACATCGGTCGAAGCATGCTGCCGGCGCCTGCTGGTCAGGATGCGGCTGGATCGATAGATTGTTGAATTCGGTCGCGGACATTCCCGACACCGCGCACCGCCGGGGCCATAGCTCAGTTGGGAGAGCGCTTGAATGGCATTCAAGAGGTCAGGGGTTCGACTCCCCTTGGCTCCACCATCTAACTTTATGATATTACTTGGTTATTTTTGAGAGATTTTACATCTTTCGAATGCGGAGCAATGGCGGGGAAACACCGGGGCAGCACGAGCACGATCATCATTTCGCGCCCCCGTCGCCGACTTGGGTGAAGTCATCCAGGAATTCCGATACCGGTGCGACCCCGGCGACCAGCAGGTGGTCCCGAGCACCTTCCGCCGCGGCTCCGGCAGCCGCGTCTTTTTGCCGAGGCGGGCAACCTCTCGATAAGTCTCCCAGTCCCCCAACTGCCGGGGCCAATTGCCGACCATCATGATAATTCTCACATCTCCAATAGGATCACGACCGGGGAGCTGGACTCGACGTTACCGGCTGCGTTCGACGCCAAGTTGCTTTTAAATCGATGGTCGGTCTCAAGCCTGAGATACACCGCCCATAACCGACGGGCTTGAATTCGGATTCTGCGCAGAGTAAGAGGCTTTCACCGGGGATATGCAAACTCCCCGTCAGACGTTGGAGTCCAAGCGCTGCGTGACACTCAATTCATCGAGGAGTTTGCGCATGGACCTAACAAATCCCGGAACCGAACGCCCGAAAGTCGCGATCCTGTGGCGCGGTGATGCCGAAGCCCGGCGGCTCGCGACGGCACGAAACAATCGCTTCCAGCGCATCTTCGAGGAGTTGCAGTCACTGGGTATCGCGGCCGAGCCCGCGGTCTATGCTGAGGAATGGGCGGACGAGGTGCGCGAACAACTGATGTCCGCGGACGGGGTCCTGGTGTGGGTCGATCCGATCCATCAAGGCAAGACCCGGCGCGAGCTCGATCCGTTGCTGCGCGACGTGGCCTCCCGCGGACCATGGGTCAGTGCGCATCCCGACGTAATCTTGAAGATGGGCGTCAAGGAAGTCCTGTACCGAACAAAGCATCTGGGATGGGGCAGCGACACGCATCTTTACCGCACCGCCGGGGAATTGTGCTCGCGCTTCCCGGCCCGGCTGCAATCGTCGGGCAGCCGCGTGCTGAAGCAGAACCGCGGCAACGGCGGCCAGGGCGTCTGGAAAGTCGAACTCATCGGCGACTGCCTTACCGAGTCAAGTCTCGTGCGCGTGTTGCACGCGCAGCGTGGAAGCATCCCCGAATTGATATCACTCCAGCAACTGTTGGAGCGCTGCGCGCCCTACTTCGCGTCGAGCGGCTGTGTTGTCGACCAGCCCTTTCAATCGCGCCTGCCGGACGGGATGATCCGTTGCTACATGGGTGCCGGCAAGGTCGTCGGCTTTGGACATCAACTCATCAAGGCACTGATCCCGCCACCGCCGGAAGGGCCGGAATCCCCGGCCGCACTGCCGGGCCCCCGCATCATGCACGACGCCGATGCGGCGCCGTTCCAAAGGCTCAGGGCGAAGATGGAAGACGAATGGACCCCGCAAATGATGAAGGTCCTCGACGTCGACCCCGGTTCATTGCCGGTCATATGGGACGCCGATTTTCTGTATGGAGAGCGCACCGCCGCCGGCGAGGACACCTACGTCCTGTGCGAAATCAATGTCAGCTCGTGCTTCGCGGTCCCGGACCAGGCACCAGCCGCGATCGCCCGGCTGACCGCGGAGCGGCTGCGCTCGGCCCGGTATGGCCAGCTCGCCGAAGCAGGCACTGCGAGTAATGACGAGTAATGACGAGCAATGGGTTCCACTCAAGGACGGGGGGAAGGGTTTCGTCGGATACCCCCTCTTGCGGCTCGCGATGCTGAGCCTTAGAGTCTCACCACTGGGGACACGCAGGCTCCCCTTCAGACGGCTCGCCGTCCAAGCCCTGCGCAACGCTCGAATCCTCGAGGTGGTTGCGCATGGAAGGTTGGCTCCGCTCCCTTTTTTCCAACAAGGTCGCTCCCCTTGGCCGGGACCCTGGCGCTGATCCCGCCATAGCGGCATCGCGCCCGGACGGAACGTCTCCGAAGCCATGGGGCCGCTTTCTCGCGGCCTGGGCGCTTGTTGCTGGTGCGGCGTCGACATCGACGCAGCCATCGTTTGCGCAAACCCCTGGCCTCATGCCCCTGCAACTGGAGAGCAAAATTCAGTTGGGGGACGTGCGCGGCCGCATCGACCATATGGCGGCCGATCTGTCACGCCAGCGAGTGTTTGTGGCCGAGCTGGGCAACAACAGTGTCTCAGCTGTCGATCTGAAAGCGGGACAGGTTGCGCACCGGTGGTCTGGCCTCAAAGCGCCGCAAGGCGTCGCCTATGTGCCGGCTGTGGAGACACTTTACGCCGCGAACGGCGGCGACGGTTCAGTCCGCCTGTTCAACGGCGAGGGCGATGCTGAAAGGGGGCGCATCGTCTTGGGAAGCGATGCAGACAATATTCGCGTCGACTCCGCCGGCGAGCAGCTTGTCGTGGGTTACGGCAATGGCGCACTCGCGATCATCGATGTGATGAAGGGGCAGAAGGTCGGCACCATCCGGCTCAAAGCTCATCCCGAGAGTTTTCAACTCTCCGCCGACGGCAAAATCTTCGTCAATGTGCCCGGTGCCCGGGAGATTGCGGTGATCGACCGCGCGAGCCGCAAGCAAACCGCAAGCTGGTCGATGCCGGCTGGAGGAAACTTTCCGATGGCGCTCGACGAGACGGCGCAGCGGGTCCTGACCGTGTTTCGCAGTCCGGCGCGGCTCGGAATTTTCAGCATGGCGGATGGCAGGACCGTCAGCCTGCTGGAAACTTGCGGAGATGCCGACGACGTGTTCGCCAACTCCAAGCGTCACCGGGTCTACGTCGCTTGCGGTTCGGGGGCGCTCGATGTGTTCGACGCCGGGGGGAGCGATTATCGCCGCATCGCTCGCATCCCGACCGTTGCGGGTGCGCGTACAGCGTTGTTCATCGCAGAATTGGATAAGTTGGTGCTTGCGGCGCGCGCCACATCGTCGGAGCCGGCCTCGCTTTGGCTGTTCCGTCCCGCTCCTTGAGGGGACCTATTTCGAGTAGCGCGCCATGTTCAAGCTCCCGCCCAGCACCAACAGCTTGATCCCACTGCTTGCGCTCGTGATCGCGATCACCGTCATGGCAGGCCCGCAGGCGGCACTGGCGTATCGTCCGTTCGACGGTACCGATGCCGATGTGGCCGAGGTCGACAAAGTCGAGATCGAGTTTCAACCGGCGGGAGCGCTGCAGGAGGGCGGCGACAAGAGCCTCGTCGCTCCGGCCACCGTCATCAATATCGGGTTTGCCAAGCGCTGGGAGGCGGTCTTTGAAGGCAGGGGGCTGTTCCCGCTGACCCCATCAGGTCCCGCGCAGCTCGCGGATGCGGGTATGTTCCTCAAACATGTGCTGCGGGAAGGCAGCCTTCAGGACAAGCCGGGCTTGAGCCTCGCCACCGAATTCGGCCTCCTGCTTCCCGGCATCCATGCGGACAAAGGCGTGGGTGCAAGCCTAGCCGGCGTCGCATCGCAGAGATCGGATTGGGGAGCTGTTCATTTCAATGCGGCGTTGTCGCTGACGCGCGACCAGCATGCCGACGCCTTTGTCGGGGCAATCTTCGAGGGTCCGTCGAAATGGACCGTGCGTCCCGTCGCCGAGTTCTTCTATGAGGAGGAGTTCGGTCAGGCGCGGACTCTGTCAGGCTTGGTCGGACTGATCTGGCAGGCGCGCGAGGATCTTTCCTTCGACATTGGCGTTCGCCACGCGCTCACCAATGGCCACGCCATCGAGGAGATTCGCGCCGGGGTGACCATTGGCTTTCCGTTGCGCTTGACCCGGCTGGCCGGCCGATGAGCCCGCAGTGCACTGAGGGGCATCGATCGTTCACGTAGAACAGCAACACTTCCGTACCGCCTTGCGGCAGCGGTTCGATGATCATCAGTTTGGGGGCAAACCCAACTGGCCAATACGGCCTGACAAGGAGGACGATATGCGACTTATACCCTGGCTTGCCGCCTGTGCGATCGTGACGAGTGCGACCGCCGGACACGCCCAGACGATCGACTGGCAGAAGGTCGACGAAACGCTTGGCCGCAGCGCCGCCGTAGGCGGCGATGTGCATCGCTACGGTTTTCCGCGCAGCGACTTGCGGGTCACGCTGGATGGCGTCAGCATCCGTCCCGCTCTCGCGCTCGGCGGCTGGGTCGCCTTCAAGCCGATGCATGACGGCGCGATGGTGATGGGCGACCTCGTCCTGCTGGAGACCGAGGTCAATCCGGTGATGGCCAAGCTCATCGAGAACGGTCTCGATATCACCGCCGTGCACAACCATCTGCTGCGCAGCAGCCCGGCCACGTTCTACATGCACGTCGGCGGGCACGGCGACGCGGTGAAGCTGGCAGCGGCCATCCGCATGGCGCTGGCCGAGAGCAAGACACCGCTCACCGCTCCCGCGGCCGGCACGCCCCCTGCCATCGATCTCGATACCGCCCAGTTGGACCAGATCATCGGCGTCAAGGGTACGGCCAATGGCGGCGTCTACGGTTTCGGCGTACCGCGGCGCGATCCTGTCAGCGAGGACGGCATGCCAATGACCCCGCCCGGCCCGTTGGGACTCGCCACCGGGATCAACTTTCAACCAACCGGCGGCGGCAAGGCGGCGATCACCGGCGATTTCGTCATGATCGGTGAAGAGGTCAACCCCGTATTGAAGGCGCTGCGTAGCAACGGTATCGAAGTCACCGCCTTGCATAGCCACATGATCGGCGAACAGCCGCGTCTCTTCTTCATGCACTTCTGGGCCAACGATGATGCCGTGAAACTTGCCAAAGGCTTGCGTGCCGCGCTCGACAAAACGGCGAGTTTTAGGAATTGAGGTTTGCGCCTCATCCCGGATCGGGCCGTCCTCAGGCGGCTCGATCCGATGGCTCTCAGAAGGCCTTCAGCTTAGTACAGCCATCGTGGAAAAAGGCGGAGACCACGTGCTCATCGTCCGCAACGGGTCAGGACCGACAAAACTCACGGTGAGCATGGCGAGTCCGCTTTCGGGCGGATAGTGATCGAGAAGACATCGGGCGACCTTCGGGCTTTAAGCGCCGTTCCAGCAGCGATCGCCCGCGCCGCCGCGGCGATTGCCTTCGAATAGTTTGTCGTGGCATCCCTTGATGGGCGTGGCGAAGCGCCGCGCCGTCTGTTTGTGCGGGCGCATTCTCCCTAGAATAACTCCGCACGCGCAGCGAGCGAGCAAGTTCTCGAGGAGATCGATGATGACCCCTACCAAGCGGCTCCTGTGGCCGGCGGCCCTCTCGGCAGCGCTCATGCTGCCGAGCGCGGCCTCCGTGTCGGCGCAGACGCCGAGCCTTGCCGGCAAGACGGTGCAGATGATCATCGGTTTTGGGCCTGGCGGCGGCTACGATCTGTGGGGCCGCGTGGTCGCGCGCCATATCGGCAAGCATTTGCCGGGCAACCCGACCGTGGTGCCGCAGAATATGCCGGGCGCCGGCAGCTATCTCGCCGCCAACAACATTTACAACACCGCGCCTAAGGACGGCACCGCGATGGCGATCATCGCCCGCGACGCGGCGCTTGGCCCGATCACCGGCGCGGGCGGCGCGCGCTTCGACCCGACCAAGCTTACCTGGCTCGGCACGCCCACGACCGAGACCAATGTCTGCATCGCTTCCAACACGCCGAAAGTGAAAGTGAAGACGCTCAAGGATCTTTATGAGCAGGAATTGGTGGTCGGCGACACCGGGGTTGGCACCGGCACGCATTCCTACCCGAAGGCGCTCAACGCGATGCTCGGGATGAAGTTCAAGATCATCGCCGGCTTCCCGTCGTCGTCCGATGTGTTCCTGGCGATGGAGCGCGGCGAAGTGGACGGGATCTGCGAGAGCCTAGACAGCGTCTCCGGCAAGCGGCCCGATTGGATCACCGGCAAGAAGGTCGTGATCCTGTTCCAGGGCGGCGCCCAGCCCAATCCCGAGCTCAAAGATGTGCCGTTCGTCGTTGATCTCGCGAAGACGGCCGCGGACAAGACCGCGATCGAGTTCCTCTATGCCGGCCAGGGCATCGGCCGCCCCTTCATCGCGCCGCCCGGCATGCCACCGGACCGCGTGAAGATGGTGCAGGACGCCTTCATGGCGACGATGAAGGACCCGGATTTCATCGCCGATGCGAAGAAGAACAAGCTCGATGTCGAGCCCGAGGACGGCGCGCATCTCGCCGCGCTGATCAACAAGATCTACGCCACGCCGAAGCCGATCGTGGATAAGATCGCGGAGCTGATTAAGTAGCGCTCGGAACGCACCTTCGCTTCCGGTCGGATTCCGTTTCGTGCTCACATGCCGTGTGACAAGCTCCCCCTCCCCCCGCAAGCGGGGGAGGGGGAAGAGGCGCCATCACTCCGCCGCCTGCACGTTCACCGCGTCGATGAAGCCGCCGGACTGCCGCCGCCACAGCGCGGCGTAGTGGCCGTCCTGCCGGAGCAGCGCCTCATGCGTGCCCTGCTCCACGATGCGGCCGCGGTCGAGCACGACCAGGCGATCCATGCGCGCGATGGTCGAGAGCCGGTGCGCGATCGCGATCACGGTCTTGCCCGCCATCAGCGTGCCGAGGCTCTGCTGGATCGCGGCTTCGACCTCGCTGTCGAGCGCCGACGTCGCCTCGTCGAGCACCAGGATCGGCGCGTCCTTGAGGATCACGCGCGCGATCGCGATGCGCTGGCGCTGGCCGCCGGAGAGTTTCACCCCGCGCTCGCCGACATGGGCGTCGTAGCCGCGCCGCTCTTTCCAGTCCTCAAGGTCGGCGATGAAGTCCTCCGCATGCGCAAGCCGCGCCGCCGCAATCACTTCCGCGTCGATCGACTGCGGCCGGCCGTAGCGGATGTTGTCGCGAATCGAGCGGTGCAGCAGCGAGGTGTCCTGCGTCACCATCGAGATCTGTCCGCGCAGGCTCTCCTGCGTGACCGACGCGATATCCTGCCCATCGATCAGGATGCGGCCGCCTTCGACATCGAAGAACCGCAACAGCAGATTGACAACGGTCGACTTGCCCGCACCGGAGCGGCCGACCAGGCCTATCTTTTCGCCGGGCTTCACGTGCAGCGAGAAACCTTCAAGCACAGCATTGGAGCGCAGATGCCCGTCTTCGGCGGCTGATGTTTCGCGCCCGTAGTGGAAACGCACGTCCTCGAACGCAAGCTCGCCGCGTGACACCACGAGCGCCTTCGCCTGCGGCTGATCCGTGAGCTGGATCGGACGCGCGATCGTCATCATCCCTTCCTGGATCACGCCGATGTTCTCGAAGATCGACGTGATCTGCCACGCGACCCAGCCCGAGATATTGATGATCTGCCACGACAGCGGCAGCGCCATCGCGACCGTGCCGACTTCGACCTTGCCGCGCGACCACAGGAAGATCGCCAGCCCGCCGGTCGATGTCACCATCGTGGCGTTGAGCAGCGACAGGCAGAGGCCGAACAGCGTGTTGAGCCGCAGGGAGCGGTAGAACAGCGCGCTGTGCTGGTCGACCGCATCGCGCACATAGTCGTCCTCTTCGTGCGCCCGGGCGAACAGCTTCACCGTCAGGATGTTGGTGTAGCTGTCGACGATGCGCCCGGTCAGCATCGAGCGCGCCTCGGACATGTCCTTGGAGCGGTCGCGCATGCGCGGCACGATGAGGCGCAGGAAGATGATGTAGCCGGCGAACCACAGCACGATCGGCAGCGCGAGCCACTTGTCGGCCGACGCGAGCAGCAGCACGGCGCTGGTGCCATAGACCAGGATGTACCAGACGCTGGTGAGCAGCGCGACCAGGGTCTCGCGGATCGCCGGTCCGGTCTGCATCACGCGATTGGCGATGCGGCCCGCGAAGTCGTTCTGAAAGAACGCCCAGCTCTGCCGCACCACGTGGAAATGGTTCTGCCAGCGGATGCGGTTCGAGACGTTGGCGGCGATCGCCTGGTTAGCGATCAGATTTTGCGTCGTGAGGGCGAGGGGGCGCGCCACCAGCAGAACGAACGCCATCAGCAGCAGCAGCGGCCAGAATTTGTCGAACAGCTCGTCCGGCTGGCTCGCAGTGATCAGCGTCACCACGCGCCCCATGAACAGCGGCACGGTCGAGTCGAGCAGCGCCAGCGTGAAACCAGCCGCGAACAGGGCCGCAAAAAGCCCTTTCGACTGGCGGGCGTAATGCCAGACGAAGCCGATGAAACCGGCCGGAGGCTCCGGGCGCTCCGGGATGTCGGTCGGCTTCAAGAGCCGCTCGAGCCAGGCGAACATGGTGCATACTCGCAAGAAGGCGACCGCGCCGCGAGCGGCAGGCGCCTTTCAGCGCCGTCGCGCAGCACGACCGGGATTTGTTGTGGCGAAACGGGGCGCGCGTGTAGGGGGCTATCGTGTCCGCACTGTGGCGAAGGGCTCCTTCCTGTCAGAGGATCGTTGCGTGTTGCCGGGCGGCTACAACTTCCGGCAGCAGCCTGCGTGGACGTCGGCGGCTGGCCGCGGCACGGGAAAAAGCCTAGTCTCGCCGGCCTGCCGAAGAAGCCAACGGCGAATCTGAGCTCGCGGCAGGCGCGAAAATGGGGAGGACGGCATGAGACTGGGACGCCATGCGGCCGCTGCGGCGGTCGGATTTATGGCGCTGTCGATCCAGGCCACGGCGCAGTCCGCCGATCTCGTCGTCCTCACCAGCCAAGGTTCGGAGTCCGGCCTTCGTCAGATCGCGGCTGGGTTCGAGAAGGCCACCGGACACAAGGTCACCTTCAGCACCATGGCGAAGGAAAAGCTCAATTCGGCAGACCTGATCGCGCCAAACTCCGAGGGCATGGAGGCGCTGGTGAAGAGCGGCAAAGTCGTTGCCGGCACCGTGACGCCGTTCGGTCTTGCCGGCCTCGGCGTGTCGGTACGGGCTGGCGCTCCGAGGCCGGACATCGGCACGGTGGAGACTTTCAAGGCGGCGCTGATCGCCGCGAAGTCGGTCGGCTATTCGCGCGGCTGCAGCGGCTCGCACACCGCCGCGGGCATCGCGGAGCTGGGGATCGCCGATCAACTGAAAGCCAAGACCGTGCTCACCGACGGCGGTCCCGTTGCACAGTTTCTGGCAAAGGGCGATTTCGAGATCGGCATCCAGCAGACCAATGTGCTCGTCGGGATGCCGGGAACCGATTACGTCGGACCGCTGCCCGGCTTCCTGAACAAGCCTTGCCGCTTCAGCGCCGGGCTGCTTGCGAACTCGAAACAAGAGACGCTCGCGCTGGCGATGCTCAAGTACATGACCATGCCGGAGGCCGGCGAGTGGGTGCGCAAGGGCTACATGGATCCGATCACGCCCTGAGTCGCCGATGAGGCCTACGGACTGAATATGCCACCACACCTGGAGGAACCGATGCTGGCGCGCGCGAACATCGCCGCTACGTGCGTTCTGGCCGCCGTCTTGGGATCGCTGTCGCAAGCAACGGCCGCCGCCGCCGATCTCATCATCCTGACCAACCAGGGTGCGACGCCCGGCGTGCGCGAACTTGCTGCCGCGTTCTCGCACGCGAGCGGGCACAAGGTAACGGTCGTCCAGGAAACCGGCGCCGCGCTGGAGCGGCGGATCAACGATGGGCCCGCCGACCTGCTCACCGGCAATCCCGAGCCGATCGCAGCCCTCGCCAGGAATGGAAAAGTCGTGGCCGGCACCGTCACGCCATTCGTGCTGGCTGGTCTTGGGCTGTCGGTGCGAGCGGGCGCGCCGAAACCCGACATCAGCACGGTAGAGACCTACAAGGCGGCGCTGCTGGCGGCGAAGTCGATCGGTTATTCATACGGATGCAGCGGCACGCATATCGGTGACGGAATCGCTCAACTCGGCCTCACTGAGCAGTTGAAGGCCAAGACGGTGCGTACCGGTAGCGGCGCCGGCGCCGGCGGCGGCCCGGTGACCGATTATCTGGCGCGCGGCGACTTCGAGATCGGCATCCAGCAGACCAACATCATGGTGGGGGTGCCGGGGACCGATTTTGTCGGGCCGCTGCCTGGCTTCCTGAACAAGCCCTGCCAGTCGGATGTGGCGCTGATGACGGTCTCGAAGGAGCCGGACGCGGCGCGCGCGATGATCAAGTTCATGGTTTCGCCAGAGGCCGCCCCGCTGCTCCGCAAGACCCATGTGGAACCGTTCAAGTCTTGATTTAGGGCGCTGGGAAAATCGAGCTGCAATTTCTCTCCATCACAAAAGACAAACCGGAGGATGTCATGAAAACGCAGGCGACGAGCGTAATGATAGCCAGTCTGGCGGCGATGCTGGGACTGGCGGCACCGGGTGCCGCCCAGGCAGCCGAGATCACGGTCCTCGGCAGCCAAGGTGGCATTTCGGGAATCCGCGACCTCGCCGCCGGCTTCGAGAAGGCGACCGGACACAAGGTCATCGCCACCCAGGAGGCGAACGTGATGGCCAAGGTCAACGCCAACGCGCCGGCCGATGTCGTGACGGGCGGGCCGGGCGTCATCGACGGCCTCATCAAGAGCGGCAAGGTCGTCGGCCCGCGCGTCGACTGGGCGCGCGCCGGCATCGGGGTGGCGATCAAGGCGGGCGCGCCGAAGCCTGACATTCACGACACCGCGGCCTTCATCCGCATGCTGCGCAATGCCAAGTCGATCGGCTATTCGTCCGTCGGCTCCGGCGAAATGATGGCGAACATCATCAAGCGGCTCGGCCTCGAGGATGAGCTGAAGGCAAAGACGAAGCGTCTCGACGGCTTCCCCGCCGCCGAAGCGGTGGCGCGCGGCGAAGTGGAATTCGCGATGCAGCAGATCAACGTCATCGCGCCGGTCAAGGGCGCCGAGCTCGCCGGTCCGCTGCCGCCGGAACTGCAGGAATACAACCCGTTCTCAGCCGGCGTGCTCGCGGTCTCCAAGGAGAAGGAAGTCGCCGCCGCGATGGTGAAATTCATGGGCGCACCCGAGAACGCCGCGCTCGTGCGCAAGAGCGGCATGGAGCCGCCCGCGCGGTAGATCGTACGAACTCATCTGAGCTGTTTCGGAATGCTCACATTATGAACGTCAAACATCGGGAGGATGCCATGAGACTACGGACTAAGGTAATGACGCTGGGCCTGCTCGCCGCGCTCGGCGCTTGGACTGCAAGGCCGGCAGGGGCGGCTGAGATCACGGTCTACCTCAACCAGGCCACCGAGACCGGCGTGCGCGAACTCGCGACCGGGTTCGAGAAGGCGACCGGCAACAAGGTCGACGTCAGCTTCCAGGCTGGGCCGGCGCTGAATCAGAAGATCGTCTCCGGCGCGCCCGGCGATCTGTTTTCGAGCGGTGTCGGTGCGTTCGACGCCTATGTCAAAAGCGGAAAGATCGTGGCCGGGGGCGTGGTCGAATACGGCCGCGTTGGCAACGGCGTGGCGGTCAAAGAAGGCGCGCGCAAGTTCGACATCAGCACGCCCGGGGCCTTCAAGCAGGCGCTGCTCGATGCCAAATCGATCGGCCATACCGCAGCCGGCACCGGCCCTTTCAACACCCGGATGTTCCAGAAACTTGGCATCTACGATCAGATCAAGGACAAGATCAAAATCATCAACGGCAAGTTGGTTGCCGCGGCCGTCAACGACGGCGACGTCGAGCTCGGCATCCAGCAGACCAACGTGATCCAGCCATACAAAGGGACCGTCTATCTCGGGCCGCTGCCGGCCGAACTGATGGAGTACGGCAAGGTCGCCGTCGGCCTGCTGGCGGTCTCGAAGCAGCCGGAGGTGGCGAAGGCTTTCATGAAGTATATGGCCGATCCGGCCAACGCCGCGCTGCTGCGCAAGGGCGCCATGGAGCCGCTCGCGAACTGACGCCGGCACAAGGGCGAGGCGAAGGCGCTGCCCGTGGGGCCGCGCCTTTGCCGCTGTGCGAGCTTCGCCAATGAGAGACTTCGACGAGAATGCCCCGGAGAATGTTGATGAAATTTCGAACGCCCATGATCGCGCTGAGTCTGTTCGCGGTGCTCGCTATCTGCGGCGAGGCCTGGGCGGCCGAGCTCACTGTGCTGGTCAACCAGGGCGCGGTTTCGGGAGTGCGCGACCTCGCCGCTGGATTCGAGAAGGCGACCGGGCATAAGGTCGTTGTCGATTTCGTCGGCATCCCGCAGCAGAATGAGAAGATCAACAACGACGCGCCGGGCGATGTGCTGGTGAATTTCCTTCCGGCGTTCGATGATCTCGTCAAGCGCGGCAAGGTCGTCGCTGGCACCGTCGCTGAATTCGCCCGCGCCGGCAACGGCGTGGCGGTGAAGACCGGCGCGCCGAAGCCCGATATCAGCACGGCCGAAGGCTTCAAGCAGGCGATGCTCAACGCCAAGTCGATCGGCCACAGCGGCGCCGGCACCGGCCCGTATAATACGCGGATGTTCCAAAAACTCGGCATCTACGATCAGATCAAGGACAAGATCAAAATCATCGAGGGCCGTCCGGTCGCGGTGGCCGTCGCCGCCGGCGATGTCGAGATCGGCATCCAGCAGACCAACGTGATCCAGCCGGTGGCCGGCACCCAATACCTCGGCCCCCTGCCGCCCGAGCTGATCGAATATGGCCACTTCGGCGTCGGCTTGCGGTCCGTCTCGAAGCAGCCCGATCTGGCGAAGGAGCTGATCAAGTTCATGACCTCGCCGGAAGCCGCTCCCCTGCTGCGCAAGAGCGCGATGGAGCCGCCGGCACGGTAAGGAACGCTGCGGTCGGCGTCTCGCATTCGCGCCCTCGCGTAGGCTAAACTGCCTCACGGGGTCATCTGGCCCCTGGTGAATCGCGCATGCTCCAGGGCTCGTTCGTCATTGCCGTGGCGCTCGGCTACATCGGGCTTTTGTTCGTAGTCGCGAGCTACGGCGACCGCGCCGGGCGTTTTCGGCGCGACGCCCGCTGGCGGCTCATCTATCCGCTCTCGCTCGCGATCTATTGCACGAGTTGGACTTTCTTCGGCTCGGTCGGCCTCGCGTCGCGCAACGGCTTCGACTTCCTCACCATCTATCTCGGCCCGATGCTGATGATCGGGCTCGGCTCGCCGGTGATCATGCGGGTCGTGCGTCTCGCCAAGGCGCAGAACATCACCTCGATCGCCGACTTCATCGCCGCGCGCTACGGCAAGGCGCAGACGGTCGCTGCGACCGTCGCTCTGATCGCCATCATCGGCACGATCCCCTACATCGCCCTTCAGCTCAAGGCGGTGTCGTCGTCGCTCAGCACGATCCTTGGACATTTGCGGCCGGAAAGCGATCTGGCCCAGCCGGTGTTCGGCGACATTTCGTTGTTCGTCGCGCTGTCGATGGCGACCTTCGCGGTGCTGTTTGGCACCCGCCACATTGATGCCACCGAGCATCAGGACGGCCTGATGCTCGCGGTTGCGACCGAATCGATCGTCAAGCTCGTCGCCTTTCTCGGCGTCGGCATTTTCGTGACTTTCTGGATGTTCGATGGCCCAGCAGCGCTTTTGTCCCGCGCGCTCGAACAAGCAAACACCGCGGCCGTGCTGACCTCGCCGCCAACGGCCAGCGTCATAACCGCCATGACGCTCCTCTCGCTGTTCGCCATTGTTTTGTTGCCGCGCCAGTTCCACGTCACGGTGGTCGAGAACAATAACGAGGCCGAGATCAAGCGCGCCACCTGGCTGTTCCCGCTCTATCTCGTGCTCATCAACCTGTTCGTGGTGCCGATCGCGCTGGCCGGCCTGCTTACGTTCAAGGCCGGGCAGGTCGACAGCGACATGTTCGTTCTGGCGCTTCCGCTCGCGGCCGGCTCCAACCTATTCACGATCGTCGCCTTCGTCGGCGGGTTGTCGGCCGCGACCGCGATGGTGATCGTCGAGTTGGTCGCGCTCGCCATCATGGTGTCGAACGATATCGTGATGCCGCTGGTGCTGCGCCGGCGCGAGACGCTCCTCACCGGGCGGGACGATGTCGGCGGATTGCTGCTCACCGCGCGCCGGGTCGCGATCTTCGTGATCCTCTTACTCGCCTACATGTATTACCGCACGGCGGGCGATGCGCAGCTCGCCTCGATCGGGCTTCTCTCCTTCGCCGCCGTCGCACAGCTTGGGCCGGCGTTCTTTGGCGGTCTGATCTGGCGTCGCGCGACCGCCCGCGGCGCGCTGGGCGGCATGATCATCGGAATCCTGATCTGGGCCTACACGTTGCTGCTGCCGAGCTTCGCCGACACCGGCATCGTCGGGAGCGGCATCCTGCAAGAAGGACCGTGGGGCCTGGCGCTGCTGCGACCGCAGGCCTTGCTGGGATTGGACCTGCCGCCGCTCGTCCATGGTGTGGTCTGGAGTCTCGCCCTTAACATCCTGGCCTATGTCGCGCTTTCGCTTTCGCGCGCGCCGGCATCCATCGAACGGTTGCAGGCGGACCTGTTCGTGCCATCCGACCTCGCGCCGATCAGCCCGAGCTTCCGGCTCTGGCGCTCCTCGGTGACGATCGAGGACCTTATGACAGCGGTCGCCCGCTATCTCGGCGAAGAACGTACCCGAACTTCGTTCGAGAGCTATGCATCAAGCTGTGCCGTCAGTCTCGATCCCAAGGGCGAGGCGGACTTTCAGCTCCTGCGCTACGCGGAACACCTGCTGGCGTCCGCGATCGGAGCGGCTTCTTCGCGGCTGGTTCTATCGCTCGTCCTGCGCAAGCGAACGGTCTCGACCCAGGCGGCGTTGAAGCTCCTCGACGACGCCAACGCGGCGATTTATTACAACCGCGAGATTTTGCAGACCGCGCTCGATCACGTCCGCCAGGGGATCGCGGTATTCAACAAGGATCTCCATCTGATCTGCTGGAACCGGCAGTTCGGAGACATCCTCGCATTGCCGTCGCAGCTCACCTGTGTCGGCGCCGGCCTGGAAGAAATCCTCCGGTACAATGCTGCCCAGAACGCCGCCGATCCCGAGGCCATCGACGCTCGGGTGCGTGAGCGGCTGCCGCGCTACGTCTCGGCCGGCGAACCGTTCCTCGAACGCTTTGCGGATCGCGACCTCGTCATGGAGGTGCGCGCGAATCATATGCCGGACGGCGGCATCGTCACCACCTTCACCGACATCACGCCAAGCGTGAAGGCGGCGGAGGAGCTCGAACGCGCCAACGAATCGCTCGAACGCCGGGTGCAGGAACGCACCGAGCAATTGACGCGGCTCAACACCGAACTGGTGCGCGCCAAGGCCGAGGCCGAGGAAGCCAATATCTCCAAGACTCGCTTTCTCGCCGCCGCGAGCCACGACATCCTGCAGCCGCTCAACGCGGCGCGGCTCTATGTCACGAGCCTGGTCGAACGGCAGGGCGGCGGGAGCGACGACGCTCAGCTCGTCGGCAATATCGACGCCTCGCTCGATGCGGTGGAGGAGATTTTCGGGGCCTTGCTCGACATTTCCCGGCTCGACACCGGCGCGATGAAGCCGGAGATCGCGAGCTTTCGCATCGACGAGCTTTTCCGGCAACTCGAGGTCGAGTTCGCCCCGCTGGCCCGGGAAAAGGGGCTCCGGCTTGATTTCGTGCGCTCGTCGCTCGCGATGAAGTCCGACCGCCGGCTGCTGCGGCGGCTGCTGCAGAACCTGGTGTCGAACGCCATCAAATACACGCCGAAGGGACGTGTCCTCGTTGGCGCCAGGCGGCGGCGCGGGACGCTGCGTATCGACGTGTACGACACCGGCATCGGCGTTCCACGGTCGAAGCGGCGCGCCATCTTCAAGGAATTCCATCGCCTCGATCAGGGCGCCAAGGTCGCGCGCGGGCTCGGGCTCGGCCTTTCGATCGTGGAGCGGATCGCGCGCGTGCTCGACCACAAGGTCGAGGTCGTCTCGACGCTGGGCAGCGGTTCGCAATTCTCGATCGAGGTGCCGCTCTCGACCGCCGCCCCGGCGAGGACATCCGAGCGTGCGGTCATGGACGTCGATCGCAGCCAACTCGCCGGCCTTGCCGTGCTGTGTCTCGACAACGAACTCGCGATCCTGGACGGCATGGAAACGCTGCTGCGGGGCTGGGGTTGCCGCGTCTTCAAGGCTGTGGACCTCGCAGCCGCGATCCTGGCGCTTGAAGCAGCCGAGGTCGCGCCGAACGGTTTACTGGTCGACTATCACCTCGACCAAGGCGACGGAATTGCGGCGATCGCAACGCTGCGCCAGCGCTTCGGGACCGGTCTCGCCGCGATCCTCATCACCGCCGACCGCAGCCCGCGCGTGCGCGACGAGGCGCGCACCCACGGCATCCAGTTGCTCAACAAGCCCGTGAAGCCCGCCGCCTTGCGCGCGCTGTTGGCGCAGTGCCGGGTACAGCGGGTGGCGGCAGCGGAGTGACAAGGCTACGCGCCGCGGCGTGACCGCTCAATTCCCGGGTGGCGCCGGGTGGCTCCACTGCCCAAGCTCGATCTTCGCCGCAGCGATCACCGCCTGTGTGCGGCTGTCGACGCCGAGCTTCTGCAGAATGGCGGAGACATGAGCCTTCACCGTGGCCTCCGAGACGTCGAGCTCGTAGGCGATCTGCTTGTTGAGCAGGCCTTCCGACAGCATCATCAGCACACGCACCTGCTGCGGGGTGAGCGAGGCGAGCCGCGCCAGCAGGTCGGCGGTCTCGACGTCGGCGCCGGTGTCGAGATTGACGTCGGGCGGCGTCCACACACCGCCTTCGAGGACACGCACGATAGCGGCGCGCATGTCCTCGATGCCGAGCGTCTTCGGGATGAAGCCGGAGCAGCCGAAATCCATGCAGCGACGGATGACGATGGGATCGTCGTTCGCTGACACGACCACGATCGGCGCGCTCGGGTATTGCGCACGCAGGTACATCAAGCCGGAAAAGCCGCGCACGCCCGGCATCGTCAGGTCGAGCAGGATGAGATCGACTTCGCCACCCTGCTCCAGCAGCCGCGCCACGTCATCGAAGGAACCGGCTTCGGCAATATCGACGCGACCGAAGAGGCCGGCGACGGCCTCCCGCATCGCTCCGCGAAACAGCGGGTGGTCATCCGCAATGACCAAGCGATATTGCGTCGAATCGCCCACTCTTTGTCCATTCGCGTCGGGCGTCGTGGTCGGCCCGATCCAGGCAAATTTCATACAAATGTATTATAGCGTCGATAGCGTCTCGGAACCTAGTACCGTGCGCTGGTCGGCGCGCTTTCAGTCGAGTTGCGCCCCCGATCTTCGGTCTGAGCACCGGCATTATGGCGGTCGTCGTCCTGGCGGCGATGCTGTCGACCGCCAAGAGCCTTCGGCTCACGATCGCCAGCGCTCTCGCCCCTGACATCATTCACAAATTGCTGGCGCCGAAGCTCAAGCCTGACGGCCGGTGGCGCGCGATCGTCGTCACCGGCGGCTGCCGATGAATTGCAGGACGATCTCGCGCCGATGTGGCCGCAGGCGATGTTCGGCGAGATAGATGCCCTGCCAGGTGCCGAGCGCGAGCGCGCCGCCGATCACCGGGACATGGAGCGTCACGCCCGTGAGCATGGCCTTGATGTGGGCGGGCATGTCGTCCGGCCCTTCCACATCGTGCACCCAGCCGGCCTCGGCGGGCGCGAGACGATCGAGCGCGGTGCGGAGGTCGATGCGGACATCCGCGTCGGCGTTTTCCTGGATCACCAGCGATGCTGAGGTGTGCCGAAGGTAGAGGAGCAGCACGCCGTCGTTCGCCTCCGCGCCGGTGAGGAAGTTTGCGGCATCGCGGCTGATGTCGACAAATCCTTGTCCCGCCGTATCGACTTCGAGGGTTGCGGTCGCGATGAGATCGGGTGCCGCAGCCATGATCGTCAACAGGCGGCGTCCGCCGCCTAACGGGCCGGCGCCCGTCATGATTTCCTCATCAAGTCCCTTTGCAGGCCGACGATCATGTCGACCAGCCGGTGCCACACCATCGTGACAAAGGTCATCACCTCCTTGAAGTCGGGTAGGCGCGGCCGTTGCACGCGCGGCACGTCGACAGTCGCCGGCGGCAAGTCCGGCTTGACCCCGCTCGGCAAGGGCAGGTGATTCGAGAGCAGGTCGCGCTTGAGCGCAGCATTCTCGGTCTGTAGGCGCGCGATTTCCGCTTCCAGGGCCGCGCGTTCGTCCGGCACCAATTGGCAGGTCCAGCCCACCGGCCGCCGGGTGCAGACCGAGACCTGCCCGGTGCGGCCATCGAGCCGCAGATAGCCTTCTTCGGCACGGTGAAAGCCGAATCGGCTGTCGTCGTTCTCGACCGGCGGGGGCTCTGCCTGCGCCGCCGCCGCGGCGAGCGCCAGCAACAAGAGGGCCGAGGCCAGACACGCCGTGCGGATCATCAATCTCTCCTCGCGCCGCGCGGCGGCCGCCGGCGATGCAACGCCGAAACTATCACCGCGCGCCGGCGGGGTGAAACGCACAGATGTCGCCGTGCTTAACCCCTTGCCTGCCCCTATGGCGTGCCGGTCAGGCCGCCGGCGGCCACCCATGAACTGCCGCAAAGGATTGATTTTTATTGACTTTCTGAGAATGGGCGAGATCTGCGGAATTCTTGACTCGCCAGAACCCTCTCAGTATGGTCCGCGCGGCCTTGGGGGGCGGCGGGACGGCCGCGATCTCGCCGAATTTGTCGCGGGTGTCGAAAGCATGGCCGACGACGCACGCGCAGACGGTAATCGCGATCAACCACCGGCCGACGAGGCCGCGCTCTCCGCGCGGTTCCAGCGTCTCGGCGAACGGCTCGGCCAAATCCGCTCCGACCGTCCACCCGACAGCAATGACGGGCGCGCACGTCCCGATACGTCGGGGTTCGCGCGCGGGTTTCGGCTGTCGAGCGAGCTCGTGGCCGGCGTGCTGATCGGCGCCGCCATCGGGTGGCTGCTCGACCGGTGGCTCGGGATCTCGCCGTGGGGAATGATTGTCTTTCTGCTGCTCGGTTTCGCCGCGGGTGTTCTCAACGTGATGCGAGCAGCGGGCGTGGTGGCAAGTCCGCGCGTGGATCCACCGAGTTCGGAGCAATGAATTTCGCGCCGCCCGGCGGCTGGCGCAGCGAGTGACGACGAAGGACTTGATCCCCGCAATGGATCCGATTCACCAGTTCCAGATCACGAACTACTTCCCGATCCTGCACTTCGGCGGGGTCGAGATCAATTTCACGAACTCCGCGCTGTTCATGCTGATCGCGCTCACCATCATCGCGATCGTCACGATCGGCGCCACCAGCCCGCGCGCGGTCGTGCCCGGGCGCTTCCAGGCAGTGGCGGAGATCTCCTACGAGTTCGTCGCGCAGGCCCTGCGCAGCAGTGCCGGCACCGAAGGCATGCAGTTTTTCCCGCTGGTGTTCTCGATCTTCATGTTCGTGCTGGTCGTCAACCTGATGGGGATCATCCCCTACGGCTTCACGGTGACCAGCCACATTATCATCACCGTGGCGCTCGCGCTGCTCGTATTCCTGACCGTCGTGGTCTACGGGTTCTGGAAAAACGGGTTGCGCTTCTTCAAGCTGTTCGTGCCGAGCGGCATTCCGATCTACATCCTGCCGCTGGTCACCGCGATCGAGATTCTGTCGTTCTTCTCGCGCCCGGTGTCGCACAGCGTACGCCTGTTCGCGAACATGCTGGCCGGCCACATCACCTTGAAGGTCTTCGGCGGGTTCGTGGTCATGCTCGGCGGCCTCGGCGCGCTCGGCTGGTTCGGTGCCGCCGTGCCGCTGGCGCTGATCGTCGTGCTCACCGCGCTTGAACTGCTGGTCGCCTTTCTCCAAGCCTATGTGTTCGCCATCCTGACTTGCATCTACCTCAACGATGCCCTTCACCCGGGCCATTGACGCGCCCGATCTCAAACGAACTGGACAAGGAGCATTCTCATGGACCCGATCGCCGCAAAATACATCGGCGCTGGAATTGCCTGCATCGGCATGGGCGGCGCCGGCGTTGGCGTCGGCATCATCTTCGGCAACTACCTCGCCGCCGCGTTGCGCAATCCGTCCGCCGCGGCGGGCCAGTTCGGCAACCTTATCTTCGGGTTTGCGATCACCGAGGCGCTCGGCATCTTCTCGCTGCTGATCGCGCTTCTCCTTCTCTTCGCGCTCTAAGACGAGCGGGAGCGGGCGATGGCCGAAAGCGCCGCCAACGCACACACCGAAGTGCCGAGCGAAGGCCACGGCACCTTTCCGCCGTTCCAGAAGGACACGTTCGCCTCCCAGCTGTTCTGGTTGGCGCTCACCTTCATAGCGCTTTATCTCTTGATGTCGCGCATTGCGCTGCCGCGCATCGGCGCGATCATCGAGGATCGGCGGCAGCGTGTGTCCGCGGACTTTGCCGAGGCCGAACGGCTGAAAGCCGAGTCCACGGAAGCGATCGCGGCCTACGAAAAAGCGCTGGCGGACGCGCGCAACCGTGCGCAGACTCTCGCCAACCAAGCACGCGAGCAAGAAGCCGCCGCTGCCGAGGCCAAGCGCAAGGAGCTTGACGGGACCCTCAACGCCCGTATCGCAGAAGCCGAAAAAACAGTGGCCGACCGACGAGCGACCGCGATGATGAGCGTCGAGGCGATCGCGACCGACGCGGCGGCAGCGATCATCGAGCGCCTGGTCGGGCGGTCGTCGCCTAGCCCGACGGTCGCGCAGGCCGTCGCCGACGTGCTCAAGCGCTGAGAAGAGACATGCTCGAAGCCGAATTCTGGGTCGCCGTCGCGTTCTTCATTTTCCTCGGGGTGCTCGCCTATTTCGGCGTGCACAATCACCTCCTCAACGGCATTGACGAGCGTCGCAAGCGCATTCGCGCCGAATTGGACGAAGCCCGCCGCCTCAAGGACGAGGCGCAGGCACTGCTCGCCCAATATCAGCGCAAGCGGCGCGAAGCCGAGGCGGAGGCCGCCGCCATCGTCGCGGGCGCCAGGGCGGAGGCCGAGCGGCTTGCCACCGAGGCCAAGGCGAAGCTGGAGGATTACGTCGCCCGCCGCACCAAGATGGCCGAGGCCAAGATCGCCCAGGCGGAGGCGCAGGCGCTCGCCGAGGTGCGCGCCGCAGCGGCCGATGCCGCGGTCGCGGCAGCCGAAACGGTCCTGCGCACGACGGTCATCGGCGAGGTTGCCGACGGACTGATCGCGAAGGGAATTGCCGACCTCAAGGGCAAGCTCAACTGAGCTGAGCCAGCGCCCGCTTGATGGCCGCCCCCGCAGACGCGACCGCCGTGCGGGCATAGGGAACAACACCGGCCATCCCATAGAAATGATGGATCATGCCGGCGTGACAGGTGTAGCTCACCTCGGCGCCCGCCTGCGTCAGGCGGTCGGCATAGGCTTTCCCTTCATCCCGCAGCGGATCGAATTCAGCGGTGTGCACGTGCGCCGGCGGCAGGCCATGAAAGCCCGCGGCGCGCAGCGGCGAAATCCGCGGATCGTCGGCGTCCCATTGCGGTGGCAAATAGTGCAGCGTAATCCACTCGATCATCGCTTTCGTCAGAAAGTAACCCTCGGCAAAAGCCTGTCTCGACTCCGTTGCAATGCTCATGTCCAGGATCGGGCAAAACAGCACCTGCAGCGCCAGATGTGGTCCGCCGTTCTGCCGCGCCAGCTGGCAAATGACGGCCGTGATGTTCCCGCCGGCGGAGTCGCCGCCGATCGCGATGCGATCTCGGTCGATGCCTAACTCATCCGCATATTCGGCAATCCGGAGCGTGACCGCGTAGCCATCCTCAATGGCGGCGGGGAACTTGTGCTCCGGCGCCAATCGATAATCGATCGAGATGACCCTGCAGCCGGATTCGTTCGCGAGCATGCGGCAAAGTCCGTCGTGCGTATCCAAGCTGCCGAAGACGCCACCGCCGCCGTGAAAGTAGATAAGACCCGGCAGCTTGCCGCCCGCGCTCGTGTGCGGGGAATAGATTCGAACCGGCACCGCGCCAGCAGGGCCCGGCAGGTTCGTATCCTCGGTTTTTCCGATCGGTATTGCCCGGGGGGCCATGGCTTGCGCGAGGGTGTCGAATGCGCGGCGCATTTCGGATGGCGTGAGGTTGCCGATCTCCGGCATCCCGGACGCAGCCGTCATATCCAGGAAACGTTTCACATGCGGATTGAGCGGCATCGGCCTATTGGCGGAAAAACGTGATCCCGGGCATCATCACGTCAAAGTATCAAAAATTGCTGAGGGAACCTCGAAAAACAATCGGCCGGCCGAGCGTGCTGAGTACCAATGCCCACGAAGAGTCTCGGCGCAATTGTCACCCTTGCGGATGCAGGCTGGCAACGAGCTTGTCGATCGCGGCGATGGATCGGAAATTTTCGATCGTCATGTCGCCATCCGAAATCGTGAGGTCGAACTCGGCCTCGACGGCTAGCATCAGGCTGACCATGTCCATCGAGGCGAGGCCAACGTCGCGCAGGTCGGCGTCGGCGGAAATCGGCTGATGAATTGAGCGCCGTTCGAGGATTTCGTTAACGAGGCCGAGCACCCGGTCTTTTGCAGAAAACACCGGACGATCGAGCATGATGCGACTCCCTGCACTGTTAATGATGATGCCAAGCGAAACGAGTTGTTCGTGATAATTGGGGCAAAGACGTGCAACGGGCCAGAGCATTTTATTCAACTATTCGCTTCTTTTATCAGTAACCTTTACGACAGGAATCAAACGGATCGCGGTCGTATTACCGCGACTATGGCGATGATTTTGTCTAATTCTACTCGCGTGGAATGTGCGAACACGCGCTGTCAAAATTAGCGATCGAGGCACAGACGCCACGCTGCCGAACAATGTGACGAGTCATGACGATACAGAATCACCGGGCCATTCAGGATTTGAAGTTCGCCGAGGAGCTTGCGCTCCCGCGTGTGCAGAGCGCCGTCGCGGCCGACCTCAAGGGCCGCAGCGAGGTGGTCGCGGCCGTGGCCGCAAATCACGCCGAGGCCGTCGATCGTGACGCGCGATTTCCCGCGGAAGCAATCGCGTCGGCGCGCTCCGAGCGCCTGCTGGGGATCATGGTTCCGCACGATCTCGGCGGGGAAGGCGCAAGCCTCTCCGACGTGGTCGACGTCTGCTACATGCTCGGTCGGTCGTGCGCGTCGACGGCGATGATCTACGCGATGCATCAGACCAAGGTGGCCTGCATCCTCCGCCATGGGCGAAACAGCCCCTGGCACGAGCGCGTGCTGCACCGCCTCAGCGCCGAGCAACTTCTGCTGGCCTCGTCGACGACCGAAGGGCAGGCCGGCGGCGACGTCCGCAAAAGCCAGGCGCCAGTGGAACGGCAGGAAACCCAGATCACCTTGGAGCGAAGCGCCACCGTCATTTCCTACGGCGAACAGGCGGACGGAGTTGTGACCACGGCGCGGCGCTCCTCGGATGCGTCGACGTCGGATCAGGTTCTGGTCGTATTCCTTAAACAGGATTACTCGCTCGAGCGCATTCTCAACTGGGACACGCTCGGCATGCGGGGTACCTGCAGCGCTGGATTCAAGATCAAAGCCGTGGGTGACACCGCGCAGGTGCTGCCGGAGCCTTACGAGAAGATCCACGCGCAGACCATGATGCCGGTTGCGCATCTGACCTGGAGCGGGGCCTGGACGGGCATTGCCGCCGGCGCAGTCGAGCGCGCGCGCCTGTTTGTTCGCAACGCCGCGCGGCGCGGCAATGGCCAGCTTCCGCCCGGCGCGGCCCATCTGACGCGCGCCCTGGCCTCGCTGAAGACGCTGCGCGGGCTGGTCGCGTCCTCGCTCCAGAGCTTCGAAGCCGCAGCCGCCGATGAACGCGTGCTCGAGTCAATCGACTTCCAGACCGGGATGAATCTGCTCAAGGTCAACGCGTCGGAACAGGCGATTGCCACCGTCATGAGCGCTCTGCAGGCGTGCGGCTTGTCCGGCTATCGCAATGACACCGAATTCAGCATCGGGCGCCACCTCAGGGATGTGCTGTCATCACCGATCATGATCAACAACGATCGGATTATGGCGAACGTCGCACCGGCTGCGCTGCTCAGCGCCGTTCCTGCCTTGCTGAGAGACTGAGTTCTGGTGCCGGGAAAGGAGAATTTCTACCAATGAACATCGCTGTCAGAAACCCGCTCGAGGAAAAAGACCCGCTCGATTCGCTCGCTCAAAGCCTGTTCCAGCCGATGGGCATCGACGGCGTCTACGCCCGCACCGCACATTATGAGCAGGTGGTCGAGGGGCTTTCCGGCCTGATCTCGCGTCATCGTGAACCCGACACCGAGGTCCTGCGCTTTCCGCCCGTGATGAGCCGCCGCCAGCTCGAAAAGTCGGGCTACCTGAAAAGCTTTCCGCATCTCCTCGGCTGTGTGAGCTGCCTGCAAGGCACCGAGACGCAGATCCGCACCACGATCGAGGAATTCGACGCGGGGAAGGACTGGACGCCGGCGCTTGGGCCAGCGGATCTCGTGCTTAGCCCGGCGGCCTGCTATCCGGTCTATCCGCTCGCGGCGAGCCGCGGCCCGGTGCCGGCCGGCGGTTTGCTGTTTGACGTAGCTTGCGATTGTTTCCGGCGCGAGCCGTCGAAGCATCTGGATCGCCTGCAGTCGTTCCGGATGCGCGAATACGTGTGCATCGGAACGCCCGAGCAGATCGGCGATTTTCGCGAGCGCTGGATGACGCGCGCGAAGGGGATCGCGGACCGTCTGGGATTGGCCTATCGGGTCGATCAGGCCAGCGATCCCTTCTTCGGCCGTGGCGGCAAGCTGATGGCGGCCAGTCAGGTCGAACAGTCCTTGAAATTTGAATTGCTGATCCCCTTGCGTTCGGCCGAGCAGCCCACCGCCTGCATGAGCTTCAATTATCATCGCGATCACTTCGGCACGACCTGGGGATTGCACGACAAAGCCGGCGAGGTTTCGCATACCGGCTGCGTCGCCTTCGGCATCGACCGGCTTGCAGTCGCGCTGTTCTTTACGCACGGCGTCGATCTGCGGCGATGGTCGCCGTCCGTACGCGAGATGCTGGCACTGTAAGTCGGCGCGGGTGCGGCGAGCGCCCGGGACTGTCTCCTGCCGCGGGCGGCTGGAACGAGAGGCCATTCATGCGCGCGAACGACAACATGCGGACCGCTGCCGAAGTGCTGGTGGATCAACTGGTCAACAATGGCGTGCGGCACGTCTCCTGCGTTCCCGGCGAGAGCTATCTCGCGGTGCTCGATGCGTTTTGCGACCGCGACATCGCAGTGACCGTGTGCCGCCAGGAGGGCGGCGCCGCGATGATGGCGGACGCGGTCGGCAAGGCTACCGGCCGGCCCGGTGTCTGTTTCGTCACCCGTGGTCCCGGCGCGACCAATGCGTCCGCCGGCATTCATGTCGCGCAGCAGGACTCCACGCCGATGATTCTGTTCGTCGGCCAAGTTACCCGCGACACCAAGGAGCGCGAGGCGTTCCAGGAGCTTGATTGCCGCGCCGTATTCGGCGGCATGGCGAAATGGGTGACCGAGATCGAGGATTCCGCGCGCGTGCCAGAGATCATTTCGCGCGCCTTCTACACGGCGACCAGTGGTCGACCCGGCCCGGTGGTGATCGGCCTGCCGCAGGACATGCTGACCGAGCGCGTTGCCGTCCCCGATGCGCCAGCATTTACGCCGGTCGAGACCTGGCCCGGGCCGACGGATATGACGAAGCTCGACGATCTCCTCGCGCAGGCCGAACGTCCGTTGGTCATCCTCGGTGGTAGCCGCTGGTCCGAGGGTGCGCGTACGGCAATGCAGCGCTTCGCCGAACGTTTCGCTCTGCCGGTCGCGACCAGCTACCGGCGCTTGCCGCTCTTCGACCCATTGCACCCGTGCTATGCGGGCGACCTCGGCCTTGGCCCGAACCCGAAGCTGGTGGCACGGGTGAGGGCCTCGGACCTCGTCATCGTCATCGGCGGCCGGCTCGGGGATATTCCCTCTCAAGGCTATACGCTGCTCGATATTCCGGGGCCGCAGACGAAGCTCGTCCATATCCATCCCGGTGCGGAAGAACTCGGCCGTGTCTACCGCCCGCATCTGGCGATTCATGCGGCGCCGACCGCTTTCGCGCAAATGGCGGAATTGTTGCAGCCGCCGCGAGACATCAAATGGCGAGAGCAGACCGAAACCGCGCACGCGGATTATCTGGCTTGGACCCGAACGCCGACTGATCAGCCTGGCGCGGTCAATCTCGGCGCCATCATGGTCTGGCTGCGCGAGAATCTGCCGGCCGACACCATCTTGTGTAACGGCGCCGGCAACTACGCCGCCTGGATCCATCGCTTCTATCGCTTCCGCCGTTTCGCCTCGCACATCGCGCCGACTTCGGCGTCGATGGGCTACGGGATGCCGTCAGCGGTGGCAATGAAGCGCCTCTATCCGGACCGGACGGTCATTTCCGTGAACGGCGACGGTGATTTCCTCATGAACGGCCAAGAGTTTGCGACGGCTGTTCAATACGGGCTGCCGATCATCGCCATCATCTGCGACAACCGCAGCTACGGCACCATCCGGATGCATCAGGAGCGCGAGTATCCCGGGCGCGTCTCCGGAACCGGGCTGACCAATCCCGATTTCTCCACCTATGCAAGGGCGTTCGGCGGGTTTGGCGTGACGGTCGAAAAGACGGAGGACTTTGCCGCGGCATTCAAGGCGGCGCAAGAATCGCAGTGTCCGGCGATCATTCATCTCAAGATCGACACGGACGCCGCAACGCCGGTGAATACCCTCACCAGGATTCGCGCGCAAGCGATGGCGGCGCAGACCGCATAAAGCCCAGTCTCATTTGAAGGTGGTTGATCGCCGTCGTCCCCGCGAAAACCGGGACTCATACTCCCCGAAATTTTATCGACACCCGTGATAATGATCCGGGACACCACGTATCGGTCTCCGCTTTCGCCGAGACGATCGGACGAGCCGCCATCATCTGAATACAGTTTCACCCGTGGGCATACGCCCAGTAAAGCTCGCGCGCCCTGAGATAGAACCGCCCCTGCGGCAATTCGCGAGTATCGATGCGTGTCACCGGCGAGAGTTTGGAATAATTCCCGCTGGAGAAAATCTCGTCCGCACCCTGGAATTCCGCATAGGTCATCGACTTCTCGATCACCGTGATTCCCTCCCCCCGCAGCAGCTTGATGACGCGCTGCCGGGTAATTCCGTTGAGGTACGTGCCGTTCGGCGCCGGCGTAAAGACCACGCCGTCCTTGGCCATGAAAACGTTGGCGGTCCCGAGCTCCGCGACATGGCCGAGCATGTCGCGCATCAGGCAATTGTCGAAGCCGCGTTGCTGCGCCTCGATGATCGCGCGCGCATTGTTTGGATAAAGGCATCCGGCCTTGGCGTCGACCGGCGCACACTCCGCCGTCGGTCGCCGGAACGGTGACAGCGTGATCGCGCTGCCGGTAGGCTTGGGCAGCGGCGCCTCGTAGATGCAAAGGCACCAGCGCGTCGAATCCGGATCATGCCGGATGCCGCCGGGAGCGCCCGTCTCCGCCCAATACATCGGCCGGATGTAAAGCTCCGCCTGCTTGTCGAAGCGCTTCAACCCGTTCTTCACCAATTCGATCCAGTCATCGACGGCGACGATGGGCTGCAGATGAAAGCTCACCGCTGAATTATTGACGCGGGCGCAATGGAGCTCGAGATCAGGCGTCACGCCTTCGAAGGCGCGTGCGCCATCGAAGACCATTGAGCCGAGCCAGGCGGCGTGGGTCCGCGGGCCCATGATCGGCGCATTGCCCTCGTGCCAGTCACCATCGAAGAACGTCCAGGTCTTCGAGACACCGGCTGGCTTGAGGCTGGCAGCGGCGAGCGCTGGGCGCTTGCGCAGCACAGCGTTGCGATCGTCTTCCCGTGCGGTCGTCAGCATGCTTGGCGTCCTTCGATCAGTTCAGTATGGCCTCGATGTTCAGGCCGGAAGCCTGTTCCGGCGCGGCGGCGCGGCGACTTTGCATCGCTGGCGCGCAGACGTTGGGCTTCGTTGCGTCAGACTTTTGCAGCGCCAGGTTGGACAGCCAATTCCTGTAAATCTGGATGGCGGGTGACTCGGCCGCCGACTGACGCGTGACTCGCGGGGCGACTGTGGGGAACCTGTCCAGCGTCTGCTCGCGGCGTTCGCTCTCCGCCAATCGGCGAAAGCCATTGAGCTCGTCGGCGGCGGCGTTGTCGAAGTAGCCATGGGGCATCGGCGGATAGGTGTCCCGCTCGTGCCGCAGGTAACGGCCAATATCGCGGCGATACTCGCGCAGCAGCGCGCCGTCGTCATACTCCGGGTGCCCTTGAAAGAACACGAACAGGCTTCGCCGCTGCTGCTTCACGAACGTGTCCGCGCCGATATCGGGCGATCGTGCGAGCACGGAGTAATTGGACGCCGTCAGTGGCGCCTCCTCCAAAACGTTCCAGCGCGAATGCGGCACCCGCAGTCGCGCCGCTGCGCCGAGCAACAACGGATGGTCCGACGTCCTTTCACAATCGAAGACGCCAAAGCATTTTTCCGCAAGCGGTCTGCGGCGGACGCCATCCAGATGCAGAACGGCGGCATGGGCCGCGAGACAGGACCAGATGGTGGACAGAGTGTTGTCCTTGGCCCAATCGAGCAATCGGGTAAAACTGTCCCAATAGGGCTCATCCATCAACGATGCAGCGCGGGGCTCGGTCCCGGTGACGATGAGCGCATCGAGCCCGGCATCCCAAAGCTGATCGACCGTGCGATAGCCCAGGCTCAGATGCCGGCGGCCTTGCTCGCCGCGGGGAACGTCCGGCAGAGAGAACAGTCGCAGACGGACCGGGACAGCGTCAGCGGCCGCGCGAAGCAAGGTGAGAAACTGCCGCTCGGTCGATTGCAGCGCCGAGTCCGGCATGTTGTTGACGAGCCCCACTTCGAGGCGAAGAGGATTTGTCTCACCCGAGGCGATTTGTTCGCGCGTGGCACGCCGCTCGGGTGCGGGATGAGCGTGGTCGTGGGACACGCGTCGATCCAACAGAACGGGCATCGAGATTTGCTCCAACGCAACCGCGGTCCGGCTATTCGGCCGCCAGCATTCCCACGCGATCCGGCAGGGTCGCCTCCAAAGCCTGATCGAGATCGCCGATGATGTCGTCGATGTGCTCGATGCCGATGCTGACCCGGATCATTTCCGGCCGCACGCCTGCTTTGAGCTGTTCACCGGCAGACATCTGCCGGTGCGTGGTCGACGCCGGATGGCATGCGAGCGATTTGGCGTCGCCCATGTTCACCAATCGCTTGATCAGCTTGAGCGCGTCATAGAATTTCTCGCCGGCCTCGCGGCCTCCTTTGACTCCGAACGTCAGCAAGGAGCAGGCGCGACCGCCAAGATATTTCTGCGCCAGCGCGTAGTAGGCGCTTTCGGAAAAGCCGACATAGTTGACCCAGGCAACGCGCGGATCGGTCCGCAGGAATTGCGCGACCTTCCTGGCATTCTCGACGTGCCGCTCGACACGCAGCGCTACAGTCTCAATCCCCTGCAGCAGCAGGAAGGCGCTCAACGGAGCGAGGACAGCCCCGGTGGTGCGCTGATGGACGCTGCGGCAGCGCGCAAGGTAAGCGCCCTCGCCGAAATGATCCGTGTAAACGAGGCCATGGTAGGAGGCATCCGGCTCGTTGAGCATCCGAAAGCGCTGGGCGTGCTTTTTCCAAGGGAACCGGCCGCTGTCGACGATCGCGCCGCCCATCGTGGTCCCATGCCCGCCCAGGAACTTGGTCAGCGAATGGACGACGATATCGGCGCCGTACTCGATCGGCTTCAGCAATATCGGGGTCGCGACCGTGTTATCGACGATGAGGGGGACGCCATGCTTGTGCGCGACCGCGGCCAATCCCTCGATGTCGCAGATATTCCCCGCGGGATTGCCGACGCTCTCGCAGAACACCGCGCGGGTGCGGTCGTCGATCAATTTATCGATCGCTGCGGGCTGATCCGATTCCGCAAACCGGACGGTGACACCCTGGCTCGGCAACAGGTGGGCAAACAACGTGTAGGTCGTGCCGTAGAGCTGGGGAACCGACACGATGTTGGAACCAAGCTCCGTAATATTGAGCGCCGCATAATTCAGCGCAGCCTGGCCGGAGCTTACGCATAGCGCTTCCAGCCCACCTTCGAGCGCGGCAACACGCCGCTCCAACACCGCGGTGGTGGGATTGCTGATGCGGCTGTAACGAAATCCTTCGACTTCGAGATTGAACAGTGCCGCGCCGTGTTCAGCGCTGTCGAATTCGTAGGCGACGGTCTGATAGATCGGCACCGCCACGGCCTTCGTCGTGGGATCGACTTCATAGCCGCTGTGAATCGCGATCGTCTCGCTGCGCATTTCTCCACCTACTCGGGTTGTTGTCGAGTTTTACGCGTCCGGTTCGGACCATTCAACGTGACGCGCAGAATGACGAGCGATAACCTTAACCGTTAAGAGCAAATTTGTTGAAATAACGCTGTATCCGCAGCGGCGCTTCACTGCATGATGGACATTCACGATATTCGTCGAATGGCAATTGCATGGTGTTGTCGGGTTTGGCAAAGCCTTGACGATGAAAGCCACCAACATCGAGAGCGCCAAGGAAACAGGCAACGGAGGCTCGACCGTCAAAGGCTGGCTCCGCGCGCTTGAATTGACCGCGCCGATTGCGACGCACCCATGCCGTATCCTGCCGGTGATCATCGACGAACTCGGGGAAAAGTTCGGTGAGGCGCCTGCGCTGCTTTCAGAGCGCGAATTGCTGACGTTCCGTGGTCTCGAAAAGCGGGTGAACCGCTATGCACGCTGGGCGCTCGGCCAAGGCATCGCCAAGGGTGAAACGGTCTGTCTGCTGATGCCGAACCGCCCCGAATACATGGCGATCTGGCTGGGCATCACCCGCGTTGGGGGCGTCGTGTCGTTGCTCAACACCAATCTCGTCGGCGCCTCGCTCGCACATTGCATCAACATCGTCGAGCCGAAGCACATCATTGTCGCCAGCGAACTCATCGGGGCGCTCGCCGGTGCCGAGCCCCATCTTCGCGCGGATTCGACCATTTGGTCGCACGGTCAAGATCACGGCGGCCGGTTCCGCGATATCGCGCAGGAGATCGACAAGCTATCGGCGAAAAGACTTGCACCATCCGACGGCCCGGCGCTCACCGTGGCCGACCGTGCGCTCTACATCTACACCTCGGGCACGACAGGCCTTCCCAAGGCTGCCATTGTCAATCATCACCGGCTGTTGATCTGGAGTCTCTGGTTCGCGGGGATGATGGACACGCGGCAAAGCGACCGGATGTACAACTGCCTGCCGATGTATCACAGCGTTGGCGGGGTCGTGGCGACCGGAGCGGTTCTGGTCAATGGCGGCTCGGTGGTGATCCGCGAGAGATTTTCCGGAAGCCAATTCTGGGACGATGTGCTGCGCTGGGACTGCACCTTGTTCCAATATATCGGCGAGTTGTGCCGTTATCTGACGCGCGGCGAATCGCAGCCGGAGCAGCGCGCGCACCGGCTACGGCTCTGCTGCGGCAACGGCCTGCGGCCGGACGTCTGGAGCGACTTCAAGGACCGATTCAAAATTCCTCGGATCCTGGAATTCTATGCTTCGACCGAGGGCAACGTGACGATGTTCAACTTCGAAGGCAAGCCAGGGGCGATCGGTCGGATTCCTTCATTCCTCGCGCATCGCTCGCCCACCGCGCTCGTGAAATTCGACGTCGAGAACGATGAATTGATTCGCAACCAAGAGGGCTTCTACGCCCGCTGCAAGCCCAATGAAATCGGCGAAGCGATCGGCAAGATCATCGACGGTCCGGCCGGCCTCGGCAGCCGTTTTGAAGGCTATACCGGCGGCGCCGACTCCCAGAAGAAGATCCTCCGCGACGTCTTCGAACAGGGGGACGCTTGGTTCCGGACCGGTGACCTGATGCGGAAGGACGAACAGGGCTATTTCTATTTTGTCGATCGCATCGGCGATACCTTCCGCTGGAAGGGTGAGAACGTCTCGACCTCCGAGGTGAGCGAAGCAATCGCGTCATTTCCGGGCATTGCGGACGCCAGCGTTTACGGTGTCGTCGTTCCGGGACACGATGGCCGCGCTGGAATGGCCTCGATCGTCAGCCGGGAGGTCATCGACCTCGCGGCGTTGAGAGCGCATATCGGCAGCCGACTTCCTGACTATGCGCGGCCGCTTTTCCTGCGACTGCGCAAGGATATCGAGCTCACTGCCACGTTCAAGCATGTGAAGAATGAGCTCATCCGCGACGGCTTCGATCCAGCGGCCACGGATGATCCGATTTATTTCCATGATTGCGAGCGTCAAGCGTTCGTGCGGATCGATCAGACCTCGCACGATCGCATCGTAAGCGGGAAAATTCGTCTCTGAATTCGCGCCGCCGGCATTAAGCTTAATAATTGATGGAAGTCGCTGCGAGACAGCGTGGTCCTTAATTTTGCTTCTGCAATTCGAGGAGAATTGCAGACAATGACCCCTGTCCCAGAATTTGTTCGCGTAGCCGAGGCAGCGGCCCATCGGAGCGTGCCAATCGAGATGATTGGCGGACTTCCGATCGCGGTGATCGGTCGGGCGCGATCAGCGCGTCTCATGGCCGACCTCGCCGCTTCTCGTCGCCATTCGGAAAAGCCCGCACTCGTCTTCACCTCCGCCAATGGGCAGGTCCTCTCGATGTGCGCCCACGATATCGCGACCCGAAAATTGTTCGTTGATTCCGATCTCATTCACGCTGATGGCATGCCACTTGTTTTTGCCTCGCGGCTCCTGTGCCGGAATCCACTCCCGGAGCGCGTCGCCACAACGGATCTGTTCCACGATGTCGCGAAGGAGGCCCAGGAGCGGGGAACGACTTTCTACATGCTCGGCGCGACGCGTCCGGTCATCGATCGGGCGGTCCGGCGAACGCGGACCTTATATCCGCGGCTCGAAATCGTCGGCCATCGCGACGGCTATATCCGGCCCGATGAAGAGGACGACGTCATTGCGAGCATCAACGCTGCGCGCCCCGACATCCTCTGGGTCGGGATGGGAAGCCCGGCCGAGTTGATCTTTTCGATGCGCAATCGCGAACGTTTGCGCAGCGTCGGGATCATCAAGACATCCGGAGGCCTGTTCGATTTTCTGTCAGGACGGAACCGCCGTGCGCCGGATTGGATACAGGCGGCCGGCCTGGAATGGGCCTTTCGAACCTTGCTCGAGCCGCGGCGCCTTGCCGGCCGCTATTTCGTAACCAATCCGCACGCGTTGTTCCTGCTCGCCACACAAACAAAGCGCACCGACTCGCCCGCATTCGACGGGCCGCGAAACAATATCGACTGATGGCTTCGCCCATGAATCCACGCTTTGATCAACACATGAAACATGGCCGGGCATGGCCCGCGATCATATTGTGCATTCCGACTTGTCGCCGTCCGGATGGCTTGCGGAAGCTGCTCATCCACGTCGGTCGGCTTCAATATCGAGGCCGCTTGTCCGTCATCGTCGTTGAAAACGATACGGAATCCAGCGCCGGCGCCGCGGTCGTGACGGAGATGGCGGAGGCGTTTCCGTTTCCGCTCACCTGCATTATTGAGCCGCAGCGCGGCCACACGTACGCCTACAATCGAGGATTCGCGTCGGCGTGCCGCACCAATCCCTTGCCGGGCTATGTCGCGGTGCTCGACGACGATGAATACCCGGATCCGTCTTGGCTCGGCGAAATGGTCATGACGGCGCTGGACTTCGACGCCGATATCGTCGGCGGGCCGGTGCTGCCGGTGTTCGACGATCCGCGTCATTGGCTGGCGCGAAGCGGATTCTATGAGCCGCGGCGGTATGCGAACGGCCCGGTTCAAATGATCTACGGCGCCGGCAGCATGCTGATACGGCGGAGCGTGCTGGAGCGCTATCTGGACGAGCCATTTTCGCATGCCTTCGCATTCACCGGGGGCAGCGATCTCGAATTCTTCACGCGCTGCCGCAGAGACGGATGCACGTTTGCCTGGGCCGATGCTGCGCTCGTCTTCGAGACGACACCGCGCACGCGAACCACGGTCTCCTGGCTGCTTCGCCGCAACTTTCGCAAAGGCACCGAAGGAACGCGGATCGATCGTGCCTTCAACACCGATTTGCGGAGTTGGGTACGGCGCTGGTCGAGGGGTGCAGCATTGCTGGCCTTCGGCATTGCCTCCTTGCCAATAATGATCTTCCGCGGACGCTGCGGGGTCGTCGGCAGCTTGAACCGGGCGGCGCGTGGCGCCGGACGAATTGCGGCGGAATTCAACATTCTTTACGAAGAGTATAGATAACGCCTCAAGACGATCGGTTTGCGCCGGTATTTGAGCCGGCTTCTGTTTCATTCGGCAATCGTTAAGAACGATGGCGCGGAAACGCGCGGCGACAAAAAGTCTCAGAGTTGCAGACTGTTAATCCTAAGATCGAATACGCGTCGCGAGTGGGCGCGCGTGCGATAGACGCTTCTTTAAGCATACGATTATATCGTTTCGATCATTGGTGCTTTTTGGGACAACCGAGTGGCACGGTTCGTGTACCGCGTAGGCCCTCTAGTTTGTCGGTAGCTTAAATCGAGAGTTCGAAATGTTCCTGCTGCCGAAGAGTCAAGCGGACAAGTCGCCACCGCCACGGAGCAGTCGCCGCTGGGAAGATCTAACACTACGAGCCAAGGGTCACACGGAGAATCCGCCCCCGCCCCGGAACAGCCGATTGAATGCGACGACTGGTTCCATCAATGCCTCCAGTCGTCCGATCAATCGAACCAGGCCGGCAAGCCGGCCTGCCAGCGCGCCGGTCCCCATCGCGGCACCCACCACTCCCATGGCTGGGGAAACCTTGGCGTTCGGCATCGATTGGGGGTTCATTCGCCGCGGCCGTCACTGGATTTTGATCGGCGTTGTCGCAGCGGTGCTCGTGAGCCTGCTGGCCGACATGGTGATGATCCCGCGATTTCGTGCGGTGACCCAGATTCTCATTGGGCCGGTCGACCTCCACGTCCTGGACAAGCAAGTCCTGCCGACGGCCCAATCCGCAGATGCCAACGTGATCCAAGTCGAAAGCGAAACGCGAATCCTCACGTCCGACAAGGTGCTCCTCCGGGTTGTCGACAGTGAGCACCTGGCCACGGATCCGGAGTTTCAATCGCGGCGCACTTCCTTGGTTGGATCTGTTTTGGCGCGCCTCCGAACGGCCATCGGGCTGAGCACTGAGACGCCAAAGACAAACGAAGGCGACTTGGGTGCGTTGCGTGTTCTTCAACGCGACGTCACCGCCAAGCGCAGCGAACGTACCTATGTTGTCGATTTGATCGTCGAGACCGGCGATCCGGAAAAATCGGCGCGAATCGCAAACGCCATCGCTCAAGCGTACATGGAGGAGCAGTCCGCAGCGCGTACGGAAGCAGCGCGTCGGGTGACCGAATTGTTATCCTCGCGTTTGAGCGAGCTGCGCGAGCGCGTGCGACAATCTGAAGAGCAGGTCGAGCGTTACAAGAATGAACATAACATTGTCAACGCAAGCGGCCGTCTCGTCGATGATCAGCAACTGACCGAGCTGAACAACCAGTTGATCGCGGCACGCGGGCGGGCTGCCGAGGCCAAGACCCGCTACGAGCAGAGTGCGCGGGTTCAGACGTCGGGCGTCGATCCGGGGTCCACGAGTGAGGCCGTTCAGTCGAATACGATTGGTCGGCTGCGCGAGCAATATGCCACCATCGCCAAGCAAGAGGCCAATCTCACAGCCGAGTTGGGACCGCGGCACCCCTGGGTGATTGAGGCCCACGCGCAAGCACGCAACGCTCAGCGGCTCATTACCGAAGAACTCAACCGCGTCGCCGAATTGAATCGGAGCGACTACGAGCGCACTGCCGCCAACGAAACTGCCTTGGCGACCAATCTTGACGCGCTGAAGCGGAAGGCCATGGGTACCAGCCTGGCATTCGTGAAATTGCGCGAACTCGAACGCGAGGTCGATGCCAATCGCGCGATCTACGAATCCTTCCTCGGCCGTTCTCGCGAGGTTCGGGAGCAGGAGCGCCTCGACACGGTGAATGTGCGGGTCCTGTCAGATGCGCAGTCGCCGCAAGACCGAAGCTGGCCGCCGCGACGGCTGATCCTGCTGCTGGCGGCGCTCATTCTCGGAGTGCTCGGCGGCACGGGCATGGCTTACATCGCGGATTTACTTGGGAACAAGACACGTCAGGCTGGGGCAAAGATCATTCCAGCGACGCAGTTGAGCTGATTGTAAAAGAAAAAATGCACGCAGGCAGGCGGAGTACGAAGAGTGACATCAACCGAATCCACGCATGACCGCTTGCTCGTGCGTGCGACGCGACGGCTCACGGTCGAGGTCTTTGACGGCGCCGACCTCAAGTCCGCCGGCTGGCCCTCGATCGCCGCCGGCGCCGACCTGAAGATGCACGTCTTCCAATCGGCCGAATTCCTCGATGTCTGGATGGCAACCATCGGTAAGGCCCGCGCCGTGCAATGCTTTCTGATTGTCGTTCGGGATCGACACAGGCGGCCAGTTCTATATCTGCCGCTGACGATCGAGACCAAGTTCAATATCCGATTCCTCCGCTTCATCGATGGCGGAGTCGTGGACTTCAACGGTCCGATCTTGGTCGCAGGACAGGAGCTATCCCGGGACGAATTCCGCGACGTTTGGGCCGACATTCTTTTCCTGTTGCCGGAATTCGATCTCATCGATCTACAGAAAATCACCGGTCATGTGTCCAATGTCCGTAATCCGCTGACGTACCTCGAATGCAGCAATTACCGATCCAGCGGCCATGCGATTCACTGGAGCAGTCAGTGCGACGAGCCGGATCGCAGCCGTTCGAAAATCCGGATGCGCAAGAAATTGCGGCGGCAGCAGCAAAGACTGGACGAAATAGGGACGACTGAACTCGTGATCTCGCCCGCCGCGTCGCGCGCGAGCGAAATCATGGATGCGCTTATCGACCTCAAGCGCAGGCAATATCTGCGAACCACGGGCAGCGATTTCTTCGCCAAACCTGGTGTGCAGGACTTCTACCGGGCGATGGCGATGCCGGATCGGCTCGGCCGCGTCAGCCATCTCTCCGCGCTGATCTGCGGCGGAAAGATCCTGGCGGCCCATCTAGGATTTATTGGCCGCGGGCGGTTTTATTACGTCCTCCCCGCCTTCGACACAGAGTATCGCTCGTTCGCTACCGGCCTTCTACTGCTCGATCACCTGGTCGAAAGTTCACGCGGGGAGTTTGCCACGTTCGATCTCGGCGAGGGTGATTCGTCCTACAAGGAAAAATGGGCAACGCACGAACTGCCGCTCTGGTCCTGCGAACAAGCGAAGAGCGCCGCGGGAATGCTCTATCGACCGCTGCGCCGCGTGCGACAATTCGTCGACGGCGGTCATTTTACCGAACTCTACGGCATGAGCCGTACAGTCAAAACGGTCAAGCAACATGCTGTCTGACCGTTCCTACGATCTCGGCGGCAATTCACCGGATGGCCTTGCGGTCACCTTTGCGCAGCCGTGGACTCCGGGCACCGAGCCGTCGCTGCTCGCCACACTCTCGGGCAAGGCGTCTCGATTTCTGGCGAGGAATACCCGCACCAAGGTAATCGAAATGCGGAGCGCGAAGCCGCTCGTGTCTTTTACGTTCGACGACGCGCCGGCTTCCGCATGCTCATTGGGCGCGCAAATTCTTGATCGCCGCAGCATTCGCGGCACCTATTACATTTCCGGCGGCGGCTGCGGCGCCATGAGTCCCGGCGGTCGCCTTGCGACCATCGATGAGCTCGATGCCGTGCACGCAAGGGGGCACGAAATCGGATGTCATACGTTCTCCCATTTCGCCGTCGCCAGCGTCAGCGCGATAGAGCTCGCGACCGATCTCGATCGCAACAAGATATTCTTGAGAAGCGGAGAAAATCGGATCACGCCACGCAATTTTGCTTATCCCTACGGTGATCTGTCGTATCGGTCGAAGCGCCTGTTGGAAGGCCGATTCGATTCGTGTCGTTCGCTTATTCAGGGCGTGAACGCCAAAACGCTCGATCTCGGAGCCCTGAAGACCTATTCGCTGGAAAATGCGTCGATGGATCGCAAGCAAATCGACGCCGTTATCGCCGAAACCGTTCGAACAAGGGGATGGCTGATATTTTCCTGTCATGATGTGGCCGATAACCCAAGTCGGTTTGGCGTTTCGCCGGACCTTCTCGCATTCGCCGCCGTGACCGCTGAGGGCGCGGGATGTTCCTTCGTCACCATCGCCGAAGGGCTCAAGGTCGCAAGCGGGGCGATTTCGGCGCAGGGCAAGACGGATTGAGATCATGGACGAAATTGCCGGCAACGATTTGATCGGGTTGGTCACACCGACTTACTGGCGCGATTTGGAATTGTGTGCGCTGCTGTGCGAGAGCGTGGATCGTTACCTCAACCCGTTCTCGAAGCATTATCTGATCGTCGCCGATACTGATCTTCCTTTGTTCCTCAAATTCAACGGACCGCGGCGAGTGGTGTTGCCGACTTCGCGGCTGCTACCGTCGTGGCTCAAGCCGATGCCTCGCGTCATTCGTAGAAAGGGCCGGCAATACTGGTGTTCGCTTCGGGCCAAACCAGTGAGCGGCTGGCACGTTCAGCAATTCCTGAAGATCGCAGCGGTCGCGGCGATGCCGGAAAGGCGCTGCTGCATCCTCGATTCCGACGTCGTGTTCTTCCGACCGCTCGACCTGTCGAAGATTGCGCGTCCGCATCCGCTTCCGCTGTTGCATCGGCCCGGCGTGATCGAGCCAATGGCGCCCCTGCATGCGCGCTGGATCCACTCGAGCCGTCGGCTCCTCGGACTTGAGCCGCCCACGTTTCCTGCCGACGATTACATCGACCACATCATTTTCTGGGATAAGCACACCGTGCGGGCGATGATCGATCGCATTGAATCAGTCACGGGCCGGGAGTGGGTCGAGTCGCTTTGCCGCGAGCGCGAGATCTCCGAATACATGCTTTACGGCAATTTCGTGCGGTCTGCTCCCGATCAGATGGCGGAGCACCGCCTCACGACCACCAATCGGTGCGTGAGCTATTGGGGCGGGCAAGCCCTCGACAAGGCGAGCATTGAAGTCATGTTGAGCGCGGCCGACCAGGATTACGTGGCATTCTCGGCCGCATCGTTCTCGGACACGCCGGTCCGTTTGATCCGCTCGGCGTTGGACCGTTTTGTCGGGCCGCAAGAACGAGTCGCGTGACCAGTCCGGATTTGAGCCCGCTGGCGAGCCGACCGGGGCAGGACCATAACAAGATGCTCGTCGGGCAAACCGCGATCTACTTTGCCGCAAACGTCTTCTCGGCGGTGTTTGGGCTGCTCAACGTCATCGTCTTCACGCGGATCTTCGCGCCGGATCAGTTCGGCACATACGTTCTCGGTGTTGGCTTTGCCTCCACGGTCAGCACCTTCATGAACAGCTGGCTGCGCCTGCCGATCATGCGCGAGCAGGCGCGTGGCGATGGAACAGACGTTCGCGGCATCGTGCTTCCCGGGTTTCTGTTGGCGGGCCTGCTGGCGCCGCTCGGCTATGTCATCGCGACGTGGAGCGGCCTGGAAGGCTTGGCGGCGACGGCCGCCGTCGGCCTTGCGCTCACCCTCGGATTTTTCGAGATAAGTCAGGAACTGCTTCGGGCCCGGCTGCAGGCGTTTACGCTGTTGAAGGCGACGGTCATTCGCGCGACTCTCGTGCCCGTTCTCGGGATCGCGTTCACGCTGGTTGGAAATTCCGGGGTCTTGCTGATCACCTCGTCGGCGTTTGCCTATTTGATTGCGGCGCTCGCGCTGACGCGGAAGGCCTGGCAGGGAACAGTGGTCAGTTTCGAGGGAGAGCGACTGTGGCGCATGGCAAAGAGCGGCGTGCCGCTGACTTTGTCACTCACTCTCCTCGCCATGTCGAGCGTGATCGATCGGTTCATCATCGCTTATCTCAGCGGCAAGGGCCACGCCGGGCAATATATCGCCGGCGCTGACCTCGTCCGTCAGACGCTGATCATTCCTGCAGTGAGCGCGTCCGCGGCGTTTGTCCCGGTGGCGGTGCAGATCCTCGCCAGCCGTGGAGCCCAAGCGGTGCGGGCTCACCTCGATGAATGCTTCGAATTTCTTCTGGCGATCGTGCTTCCGGCCTGCCTCGGGCTGGCGATCGTATCGCCTCATCTCGCAAATGTCGTGCTCGGTCCGGATTTCAGAAGCCTCGCCGGCGAAGTCATGCCGATTGTTTCAATCGCGGTAATTTTTCAGATCCTGTCCTATCAGTATCTCCACATCAGCTTTCTGCTCTCCGGGCGGAACGCGTTCTATCTGCTGAATACCGGTTCGGTTTTGACTTTCAATGCGGTCGTGTCATATCTGCTGATCGTGCGGTTCGGGCCGGTCGGCGCGGCCTGGGCTCGCCTCGCGGCTGAATTGTTTGGCTTTGTCAGCGCACTGCTTCTGGTGCAATGGACATTCCCGATTCCGTTCTCGTTCCGGCGTCTCGCGCGCGTGCTGGCGGCGGCGATCATCATGGCGGCGGTCGTCAAAGGACTGGATCGAATGCTTGCCGTTTCCGATGAGGATGCGTTGGCCGTTCTGATTCCGGTGGGGATGTTCAGCTATTTGCTGACGTGCTGGATCTTCGATGTAGCCAAGGCGAGGGCTCGCTTCGGCCAAGGCCTGCTGATGATGAGGAAGATCCGCGCGCATTGACGCCGGTACGCGCCGTCAAGAGGGGGTCAGCACAACGTACCGATCAATTGCAACGAGGCTGATTTAGCCCTTCAGGTTCTTGAGCGTCGCGTAATGGCGCCGGCGGAAGCCGCGGCGCGGCATCCCGCGCACGAGCGCGCCAAGCATAAAATCGTAGACAAAGTCGGGCAGATACCTCAACCAGAATTCATTGTGGGATTTGGCCCATCGGTGAATGCACCCGCGCAGTCCGACGGTACCGAATTGCGGCGCTTTGTTCTGCGACCACAGCGCACTGTAGTCGGCCTGCTGCGGTGGCGCAGCGAACATCGGAACATCCGCGATCCGCTCGGCGTGAACCAGCAGGTAGGTCGGCCTGCCGTTGATGAGTTCCACGCGTTCGCCGATCTCCTGCGGGTCCGCCGCTTCGTACCATCGCGGCGTTCCGATCCGTGACTCGAAAACGACGGCGCGGTGGATGCGGAAGCCGTTCTCGGGCGAAAGGACGCGGTAGAACAGCTCCGGACTGAACTGATAAAAGCCGTGGCCCATGAAATTATTGGCCATGGTGTGCACCAACAGGTGACCGCCGACCTCCAGCATTTCCATGCAATTTCGAATCGCGGTCGGGAAATTGAAGATGTGCTCCAAGGTTCCGCCGTCGATCACGACGGAGAACCGCCGCTTGAGACCGTCTGGGATCGGCAAATTCATGTCGTGAATACACGAGGCGTTCTCGTAAGCGGACGCATCGATGGAGGTTACGGTCTCGGCGCCGAAGGACCGTAGAAGTTCCTCCACGTAGCCACCGCTGCCGTCGCGAACTCGTTGAATGTCTGCGTCGGAGACAGCCATGCCATGCTCGGCGAAGACGCGACGCAGAGAGCGTTCATCGATGAAAAGATTAAGACGGCCGAGCGTTGCGGTTTCGCGAAAGTCGGCCCCGGCGTCCCTTGCATAAAGCAGAAAGTCTGCGAAATATCGATCGATTCCCATGTCCGATCCAGAGCTTTTTTTCTGCCGCGCGACATAACGATGTGGGCCCCAAAATGCCTCATCAGATTGATCAAAGCATTAACGCGGGGAAGCCATCAGCCATCGAACCACGCCGGCGCCCTCACGGCCGAAAGGCAGCGCGAACCGCGGTCGTCGTTGCCGTCCACCAAGCTTCGACGTCGAGTTCCGGTGCAGGGTTGCCGTCCTCCGTGGCCGCGGCGAGCAGGCGAGCAGCGGTGCCCGGGATGCTGCCGGAGCGCGGCACGAACGACAGGACGCCGGCCTCGATCAAGGCCCGCATGTGCTCATGGTGGGCGAACTCGTCCGGCGATCGCGGAGCCGAGACGACCACGGGACGGCCGGACTGGAGGCAGGCGATCACGCTTGAACGGCGCGCGGTCAAGCCCTCGGGGAAAAGAAACAGGAAGACGCCGATCCGCTCGAACAGCGCGAACAGCTCATTTTCGGTTTCGACATAGCCGGTGATGAACACCTGCTCGCGTAGTCCCATCGTATCGATCTTGGCGCGGAACTGCGCCTCGTAGTCATCGAGCGACTTCGTGAAACTCCCGATGTAGACGATCAGCGCGCGAATGCTGCAGGTCCGCAAATGGTCGCAGATGTCGAGCAGCGCCGTCGGCGCCTTGCCGCCGTAGATCGAGCCGAAGTGGCCGATGATCACGTCGGCACGCTTGGCGGCTTCTTCTAGGCGGCGCACCGTGTCTGTGACGGCGCGCTCATTTGGGCGGCGGATCGTGGGAGGATGCGGAATAATCCGGCACTTCCGGACGTAGCGTCCGATCCAGCGATCGCCTGCAATTTGCTCACGAATCCAGGGCGACAGCACGACGATCGTCTCGCTCAGCGCAATGAAGGGAGTGAGGGCCGTGCGGCGCAGCCAATGCAGCGCGCTCCATTCATGCAGAAAAACGGTATTTCGCCGTCGTAACACGAGCGTGCACAGCAACAATATCCACGGAATGATCAGCATCCGTTTCCAGGCGACAAGCGGGAAGCTCCAGACGATACGGTCCGCATGGGCTATCCGACAAATCACAGAAGGAAGATCGCGGACCCGCGGCGAGATCGACAGGACTTCGGATAGCGAGTCCGGATCGCTGACCGAGAGAGCTTCGACCAGCCGCTGCGTGAAAACCTCGACACCGCAGGGTTCGCGGCTGGCGGTGATCAGGAACAGCGTGCGGCCACGAGTCGCGGTGGCTCTCTTCCCTGCCGAGAGAGCGGAACCGGAAATCAGACGGAGTTCAGACATCAGCTTTCAACGGTACGAGCATCCCAGACTTATCCGCGCCAAATAAGTCAAATCGTTTGAATATCACCAGGACTCGGAGCCGGATTTGATCAGGATCGTTAATGTGATCAGGTGAGGAATGATTCAGGGACGCGTTGAAAATGCGGTTAACCGACCATCACACCGCAATTAACCGATAGGGGGCTTTCTCATTGACCCAATGTCCGTGCGCCATATGTTCTCGAAGCAGGGGCGCAGGGCGACGTGGCATTTGAACCGCCGGCACGTCGAGCCAAAATCGAACCGAGCTTAACCATGCGCGATGAAGGCCGCTCGATGCCGACCCGGCGTGCGCTCGTGCACGGCTTGGGCGCAACGGCCCTTGCCACGGCCGCACCCGGCGTTGCCGTCGATCCGGCGCGCGCTGATTTCGCCCTCGAGCTGCAACCCGCTCTTCGCAGCCGTGCTGCGAAATCCGGGATCAAGTTCGGATGCGCGGGTGCCGCGCCGATCTTCCAGTCCGACGCCATCATGCTCGTGAAGATGGCGACGGAGGCGAACATCTTCGTTCCGGAGGCGCATCTGAAATGGGAGTTCACGGAGCCACGGCCCAACGAGTTCGAATTCGAAGGGGCGGACAGCATTACGGACTTCGCCGATCGACATGACATGATCATGCATGGCCATACGTTGGTCTGGTATGCAGCGCTCCCACCCTGGGCTTTACAGATTTCGACAGCCCGTGACGCGCGGAAGGCGCTCGATAGGCACATCAGCACGCTGGTCTCCCGGTATCGGGGGAAGGTCGGGGCCTGGGATGTGGTTAACGAGCCGCTCGAGCCGAAGGATGACCTGGAGAACGGCTATCGCAATTCCAGTTGGTTCCGCCTGCTCGGCATCGATCACGTCGACCTCGCGTTCCGGCTGGCTCGCGCGGCCGATCCGACGACACCGCTATCGCTGAACGAGTACGGCTCCGAATACACGACGGTGGACAGCAAGCGCCGCCGACAAACAATTCTGGCCCTGTTGCGCAAGCTCCGGGACCTCAACACCCCGATCGATTGCTTCGGGCTGCAATCGCATCTCAATTGTGATCAGACTTTCGACCGCAAGGAACTGACGGCGTTTTTGCGCGAGGTCGTCGGCCTGGGCTACAAGCTCATGGTCACCGAACTTGACGTCAACGACGTGAAAATCCGCGGCAACGAAGCGGAGCGCGACCTTGCGGTCGATCGCCATGTCGCCGAATACCTCGACATTGTTTTCTCGGTCGCGCGCCCGCTGTCGATTTCGACCTGGGGCTTGACCGACCGCTACACGTGGTTGCGGCAATATTACAAACGGGCCGACGGCCAAACCTTGCGGCCGCTCCCGCTCGATGTGAACTTCAGTCGCAAGCGAGTGTGGTCGACGATCGCGAAATTCCTGTCCGCATAGCCGCCCGGAACTCGCTGGGCGTCTTAAGTTGCAAGCTGCGCGTCTCGTGTTGCAAAGAGGGTCCGCAGGTGAGACATTCGGCCGGGTTTCCGCTCGCCGGCCAGATCTGGGCCAGCGACACGACGGAGGATGCCGATGAACGACACGGCACTTGCGACTCCTGAGGTATCGGCTTCGGACACGATCAGGACGACCGGCATCCTGCACTTTACCATTGGCGTACGCGATCATATCTCGGCCGCGAAATTCTATTCGGAGGTTCTGGGTTGCAAGCATATGCGCTCGAATGAGCGGTATTCCTTCATGCAGTGCGGCCCGAGCTATTTCGTGCTGGCGAAGATCCCCCACCACGTGAATCCGAACAATCCCGGCGAGGACGCGCATCACCATGCCTTCATGGTGGAGCCGGAGGAGTTCGACCGAGCGCTCGCGATCATGCAGGCGCGCGGCGTCGAACTCATCAAATATTCCGACGAAGGGCATCACTCCTTCCCTGGCCGCCACGCCTACTTCCACGATGCGGACGGGAACTGCATCGAGATCGTCGATCTCTACAAGTAGCGCGCGGCGCAAGCGCGTGGCAGACGCGTCGCAACAAGACCCCTCGCTCCTGGATCGCTCCATCATCGTGACCGGGGGCAGTCGCGGGCTTGGTCGCGCCATGGCGCTGGCCCTTGCGCGGGCGGGCGCGCGCGTCGCGGTGGTCGCCTCGCGGCACAGTGCTCAGCTCGACGAGACCCTCGTGCGTGCCCGAGCTGTTGGAGCGGCATCGCGCACGATCGCCATCATCGGCGATCTCCGACAACCAGAAGAGTGCGCGCGCATCGCCGCGGAGGTGAATGCGGCCTTTGGCGCGGTGCACGTACTGGTCAACAACGCCGCCGTTCCCATGGCCGGGCCGGGCGAACCCATCTGGCGCACGGACGTGAATGAATGGCGGCGTATGGTCGCGACCAATGTCGACGCGCCATTCTTCATGACGCGCAGCGTTGCGCCGGCGATGGTGGCGCAAGGTTTCGGCAAGATCATCAACATTTCTACTGGCCTCGGCACCATGGTGCGTAAGCAGTTCTCGCCTTATGGGCCTTCAAAAGCCTTCCTCGAAGCGGCCTCGCGGATCTGGGCGCAAGACTTCGCCGGCACCGGCGTCAGCGTCAACGTGCTACTCCCCGGCGGGGCTGTCGACACTGCAAGCGACGTGAGCGGCAAACCGACGCCAGGACGCACGTTCCAGCCCGCCTCGATCGTCGCCGGGCCGATCCTTTGGCTGGCGTCCGATCAATCGAACGGCCACAGCGGCGAGCGTTTCGTGGCGAGCCTTTGGGACGAAACCCTGCCGCTGCCGGAGCGCATCATCGCCGCGCGCCAGAGCGGCGCCAAGGAGCCACAGATCATGTGAACCGCGGGCCGGGCGGAGCTTCAGTTGAGGAATGACCGGGCGCGCTCGATGGTCGCCGGGGCGACACCATTGATCGCAGCCGTGATCGCCTTCTGCAATTCCTCGCCGGTCTTCGGCAGTACGCGCAGAAGGCTTTTCTGCGCCTCGGCGCGATAATCGCTATCCTGCATCATGCTGTTGAATGCGCTGCGCAGGACGCCGACGTAGTCCGGCGGCGTTCCCGGCGGCGCGGCGAGGCCGCGGCCGATCAGGCCAATCGTGTCGAACAATGCGACGATTGGCCGATCCTCCTTTGCGACGAGATCGCTCAGCAGCGGCACGCGTGGCGCATCCGGATCAGGCGTCACGCCGACCTGCAACAGCGGTACGCCGTAACTGTTCGTGCCGCTGAACCACGCTGGCCGCGCTTGCGTCCACGCTTGCCAAGCCTGCACCGTGCCGTCGATCTCGCCCTTCTCCATCGCCAGGATGGTGTCGCGTGAGCCTTCGTAGCCGCCGATCACCTTGACCTTGAGCCCGAGCAGCGGCTTGGCAATGGCCGGGATCATGTAGCCGGTCGAGCCCTTGCCGGAATGTCCCATGAAGACTTCGCGGCTCTTCACATCGGCAATCGTGGCGCCCGCCGGACGCCGGATGACCCAGAATGTGTTCTGCTGGTCCGCGGTGCCGATGTAGTTGAACTGGCGCGCATCGTAGGAGATGCCGGAGGTCTCAAGAAGCTGCGTCGTCACCATCGTGTCGGGCGGCACGAAAATCATGGTGCCATCGGCATGCATACGCACGGCCGCCTCGTTGAGCATCCGCACGCCGCCGGCGCCGGGCATCGACTGCACGACGACGTTGGGCTTGCCCGGCAGGAAGCGCCCGATATGGCGGGAGAAGAGCTGCGCATATTGCGAATAGGTCCCGCCGACGCCGTAGCCGATGACGATCGTCAGTTGCTTGCCGGTGTAGTCGGCCGCACCAGCGGAGGGCGTCGATAGGGCGGCCACGAGGGTCATCGCCAAGCAAGCCGCAGCCCAAATGATCGTCGCCATGCTCATGCTGTGCTCCATGGGCCGCCGAACGCACCTTTTGCGGCTTGAATGCGCACCGAGGGCCCACGCATGCGCAGACCCTCGGATATTTGAACGTGGAAACGTCAGTTGGGCAGGGTGAACGCGACGTACTCGCTGGAATAGCTGCCGCCTCCGATTGCCACCACGATGTATTGCTTGCCGTCGACCATGTACGTCATCGGCGAGCCGCTTTGCGGGGCCGGCATCAGCAGGGCGCCGACTTGGCGGCCGGTCGCCTTGTCGTAGGCGCGCAGCATCGCGCCGCGCGGATGCTCGGGCGTCGTCGTGACGGTCGGGTCGCCCATCACCACCAGCGTCTTCGTCACCAGCAAGCCGACGCCCGAGGTTTGCGCCTGGCCGGTCTTGGGGACGTCAACTCCCTTGAGCGCAGGATTGTTGCGCACGGCGTCAGGTGTGTCGCCGTGCGCCGCTTGCCACTTCACCTCGCCTTTATCGAGATCGATGGCGGCGAGGAGTCCATAGGGCGGCTTCACGATCGGCAAGCCCGATACCAGCGGGACGCCGCCGGGGAAGGCCGCGGGCGGCGCTCCCGTCCCCGGAGTTCTCGCCTGGCGAGCGCGCGCGGCAGTCTGCGGGGCGTCGGCGGCGCAGCAGTCGCCCGGCCCCAGGATGATGCGGAAGGGCTGTCCGGTCACGCCGGACACGAAGTTGATGTCGGAGAACTCGCCCGGTGGCTTGACCAGCGAGCGCACCCCGATCGTGTTTCCGGCCGGCATGTACGCGATGTGGGTCTCGGGATCATATCCGCCGCCCGGCCAGTTTGTGGCCGTGCCGCTGACAATCGCACCGCGGATGCCGTTGACGTCGCCGACAACACCCGGCGCGAAGGCGGAGGACGCCACCTTGTAGCGCTTGAGGGCTTCGAGCGCCTGCGATCGCAGCTCAGGCGTAAAGTCGATCAGGTCATCCGGGACTCTGAGGAAATTGCGTGCATAGCGCAGCGATTCCGGTGGATGCGGCTGGGTGGCGGCGGTCTTCTCGCCCGGGACGTCGGATTGCGGCACCGGCTTTTCCTCGATCGGCCAGACCGGTTGGCCGGTCGCGCGATCGAAGACATAGAGCCAGCCCTGTTTGCTGCCAACGGCGACCGCTTTGACCGCGCGGCCATTGATGTTGACGTCGGCGAGAATCGGGGCGGAAGTCATGTCCCAGTTCCAGATCGGATGGTGGACGAACTGGAAGTGCCACTTGCGCACGCCGGTTTTGAGGTCGACCGCCACCAAGCTCTCCGCGAACAGATTGCTGCCGGGGCGGTGGCCGCCGTAAAAGTCCGACGTCGGTGTTTCGACCGGGATGTAGACCAGGCCGAGCTCTTCATCGACGCTGATGTGCGCCCAGACGCCGGTGTTGCCGTTGGTGGCCCAGGAATTGTTCTCCCAGGTCTCGTTGCCGAACTCGCCCGGCCGCGGGATGGTGTTGAACCGCCAGATCTGCTTGCCGGTTCGCACATCGAACGCGCGCACGAGGCCTTTGGTGTTGTTGTGGGTCGGAACGGTCGCGCCTTCCCTCATCGATGAGCCGACGATCACCACGTCGCCGACCACCGTCGGCGTTGCATGGGTGCCGATCTCGCCGCTCTCCAGATCGATCTGCTCGTTGTCGCCCTTGACGACGCCGACCTTCAGGTCGAGCACGCCGTCGGTGCCGAAGGAGCCGATCATCGCGCCGGTCTTGGCGTTGAGCTCGACAAGGCGATAGCCGGTCGTCACGTAGATGATGCGGTCGTCGCCGCGGCCGTCAGTCCAGTAGGACACACCGCGTCCCGACAACTGCCGCGCGGCGTTCACGGCGCGCTGGCCCTCGCGCAGGCTGTGCGACCAGATCAGTTCGCCGGTCTTTGCATCGAGCGCAATGACTGAGCGCCGCGTCCCGGCAGTAGCGTAGATCACGCCCTTGATCATGATCGGCGTGCCTTCCAGCTTGAATTCGGGATAGGGACCGAAATAATCGGTCTTGATCCGCCAAGCGACCTGCAGCTTGTCGAAATTGGTACCGTTGATCTGATCGAGCGGCGAATACCTGGTAAATCTCAGGTCGGCGCCATAGCTGGGCCATTCCCCATTCTTGGTGGAAGGCTGGCCTTGGCTCGCAAACTGTTGCGGAGCCGGAGTGCCGACAAAGACCTGGGCCGACGCCTGCGGCACGGCAAACGCAGCCATCATTCCCAAGATCGAAGCGGACACGAGCAATTTGCGCGGCATTGTTTCTCTCCCTGGCTCAAGTGACGCCTTCGCGCGACCGCGGGTGCCATCATTTTGAAGCGGAGAATGGTCGGCGAGCTCAACCTGTCGGCCATTGCGCCGGCATCATCATAGACCGGAGCCCTGCGCTGGTCAGCACCGGCGGAGCGGCTCGCGCGGCACGGCACGCGGGGGCGGCTTTTTTTTACCAGGGCAAGGGAATCGGACGCCAAGGGTGCGGCGTCGCGCGCAGTCGCGCAAAGACCTCCTTGACCTCGGCGTAGGGGTAGTTCTGGACCGATGGCCCGCTTTCCACGGCGCTGCGATAGCGCGCGAGCCACGCTGCATCGAGTGGCTTGGTGTCGGGTCCGCTCCAGGTGAGCAGGGAGGTCGCCCCCTCGGTCCAGCGCAGTCCGAAATAGCGGCCGATATTGTCGGGCGAGAACAACGGGCTGCGCGGCAGCGGATCGTAGATATAGAGCTCGGTAGAGAACAGGAAATAGTTTTGCCCGGCGGCCTTCAACGCCTCGCGGCCCTCTTCCGGCGTCCCGAACATTACGCGGTCCCAGTCCCGCGTCAGAATGAAACCAGGCCAGGACTCGACCCAGCAGTCCGGCAGCATGCAATAACTTTCAGTATGCAGCGACCAGATCCGGGTGTTGGGTCCGACGACGGCGTAGGCGCCGCGCGCGCCCGGATATATCGCGCCCCAGCTACGGCGCGCGGGCCGGCCGTCTTGCGACGCATAGGCCTTGTCGATGCTGTAGAGGCCAGCGGTAAAACGCGCGGAATCCGCAACGGCGTCCAATGGTGCGCGGCGTGGATGATACGAGATGAAGGCGGTGATGAAGCAGGCGAGTACGAGAACGGCGGGCAGGCGCGGATCCCGCAGCCATTTGGCATAAGACGACGTGAGATCGTCCGTAGCATGCTGACCTATCCGGCACAGCGTGACGCCGAGGAGGAGGATGATCGGCAGCATGAAGCTCGTGTAGCGATAGAACGAGACCGACTGCGCTCGGCCGACGGATAACGCCAGGACGAGCATCATGCCGGCGGCCAAAGTAAGCACCGATGCAGCGGTTAAATCCACGGCCGCCAACCGCCGCCTTCGCCATGCCCATGTTGCGAAAACGAAGCCCGCGAGCAACAGCGGCCCGAACATCTCAAGCCGCAAGGATTTTGCCAGCAGTGCCACGGTGCCGAAGCTGAAGCCGCTTCCGGCCGCTCTATGGACCATCCCCCAGTATTGGTCGATGACCGTGGGAAGCGCGCCCCAGCGATAAAGCTTCTCTACATCCGTGAACGGCCAGAACAACACCATTGCCTGATCGAGGATCAATCCGGTCGTGAGCTGGTTAATCACTAAGATGACAACCAGCGTCACGCCCGCCGTGGCGCCGAGGGCGAGACAAGTGACCACGTGCAGATAGTGCCGGCGAAACAGCCACAAGCCGGCGAGAACGGCAAAGACTGCGCCGAGATAGACCGCGACCGTATTGTTGATGATGACCGCAGCGACCACCGCGGAAGCTGCCGCCGCGCCCCACCCCAACAGGGCACGGCCGCGGCGTTCCGTGAGCCCGATGGTCATCCAAAGAACTGCCATGATGAGCGCCGCGTTGAGCTCGTGCAGTTTCTCGAAATCGCCCCATCCGCCGTAGCCGCGCGTGGTTCCCGGACCGGGCGTGTAGATATAGAGTCCGAGGAGCAGGACGATAGCGGACCACCGCCATGCCGAACTCGGCGCGACACGCCGCAGTAGAAGCGCGAACGCGATCAGTTCGGCCAAAAAGAAGCAGAAACTCACGAGCTGTGGCGCCAACGGGTCAGTTAGCAGCATCGCCAGAAAGAACAGTCCGGCCCCTTTGGAATAGTAGTAATGGGTCCAGACCTCGTTCGGACCTAAGTTGCCGCGCTCGGTCACAGCGAGATCATAATAAAAATAATGAGTGAAGTAATCATGGCCGCCGCCGGGATAGAGACCCTTGATCATCAGAACCACGAGGAACAGCCCGAGGGTAAGAACCCCTGCCCAACCGCCGGCCTTGACGATCGAGCCGGGGCGGACGGTTCCATCCCCCAGATGGGAGGAGCGCAGCTCGCGCGCCAAGCGCAAAATGCGTGGCGATGCGATCGCGACCACCGGCAGCGTGAGCGCGACAGCGACAGGCCGCGTGTAAAAAGTACCGTAGCCAAGCCCGAGCAGCAGGACATGCCATACGCCCGTTCCGGCGAAGAAGCGCAGCGCCAGGCGATCGAGTGGATCTTCCTGCTCGACCGCGTCGCCCGCAACGAGCCGGAGCAGCCACGCTCCCACCTCGTGCACGATCCAGAACAGATAGAAAATGAAGACGACCCGGCAGACATTCTCGATGAGGACCGGCAGCCCGGCATCGGAGAAACGCCGGTGATAGACATCGATCGCGCCGAACCACAGCAGGATGGCGGCGTAGCCGGCGGTGAAAAAGATGCCCCACGCCGCCTGCTTCGCAGCTTCACCGGTCACCCCACCCCGCTGCTTCATCAGCCGCAACTTCCCCACGAGCGCTCGCCACCCCCGTCAATGACGCATGATGTTATACCAGATTTCGAGCCGACCATTCTTGTTCTCGGAGCGAGGTGAATCTCGGCTTCCGTGTCGCTGGATCATCAGGGCCACAGGAAATGGCGGGAGGAGTTGGCGTGGTTTGGCATTACAGATGCCGTTTCAACATCAGCAGCGTCTCTGGTTTTCTTTTTTGCGAGACATTTTATTTCCGATCCTGATATTTCCGGAAAGCGGACCCACCTGGCAAATAGTTCTCAGGCGAATAGCTGGAGGAGCCGTCGATGTTGCTGAGATTGGTCGCCGTCCTGTTCCCCGCCGCGGCCAGCGGCAGCGATTGGCTCGCCTACGACGTGATCCCGGTCCACACGAATTTCGGCGGCAAAGCGGTGTTCAACTTTTTGGCGCGAGTCTACGGCAGGCGTCGATGCAAATCGGGTGCGGCGGCCCACCATTCCGAACAGTCCTTTGGGAAACAACAGGACGATGAGCACGAAGATCGAGCCTCACATCCAAGCCTGCGGCGTACTCGCACGTGCGAGAGGTAAGGTTCATCACTTTAGGCATGCGAAACAGGCTGCCGACCTGATCGGCGCGAAACGGCGGTGTTCGTTTCATGGCGGTCAAACACTGCGGCGCGACGGAGGAGACTTGGTTTTGAGGCTCGACCTACTACGGGGCCGCGTCCTCGCGTGATGAGGCGATCGCATAGCCCAAAGCCGCGTGTCCACTAGGCAAAGGACAACGCGCGGGACATGTTTCCCGAAGGCGCCTCTGCGCCCAAACAGATGGAGATTTCATTGGCTCCCCGGGAATGGGTTCGAACCATCGACCGGACGGGAAACAACCGTCTGCTCTACCGCTGAGCTACCGGGGAAAAAGCCGTTGCCTGTGTGCGCGATTTTCGTAAAAAACTCAATATTCTCGGTGCTTTAGGGTTATCGAATTGATAACGTGGAAACCCGTAGGCGCCGTAGAGTCGCGCTTGGTCTAGTTAGCGACCGGCGGTCGCGGCTTGTTGCCGGCCGGGCGAGCGGACGGAAATCCGCTCACGCGCTTGCCGCAGGATGCTGACGCCGACTTGGCCCACGAACCTGCCCCAGCGCCGCGCCCTCCAGGGCCAGCCGGCTTCGGTCGACAGCGAGCGCAAGTAATAGGCCTTGGAGAGGGAATGCGCGTCGCAGCCGTGCTTGACTGAATCGTCATAGAAGGCGGCGATCTTCTCCGCGCCCATGCCGGCCGTCTCCATCCAGCGTGGGATGTGGACGTTGCACAGCCGTTCAACATCGGTGAAGACCTTGTTGGCTCCGGTCCCGGCCGCCGGGCAAGACGTTCCGAAAGCGTCGCCGACAAGGACGATGCCGGCTTGCCGGTAGCCGGTGCTGGCATAAAGATCGACTGGACGGATCTTGATGAAGTCGGGGATGTCGATGTCGCCGGTGAGCTTGCGCAGGCCGGGCATGATTGCGAACAAAGTCTCGACTGGCGCATCGCGCAATTTCCGCAGCCATGGATCGCTCACGTCGCGGTAGACGAACAGATTCGCCCGCATCGCGCTGTTGATCGGGAACAGCGTGAGGTAAGCCATCCGCGCGGAAGGCCCCTCCGGATAATAGGTCAGGGCCTCGAAGTCGAAGCTCGGCCGGCCGACCGGGACAAGGTCGAACCCGATGCTGATCGAGTGGCAGGAGCTCAAAATCTCGCGCCCGATGCCGACGCCCTGGCGCAGCCCGATATTGAGCCCATTGGCCAAAACGACGAGGCGTGCGGAGATTTCCTCGCCGGTCGACAGCGTAAGCGTCTGCCGATCCGGGCTTGTGGTGATGGACGTCACCTTGGCGTGATGAAACTGGACCTGCTGCGGGACGGCGGCACGAACGGTGTTGACGAGGTCTTCGTATAGGATGTCATACTGTTCTTGGCGCCGCTTCTCGACCAGCCGGCCGTAGCGCGCGATGGAAATCTCGTAATAGCGAGTTGCAGCCCCGAGCACCGCGCTCGCAAGCCCGGTCTTGTGCAGAAGGCGAACCTGTGAACGATCAAGCTTTTCGCAGCGGAAATCGGCCGGATAGACCGTGTGCGGGTCGATCAGGACGGCGCGAAGCCCTGCCCGCCCCAGCATCGCCGCGGCGGTCGAACCGGCGAGCCCGCCGCCCACGATGGCAATATCTGTTTGGCGCATGGCGCCTCCTACCCTGGCCGGCCATCATTGCAGCCAAATGGCTTAATGAACGTTGAAACCAATCGCAGACCCGAGCGCCGGTGCAAATTCGCCGGACAATGGTTATGGTTCGGTTTGCATTGAATAATTCGGTGCACGTTTTGTTTAGACTTCACTGCAACCATGCCCAGCCGAACGACCAGCATCTTCCGTGAGTACCGCGAGTTCCGCATGTCCGAGGCCAACCTCACCGCCGGCGCCCGCACACGGCCTAGCGGAAGGCGTACATCGATCTTCACCGCCGCGGAGCGGGTCTGGCCGGCGCCAGCGGCCGAGCATGGGCTGCCTTCGTCGCTCAAGCGGGTGCACGAAGCGCCGCGTCTCCAGCCCTCCGATCCGGAATGGTCGGGCATCGAGCTTCGCGTCCATACCGACCTTGCCGAGGTTGAACGGGAGTGGAGGACGTTTGAACGGCAGGCCGACTGCACGGTATTCCAGGCCTTCGACTGGATCGCCAAATGGCAGCATCACATCGGCGCGCGCCGCGGCGTCATTCCGGCTGTTGTTCTGGGCCGCAATGCGGCCGGGCAAATTCTTTTCATCCTGCAGTTCGCAATCGAGACCCATGGTCTGGTCCGCCGCCTGACCTGGCTTGGATCGGAACTCTGCGACTACAATGCGCCGCTCCTCGCCAAGCGGTTTTCGCGTGACGTGAGCGTCGATCGCTTTGTCGGGCTATGGCGCGACGTCGTCGATCTGCTGCGATCGAATGCCGGCCTGCGGTTTGATCTGATCGACCTCCAGAAGATGCCGGAAACGGTCGGCGGCCAGAAGAACCCTTTCCTGGCGCTCCCCGTGCTCGCCAATCCGAGCGGGGCCTATGTCGCCAATCTCGGCAACAGTTGGGACGAGTTCTACGCGGCCAAACGCTCCTCGCAGACGCGCAAGCGCGAGCGGCGCCAACTCAAGCATCTGGCCGAGCATGGCGAAGTCAACTTCGTTGATGTGCAGGACCGACATGAGATCAAGCAAACGCTCGATACCCTGTTCGCGCAGAAGAAGCGTTCGTTCATGCGGATGGGCGTCGAAGACATATTTGCGCGGCCCGGCTATCGCGAGTTCTTCTACGACATTGCTACCGACTCCAACATGCGCGAACTGGTGCATGTCAGCCGGCTCGACGTCGGCAAGACCATGGCAGCGGAAAATCTCGGTCTGACGTTCCGCTCGTGCTATTACCTCGTCCTGTCGAGTTATCACGACGGCGAGCTGGCGCGCTTTGGTCCCGGACGGGCGCATCTGCACGAGTTGCTGAGCCATGCGATGGCGCGCGGGTTCAGCCACTTCGATTTCACGATCGGCGATGAGTCATATAAACGCGATTGGTCCGATACCGAGTTGCGGCTCTACGACTATCTGGGCGCTGCAACGCTCTGGGGCGCGTCCGTGGTCGCGACGACCACGGCGTTCCGCCGCACCAAGCGGCTCATCAAACAGAACCCCACGCTCTGGCGCGTGTTCAGCAAGGCGCGCGCGCTGGCGGGAGGGATCGGCAAGCGATAAGTCGGCCGGGGGAATTGGATCGCCTCAGACGAATTCCGGCTTCTCCTTGATGTAGTGCTCCCTCATCTGCGGCCGGAATTTTTCCATCATCGCGCGATTGAGTTCGACCGGCGGCTTCTGGTCGCGCGGCAGCATCGATTTGAACACGACGCCACCGATCTCCTCCTTGAACACGCGCTTGGCTTCATCGATCACGCTCGGATTGCGGAAGCATTCGACAACCGACGCCGCCATGACCTTGGAGCCCGCCACCGCTCCCTTATGCGCGATCGACGTGGCGAGCGCAGTGCCGGCGGCCCAGTGGTGGAAATTGATGTTGGGAACGTTGGCCGGGTAATAGAACTTCACCATCGGCACCTTCCATGAAATATCGCCGGCGTCGTTCGCGGCCGGCTTTTGCACCGCCGGTCCCTTGAGCGGCTCGATCGTGCGCGTCAAGCCGTCGACTGGAACCTTCGCCTTGGCCTGCACCGCACGCGCGAGATCGTCTTCTTCCTTGGTCCATTCCGGCATGCCGACGAGTTCGATCTCATGTTGCATCAGTTCGGCCAACGTGCGGTTGCCGCGCACCGGCCACACCGCCGCCATCACATCGACCTCGACCGTGGTGTTGGTCATCATCGCCGCGCCCTCGGCGATCTTCTTGGCTTGCTCGAACACCTTCATCGCGCCGTCCGCAGTGGAGTCGCGGAAGAACCACCAGACCGAGGCAATGCGTGGGATCACGTTCGGCTGATTGCCGCCATTGGTGATGACGCGGTGTGCCCGCATCGAGGGCGTGAAGTGTTCGCGGTATTGCGCGACGCCCATGTCCATCAGCACGACGCCGTCGAGCGCATCGCGGCCTTTCCACGGCGCGACGCCAGCATGCGCGGTCTCGCCGTGGAACGTGAAGGTCGCCGAGACCAGGGCCGATTGAATCAAGCCGTAACCGACCGAATAGCCCGCCCCGATGTGATCGGCGATCGCGATATCGACGTCGTCGAACCAGCCGTCGCGCACGAAATAGGGACGGCTGACCAACTGCTCCTCGGCCGGCGCGCCGAACACCTTGAGTGTGCCTTTGAGTCCGAATTTCTCCATCGCGGACTTCGCCGCGAGCGCGCTCGCAACCAGCACGGTGCCGTTGACGTTGTGGCCTTCGCAATGGCCGGGCGCGCCCTCAACGATCGGCTTGTGCTCGGCAACGCCGGCAGCCTGCGAATTGTCCGGATTCGAATCGTATTCGGTGTGCAGGGCGATGACGGGGTGGCCGGAGCCGTAGGTCGCGCAGAAGCCGGTCGGAAAGCCGGAAATGCCGCGTTCGACCTTGAAGCCGCCCTTCTCCAATAGGTCGCTCATCAACTTCGACGTCTCGAATTCCTGCATGCCCAATTCGCCGAAATAGAAGATGCTGTCGTTGAGCGTTGCGATCGCCTTGGCGTTGCGGTCGAGATACTCGAAGCAATGGGATTTCTCGGGACTGACATTGGCGGCCGGCTTGTTCACGGTCTGTCTCCTGCAGATCTCTCGCGCGAGGTTCCCTCTTAACACGAACCGCGGGCATGGAGACATGGAGCAGCACTTGAACGCGGGCCGTGGAGATGCGCCCTGGGTTGAATTGCGATAACTTCACGACCGCGACGGGGAAGTCGGCGACGAAGGAGCACGGGATGTTGAGACGGGTGCTGCATTCGATCTGTCTTGAATCGATCTGTCTTGCGGTCGCAGTTTGTGCGTTCCTCGGCCTGGGCGACGCCGCGCGGGCGCAGGACCGCGTGGTCGTCGCCGGCGGCGCCGATGTCACCGGCATGAACGCGCTCGATGTGCTCATCATCGTGCCGGATCGCACCTTGATGGATCACATCTCGGATACGCTGCTGCGCTGGAAGGCGCCGGGCCAGCTTGAACCGTGGCTGGCCACGAGCTGGAAGAACATCGACGACGTCACCTGGGAGCTGACGCTTCGCCAGGGCGTGAAATTCCAGAATGGCGAGCCCTTCAACGCACAGGCAGTGAAATTCTTCTACGACACGATGAATGATCCTGCCGTCATTTCGCCGTCGAAAACCAATCATACCTGGGTCCAGCGGGTTGAGATCATCGACGACTACAAGGTACGGCTGATCACGCGCGTGCCCTATCCGATCCTGCCCGCACAGCTTGCCCTGGCTCACATGATGCCGCCGGGCTACGTGAAGCAGGTCGGCCTCGACGGCTACCGCAAAAAGCCGATCGGCACCGGGCCGTTCAAGTTCGTCGAGCACATTCCGGACACGCGCATCGTCCTCCAGGCCAATGACGAGTGGTGGGGCGGCAGGCAACGGGTCAGGACGCTGATCTATCGGCCGATCAAGGAGGATGCCGCGCGCGCGGCCGCGCTGCTTGCCGGCGAGGTCGATGTAGCAATGGATCTGCCGCCGGAGCTAGTGCCGCTGATCGAGCGCTCACCCAACGTCAAAGTGCAGAAGGTGCTCAGCATCCGCACCTACGTGATGTTGATGAGTACACTGTTTCCAAACTATCCCACGGTCAAACGCGAGGTGCGCGAGGCGATCAATTACGCGATCGACCGCGAGAGCATCAACACCAATATCCTTGGCGGAACCGGCGAGCCCGCCGCGTGGATCAGCCCGACGACCTACGGCTACAACGCAGCACTCAGGCCGATCCCCTACGATCCGGTGCGGGCGAAGCGGCTGCTCGCGGAGGCCGGCTACCCCAACGGCGTCGACCTCGTGCTCGATGCGTCGTCCGGGAAATATCCGAAGGACAGGGAGGTGTCGGAGGCGATCGCCGGCCAGCTCTCGGCAGTCGGCATCCGCACTACGGTCAAGAACTACGATTGGGGCGTGCTGACCAAGCGCATCTTCAGCCATCAGGCCAGCGCGCTGGCGCTCATCGGCTGGGGCGACGCCAATTTCGATCCAGAGTCGCACAACAGGCTGGCGCTCAAAACCGGCTCGACCTGGTCCCAGGGAGTCGATCCGAAACTTGATGACCTGATCGCCAAGATCGGGACCGAGATGAATCCGGACAAGCGCAAGGCCCTGATCTATCAGGAGCAGGACTACCTGCGGCAGAGCTTCCCGGTGGCATATCTCGAGCGCATGGGGCTCATCGCCGGCGTGTCATCCAAGCTCGACTGGTGGAAATTGCGGGCGGACGAGAAGTATTATTTCTTCCAGAACAAGGTGGTGAACTGATCGTCGGACGAAGTCCGCTCCTCGCATCTGCTGTCCGTCCTCTCTCCTCCGCCGTTAAACAAGGGAGCTTCGTTGCCCATGCTTGAGATCACCTATCCGCGGAAGTGGCGCTGGCCTGGCGGCCAGAAGATGGCGATGTCGGTCGGTCTCGCTTTCGAAGCGTTCCAGCACCATAGCCAGTTCAGCACGCACACCAGCGCCGCGGGGCGGACGAAGGTGAACCACTTCTCGCTCACCTACGCGGATTATGGCTGGAAGGCCGGCGTGTGGCGGCTGTTGGAATTGTTCGACCGCTATGGCCTCAAGGCCAACATGTCGACCAGCGGCCTCGCCGCCGAGCGGCATCCCAACGTGGCGGCGGCGGTGGCGAAGGCCGGCCACGAGCTCAACGGCCACGGCTGGGTCAACGATCACACCGCGAGCGATGACGACGACGAAGCCGAGCGCGAGGAAATCCGCCGCTGCACGCAGGCGATCACGCAGGCCGCCGGCGTACGTCCGGTCGGCTGGACCGGCCCCGGCTCGACCGGCTCGAAGAATACGCTCGGCATCCTCAAGGCCGAGGGCTACCTCTGGAACGGCGACGACGCGAGCGATGATCTTCCCTTCGTGCGTGACACCGAGCATGGACCGATGGTCATCATGCCCCGCACCAACACGCCACAGAACGATCTCACCATGTGGCTCGCGCCGCGCAACCCGCCGAGCGTCCTGTGGGAGGGTTTCCGCAACACCTTCGACACGCTGTATGCCGAAGGCGAAGCCGGCGCGCCGAAATGGATGGAGATCACGCTCCATTGCCACATCGCTGGCCGCCCGACCCTGCAGCCGGTTCTGCGGCAGTGCTTCGACTACGCCAAGAAGCACGACAACATCTGGTTCGCCCGCCGCCGCGACATCGCCGAATGGTGCCTCAAGCACGAAAGCGAGGTGTGACTAGGCGAACGGCGCGCGGATGCACGCGACCTGATGATCCGGCGCGATCGCGTGCAAGGGCGGCTCGGCCTCCAGACACTTTGCAATGCCATGCGGGCAGCGCGCGTAGAAGGGACAGCCGGCGAAATCCACTGCCGCTGACAGCGATGTTTCGTCATTCTTGGGCGCAGACGCCGCACCATCTCCACCATGCCCCGCGTGCGGCATCGCGCTGAACAAAAGGCGCGTATAGGGATGTTGCGGCGCTGCGAAGAAAGTCTTCGCCGGCGCCTGTTCGACGATGCGGCCGCGATACATCACCGCGACCCGGTCCGCGAGATAGCGGATCACGTTGAGGTCGTGCGAGATGAACAGATAGGTGAGTCCGAACTTGCCCTGGATATCCGCGAGCAGGTTGAGGATCTGTGCCTGAATCGAAACGTCGAGCGCCGACACCGGCTCGTCCGCGACGATGAAGCGCGGATTGACCGAGAGCGCGCGTGCGATCGCGACCCGCTGCCGCTGGCCGCCGCTGAGCTGATGCGGGTAGACATCGGCATGGGCCGGCCCGAGCCCGACGGCCGAGATCAATTCGGCGACGCCGTTGTCCATTGCGGCTGCGCCTGTCATGCCGCCGGCGCACAAGCCGTCGCGGATGGTGTCGCGAATCCGCATGCGTGGATGGAGCGACGAATATGGGTCCTGGAACACGATCTGCATGCGTCGGCGGATGAGCCGCATCTCCTGCGCCGAGGCTCGGGCGAGATCACGACCCTCGAAGGAGACTGAGCCGCTGGTGATCGGGGTGAGATTGAGAATCGCACGCCCAAGCGTCGATTTTCCCGAGCCGGATTCGCCGACGAGGCCGAGCGTCTCGCCGCGGCGGATGTCGAGGCTCACGCGATCGACCGCGCGCACGGTATCGACCCGGCCGATGAACGGGAGGCCGCGGCGCTTCGTGAAGATTTTGCTGAGGTTGCGGATTTCCAGCAGGCATCCCGATGCCGGCCGCGCCTCTGCGCTGACGGCGGTCATACGCGAGCCTCGTAGAGCAGACAGCGCACGAAGTGGCCGGGTTCCACTTCCGCAAGCTCAGGTGCGGTCTCCAGACAGCGTTCCATGCGCGCCGGACACCTTGGCGCGAAGCTGCAACCGATGCGCCCGCCCCGCACTACCGGTGGAAGGCCAGAAAGCGGCGAGAGCCGCTCTTCAGAAATATGCCGGCGCGGCATCGAACCCAGCAGCGCGCGCGTGTAGGGATGCAGCGGCCTGGTGAACAGGCGCGTGGTATCGCTCATTTCGACGATCTGGCCCGCGTACATCACGGCGATACGGTCGCAGTGCTCGGCGATCAGCGCGAGATTGTGGGCAATGAGCAGGATTGCGGAGCCGGTCTCGCGCCGCAACGTCTGCAGCAACGCGAGGATCTGCCGCTCGACCGTCACGTCAAGCGCCGTCGTCGGCTCGTCGGCGATGAGCAGGTCGGGCGAGCAGGCGAGCGCCATCGCGATCATCACGCGCTGGCGCATGCCGCCGCTGAACTCATGCGGATAGGCGGCGTAGCGCCTCGCGGCGTCAGGGATCTCCACAGCCCCCATCAGCCGGATCGCCTCCGCACGCGCGGCGCCGCGATCGAGCTCGCGATGCGCCCGCACCGTCTCGGCGATCTGGTCGCCGACCGTGAAGACCGGATTGAGCGAGCTCATCGGGTCCTGGAAGATCATCGCGATGCGGTTGCCGCGAAGCTCGCGCATGGCTTCCGTCGGCAGCGTCAGCAAGTCTGTGCCCTTGAAACGGATCGATCCCGCCGTGATTTTCCCATGGAACGGAAGCAACCGGAGAATTGAGAGCGCGGTCATGGACTTGCCGGAGCCGGATTCACCGGCAAAACCGAACGCCTCGCCGGCGCTGATCGAGAAGCTCACGCCGTCGACCGCGCGCACATCACCGCCCTTGGTGCGGATGCGCGTGTGCAGGTCTTCAACTTCGAGCGTGAGATTGACGGGGCTTTGGGTCAAGGCTCGGCCGCCTACAGCCGCAATTTCGGATCGAGGTAGTCGCGCAGCCAGTCACCGAACAGATTGACCCCGATCACGGTGAACGTGATCACCAGTCCGGGCATCGCGGTGAGCCACCAGGCGATCACGAGATAGGTACGACCGTCGGCAAGCATCTTGCCCCAGCTCGGGATCGAGGCCGGCAGGCCGAGGCCGAGGAAGCTGAGCGCCGCTTCGGCGATGATCGTCTGCGCCACCGCGAACGTCGCGATCACGATGATCGGCGCGAGCACGTTCGGCAGGATATAGCGAAACATGATCCGGCCGCCGCCGAAGCCGAGGGCGCGCGCCGCCAGCACGTAGTCCTTTCCCTTCTCCGACAGCACGCCGCCGCGCACCACGCGCGCATAGGTCACCCACTGCGTCAGCGACAGGACAATGATGATGTTGACGAGCCCACTGCCGACAATGGCCAGGAGGGCAATCGCGAGCAGGATGTAGGGCAGGGCGAGCTGGATGTCGCACAGCCGCATGATCGCGTCGTCGACCAAGCCGCCGAAATATCCCGACATCAGCCCGAGCAGCACGCCCAGCGACCCCGCCACCAGTGATGCGCCGATGCCGACCACGAGCGAGATGCGGGCGCCGTAGATAAGGCGGCTCAGCATATCGCGGCCGAGGTGGTCGGTGCCGAGCAGGTGAAAGTGTCCGCCGGTCGCCACGGCGAGCGGCGGCTGCAAGCGGCCGGTGAGGCTTTGCGCGCCAGGATCATACGGCGCCAGCAGCGGCGAGAACAAGGCGCAGGCGACGACAATGAGGACGATGATGACCGCGATCATCGCCTTCGGGCTGCGCACGAGCGCGGCAAAGAAATCGCTGCGCCCTGCGCGCGGCAGCGGATAATCGGAAAGCTCGAGCAGGTCTTGCGACAAGGTCAACTCCCGCTTCGGCGCGACCAGATCATGAGCGCTGATACGAAATGCGCGGATCGAGCCAGATATAAAGCAGGTCGATCAGCAGATTGGTGAGCACGAACACGAGCGCACTGATGACGATCACCGCCTGCACCACCGGATAATCGCGCCCCAGCACCGCCTGCACGGCGAGGAGCCCGATCCCCGGCCAGGCGAACACCGTCTCTACCACCACCGCGCCGCCGAGCAGGTGCCCCAGTTCGAGGCCGATCACGGTGACCACCGGCAGCAGCGCGTTCTTGAGCGCGTGCTTGTTGATCACCAGCCATTCCTTCAGTCCCTTGGCACGCGCCGTCTTGATATAATCCTCGTTGAGCACTTCAAGCATGCTGGAGCGCACGAGACGCGCGTTGCGGCCTGCGAGCGTGAGGCCCAGCGTGAGCGCCGGAAGGACGAGCGAGTTGAACCCCTCGCGCCCGGAGGTCGGGAACAGCCCGTAGTGCACGGCAAAGATCAGGATCAGCATGATCCCGAGCCAGAACGCCGGCGTCGATTGGCCGAGCATCGCGAACACCATCGCGGTGCCGTCGAAAATCGTGTTGCGCCGGACCGCCGAGAGCACCCCAACCGGGATGGCGATCGCGAGCGAGAACACAAGCGCCGCGAGTGCGAGCTCGATGGTTGCCGGAAAACGTTGCAGCACCAGCGGGAGCGCCGGCTCCTGGAAGCGCCAGGAGCGGCCGAAGTCGCCGTGCAGCAGGTTGCCGGCGAAGCTGAAGAACTGCTCCCACATCGGGCGGTCGAAGCCCATCTGGTGGCTGAACGTCAGCACGTCCTCGCGCGAGGCGTCCGGCGGCAACAGCAGCAGCGCCGGATTGCCGCTGAGGAACATCATGAGGAAGACGATGAAGACCACGGCCGCGATCACGATGATCGCCTGCGCCAGCCGTTTGACGAGATAGGCCGTCATCCTTCGCTCCGGTCGATGGCCGCGGGACACGCCCGCGAGCGACCTTGCGCAGGCGGCGCGGCGCCGTCAATGCAATGTCCGCCGGGCGGGCAAAGGTGCGCGACGCCGTGCCTCACCCCATGCCCGCCACCAAGCCGGCCTGGGCCCGGCCGCAGCGATGGTCGCCCTACCGCGCCATGCTATAAACGCCGGGTTTGACGGAGACTGCCTGTGCGACGATTTCTGAATCTGCTCTGCGCTCTCGCTCTGGTCCTGGTGCTCGAAGCGTCTGCGCGCGCCCAGGACCGCGTGGTCATCGCCGGCGGCTCCGACGTGGTCGGGCTCAACGGCATCGACGTCATCGTGCTTTCGCCCGACCGCTTCCTGATGGATCATATCGGCGACACGCTGCTGCGGTGGGAGAAACCAGGACAGCTCGGCCCCGGTCTGGCGACGAGCTGGAAGAACATCGATCCCGTGACCTGGGAGCTGAAACTGCGTCAGGGCGTGAAATTCCATGACGGCGAGCCGTTCAACGCCTCGGTGGTGAAGTTCTCCTACGACACGATGCTCGATCCCAACGTGAAATCGCCGTCGAAGACCAACCACACCTTCGTCAAGAGCGTGCAGGTCATCGACGACTATACCGTGCGGATCATCACGCGCGAGCCGTTTCCGATCACGCCGAACCAGCTCACCTTCCTGCACATGCTGCCGCCCCAATACATTTCCGAGGTCGGTCTCGACGGCTATCGCAAAAAGCCGATCGGTACCGGCCCCTATCGCTTCGTCGAGCATATCCCCGACACCCGCGTCGTGCTCGAGCGCGTGGATGGCCACTGGCTCGGCCCGCAGCGGATCAAGACCATCGTCTATCGCCCGATCAAGGAGGACGCCACCCGCGTCGGCGCGCTGCTGGCGGGCGAGGTCGATCTCGCCCTCGATATCCCGCCTGAGCTCATTCCGACGGTCGAACGCTCCGGCCGCCTGAAGGTGAAGACCGTATCGAGTACCCGCGTTCTGCTGCTCGGCATGAGCAACCTCGATCCAAGGCTGCCGACCGCCAACGCGAAAGTGCGCGAGGCGATCAACTACGCGATCGACCGCGAGACGCTGAGCAAGACGCTGTTCGCAGGCACGTCGCCGCCCGCGGCCTGGATGAATCCGGATACCTTCGGCGCGAATCCCGCGCTCAAGCCGATCCCGCACGATCCCGCGCGCGCGAAGCGCCTGCTCGCGGAGGCCGGCTACCCGAACGGGTTCGACGTGGTGCTCGATTCGCCGGACGGCCACTATCCCAAGGATCGCGAGCTGTCGGAGGCGATTGCAGGTGAGCTTTCCGAGGTCGGCATCCGCACGACGGTGAAGTATTTCGAATGGGGCCTGCACACCAAACGCATCTTCAGTCACCAGACCGATCCGATCATCCTCTACGGCTGGGCGGATTCGAAGGGCGACCCGGAATCGCACAACCGCTTCGTGATCAAGACCGGCGGCTCCTGGTCGCAGTTCACGGATTCGAAGCTTGATGCGCTGGTCAATGCAATCGATTCCGAGATGGATCGCGACAAGCGCAAGCAGCTCATCTACGACCTGCAGGACTATCAGCGCCAGGTCTTCCCCGTCGCCTACATCGTTCAGATGGGCAGCATCCACGGCACGTCGGCCAAGCTCGACTGGTGGCAGCCCCGCACGGACGAGAAGGTGTGGTTGTTTCAGTGATTGAAGCGCCCTGCCCTCGCCAAGCCATCACAATTAAGGAACCCCGATGAACGACTTCCTGATCGAGCAAGCCGATGACGTACTGCGCGTCACCATCGATCATCCCGAGCGCGGCAACGCCATGACTGACGACATGGCGGCAGAGCTCACGCGCATCATCGAGGGCGCGGCGCAGAAGGCCAGCGTGATGGTGCTGCGCGGGGCGGGCGACGATTTCTGCATCGGCCGTCATCGTGGACCGGGCGGCGCGGCGCCAGGAGACGCGCTCGACCGGCGCGACGCGAGCGACACGATCTTCAATTGCTACGGGGCGTTCCGCCGCGCCGCGATCCCGATCATCGGAGTCGTGCAGGGCCGCGCGCTCGGCTTCGGCTGCGCGCTGGCTTCACTCTGCGACATTACGATCGCGGGCGAGCGTGCCCAGTTCCAGGTGCCGGAATATGCGCACAACATCATGCCAACCATGGTGATGTCGGCGCTGGTCGACCGTGTCGGGCGCAAGGCGCTGAGCTATCTGGTGTACTCGACCGCCGTGATCGGCGCGGAGCGCGCCCTGAGCTACGGCATCGCCAGCGAAGTCGTGCCGCACGCGGGGCTGGACGAGACCGTGGACAAGCTCTGCGGCATGATCCTCAAAGCCCCGCGCTCGGCGACCGAGGCGGTGAAGGACTATCTGCGCGCGGCGCCCGACATGGCGATCGCGGGCGCTGTCGACTATGCGCGCAATCTGCACTCGACCATCAATTCCGCGATCGAGGCCCGAAAGACTGCTCGCAAATAGAGCGCAACCGGCCGGCACCTTGACAAGGCCAGCCGCGGTGCCGACCCTGCGGTATTCAACCGGCAGTGTTCGCCCCGCCCAACGTTTCGATGAGGAAGCCCATGCAGAAGATCCGCCACATCGCCATTCGCGCCAACGACCAGAAGAAGGTCGTGGATTTCTACAAGAATACCTTCGGCATGACCGAGGTGCGCAACGACGGCGACGGCCGCGCGATGTACCTCTCCGATGGCTACATCACGCTCGCTATCCTGCCCGGCAAGCCTGGCATGGCGAACGGCATCGACCATTTCGGCTTCCAGGTCGACGACATGGAAAAGGTCGGCAAGGCGGCGGCTGCCGCCGGCGGCTCGGCGAAACTTGAAGACCGCCCGCGTGATGGTCGTTATGCCGAGACCCGCGTCATGGACCCGGTCGGTTCGCAGATCGACCTCACGGAATCGGGCTGGAAGACGGCTTAGCGCTTCCGACGCACCGATTCCAACCAACCTCAATGCCCAAACAACCTCAGCGCGCAGGCTGCTGCGCCCGCCCTTCGTTGGTGGGGCTCGCCTGAATCGCGCGCCTGATCTGGTCGAGCGCCGGGGTTGGGGTATCCAAGATCGTGCGCACGACCTTGGTCACTTCCTCGCCCTTCCACGGGCTGATGTCGAGGTCCTGCTGCTTCGCCTCGGCGAGGAAATCGGGGTCCTGCATGGTGGCGTCGAAGGCCTCACGCAGCGCGGCAACTCGCTCCGATGGCACGTTGTCGTTGGTGGCGACCGGCCGCGCGAGCGCCATCACGTTGGAGATGAAATCCAGGATCAGCCGCTCGTTCGCGTTGCGGCCGAGCTCGCGCAGGAGCGGCACGTCGGGAAAGTTCTTGTCCTTCTGCAGGCCGATCTGCAGCACCACGTTGAAGCTTGCAGCGCCGCCCGCGGTGCTGGCGAACAGCGCGCGCAGGTTGGTGGTCACCCGGCCCTCGGTTTCACCCCGCTCCATCGCGAGGTTCATTTCCGGACTGCTGCGATAGCCAAGGATGTTCTTGAACCGGGTCCCGAGCACATTGTTCAACAGCGACGCTAGGATCACCTCGGACCCGCCAGCGCCGGTCGCGGACAGCGTTGTTTCGCGCCGCTTTGCATCCGCGATCGTCCTGGTAGGCGACACCCGCTTGGTCACGACGAAGAGGTTTTCGTCGCTCATGTTGCCGACCCAGTTCAGCCGGCCCATGTCGACCTTCAAATTCCGGTCGGTGCCGAGCGCCTGATCCATCGGCGTGGTTTGCGTGACCATGGTGATCGCGGTGCCGTCATGTGCGGCGACCCTGTCGAAATAGTTGAGCGCGGTGAGGCCGCCGCCGCCTGGCATGTTCATCGGGATCGCGCTGGGATTCCCGGGCACGTAGCGCACCATGTGGCGGCCGAGCAGGCGCAGATAGAGATCGTAGTTACCGCCGGCGGCGGCACGGATAATGAGTTGGAGCTGCTTGCCTTTGTAGAAGTCACCGACGGACTGCGCCTGCGCGCCCACGGGCGCGAGGACCATGGCGGCCATCAAGGCATAATCCCGAACGCGCATGGCGTGTCACCCGGCTTCAGTGCGCTCGCGTTCCCCCCAGACTGCCCGATGCATGCTTCCCTGCGCAAGCCGTTAATCCCAATCGGCTTGCGGACCCGCGCGGACATTGCCTAGTGTGGCCTCAGCCGCCTGCAACGGTCTCACAAGTTGAGTGATTTTCGGGGAGAGCAGCATGGTCCGAGTGGCGTTCATCGTCGGCGATTATCCGTCGGAGGAAAGTACGCGGCGCGAGCAGGTGGCCCTGTCCTACGCGAATTCCGAGGTCGAGGTCGGCATCATCCGCGCACCGATCACGCCGTATTTCTACGGCATGACACAATGCGAGATGACGCTGGTTGCGCCGACCGTGATCGAGGCTTTCCATCGCGCGCAGAAGGAAGGTTATGACGCGGCCGTTCCGCTCGGCTTCCTCGACCTCGGCCTCGACGGCGGCCGCGCCGCGGTCGACATTCCGATCGTGGCGCCGTTCGAATGCTCGCTCCACCTCGCGTCACTGCTGGGCGACCGCTTCGGGCTCATCTGTTATCACGAGAACCAGTTCGGGAATCTCTACATGCTGCTCAACCGCTATGGCATGCAGCACAAGGTCGTCGGCGTGGAATCCTCAGGTTTTGATCTTCCCGACATCGCGGCCAATCGCGAAATGATGGTCGAGAATTTCATCAAGGCCGCGCGCAAGCTCATCGACGAGGACCGCGCCGAGGTCATCATCCCGACCGGCATCAGTCAGTGCCCGGTGCATATGAATCCGAGGTGGCTGATGGGCCAGCTCGGCGTCCCGGTGGTGGAAGGCATCGGTGCGCCGATCCGGCTTGCCGCGATGTTCGCCGATCTTGGTATGACCCACAGCCGCAAGCGCTGGCACAAATCGCCGACGTTCGCGAACAAGTAGTCCGTCATGCTCGGCACTATCATCCTTCGCAACGCGCGCCTGCATTCTAACGCACCGGCGATCATTTTCGAAGATCGCACCCTCACCCACCGCGAATTCGCAACACGCGCGTTTCGGCTGGCGAATGCGCTCGCGCGCATCGGCGTGCGCCGCGGCGACCGCGTCGCAGTGCTGTCCCAGAACTGTCCCGAATACATGGAAGCGTTCGCGGCCGGCGAGCTCGGCGGTTTCATCACCGTCACCATCAACTATCGCCTGGCCGCGCCGGAGGTTGGCTACATCCTCTCCGACAGCCGGCCCAAGGTACTGATCGCGGAAGCGCCGCTGCTGGAGCGCGTAAGCGCGGAGGCGCGGAGCAAGCTCGAACACGTGATCACGTTCGGCGGCAATGGACCCGATCTCGATTACGAAACTCTCCTGGCCGCGGAAGAGCCCGTGCCGCCCACCACCGAGGTGAGGCCGGACGACATCGCCTATCTGATCTACACCAGCGGCACGACCGGCCGGCCGAAGGGCGTGATGCTCGACTCATCGCGGGCAGATGTGGTGCGCACAGGCCACCGCGATCGGGATGGGCGTACGGCCAACCGATCGCGTGGCGATCACGATGCCGCTTTATCACATCGGTGCCAAGAACACCTCGCTCACGCGCTCGATGCAGGGCTGCACGATCGTCCTCCACCGCGCGTTTCGCACCGAGCCATACTTCGAAAGTCTCCGCGAGCATGCCGTGACTGAGACGCTGCTCGCGCCGACGATGCTCAACGACTTGCTCGACGCCTACGAGTTCGACCCTCAGACGCTGCCGTCACTGCAGAAGATCTTCTACTCCGCCGCGCCGATGCCGGAGCAGCTTCTGCGCCGCGCGATCGCGGCGTCGGGCCGATCTTCGCCCAGGTCTACGGCATGACCGAGTCGGGCGGGCCCGGCACCTTCCTGGGCGCGCATCAGCATGTGCTGGAAGGCCCTGCGCATGTCGTGCGCCGGCTGCGCTCGGCCGGCCAGCCGATGGTCGGCTGCGACGTGCGGGTCGTGCGTCTCGACGGATCGGAATGCGCGGCCGGCGAACCCGGCGAGATCGTGATCCGCAGCCAAGGGCTGATGCACGGCTACTGGAACAATCACATCGCGACGGCTGACACGCTGCGCGACGGCTGGCTGCACACCGGCGACATCGGCGAGGTGGACGACGAGAGTTTCGTGTTCGTAGTCGACCGGCTCAAGGAGATGATCGTTTCCGGCGGCGAGAACATCTATTCGCGCGAGGTCGAGAACGCGCTGATGAGCCATCCCGCAGTGCTGGAAGCCGCCGTTGTCGGCGGACCCGACGAACGTTGGGGCGAGAAGGTGGTCGCTTTCGTGGTGCAGCGGCCAGGGCAGGACATCAGCGCGGAATCAATCGACGACCATTGCCGGCGCACGATCGCCGCCTTCAAGCGGCCGCGCGAGGTCAAGTTCATCACAGCTCTGCCGAAGCTGCCGAACGGCAAGGTCGAGAAGTTCAAGCTGCGCGAGCCGCTCTGGGCCGGGCGCGAGCGTGCGATCTGAGCGTGGGCGACGGGAGCGGACAATGAGCTACCAGACTTTGCTGGTCGAAAAATCGAAAGGCGTCGCGCTGGTCACTTTCAACCGGCCGGACAAGAAGAACGCCATGAACCCGCAACTCCACGAGGACATGGCGGCCGTTCTCGAGGAAGTACGTTACGACGATGCGACGCGCGTGCTGGTCATCACCGGCGCCGGCAATTCGTTTTGCGCCGGCATGGACCTCAAGGAGGTGTTCCACGCGCTGAAGGACGATCCGGTGCGCTACGACCAGGTGATCCGCATCGCAACGGAATGGCGCGGCCGCACCTTGCGCTATTTCCCGAAGCCCACGATCGCGATGGTCAACGGCTACTGCTTCGGCGGCGCCTTCTCGATCATCGAGGGCTGCGACCTCGCGATCGCCGCGGACGAGGCGAGCTTCGGCCTCTCCGAGATCAACTTCAAAGGCTTTCCCGGCGGGGCGGTGAGCAAGTCGCTCGCCAATCTCCTGCGGCCGCGCGATGCGCTATTCTACGCGCTGACCGGCCGCCGCTTCGACGGGAAAGTCGCTGCGCAGATCGGTTTGGTGAACTACTCGGTGCCGCTGGCGCGTCTGAAAGACGAGACCATGCAGGTGGCGGAAGAAATCGCCGGCAAGGACCCTGCGGCGCTGAAGGTCACCAAGGACAGCTATCGGTTTTCGCTGGAAATGACCTGGGAAGCGTCGATGAACTTCACCAGCGCGAAGGAAGACGAACTGGTCGCGCGCCAGCGGACCGGGAACTGGAAGGAGGAAGGCATCGGCGATTTCATGCAGGGCAAGTTCAAGCCGGGCCTCGGCGGCCACGAGAAGATCAGGAACGAACCATGACCCGAGCGACCTTCGGCCTTGATGATCGCGTCTATGACTATCTGCTCGCCAACGAGCCGCCAGAGCATCCGCTGCTGACGGAGCTGCGCGAGCTGACCCGCACCATGCCGCGGTCGCGTATGCAGATTGCGCCGGAGCAGGGGCATTTCCTGACCTTTCTCGTGCGCTTGATCGGGGCGCGGCGCGTGCTCGAAGTCGGCACCTTCACCGGCTATAGCTCGCTCGCCATGGCGCTTGCCATGCCGCCCGATGGCCGCATCGTCGCGCTCGATGTGAGCGAAGAGTGGACCAATGTGGCGCGCCGCCATTGGGAAAAAGCGGGTGTCTCCTCCAAGGTCGAGCTGCGGCTCGGTCCGGCAGTAGAGTCCCTGCACAAGCTGGAGGGTGAGGGCGCGGCCGATACGTTCGATTTCGCCTTCATCGACGCCAACAAGGAGGACTACGACGCGTATTATGAAAGCGCCCTGCGGCTGGTGCGCACCGGCGGCGTGGTCGCGGTCGACAATACCCTGCGGCTAGGCCGCGTCGCCGACCCCGACGACCATGCGGCGAGCGTCAGCGCGGTGCGTGTGCTCAACGCGAAGATCGCCGGCGACGAGCGCGTCGATCGAGTGATGGTGCCCATTGCCGACGGCATGATCCTGGCGCGCCGCCGTTGACAAAAGTGCAGGATGTGCAGACTGAGCGCTCGCGGGAATTTGGCCCGCGTCCTTTCGCGGGCATCCAACCCGCACTCGATCGCCCACCCGACATCTGGAGAAATCGACCATGCGCAACAAGCCGTGCCTGACCCTCGACGACGTGCACAAGATGGTCGCAGCCGCCCGCAAAGCCGGCGCGAAGAAGAAGCTCGAGCCGACCGTCGCGATCGTCGATTCGGCAGGCCATCTGCTCTATCTCGAGCGGCCGGACGGTAATGGCGTGAACACGGTCGAGATGTCGACGCTCAAGGCGCGCACCGCAGCGCTGCGTGAGCGGCCAAGCTCGGCGTTCGCCAAGCGCGTGAAAGACAGGCCGGGATTTCTCGCAGTGCCGAACTGCCTGGGTGTCCCCGGCGGCGTGCCGCTGATCCATAAGGGTATCGTCGTCGGCGGCATCGGCGTATCCGGCATTGCCGAGGACGACGAGCCGGTGGCACAGGCCGGCGCGGATGCGATCGGGTCGGAGAAGCCGGCGCGCGGCCCGAGTTGATCGCGCGAAGGCGCATCACTCCGCGGTGATGCCCGCGCTCTGGATCACCTTCTGCCAACGCACCAGGTCCTGCGCGATCAACTCGCGCAGGACCTCGGGCGAGCCGCCGGCGACGTTGAGCCCTTGCTTGGCCAGCTCCGACACCATGTGCGGCTCGTGCAGAAATTCATTGAAGATCGCGTTATAGCGCTTGACCACGTCCTCCGGCGTACCCGCCGGCGCGAGCAGCGCGAACCAGAGATCGACCTCAACGCTCGGCATCCCCTGTTCGGCGAGCGTCGGAACGTCGGGCGCAGCGGGCACGCGCTGCTTGCTGGCGACGCCGAGGATGCGGATCTGCTTGTCCTCGGCGAACGGGAGCGCGACGTGGGTCGGGAGAAACATGGCGCTGACGTGATTGCCGATGAGATCGGATACGACGCCCGCCGTTCCCTTGTACGGGATGTGCACAAGGTTGATGCCGGCCGCCTGCTTGAACAGCTCCATGCCGAGGTGGTGCGGCGTGCCGAAGCCCGGCGAGCCGTAATTGATCTCGCCAGGATGGGCCTTGGCATAGCGGATGAATTCCTGCACCGACGTCGCCGGCACCGACGGATGCACCGCCAGAACGATCGAGCCGGTGGCGATCTTGATGATCGGCTCGAAGCTCTTCACCGGGTCGTAGGGAATGCTCTTGAACAGGCTCACGTTCACGACGAAGGGTTTGGCCGTCATCAACACGGTGTTGCCATCGGGCACGGCACGGGCCGCGAACTGCGTGCCGATGTTGCCGCTGGCACCGGTCTTGTTGTCGACGATGACTGGCTGCCCCCAACGCTGGGAAAGTTCGGCCCCGAGTGCGCGCGCGAGAATGTCGATGCCGGTGCCGGGGGAGAACGGAACGACAATCGTGATCGGACGGCCAGGCACCTGAGCAGTCGCCTGCGGCAGCGCAAGGGTCATCAGCGCGCCCAGCGCCAGCACCGTGACATGCAAATATTCCGTGAGCCGATGACGCCGCATGATGGCCCTCGTTGCCGATGTCCGCGTGCGCCGCGGACACAGCAGTATGCGGCGAGCGGCCATGCTTGGGAATAGCGAGCCCTGCGACTCAATCGAGCGTGGCGGCCGCCTCCGCAAACAGCCATACGCCCTGGCCGAGAGCATCGGGAAAACGCACGATGAGTGTCTGGCCGAGCCGGCGTGAGTCGAGGCCGCCGCTTCGCACCATGTGTTCGAGCACCGAAAGCAATTTGATCCTGATGCCGTAGGCGCCGATGAAAGGCAATGACGGGATGGGAAGCTCCGGAAACAATTGCGCAAATGCCTTGGATGAAACGAGTTCGACGCAGCCACGATCGAGAGCAATCCGCTTGCCGTCCTTGGAAGGTGCGGCGCTGCGCCCGGTGAAGCCGGCAAATCGCTCCGCCGCTTCGTCCACGTCAGCCACTGCGATCATGACGCTCGTCAGCGCGATCGCGCCATTGCGATGCGCAAGCCAGCGCGGCTGCCACACCATCTCCTCGGTGTGATGGGTGAGGATTTGAATGCGCCCTTCCGGCATCTGCCCCGGCGCGAGGCGCGCGATGGTGAATGACGCCGTCCCCGGCGCACCGTCCGTCTCCACGGGGCGTTGCATGTTGACGAGCGGTTGTACCGCAAAGCCACTCGCGTCGAGCCGGCGATGCGCAGCGGCTGCGTCGGCGACCGCGAAGGCCGCGAGGTGGACGCCGGGATAGCGCGCAAGGCCGATGTCGAGTTCGCGGCCGAGTGAGGTATCTGCTGTCTTGAACAGCGACTCGATATAACCGCGCGTGAACATCGCCGTGACATTGCCGGTGCCGGTAAGCCGCGGCGCTCCGCCGGCTGGATCGGGATTGACCTGGATCGAGACCGGCGCCGGCGCGAAGCCCGCACGTTCGAGCGCGCGGGCCGCCGCCTCGGCATCGCGTACGAAGTGGCCGACGTGATCCAGAAAAATTTCGTCGGCAGCCGGAAGCTGACGCTCGATTTCGTTTCTTGGATTAGCGCGCACCGATCCCGTCCCTATTCAGCATGCGAGGCGCGATTCGCTTCCGCCATCCGGTGCAGCGCATTGCGATCGACCTTATTGGTCGAGGCCAGCGGCAACTCGTCGACAAACCAGACAAACCGCGGATGCGCGTAAGCCGGCGCGTTGGCAAGTGCGAACCGCTTGATCTCCTCATCCGACGGTGCGTGGCCAGGCTTGCGCACCACGAAGGCAACCGGCTTCTGGCCCTTGATCTCATCGTCGATCGGCACGACTGCGGCCTGCGCAACGTCGGGATGGCGCTCCAGCATGCGCTCGACGTCGGCGGGATAGATGTTCTCGCCGCCGGAGACGAACATGTCGTCGGTGCGGCCGACGAAGTAATGAAAGCCATCGGCGTTGCGGCGGAACACGTCACCGGTGATATAGAAGCCGTCCGCCGTGAACGGCGGCTTCACCTCCGGTCGGTTGTGGTAACCGAGCATCAGAGCCGGGCATTTCATTTCCAACACCCCTTGTTCGGCAGCCCGGTTGTCGCCATCGACAAGCCGGAGATCCACCTGCGGATGCGGATAGCCAACCGACATTTCCGGTTGCGGCAGCCCCTTAGGATGCGGCCCGAACACCACCGGGCCCGCTTCGGTCGTGCCATAGGCGTTCGTCACCGCCGCCTGCGGTAGCGCCTGATGCAGGGCCGCCATCAAGCTCTGGCTCACTGGCGCGGAGCCCATGCGTACGAACTCGACGCTGCCGAAATCGGTGCGCGCGAGCACATCCTTCTCGCGCAGCATCATCGCGATCATCGGCGGCACCGCGGTGAGCCAGGTGCAACGCCAGCGCTCGATCGCTTCGATATAGGCACGCGCCGTGAACTGCGGCAGCAGCACGATGGTCGCGTGCGCCGCGCAGGCGAGCTTGGAGAGCGCGAGCGCGTTCATGTGATAAAGCGGGGCAGCGATCAAATAGCGGTGGCGTGCGATATCCTGGCCGCCCAGCCGCGTCGCCACGACCCAAAGGTGGCTCTGATGCGAGAGCACGACGCCCTTGGGCGTGCCGGTCGAGCCCGAAGTGTAAAGGAACATCGCGGGCTCGTCTGGCGCGGGCACAATCGTGTCGAAAGGACCAGGATCAAGAAACGCGTCGAAGCCTTCCGGTCCCGCGTCGCCGAAGCAGACGATCGGCAGGTCCGATGGACAATCGGCGCGGCGTGCGCGGTCACAGAAAATGAACCTGGCTCCGGAATCGCTGACGATGAAATGAATGGTCGTGCGCGGGAACTTGAAATTCACCGGCACGGCCACGAGGCCGGCGCGCATGATCCCAAAATAGGCGGCGAGATACTCAGCGCGATTGGACGACAGGATGGCAACCCGGTCGCCCCGCTCGAGGCCGCGCGCCACCAGCGCCCGCGCGACTCCGCGGGCCGTATCGTCGAGCTGAGAGTAAGTGAACTCGCGCGGCGCCGTCTCGCCGCCAAGATCGATGATCGCGACCTTGCCGAGATCGTGGTCGCGCCGGATCAGGTCGCCGAGGTTGGTGAACTTGGCCATCGCGAAAGCCGCTCACGTCTTCGGCGGCGGAGCTGGCGCGGTGAAATAGGTGCCACGGCCGCTGGCGAGGAGCTTGCCTTGGGCGTCGAACACCTGCGCTTCGGCAGTCGAGAACTGGCCGCCAAAGCGAATGATCTTGCCCCGCGCGGTCAGGTCGCCCGGCATCGCGGCGGCGTGATAATCGACACGCATGTCGATGGTCGGCACGCCGCGACCGGTCTTTTTCACCATCGCCCAATCGGCAGCGAGGTCGATCAGCGCCGCGAGCACGCCACCGTGGGTGTAGCGGCGATCGGGATTGACCACCCATTCCTCACGCCACGCAGCCGTGAGTTCGATGCCGTCGTCATGCACGGCGATGACCTTCAGCCCGAGCCATTGGTGATACGGCGCGCGCGTGATCAGCTCCTGGACTTTTTCGACCGTGATTTCCTCGGACATCTGTTTCTCCGGCATGGCATTCGTCATGGCCGGGCTCGTCCCCGCCATCCACGATTTTCAAAGAACCAGGGCGTGGGTGCCCACGGCAAGCGCGGACATGAAGGTGATAACGTTCATCACGGCGCGACCACGACCTTGCCGATGACTTCGCGATCCTGGATCAGGCGCAGTCCCTCGCGCGCCTGCTCGAGCGGCAGCACCTTATCGATTACCGGCGTCATCTTGCGTTCGGCGATGAGTTTCATCAGCGCTTTCAAATCCTCATCGTAGAAGCTATTCGAGCCGATGACCTTCAGCTCGAAACTCCAGATGTAGCGCAGGTCCTCCTTCGGGTCATAGCCCGCAGTCGCACCGCAGACCAGGAGCTTGCCGCCGCGCTTTAGGCAGCGCAGCGAGGGATGCCAGGTGTCGCCGCCGGTGAAGTTGATCACGACATCGACGCCGCCCTCGTAGGTACGGCGCTGCGGTTTGCCGTATTTCTCCACCGCCCACTTGGAGAAATCAGTCTCCTTCACGTTGAGTACTTCGTCGGCGCCTAGTGCTTTAAGCGCCTGCATCTTTCCCGGGCTCGACGTGCAGGCGATCACCTCCGCGCCGAGGTGCTTGGCGAGAATGACGCAGCCAGTGCCGACTCCACCGGAGGCGCCGAGGATGATCACGCGCTCGCCGGCCTTCACGGTGTCGTGGGTGATGAGCATGCGGTGCGCGGTCCCGTAGGCGACTGGCAGCGACGCCGCCTCCGCGAAGGTCACACCGTCCGGCATGGCGATGAGCTGGTCGGCCGCGACACGGCAATATTCGGCCATGCCGCCGTCGAGCATCTCGCCCATCAGGCCGATCTTCTTGTTGAGCGGGTTCACCAGCACACGGTCGCCCGGCTTCCAGCCACTGACGCCGGGGCCGATCGCGGTGATCTCGCCGGCCATGTCGAGGCCGATGATGACCGGCAGCGGCACCTTGATTCCGGGCATGCCGCGCACGGTGAACACATCGTGGTAATTGAACGAGGACGCGCGCACGCGAATGACCACGTGGCCTTCGCTCGCCTGCGGGACCGGATGATCGGTGACGACTTCAAGGTCGTCGAGCCCGCCGTGCCTGCGCAGGAGGAGTGCCTTCATCATGCTGTCGCCCACGGTCCATTCCTTGCCATTGCTGTCTGATCACGGTCTAAGTAGCTTAGCAGAAGCCCGCCAACAACCTCCCGCTTCCGGAGCCCAGCGATGCAAGAGAATTTCCGCCAATTCCTCGACCGGCTGCGGCAGACCGGCGAGCTCGTCGACCTGCATCAGGCCGTGGACATCCGCCACATCGCGACCCTGGTCGACCAGGCCCAGACCGCACTCTATTTCCACAACGTGATCGGCTACGACATCCCGGTCGTTTCCGGCATCATCCGTACGCGCGATCGCGCGATCGCGGCGCTCGGCTGCGAGACCTACCGCGAAATCGAGGACAAGCTCAGCGAGGCGATCGCAAAGCCAATTCCGCCGAAATACGTGAAGACCTCGCCGACGCGTGAGGTGGTAATGGTTGGCGACGATGTCGACCTCTACAAGCTGCCGATCCCGATGTCGTCGATCTATGACGGCGGGCCGATGATCACCGCCGGCGTGGTGATCGCGCGCGATCCTGAGCTCGGGATCAACTCGGGCATCTACCGTTTCATCGTGAAGGAGAAGAGTCTCACCGGCATCGACATCGTCACGCCCAACAACATGCGGCTGTTCGCGCAGCGCGCGCTCGAGCGCAAGGAACCGCTGCCGATTTCGATCTCGATCGGCACGCACCCGATCGAGATCACCGGCTCCGGCTATCGCGCACCGCTCGGCGTCGATGAGATGGCGATCGCGGGCGGCATCCGCGGCTCGGCCGTAGAGCTCGCGCCGTGCCAAACCATCGACATTCCCTACATCGCCGATGCCGAGATCGTGCTGGAGGCGGAAATCCTGCCCACCGGCTGGACGTTTCCCGAGGGCCGCTTCGGCGAATTTACGCGGCTGATGGGCGGATTACATTGGAATCCGCTGGTGCGCATCAAGGCGATCTCGATGCGCAAGGACGCGATCTACTACAACCTGCACATGCCATGGGAGAACACCTGGCTCGCCGCGCCGACGCGCTACGCCGCGATCCGCACCGCGCTCAAAACCGCTGGGGTGCAGGTCAAGGACATCAACGTCACGCTCGGCGGCTGTGCCTTCTGGCACGCGGTGATCTCGATCAAGAAGCAGCCGGGCGAGGCCAAGAACGCACTCCTTGCCGCGCTGTCGGTGATGGATCTCAAGCACGTCGTGGTGGTCGACGACGACGTCGACGTGAACGATCCGATGGAAGTCGAATGGGCGATCGCCACACGCGTGCAAGGCGACAAGGACATCATGATCGTCACCAACGCCCGCGCGAAACCGCTCGATCCGAGCCTGCCGCAAGGGTTCGGCGTGGTGCCGACCGGCGCCAAGGTCGGCATCGATGCGACCATACCGGAAGGCATCCCGCACGAGCATTACGAGCGCATCACCTACGCCTACGCCGACGCGGCCAAGATCGGCGACTACGTCAAGGGCAAGGCCGACGAGGCCGGCGAAGCGGGTGACGAAGCGGCCGTCGCGGCGCTGGCGCAGAAAATCCTCGACGCGATCGCCAAGCAGCCGCTCTACTACACCGACATCGCCGAGCGTTTCGCGTCCTATGACTTCCGCACCGTCGCACGCGCGATCGGCCATCTGCACGCCACCGAAAAGCTTTGGCAGGACGCGCGCGGCCGGATGTGCGTGCGCGGCTCCGAGTTCGCCGCCAAGCCGCCGGTCCGGCGCTGACCCAAAAGATTGTTGCCTCGTCTCAGCGCTCATCCAGCTCCGGCATCTCGAAATCCTCCCAGCCCGGCACGTCGGCCACTTCGGAGAATGGCTTGCCGAACGGCCGCGTCGCGTCGACGCCGATCGCGGAGGCGGTGCGCATGGGGCGCGGCTTGGTCGGGTCGTCGATCGAGGGATCGGAGGGGCCCGAGGGAATTTGATCGACCACGATCACATCCTTTGCCGGCTGCACGCGGAAGGCGAGCGCCCATTCCACATCCGATGACGAATGCACGTCGATGTCGGGATCGACGATGACCGTCCATTTCGGCCGGATGTTGCTCGACATCGCCGCGAGGATCACCTGGCGCGCCTCACCAGCGTAACGCTGCGTCATCGCGATCACGACATAGAACGATACCCCGGCGGAGGCGCGCACCGAGACGCTCTCGACGGTCGGAAACTGCCGCTGAAGCGTCCTGAGAAACGAGGCCTCGAACGGGATCTGCTTCAGGATGTGGTTCTCGGTCACCGGCTTGCCGGTGAGCAGCCCCTGGAAGATCGGATTGCGACGATGCGTGATCGCAGTGATGCGGCCGAGCGGCTTCGGCGACGGCGGTGTGTAATAGCCGGTGTATTCGCCGAGCGGGCCTTCCATCACCAGAGTGCTCATGTCGACCTCGAACTCGATCACGACCTCCGCGGTCGCCGGCACCTCGATGTCGCAGGTCTTGCAGCGCACCAGTTCGACCGGCGCGCCGCGCAAGCCGCCCGCGACCTCCCAGTCGTTGGTCGTGTCGGAGACCTGCACCTGGCAGGTGTAGGCGAGGACCGGATCGACGCCGATGATGAGCGCGGCCTTCGGCGTGATGCCCATCTTCTGGCATTTCATCAGATTCTTGCCGAAGCGATGATTGAGCTGCGCTGAAAACGAGAACGTGTTCTTGCCGAGGATCAGGAAGCGGTAATGCCCGATGTCGGGGACGCCGGTCTCCGGATCCTTGGAGACGACGATGCCGGGCGTGATGTAGGGGCCACCGTCCTTCGGGCTGTAGGTTGGGACCGGGAAACGCGTGATGTCGATGTCGTCGCCCTCAATCACCACCTCGTGGCAGGGCGCGCCGCCGTTCACCATCACCGGCGGGATCGGGTTGTCGAGGCCATCCAACACCTTCTGCAGGATCGTTTCTTCGTCCGCCTGGAATGCGAGCAGCGCCTTGCTACGGGTGGAATACACGCCGGCAACCAGCGGGAATTCGGTGCCGTTGTCGGTGAAGGTGATCGCCGGCCCCTCGCGCCGGTAGCTGTGCTTCATCGCCTTGCCGACGTCGGCGAGCGCGATCGGCCGGTTGACCTCGATCAGTTCGCCGTGCTGGCGCAGCACGTCGAGGAACTGGCGGAAGTCCTGGTACGGCATTGTTGTCTCCGGTACGGGCAAGGCGGGCGCTGGCGGTATTATCCATCGCGCCGCGCATGCGCGCAAATTCCGGCGCGCAGCGCGCGATCGTTGCCAGCGGCGCAAGGCAGCCCAAGAAGATGTCGCATTGAACGACGCGGCGCCGACGTGCCATCATCCCGCTGAAAAATACCGACGCGCTGCAGCCGGGAGGATTTGAAAATGCGACGTTTCGCGATCGCGCTCGTATTGTCGATGGCCGCCACGGGCGCGGCCTTGGCGCAGGCCGGAGGCGCGGAGGCGCGCTGGCCGGATCGTCCGATCCACATGATCGTGCCGCTGCCGGCGGGCTCCGCCGTCGATATCGTGTCGCGCACGATCAACGCGAAACTATCAGAACGGCTCGGCCAGCCGATCATCAACGACAACCGCCCGGGTGCGAGCGGCGCGATCGCGTCCGAAGTGGTCGCGAAAGCCGCTCCGGATGGCTACACGCTCGGCATGGCCACCTCGACGACACACGTCACCACCGCGATCCTCAACTCCAAGCTGCCCTACGATCCGGTCAAAGACTTCGTGCCGGTGGCGCTGATCGGGATCGTGCCCTATGTGCTCACGGTTTCGCCCAAGCTGCCGGTAAAAAATCTCAAGGAACTGCTGGCGCTCGCCAAGGCGAAGCCGAAAACGCTGAACTACTCGTCAGTGGGAGAGGCGAGCCTGGCGCATCTCGCGACCGAGCAGATGTCGACCATGGCGGGCATCGAGCTCAATCACATCCCCTATCGCGCGAACGGGCCAGCGATCCTTGATCTGTCCGAGGGCCGCATCGACATCTCGTTCGGCGTGCTCGGCACCAGTCTGTCGCTCATCCGCGACGGTAAGATACGCGCGCTGGCGGTGAGCACCACCAAGCGCGCCGAAACTGCGCCGGATGTGCCTACCATGGCGGAAGCTGGACTGCCCGGCTTCGAAGCCTCGTTGTGGTTTGCGATCGTAGCGCCCGCGGCGGTACCGCCGGCGATCGTGGCCAAGCTCAATCGCGAGGTCAATGCGATCATCACGGAGCCCGATACCAAGAAAGCGCTCTCGCAGCAGGCCATCGAAGTCGAGACCCGTACTCCCGAAGCGTTGCACGAACTTATCCGTACTGACATTGGCAAGTGGCGCGCGATTGCGACGAAAGCCGGCATTCAGAGCGAGTGAGTCGGCAACAAATTCCGGGAACTTTTGCGCCTCCACGAACGTTCCTAGCAGCGAAAAAGGCTTTTCGCTGTCGTCGCTACGTTGGGAGGGGCCAGATGGCTCAAGTTGTCACGCGTTGCCGGCTGTCCGGCCACTACATGTTCATGGGCCTCGATGTCTCCGAGCAGGGATTCGCCAATCTTCCTGATCCGTTCGCCCGGAAATTCTGTCCCTACTGCGCCTGCGCGCACGACTGGTACAAGAAGGACTCCAAATTCGAGAAGCCGCACGCGGTGATCAAACCGCGCATCCTGCAGGCGAGCTGACGTACGCTGTTTCCAAGATCGGCGGTTTGGATCGCGGCCCATCCTGCAATCAGAAGCTGACCGCGGCGTCGCATCGGTCTATGATGCAGGCGGAGAGTTTTGATGCGCACGTGGGCTGAATGCAAAAGCTGAAGATCCGATCGCGGCTGCCGCACCTTGCTGCTGCGTCGTTAACAATGCTCGTTCTCGTGGCGCAAACCTCGGCGGCACGCGCGGAGCCGCGCGACGATTTTCTGGCGGGCCGCACCCGCGCCTGCCCGCACTGCGACCTTTCTGGCATGAACTTCAAGCGCCGCGACCTCGCCGGCGCCGATCTCACCGGCGCAAATCTCAAGAAAGCCAATTTCCATGACGCGCGCCTCAACGGCGCCAAGCTTTCCGGCGCGAATCTGGCGGGCGCGAATCTGAACAAGGCCAACCTCACCCGCGCCGACCTTGCCGGCGCGACGCTTACCGAAGCGATGCTCTACGCCGCCATCCTCGATGGCGCGAAGCTTGCGGGCGCCAACCTCACCGAGGCGCTGATGGGCACGGCGCGCCTCACGCGCACGGATTTGAGCAAGGCTGTTCTGCACGGCGCCGACCTGCGCAAGACGCGCATGGCGGAGGCGGTACTCGCCGGTGCCGACCTTTCGGAGGCGGCGCTCGACATGGCCTTCGTGCGTGGCGCCAAGCTCGACGGGGCGTCGCTCAAGGATGTGAGGCTGATGGGCGCCGAGCTCATGGAGGCAAGCCTCGCTGGTGCTGACCTCACCGGCGCGGATGCGACCGCCGCCAACCTCCGCGGCGCCGACCTGTCTCGCGCCACGCTGGCCGGCGCCGATTTCCGCAAGTCCAACATGTACGAGACCAAGCTCGACGGCGCCGTGTTCAGCAAGACCATCATGCCGGACGGAACGCTGCAGGGCGATTAACCATGCGCGCAAGCTGCGCTTCGTCGGCTATTCGGTGCACGTCCACGTGCGCCACCGGCCGGACGAGCGGCGGCGGCGCGCAAGCTGACCAGTTGCTGACTCCTCAGCGAGGCCCGACGAGAGGCCATGATTCGGGCTTGATATGATCCGCGGGGCGTGACAAGCGCCCGCTCGCCTGCTACCTGCGACGCCATTCCAAAAAAGGCGTCGCGATGCCCGACCTCCTGATCGAACTCTTTTCCGAGGAAATCCCCGCGCGCATGCAGCCACGCGCTGCGGAGGATTTGAAAAAGCTCGTCACCGACCGCCTGGTCGCCGCCGGCCTCGTCTACGACGGCGCCAAGGCGTTCGCGACGCCGCGGCGGCTCGCGCTCGCGGTGCAGGGCGTGCCCGCCCGCCAGCCCGACGTGAAGGAGGAGAAGAAAGGCCCGCGCGTCGGCTCGCCGGAGGGCGCGATCAAGGGGTTTCTGCGCGCCGCCGGGCTCGCCTCGATCGAGCACGCCAAGATCGAGAACGACAAGAAGGGCGACTTCTATGTCGCCGTGATCGAGAAGCCGGGCCGGCCCGCGATCGAGGTGATCGGCGAGATCGTGCCGGAGGTGGTGAAAGGCTTTCCCTGGCCGAAGTCGATGCGCTGGGGCGAAGCGTCCGCGAAACCGGGCGCGCTCAACTGGGTGCGCCCGCTGCACTCGATCATCGCGACCTTCGGGCCGGAGACCGAGGAGCCCGACGTCGTGCCGTTCGCGGTCGGCGGGATCGCCGCCGGCGACGAGACCCGCGGCCACCGTTTCCTGGCGCCGGCGCCGTTCAAAGTGAAGCGCCTCGACGATTACGTCGCCAAGCTCGAAAAGGCCAAGGTCGTGCTCGACCCCGAGCGGCGCAAGGCGATCATCCTCGCCGACGCCAAGAACCTTGCCTTCGCGCAAGGCTTCGAGTTGGTCGAGGACAAGACGCTGCTTGATGAAGTTGCGGGTCTGGTCGAGTGGCCGGTGGTGTTGATGGGATCGTTTGAGCAAGCGTTCCTCGCGATCCCGCCCGAAGTGATCCGCGCCACCATCAGAAACAATCAGAAGTGCTTCGTGCTGCGCGATCCCGCGACGGCGAAGCTCGTCAACAAGTTCGTCCTCGTCGCCAACATCGATGCCAGTGATGGCGGGCAGGCGATCATCGCTGGCAATGAGCGGGTGATCCGGGCGCGGCTGAGTGATGCGAAGTTCTTCTACGAAACCGATCTGAAAATGCGGCTGGAAGACCGACTGCCGAAATTCGAGCACATCGTATTTCACGAGAAACTTGGCACGCAGGCGGAACGAATTGCGCGGATCGTCGCGCTCACCGGCCGTTTCGCTCCACTGGTCGGGGCAGACATCGCCAAGGCCGAGCGTGCCGCACAGCTTTGCAAGGCGGACCTGCTGACGGAGGTCGTCGGCGAGTTTCCCGAAGTGCAGGGCTTGATGGGACGTTATTACGCCGAGGCGCAAGGTGAGGACGAGGCCGTCGCGCACGCGATCGAGGATCACTACAAGCCGAAAGGGCCGGATGATCTGGTTCCGGCCGATCCGGTTTCTGTGGCGGTCGCGCTAGCGGACAAGATCGACATGCTGGTTGGCTTCTGGTTCGCAGAGGAAAAGCCCACCGGTTCAAAAGACCCGTATGCCCTTCGGCGTGCCGCTCTGGGGGTTATCCGACTTGTTCTGTCGAATGATCTTCGTGTCGGCCTTTCCGAGTTTTTTGAGTTCAGTTGGTACGATCATGCGCATCGGGGGGAAGGAATTACTTCGAGATCAAAGAAGGAGATTGTGATTCCCGATCTTCTCTCCTTTTTCGCCGACCGCCTCAAAGTCCAACTCCGTGAGCAAGGTGCGCGGCATGATCTGGTTGACGCCGTGTTCGCGTTGGAAGGCCAGGACGACCTCCTGCTGATCGTGCGCCGCGTCGAGGCGCTCGGTAAATTCCTCGATACCGAGGACGGCAAGAACCTGCTCGCCGGCACTAAGCGTGCGGCCAACATCATCCGCATCGAGGAGAAGAAGGACGCGCGCCAATATGTCGGACGCCCCGATCCGCAGTTCTATCGGCAGGACGAGGAATGGGCGCTGGCCAAGGCGATCGACGCCACAAAAGTGGAAGGCGCTGTCGCGGTCGCACGCGAGGACTATGCCGCGGCGATGAGCGCGATGGCAAAGCTGCGTCCGCACGTCGACGCTTTCTTCGAGCAGGTTACGGTCAACGTCGATGACAAGGCGCTGCGCGAGAACCGGCTCAGGCTGCTGAACGAAATCCGCGAGGCCACGCGCGCGGTTGCGGATTTTTCGAAGATCGAGGGATAGCGCGCCGCAGCCTTTCGGACGACGACCAGGATTGACTCACTCTCGCCGTCACCCGTGTCGCCAAGGTACTCGGTCTTCAGCCGAGCGCCTCAGCGACAGCCAGATGGGTGTGATGAGCTGGCCGACCGAGAGGCTCGCACTCGACAACCGCAGCCGTCCCGAGGCGCCAGCGCGCGCCTCGCGTGGCGAGGGTGAACTAATAATAAATATTGGCGTGAAAAACAGCAAGGGCGACCGAAGCCGCCCTTGATGCATCCACGAGACGGTTGTGTCACTCGCCGCTGGCGGCCTCGCGCGGTTGCTCGCCGCGGTCGGCTTCGGCCTTCTGCTTGGCTTCGAGGTCCTCGCCGGTCTCCTGGTCGACGACCTTCATCGAGAGGCGCACCTTGCCGCGCTCGTCGAAGCCGAGCAGCTTGACCTTCACCTTGTCGCCCTCCTTGACGACATCGCTGGTCTTCTGCACGCGCCGCTGTGCGAGCTGGCTGATATGGACGAGGCCGTCCTTGGCGCCGAAGAAATTCACGAACGCGCCGAAGTCCATCACCTTGACGACGGTGCCCTCGTAGATGTGACCGAGCTCGGGCTCGGAGGCGATCGACTTGATCCAGTTGATCGCAGCCTTGATCGATTCACCGGAGGCCGAGGCGACCTTCACGGTGCCGTCGTCCTGGATGTCGATCTTGGCGCCGGTCTTCTCGACGATCTCGCGGATCACCTTGCCACCGGAGCCGATCACTTCGCGGATCTTGTCGACCGGGATCTTGAACGTCTCGATGCGCGGCGCGTATTCGCCAAGTTCGGCGCGAGCGGCGGTGAGCGCCTTAGCCATCTCGCCAAGGATGTGGATACGGCCATCCTTCGCCTGGGTGAGCGCGACCCGCATGATCTCTTCGGTAATGCCGGCGATCTTGATGTCCATCTGCAACGAGGTGATGCCGTGGTCTGTGCCGGCGACCTTGAAGTCCATGTCGCCGAGATGATCCTCGTCGCCGAGGATGTCGGAGAGCACCGCGAAGCGCTCGTCCTCCTTGATCAACCCCATGGCGATGCCGGAGGTCGGCCGCTTGAGCGGCACGCCGGCATCCATCAGCGCGAGCGACGAGCCGCAGACGGTCGCCATCGAGGATGAGCCATTCGATTCGGTGATCTCGGAGACCACCCGCATCGTGTACGGGAATTCGTGGTTTGCCGGCAGCACAGGATGGATCGCGCGCCACGCGAGCTTGCCGTGGCCGATTTCGCGCCGGCCGGGCGAGCCGAGCCGGCCGGTCTCGCCGACCGAGAACGGCGGGAAGTTGTAATGCAGGAGGAACGTCTCCTTGTAGGTGCCCGGCAGCGCGTCGATGAACTGCTCGTCCTCACCGGTGCCGAGCGTCGCGATCACCAGCGCCTGCGTCTCGCCGCGGGTGAACAGCGCCGAGCCGTGCGCGCGCGGCAGCACGCCGACCTCGGAGACGATCGGGCGCACGGTCTTCACGTCGCGGCCGTCGATGCGGCGGCCGGTGTCGAGGATATTCCAGCGCACGATCTTGGCTTCGAGCTTCTTGAAGACGTTGCCGACCTGCTGCTTGGAATGCGGCGGGTTCTCGACCCCCTCGGGGAGGAAATGCGCCACCACCTTATGCTTCGCAGCGTCCACCGCCTTATGGCGCACCATCTTGTCAGGGATCGCGTACGCGGCGCGCAGTTCCTGCTCGATCACGCCGAGCATGTCCTTTTCGAGCGCCGAATGGTCGGCGATGTTGTGCTCGCGCGGCTCCTTCGCGGCCTTCTCGGCGAGCCGGATGATCGCGTCGATCACCGGCTGGAAGTGCCGGTGGCCGAACATCACGGCGCCGAGCATGATGTCCTCGTTGAGCTCCTTCGCCTCCGACTCCACCATCAGTACGGCATCCTGCGTGCCGGCGACGACGAGGTCGAGCTGGCTCTCGGTCATCTCGTCGAGCTGCGGGTTGAGCACATATTCGTTGTTGACGAAGCCGACCCGCGCGGTGCCGATCGGGCCCATGAACGGCGCACCCGACAGCGTGAGCGCTGCAGACGCCGCCACCATTCCGAGGATATCGGGATCGTTCTCCAGGTCGTGCGACAGCACGGTGACGATCACCTGGGTGTCGCAGCGCCAGCCTTCCGCGAACAGCGGCCGCACCGGACGGTCGATCAGCCGTGAAATGAGCGTCTCACGCTCGGTCGGCCGGCCTTCGCGCTTGAAATACCCGCCGGGGATGCGCCCGGCCGCATAGAATTTCTCAAAGTAATTGCAGGTGAGAGGTAAGAAATCGATGCCTTCCTTTGGCTCTTTGGCGGCCACGACGGTGGCCAGCACCTTGCTCTCGCCGTAGGTGGCGACGACGGCGCCGTCGGCTTGGCGGGCGATCTTGCCAGTCTCTAGGACGAGCTTCCGCCCTCCCCAATCGAGCTCAACACGGTGGATATCGAACATTGCGATCGTCTTTCATGGTTTTCGTGAAGGGGCGAAGGCCATGAGCAAGACGGCGAGACGCTGACCCGCGCGCCGGCGCGCAGCCCCTCAGCATCCAGCGATCCTGCCATGGCCCTCGAGCCTTCGCTTTGCGGGCGCGTAATGCACCCGCGTCTCGAATCGGCAGCGGCCTCGCTGCCGGATGAATCGGCGGATGATTTCGGCATCCGCGCAGACGCGCGACGAGAGGCCGCGCGGAACAAAGTTCAGCGGCGAATGCCCAGCCGCTCGATCAACGACTTGTAACGGCCCTCGTCGGTACGGGCGAGATAATCGAGCAACTGACGACGCTGGGACACAAGCTTGAGCAGGCCGCGCCGGGAATGGTTGTCCTTGACGTGGCTCTTGAAATGCTCGGTCAGGTTAACGATGCGTTCCGAAAGGACCGCGACTTGAACTTCCGGCGAACCGGTATCGCCGGCCTTGGTCCCATAAGTCTTGATGACTTCCGCTTTGCGTGCGGGCGTAATCGACATCGGGTCTTCCTTTTCTGTCAAATCGTTACATGCGGCGGCCGGGCCGGGATGTCGTCCAGCGCGGTCACATAAGTGGTCGCACAGCGCGACCACAATGGCGACGCGAACTTGCGGCTCGCGCAACCGGCCTCCCATAGCAAAGCTATGGCGATAAGACCAGCATGAATATGGGTAAATCGGCGGTGTGATGCCAGGGTGGGCGCTTCCCAGCACCGGCTTTCAATGGCTGAAGCGGCGGATCAGCGCCACCACGGCGGCTTGATTGTACACACCGAGCTTACCGACAACGCGCTTCAAATTGTAAACGGACGGTCTCGACCTGCAGGCCGAGTTCGGCTGCGATGGCTTCCGGGCTGATGCCGCGGGCAAGGCCGCCGCGCGGGCCAGCGGCAGCGGCGCGAAGTTCAGGCGTCCACTGATGATGATGCTGCGGGTCGGCGTCAGCCGACGGCGACCCGAGGTGGCGCGGCTTGCGCTAAATTGAAAATCCGCCGCGGCCGCAACTCGCCCTGTTCGACCGCAGCGAGGGCGATCAGCGAACCCTGCGTCGATACTGCGACGAAGCCTTCCATGATCGGCGCATCGCGCCCGCGCAGCAGGACAGCCTGACCACGCGCCAGCCGCGCGGCATCGGCACGGCTCACCGAGAGTGCCGGCAGCGAGGCGAGGCCGGCCGCCACCGGAAGCAGCACGGCGCTTGGTGTGGCGCCTTCAGGCGGAGCCTGCACCCACTGCTGCAGCGCATCGACCGTAACCGCCTGCTCTTCGCTGAAGGGCCCCACCGCGGTGCGCCGCAGCGCGACCACGTGGCCGCAGCAGCCGAGCCGGCGGCCCATGTCGCGGGCGAGCGCGCGCACATAGGTGCCCTTGCCGCATTCGGCCGCCAGCACGGCATGATCCGCATCCGGCGTCGCGACAAGTTCGAGCCGGTGAATCTCCACCGGCCGCTCGGCGAGTTCGACCACTTCGCCCTCACGGGCGAGGTCATAGGCGCGCTCGCCATCGATCTTGATGGCGGAGAAGCGCGGCGGCACCTGCGCGATCGTCCCGGTGAAGTCCGGCAGGAGCTTGCGAATGTCATCAGGCGACGCGCGCAAATCGCTCGCCGCCACGACGCGGCCTTCCGCGTCATCGGTGTCGCGTTCCTGGCCCCAGCGCACTGTGAAGCTGTAGGCCTTGCGCCCGTCCATGACGAACGGGACGGTCTTGGTCGCCTCGCCGAGCGCAATCGGGAGAAGCCCCGAGGCGAGCGGATCGAGCGTGCCGGCGTGGCCGGCGCGCCGCGCCGTGAACAGACGCTTAACCACGCTCACCGCATGCGTCGAGGTCATGCCGACCGGCTTGTCCAGCACGATCCAGCCGTGCACGTCGCGCTTCTCGCGCTTGCGCTGCTTAGGCTCTCCGCCGGCGCGACCGTGGTTAATTTCCGTCAACTTTCTTCATCCGTCTTCTTGAGATCGCGTTGGACAGCAGGTGTTCGCAAAAGCTTCTCAATTCGTTCCGCTTCTTCGAATCGCTCATCAAGTCGGAACCGAATCTCAGGCGCAAATTTCAGGTTAATGCGCCGGGCGACCTCGCCGCGCAGATATTTTTTGTTCGCATCGAGCGCGGCGAGAACCGCGTCAGAATCCTTGCCGCCGAGCGGGATCACGAAGATCGTCGCCAGCCGCAAGTCGGGGCTCATGCGCACTTCCGGCACAGTGATGAGGTGCCGCTCGATCACGGGATCATGGATGTCGCCGCGCGTGAGCATCTCCGCCATCGCATGGCGGATGAGTTCGCCGACGCGAAGCTGGCGTTGCGACGATCCGCCTGGGGGATCGCCTTGCTGATAGCGCGCCATATTCACGAACCCAAATCTCATTCGTCATGCTCGGTTTTACGCCGGGCATGCACGCCTCAATTATTGTCGAAGTAGACGTGGATGGCCGGGACAGTCCGGCCATGGCGGTTACAGCGAGCGCTGGATCGTCTCCACGCGGTAGCACTCGATCACGTCGCCCTTGCGCATGTCCTGATAGTTCTCGAAGGCCATGCCGCATTCCTGACCGGCCACCACCTCGCGCGCGTCGTCCTTGAAGCGCTTGAGCTGGGACAGCTTGCCCTCGTGCACCACGACGTTGTCGCGGATCAGCCGCACATTGGCGCCGCGCTCTACCGTGCCGTCGGTGACCCGGCAGCCGGCGATGTTGCCGACCTTCGAGACCTTGAAAATTTCCAGGATCGTCGCGTTGCCGAGCGTCGTCTCCCGAACGGTCGGGGGAAGCAGGCCCGACATCGCCGCCTTCACGTCGTCCACGAGATTGTAGATGATGTTGTAGTAGCGGATCTCGATGCCGCTGCGCTCGGCCGCCTCGCGCGCTTCCTTGTGGGCGCGCACGTTGAAGCCGATGATCGGGACGCCGGAGGCTTCTGCCAGCGTCACATCGGATTCGGTGATGCCGCCGACGCCTGAATGAATCACCCGCGCCGCCACCTCCGAGGTGCCGAGCTTCTCGATCGCGCCGATGATGGCTTCGAGCGAGCCCTGCACGTCGGCCTTGATGATCAGCGCCAGGTCCTTGCGGCCGGAGGTCTTGAGCTGGCTCATCATCTGTTCGAGCGAGCCGCGCATGCCGCCGGCGCGCGCCGCTGCCTTCTCGCGCTTCTGACGCGCCCGATAATCGGTCACTTCGCGGGCGCGCGATTCGCTTTCCACGACCGCAAGCCGGTCACCGGCTTCGGGCGTTCCGGCAAAACCAAGCACCTCGACCGGGGTCGAGGGGCCGGCGGAGTCGACGGTGACGCCAGTATCGGACACGAGCGCGCGCACGCGACCCCATTCGGCGCCCGCCACGATCAGGTCGCCGACGCGCAACGTGCCGCGCTGGACCAGTACGGTGGCGACCGGCCCGCGGCCGCGATCGAGCTTCGCCTCGACCACGGTTCCTTCCGCGGGGCGATTGGGATCGGCCCTGAGTTCCAGAAGCTCGGCCTGCAACCCGATAGTCTCGAGCAGCCGGTCGAGGTTGAGCTTCTTGGTCGCGGAGACTTCGACGTCGAGGACTTCGCCGCCCAGCAACTCGACCTGGATCTCATGCTGGAGCAGTTCGGTGCGAACGCGTTCCGGCTTAGCGTCGGCCTTGTCGATCTTGTTGATCGCCACGATCATCGGCACTTTCGCCTGCTTGGCGTGGTTGATGGCCTCGACCGTCTGCGGCATGACGCCGTCGTCGGCCGCCACCACCAGGACGACGATGTCGGTCACGCGCGCGCCGCGGGCGCGCATCGCGGTGAACGCGGCGTGGCCGGGGGTATCGATGAAGGTGATCTTGCCGTGCGTGGGCGAGGTCACCTGATAGGCGCCGATATGCTGCGTGATGCCGCCGGCCTCACCGCCGGCCACGTCGGTCGAGCGGATGGCGTCGAGCAGCGAGGTCTTGCCGTGGTCGACGTGGCCCATGATGGTCACGACCGGCGGACGCGATACCAGGGCGTCCTGATCGTCGGCCGTGTCGAACAGGCCTTCCTCGACGTCGGACTCGGCGACGCGCTTGACCGAATGGCCCAGTTCCTCGGCGATGAGCTGAGCGGTATCGGTGTCGATCACGTCGGTGAGCTTGAGCATCTGCCCCTGCTTCATGAGGATCGCGATCACCGCGCGGGCCGGCTCGGCCATGCGGTTGGCAAGCTCCTGGACGGTGATCACCTCCGGGATGATGACCTCACGGACGATCTTTTCCTTGGTATCGCCGGCGACCTCCTTCTTGCGCCGCTGGATACGGCGGCGGAAAGCGGCGTCGGAGCGTTCGCGCTCCTCGTCGGCGGAAAGGGCGGTGACCACGGTAAGGCGGCCACGGCGTTTTTCCACGGTGGTCTTGGTGGGCTTCGGGGCGACGATGGGGCGCGCGGGCCCGGCGCCGCGGCGCGGGCGGCGGGCCTCCTCCTCTTCGGCCTCCTGCGCGCCGGTCCGCGCGGCCAGTGTGCCGGTCAGCTTCGGCTTGGCCTCTTCCTTGGCGGTGGCGCCGCCGAGGCGCTTGGTCGCCTCCTGCTCGGCGCGGCGCTTGATCTCATCGTCGTGCCGGCGGCGGTCGTCTTCCTCTTTCTTGCGGGCTTCGGCGGCCTCCCGCTCGCCACGGTCGATGTCCTCGCGCGCCTTGCGGATGGCGGCCTCTTCCTCGGCAATTTTTCGTTCCTCGGCCTCGCGCAGGCGGGCATCGGCCAGGGCACGGCCGCGCGCCTTCTGCTCTTCCTCGGTCAGGGTCGGCAGGACCAGGCCGCTGGCCGGCTTCGGTGCAGCCGGGGCCGGCGTCGGCGCGCGCGCAACAACGGCCGGACGCGGGGACGCTGTGCGATTGGGCGCGGCTGGAGACGGCGCCTCGGGCCTGGTCGTCGGCGGCTTGCCGGAAATCCGGCTCTTCACCTTCTCGACGACGACCGCCTTGGTCCGGCCATGGCTGAAGTTCTGGCGCACCACGCCCTGCTCGACGCCGCGATTTTTCAGCGTCAAGGTCTTGGTCGGGTTGATGCTCAGCTTTTCGCCGGTATTTTTTGTCGTTTCGACCATTCAAATCCCAATTCTTCCGGAATGTTCATCCGGGTTCCTGTGCCCGCTCGATTCGCTTAGATCACCGGTCCGAAAATGGGCGAGGCGTCCTGTGCGCAGAAGAACCGTTTCGCTTTCGGGCCCCGCAAGCAGCGCTGCATGTACCACATTTGACCGTCCCAATGCCAAATCCAATTGCGCCGACGCGAACGCCTGGATGACAGGGATATGATCGTCCCCGGCGCCGCTCCGCCTGCGCAGGACAGCACCCAGTTTCCTCGCGCCATCCGAGGCGCCGTCGGCCGCCTCGAGCCGGGCCACGACCGCCCCCTCGCGCAGCGCCGCTTCGACCTTGGCGTAGCCGATCGCCACTTTCCCGGCCTTGCGGGCAATCGCGAGCCCGTCAAGGACGGCTTGCTCAAGCAGGCGCTCGGTGGCCTCCACGAAATCAGGGGCGACCGCGATCTCGCGCTTAAAGCTGCGGGCAAAGACCTTGCGCTTGACCGCACCGGCCAGCGCCTGGCGGGTCGCCGTGATCCAGATGCCGCGGCCGGGCAGCCGGCGCTTGAGGTCGGCGACTGGCGAGCCGCCAGGGCCGATTACGAAGCGGATCATCTCCGCGACTGGCTTGGCGGTGCCGGTGACGGCGCAAAACCGCTCCGTCCCGGGCCTCGCCGCGCGCGGCCCTGTGTCGAGCTCGTAGTCTTGCACATGTCCCTGCATCAATGACCGATCCCCACACCTGGGGCTTCGTCGGCCTCGGCCGGAACTTCTTCCTCGGCCGGCGGTGGCGCCAAGTCGGCCTCCGTGATCCAGCCGGCCTTGACCCGCGCCTGCATGATCAGCGCCTCGATCTCGTCGCGCGAGAGTTCGAAGCCGTCGAGGATGCCAGGATATTTGGTGGTCTCGCCATCCTTGCGCTCGCTCCAGCCGGCGAGATCGTCGGTCGCGCAGCCCGCAAGGTCCTCGACCGTCTTGACGCCGTCCTCGCCGAGCGTGACCAACATCTTGGTGGTGACGCCCGGTACTTCCTTGAGGTCGTCGTCAACGCCCAATTCCTTGCGCTTGGCGTCGAGTTCGGCCTCCTCCTTGGCGAGAAATTCGCGGGCGCGGTTCTGCAGCTCACGGGCGGTGTCCTCGTCGAAGCCCTCAATGTCGGCGACATCCTTCTCGTCGACCAGCGCCAATTCCTCGACCGAATTGAAGCCTTCCGAGGCGAGCAACTGTCCGACCACCTCATCGACGTTGAGGGTTTCGATGAAGAGGTTCGTGCGCTTCTCGAATTCGGCCTGGCGGTGCTCCGATTCCTCCTGCTCCGTAACGATGTCGATGTCCCAGCTCGTGAGCTGGGAGGCGAGTCGCACGTTCTGTCCGCGCCGGCCGATCGCCAGCGAAAGCTGCTGGTCCGGGACCACGACCTCCATGCGGTGCTTGTCGTCATCGAGCACGACCTTGGCGACTTCCGCCGGCGCCAGCGCATTGACCACGAAATTCGCGGGGTCCGCGGTCCACGGGATGATGTCGATCTTCTCGCCCTGTAACTCGTTCACCACCGCCTGCACACGCGAGCCGCGCATGCCGACGCAGGCGCCGACCGGATCGACCGAGGAATCGCGCGAGATCACCGCGATCTTGGCGCGCGAGCCGGGATCGCGGGCGACCGCCTTCACCTCGACGATGCCGTCGTAGATTTCCGGCACCTCCTGGGCAAACAGCTTCGACATGAATTGCGGGTGCGTGCGGGAGAGGAAAATCTGTGGTCCGCGCGGCTCGCGGCGCACGTCATAGATATAGGCGCGGATACGGTCGCCGTTGCGGAAGGTCTCGCGCGGCAGCATTTCGTCACGTCGCACGATCGCCTCGCCGCGGCCGAGATCGACCACCACATTGCCGTATTCGACCCGCTTGACGATGCCGTTGACGATGTCGCCGATGCGGTCCTTGTATTCCTGGTATTGTCGGTCGCGCTCGGCCTCGCGCACCTTCTGCACGATTACCTGCTTCGCCGACTGCGCGGCGATCCGCCCGTATTCAAGCGGCGGCAGCGCCTCCGCGATGTAGTCGCCGACCTGGGCCGCCGGATTGCGGCGCTTGGCGTCCCCAAGCGCGATCTGGGTCGAGTCGTTCTCGACCTGGTCGACCACCAGCAGCAGGCGCGAAAGCCGCATCTCCCCGGTCTTGGCATTGATCTCGGCCCGCACCTCGGTCTCGGCGCCGTAGCGCGAGCGCGCCGCCTTCTGGATCGCGTCCTCCATCGCCGCGATCACGATACCGCGGTCGATCGACTTCTCGCGGGCGACCGCGTCAGCGATCTGCAACAGTTCGAGCCGGTTGGCGCTGACGGCCATCGGTCATTCTCCTTGGTTAGGGACCACACGCCGGGCTTTCGCCGGCGCGGGACGGGAATTCTCGGTTTTCCATTCGCCATCGCCGCCATGCGGCTGCCTCTGGCGATCCACCTCGCCGTCGCGCTCGGCGCGCGCCGCCCGCTCGGCGTCCTTGCCGCGCTTGAGCGATTGCGCGATCAGCGCGTCGGTGAGAACGAGCTTTGCTTCCGCCATCTCCTCGATTGGGAGGAGGACCTCGCTCGGCTCGCCGTCCGCCGCATCGTCGCGGCGCACTCGCGCGGCCTCGCCTTCCGCCCCGAGCAGCAGCCCGCGGAACCGCCGCCGGCCCTCGACCGGGATCGCCATTTCGATCTTGACCGGATGCCCGGCATGACGCTCGAAATCCGTGCGCCGCACCAGCGGCCGGTCGATCCCGGGCGAGGAAATTTCAAGCCGATAGGCGCGGTCGACCGGATCGGCGACGTCGAGTACCGGCGAGAGCGCGCGCGATAACGCCTCGCAATCCTCGATCGTCATGCTGCCATCCGGTCGCTCAGCCATGATCTGCACGGTGCAGCCGGAGAGCCCCGACAGCCGCACCCGCACCAGCCGATAGCCGAGATCCTCGATCACCGGCTCGGCGATCACCGCCACGCGCGCCGCGCTCCCCTGCTCGGTGATCAGGCGGGGCTCGGCAATTTGATTGGCGTCAAGCGATTCGATCATGCGTTGGTCTGCGGCTGCGACTTTCCTAAGGTCATCACCCCGGGGGTTGCGGCCGGTAACAATCCGGCGCGCGGTAACAAAAAAGAGCGGGTCCCGGGGGAACCCACTCTCAAAAGCCGTTCGGATCACATCCGACCGTTATGAGATGTCCAAAGTGGACGCTCGAAATATAGCGATTTGCGGCTCCCGCGCAAGGGCCGGAACGCGCTTTCCCCGGGGGTGCGGGGCGGTTCGGGAGTACTACTTTGCCCCGCATCCAGGCTTCAACCCCGAACAAAACGCTGGTCGCGCCGGCTCATTTGCGCAGGTGAGCTAACCGTTCGTTCACGTTCACATTCTATTTGTTAATCGACGGAATCGATGCACAGGTTGCGTTTGTAGGATCTGAGTAATGTCCGCTGCTCCTGCCTCGCTTATTCCGGAGCTCGAAGACGTCATCCGGCGCGGTTCGCTGGAGCGGAGGACGCAAGCGTTGCAGCGAATCGCCGCGCTCTTCGTCGCGGGGGCCGGCAGCTTCAACGAAGATCACGTCAAGGTTTTCGACGACGTTTTGAGCCACTTGATCGACGAGATCGAATCAAAGGCGCGCGCGGAGCTCGCGCTTCAGCTCGCGCCGGTCGGCAACGCCCCCGCAGATGTCGTGCGCCGGCTTGCCAAGGATGACGATATCGCCGTCGCCGGGCCGCTGTTGCAGCAGTCGAACCGCCTGAACGAATCCGATCTCATCGAGATCGCGCACACCAAGGGCCAGGCGCATCTGCTCGCGATTTCCGGACGCAGCGGCATCGCCGAGCCGGTCACCGATATCCTGGTCAAGCGCGGCGACCGCGAAGTCATGCGCCGTGTCGCCGGCAACAGCGCCGCGCGCATCTCCAGCGGAAGCTTCTCCACGCTGGTGAGCAAGGCGGAGCAGGACGACACGCTGGCCGAGAAGATCGGCATGCGGCCCGACATTCCCCCCCACATGTTCCGGGAGCTGGTGCTCAAGGCCACCGCCGTGGTGAAGCAGCGACTGCTCGCGTCGGCCAAGCCCGAGACGCAGGCGGAGATCAATCGCGTGCTTGCCAAGGTTTCCGACGAAGTCGGCACGCGCGCTGCGCCGCGCGACTACACACCCGCGCAGCGTATAGTCGATGGGCTCAACACGGCAGGCAAGCTCAACGAAGCCGCGCTGGTCGATTTCGCCAGGCAGTCGAAGTATGAGGAAATGGTGGTCGCGCTGGCCACGCTCTGCGCGGTGCCGATCGACGTGGTGGACCGGCTCATGGGCGGCGACCGGCCCGATCCGATCCTCATCCTCTGCAAGTCGGTCGGCTGGGCCTGGCCGACCGCGAAGGCAATCATCCTCTCGCGCCAGGACCGCAAGAGCGCGTCCAATCAGGGCCTCGACAACGCCTATACGAACTACGAGCGCCTCACCGAAGCCACCGCCCACCGCGTGATGCGGTTCTGGCAGGCCCGCCAGCCGGGCGCCGCTCAGATAAAGGGGTGAGCGGTCCTCGCGAAAGCGAAAGCGGGTGGGAGATCCATACTCTCCGAATTTGAAATTTCAGCGCGCATGCCGCAATTTCTGGGACCGGCGAATGGGGTCTCCGCTCCCGCGGGACGACCACATCGATGTCCGGACCGCTGTGCACTTGCATTGGCCGGCCCGCCTCCCGATTTGAATGGGGTGTCAAATGTTGGTATCTGGAGCCACACATGGCACGCCTGCTGGAATTCACGCTCAACGGCCGCCCGCGCGTCGACGCGGTGTCGGACAATTTGTTGCTATTGGACTATGTGCGCGAGGTGGTGGGGCTGACCGGCACCAAGACCGGCTGCGACGGCGGCGAATGCGGCGCCTGCACGGTGCTCATCGATGACGAGCCGCGGCTCTCCTGCCTGACGCTCGCGGCCAGCGTCGCGGGACAGCGCGTGGACACGGTCGAATCGCTCGGCGTCGACGGGCGGCTCTCCGCCGTGCAGCGCGGCTTTCACGAAAAGCTCGGCTCGCAGTGCGGCTACTGCACGCCCGGTTTCATCATGGCTTCGGTCGGACTGCTGCGGCACAACCCGCGCCCGAGCGAAAACGAAATCCGCGAAGCGCTCGGCAGCAACATTTGCCGTTGCACCGGCTACGTGAAAATCATCGAAGCCGTGCAGTACGCTGCGAAGCTGCATGCCGCGGGAGTGGCGCCGTGATTGAATGCACGCGCCCGCCGCGCGCTCTGCCTGCTGCCCTCCCCCTTGTGGGAAGGGGGAAGAAAGAGAGCATCGCGTTGTGAACGAGATCGTGCCCACCCACACGATCGGCACCGCCGTGCCGATGGTCGACGGCCCGGAAAAGGTTTCCGGCCGCGCCAAATACACGGCTGACATCGTCACGCCGGGCCTGCTCGCAGGACGCATCTACCGCAGCCCTTATTCGCACGCCGAGATCGTCGAAGTTGATGTGTCCGAGGCGCAAAAGCTTCCGGGCGTGAGGGCGATCGTCACCGGCGCTGACTGCGACAAGACCTTCGGCGTCTTGCCGATCGCGCGCAGCGAGCATCCGATGGCCCGCGACAAGGTGCGCTATCGCGGCGAGCCGGTGGCGGCGGTGGCGGCGGTCGATGATGGGACCGCCCGCAGGGCGCTGGCGCTGATCAAGCTCAAGGTGCGTGAACTTCCGGCCTATCACACAGCCTCGGAGGCGCTGGCACCCGGCGCAACCGCGATCCACGATTACCGGCCGAACAATATCGAGCGCGATGTTTTGTTCGAGCTTGGCAATGCCGAAGAAGGGTTTGCGAACGCGGACCTCGTGCGCGAGGCGCTGAGCAACTGCGCCGAGGTGTGCCAGAACCAGATGGAGATGCACGCCGCGGTCGCCGAATACGATCCGATCCGTGACCGCATGACCGTGCATGCATCGACCCAGGTGCCGTACTACGTGCACCTCATGCTCGCGCGCATCCTCGATATGGACATGTCGCGCATCCGCGTGGTGAAGCCGCATGTCGGCGGCGGCTTCGGCTGCCGCACCGAGACGCTCAACGTCGAGCTGATCGCGGCGCTGCTGGCGCGCAAGGCCGGCGGCGGCGTGCGTCTCGTCGTCAACCGCGAGGAGACGTTCATCACTCATCGCGGCCGTCCGGAGACCGACATCAGGCTCAAGCTGGGGCTGCGCAAGGACGGCCGCATCACCGCGGTCGAATGCGAATGCATCCAGCGCGGCGGCGCGCATTCCGGTTACGGCGTGGTGACGATCCTTTATGCGGGATCGATGTTGTATGCGATCTACGACCTGCACAACGTGAAATATGTCGGCAAGCGCGTGATGACCAACACGCCACCGTGCGGCGCGTTCCGCGGCCACGGCACCGTCGACATCCGCTTCGCGTTCGAGAATTTGCTCGACGCGATGGCGCATGAACTTGGCCTTGATCCGATCGCGGTGCGGCGCGCGAACTACCTGCCAACGCCGGGCGCCAAGCCGACCTTCACCGACAACGACCTGATGGTGGCGAGCTACGGCTTGCCCGAATGCGTCGACTGGGTCGAGCGCGAAAGCGGCTGGCAGGCGCGCAAGGGCAATCTGTCGAACGGCAACGGAGTCAAGAAGGGCCTCGGCTTCGCCTGCTCGCATTACATCAGCGGCGCGTCGAAACCGGTGAACTGGACCGGCGAGCCGCACGCAACCGTCAAGATCAAGCTCGACTTCGACGGCTCGGTGGTGGTGCTCTCCGGTGCCGCTGACATCGGCCAGGGTTCGTCAACGATCCTGGTGCAGAGTGTTGCCGAGGTGCTGGGCCTCGACCTCTCGCGCATCCGCGTCATCACCGGCGACAGCGACCTGGTGCCGAAGGACAACGGCTCCTATTCCTCGCGCGTGACCTTCATGGTCGGCAACGCCGCGATCGACGCCGCGCGCAACCTCAAGGCTGTGCTGGTCACCGCCGCCGCGCGCAAGCTGGAGGCTAAGCCGGAAGAAATCGAATGCCTCGGCGAGCTCTACCGCGCGGGCGCGCAGGACAAGGGCCTCACCTTCAACGAAGTAGTGGTGGAGGCGCTGCGCGACACCGGCACGATTACCGTCACCGGCAACTACTCGACCATCCCGGAGTCGCATGGCGGCAAGAAATATCGCGGCTCCGCGATCGGCGGGACCATGGGCTACAGCTACTCCGCGCAAGTGGTCGAAGTGAGCGTCGACGAGGAGACCGGCGTCGTGAACGTCGACAAGGTCTGGGTCGCGCACGACTGCGGCAAGGCGCTCAACCGGCTCACAGTCGAGGGCCAGGTGCAGGGCTCGGTCTGGATGGGCATGGGCCAGGCGATGAGTGAGGAGACCGGCTATCACGAGGGCCTGCTGCTCACCGGCAACATGCTCGACTACCGCGTGCCGACGATCCAGGACTCGCCGCCGATCGAAGTCGGCATCGTCGAGAGCAACGATCCGCACGGCCCGTTCGGCGCCAAGGAGGCCGGCGAAGGCTCGCTCGCCGCTTTCCTGCCCGCGCTCACCAACGCCATCGCCGACGCCATCGGCGTGCGCTTCAACGACCTGCCGGTGACGCCCGACCGCGTGTTCGCCGCGATCGAGAAACGCACGCGTTCGCAGGGCGCACGCAAGACGAACGGCGGCGCGTGATGGACGCACTTCCGGAGTTTCAGCTCCTGCGCCCGACGACACTCGATGAAGTGTTGGCGGCGCGCGCGGCCAACCCCGGCAGCCAGCTCCTCGGCGGCGGCACCGATCTGATGGTGAACATCCGCCGCGGCATCGTCGCGCCGCCGGCGCTGATCGACATGAACCACGTCGTGGAGTTGCGCACGATCAAGGCCGACACCCGCGCGCTCGCGCTCGGCGCTTCGGTCACGCTCAGCGAGATTGCCGCGCATCCCGGCGTGATCGCCCACTATCCCGTGGTCGCGCAGGCCGCCGCGCACATCGCCGGGCCGACCCATCGCAACATGGGCACCGTCGGCGGCAATCTCTGCCTCGACACGCGCTGCATCTTCTACAACCAGAGCGAATGGTGGCGCACGGCGAACCATCACTGCCTCAAGACCACCGGCGACATCTGTCACGTCGCCCCGAAGAGCCGCGGCGTGTGCTTTGCAACCTTCTCGGGCGATCTCGCGCCGGCATTGCTGACGCTCCACGCGGAGGTCGATCTCGTGAGCCCGCAGGGGCGCCGCACGATCCCGTTGCGCGGCCTCTACATCGGCTTCGCGCGCCAGGATGAGCCTATAACCGAAACGCGCGGCGACGGCCGAGTCTTCCTCGCGCTGCGGCCGGACGAGGTCGTCACCGCGGTACGCGCGGCGAACACGCCCGGCCTGCGCTCGGCCTATGACAAGATCCGCATCCGGAAATCGATCGAATATCCCGTGGCCGGAGTCGCGGTGGCGCTGCGGCGCGAAGCCGGCACCCTCGCCGATCTGCGCGTCGCGGTCACCGGAACCAACCCGCGCCCGGTCTTGCTCGAAGGCACCGCGGCGCTCTGCGGCGGGGCGCTCGACGCGCGCGTGTTCACCAGCCTCGACGCGCTGGTGCGCGATCAGATCATGGCGATGAAGACGACCTTCACGCCTGGTCACTACCGCCGCCGTGTCGCCGGCGTGCTGGCGCGGAGGCTGGTGCAGCGGTTGTTCGATTGATCTTGACGGCCGCAGGGTGGAGACCGAAACCCACCGCGCGACGCGACGCTCGTCCGGCGTGATGGGTTTCGCTTCGCCATGCTCATCCTACGATGGCTTCACTCTCCGACGTTCGTAACGATTGGCGATTTCTCGACGTCATGGCCGGGCTTGTGCGGGACAAGCCCGCCATGTCGAAGGCTCGACGATTGCAAAGATCGTCTTAAGGCCGCGGCGTTCGCGCGACCCGATCCAGGAACTCCGCAAGCGCGGTGATGCAGGCACGGTCGTGGTAGAGCCGATGCTTGTTCGCAGCGATCCGGCCCATCACGCCGTCGCGCCACGTTGCATCGTGCGCGAGCCGGGCCGCGACAGACACGTAATCATCGACCGTCGGTGCGATGGTCTCGGTCACCCCCATCATGTGCAGGATCGCGAGTGTATGACGGCCGCGCATCAGCATGCTCGGCAAGGTCACGATCGGGAGATTGTGCGCGAGGCTCTCCAAGGTCGAATTGCAGCCCGACCAGCCGATGCTGTCGAGAACGATATCGCATTGGCCGATGGCCGCGATGAAGCGCTGCGGGTCGAGCCGCGGCAGGAACACGCAATAGTCGTCCGCCTGCAGGCCGAACGCTGCAAATGCGCGCACCAGCCGTTGACGGAACAGGTCGGTGATGGCCGGACCGCGCTGGTATTGAATGAACGCGAACTGGCAACCCGGCACCTGCCGTGCGATGCGCGGGAACACGGAATCGAATTGCGGCAGATACTTGTAAAGCGACTGGCCGCACCAGAACACAGTCGCCCCTGCGCGCAGGCCAAGTTCCTGCCGGTCAAGTGGGATGCGCGGCGCTTCGATCGACTCGCAATAGACTGAGAGATTGGGCAGCCGAACCAGGCGTTCGGTGTAATGGGCATCGCCGTCCGGCGGTTCCATGAGGTCGCTGCTGAAGTAATAGTCCAGGGTCGGGAATCCGCTGGTGTCAGGATGGCCCCAGGAATTGCACTGTACCGGCGCGAGCCGCTGCGCGGCAAGGCGCGCCGCCACCGGGTCCATCCCGACCTCGGGGTAGATCAGCACATGCGGCGCATCGGCCGCGATCGCCCCGCGCCAGCCTTCGATCGGCAACGGTGCCTGCACCAAGCGCTCGCAAAGCGAGGCTGTCGCCTCGGTCGCACCGTCGGTCTGCGCGCCGGTGTGATAGCCGAAGACGCGAAATCTCTGCCGATCGAGATTTTCGAGCCAGCCCTTGATCGGGATCTTCCAGTTCGAATGCTGGCGGAAATAACCGCTGACGATCCCGACGCGGATCGGCTCGTGCGCGGCGGGCGGCGAGGGCATCGCTGCGGGCGGATAGCGTTCGGCCATAAGTCGGCACACGAAGGCACCGTAGCGCGCCTGCAAGTCGCGATCGTTCTCGCCCTGATACGCGAGGAAGAACGGCTGAGTTGTTCCGACGCCTTTCACCAGGTCAGCGGCAAGCATCGTCGCGTTGTCGCAGAGGGCTTGCAGACGCGCCGCGTAGGCTGTCCGCCGCTCAGTGATCTCCGTGGCGTCGGCGTAAAGGATGGGCAGTTGCGCCATGCAGGCCGCAAAGGCGGCCTCGGCGTAATCCGGCTTGAGCGCGAGCGCGCGCTTGTAACTGACGATCGCGTCGTGCCAACGGTTCATCGCGTGCAGCGATTGCCCACGCGCGTAGAGCGCCTCGGGATAATCGGGCTTGAGCGCCAGCGCGCGGTCGAAGCTCGCGAGCGCTTCGTCGTGACGGTCAAGCCCCTGCGCCGCGCCGCCGCGATTGTAGTGCGTCTCGGCATCATCTGGCTTCAGTGCGAGCGCACGATCGTAGCTTGCCAGCGCCTCGTCCCTGCGCGCTAGCGCATGCAAGGCATTGCCGCGCCCGCCGATCGCCTCCGCATGATCGGGCTTGAGCGCCAACGCCCGATCGTAGCTCGCCAGCGCGTCGCCATGGCGTTCGAGCGTGGAAAGCACATTGCCGCGGTTATAGTGCGCTTCGGCATAGTCGGACTCGAGCGCCAGAGCGCGATCGTAGCTCGCCAGCGCCTCGTCGTGCCGGGCGAGCGCGGAGAGCGCGTTGCCGCGATTGTAGAGCGCCTGCGCGTATTGCGGCCCAATCGCGAGCGCACGCTCGAAGCTTGCCAGCGCCTCCTCGTGGCGCGCAAGCGACGAGAGTGCGATGCCGCGATTGTTGTGCGCCTCGGCATAACCGGGTTGGAGGGTCAGTGCGCGGTCGTAGCTCGCGAGCGCATCTTCGGATCGCTTGAGCGCGGACAGTACGTTGCCGCGGTTGTTATGCGCCTCGGCATAGTCGGGCCGCAATGCCAGCGCGCGATCGAAGCTCACCAGCGCCTCCTCGTAGCGGCCCGCCATTTCCAGCGCCAAGCCGTAGTTCGACAGCGCAACAACGGAATCCGGCCGCAGCTTCAGCGCCGCACCGATGAGGTCGAGCGCCTCCCGGTTGCGGCCCTGCTGGTAGCGCAACAAGCCCAGGAGATGCCGGGCCTCGAAATGGTCCGAGCGCTTGTTGAGGATCTGCCGGTAGATGCGCTCGGCATCCGCGAGTTGCCCGCGCTGATGCAGGCCGACGCCGCGCTCCAGCGCCTGCGACAGCTCCATGGACCCGGGCGCGGCCGACTTCGCCATGGATCAATCGCTCGCGGCCGCGGCGGCGAAGCTTTGCGGCGGCTCGCCCCGCTGGTGGATGTCCCACATCGTGGTGTAGGCGGCCTCGATGTGGCGGCGGAAGCGGTCGGTATCGAACAATGGATGGGTGTGCCGATGCTGCGCGAGCTTTTCGCGGATGCCCCGCAATTGCGCCGGGTGGCGCGCAAGCCGCAGCGCCAGCGCTTCGTAGTCCGCGAGGCTCTCTGTGATCAGCTCTGGCAGGCCGACGGCGCGCAGCAGGCTCGCGCCGACGCGCGCGCCATAGGCGTTGCCGCGACAGGTGAGGACAGGCAGCCCGGCCCAGAGCGCATCGATCGCGGTCGCGTGCGCGTTGTAGGGGAGCGTGTCGAGAAACAGGTCCGCCAGGCGGTGCCGCGCGAGGTGATCCTCGATCCGCGGCGCGTGCTTGGCAAACACGAGCCGTTCCGGTGCGACCCCGCGCGCCGCGGCCTCGCGCAGGAGATTGTCCTTGGCGGCGCCATGGCGCAGCGAAAGCCAGAGCGCGCTGCCGTCGACCGCCTGCAAGAGCCGCATCCAGATGTCGAAGATGGCCGGGCCGATCTTGGCGCTGTTGTTGAAGCAGCAGAACACGAAGCCCTGCTCCGGCAGGCCTTCGTCGGCTCGGGAGCGCGCATGCGGCGCAATGGCGCGCTTGGAGTCGGTGACAAAGAAGGTATCGGGAAGCTGAACGATCTTCTCGCGGTAGAACGGTTCGTGCTCGAACGGCAGCACGACCGGATCGCCGATGATGTAGTCGATGAAATCTGCGCCAATGGTTCCGGCGTAACCGAGATAATTGACCTGGATCGGCGCCGGATGGTGGGCGAAGATACGGAGTTGCGCATCGCGCGTGTGTCCCATCAGATCGACCGCGATGTCGATGCCGAGCTCGGCGAGCGCCTCGGCGACGTCCCGGTCGCTCTTGCCCCGCACATCGAGGAAGCGGTCGAAGGATGTTGCCAGCCGTGCCCGCATTTCGCTGCCGTCGTCGATGCCAAAAGACACGCCGGTGATGTCGAAGCGGCTCTTGTCGTGTCGCTCGAACAGTTCCGCGAGCTGATAGGCCATCACATGATCGCGGAAATCCGCCGATAGATAAGCGAGGCGGATCTTGTCATGGTGACGGTTGGGGACTGTGCCAACGCGGGGCAGAGGCGCTGTTAATTGCTGCGCAACGAACTGCTGTGCGCATTGCAGGAGCAGCGCCGGGTCATCCGAATAGCCCAGCAACGCGAATGGACCGACGGTCGAGGTCTTGGCCGTGATCTGGTTTGCCAATTCCGTCCCGATCCGCGTGGTCCGCTCCCAATCGCAGATCGCGAGCGCGACGCCTGCCAATCCGCCGTGCGCGTCGGCGTGTGCAGGATCGATCGCGAGCGCCGTCTCATAGCTGGCGGCGGCATCCTCGTAGCGCCGCAGCGCCGAGAGTGCGTTGCCACGATTGTACCAGGCATCGGCGTCGTCGGCCCTGATCGCGAGCGCAGCGTCATAACTCTCGAGCGCCGCCTCGTAGTGCTTGAGCTTCGCGAGTACGTTGCCGCGATTGCCTAGCGCCTCCGCATGGCGCGGCTGCAGCGCCAGCGCCCGGTCATAGCTCGCCAGCGCCTCCTCGCAGCGCCAAAGCTGTTCCAGCGTCGTGCCGCGATTGCTGAGGGTCTCGGGATGGTCGGGCCGGACGCGCAAGGCGGCGTCGTGGCTCGCGAGCGCTTCCTCATAGCGCCCAAGCTTCGCGAGCACATTGCCGCGGTTGTCGAGCGCCTCGGGGTAGTCGGCGCGCAGCACCAGCGCCCGATCGTAGCTCGCGAGCGCGTCTTCCTGCCGTTCGAGGGCCGAGAGCGCGTTGCCGCGGTTGTAGAGCGCCTCGGCATATTGCGGCCAGATCGCCAGCGCCTGATCAAAGCTTGGCAGAGCCTCGTCGTGGCGCTCAAGCTGCGCGAGCACGTTGCCGCGGTTATTGAGCGCTTCCGGATAAGCCGGTTTGAGCGCCAGCGCCTTGTCATAGCTCGCCAGCGCCTCCTCTTGCCGCTTGAGAGCCGAGAGTACATTGCCGCGGTTGTTGTGGGCGTCGGCGAAGTCGGGCCGTAGCGCCAGCGCCTTGTCGAAGCTCGCCAGCGCGTCGTCGAAACGTTGCGCGGCTTCGAGTGCAAGGCCGTAGTTCGACAACGCGATGATGGAGTCCGGCCGCAGCTTGAGCGCGGCCCCGATCAAGTCCAACGCTTCGCGGTTGCGCCCCTGCTGATAACGGAGCAGGCCCAGGAGGTGGCGCGCCTCGAAATTGTCCGCCCGCGCGTTGAGAACTTGCCGGTAGAGCCGCTCGGCCTCCGCAAGCTGGCCGCGCTGATGCAGGGCGACCGCCTGCTCCAGCAATTGCGAAAGGTCGAGCGTGCGCCCGAAAGGCACCGACTTGGCCATGAATGCAACCTGCGCCCGCTCGCTTTCGTGAAACGCCGCCCGCGAGGGCGGGTCGGGCTCTGTTTGCGAGGCTTTATAGCAATGAAATCCAGACCTGCTGATCGATTTATTTTGAGCCGCTCGACGACCCAATCACCCGCCACCCCGCAATTCACCGCCGCCATGCTATGGAGACTGCCTTCTGCCTATGCCAGAAGCGGAGGTCCGCGGAACGACGGGCCAAACTGCTGGCGGAACATCAGGAATGACACGTACCGGACTGCTGATCGCGCTAGCCGTCGCTGTGGTGGTCGGCTTGGTATTCGCGATTGCACCGGCGCTCGACCTCGAGCTGGTCGCGCCGTTTTACGACCCCGGCACCGGCTTGTGGCTGGCGGCGGGGACGGGCGGCCTGTGGTTGCGGCGGATCAGCGCCTGGATCGTCGCGGTCGCCGCCGCACCGGCGTTCGTCGCGGTCCTGGTCAAGCTCGTGGCGCCGCGCCGGCCCTTTCTGATCCCGGCACGCGCGATCGTTTTGATGATCGCGACCCTCGCCCTCGCGCCCGGAATCGTCACCAATGTGATTCTCAAGGATCACTGGGGCCGCCCGCGTCCGATCGATGTCACGGAGTTCGGTGGTACCGATCACTTCCTGCCGTGGTGGGATCCGCGCGGCGACTGCCCGAACAATTGCTCCTTCGTCGGGGGCGAGGCGTCCGGCGCATTCTGGACTATCGCACCTGCCGTCCTTTGTCCGCCGCAATGGCGGGCGCTGGCCACCGGCGGGGCGCTCGCCTTCGGCGCCGCGGTAGGGCTGTTGCGCATGACCGGGGGCGGGCATTTTTTCACCGACGTCGCCTTTGCCGGCGTGTTCACCTTCCTGATCATATGGTCGGTGCACGGGCTGCTCTATCGATGGCGCAGGACGCGGATCACGGACGCCGCCGTAGAGCGATGGATCGAGCGAATCGCGCGGCCGAGATGACCGTCAAAACCTTGCAACTCCACCGCTTCCCCCTATAGTCCGCGCGACTTTTCGGGGCCGGCAAACGGCCCTTCCGACCGCGGATCATTCCATGCCTCAAGGTGACGTGAAGAAGGTGGTGCTCGCTTATTCCGGTGGGCTCGACACCTCGATCATTCTGAAATGGCTGCAGACCACCTACGGCTGCGAGGTGGTGACTTTCACGGCCGATCTCGGCCAGGGCGAGGAGCTCGGGCCCGCCCGCGACAAAGCCCTGCTCCTCGGCATCAAGCCGGAGAACATCTTCATCGAGGATCTGCGCGAGGAGTTCGTGCGCGAGTACGTCTTCCCGATGTTCCGGGCCAATGCGCTCTATGAGGGGCAATATCTGCTCGGAACGTCGATCGCGCGCCCGCTCATCGCCAAGAAGCAGATCGAGATCGCCGAGAGGGTCGGCGCCGACGCGGTCGCGCACGGGGCGACCGGCAAGGGCAACGATCAGGTGCGGTTCGAACTCACCTACTACGCCCTCAAGCCCGACGTGAAGGTGATCGCGCCGTGGCGCGAGTGGGACCTGCGTTCGCGAGAGGCGCTGATCGCCTTCGCCGAGCAGCACCAGATCCCGATCGCCAAGGATAAGCGCGGCGAGGCGCCGTTCTCTGTTGATGCCAACCTGCTGCACGCTTCCTCCGAGGGAAAGGTGCTGGAAGACCCCGCGCAGGAAGTGCCGGACTACGTCTACAGCCGCACCATCAACCCCGAGGATGCGCCGGACAAGCCAACCTACCTCAGTGTCGACTTCGAGCGCGGCGACGCGGTCGCGATCGACGGCAAGGCGATGTCGCCGGCGGTGCTGCTCGCGCATCTCAACGGGCTCGGCCGCGCCAACGGCATCGGCCGGCTCGACCTGGTCGAGAACCGCTTCGTCGGCATGAAGTCGCGCGGCATGTACGAGACGCCGGGCGGCACGATCCTTTATTTCGCCCACCGCGGGATCGAGTTGATCACGCTCGACCGCGGCGCGATGCACCTCAAGGACGAACTGATGCCGAAATATGCAGAGCTCGTTTACAACGGGTTCTGGTTCGCCCCTGAGCGCGACATGCTGCAAGCGGCAATCGACAGGTCGCAGGAGTTCGTGACCGGGACGGTCAAGCTCAAGCTATACAAGGGCAACGTCACGGTTGTCGGCCGTTCCAGCAAATATTCGCTCTACGACCAGGATCTCGTCACGTTCGAAGAGGGCGCGGTGGCTTACGACCACCGCGACGCGGCGGGATTTATCCGGCTCAACGCGTTGCGGTTGCGCACGCTCGGCCAGCGCAAGCGAAAGCTCAAGCTTTGAGCGGTTGCAGCCCGTTCCGATTTGGCTTTATCTGGCAGCCCAAGTTGAAAGAGCGCCACGGGGAGTTTCGCGGATGAATGCGACGACGGCAACGGCCGAACAGCCCAAAGTCGAACTGAAAGGTTCGAGCATCATCGCCGCGATCAAGAGCGCGGGGGTGGAATACGTGCTCGCGGTGCCCGACATCCACACCAGCGCCGGCCTGTTGCGGCCGATCGCCAACGACAAGGGCCTGCGGCTGGTGCGTGTTTGCAAGGAGGACGAGTGCATCGGCATCGCGTCGGGCCTGTCCTATAGCGACAAGCGGGCGCTGACCCTGATCCAGTACACGGGTTTTCTCGATTCGCTGAACGCGATCCGCGCGGTCGCGGTTGAATACAAGCAGCCGATCTGCATGATGGTTGGCCTGCTCGGTCACGAGCCGGAGCGGGCGCCGACCGAGTCCGGCCGCTATGGCGTGCGCATCATCGAGCCGATCTGCGACGCGATGGGGATCGAGCACTTGCTCGTGAGCCAGGACTCCGACGTGCCGAAGATCGCGCCCGCGATCGAGAAGGCCTACAAAAGCTCACTCCCTGTCGTCATCCTCATCGGCCGGAGGCCCGCAACGTCATGATGAAACGAGAAGAAGCCTTCAAGATCCTGGCGCGGCACGTGACCGACGAGATTGTCATCGCGACGTATAGTTCAGCCGCGGAATGGAATGAACTCAATCCGCGCGTGATGAACTACTTCTCCATGGGCGCGATGGGGCTGGCGTCCTCGCATGGACTGGGGCTTGCGCTGGCGCGGCCGGACAAGCGCATCGTGATCCTCGACGGCGACGGCTCGCTGCTGATGAATCTCGGCGGCCTTGTCACGATCGCCGCGGTCGCGCCCACGAACTTCGTGCATTTCGTCTGCAACAACGGTTGCTACGAGGCGAACGGCAGCCACCCGATCCCGAACCAGAAGGTGGATTTCACCGGCATCGCCCGTTCCGCCGGCTACGCGAGCTGCCACGACTTTTCGGAGCTATCGTCGTTCGAGCAGCAGGTCGGCCACGTGCTGGGAGAAACCGGCCCGGTCTTCGCCACGCTTCACGTCGAGCGCACGCGGCCGCTGACCTACGACTATCCCGCCCTCTACGCGCCGGAAAAGCGGCGCGCGATCAAGGCCGAACTGGCGAAGGGGTAGCGCGCGTCCGCCCATTCCCGCGCACGCGGGAATCCAGGGGGCCTTGCTCGAACGGTTGAACTTCTGTCCCTGCGTCCCCGCTTTCGCGGGGACGAGCCGAGCACATTTCAAGGCCTTAAGACCAAGATCGCTTCAGATTGAAGCGATCTTGCTCCGCTTCTCTTTGATCAGTCGCATGATCCGATCCGAAAAGTCTGCAACTTTCCGGAATCATGCTCTAGGCCGCCGGCACCGGCGCCGCCGGCTCGGGGGTCGCGAGGCGATAGCCGATCCCGAGCTCGGTCATCAGGATTTGCGGCTGGGTCGGGTCGGCCTCGATCTTCTGTCGCAGCTTGCGCACGAAGATGCGCAGGTAATGCGTATCGTGGACGTGCGGCGATCCCCAGATCTCCTTCAGCAGGTATTGGTGCGTCACCACGTTGCCGGCGTGCTGTGCGAGAATCTGCAGCAGGCGGTACTCCTTCGGCGTCAGCACCACCCGATCGCCGTTGATGGTCACCATGCGTGCCGCGAGATCGATCGCGAGCGGCCCCACCTTGACCACCGGCTCTTCGGAGGCGGCCCGCACCTGCCGCCGCATCGCCGCGTGCGCGCGCGCCAGCAGTTCCGCCATGCCGAACGGCTTGACCACGTAGTCGTCCGCGCCGGCCTCGAGCAGCCGCACCTTTTCAGTCTCGTTCGATCGCACGGACAGCACGATTAGCGGCACCGCTGACCACGCCCGCAAGCGCTCCAATACCTCGCTGCCGTCCATATCGGGAAGCCCGAGATCGAGGATGATGAGGTCGGGCGGCTTCATCGTGACCCAACGTAGCGCGTCGCTGCCGCTTTCCGCCTCCTGCACGACGAAGCCGTCGAGTTCGAGCCCGGCGCGCACAAAACGCCGGATTTGCACTTCATCGTCGATCACCAGAACGACGGGGGAAGCTTCAGTCATCGGGACTGTCCTCGGGTGGATGCGTTGGAAGCGGCAAATGGAGCGAGACCGTGGTTCCCTGGTTGGCGCCGGCGCTGGCCGCGGCAAGCCGCCCGCCATTGGCGCTCACGAAGGCCTTGGCGATCCAAAGCCCGAGGCCTGAGCCGGACGCAGTGCTGGCATGCCGTGGCGCACGGAAGAACCGCTCCCCGAGATGGGACTTTTCCTCCGGCGTAAGGCCCGCCCCCGCGTCCTGGACCGACAGCTCCAATTCTTCGCCATTGCGCTTCGCGGCCACGGTAATGGTTGAACCTTGGGGGGAATATTTGGCTGCGTTGTCCACAATTTGTACGAAGGCCTGTCCGGTCAGAACCGGATCGACATAGATGAATGGCAGATTCGAGTCCATGTCGATCGAGATATTGTGACCAGCCAGCCGGCGCCGCCGCCGTTCCAGCGTGGTGTTGACGATGTCGGCTGGCTCGATCCATTCCGGCCGCGGCTTGACCTGGTCGCGGCTGATCCGGGTCGCGTCGAGCAGGTTCTGGATGTCGTTGTTGAGCCGCTCGGCTTCATCGCGCACTACTCCCGCCAGCGACTTCGTCCGCTCGTCATTGGCGATGACCGGGGACTGCCATAGCACGGTCGCGGCCCCCAGGATCGAGGCCAGCGGGGTCCGCAGTTCATGCGACACCGAGCCAATCAGCGCCTCGCGCAGTTGCTCTGTCTCGGCGCGCATCTTGGCTTCATTGATGGCGCGGGCAACGTCGAGGCGCTCCAGCGTCGCCGCCGCATCGGACAGGACCTCCTCGATGCGCTGGCGCATGTCGTCGACCGCCTCGACCTGCAGGCGGCCGAGGTCGACCGCGATCACGCCGAAGTCGGAGGTCTTCTGCGAGACCGGACGGATAAGCCAGATATTGCCGGTGCCGTCGTCGAGCGTGCTCTCCGATCTCACGCCTTTTTCGACCTCATCGATGGCCGTGCGGACCCGGTCTGGGACCGCCGAATTCGGCTGGCCCGGATCGCCCGGCCGTCCACCGGTGCGAAACAGGACGACTCTACGCCCCGTCAGGTTCGCAAGATGCTGCTCGATCGCGTGGTAGATGTCCGCGGCCGAAGGCGCCGCCGCAAGTCGTCGCGAGAAGGTGTAGAGGTCGCTCATCTCCCGCTCGCGCCGCCGCGCGAGCTCGGTCTGGCGCTTCATGGAAGTGGCGAGATGGCTCGTGGTCGTCGCGACGCCCATGAACACGAAGAGATTGATGAGTTCGAACGGCTGCGCAACGAAATAAAAGAAACTGTAGTCGGGCGAATAGAACAGGTAGCCGGACCAGAGCAGGCCCGCCACTCCGGCCACCATCGCCGGCAGCAGCCCGAGGTGCCAACTGGCCAGCAGGACCGGCACCAGGTACAGCACCGATCCTCGCCGTAGATACAGGTATTTTACCAGGAAATAGGCGAAAAGCGTGGTGACAGCGACCATTAGCAGCGCGATCACGATGCCGCGCAGTTCGCGTCGAAGGACTGATAGCTGCATTCTGGACGGCTCCCGGCGCCCCGACCCTATCATAATACGACCTCGTCGGCTTGGTCACGCCCGCCATGCAGCCGGGAGATACCTGCGGCAAGCGACTGTTGGAGAGTCCAGCACCGACAACCGAGCCTCCCTGTCCATCAACGGCCGGTGGGGGGCCAAGGAATGGCGGAACGCCAGCGCGAACTTCTTCTGCCGTTTCTGAAACCCTTTTACGATGCCGTTATTCCCCTGAGCTGGGCGATTTGCTTGTTCACGCGCTTCTTCGCTGCCGCGGTCGCGATCGAGTGGACTATCTGACATTCGTCCAATATTGGGGCACGGGATTCTCCTGCCTCAACCGCGGCTATGAATACACGCGGCTGTGGGGCATGGTTGCGATCGCGTTGCACGGCGCGGCGGCGGCTCCTATTCCCTCGACCGCAAGATCGGCCGCGAGCTGTAGGATCGGGAGGCGCCGAAAGCGCGGAAAAGGATGACCACCAGGGGATCGATGCTCGCGGCGCTCCTTGCCCTCGGTCTGGGAGGCGTTTCCGTCGCCCAAGGCCAGGCGCCGCAGGATTTCTACCACAACAAGCAGGTTCGCCTGATCGTCGGCCACCCGGTCGGCAATGACCACGATGTCGGCGGCCGCCTTCTCGCCCGTTATCTCGGTAAGTACATCCCTGGGCACCCCTCGATCATTGTCCAGAACATGACCCAGGCCGCGAGCATCGTCGCGGCCAACTACGTCTACGTCCAGGCCCCGCGCGACGGCACCGTCATCGGCACGTTCTCCCGCAATTTCCCGAGCCAGGCGATGATGGGCCAGCCGAACATCGAGGCCGACCCACGGCAATTCAATTGGCTCGGCGCCACATCGTTTCCGGGCCGCGTGTGCACCGCGGTGACGTCCTCAGCGGTCAAGGCGCCGGCCGATCTCTTTCGCACCGAGCTCATCGTGGGCGGCTCCGGCGCAGCCTCGACACTGAGTATCGTGCCGACCGTTCTCAACCATGTGCTCGGCACCAAATTCCGCATCATCGAGGGCTACAAGGCGGCGCAAAACGTGCTGCTCGCGATCGAGCGGGGCGAGCTCCAGGGCGTCTGTTCGTCCTACAGTCAGTTCCGCACCTATGATCGGCTGTTCCGGGAAGGCAAGCTGCACATACTCTTTCGCGTCGAGGAGGCGCCGATAACGGAAATCCCTGATGTGCCGTCAATCTTCGAAATGGCGAAGACCGATGAGCAGCGCCAACTCATGCGCTTCATCTTTTCCAGCGTCGAATTCGGGCGCCCCTACGTGTTTCCGCCGGGCGTACCGAAGGAGCGCATCGAGATCATGCGCAAGGCGATAGCCGACGCAGTGCAGGATCGCGATCTGTTGGCGGAAGCCGAGAAGATGAAGCTCGACATGGCCTATCGGCCGCCCGAACATCTGGAACGCCTGGTTGCGCAGCTCTACGAGACATCGCCGGCGATGGTAGACACGATCAAGAAACTGGTTCCCAATCTGGACTAAGTCAGGGCCGGAAAGTTGCAGCCTTTTCGGACGAAATCATGCGGCCTGAGAAAAGCTCTTAAGAAGACGGTCAAAAATAGGCGGGGAAATAGAATGCGGGCGTATGGGTGGCTTCATCTGTGCGTGTTCTCGCTGTTGAGCAGCAGCGCAGTCGCTGCCGATTGGCCGACCCGGCCGGTGCGCCTCATCTCGCCGTTCGCCGTTGGCGGCGCGGCGGATACCGTCAGCCATCTGGTCGCCAATGCACTGAGCCTGTCGCTGGGACAGCCATTCCAGGTCGAGAACCGCCCGGGCGGCGGCGGACTGCTGGCGTCGCAATATGTCGCCCACGCCGCGCCGGATGGCTACACGCTCATCGTAGGTGGGATGTCCTCGCATGTGATCGCAGCGGCGGTCAGCGGGAAACCTGGGTTCGATGCCGTGCGCGACTTCACGCACATGGCCTATATCGGCGGTGCGCCGACGATCCTCCTGGCGAATCCCGCGGTCGGCGTGCGAACGCTGAAGGAGCTGGAGGCACTGGCGGGGAGGGCTCGGGATCGGATCGAATACGTAACGGCCGGCACCGGGACGGTGGGCAACCTGGTGACCGAATACATCGCGGCCAAGGACCATATCAAGCTCGCGCACGTGCCCTACAAGGCGGGCAGCGCCGCGGTGGCCGATCTGGTGGCGGGCCGCGTGCAGTTTGGCAGTTTGAACTGGACTACGGCGCGTGAGCACATTGTCTTCTCCCGCCGCCTGATCCCGCTCGCGTCCTCCTCGGCGCGCCGTTTGGAGGGCATTCCCGATGTCCCGACGCTGCAGGAGCTCGGCTACGACGATCTCGTGATCACGACCTGGTACACGGTTTCCGGCCCCGCCCACCTGCCGCGGGAGATCGTTGACACGGTCAACCGCGAAGTAATCAAGAGCTTCGACCGGCCGGAACTGCACCGCTACCTGGTGAATGCCGGGGCGCAGACGCCGCACTACACCCCGGCAGAACTGTCGCGCTACATGCAGGCCGAGGTCGAGCATTGGGGGCCGATCGTCAGGGCCACGCTCAAGTCGGAATAGTTGTTCACCGCACAGGCCATGCGCCGACCACGCGAGCTTACGCGCCGATCATTGCGTGCGTGGGCGTGTCGCTGCCGCCGGCAGCCTCGCGCGCCAGCATCGCCTGCATAAGCTTGCGGCCTTGCACCGGTCCGGCATCGACGCGGATCGAGAGCGGGAACGAGATCTTGTCCGGCTCGGAGCCGATCGCCCGCTGCTGCGCTTCGAGGATCGCCTTGTCCTGGTCGAAGGTGCGGATGATCCCCTCGCGGATGATGTCGTCCAGCGCCGGGTCGTCACGCCTGAACTGGCGCACGACGCCCCAGAAATAGTGCGACGATGTGGTGGTCTCCGGCGTGATCAGGTTGAGCACCTTGCGCTCGAGCGCGTGGCTCTTGTCGGGCGCGTCGGCCGGCATTGAGCCGTTCTCGATCACGTGAAAGCCGGGCGGCGTGAAATGATTGGTATGCCAGCGATTGATCCGGCCGGTGAATCCGGTGGTCCGTTTGTAGAACGGCGGCGCTTCGATGTTGAGCATGTCGCGATGCACGCGGATCATATCGCCGTGCAGTGTGACGTGAGCGGGCAACTCGGCCACCAATTCGTTGCCGATGGTTTCCTCGTGCACGAAGCTTTCATGCGAGAGGTCGAGCAGGTTGTCGTTCACGAGCTGGTAGTTCGCGCCGAAATGGTGATAGCCCGCGACGGCCGCCCAGGCCGGGTCGTCCATCCAATGAAAATCCGGGACTTTATCGGGGTCGGCGCCCCCGGCGTCGCCCATCCAGATCCAGGCGAAGCCGTGCCGCTCGACCAGGGGATATTTCCTGACCCGCGCCCGTTGCGGCACCGTGTCCTGCCCCGGCACGCGCACGCATTGGCCATCGCGGTCGAAGCACAGTCCGTGGTAGCCGCACTGGATCTGGTCGTCCACGACGCGGCCGTAGGAGAGCGGCGCTAGCCGATGCGGGCAGCGGTCGAACAACGCAATGGCTTCACCCGATCGCGTGCGGAAGAGGACGATCGGCTCGTTCTGCACGGTCCGCGCGAGCGGCGTGGGGCCGATCTCTTTCAAAAACGCGATCACCTGCCAGCAATTGCTCAGCCACATGGCCTATCTCCTGGATGAGAGCGCAGAGCGGAGCCCGCGCCCGGTCCGCTGACGGGACAGACTACCAATGATACCGCCCGCGGCGAAACGGCACTCCCCGCAGGACAGGAATTTGCTACGCTGCCAGCTCCGGTGTCACAGCTCGGTGAATCCATGATAGTCAAGAATTTCTCCATCGGAGCCGTGCTGGCGTTCGCCCTCGGCGCCGCCGCTGCGGCGCAAGCCCAAAGCGCGCAAGATTTCTACCGCGGCAAGCAGATCCGCATGATCATCGGACATCCCGTGGGCAACGATTACGACATCGCGGGACGCTTTCTCGCCAAGTATCTGACCCGACACATCCCGGGCCAGCCGACGATCATTCCGCAGAACATGCCGCAGGCCGCGAGCATCGTCGCGGCCAATTACCTTTACAGCGCTGCGCCCAAGGACGGCACCGTCTTCGGCTCGTTCTCGCGCAACGTGCCGAGCCAGGCGCTGATGGGGCAGCAGAACGTCGAGGCCGATCCGCGTCGGTTCAACTGGCTCGGCGGCACCTCGCTGCCCGGCCGGGTCTGCGCCGCCTGGCATACGTCGACGGTGAAGACGCCGGCCGATCTCTTCACCCAGGAGTTCATCGTCGGCGGCTCCGGCGCGGGCTCCTCGCTGAGCATCCTGCCGACCGTGTTCAACCACGTCCTCGGCACCAAATTCAAAATCGTCGAAGGCTACAAGGGCACGACCGAGGTCGTGCTCGCGATGCAGCGGGGCGAGGTGTACGGCGTCTGCGCCACCTACGGTCAGTTCCGGGTGTTCGAAAATCTTCTGCGCGACGGCAAGCTGCGCTTCCTGCTGCGCGCCGAGGAGGCGGTCATCCCGGAAATCCCCGACGTGCCCTCGATCTACGATTACGCCAAGACCGAGGAGCAGCGCCGCTTCATGCGCTTCGTGTTCTCGAGCACGGAGTTCGGCCGGCCCTACGTGCTGCCGCCTGACACGCCCAAGGACCGCGTCGATGTCATGCGCAAGGCGTTTGCCGACACCCTCAAGGACCCCGAGCTGATCGCCGAAGCTGAGAAGATCAGGCTCGACATGACCTATCGCCCGCCGGACCGGCTGGCGCAACTGGTGGCGAACCTGTACACGACGCCGCCGGAGATGATCGAGACCGTCAGGAAGCTCGTGCCCAATCTGCAGTAGGGCGCGGTAAATCAGGGAGGACGTCGTGAACGGCACTCATCGCAAGATCGCGTGCGCAGGGCTGGGCGTGGCCATTTCGTTGGTGACCATGTCGTTGGCAGCCATGATGACGAGCGCGGCGGCCGGATCGCTCGGCGGCCCGCTCCAACTCGCCGACGAAGGCGTGTTCTTCGTCGGCGGGCAGATCGCACATACCGATTTTCCGGACTCGCCGGCGACCGGCTCGGTGATTCCTGGGCAGATCATGATCCACCAGATGTACGTGCACTACCGCATCCCGATGACAGTGAGCGCGCCACCGATCGTCATGGTGCACGGCTCCGGCCACACCGGCGTCACCTACGAGACGACGCCCGACGGGCGCGAAGGCTGGGCGACCTATTTCGCCCGCCACGGATTCCCGGTCTACGTCATCGACCACGCCGGGCGCGGACGCTCGAGCTTCGATCCGACGCCGATCAACCGCGCCCGCACCGAGAAAAAGCCCGAGCTCCTGCCCGGTATTCCGCTAGCGACGCGCGAACGGGCCTATCCGTTCTTCCTGATCGGGCCGGCCTATCCGACCCCCTATCCGGGCAGCCAATTCCCGGTGGAGGCGCAGGACCAATACTTCTCGCAGCTTGTCCCCAATACCGAGACCACGCTGGCAGGCGGCGGCGCCAACACCGTCAACGACCTCGCCCTGCTGCTCGACAAGATCGGGCCGGCGATCGTGATGGTGCACTCGCAGTCCGGCAATTACGGGCTCGACCTCATTCGCAAGCGCGGCGACAAGGTGCGCGCCTTCGTCGACGTCGAGGGCGGCTGCGGTCCGCTGACGGGCGACGAGGTGACCAAGACCTTCAGCAAGGTTCCGACGTTGATGGTCTTCGGCGACTATACCGAAGGCGCACAGGGCCCCAATGGGGACGAGCGCCGCAATCAATGCATCGCGACAGTTGCGGCGCTCAAGTCAGCCGGCGGCGCCGCCAAGATGCTGCTGCTGCCCGAGCTCGGGATCAAGGGCAACAGCCATATGCTGATGATGGACAAGAACAACATCCAGATCGCAGACCTGGTCATCGGCTGGCTGGGCGAATCCATCGGCAAGAAGTGACGCGAATTCCGAGGGAGCGGCTTGCAGCTGGTTGTCCGCGCCATCGAAAGCTGGGGCCCATACCTGGGTTCCGACGTGTTTCGGCACTTTAGAGCAAGATCGCTTCAGATTAGAGCGACCTTGCTCCGCTTCTCTTTGATTGGTCGCATGATCCGATCCGAAAAGTCTGCAACTTTTCGGGATCATGCTCTAACGAACAGGAACTCGCACTCCGAGGGAAGGGGTCCGCTTTCGCTTGCGCGGGCTCGATCTCAAGTATGCTTGTCGATTTGGCTCTTCTCTTTCCTCTTGTGCGTTACAATAGCCTCCAGTGGAGGAGAGAGCGCGTTTGGCGCTGCCTCGGCTCACAACAAACTACCAACGGGCTCGTCGCTATGAGCAGGGACAAGACTCATCCCTGATCCTACCGTCTAATGGCTGATTGCCGTCTGGAGTATCTTGGCGACCTCGGGGGAGGGCCGATTGTCCTTGATGCCGGCCCGCCCCGTAGCCGCGTCGAGCGGCGATACGCGGCGTTCGTCCACGATGGCCACTTTTGCGCCGTGATCGATCAGATACTTGACCACGCGGGGCCAGGCCCATTGCACCGCGCCGAACACTGCGCTCTGCCCGCCCTGCTCCGGCAGCGTGCTGCCACGCCCCATGCGCGCGGTTCTGCTCGTGATGTCGGTGATCCGCGCGTTCACGTCGGCGCCGGCCGCCGTCAGGATTTCGAGCGTCGCGATCGAGCGATCCTGCGCATCCTTGGCGTTGGGATCGAAGCGCGGGCTGGGTTCCATGCCTAGCCCCGCGGCGGCCATCAGCGGCGTCACGCCCATCACGTTGGGCACGTCGACACGCCCTCCGTGTTCCAGCAACAGCCGCACGGCCTCGCTGTCTTGAGACGCGGCGGCGCGCAACAGAGGCGTGGCGCCGGTGGTTATGATCTCGTCGGCGAAGCGGCCGGAGTTGCCGCCGCGCCCGGGCCGGTGCATGTTCAACTGAGTATTGGGATTGACGCCGGCGTCTAGAAACAGTCGTGCGAGCTCAAGCGCGGTGGTCTTCGTCGTCACGATGGGCGGCCCGGTGCGTTCTTCGTAACCATCCAGACTGTACGTATTCATGTCGATCGCCGCGTACAGCGCGGTGCGGCCCCACCAATCCCACAGATGCGGATTGGCGCCGCGCTCGAACAGGAGCCTTGCCGTGTCGTACGCGAAATTGTCGATCGCTACGATCAGCGGCGTCACACCGTCGGGGTTCGGCCGGTTGGGATCCGCGCCGGCGTCCAGCAGCGCTTGCACACAATCCGTACATCCCGAGCGCGCCGCATAGAGCAGCGGTGTCAGGCCCCCGGTCGGGCGATACTGATTGCGCGGCTCGCCGGTCATCTGGCTCGGCCAGTCGGTGGCCAGCGCGCGGAGATTGACGTCCGCCTTATGGGCGATGAGAAACCGCGTCAGCTCGGCTGAGCGTGCGTCCGCCGCCCACATCAGCGGCGTCTGGCCGCGCCATTTTTCTCGTGCATTGACATTGGCGCCGTGCCGCACCAGCAGATCGGCAACGTCCACGGATCCCGCGCGCGCGGCCAGCATCAGGGCCGTCTGGCCCTCTTGGTTCGGCACCTCTACGTTGCTGCCTGCGTCGAGCAGCATTCCGACCAGGCGAGCATTGCCAACCTTTACCGCCTCCGCCAAAGGGCTTGAGCCGTAATTATTGATGACATCGGCCTTCGCCCCGCGCTCGAGGAGCGCGCGGACAAGATCCGCGTCGATCTTGTAGACGGCCCAGTGCAGCGGCGTTGTACCGTCTCCCTGGGCTGCGTTCACATCGGCGCCCGCGGCAATCATCTTGAGCGCCGCGTCGCGATTGCCGGCCTCGATCAGACCGGCAAGGGTGTCATTGGCGGCGGCAGCCGTGCTGGCTGCTGCGAGGGACAAAATGACTGCGAAAATGGCACGCTTCATGACGGTGTCCCTCAGAGCACATTCGGTGCGAGAGAATTGTGATGCGCCCAATAGCCCTTATGGGCGTCGTAGGTGAACCTGAACGGGTCGCGGAAGGTCCGAGACAGACCCTTCATAAGTCCCGCATCGAGCATGTCTTGTGCGCTCATGCCCTTCCTGATCTGATCAAGCATGCGATCGAAGAGCATGCGCGTCATGTCGAACTCAGCCTGTAGCTCGGCGCGGCCCACCACCGGACCGTAGCTCGGCACGATCCGCGTCTTCTCATCGCTGAGTTTCAAGAGTTTTTCCTGCGCGTCGACGCGCCCGCCCAGCCAGCCGCCGCCGAACCAGTCAAGCACGGGATCCTTCAGCGGCGAGATGGCATCACCCGCGGCCAGCACGTTCGCGTCTCGGAAGAATACGTAGATGTCGCCGTCGGTGTGGGCCTCGAGCAGGTGGCCGTATTCGATCCGCTTGTCGCCGGCGAGGGTCTGGTCGCCGGAAAAAAAGGTCACCGTCGGGCGAGCCTCTGCGGGCAACGCTTTCTCGTACCGGTCCTCGTCCTGCAGGTAATAATCCGTCGCCAGATGCGCCCGGGTCTTTTCGTGAGCGATGATCGTCGCCTCCGACCGCCCGAAGGCGAGGTTCCCGCCCACCTGCTCCCGGTGCCAGTGCGTGTTGAATACCGTTGTCACACGGCCTGCGCCCGGCAGCTCGCGCAGACGCCTGAGTACCGCATCGGTGAACCCGGCAGCGCCGCCGTCCACCAGCACCTGACCGGTGCTTGCCGTCCGCACCAGGACATTACCCCCGGCGCCGGTGAGCATCACGAAACCCTCGCTCACCGGGACGACAGCGGGGCTTGCTTGGGCGAAAGCGTCGCGCGCGAAGGGCGGCAGGGTCAGACCCACGACGCCGCCCAACGCACCCTTCAGTATTGACCTGCGATTCATGTCACTATTGCCCTGCGGTTCATGGCCGATGCCCCCGAGCGCTCAGACACCGGCGATCACGCCGGTGCTATCCCCGAAGCTCTTCGTCTCGAGGCCCGCCTTGTTCAGCAGCGTGAGGTGCAGATTGGAAATCGTCGTGCGTTCGGGCAGCTCGACCTGCCGTCCCCCCTTGAGCGCGCCGGCGCCGCCGCCGACCAGGATGGTCGGCAACGGATAATTGCTGTGCAGGTTGCTGTTGGACATGTTGGAGCCGTAGAGCAACATGGAGTTATCCAGCAGCGTGCCTTCGCCGTCGGGTGTGGCGGCGAGTTTCGCGACGAAATCCGCGAACCGCTCCATGTGATAGCGCTGAATCTTGACCAGCTTTTCAAGTCGATCGAGATAATCGGCATGATGTGACAGCGGATGGAAGGAGTCCGGCACACCGATATGATTATAGGTCCGGTTCGTGCCTTCGCCGATCATGATGTAGGAGGTCACGCGCGTGAGATCGGCCTGATAGGCAACCGCGATCAGATCGAACAGCAACCGCACCTCCTTATCGATCGCGATATCCTGCTCGGCCACAGGTATCTCGGGCGCCTCCACGCCCGAGAGATCGCGGTTCTGCGCAAGCTGAACGCGCCGTTCGATCTCTCGCACCGTGTCCAGGTAGCCGTCGAGGAGCACTTTATCGCCCGGGCCCAGTTCCAGTTGCAGCGCCCGGGTACGCTCGGTGATGAAATCAAGGATGCTCCGTTTCTGCTTGACTATGGCCACGCGCTCTTCCGCCGTAGCGCCTTCACCGAATAACTGTGCGAAAACTTTGCGTGGGTTGGACTCCATCGGCAGAGGCGAGTTTGCATTCCGGTACGACAACGTGGAGCTGTAGAGGCAGCCGAATCCCGCCTCGCACGCGACCGCCTGGGTTTCACTCTCCGAGCAGACCTCCATCGACGGCAGCGCTGTCTCCTGACCGATGCGCCCGGCAATGATTTGGTCGATCGTCGCAGACATGCTGGGACCGGGCGCTTTGAGATCGGGCTTGACACCGCTGAGCCACGTCGCCGGGTTGTATTTGTGCACGGAGGCGACGCTGGCCTTGTTCTCGAGATTGGATAACGAGATCACGGCGTGCTTGTGCTTCTCGAGCGGCTCGAGAATATGGGCTGAGTTTGAAATCCGCGCCGGCGCCGCTCGGGGTCCAGCGGTCCATGTCCTTCCCATGCTTCGTGTTCGACATGACCGCGCCATGGGGAATATAGAAGAAGCCCGCCCGCAGCTTCGGCGCGGCGTCGGTCTTGGCGAGCGCGGTGCCGGCGGGGATCATGGCATCGAGCAACGGCAGTCCGACGGCGACGCCCGCGCCCCTGAGCAACGTCCTGCGAGAAAGATGCTTTCTGGTCAGATACATGGTGTCAGTCCTCCAGTGCCTGCATGCGGAACGCATCGCTCGATACAATCCCTGCAACGAGCGACGAGAACCGGTAATCATTCTTGGCCGCCGCGCGCACGATCGCCCGGACCTGCGGCATGTCACGAGGCTCGATCTCCCGGCCGAGCGCGTACATCATGAGCTTCGTTGTCAGCGCCTGGACGAACTGGCCGGGGCGGCTCAGCAGGGCGCGGCGTAGGTCTGCCGGACCTTCGATTTCCTTGCCGTCTGGCATTGTCACCTTCGAATCGATGGGCGCATTAGCCTGCCAATCGACATCGCGCCATTGCCCGGTGACGGTGAAGCGCTCCAGCGGCAGCCCGTGGGGTTCGATCACACCGTGGCACATGTTGCAGGTCGGATTCTTGCGATGCTCCTCGAGCATCAGACGCATGGTCTTGGGCTGCGCGCCAGGCGGCGTGCTCAGATCCGTCACCACATTCGGTGGCGGCGGCGCGGGCGGCGTGCCGCGGAGTTTGTCGAGAACCCAGGCGCCGCGCACCACCGGCGAAGTCCTGTTGCCATAGGACGTGTGCAACAGCACGGCGCCCTTGCCGAGAAGGCCATAGCGATTCTCGTCGTCAAGATGGACGCGGCGGAACTGCGCGCCGGACACCGTTGTGATGCCGTAGTGGCGCGCCAGCCTTTCATTGAGGAAGGTATAGTCGGCCGTTAACAGCAGCTCCACGTTCTTATCTTCAAGCAGGATGCTCCGCAGGAAGAGGTCGATTTCCGTCACGACATCCTGGCGCAGCTCGGCGCTGAATTCGGGGAAGATTTGCTTATCCCACTCGAATTTGTTGACCTCAAGGAGGTCGAGCCAGCGGAACGCGAAATCCGTCACCAGCGTCTCGGCCTGCGGAGCGGCCAGCATACGCCGCACCTGGGCGTCCAGTACGCCGGGACGTTGCAGTTCGCCCTTGTTCGCAAGCTTGAGCAGCTCATCGTCAGGGGCCCGCTTCCACAAGAAGAAAGACAGACGCGAGGCCAGTTCCAGATCGCTCAGCGCATAGAATTTCGTTTCCTTCTCCGGCCGGGCGATTCCGCGATAGAGAAAATCCGGGCTCACCAGAACCGCCGTCACCATCTGTTCGATCCCGGCGTTGAATCCGCCAGATCCTTCATGGCCAGCGTCGTAGAAGGCCATCAGCCCGGCGACATCGTCCTTAGTGATGGGCCGGCGGAAGGCACGCCCAGCGAGATCCGTCGTGATGCGCTGAGCGCAGGCGCGCTCCTGCTCGGGGGTTTCCGGCTTGCAGATGCTGAATAACTTCTCCCGACTGGGTGTGCGCGTGGGGCCCGTGGCCGCGTACGGCCCCGCGAGTTTTATGGACCCCATCAGGCGCGGCAGACGCAGGTACCCCTTGATAAGAAACCCATGATACTGGGTGCCGCCCGCAATCAGGTCGTCGGTTGCCACACGGGAGCGCTCGATGAACGTCACGACGACTTCGTGCACCCCGGCCGTCACCTGCACGGGGATGTTGGCGAAGCGCTCCATGAGCTTCTCTCCCGCCGGTGCACCGCCGCCGCGATCCACGAACTCGCGATCCGCGTCACCGCCGACCTTTTGCCGGAAGACTTCCTTGCGATCGACCAGCACGACCACCGCTGTCTCGTTCTCGACCCCGCGTGGGTAGAGCCCGAAATCGAGGTCAGTGATCGTGAGGCGGTACTCCCCGTCCGCCGGGAATGTGTACTCGAACCTCGTGCCGCCCCGCGTACCGAGCGGCATGCCGTCCACATAGAAATCCTGGTTGGCGGAAGGGGGAGGGAAAGAGGCTTTGACGAGATCTGCCTCCGGCTTGCCGACTGCGATGCGCGCGACGACCCGCGCGGCATTGAGGTACTGCTCCAGGAAGGCGGGTGACACGGTCAACGCCGCAGCGATGTTGTTGAAGCCTTCGACCGCGATGTCGGCCGGCAGGTACTGGCTGGGATCGATCTCCACAGCCAGAAGGTCCTTCACGGCATTGGCATACTCGTTACGGTTCAAGCGCTCGACGGCAACGCGGCCCGCAAGGTGCTCGCTGCCGCTTTTGTCGAGCGTGCTTTCGAGCCAGCTAATCAGTGCGTCGACTTCCTGCTGCGAGGGCTGGGGCATGCCGGGCGGCGGCATCTGGCGCCCGCGCAATTTGCGCACAACTTTCTCAAAGACCTCGGGGTGTCCGGGCACGGACTCGGCGCTAAGTTGGTTCAAAAAGAGGTTACCGGCGCGAACGAACTCGTTGTGGCAAGCGAAGCAGTAGGTCTGAATGGTGGACCACTGCGATTCGGGATGCTGCGCGACCTGGTTCGCGGGTTGGGAAAAGGCCTTGGAGTTGGCCGAAACGATACCGACGGCACAAGAAATGCCGATAAGCCATCTAGCGAGTTTCATATCAGTCCCCACCTGGCGAGTTTCATACCGGCCCACGGATTTGTCGTTGATCCGGCGCGCAAAAATGAGTTGCATTGACCAAGGGTCGCGTGACGAAGTATCGCACGCTACGCTCGTGTCTTTCAGCTCGCAAGGCGAGATGCATTCCTGCTCAAAAATAATTTCGACATAAGCGACTATTACCACTCTAAAATTACGACGATAAACGTTGATTATTACTCATAATATGCTGCGCCGCGATATAAAGATGGAGGTAGGTGCTAGCGCTCGTCGTTGCGGAGAACATAGCGTTACCGCCTCAACTTCCTGCGCGGCGCGGCACCCTGAGCCCGCAGAGACTCGGATACGCCAGAAATTCGCGCGAACAAACCGTCCGTCTCTGCGCTGAGATTCCGTCTCTGCGCTGAGATGATGTGTGGACTGCTTACGACGGCAAGAAGGTGCTGCCGGGTGAGGGCAAACTCGTAGGGTGGCATGCGGAGAACACCGGCTTTTACCGTGGATGATCCGTTGCAGTGTCTGGGACATGCGAGGGTGTTCTAACTTGGTCCTCTGCGGCGCACGTCGGACCTCCAATGCCATCGGTTTCCCAACGCAGGCCGACCTTGTTGCAAGCAGTCTCTGCTGCGTTTTCAAACAGGAGTCGTAGGGCGTCGCTGTAACGGGCCTCTTGTTCCTTTGTGGGACGTATCCAATAAGAGTCATCTGACGTGTCATATTTGCTTCGGTAGATTTCAAGATGGACAGAAACGGCCAATTTGGCTCTGCCTTTGCTCAGCAATTCAGTTTCTGCGTTGAATTGCCTAATGACCTTGTCAAAAGGCTGTTCAAACAGACGCCGCGAAGCGGGCGAGCCGTCCACCAGAAAGAACCGCACAGGGGGCCTGATTGAAAGATAGAGGTCCTCATAGCCATCGATTAGAGTTGATCTGCGGCGATTTGAAATTGCGCTAAATTCCTCAATTCCTTCGTTATATTCAACCTTACTAAAGTTCCATGGTGTCTCCCTAAACGCCACCTTAATCTGCGACATCAACTCACGGATAAATTCATTCTGGGCTTTGAGGAAGTCTCGCTCTGCTAAGAAATTAAAGTTAGAAATCATATTAAGCTGGCAGCAAATTGGGCATAACGTACAACTCGGGATATAGGCGGACAATGTTCTTGTCGTAGCGATCGCCCAGACCTCGCCGTCGACGGTCGCCATTTCCGCTTCGCATGTTCCATGGAGGGGCGGACCAAGCGTTCCGTCGATAACGCGTTGTCCACATCGAGCAAGTACGCCAACACTATCCGTAGTCTTGATAATTCGGAACGTTTTGCAGATTCTCTCTGAACCGCATTGAGCTTCATTACGTAGTGCCGAATCGAGGATCGACAGCAAAGCATCCCTGTCCGGAGCGGTGAGATGGTCAAATTTCACCCACTCTCGTAGCAGCCGTTGCGAAGCATGTTGCTCATAGGCCGGGCCAGCAATCAGAACACCGTCATTGATAATTCGCCGATAAGGCTTGATGAAGCGAATGATCGGAAGAAACCGAAGGTCTCTATCTGCGTCTTGCAGATAGACGCAGTTAATTCGAGTCCCAGACGGTAATATGCAGTTAAAAGCAGTTCCACTCGGCTCCCGTTTGCTGCTCTCAGACTCCCGAAGGCGGAACCGGTCCAATGGATCGCGCCTTCTTGACGAGGACATGAACTCCAGTCTATCGGCCGGGTCCTCTATGTCCATTTCATAGACTTTGGTCGGACATAACGTCTGAGCCAGCTGCTTACTACAAGTCGCGAAGTCCGCCAGCCAATTCAAGTTGGCGCTTGATGCAGCCGCAGACTTGAAAAGTGACGGCGACAAGCAAAGCAAGCCTAGCGCGATCAGAAAGCGATAGGAATTCAGCATTGTAATCGTGCCTGTGCGATAGCTATGCTTACCCCCCGTTCTTTGGACACAAGTTTGATTTAAGCGGCGTTGTTCATGGCGGCTTGCTCCCAGGCGAAACGCGTTTGACGCGGGCTGCGTAGCCCGTTTTTCTCGATGAGCCACTGGGCGTTGTAGAGTTCGAAGAATTTCCGCACGGCAGCGCGAACATCGTCGATGGTCCGGTAGATGCGGCCGTGGATGACCTGTTCCTTGAAGGTCCGGAGAAGCGTTCGGCCACGCCGTTGGTTTCGGGCTCGCCGACGAAGGCGAAGCTCGGAGCCATGCCCCAGAACTTGATCTGGTTCTGGAAGTGGTCGGCCATGAATGCGCTGCCATGGTCGTGACGGAGGGCAAGACCGCGTGCGATCGCGGCCGCAACGGCGCCGAACTCTGTTTTGATCGCCATGCCGACAGCCTGGGCAGCGGCGTAGCGATTACCAATCTTGGCAACGTGCCACCCCATAGCTTCCGCGTTCCAGTGGTCGACGACGGCAAACAGCCGACCTTGCCATCCAGCACGGTCGGGATTTGCGTTGCGTCGGTGCCCCACATCAGGTTTGGCGCCGTGGTGATAATGCGGCCGTCGTGGGCTTCGCCTTGTCGTGCCAGGTGGCGGTGTGGCGACAGCAGGCCATTCTCCCGCATCAACCGCAGCACTCGCTTACGGGCACTCGAATACCGTCAGTACGCGCAGCCGCGCCCATATTTTGCGATGCCCTTCACCAATCCAGGGCGAGCGGTCATCGGCGCGGATGGCGCTCAGCACCGCGGCGTCCGCGATCGCCGGTTTGGCACCTCGGCGTAATCGTGTCTGCGGCGGGGCGGTGATTCCGCTGCCGCCGCCAAGCGTAGAATGATGAACGCGCAACCCCAAAGCCGTCGCAGACGCGTGCGACGCCGTAGGCTCGGCCGGTGTTAGGCGAGATCGCGGCGGCCATTACCGCGACCTCCGCCGGCCAAAGGGCCAACATGCCCCACCCGAGCCCGCAACACTTCATTCTCCATTGTGAGTTCGCCGATCCGCTTCATAGCCGCGGCTAGCTCTTCGCTCACCGCATCGCCCTCGCGTTCCCGCACCGATCCGTCGATCCCCGATAGCGCGCGCTCGCGCCAGCGCTCCAGCCGGTACAGCGGCACGCCCAATTCCCGCGACAGGCTTTCTGCCGCCTCGCCACGCAGCAGGCGAAGGACCACTTCGCGCTTGCGACCAACGCTCCAGCGCTGGCCCGGTGCCAGCCCTCCGTGGCACCGCTTGTCCTATGGAAAGCGTGGACGGGCTGCGCCAGCCCTCGCTTCCCACAGGACCAACAAAAGCAGCAGACAATTCAGAAGACTGTCTTTCATGAGGGCCATTCCTTCTCGGTTCTCGTGGACAATGTGGTGTCCAAAGAAACCGGGTCGCTCAGCGATAGCTATGCTATCATAAGTCGTTTGCTGCCCTGAAGGCCACCGGCATGAGTCCCTCCGAAGCGCGAATTTGGATTACCAAGGCTTCTCTTATCTCGTTCGGATGCGTATTCGTTTTCTTTGTTGTGGCGCCTGCAGTTGGCTATCCGTTAAGTTATGGCGATGCCATCAACATGATGAAGATAATTATACCAATATTTGCAAGCTACTTAGGTGCGGCATCATCTTATATAATTTCTGGAAATACTCTTTCAGACGATGAGCCTTCTATGCCAATACTCAGGTTACTCGTCGTTTGGCCCGTTATTTTATTTGCGAGCGGAATGATCGCAATCCTGATTGCCTTCCCTCTTTCGCAAAAGACCGATTTTAGCGGCGGCGGTATGACACCAAATACCCTCTCGCTCCTAATTTCATTGCTATCCGGCGTCCTCGCCATAACAACGGGCGCAATATCTTCCTACGTCTTTGGCGTGAAGAAACGGCGGCGCGATACTATAGGCTCAAGCGAACGCCGGTCCAAGCGGAGTTGACGTGCGCAGACAGTCAAATGCTGACACAGTGTCGCTTGGTTTGAGATACTGCCCGTCAGCGGCATCGCCGCTTTCACTTCAGTACGTCCCGCTGGCGGCGTTCAGAACTGCATGCAGCATAACCGTGACGATTGCGGCCAGACCGGACTGTCGGGCGCGCCATAGCTTCGCCCGGGGGCGTGATTGATCAAAACCCAATCTTGTCGATCCATTGTTTGAGCAATGGCACCGGGAAGCCCGCGCCGTAGCTCGCGGCAACAGTCCGCTCCTCATGCCCCAAGAGCGCCCCCACCTTACGTCTTCGGGACAGCCGGCGGCCCGCAAACGATCTCGTGCCCGATGCCGCAGCGAATGTACGACCTTCCCGGATCGACGATACCGATTTCATTGAGGTATCTGTTCAAGCGTTTGGCCGCGGTGCGCGCGTCACCCTCGAATAACCGTCTCTTGATGGATTTCGGGAGATGCGCCAGCACGCCTGCCGGAAACCGCACACGGCGTAAGGATTGCTCCGTCTTTTTGCCGACGATGACATACCGGCAACCGCGTTCCTTCATTTCATCGTCAATCTCGAACGCCTCGCTCAATCGCATCCCCGTGGTCGCGAGCAACCGGAAAAGCACTTGGTCGTCATTGTGGAGCTGACCGAGGTTATGCTTGATGTTCTTGATGTCGGCTTCGTCGAGCGGCAGACGTGTTTGCTTGTCGTCGCGCTTCGGCACGCTGCTCGAAAATGGATTGAATTTTAATCGCCCTTCTTTGATGGGGGAGTTTGACTGCGGCAGTCAGCCATCCGATCTTCTTCTAAATCGTCGCGATCCTGATGTTCTGGCCCGCGAAATATTCAACGACCTTGCGGCCATCGTCGCGCGCCGCATCTTTAAGGGGTTTGCTATCCGTGAGTTGCTTGTAGAGTTCTATCGGGCGCGCTTGCAACCGAGCTGTCCGAAGGACACCGGCAGGCGCGGAGCTGCACAAACGCAGTGCGGAAGCGAGCGGCTTTGACTGGATCGCGCGCCGCGGCAGAACCGGGCACAAAGAGAGGACGCGGGATACGGCCCTCTTCGTCCCGATCCTGCTTGGCGTCACCACAGGCACGCGGCGCGGCGAGGTCGTCGCGCTGCACTGGCGTCATGTCGATCTGGACCGGGCGCAAATCTCAGTCGAAGAGAGTGCCGAGCAGACTAAGACTGGTGTTCGCTGCAAACCTCCCAAGAGCGGCAAAGGGCGCACGGTGGCCCTGCCGACGGCGGTCATAGACGAACTGCGCAACCATCGCCTCGCCCAAGCCCAGACGCTTCTGAAGCTAGGTATCCGCCCGTCCGAAGATGGCTTCGTGGTTGCGCAGGCCGACGGCAGCCCGCTCCAGCCGCGCTCTTTGACCCACGCCTTCCAGCAGTTCATGGTCAGGCACAAGATGCCGCGCGTCCGTCTTCATGATCTGCGACCTACGCACGCCACCGCGATGCTCAAGAACGGATTCCATCCCAAGGTCGTGCAGGAAAGGCTCGGCACTCGACGATCGCCATAGCGATGGATATTTACAGCCATGTTCTCGAAGGCATGCAGCAGGATGCCGCCGAGACGGTTGACGCCGCCTTGCCAGCGGCCTTAATCAAGCGCCGGAAAGAAATTCGCTGGCATTTCGGTAGCAAACGGGCATTTCACGCTTGGCCATCAGCGCGAAATGCCCTAGCATTTCAAAGGCTTGGAGAGGTGGCAGAGTGGTCGATCGCACCGCACTCGAAATGCGGCGTACGGGCAACCGTACCGGGGGTTCGAATCCCTCCCTCTCCGCCAACATAAAATTGCGAACTGACGAGATGGCCGCTAGCAGCGGCCAATTTTCTTTAGGTTTCCGAGGGTTTTGCCGAAGGCATGCGAACCTCAGAGACTCCGCAAACCGCCAAATCGGGTCTCCGAAGCCCTTCCGTCTCTTTCCGACCGAACCCGCACGTTTTGGGTTCGCATGGAAATCATCGAGTCTTTTCAAGCATTTAAAAATTTGGCCGACCGAACCTTCCGCGGCTGATCTCTCGGCTACCAAGACGAATTAGAACCCGAGGTGGACGTAGCGGAGCGTACAAATGCGTAGCAATACGAAGGGAAGTGGCCCGCCGTTCGTGCTCCGCTCAAAATAATGTCGGCTACGGTCCGATCGCTACCGAATTGGGCACACGACTAGCTGACGTGATGGGCCAGAATCCGCCGTGAGCACATGCAGCAAATCCACGGTAGCGGCTCGACTATAGCCGGAAAGCCTCATGGAGTGAAAAGATCGCAAGGTGTACCCTGCAGCGATAGGCCGATTGATTGTGCCGGGATCAACGTCAATCCCGAACTCTCGGCTTGCCCCTGCGCAGAACCGGGGTCAAATCACCCAGAGTGCCTTCGCTGCAACCCCTGTGGGGAATCAAATGAAGCGGCTCTTACTCGTCGGGCTACTGATGGTTCTCCTCGCCTGTGGATATTTTTTCCGCGATTTGTTTTTCCAGACGACAGTTGAGACCAGATCGGCACGGCCGCCAGCAAGTCAACAAGTTGTAGCTGACGTCGCCACTGAAATGCCCGCACCGATGCAGGCGGCGGCGATCGGCACCGTCCAGTCGATCGCAATGGTGATGATAAAATCTCGCGTCGATGGGGAGATTGCACAAGTCCTCTTCGAGGAGGGCCAGGAAGTCAAGGAGGGCGACCCTCTTTTCAACCTCGATAGCCGTGCATTCCGAGCGCAGCTTGCGCTGAGCGAGGCCAATCTTGAACGCGATCGCGCTCAACTCCAACGGGCTCAGACGGAAGTCAAGCGTCAGAGCGAATTGGCAAGCCGTGGCGTTGCCTCGACGCAAAAGCTGGAAGACGTCCAGACCGCGGTACAGGTTTTGGAAGCTGCTATTCGCGCCGACGAGGCGGCGATCGAAAATGCACGTGTCAATCTTAGCTATACTACCATTCGATCACCCATCGATGGCAAGACGGGTGCGGTGGTTCTTAAGCGGGGTAACCTCGTCAAGTCCAACGACACGTCTCAGCAGGCTATGCCGTTGGTGACCATCACCCAGCTCCGGCCCATCTACATCACCTTCACAGTGCCTGAACTGCAACTTGCAGGCCTTCGCGCGGCCATGAGGTCAGGGCGCCTGCCGGTGGTCGCGACGGTTCCGAACCAGCCACAAACGCCGATCACAGGAACACTTACATTTATCGACAATCAGGTCGATGTTGGAACTGGAACGATTTCTCTCAAGGCGACGTTCGCCAATGACGATGCGCAGCTGTGGCCCGGCCAATTCGTCAACGTTACCTTGACGCTCGGAGTTCAGGCCGATGCTATTGTCGCGCCCAGTGCGGCAATCCAAGTTGGACCAAACGGACCTTACGTGTTCGTGATCAAGCAGGGATTCGACCGTCGAGTTACGCCTGATCCGTGCCGGCCGGACGGTGAACGACAAGACCGTGATTGCAGAAGGATTGGTAGCCGGCGAACGCGTGGTCATCGACGGTCAGCTCCGGCTCAGCAATGGCACTCGCGTCACGGTGCAGGGGCCGCCCGGAGGAACCCCGGCGCCTAAGGCGCAACCTGCTCCGGTCGCGGAGCGATAGCCATGTCGCTCCCCACTCTTTGCATTCAGCGCCCGGTCATGACGACGTTGCTGACTTTGGCGATCATGGTTGTTGGCGGCATCGGGTATGCCTTCCTGCCGGTTGCGGCTCTGCCACAAGTCGACTTTCCAACGATCTCGGTAACGACGACTTTACCCGGCGCCAGTCCCGCCACCATGGCTGCCTCGATCGCAACGCCGCTCGAACGCGAATTTTCCGCCATTGCCGGCATCAACTCAATCACGTCCGTCAGCGGGCTCGGCGTCGGCCGCATCACAGTTCAATTCAATCTCAATCGGAGCATCGACGCCGCGGCGCAGGATATACAGGCGGCGATCGCCAATGTCGCGCGCAAGCTGCCCGTCGAGATGACGACCCCACCCTCTTACAAGAAGGTGAACCCGGGCAGTGCAGCGGTTCTACAGCTGACGCTCGTCTCCAAGACACTGCCGCTGTCGAAGATCAACGAATTTGCCGAGATCAATATTGGCCAGCGGCTATCCGCGCTGGCGGGCGTAGCGCAGGTTGCCATCCTTGGCCCGCAAAAATATGCCATTCGGGTGCAGGTTGATCCTGACTTGCTGGCTGCGCGTGGCATTTCGCTTGACGAGGTCCAGCGCGCGGTTGCGGCAGCAAGTTCGACCACCCCGGTTGGAGCATTCAGCGGTCCGCAAAAGGCGGAGGTATTGCAGGCCGATACGACACTTACTGAAGCGTCCGGCTATGTGCCGCTGATCATCGCCTACCGCAACGGCGCGCCGGTGCACCTCGGCGACGTTGCCAAGGTTATCGACAGCGCACAGGTCCGCAAATCCTGGAATTGGTACAACGGCGAGCGTGCTGTCACCGTGGCGGTGTATCGGCAGCCGGACGCGAACACAGTTGAGGTGGTGAATCAGGTCAAAGCGTTGATTCCGATCTTTCGCGCTGAACTTCCGGGCGCCATCGACATCAATGTGTTGCAGGATCGTGCCGCACCCATACAGACGGCGGTCTCCGACGTGCAGCATACGCTGATCCTCACCGTCGTTCTGGTCGTGCTCGTTATCTTCTTGTTTGTTCGACGGCTGTCGGCAACGATCATTCCGTCGCTTGCCCTGCCGGTGTCGATCATCGGAACCTTTGCGGCGATGTACCTAGGCGGATACTCACTCAACAATGTTTCGCTGCTCGCTCTCACGCTTGCCGTGGGTTTCGTGGTCGACGACGCGATCGTGATGATCGAAAACATCGTCCGCCATATCGAAGCCGGCATGGAACCTATGGAGGCCGCTCTCAAGGGCTCGCGCGAGATCACCTTCACAATCGTTTCGATGACGATCTCCTTGGTGGCGGTCTTCATCCCGGTGTTCTTCATGGGCGGCGTGGTCGGTCGCATATTCCACGAATTTGCCAATGTCATTGGAATCGCCATTTTGGCGTCGGGCTTTGTTTCATTGACGTTGACACCCATGCTGTGCAGCCGATTTCTGCGTCCGCACGCGGCTCATGAGGAGGGAGCGATCGCAGGCGTTCTTGAACGGGGCTTCGCCGCGACGCTGCGGGGTTATGAGCGGTCGCTCGGATGGGTTCTGCGCCATGCCTATCTCACTGTCGGCGTGACGGTGCTGACGATTGGGCTGACGGGATTTCTCTTTTACACCATTCCCAAAGGCTTCTTCCCCATTGAGGATACCGGCTACATCATCGGTGGGACCGAGACTGCGGAGGACACGTCCTACATCGGCATGTTGGAAAAGCAGATGAGGCTCGATGCCGTGTTGCGGGCTAGTCCCTACGTCACGGCTTACAATCTGGAGGTTAGCCTCGGCGGCAACCGGGCGGGAATCAACAGCGGAGACTTATACATCCAGCTCAAACCGCGCGGAGAGCGTCCGCCGATCGGCGAGGTCATTCAGGAACTACGCCGCCAGACCGGTGCGATTACGGGGTTGAACGTGTTCCTCAACCCGGCCCAGAACCTCCAAATCGGCGCCCGGCCGAGCAGGAGCCAATACCAGTACACCTTGCAGGCCGGCAATCTCGACGAACTGTTCCGGTTTGCACCCCTTGTTGACGCAGAAATCCGTAAGCTGCCTGGGCTTCAGGACATATCGTCGGATTTGCAGATCAAGAGCCCGCAGGCCATCCTCAATATCGACCGCCAGAAGGCGGCATCACTCGGCCTCACGTCTGAACAGATTCGCACAACGCTCTACGATTCTTTCGGATCACGGCAGGTCGCGACGATCTACACGGCCAGTAACGATTATGCGGTCATTTTGGAGCTCGACCCATTCTTCCAGCAAAGTGCGGACGCTCTGTCGAAGGTGTTCGTGCGCTCGACTGCCGGGCAGCTCGTTCCGCTGAGCACGGTCGCCACCTTGACGCGTGTCGCTGGCCCCCTGACCGTCAATCATCAGGGACAGCTTCCTGCCGTGACGATTTCATTCAACCTGGCGCCGGGCGTTGCCCTCGGCGACGCGATCGAGCGCATTCGGGGAATGGAGCGGCGGATGGTATTCCCGCCCACCATCACGGCCGGATTCTCCGGCACGGCGCAGGTGTTCCAGCAGTCCTTGCGCGGACAGGGCTGGCTGCTCCTGGCGACCGTTCTCGTCATCTACGCCGTGCTTGGTATCCTCTATGAGAGCTTCATCCATCCGATCACCATCCTTTCGGGTCTTCCGGCGGCCGGCGTGGGTGCGCTCCTGACTCTCATGCTGTTCAAGATGGAGCTCAGCGTCATCGCGATTATCGGTGTCATCATGCTGGTCGGAATCGTCAAGAAAAATGCGATCATGATGATCGATTTTGCGATCGACGCCCAACGCAATCGCGGCGAGCCACCGGAGCGGGCGATCTACCAGGCCTGCCTGCTGCGGTTTCGTCCCATCATGATGACCACGATGTCGGCCATCATGGGGACCCTGCCGATCGCGCTTGGACTCGGCGCTGGCGCGGAGCTTCGCCAGCCCTTGGGCGTTGCCGTGGTCGGCGGGCTGCTGACATCGCAGCTCCTCACCCTTTACATCACGCCGGTGATCTATCTCTCGCTGGAAAACCTGAGTGGCGGCGTATTCCGCGCATTTGGACGCAGACGTTCTCTCCGGCCACGACGGCCTGCTCAGCCGGCGGAATAACCAGGATTTCTGGCAAAACCCTTTATCGATTGTGCCCACAAGGTCAGTAAGCCTTGAACAAACTGACAATGGCAAAGGCTCCGCCGCGTCACATCTCCGCAATCGGCCCATCGTGCCCGGGACGTGGACAAGTTGGATTCAAAAAAAGTGAGATGTCTCCATTTTCATGTCGTAAGCGCCGAGCCAATACAAACACAGCCGCACTGCAACGATTGACTCGCTTATTCAATCACCTCGGCGGCGAGTGCGGGAAGCTCTGCAGGTACTCCGAGGCCAAGTGCTCACATATGTGAGATTGATGACCAGTTCGTTTCCTTCCATTACCGCCCCAACCGTGTCATGCTGTCGGCCCGTCGCGGCGTCCGCATTATGTCTCGCGAACTCAGACGATTGCCGGTCAGCGCAGCGGCACATAATCATGGAGGATGCGCATGACCCGGATCGATGATCGGATCAATCGTCGGACCGCGCTGGTGCAGTTGACCGCTGCAATGATGGTGCCCGCAGGCGCCGCGAAGGCACAGCGGCCCGATCCCTCGCTCGCTCAGATCAAGACCATCGACCTCGGCCACATGACCTACATGCTCGAAGGCCAGGGCGGCAACGTCCTCGTCGTGATCGGCGACGATGGCATCATCATGGTGGACGCCGAGCTCGCGCCACTCCATGACAAGATCAAGGTCGCCATCACCGAGAACTCGAACCTTCCCATAAAGTATCTCGTCGACACCCATTTTCATGGCGAGCAGACGGGCGGCAACGCCCCGTTCCATCATGACGGCGCTATCATTGTGGCGCAGGACAATGTGCGAGTCCGCTTGCTTGCCGGCACCACCAATGGCCTCAACTACAACAAGAGCTCGCCGGCGCCCTCGGATGCGATCCCGACCGAAACCTATGTGGGCGGCACCAAGACTGTGGCGGTCCGTGGCCGCGAGGCGCTGCTCACCCATGCCACGAACGCGCATACCGACGGGGATAGCTGGATTTATCTTGCGGATGCCAACGTCATCTTCACGGGTGATCTCTTCTACAACAACGGCCGTTATCCAACGATCGACTACGCCAATGGCGGCGACATCCGCGGCATGGTTCGCGCCAACGAGGCCTTCCTCAAGTTGGCGACCCCCGAGACAAAGATCGCTTCGAGTTCGAGGCAGCGCGGTGGCCGGCAAAGCGCAAGTCGCCGAGTTCAGGGACATGCTGGCCACGGCGCGCGATCGAATGGTGGCCCTCGTCGGCAAGGGAATGACCGAGGAGGAGGTGGCGGCGGCCAAGCCCTTCGGCGACCTTGATGCCAAATGGGCCGGCAACGAGCGGGACTCCGTCAACTTCATCCGGATGGCCTACAACTCCTTCAACCGGTCGTGACAAGGATGATCGGGGAAATGGACCGCCCGTGCAGCAAAAGCAGGCCGCCCATGTCTGCAAGGGATCAAACGCGTCAGGCTCCGTCGAGGGCCATCCGCGAAGTTTTTCCGCAGCACCGCAAAAGCAGAAGTGCCGTCAACCCTTTGCGCCGGCCGCTGTCGTGATGATCAGGGGCATGCGAGCCCTAGTTTGCGAGACGATCAGTTCTCGAACACCAAAGCCTCTTGCTCACACCACGGCCGCTCGGCCGCGGCGATGAGATCCTTGATCGAGAGCGAGCATGGGCGGCGGTGGGCGACGAGCCTCTCCAGAACAATCGGTGAGAGATAGGCCAAGCGCATCGTGCGGCTGACAAACCGCTCCGAGACCTTTTCGGCGACGGCAATGTCATGGATGGTCGCGACCTCGCCGGCTCTCAATCTTGCGTCGCCAACCCCAGGCGCAGGCAATGGCACGCAACACGTGCGGGTCTTGGGTCCGCGGTTCTGCGGTTTCCATATTGGCTGGCGGCAGAATGCGCGGCCGTCCATTGCGACGCCTGATGGTGAGCGGAATAAAGACGCGGATGGTGTCAGGCGTGCTGGTCATGCAATGGCCTCCTCGGTGCGCGGCGTGATCATTTCGCGGACGACCGAGCCAAGCCCTTCGGTTCGGAGATCGACCGCAATCCCTTCAGGCGAGACACTGACCCGCTGAACCATGAGGTGTACGATCCGCGCCTGCTCGGCTGGAAACAGCGAGCCCCACAGCGCATCAAAGTCATTGAGCGCGGCGATCACGTCCCGTTCGTTCAGTTCCGGCGCCTGCTGCTCGAACCGCGGCGATGGTCTGCGCCGCGATCTCGGGCGTCCGCACCAGCGTCCTGATCTCCTGGATGACGGCACCTTCGACCACCCCGGCGGGCAACCGCTGCGGGCCCGTGGCCGCATCCGAAATCCCGGTTTCGGATCACGTCCATCGAGACATAGTAGCGGTAAAGGCGACTGCCCTTTTTCGTCGTGGTGGGCGTCATGGCCGTGCCGGTTGGCCCGAAGATCAAACCTCGCAACAAGGCGGGCGTCTGGTTCCGCGTGTTGGCGGCGCGCTGGCGCGGGCTCTCCTGCAGAATGCTGTGGACCCTGTCCCAGAGCGCCCGGTCGACGATCGCCTCGTGCTCGCCGGGATATGCCGTGCCCTTGTGCACCGCCTCACCCACGTAGACCCGATTGTTGAGCAGCTTGTAGAGATAGCCTTTGTCGATCAGCTTGCCACGCTTGCCGGTTATGCCCTCTGTCCTGAGCGCGCGCACCAGCGCGGTTGCCGAGCCAATTCGAGTGTAACGTTCGAAGATCATCCGAACGGTCGCTGCCTCGCCCTCGTTCACGATCAGCTTGCGGTCCTTGACGTCGTAGCCGAGCGGGACGAAGCCGCCCATCCACATGCCCTTCTTGCGGGAGGCGGCGAACTTGTCGCGAATGCGCTCGCCGATGACCTCGCGCTCGAACTGCGCGAAGGAGAGCAGGATGTTGAGCGTCAGCCGTCCCATCGAAGTCGTCGTGTTGAACGACTGGGTGACTGACACGAAGGTGACATTGTGCCGGTCGAATATTTCGACCAGCTTGGAAAAATCCATCAGCGCGCGGCTGAGCCGGTCGATCTTGTAGACAACGATGACGTCGATCAACCCAGCCGCGATATCGGCGAGCAGGCGCTGCAGCGCAGGGCGTTCCAACGTACCGCCGGAGAAGCCGCCATCGTCGTACTGGTCGCGTACCGTCACCCAGCCCTCGGCCCTTTGGCTGGCGATATAGGCCTCGCAGGCCTCTCGCTGGGCGTCGAGCGAGTTGAACTCCATGTCGAGGCCTTCCTCGCTGGATTTGCGCGTGTAGACTGCGCAGCGCATCCGGCGCGGCATAGCGATGACGGAGCCGCCGTTTGTGCTCGTCATTGGTTGTGCCTCGGCGCTTCGCGAAGGCCAAAAAAGCGATAGCCGTTCCAGCGCGTGCCGGTGATGTCTCGGGCGATGGCCGAGAGCGACTTGTATTTGCGGCCTTCGAACTCGTATCCGTCGCGCAGCACGATCGTGGTGTGCTCGGCACCGTTCCATTCGCGCACCAGCCGCGTGCCCACCACCGGATTGCGGGAATCGGCAATCATGGATTTTCGGCCCGGCTTGCCCTCGACCTCGTCGGCGAGAGCATTGAGGAGCTTGGTTGTCTCGCGCGCGACACCGCCGTAGGTCAGTTCCTGAATTCGATGCGCCAAGCGCAGCTCAAGGAAGCCGCGACTGTTGTTCGGTGCGTCGGTACCGAACAGGGTCTTCCATTCCGCCTTCAGATCGTTGACCGGCATCCGCTTCAGAGCGACCACCCGCGCGAGCACCGTCGCGTCTCGTTCCTTGTGCTCACCCGGCCGCGGCGGTCCGGCCTCGGTGGTCGTTCGTGCAGTCCGCATCATCACCCTCCAACTCGGCAGCGTGGTTTGCGACCACGACCGCTCTTCGGGGGCGAGAAGTCGAGGAAACTGTCTCCGGCGGGTGCAGATAAAGAGCTGGACTGTTGCGCGCGGAGACGCATGAGGCCGGTCGCCAGGATTTCGGCAACTTCAGCCAGGCGCTCGGCAGCGCTCATATGACACGGGTGGAGGGCATTCATCGCAATCGACCGCGGTACGGGTTTCGTATGCGATCAACTTAACGAGGAATTTTGCCGCCGGAGCATTCGCAACAAACCGATCGGGGCCGTGCGGCGGTGTGCGGTGTTATGCGGAGAAATCGTCGACGCGGCATCAACTGCCGCGGGCCTATTTCGCATCGGCGACTAAGGCCGCCGCGGTTACTCGACCGCGTCAGGCCGCGCGCTGCCAGTCGATGACCGTCGCGATCCACGCGGATGCCGAGTGATCGGCGCGGATTCGGTAAGCCGTCCAACCCTTCTCCCTCAGCATCAATGAGACATCAACCGGTGTCGCCTTGTCGGGCACGGAAAATCCGGCCGCAGTGCGGCCGTGCGACGTTTCAACAAACACCCGGTACCTTTGCGTGGCCATGTCCATAATCTCGTTTTGCGTAGCGTTGGGCCCCGCCGCGATTGTCGATCGCCATCGAGATTTTCCCGGCCACTTGTTCCATCGGCAAGACTGGCGTCGGAGCTGAGGGGCGGGCCTCGTGGAAGATTCGATTCGACAGCGGAGCCATGAGAACATATAGTGAACATCCGGGGCTGACAAGCTGCTTTTTGACGGCATCGCGTCAGGCGGCAAAAGCCATGGAGGACCCGTATGGCCTTTGGAAATTATATCCGCCGTCAGCGCGAAGGACGGGAGATGACGCTGACCGAATTGGCGCGGCGGGTGGAGGTTTCCATCGCCTACCTGTCCCGAATTGAGCGCGAACGTGAGAATCCACCGCCAGACCACCTAATTTCAGCGTTGGCCGGCGCCCTCTCCCTGCCCTTGGACGACCTGTTCGCCGCGGCGCGAAGACTGCCGCCGGATCTGCGCGCGCGCACCGACCATGTGATCGCCGTTTACCGGCAGCAAGCCGCAGGGGGCCGTCGATGACACTCCAGGTCGGCTATCCCTACGACCGCCGCAGCCTGGAACCTCGTCCGTTGAAGGCTCGGGAGATATGGAGCATCGCCGAGCAGGTGCGCCAACAGTTCCTGCGGCCCCGCCCGAGGCACTGCCTCGACCTCGATCGGCTGGTTCGGGCAGCCCGCAGGATATTGGTGAACGGCATCGAGATCGTCGCCCACTGGGATCTCGATCGCAGCGTGAGGGATGGCAAGGGCCGTGAGGCGCTCGGTGTGACGGAGGCCGACCCGGCACTGCCAGGCGTGTTGCTGATCAGTCTGAACGCCGACCTGATTGCGGGGCGGGATTATCTGAAACGCTCGACGCTCGCGCATGAACTTGGCCACGCGCTGTTCGACGGCCCATCGATGCTGCGGCAGGCCGGTCAGCCGGCATTCGCCATGGTGACGCCGGACGAAGAGCATCTGGTGAAACCAACGCGTGGACGCGGCGGGATGGATTGGCGGGAGTTTCGCGCCAACGAGTTCATGGGCGCTCTGTTGGCGCCACGCGCGCCACTACATCGCGAGTTGGTTCGCCGGGCGATTGCGCTCAGCCTGCCGCTGCGAGACGCGGGCGAGGATCAACCCGTGCTTTGTAAAGCCGGGGATCCGGTTCGGGTCGAGGAATTGCTGTTCGATCTGGCCGAGCGGTTTGGCGTTTCCGCATCGTTCATCGAATACCGTCTGCACCGTTACAGCTCTGGTCCAATAAGGCAGCGATGCGGGGGAGCCCTCTGCGGGTCGGTGTTGTCCATTTGACGTTAAAGCGTAAGGGAGAAAAACATGCCGCTGCCGCAGAAGCGCTGGTTTCGGATCGCCGAAGTGGCGAAGCGCTGGGCCATGCCGTTGAGCGACATCGAGGATTACGCGCTCGACGAAATGCTGCAACTCGCGGTGTTCGTCGTCGACATACCGGCCGAGACCGGCAGTTGGGAGACCGGCGGCGGCGGCGGGGATACCCGGTTGCTGCAGGACCTTCCGATCCTGAACGGTCCGCAGCCGCTGCTGCGGGCCAGCCTGCTGGAGATATTCCGTGAGGGGCAGGCGGAGGTTCGCGCCTTTCGTACGACGCGACCGAGCAACTATTTGCATGTGCGAGCTGGGGCGCCGGCGGTGATCGTGCGGCGGGACGATTTGATTGTGACGCGCGAGGAGCGCGACCGCTTCGAGCGCGATCATGCAGTGGCGACCGGCACCAACGAACCGGCGACGACCGATGTCTGGCATAGCGACGATTTTACCAGAGTGCGCGTGGCCAACGAGTGGCACAGCTTTGGTCCTAAGCAAGCGGCGGTGTTGCGCCTGCTGAATGCCGCCAGCGAGAGCGACAATCCCTGGCTCGACGGCAAGCGCCTGCTCGATGAAGCTAACGCGGCCACGATGCGATTGATCGACCTGTTCAAGCGCAAGCCAGCGTGGCGCCATTTGGTGTTGGGCGATGGGAAGGGCCGGTATCGGCTCAATTGCGATTTGCTATCGCCAGAGCGGCGGCGGGTCCGGTTTTTCCGCAGATCCGGGCGAGTGGCATCGCAGGCGAGAGGAGCGGCATAAGCGGCCGGTGACGACGCTCGTTGCATCCCTGTCCCCCTCTGTCCCACCTCGCGTCCCACTCTGTCCCACCCTTTTTCACCATCTGTCCCACATCCCGTCCCGACGACATCCCACTCCTCGATGACCGATGTTCCTCCCACAAACGAATGGGAGCGCAAGCGGGTCGATGGAACACACGGAACATCTCAGCGAGAAACTGCTCGCGCGGCGCTGGGGCCTTAGCCACCGCACGTTGGAGCGTTGGCGCCATGACGCTCGATGGGCCGGCCTATCTGAAGATCGGCGGCCGGGTCATCTACCGCCTGGCCGACATCGAAGCCTACGAGGCGGCGCGGCGGCGAACCACAAAAGTAGCACCGTTTCATGCCGGCGGAGCGCCGCGATGAGCGCCTCTGCATCCAATCCCTGATGCCGTATCCGCAGACCGAGATTGATCTGCTCGCATGGCTCGGGCAGGCGGCGGCCGGCGACATCCTCGAATATCACCAAGGCTTTCTCGCGCTCGATCGTTCGTCCTACGGGAAGGCGTTAAGCGAGAACGATCGGATCGCGCTCGGACGAATCGCAACCCGCGCCTTGCGGTTGGCCAATCAAGGCCTCGTGCACCTCCTGCAGCGCCGGATTTGCCGCGATCGATTCAGCTACCTCGCGATCGCGCGACCACGGCCCGATTCCGCACCGCTCTCAGTCCTCACGCATGTATCCGAGGAGACCGTCTGATGTCTGCGCTGACCAACCGCCCAACCCTGGAAAGCATTCGCACGCTGCCGATCGGAGAGATCGCTGCGCTGCCGGCAGATCTTCTGGTCCTCTTGCAGGAGGACGCCGAGGCGGCATTGGCCGCCGCGAAAACCACGGCCGAATGGATCGCCGGGGCAATCGCGCTGCGTTACGCCGACCGGGCTCAGGCGGCGCGCCGGGCCGAGAACAAAGACACCGGCACGGTCCGCTTCGAGGACGGCAGCGTCACCGTCATCTGCCGAACTGCCAAAGCGTGTGGATTGGGACCAGCGCGCGCTGGCTGCTGTGGTCGAGCGCATCCGCGCCGCTGGCGACGACCCGGTCGAATACATTGACGTCGCCTACAAGGTTTCCGAGCGCAAATACACCGCCTGGCCCGAGAACATCCGAGCCGCCTTCGCGCCTGCCCGCACGGTCAAGACCGGCAAGGCGACCTTCACGCTGACACTCAAACCGGACGGCTGAGACAGCGGCGGGGCGGCCCGCTCCGCAAGGACGGGCAGGCAATCCTTCGGCGCCCGGTCAACGCCCCGCCGACCCGATAACCGAGCAAACTACGAAACTGATGCGAGCAGCGTGATGCCGGTAAAGAGAAAACCGATCGAACAGCGCTTCTGGGCGAAGGTCGACAAATCTAACAGCCCAAACGGCTGTTGGCTTTGGACAGGTGCGACGCACGAATTTGGATACGGTGTCATTGGCCGCGGTGGAAGAGGCGAGGGAATTGCGCGTGCACATGTACTCTCGTATGAATGGGCGAACGGACCTGTCCCAAAAGGAATGTTCGTGTGTCATGCGTGCGACACGCCGGCTTGCGTGAATCCCGCCCATCTGTTCGCAGGACTGCCGCGTGATAACAGTGCAGACATGTATCGCAAGGGACGCGGCGTGCCTCCCCCTCGTGGCGCCGGTGAAGCAAATCCTGCGGCCAAGCTGGACTTTCTAGACGTAGCGCTCGTGCGGACGCTCCTGGACGAGGGGCTAACCCATCGTCGCATCGCGCGAGAGCTCGGCGTCAGCAAATCTACCATCACCCGAATAGCAAACTGTGACACGTGGGCCACGCCCATGCATGAGGAGGCTGCCTGATGCCCGTCAGAATCGTAACGGCGGACGAACGTCTGACTGCGGCAAATAACAAAACCTCACTCGCGATTTTCGGAATGCCGGGTGTCGGAAAAACGTCGCTGCTGAAAACGCTCCCGCCGGACAAGACCGTCTGCCTCGATCTCGAAGCCGGCATGAAGTCGGTGCAGGACTGGCCGGGCGCCAGCATCCCGATCCGCAGCTTCGTCGATTTCCGCGACCTTGCGGTGCTGATCGGAGGGCCCGATCCCGCCGCCGATCCCAACGCCTGGTACAGCGCGCAGCATTACCAGCACGCTCGCAACGTCTATGCCGGCACCGGCGTCGAGGAGTTCCTGCGATCGAAGTCGATCATCTTCGTCGACAGCATCACCGATCTCACCCGGCAGGTCATGGTCTATGCCCGCCAGCAGCCGGAGGCGTTCTCCGAGCGCACCGGCAAGCCGGACGTGCGCGGCGCCTACGGCCTGCTTGGCCGCGAGGTCATCCAGGCGCTCAAGCATCTGCAGCACGCGCCGGGCAAGACCGTGATCTTCGTCGGCGTGCTGGAGAAGGTCACTGACGAGCTCAACGTCGCGACCTGGCAGCCGCAGATGGAGGGCTCCAAGGCCGGCCGCGAGCTACCCGGCATCGTCGATCAGGTGATCTCGCTGCATCTGTTCTCGCGCGACGCCGAGGGCGGTTACGTGCTCGACGAGAAAGCGAGCGAACGCCGGCTGGTCTGTCGCGCCGGCAATCCGTTCGGCCTGCCGGCCAAGGACCGCAGCGGCCGGCTCGACATCACCGAAGCCGCCCGATCTCGGCGCGCTGCTCGCCAAGATCAACACGACAGCGCTCGAACCCGCATGGTCGGCGACGCCGAATGCCGCGGGCCCGCAGGTTCACGCCGCCTGATCAAAATCTCAGCAAAGGAGACTGACATGTACGACCTCAATGATGCCCAGCCGCAGTTGCCGCCGATCGGCGAACCGATGCCAGACGGAACGTTCGCCAAGGTGAAGATGACCATCCGCCCTGGCGGTGTGAATGGATCGACGCCGATGGATGCCGGTCTGCTCAAGGCCTCGCAGACCAGCGACGCCAAGATGCTCGACTGCGAGTTCACCGTGGTCGACGGCGCCTTCGCCAGGCGCAAGTTCTGGCAGAACTTCACGGTCGCCGGCGGCAAGCTCGACGAGAAGGGCCAGTCGAAGGGCTGGAACATCTCCAAGAGCGCGTTCCGCGCCATGATCGATAGCGCGCTCGGCCTCGATCCCAAGGATGAGAGCCAGGCTGCGAAAGGCAGAAGCGCGTGATCCAGGGACTGAAGCAGCTCGACGGCATCGTGTTTGCGGCGCGCATCATGGTCGAGCCTGCGTCGAGCGCGCAATACAAGGATGCCAACAAGCTCGCCAACGTCGTGCTGCCGGGCGAGCCGCAATACGCAAGCGTCATGCGTGGCGAGCCCGTGCCACCGGAACCGGTCAACGCCAAGCCGCGCAAAGCGCCGGAAGCTGCCGCCCAGCAAGCACCCGCGTGGGGCGCGCCGTCACCGCCGCCGGCCGCCGTGCCGTGGGCGAGCCAGGGCGCACCGAACCCGCCCCAGGGCGCTCCCGCGACCGGTCCGGCCTGGCTCAACACCTGAAGGCCGGCCGAGGACGGCAGCACATGACCGATGACGAGTGGCAGGCCCATGTCACGCGTGAAGCGGCGAAGGCGATCGGCGAATGGCTCGAAGGAAGAGGAAGGCTCCATCAGCCAATCCGCTGTTTGACCATGCCCGAGCTCGAGGCCATGGCGCAGAACGCCATCAGCAGCTTCATCGTGCTGGCGTCACGGCGGATGGCGGAAAAGCCCGAAGAACCCGGGTCGCGGAAACTCTCGATGCTCCTGGGATGACGGCCTGCGCCGTCTGCAACCGAGAGACCCGCGGCCTCTACTACACGCATCTGCTGCGTCCCGACCGCTATCCGACGTTCGCTTTCTGCTCGATGCGCTGCCTCAGGCCGGCGCCGCAATCGCCAAGAGGAACCGAGGGATGATCGATAAGACCGCAGCATGAGGCTCAGGCGATCAAGGCCGCACGTCGAAATCTCGCAGAGGTATTGATCGAGCTCGGGCTGATGGCGCCATTCCACGATCGCACCGCCGAGGAGATCGACCGCATCATCGAGGCGTGCGTCGACGGCTTTCAGCACGCGATGCAGCGCCAGGCCACCACACCGAGGGACCTGCACCGTGTTCGACGATCCGATTCCATTTTAGGAGCGCGCCATGACCATCGACATGAACCGCGATGGGCTCGGATCTCGACGGTCGTTACTGAAAACGGCAGAGGCCAATGCCGAGACCGATTGCGAGATCGAATTCTGCGCGAGCATCCGTGAGAATGTGAGAGCGAACGGCGATCGCACCATGCTGACAGCAGCGCAAGATCATAAGCTGCGCTGTATCGCGCAAGCCGGCGGCTTTTGGGAGCGCGACGAATGCAGTATATGATCGATCTGAACCATGGCTCCGGCTGCCAGTACGAAGGCCCGAGCCGATCAGCCCGGCATCGACGTTGCCATCAACGCGGCCATCGACGCAGCGCTCGTCGCCCGCAACCGCGCCCAGCCGCCGCGGCGCTATGTCAGCACGTCCGGACTCGGCCGCGAATGCCTGCGGCAGATCCAATTCGATTATCTCGCCGCCCCGAAAGACCAGGGCCGGGAGTTCGAGCCGAAGACGCTGCGCATATTCGAGGCCGGCCATCGCGGCGAGGATATCGTAGCTGCGTGGCTGCGCGCCGCCGGGTTCGACCTGCGCACCGAACGCTCGGATGGCCGGCAGTTCGGATTCTCCGCGCTCGATGGGCGCTTCAAGGGCCACATCGACGGCTGCCTGATCGGCGGCCCGGTCGCGATGGAATTTCCGGCGCTGTGGGAGACCAAGGCGCTTGGCGCCGCGTCCTGGAAGGAGGTCGTCAAGAAGGGCGTCGTGCTCGCAAAGCCGATCTACGCGGCGCAGATCGCGCTCTATCAAGCCTATCTCGATCTGCCGAATCCGGCGCTGTTCACCGCGCTCAACCGCGACACCTGGGAACTGCACTGCGAGCTCGTGCCGTTCGACGCGGCGCTCGCGCAGTCGATGAGCGACAAGGCGGTGCAGGTCGTGCAGGCCAGCGAAGCGCAGGAACTGCTGCCACGCGCTGCCGCTGACAAGAGCTCGGTCATTTGCCGCGGCGGCCGCACCGGCGGCGATTGGCACCCACCCTGTGCCTGGCAGGACCGGTGTTGGAGGTCGGCGCCATGACCGACATCACCCCATCCGACACCCAGGCTCGCGCGATCGCGGCCATCAAGGACTGGTTCAACAACCGGACCAGGGAGCAGCAGGTTTTTCGGCTCTTCGGCTATGCGGGAACCGGAAAATCCACCGTACTGAAATTCGCTCTCGCCGAGCTTGGACTCGATCCACACAAGAGCAGCCGCGACAGTGGCGAATGTGTGCCAGGCGTCGTGACCGCCACCTTCACCGGTAAAGCGGCATTGGTCCTCCGCCGCAAGGGCACGCCTGCCCGGACCATCCATAGCCTGATCTACAGCGTAATCGTCGCGACCGACGAGGAGATCGAGGCCGCCGACAAGAAGATCGATGAGGCGCGGCTCGAAGCTGCGAAGCTCGCCGGCTTCGATCGGACCGCGGCCGAAGCTGCGATCGAGGCCATGTGCCAGGCGATGTCGCAGATGAAGAAGCCTCGGTTTGCGCTCAATCCGCAGAGCGACGCGGCGCACGCCCGGCTGATCGTGCTCGATGAGGTGTCAATGGTCGGCGAGGAGATGGCGCGCGACCTCATGAGCTTCGGAAAGCCGATCCTGGTGCTCGGCGATCCGGGCCAGCTGCCGCCGATCAAGGGCGAAGGCGCATTCACCAAAGACGCGCCCGACATCATGCTCACCGAAATCCACCGCCAGGCCGAGGAGAGCGCGATCATCCGCCTCGCCACTATGGCGCGCCAAGGCGAGCCGATCGGTTTCGGCCAATACGACACTTTCGTCTGGAAGATGCGCAAGATGGATGTGACGCCCGAGCAGTGCCTGCGGGGCGGCCAGGTGATCTGCGGGCTCAATGCCACGCGGCTCCAGCTCAACAACGCCATGCGGCGAGCAGCCGGCTTCGGTGATGGATGGCTGCCCGACCGGCCAGGGCGAGAAGATCATCTGCCTCAAGAACCAAAACGATCTCGGTCTGATCAACGGCATGTTCCTCACGCTGGAGGACATCGTCGATGAAGGCAGCCTGTTCTTTTCAGCCCGCGTTTTGGACGAGGAGGGCAATCCGATCGGCCGGCCTGGTAAGAACGGCAAGCGCGAGCAGCTGCGAATCTATAAGGGACATTTCGAGGATCATGTCGCTTTTGACCGGCAGCGGCACGACCGCGACTGGAAGAACAAGCGGCTGTTGGCGGAGGCAACGTTCGGTTGGGCGATTACGGCCCATAAGGCCCAGGGAAGTTCCTGGGGCAATGTGATCGTCTGGGATGACGGTCTGGGAAAAACCGCCATCGATCGTGCCCGTTGGCTCTACACCGCAATCACACGGGCCGAGCAAGGTCTCGTGATCCTGAGCTGAGGAAAGGAGCGCTATGATCAAGCTCCACCCTGGCATGCGAGTGCACCGTTGGACGGTGATCAGCGTCGCTGAACCGGCGATTTCGGCAGCGGGGAAACAAAGGGATCGATGGCTCTGTCAATGCGAATGTGGGACGGAAAAGCTCGTCCTTGGGCAAAGCCTACGTCTTGCGTTGCGGTCTGATGCCGGCGGGAGCCGAAGTTGCGGTTGTCTGCTTGTAGATGTCAGCCTTCGTCATGGGCACACTCGCGGTCAGCAGCCGACCTCCGAATACATGGCATGGCTGAGCGCCAAGAAGCGGTGCAACAACCCCGGCGATGCCTCCTTCCACCGCTATGGCGCACGTGGCATCCGCATGTGCGCGCGGTGGTGCGACAGCTTCAAATCTTTCTTTCAGGATATGGGGCCTAAACCCGACCCGTCATTTAGCCTTGATCGAATTGATCCGAACGGTGACTACGAACCGACCAACTGTCGATGGGCTCCGTTCGATGTGCAGAGCCGAAACCGCAGTGGCGTCCGGTGGTACGAATTCGAGGGCCAAGCAGCCCTGCTCGGGGATATTGCAGCCTTTCTGGGGATGAGCAGAGACGAGGCCAAAGTTCTTGATCGCAAGGGAATGTTGCCGGCGCGTCGGCTTTTGAGCCCGCCTGTCGTGCCGGATCGGCTTTCGCCGCTCGTCCTCGATCTCAATCTCGTCGCCCCCGCAGCGTGCCTCTGCGCAGCCGCAGTTGAGGAGTGACCACGATTGCCATGGAGGGAACATCATTCATCGATCTCAACGACGTCTGGCAGCCCCCGGCTCGCTACGACCTCGACGAGGTGCGCGAACGGCTTGCCGCCACCGCGCGCCGAATGGCTGCCAGCGTTGTTTCCGCAAGCGCGTCTGTCGCCCGACCGCAAATCGCTGCGCTGTGCTGACCTGTCTGGCCGGCCGCCGCGCAACGAGGGCTCCTGCGTCATTCACTTGCGCGGGCCGCGCGCCGGCTGGGGTTACGACCATGCGACCGGCGAATGCGCCGGTCCGATCGACCTGATCCATCATTCGACGGGGCTCACCAACGCCGCGCTGTTCGAGGAAGCGGCCCGGCGCGCGCGCCTTGACCGTCCGGCTCCGCCTCGGTCCACGGCCCCAGCAAAAGCCGACCACAGCCACGAGATTGCCCGCATCCTTGCCGGCTGCGCACCGTTGGCAGGCTCGGTCGCCGAACGTCTATCTGCAAACCCGCGGCCTGCGCGATCCGGCCTCGCCCGGACCTCTTGTTCAATCCCGACCTCGCCGACTTCGAGACCCGCCGCGGCTGGCCCGGCATGGTGGCGCGAGTCCGCGACGGCGCCGGCGAGCCGACCGGCGGCATTCATCGCACCTATCTGCTCGACGACGGTTCGGGCAAGGCCCCGCCGGGCAAGAAGATGCTCGGCGCCGTTGCCGGCGGCTCGGTCCGCCTTTCGGCCGTGGGCGACGATGGTCATCTCGGGATCGCCGAGGGCATTGAGACGGCGCTCGCCGCAACGACGATTTTCGGAATTCCGACCTGGGCCGCGCTCTCCGCCGACGGGCTGCGACGCTGGCAGTGGCCGGACGGCGTCAACCGCGTAACCATCTTCGCCGATGCCGGCGACGCAGGCATGCAGGCCGCCGCCGCTCTGGCCGATCGGCTCAACGTCGCCGGCATCACCAACGCGATCGTCTCACCGCTGCATGGCGACGACTTCAACGACGACCTGCGGCATGGCGCGACGGCGGCCGACTACCAACGGTCTGAGCCGGCACCAATCAGCGCGCCCGTGGCCCCAAGCACCGCATCAGAGTTCGAGGCGGCCGCCCGAGCCCTGACCAACCCGCCCGATCTCACGATCCTCGGAAGCCTGCTCGGGCAGCTCGTCATGGCCCGGCTGGAACCCTTGCCCGAGCGCCAGGTGCTGGCGGCGATCAAGACCGCCACCGGGATAGCGGTCTCCATCCTGGAAAAGCAGATCGGCGAACTGCGCCGGCGCTTGAACTCGACGGGTAACATCCACCATCGGCCGATCCGACCGCGCTGGGCGAACCAGTTGCGGCTCGACCTCGCCGGCACGCCCGAGCGCAACGAGGCAAACGTCATCACCGCGCTCTCCAACGACGAGGCCTTCGCCGGAGCACTGGTGTTCGACGAATTCCGCCAGGAGATTCTGGTCGCGCGAGCGCTGCCTTGGGACCAGCACAGTGTCCTGCCGCGGCCGTGGAGCGATGCCGATGATGTGCGTTGCGCCGAATGGCTGCAGCACCGCGAGATCAATGTCGGCCCCGCCACAGTCAGCCGAGGCATCAATGCTGTCGCTCGAGACATACGCGTTCACCCGGTGCGCGATTACTTGACCAGCCTTGTCTGGGATGGCGATCCGAGGCTCGAGACGTGGGTGATCACATACCTTGGTGCCGAGGACACTCCCCTCAATCGCGCCATCGGCTCACGCTGGATGATCTCTGGCGTCGCCCGCATCCTCCAGCCAGGCGCGAAAGTCGACCACATGCTGATCCTTGAGGGCCCGCAAGGCGCAAAGAAGTCGAGCGCCCTGAAGACGCTCGCCGGCGCGGGGTGGTTCACCGACGAGCTCGCCGAGATTGGGAGCAAAGACGCTGCCCAGCAGATGCGGGGAATGTGGGTCATTGAATTCGCCGAACTCGACGCGATAAGCCGAGCCGAGGTATCGCGCATCAAGGCCTTCCTGAGCCGAACGACGGACCGTTATCGGCCACCTTACGAACGCTACGTCGTCGAGGTGCCGCGCCAATGCGTGTTCGCTGGCAGCGTCAATCCAGACACCTATTTGCGCGACGAGACCGGCAACCGCCGCTTCTGGCCGGTGCGCTGTGGCACGATCGATCTCGATTCGCTTCGCCATGATCGCGATCAGCTGTGGGCGGAGGCCGTGGCCCGTTATCGTGACGGAGCAATCTGGTGGTTCGATGAAGCGGATCTGATCGCGCTCGCGAAGGTCGAACAAGACAAACGATATCAAGGCGACGCCTGGGATGCGCGTATCGATCGCTGGCTTATTTTTGATCGCCGGCGAGTCAACCATGGCTACGGAAATTACGACGATTGGCGTGACGAGGAGGTCGAGCGGGCAAGTCCGATCAACGACGTTTCCGTCGGCGAAATCCTCGAAGGTGCGCTCGGCATCGAGATCGCGCGCTGGACGAAGGCCGATCAGATGCGCGTTGGTGCGTATTTGAAGACGAGGCAATGGGAAAGATATCAAGTTCGCAAAGGCACGTTTCGCGAGTGGCGATATCGGAGATCCGACTGCTGATTGGCCAGTCTACGTTCGGCGTTCTGTGCCAGGTGAGTCCGCTGTAGGCTGAAAGCGATAGTTAGCCCTTGCCGTAAGGCCTGACGCTCAGGGCCAGGCGCGGACACTCTCTTCCCTTCGACGGAAACGGATTGTAGAATTTCGTGCACTCGGCGGGAGGGAACCATAATGAAAATTCAGCGACGCAGATTTCTAAAGCTGATCACCGGCGCTGCCGCGCTACCGTCCTTATTAAGTGAGACTTCAATCGGGCAAGAAACCTATCCATCACGTCCAATCCGCCTCATTGTAGGCTTCACGCCAGGAACGGCGGCGGACATCACAGCGCGTGCTTTCGGCAACATCGCGGCGGATATCCTCAGCCAAAAAATCATCGTCGAGAACAAGCCGGGCGCGGGCTCCAGCTTGGCCGCCGAATATGTCGCCCGCGCCCCCAAGGACGGCTACACGCTCTTCCTGGTGACGTTGTCAACGGTTACCAGCGAAGCGATGAAATCCCATCCATCGATCGATCTCGTCAGGGACTTTGAACCGGTCTCGCTCCTCGCCAGCGGCGCAATCGTTCTCGTGGTCAATCCTCAGTCGAACTTGCACAGCGTCGTCGACCTGATCGCGCTGGCCAAGTCAAAGCCGGGTGAGATTTTCTGCGCCAATGCTGGCGTCGGCAGCCTCCCACACATGGCAGCCGAACTCTTTGCGCAACGTGCCGGGATCAAGCTGATTCACGTTCCCTATCCGGGAAGCCCCCAAGCGGTAACCGACCTCCTTGCGGGGCGCGTTACGATGTTTTTCTCGCCCGCTTCTACCGTGGTCGGGCAGATCGCTACGGGCAACCTCAGGGCAATTGCGACGGCAGCAAGCCGGCGTGCCGAGGCATTGCCGAACGTGCCGTCGATGGCCGAATCCGGAATGCCCAACTTCGATACGAGTTTATGGTTCGGCCTGATAGCACCTGCGGGTACGCCGCAAATGGCGATCGAAAAAATCGCCGACGCTGCCGGGAAGGCCATGCGCGCGCCGGCAACCATCGACGCACTGAAAAAGCAGGGGTTTGATCCATTCGGTGAGAGCCCCGACGCATTCGGGCGTTATTTGCGCGATGAAGTTGCGCGATGGTTCGATGTCGCGCGGGTCGCGGGGCTAAAGAGCTAAAGCACCGGGGCGACATTCCGTGGAGTCCGGTTCGGGGTCATTCGCGCCGTAGTTGCCAGAACGCAAATTCCTCGCGCATCCGGATTGGCCTAGAAGCAGACATCAATCCCCGAGCCAGTGCCCGCTCATGGGAGGTGGTGACGTGGTGACAAGGTGGTGACAGAAAAAACCAATCAAAATCAAACGCGTCACCACTGTCACCACCTGCACCACCTATTATGAAATATGCCTATAGGAGTGTGAGCAAAAAGACCTCTCTCCTATGGGATATGTTTAGGACCCTGGCGGTGACTGGTGACAGTGGTGACAAACGCAGCGACCCAGGCGGCAGGGTGTGACGTGGTGACAAAGTGATGACAGAAAAACTGCAGCAATAACAAGCGTGTCACCACTGTCACCACCTGCACCACCTGTTACAAAAGATACCCATAGGAGAGTGAGTAAAAAGACCTCTCTCCTATGGAGAGTGTTTAGGACCCCATCGGTGACAGGTGACAGTGGTGACATTTGCCAGTTCCGCTTTTAGAATTTTCTCGGGCGAGTTCGTTTTTGCTTGATCGGCAGAACTCAGTTCTCATACAGTCATTGTTGACCGAAGCCGAAGGCCCACTTTGTGTGAGCCTTCGTTGTGAACATCTCCACTAACCTGCCGGCGACGCCGAATTCAAACCCGGCTATACGATCGTGCGATCACAGCCCGTCGGCCATCCTCGCCCTCGATCTGGGGACCACCGCGGGCTTCGCGTTGCGGACCCGAGATGGCGCCATCACCAGCGGTACGGCCGAGTTCCGGCTTGACCGTTGGCAAAGCGGCGGTATGAGATTCCTCCGCTTCAAGCGTTGGCTCACCGAGATTAAGAACCAGGCTGGCGGCGTCGACCTGGTCGTATACGAACAGGTTCGTCGTCATGCCGGTGTCGACGCTGCCCATGCGTTCGGCGGTTGGCTCGCGATCTTGACGGCCTGGTGTGATCACCACGAAATCGCCTACCAGGGTGTCCCCGTGGGCACGATCAAGCGGTTCATCGCCGGGAAGGGCAATGCCGACAAGCAAGCCGTGATCGCCGCCGTCCGCGCCCGCGGGTTCAACCCCACCGACGACAACGAGGCCGACGCGCTTGCCATTCTTCTTTGGGCGATTTCGACCACAGGGGGCGTGCGATGACGCGGACGCGTCTCCCGGACCGCCGCGCTGCTGAGACAGTCATGCTCGAGCACAGCGGCACGCGTTTCATGGTCACGATCGGATTCTATCCGGATGGCCGGCCGGGCGAGGTGTTCACACACGGCGCGCGCAGCGGGTCCAACCTGGACGCGCTTCTGGCCGACGCCTGCGTCGTTGTCTCCTGCCTGATTCAGCATGGTGTTGAGCCGCAGGATCTGGCGACGAGCATGGGGAGGCTCGGCACTGCAGAGCCGGCCTCCGTCATCGGCGCTGTCATCGATCTGGTCGCGGCAGCAAGTACAATCCCAGAACGGTCCGCCCCGGAGGCAAGCACATGACCTCCGAAGAGATGCTGCAAGACGCAGCCGCAATCATAGCCGCGCGGGGAGCAGCCTACGGCGACGCGGCAGCGTCCATGTCCACGGTTGCGGCGCGCTGGTCGTTGACGCTCGGCCACCCGGTGACGCCGGCGCAGGTCGTGCTGTGCATGATCGATCTCAAGATCGCGCGCCTCGCGCACGATCCAAAGCACCGCGACAGCGCACAGGACGTGATTGGCTACGCCGCCTTGCTGCCGGAGGTGACGCGATGAGGTGGGCGCCACCTGGTTATGGCGGCGAGCGGCGGCCACCCGAGAGGGTCAAGTGTGAGGGCTGGCGCGAGCAGGGTCTGCTCGCGGTCTCCGTCGACGATCAACGGCTCACATGGCCCGAGCGGGAGTTCATCCGCCAGCTCGGCGAGAAACTCTATGGCAAGTTTGGAAGGACGGAGACGAGCAATGGCTGAGATGCACTGGACGCCCTCGTTGGTCGAAGAGCGCTTCGTCGAAGCCGCCGGGGTGATGAAGCGGCTGCCTGAGGTCCGTGTCCCGGGTTACTTCAACACGTGGCCAAAGATGGTTGTGGAGTTTGCCGATCGTGTCGGTCAGCAGTCTGAGCCGATGAGGCTGCCGCCGCCGTCGTCGGATGCCATCCGTCAGATGGAGGAAGCACTTGGTTGGCTGCATTGGCTTGAGCCGATCGACGCCAAGATCGTTTGGTTGCGAGCCGCTGGCGAGCCCTGGAAGGCGATCTGCTGGAAGGTTGGGCTCGCGCGCTCGGCTGCTCATCAGCACTGGCAATACGCGCTGAGCGTGATCGTGTTGCGTCTCAGTGGACGTAAGGTCTCGAGCAAGCGGTCACGCCAGTTCATCGTTGCGAGAGCACAAGCAGAGCAACTGTGAGTACAAATGCGTAAAGTGTCCGAGGACACTTTACGATGGGACAGATTTGATCTTTAGAGCTAGTATTTTTCGCAAGATGTCGAGGGTCGCGCACGGAGCGCGCGGGTGCCTCCCGGCGGGGGGGCCCTTCTAAAAAACTTCGCCGAGGCGCGCGGAGCGCCCGGCCTCCTTTCACGCGTTATTCCGAGAAATTCGAACCGGGGGGGTGCGGCGCGCGGCCATGGCTCGCGCGGTGTTCGGTCGAGTTGACGGATCGCAACTTCTATCAATCGCCCAGCCAGCCCAACCGCTGGAGAAGGCAGGGTGGGCGAGAGCCCGCCACAACGAAAAAGCCCCCGCGCCGCAGGGCGCGAGGGCGTTCCCGGGCAAACCCCGGAAGTTTAGGCGATGCGGTAGCTCGTGGTGCCGTCGACCCGCTCGCGCTCGATCTTGAGCCCTTCCTTGGTCTTCAGCCGGCTCAGCGCGGCGCGCAGGGTGTGCGGCAGCCAGCCGAGCGTCTTGGCCATGTGCTCGGCGGTGGCGCCCTTGGTGAGCATCGCGATCAGCGCGGTGGTCTTGTTGTCCTTGGCCGCCGCCGCGGGCTTCGCGGTCTTCTTGCTGGCCGGCTTCTTGGCCGCCTTCGCCTTGCTGGGCGGTGGTCGTCTTCTTGGTCGACATCGTGTGGCTCCTTCGGGAGTCTGGGCCGGGCAGGATTGCCCGCGCCAACACCCCCGGCACATCGCTCGGAGCTGCTCGAACATCGAGTTGTTTCAGAGCAATGCCATGGCTCTTTTGGGCTGGAGACAGCAATGGAATGGCCGGCGGACCAGGTCGAGCGGCGGCCCCTGGCGGCGCTGATCCCGAGCGCGCGCAACGCGCGCACGCATTCGGACGCGCAGATCGCGCAGATCGCCGCCTCGATCCGCGAGTGGGGTTGGACCATGCCGATCCTGGTCGATGAGGCCGGGACGATCATCGCTGGGCACGGGAGAGTGCTGGCTGCCGCCCGGTTGGGCCTCGATGCGGTGCCGGTGATGGTGGCTCGCGGCTGGTCGGAAGCGCAGAAGCGCGCCTACCTGATCGCCGACAACAAGCTCGGGCTCAACGCCGGCTGGAACGAGGAGCTGCTGCGGATCGAGATGGCCGACCTCATGACGATGGGGTTCGAGCTGCCGCTGATGGGGTTTTCCGAGCGCGAGCTGTCGGCGCTCAACGCATCGGGCAATCCCGGGCTGACCGATCCCGACGCGGCGCCGGACGCGCCGGCGGTACCGGTGACGCGCCCGGGCGACGTCTGGACGCTCGGCCGCCACCGCCTGCTGTGCGGCGATGCGACGTCCAAAACTGACGTAGCCATGTGCCTGGGCGCGGTGCGGCCGCAGCTGATGGTCACCGATCCGCCGTACGGCGTGGCCTACGATCCGAAGTGGCGCGCCTATGCCGACGTCAACAAGAACCGCGGCAAGCTGGGCAAGGTCGCCAACGACGACCGCGCCGACTGGCGCGAGGCCTGGGCGCTGTTTCCAGGCGACGTCGCGTACTGCTGGCACGCCGGCAAGCACGCGAGCACGGTGCAGGCCTCGCTGGAAGCCGCCGGCTTCGAGGTGCGCGCGCAGATCGTGTGGGCCAAGGATCGGTTTGCGCTCTCGCGCGGCGACTATCACTGGCAGCACGAGCCGTGCTGGTACGCGGTGCGCAAGGGCGCCGGCGGGCATTGGCTTGGCGATCGCAGCCAGACGACGCTGTGGCAGATCCCGGCACGCGAGGACAGCGGGCATGGCCACGGCACGCAGAAGCCGGTCGAGTGCATGAAGCGCCCGATCGAGAACAACTCCTCGCCCGGCCAGGCGGTTTACGATCCGTTTGTCGGCTCGGGCACCACGATCATCGCGGCCGAGATGACCGGCCGCGCGTGTCACGCCATCGAGATCGATCCAACTTACGTCGACGTCGCGGTGCTGCGTTGGCAGAATTTCACCGGCGCGCAGGCGACGCACGCCGATGGCCGCAGCTTCGCGGCGGTCGCGGCCGAGCGGGCAAAGCCCGCCGTCGCTGCAACGGAGACTGTGTGATGCGTGGCCGCAAGCCGATCCCGACGCATCTGAAAGTGCTGCGCGGCAATCCCGGGCACCAGGCGCTGCGGCCCGAGCGCGAGCCCGACTATGAGGCCGCGCCCGACATTCCCGAGCCGCCGGCGTTTCTGATGCCGGTCGCCAAGGAGGAGTGGCGCCGCATCGCCACCGGCCTCTATCACCTGGGCTTGCTGACGCTGGTCGACGAGAACCCGCTCGCCGCGTACTGCCAGGCCTACGCGCGCTGGGTCACCGCCGAAGCATCACTTGCGAAAATGGCCGAGCGCGATCTGCTCACCAACGGCTTGATGATCAAGACCACCGGCGGCAACGCGATTCAGAACCCGTTGGTGGGCACCGCCAACAAAGCCGCCAGCGACATGCTCCGATATGCCATCGAGTTTGGATTCACCCCAGCCGCCCGGGCTCGTATTGCCTCCGGGGCTCCCGACGGCAGTGCCAAGTCGAAGTTCGCCGGCCTCATCGGCGGCCTCGGCGCAAGTGAAGCGGACGCTGGCCGGAAAGCGGCGCGCCGCGCGCGTTATCAAGTTTATCGAAACCCTGACGGTCCCGAGCGGGATGGGACAGGGGAAGCGGTTCAAGCTGGCGCCGTGGCAGAAGAGGTTCATCCGGGACATCTACGAACCCCACCGGATGGGGCGCCGGGTGGTGCGGCGGGCGATCCTGTCGATCGCCAGGAAGAACGGCAAGACGGCGCTGATCGCGACGCTGGCGCTGGCGCATCTGATCGGGCCGGAATCGATCCCGAACGGTGAAATCTATTCCGCGGCGAACGACCGCGACCAAGCCGCGATCGTGTTCAAGTTCGCCCGCCAGATCGTCGAGCAAGAGCCCGAGCTGCTCGCCATGGTCGAGGTGATCCCATCGACCAAGACCATGATCGCTGGCCCGACCGGATCGATCTACCGCGCCATCTCGGCGGAAGCCGGAACCAAGCACGGATATCTTCCGAGCCTGGTGATCTACGACGAGCTGGCGCAGGCGAAAAATCGCGATCTCTACGACGTGCTCGATACCTCGTTCGGCGCCCGCGAGGAGCCGCTGTTCGTCACCATCAGCACGCAATCGAACGACCCCGAGCACATCCTCTCCAAGCTGATCGACGACGGACTCGCCAAGACCGATCCGGCGATCGTTTGTC
>CAVPDS010000031.1:0-73076 GCA_963702695.1 uncultured Alphaproteobacteria bacterium | reverse complement strand
GTGCTTCTGCTTCTTGACCGTCGGATCAGCCCCGGGGCTGGACCAAGAAATCTCGCCGTCGTTCTCGGCGAAACTCTGGAGGAGCGCCCACTGACTCGTAGGCAGACCGGTCTTTGTGCGTTTCATGCCAAGTTGTTGCGCATCGAAGCGTCGGGTCTCGCCGCGGAAGCGGATGTTGAGGGCGTCCGCCGCCGTGAATTCGAACACCATCTCTTCCCAGCGGGCATCCGGCGGAAGGCACCAAATCACGTCGTGGGAAGACGTGGATGCGGCCATCGCCTTCGCTTTCAATTTATCGATTAGCACCGGCGCCGCTTCTTGAGCCACGATGCGTTGGCTATCATCCGCTCCTAGGATTTCCCCAAACGAAAGGGAGGACCAGCCGGCCGGCAGGCCATCGACAAAGCTTCCGGTCGGGGTGAGAACCAGACCCTGCATTTCCCCCACCGATAGAGTCGGAATATCGTGAGCCGAGATCGGGACTTCCATGCTTGGAAATCCAATAAGGACTGGGAGTCCAAGCCCCGCCCGGGCAGGAATCGTACCGACGTGAGCAAGTTTCGTCAGGGCTGCGGGGACACGCGGCTCATCGAGGGCAAGCACCCGGCGCAGTTCACGGCAAAGGATTGGCTCATCGAGCTCCAGCACTTCGATATCATCTGGCTGCAGGTCTAGCTTCTCGCACCGCTGAGGTCGATCGCCACAGACCGCAACGATGCGGCCATCGGCGTGACGCACAATCTTTCGTGGGCATCCGTCCCCTCCCGGGTTGGGGCAAGCGACGGCGTGCACCAGCCGACCAGTGCTGCGGAGGAGGCGTGCTGCCACGAGCCAGTCGTCAGCCAGGCGTAGGCGCCATTCCAGTCTTTCGGCTGCTCTCTGTGGAAGCTCCTCCAGCGTTCGCCAAAGGCGCGTCAACGGACGAGTTAACGTTGTCCTCCACCTCGGGTTCGGGCATAAGCTCGCGGCGTCTAAGCCACATTTCAATGATGTCCGCGTCATCATCATCGCGATCATATTTTGCGTAGTTGGGCGGACTGATCGTAACCTTGCGCGTCCGCTTGGCGGGGCCTTCACCGAGCGTCACATCGAACGTTGCTCCGACGAGCTTGCCGAAACCGAGTCGCTGCTGCCAGCCGTCGCCGAATGCCTTGAACAGATCCGTGGCTTGGTTGATCTGTCGTTCCTTGGCCGGGCCGCCAATAAAGCGTCGAATCTCCACCAATGTCGCTGACACCATGCCGGGGATGTCCTCGCAGGCGAGGACCTCGGGGCCACGCTCCCGCAACGGATCGAGGCTCAGTTTGAAGGGCTGGGCAAAGTAGTTCGCGTCGCCGAACAGCATTTCGCCAAAGACCTGGCGGTAAAGGACCTTTTCCCCCTTGGTGCCGGCCTTCAATCCGAGCAGGTCCATCGCCGTGTCGTAGACCAGAACGTCGTGCACCTCGGGGCGGAAGTAGGCAACACCCCGTACTCCATTCTTGATGCTCCCCTCGCGCCGCATCGTCGCTCCGTGTCGGATCAGCACATGGACCTTGTCGCCGTGCGGAAAGATGAACACTTTGCTGCCGTCGCTGCGCTTGTGCTCGACGAACCAGATGTCGAGGCGCGCGGTGATCTCAGCGAGAATCTCCTTCGTGTAATCGGGGAAGCGCCGTTTCCTGCGGGTCGCGCCGGAGTAATACTCAAAAATCTTGGGCCGCATGACATAGGACTCAGCATGCAGCTCCTGCAGTAGGTTGGGCTCCGCAAGCCATACCGCGACCGCAACATCGGCCGCCGTTGGTTCGTCGCCAAGGTCGAGATCGAGGCCGCGAGTGCGCGCTGCGGATAGCAGCTGCTCCATCGCATCGTCGTCCGCCATCTCATGGACGAAGTAGAGCGCGTCGACCATCCGAGCGGGCACGCCGTCGTCCGGGTTCATCAGCACGCTAACGAGCTGCTCATAGTCGAGCGTACCGTCCTCCGGCAACGCGACGCCGCGACCTCTGAGATATTCCGTGTATGGGCTGAGAAACGTCGTCAGCCTGGCCGGCGCAATGGCTCTAAGAGCATCAGGGTGGCTGAATCTCGGCAGCCTGAAGGTAGCCATGCGATCACCCCCCATGGAGAGTGCGCGCCAGAGAATCGATTCTTAGACTTCGTCACCACTAAATCACGAGTTGCGTAAGTAGCACAACCTCTGCGATTCATTCTCCCGACAGTTTTGCCCGGCGCCCGGTATGTGACAGCCAAGTCACCGGGGCCAAAAATGCCGACCGCTTCGATCCCCAACCCCCTATCGCCCCGGCATCTTTCCGCCTCCGAGCGGCTTGCCGAGATCGCCGAAATCCTGGCGGCCGGCCTCATGCGGCTGCGGGCGCGACAGTCCAGTCCTTTATCTCCTGAGTGCGGAGAAAGTTCGCTCGACTGTCCCGGCAACCAGAGCGGTCGTGGTCGCAAACCACGCTACCGAGTTGGAGGGCAATGATGCGGACTGCAAGAACGACCACCGAGGCCGGACTGCCACGGCCGGGCGAGGACAAAGAACGAGACGCGACAGTGCTCGCGCGGGTGGTCGCTCTGAAGCGGATGGCGGTCAACGATCTGAAGGCGGAATGGAGGGCCCTGTTTGGTACCGACGCACCGAACAACAGTCGCGGCTTCCTTGAGCTGCGCTTGGCGCATCGAATTCAGGAACTGACATACGGCGGTGTCGCGCGCGAGACAACCAAGCTCCTCAATGCTCTCGCCGACGAGGTCGAGGGAAAGCCGGGCCGAAAATCCATGATCGCAAATTCTCGCAATCCGGTGGTGGGCACGCGGCTGGTGCGCGAATGGAACGGTGCCGAGCACACCACGATCGTTCTGCGCGACGGATTCGAGTTCGAAGGCCGCAAATACAAATCGCTCTCGGCCATCGCCCGAGACATCACCGGCACGCGCTGGAACGGTTATCGCTTTTTTGGACTTCGGGAAGCGCCGAGGCACAAGGAATGACGAGCACAAACGCCGGCTCAGTCATCATTACGCCCCGCCGGATGCGCTGCGCAATCTACACGCGCAAATCCAGCGAGGAAGGCCTCGACATGGAGTTCAATTCGCTCGACGCCCAGCGAGAGGCCTGCGAGGCCTATATCGCCAGCCAACGGGCCGAGGGCTGGGTGACGGTACGCGACCAGTACGACGACGGCGGCTTCTCCGGCGGCACGTTGGAGCGTCCCGCGCTGCAGCGCCTGCTCGCCGATATCGCAGCCGGTTTGATCGACGTCATCGTAGTCTACAAGATCGACCGGCTCAGCCGCGCACTGATGGATTTTTCCAAGTTGGTCGAAATATTCGACCGGCACAATGTCACCTTCGTATCCGTCACCCAGTCGTTCAACACGACAACTTCGATGGGACGGTTGACGCTCAACATCCTGCTCTCCTTTGCACAGTTCGAGCGCGAGGTCATTGGCGAACGGATTCGTGACAAGTTTGCCGCCTCGCGCAAGAAGGGCATGTGGATGGGCGGCTTCGTGCCGCTCGGTTATGACGTCAAGGATCGCAAGCTGGTCGTGAACGAGGGTGAGGCAGCGACCGTTCGGATGATCTTCGAACGTTTCACCAAGATTGGCTCGGCAACCGCGCTGGTGCGCGCGCTCAGGACAGAGGGCATAGCCGGCAAGCGTGGCAAGCTGATCGACAAAGGCTATCTCTACAAGCTGCTCAACAATCGGGTCTACGTGGGTGAGGCGGTACACAAGGGCACGGCATATCCCGGCGAGCACGAGGCGATCGTCGATCGGGCGCTCTGGGACAAGGTCCACAGCATTCTGCAGCAGAGCCCGCGCCAACGCGCCGCCAACACGCGGAACCAGACGCCCGCATTGCTGCGAGGTTTGATCTTCGGGCCGACCGGCACGGCCATGACGCCCGCGCACACGCGCAAGGGCGGCAAGCTCTATCGCTATTATGTCTCGCTGGACGTGATCCGAAACCGGGATTCGGATGCTGCCACGGGCCCGCAGCGGTTACCCGCCGGCGTGGTCGAAGCCGCTGTCATCCAGGAGATCAGGACGCTGGTGCGGACGCCCGAGATCGCGGCGCAGACCATCGCCGCGGTTCGGCAGCAAGCGCCGGAACTGAACGAACGGGACGTGATCGGCGCACTCAATGACTTTGATGCGCTGTGGGGCTCGTTGTTTCCTGCCGAACAGGCGCGGATCGTACACCTCATGGTTCAGCGGGTCAGTGTATCGCCTGAAGGGATTGCGGTCGATCTCCGAACCGAAGGGCTCGGCTCGGTCGTCCGCGAAATGATCACGCCGCGCACCGAGGAAGCCATGGCATGACCAGCGCGCCTGACACCATCCGCGTCTTTATTCCGCTCACCCTCAGGCGTCGCAATGGACGGCCGCGCATTCTGCCGCCAGCCAACATAAAAACCGCAGAACCTCGAACCCAAGACCCGCACGTGTTGCGTGCCATTGCCTGCGCCTGGGGTTGGCGACGTAAGATCGAGATCGGAGAAGTTGCGACCATCCATGACATTGCCGTCGCCGAAAAGGTCTCGGAGCGGTTTATCAGCCGCACGATGCGCTTGGCCTATCTCTCACCGATTGTTCTGGAGAGGCTCGTCGCCCACCGCCGGCCATGCTCGCTCTCGATCAAGAATCTTATCGCCGCGGCCGAGCGTCCGTGGTTTGAACAAGAGGCTTTGGTGTTCGAGGGCTGATCGGCACACGCAGACTACGGCTCGTACCCCATCATCCTCGCGATCAAGATGACGTTCTGCGAAACCGACACTGTTCGCGAGCAAGTTCACGTCGGCTGTTGGCGATCACCAGAGAGCTCACGCGGGCGCATGAGGACAAAAACCGCCAAACCGATCGCTGACAGTGCTGCGATCGTCAGGAATGCCGCTGCCCACGTCGCGGGCGACATGCCGCCGCCCAGATCGAGGGTCCAACCGACAACCAACGGGCCGACAAAGCCGCCGATATAGCCGAGCATCGAGTGGACCGCGAGGGTGGCGCCACGCTTGCCCGGCTCGGCTGTCCCGGCCGCGCCTGCGGTCAGCGACGACGAGTCGAGCCACACGATTGGACCGTAAATCACGGGCAACGCGACAGCGAAAACATAAGACCAAGGCCCGAACAGCGCGAGCAAGCACGCACAAACAGTTGAGGCGACCAAGGCGACACCGATCAGACGACGACGGCCCAGGTGAATTGCCGCCTCATTGCCGAGAACACTTGCCAACGTTCCGGCGAGGCCGAGCATCGTGAGCGCCGCGGCAGGCGAAAGCACCGTGGCCGACGAAGCGGTGGCCGTTGCCACGAATGCGAGATAGGCCACACCCCATCCACGCAATGCGTTCATTTCAAGGGTGTGGATGCCATAGACGATCGCATAGGCCATCGCCGAGCGGTTGCGAAACACCGGCCGAAAGTCGAACAGCGCGTGTCCGCTCGCGGTGGGGAGCGTGGATCGACCGCGGCGCGGCACCGCCCAGGCGACAAGCAGCCAAGCGCACGCGGCGCTTACGGACGCGACGACAAAGGCTGCCCGCCAGCCGGCAAGGTTCGCGATCAGGTCTGCGCAAGCAAATGACAGCGCGCCGGAGATGCCGATGCTCGCGGCATGGCCTGCCGTCGCGCGCGACATGAGCTTGCCCTCGACGCGGTCGGCGAGGAGCTTGAGCCCGGTCATCTAGGTCCCGGCCCATCCGATGCCGGTCAGCTCGCGCGCTGCCATCGCCGACCAAAATCCGTCGGCATACAGGGCGAACAGCAGGTGCCCTGCGACCGTCATGGCAACGCCAGAAAGATAGACGGACTTGGCATCGAGACGGTCGGTCAGCGTGACCAGGACCGGCACGGCGACAATGTAGGCGCCGTAGAACGCGGCCGTGATCCAGCCTGCTTCGCTATAGGTCAGGCCCCATCGGGTGAGCAGGCTGAGCAACAGCGCCGGCCAGAAGAAGGCGCCAAGCTGGACCAACACCTGCGCGGCGCAAACGAGCGCAACCAATTGCTTCGCCGAAACGCGATGCGCAAATTCCGGCATTTGGGTCGAGCCTTTCATTTCGATGATTATTGAAATGTTCTTGACAAGCCGTCAATGATTCAATATTCGTTGAAATATGGAAAAAACAGATGCTGTCGCGGCCTTGGCCGCGCTTGCCCAAGACAACCGTCTCGATGTGTTCCGGCTGCTGGTGCAGGCGGGGCCCGAAGGAATGCCAGCAGGGCGGGTCGCGGAAGCGCTCGACCTCGCACCCAACACGCTGACTTTCCACTTTGATCGGCTTCGATCGGCGGGACTGGTGAGCGTGCGGCGCGAAGGCCGCTCGATGATCTACGCCGCTCAGTACGAGGCGATGAACGCTCTGCTCGGATTTCTAACCGACAATTGCTGCGAAGGCGCGGCCGAAAAATGCGCGGCCGCCGTGTGCAAGCCGTCCAAACCGAAGCGCTCGAAAGTAACCGCATAGGGAGTCCGTCATGAAGCGCCTGCACGTTCATGTCTCGGTCGAGGATATCGGCAAGTCTATTGGCTTTTATTCAGCGCTTTTCGCCGTCAAGCCTGTCGTCGTCAAGGACGACTACGCGAAGTGGATGCTCGACGATCCCCGCGTGAACTTCGCCATTTCGATGCGTGGCAACGCACTCGGTCTCGACCACCTCGGCATTCAAGTCGAGAGCGGCGATGAGTTGCAGGAAGTGTATGGCCGGTTGCGCAAGGCCAGCAGCGCCGTGCTTGAGGTCGGCGCGACTACGTGTTGCTACGCGAAATCGGAAAAGTCCTGGATCGACGATCCCACCGGCATCCCGTGGGAAACTTTCCTGACCAGCGGCGAAAGCACAGTGTACGGCGACGACAGCTCCAAGGAAAAGAGCGGCGAAGCCCGCATCGCGCACATGAAATCGTGTTGTGCGCCGAGCGCGGCCGCGGAGAAGGTCGCGCTGTGAAGCTCTACATGTTCGAGCACTGTTCACTTTGCTTTCGCGTGCGCATGACCGCCGCGCTCAAGCGAAAGCACCTGCAAGAGATCGTTGTCCTGGACGACGACACCGACACCATGGTCGCGCTGGTTGGAAAACGGCAGGTGCCGATCCTGGTCAAGGACGATGGCCAGCCGATGCTCGAAAGCATGGACATGGTCAGGTATGTCAATCAGCTCGGCGAACCGGTGCTGACCGGAGCGGAACGGCCGGAAATTGCGGCCTGGGAAGATCAGATCACCCCAAAGGCCGCTCGACTCACCCAGCCGCGCTATCCGCTTCTCGGCCTACCGGAGTTCGGCAGCGTTGCCGCGCTCGACCACTATCATCTTCGCAAGCGCAAGGCGTTAGGGGATTTGGTCGAGCTGCGAGCCAATACGCGGCGATACGTCAACGAGCTGATGCCGCACCTGGAGGACATCGACCGAGCGATCGAAAGCTCGCGGGCGATCAACGGCGTTCTTTCGTTCGATGATGTTCGCGTGCTTCCGCTTTTGCGATCCCTCGCGGTCGTGAAAGAGCTCCGATTCCCGCAGCGCGTCCGCGACTATTTCGAGTCGATGATGGCGCTCATCGGCTATCAGCCGCTGCCGGCCATCTAGAACGGGACGTCGCCATGGCAGACCGCACGCTTAACACCCTATTTCTCTGCACGGGCAACTCGGCACGCTCGATCTTGGCCGAAGCCATCCTGAACCGGGTCGGGCAAGGAAAATTCCGCGCCTACAGCGCCGGCAGCCAGCCGAAAAGCCAAGTCAACCCGCGCGCCCTCGAACTGCTGCGCAGCTTGAACTACGACACGACGGCGCTGCGATCGAAGTCCTGGAGCGAGTTCGCCAAGCCCGGCGCGCCAGCGCTCGATTTCGTGTTCACCGTCTGCGACAACGCCGCTGGTGAAGCGTGTCCGGTATGGCCTGGCCAACCGATGACCGCACATTGGGGAGTGCCCGATCCGGCCGAGGCGACCGGCTCGGATGCCGAGATCGCGCTCGCCTTCAAGGACGCCTACCGGATGCTCTCCCGGCGCATCGAGATTTTCGTTGCCCTGCCGATCCGCACCCTCGACCAGCTCAGCCTGCAAACGCGGCTCCAAGACATCGGCCGCATGCAAGGATCGACCGCCAAGGCCGCGGAACCGACCTGATGCCGCCGCTCGCGCAACGTCTCGGCGCGGAGGCGCTAGGCACGGCATTCCTGCTGGCAGCCGTCGTCGGCTCGGGCATCATGGCGCAGAAGCTTTCGGGCGGTAACCTTGCTCTGGCCTTGCTTGGCAACACACTGCCGACCGGCGCGATCCTCGTGGTGTTGATTCTCGTCTTCGGCCCTGTGTCGGGCGCGCACTTTAATCCAGTCGTGACCCTCGCCTTCGCGCTGCGGCACGAGGTCTCTTGGCCAGACACAGCGGCATACATCGCTGTGCAGATCGTCGGCGGCATTGCGGGCGTTTGGACTGCGCACCTGATGTTCGAATTGCCGGTGTGGCAGTTGTCGGCGACGATGCGCACTGGTCCAAACCAATGGTTCGCCGAGTTCGTCGCAAGCTTCGGCCTCGTATTGACCATCTTCGGCTGCGTTGCGCGCGCACCCCAGACGGTGGCTTATGCGGTCGGCCTGTACATCACGGCGGCGTACTGGTTCACCGCCTCAACCTCATTCGCCAATCCGGCAGTGACCATCGCGCGTTCGCTCTCCGACACCTTCGCAGGGATCGCACCTACAAGTGTCCTCGCCTTCGTCGCCGCTCAGACTGTTGGCGCGCTCGCCGCCTTGCTGCTGGCAAGCTGGTTTTGGCCCAGGTCGGAGGGTGTCAGATGAACGGTCAGGAGGTCAGGTGCAGCGAGCCCCCCACTGCTGCATCATGTTCAAGCCGGGCGCGGTGAAGTGGTTCTGATATTGCCATTCGGTAGCGATCACCATGGCCATGGTTCGAGCGGCGGACCGCGAAAAGATTTCTCTGCGTATCGCCACGCATTTGTACGCTCCGCTACGTCCACCTCGTGTTTTAATTCGTCTTGGTAGCCGAGAGATCTGCCGCGGAAGGTTCGGTCGGCCAAATTTTCAAATGCTTGAAAAAACTCGATGATTTCCATGCGAACCCAAAACGGGCGGGTTCGGTCGGAAAGAGACGGAAGGGCTTCGGAGACCCGATTTGGCGGTTTGCGGAGTCTCTGAGGTTCGCATGCCTTCGGCAAAACCCTCGGAAACCTAAAGAAAATTGGCCGCTGCTACGGCCATCTCGTCAGTTCGCAATTGTATGTTGGCGGAGGGAAAGGAGCTGCCAACAAACTCTCTCTGCGTGGTAGGGCGTGTTGCTGCGGAGAAACGGGTAGTTGAAGATCCCTCAACCGGTGGCAGAGTTGCCGTCTTCTCGATGACGACCGGCAGTCCCCGACTTTTGCTCGGAATTGTGTGCTTTTGTCAATTCTCCAAATCAGCCCGCTGGAATAAAAGGGAACCTTAACTTTGGCGCTGCGGCGTCGTCCACCCTGACGCGGTATCGTCGAACGTGGAGGTCACATGGTTTCTGCCGCCGTCGCTCTTCGGGAAGATAACGCAGTTGCGAAGCCAGCGCCCTTATTGAGTCGCACAGAGGTGCTTGCCCGCTACCGCCATCTGCGGGAAATCAGCAAGCAGCATCATTCCGCCGCGCTGGATTTCCTATCCAAGGATACGGTGATGTCCCAGGCTCGGCGCCTAGGTTATCGTTTCTGAAGTTCGAAATCATATCAAGCAGCTTTGTCGAGCTTATAGGTCCAGGTGTGAACGACGGGATGTTGGTTGAAGTGATCCATGGCGGCCATGAGCCGATCCTTGAGTTCCTGCTTGGAAGCGACACGGATGTGGCGCAGCACGGAGCGCGCGAGTTTGGAAAAGAAGCCCTCGATGAGGTTGAGCCAGGAGCCGTGCTTGGGCGTGAAGACAAATTCAAAGCGGTGCGCGGGCGTATCGGCGAGCCAAGCCTTGGTCTCCTTCGAGATGTGTGCGGAATGATTATCGAGGATCAGCTTGATCGCGGTTCGGGCCGGATAGGCGGCGTCGAGAAGCTTGAGGAACTCAATGAATTCGCGGCTGCGGTGGCGATCCTTGACCAACGCGTGAACCCTGCCGGAGACAAGATCGATCCCAGCCAGCAAACTGACTGTGCCGTGGCGCTTGTATTCGTGCTCGCGGGCAAAGGTCGCGTGCACGCCGGGCTCTGGCGGCAGATCGGGGGCGGTCGTGGCAATCGCCTGGATGCCTGGCTTCTCGTCGTAAGAGACGACCGCCACCGCGTCGCTTGGCCTGCTCTTCGAGACCGCCGCCTTCTTCAAGATTTTCACTTGGCGATAAACGCACAGTACTTCGGCCATTTTTTCCGCGAAGTCGGGGTCGCGGCGCTCCAAATAGTAGCGCACTTTGTGCGGCTTCACGTCTTCTTGGTCGAGGATTTTGCACACCGTGCCCTGCACCAGGTTGGCGAGGCACGCATGTCCTTGGGCAGGTCCACGCTCGCGGGCATGGGAGGCGAGCAGCCGCGTCGTCCACAATTCGTGCGGATAGCCAAGGTCCTTGGCCTTGCGACAGGCCAAATCGACGAGCCACGCCTTGGCTTCGATCGTGATGGTAGGTTCGCGGCCGGGCCGCGGGCGATCATCAAGCGCTGCCAGCGGGCCTTCCGCCACCGCCCGCTCGACGCAACGCTGGACGGTCTGGTGATGCAGCCCGAGCGCTTGCCCCACGGCAAAAAACGAGGGGTCTTCCCGATACGCCAGCAGTATCCGCGCCCGCTCGACCCGGCTCGCCGGTTCGGTTCGCGACTGCGCGATCGATGTCAACTTCGCCGTATCCGTATCTGTGAGCGACAATTCAATCGCCCTTCGCCACGCCGCCATCTCGTCAATCCATCTCTCAAAGCCCTTCACGCATATATAGGAGCCTGAGACGACGGATGAAGTCCCCCGATAATGACAACTTTCATGGAATCGATCGTCTAGGTCTGGCTCAGGGCAAGACGCTGGTCCTCGATAGCATGGACGACCTGAATCTGGCGTTCGACCTTGCGATCCATACCGCACCAAAGGACCGCTCGCGGGCGATTGACCGTTATTCCAGAGCGGCACAGCTTTCGCCCGAGTCTGATGAGGGACGCGTGCTCGATGCAATGCGCAACGCGCGCTTCTCGATTATCGGCATCTTACGCCGACACGACGTTGCTGGATTGATCGTCGAGGACTTGTTCCGCGGTGTCGAGGTCTGGCTTGTTGATGAGGGCCTTGAGAGTTCGCTCCCGGACGGTGCAGCGCTGGCCACTCGGCTTTGCACTCCCGAGGGTTTCGCCATGACGGCCGGCGTCCTGGTGCCCCTCGATATTGAACTGATAGAGGATGCGATTGTGGACACACCGCAGTTGCTCCGCAATCGACGCGAGGAGTTGATCGATGACCGCCGTTTTGCGGAGGCTATCTACCGAGTTGCCCTTGCGAGCGGGTTGATGGAGCAGGTTGCTTACCAGGATACGATTTCCGAGGCTGGATGACGTTGGAGCGCCGTAGCGATCACCGGGTAGCGCCCCGGCAACTCATTTTTGTGAGGGTTGCATCTGGGGAGGTGCCGCACCGGCGTGGTAGTGCGATAATGCGACCTTGACGGCTTGCTGGAATATTTCGCGGCCGGGACTGCATGGAGCTTCACCCAGCCTGCCAAGTTCTTGTTGGGCCCAACCGAAGGCGCCAATCTGTTGTGCCGCCGCGAAGAGATGCTTGATGGCCTCGTTGACCTCCGACACCGGCGGATCATAACCGCCGCCCTCGAGGAGATGCGTAACGGCGAACAGCGCAACGGTCGCTGCGAACTTGGGCTCCATGCCGGAAAAATCGCGTGCCGCCCGTATCAGCGTCGAAGGGTCCGCATTATGCACGGCTGCGCAGTCGAGCGCGATGTCGAGAAAGCCTGCGTCTTTTGCGGCGGCAAACCATTTTCCCTTAACGCCGTGGGTTTCGATCAGATCCAGGAGCATCTGTCGGTGATCGCGATCAGGATAGGCCCGAACCAAAGAGCGATAGATGGCAAGATTGGTCGTCCTACTCACTGTACGCAAACCATACCGGCGGTAGGCCTCCTCCGAACGACCGTGCTGGATCAGAAGACCCTCGCAGAAGCGGTCGATGGATATTTCGCGGTGGCCAGATTTTGAGTCGCTTCGCACCCCCTCCGCGTATGCGACGGCGGCTTCCCACAGCCCCTGTCGGACGAGCGCCTCTGCACCGAAGCGATGCCAGGACCAGAACTTCATCTGTCGCGTGGCCAGCAACTCCTGGAGTTCGGCGTAGCGGCAGGCTTCAAGCAGGCATGACAGGCATATGGAAGTCCCGATCACGTGCTGGAATGTTTCGTGATCGGCCCAGGCGCGTCGCACCATCCCGATAAGGCGGTCCGCAAATTCGTTGACCAGGTCCGGATAGCGGGCAATCTCACCCCACCCGTCTTCGACCGGGGCCAGATATTCGACACCGTCGTTCTGAACAGCCTCGAACAGTCGCTCAAGCCACTTGCTTCTGGTCGAATGGTCGGCCGGCGCGTCGATGAGGATTGGGATCAATTCGTCGAGCGTACGCGCGACCGCCGTCCCAAGGGCTCCCGAGGATGTGTCGATATCCTGAAACGCCGGCCAGATGCGCTCCATTAGCGATACTGCACCGTCGCCTGCCGCGACCGTATCAGATTTCGCCGCCGCTTTGATTTCGGAGACGGCTTCCTTGAGGCGGCTGATTGCCAAGTGCGAGCCGCGCCAGCCGTAAGCCTTGGCGCGCAACTTGGTTTTGAATTGCCACTTCCGTTCCGCCACGACCGCCGCCTCGTTTAAAAGACTTGAACTCAGACCGCGATAATCTCGCTTGTTTCAACGCTCTGCAACCAACCGTGATCGTCAGTGGACGTCGTCTCGTTTCGTCGCGCCATCTTCCGTGTTAGGACTTTTGTTGGCATAAAGACGACTGACAAGAGGCTGCCATGCGAGACAAAATGGATCTTGAGCCTGTGCAAGCAGCCGGGGGCCGCAAGCCAACAATCTCGGAAGTCCTTGCGGAATATCTCCGCGCTGAGAAGAGCCGCTTGGCACCGAAAACCCATGCCCAATATACCGAAGTGATCGCGTTGTTTACACAATGTCTCAACGGCTACGCGGCAAACTCGCTCAGTCGGTTCGAGCGAGCGCGCTTCGACAAGCAGTTCAACGCTGAGGGGGAGGAGCACCGCGAGTTCTGCGATATTTTCGGCCCCGAACATATTCTCGAGAATGTCGGTGAGTTTCTGAACTACTTCATGGTCAACAAGGTCATGGCTGGCGCCGATACGTTGCGGGCATCCGGTACCGTCATGAAGAAGCTGGCGAAGTGGCTCGCGGAGCACGGCTATGTCAGGGCCGATGACGCGGCTTTGGCAATCGAGCAAGGAGCCGATGCGGCGCACGATCTACCAGCCGTGGAAAAGCTCTCGACGCTTCTTTACGACCTGACAGCCGGTCGCCATGAGCCACGCAACTCAGACATCGAAGGGCGATTTTCAATCACTAAAATCGAGCCTGGCCGCATTTGGCTACAGGATGAAGACGACGGTGAAAATTACGGACCGATCCTGCTAACCGAGAAGGCGACGAAGCTCTGTCGTGTAGGCTGGATAGTCTCAGGTGCCGTGCGCAGGAGCGGCAATCGCTGTGTGCTGGTTGAGGCGTTTCAAGTTTACCCATAAAGCCGGCCCAACCGCTCGTGCTAATCGCTGCCGGCCTTTCGCCAACCACATACCAGCCTGGATCATCTCAGCGCTTAAATGGAATGACGTTGCTCGGGTCAAGAAAGGCTTGCATGCCTTCAGCTGCAACGGTTCTCCTAAATTCGGCATAGGCTTCTTCGTCACTGGAAAACTGTCCGTCCCAGACGACAGATGTACCCGCTGCGTTGACGACCTCGAGCGTCCAGAGTTTTTCATGCTCAAGGCGGACAATGCATATCTCAACCTTTACGTCGTCCTGCGAAACGACCCCGGACAGGCTTGAAGTAACGAGATTAGGATCATGCTGGCTCATGGTTGTCGTCTCAATTCCCTCACGATATTTGATCAAGCATAGATCAATCTGCCTTTGCCTTCTACAATCCAGTATCAGATGGCTTCGTACAGGTTTGTTCATTCAAATCTTCCGACTATCGTAAGCCCAGTGCAGCAGCGCTTGCCTTTGACGCGGACGGCAAAACGGATCTCCCGGCTCGCAGTTCAATTTGATTTGATTGATGTGGCGACGAAACGCCTTCCAGCGTCTAATCTGGCGCCTGTCCTCTTCCGGAATCCGGCGGCCCATGTAGTACCTACAATACCACTGGAACCATCCACGCGGATCGTCCGGATGGAGCCAGCCTTTGGCGCGCCATTCGGACAACGGACGGCTGGCATTGACGGCAAAATAGTTGAGTGAGCAATCGCGACCTGCTGGTGAGAGTTTCGCGTTCTTGAACCAGCTGTCCGGAAACTCTTTCCGCGTGTCCGTCATGTACTTGCCGCAGAATACACCGAGAGTGAGCATCTCCGCGGGCGTGAGTTCCGGCTTGAATTCTGGATCGAAGTTGCGGCCGACCGGAGCGGGCAGTTCGTAACGATAGCCCTTCTGCATACGGTCGTTCACTGTGACCCACTTCTTCTTAGGCCCGCTTGATCTTTTGATTCGCGCTTTCATCGAGGGATCCGGAAGATGATACGACGCCGTTCGATATCTGCGCATGGACGCACTAAGGGTTCAGCTTCCAGATCGCAAAATTCAGAGCGGTCGCGAAGGAAACCCAGGCCGCCAGAGGTACGAGGCACCAACCCGCCATTCTGTCGATCCGATAGAAAGCCACGATGGTTGCGAGGATGACCAGAATTTGCGGAACGATGTTGATCAGGCCTAGCAGCGGATTGTGGGCAGCAAAAAACATCCACGACCATGCTGCATTTAACGCGAGGAGAGCGAAGAAGAGGCCCAGCGCCCATCGACGATCGGCAGGTGCCTCGGGCAGCCGCAAAATACGCCACACGGCAAATGCCATCATTAGATACAGCGTTGTCCAGACCGGGCCGAAGACCCAGTTGGGTGGGTTGAACGATGGTTTGACGAGGCCGGCATACCAAGGGGCGAGATTCGGATATGTGGCGAGCTGGCCGACTGCCGACGTAGCGGCGACCGCGATGATCGCCAGAAGACCGAAGCCGAGATCGCGGCTTCATGCAAATCTTGTCGAGGTGTACGTCATGATCCGAGTTCAATCCTCCCATCAAGGCATAGCGGCGACATTTAGACCGTGATCACAACTCACTCAAATCCTCCGGCACTTCGCCAAACTTCTTCAGCACGACCGCATCCGAAAATTCGCCAACGTTCGGATCGCCTGCGCGCTTGAATGCGACGGCCCCGGCATTGGCGGGATCCCGTGACATTCCTTCGGCCCGTCTGATCGCGGTGCCTTCGCTTTGGCACTCCTGTGCTTCACCTGGCGCGACACCGTCTTCGGTCCGGATGAATGGGAGAGCAACGTAATAGGTGACGGCCATGGAGGCCTCCTCAGCAAGTCTGCACATCGTCAGTGCGTCTTGTTCTCCTTAGCCTTTTTCGACGTGCCCTTTCTAACCTTGCCACGCGCGAAGCCGGATGACACCGCGGCGGAGAGACGGTCGATCTCGGCTTCCAGAAATGCGTTGGCGATCAATGTAATCCTCAAGGCCGCGATGACGTCGCCCCCGCAAATTGCGAGAGCTTCCTGCACCTCATCTTCGATCGCATCGGCGGCGGTCGGGGAAGGGTTCGTGCGCGCGGGTTCTGACACGGGATCCCTTATGCGTTCGGCGGGCAATTGAAAGATTCGGGCGGTGTTTCGGTCAGCCATCCACGCTCGCCGAATGCAGAAAGATCAACTCCGGGCGGCGCATACCATCCCGCCGAGCCATAGCGGGCGCCAAGCTTCATCGCGACGTCCTTGTTCCCATAAGGAATCCGCAGCGGCGTCCCGGCTATCGAATTTGGCTGGGATGGAGTCGACGGAGCGGCATCGGCGCCAGCCTTGCGTTTCCGAGACCTCCTCGCCGGCTTCGCCAATTGGGGAGATAATCAGCCGTGACGGCCCCGCACTCGCAACCACCACCAACCGAGATTACCGCGCGCGGTCTTCCCCTCGAATGCCGTGGCCGGGGTTATAGGCGGCCTTACCACCAGGCCTGCGGCGCTTGCTGTCGCGGTTCGAAATCAATCCACGCCGACCTAGCGGCCGAGTTGGCCTTGGCCTCGTCGGAAATGATGAGGCCTTTCCCCTGCGCGATCTTGTTGGCGTACAGCAACTGGGCCGGACTGACCGGTTTGGGTTCGAGCTTCCCAGTGGTTTCACCGTCAGCTTTCTTGGGCGCGTGTTCGCTGAGAAACTTGCGGCAGATCGAGATCGACCTTTCGTATCCGGGAGGAGGCTTGATGCCTTTCTGGCGGACGAGGCTGTCGGCAAAGCGCTTCATCGCGGGTGTTGGCGGATACGCTGCGGCGCCGTTACCGACTGCAGCACCGAGCAAGGGGGGCCCGCCGGCGGCGGCGCCGTCCTTCAGCTTGCCAATGATGCGCTGGGCGACATCGCATACAGCATCAATCGCGCCGACCATCTCCTGCTTACCGACAACCACATCGTCGAGCAGGCATTCAAGCTGCGCCGTGACGCCCGGATCGACCAGTGCCGGATCGGCCTGTTTGAGGATGCCGAACAGCGACAGACCGGTTTCGGTGGGCACGATGTGCTTTCCTTGGGCCATCAGAAAGCTCTGCTTCTTGAGCCCACCGATGATCTCGGCTCGTGTCGCTGGCGTGCCGATGCCCTTGGCTTCCTTCAGGCGCTCCCGCAGCACCTCATCGTCAACGAATCGCCAGGCATTCTGCATCGCCTCGATCAGGGTGCCTTCGTTGTAACGCGGCGGTGGCCGGGTCTCCTTGTCCTCGATTTTTGGATCCTGCAGTCGCGCAGTCTCACCGTTGCGCAGCGGTGGAAGCAATTGTGCCTCGTTACCCTTTTCGTCGGCAGGCTGCCACTCCGGGAATGCAGCGCGCCAGCCGAGATCGATGGGCTGACGGCCAGCGGCGCGGAATTCGAAGCGACGCACGCCGAGCGTTGCGGTGGTCTGCCGGTAGCGGAAGTCAGGCATCAGTGCTGCCAGATAGGCCCGCGCGATGACGTCGAACAGTTTTTTCTCGTCGGATGACAGGCGAGGCCAGACCTCGCGCAATTTATCTATCGTATTGACGTTGGGAATGACGGCGTGATGGCTCGCACCCTCCAGCCCCTTGTCGTAGAAGCTGCCGCTCGCGCCTCTTCGGATCACCGGCGGATCAGGCACGGGGATGGCGCTGAACGACTGGCCCACCTGCAGGCCGGCCACGATCTTCGGCACGTCCGATATCAGGCTCTGCGGCAGGTAGCGCACCTCGGCGCGAGGATAGGTGATGATCTTCTTGCTCTGGCCGTCATACAGCTCCTGCGCCACCTCAAGCGTTTTGCTGGCCGGCCAGCCGAAGCGCGAGCTGCATAGTTTCTGCAGCGAAGGCAAATCGTGCAGCTTGGGCGGCCCCTGCCGCTTATCCACGCCTGCGTGAATATCCTCAATGCAAGTGTTGCGCACACACAGGAGCGCCATATCCAACGCCAGCCGTTTTGCAATAACCTCGTTCATCGGAGCACCGCTTAACAAACGCCATGCCGTCGAGTGTATGGGCATAAGGGCGATGCTGCAATTTCACTCAGGCTGATTTCCTTGTACAGGACAATCGCATTTGAAAGATTAGCGTTTGACTCTTTCGTCCTGCGGGGGCGAGCGGCGGCAGCTAATCGGATCGATTGCACTGTTGACGCATTGAAGGTGGATGAAATGAGGCAGTCAGGGGGACCCCGGCGCGCCGCTGCCTTCTCAGGGTGGACCGACTTGCCATGGACATCATGTCACGGGCGCTTGACGTTTGATGCCTGCTCAAGACGATCGACCCGGCGTTCGATCGCGATGAGCCTTTCGTCCTGCCGAGCCGTCATTAGCACCACGTTCGCGAGCTGCTGGAGCGTAGCTTCGATCTTTGCCACACGCTGATCAACATTGTGCAGTTCAACGCTCATGCCCTGGCACTATCTCACCTCGGCCGTGCGCGCCGCATCGCCGAGCTCGGCCTTGTGCCGCCGGTCCGCAAGATTGTACAGGAACTGGAACACGGCGGTGACGGAGATCAGAATTGACGCCTCGCAGATGCGCATAGGCGCGGATTGATAATGCCATGTTTGTTCTTCCGCAAATAAAGCAATCAAATTGCTCGTAATCAACTTGGCTATCGGTCGAAATCGAAGCATTCATGGCGTCACGACACAGGAGATCGTCAGGCGCCGCAACCACAAACCCGAGATCGACGCGAGGCCAGAGCGGCTGAAGACTTGAGCGACCACCGCTTCGGCTACACCCCTGACAACATCAATTGAGGCATGTTTGATACGCTCGCGCACAATACCGAGCTGCTCAGGCGCCTAACCGACGCGGTTTTCAAGGAAGGCGGCGCTCCCCGACACCGCCCCGCACGGTCCTGGCCGGCGGGGCTTGGGGCAGTAGCAGGGCCGCGATGGTCGTGGCCCTCCTCCCGATGGAGCAGGATCATGTCACGCTTGTCCGATTCCCAACTCATCGTTCTCACCGCCGCCTGCCAGCGTGAGGATCGGTGCGTCTTCCCTGTCACCGCCAAGCTCAAGGGCAATGCCGCCGGCAACGTGCTCAAGAGCCTGCTCAAGAAGGATCTGATCAAAGAGGTGCGCGCCAAGCGCGACGACACCGTCTGGCGGCATGACGAGGATCGCGGTCGCATGACGCTTGTGGCCACCACGGCCGCGTTCTGCCGCGCTCGGCATCAATCCTCGCGACGAGGCGGAAGATGCTGAAGGCGATGCGGCAGAAGAGAAACCAGCCAGCGTCGATGCCGGACCGACTGCGCGCCCGAAGTCACCCAAAACAGAGGAACCGAAGGCGCCCCGCAAGGACAGCAAACAGGCACAACTCATCGCGATGCTGCGCCGGACAAAGGGGGCGAGTATCGACGAGGTCGTCGAAGCGTTGGAGTGGCAGCCGCACACGGTGCGCGGTGCTATCGCCGGCGCGCTCAAGAAGAAACTCGGGCTCGACGTCACCTCGGAGAAGGACGACAAGCGCGGTCGCGTCTACAAATTATGCTGAGCTCAGCATAACGTGTATTATGCGGAGCGGATGGTTATGCGGAGTCTACGGCAGGGACATTATTGTTCCCCGCTTTTGCATAAAAATCGCTTTGCATAATTCCTGGCATGAGCGGCGACCTTAACGGCCGGTGGGTACCCCGCCGATGTTGCAACAAGGCCGATTACAGGCAATCGACCAGCTCGCGGCGATGCTCAAGGTCTTCGGCCACACGAAGAATTATGCTGAGTGAGTTTTACGCAAACACGGCGGAAACAGACGTCTTCGCCGTGGACTCCGCATAACCATCCGCTCCGCATATTATCAAATTGCAAACGCTGGCTGAGCGAGCGATCACAACTCGAGCCGTAGCGAAACGGGGTCGGGCTGCATTTGCGGCCCGACCCCTTAGCTCATGCGAACTCCATCGACGCCTCGAACTTAGTTCCCGCTCCCAAGCTGTTTCCGCCCGGTTGCCGACAGCATGCCCAATGGCGATCTCAAGCCGCTTAACAACCAGAGTTAACCGGATATGTCGTCTTCACGATCCGATCTTATGATTGACGAGCGATAACCAGATCAAGTTTCTCAACGCGCTCCCTGAGCCAGCGCCTTCCTGACATCGGACTGCGAAATACCAAATTGCCTTGCGATTGCGGATGGCTTGACGCCGGCCTTGAAGGCAGCGCGCACAGCGTTCAGCCTGCCAGTGGTCAACGAACCCGCGCCTTGCTCGGCAGCCTCCGGGCGTCGCTGGGGCTTTGCATCAGCTGCTGACTTGTCTTTCGCTGGACTTGGCGGCCGTCGACCGCGGCGCTCGGCCTCGGTGGTGACAGCCCCAAGCAGCGTATCGATCTCCGCATCATCCAACCGCCTCAATGCAGCTGCCAGGTCCTTGGGCAAGAAATGACGCGGCTGGAAAACCAGGTTGTCCGGTCCCGCTTTGCCTTTTGGAGCAACCGAAGGCCCGGCCGCCGGTACTGTCGGCGGACCGGAAAACAGGTCTGGTGTTGTCTCTGCAGGCGGCCGGATTGGCATGCCACTAATTATAAATGCCGGCAGCTCATCGCGACAATGGGCTGGCCGTCGCCATGCGGCTACCCTGCTCTTGAAGCCATTTTACCAAAGCCTTCCCCCGAGGCTTCGAGCTTGGCGCTTTGTCCCGTCTGATCCTGCCAGTCCCGGACGAGGCATCGACGTATTTCGGATCGCGTTGAGCCGCGCCCGCCGAACCGCTTGGATGCGGTTGGTCAATAACTGAGCAAGATCGTCGACGTGGTAGAGCGGCCGTGATTCATAAAGGTTGACGGGCGCGACACGCTTCAATTCGTCGCCACCGCGGAAGGGATGGCGCTAACCAACGCCTTTATGCGGATCGAGCGCAAGGAGGTCCGCCTTCGCATGGTTGAATTCGTCGAAGGGTAGTGGGTCACTTTGAAATTTCGGTCGCTTGATCGGCGTGTGATTTTAGCCACGTGTCAATCATCGATCGGGCCGCGGACTCAGCGTCCTGCTTGTTTCCCCGGAAGGGCTTTTCGAGAGCCGGACTATTCGGCGGATGAACGGCGATTTGCCATTGTCCTGGTGCGATCCCGAGGCGAAGGGTGTATCGTATTCTTTTGTGAAGCATTGGCTGAACCTAGCCGAGATCGGAACTTGCGGAAATGCGCCGAGGCCCTACAGCCGCGAAGCGCCCCCGTCCCGCTGGTCGCACTATACAAGAGAAAAGCAAGAGGCTCCTCGTCGGAATACGAAATGAACCACTCCCCGTAGAGGAGATCGCGGGCGAGAAAGGTGAACGCGTTTATGCGCTTAGATTGCCGAGTTCATTTGCTCCATTTGCCCGTGAACCAGTCGGTCAGATTCCTGGGTTCGTTCCAGGCCGCCGTCGAGCGACGCGCGTATTTCTCCATCCGGGTGACAAATTCGGGATCATCGAGCCGCAGCAAGACTGTATAAACACGGTCGACGACTTCTATCATGAACGCGCGCATTTCATCATTGCCAATACGCGCAAGCTTATCCCAGGGAATTTCGCCATAGGGCGTCACGACTTTTACATCGGAAAAATCACCGGTCCGTGAGGACGGCTCGATGCCAGCGTGCACATCCTCGATGCAGGTGTTGCGCACGCACAAAAGAGCGATGCCAAAGGCAAGCCGCTTCGCTATGTCCTCATCCATTTTGCAGCATACCAAAGCTTCGCTATTGATCGTATTGGCATCACACCGAAATGTCTCTACCCAGTTGTTCGACGCGGAAGGTGCTGGTTCATGCCTTATGCCAAACAGCCGGCGGATCGCCTTGCCGACCCGGGATGGCGCCCCCAGAATCCGGCCCTCGCGAGGGGGATTGATCATGAGTGATTGTCTGCACTGCCAGATAAATGATCTCGTCGAGCAGCAGATCGCCGGCGGCGAAAATGATCCGCTCGCGCTGGCCTCGAAGATCGCGGAGAGCCTTGCCGACCTGATCCTAAGCGTACCGCAATCGGAACAGGCTTTGATGATAGCCGAGGTGCTTAGCCAGTTCGGCCACGTCATGCTTGAGAAAAGCGGCGTGATCGACGACGGCTCGTCCGATGCCACGCATTGACGGGTGGGGAGTGGGGAGCGGCGAACAGCGTTCGCGCTTTGTTGAACCCGCCTGAGTATGTGCTCACGTTTGGGCCCACGTTTCGGCCTTTTAACTTCCTGGTTACCACAACTCCGCGCCTGTGTTGCTGCTCGGCCCGCAATGGTGAGAATTGTTGGCATTCGATTAGCCAGGAGTACACCATGAACGGACTAGGGCCGGCCACGGGCGACCAGCTACGCACCATCGTGGAACGCATCGAGCACGTGGAGGAGGAGATCAGGGAACTCACCGAAGCGAAGAAGGAAATCTACGTCGAAGCCAAGAGCAACGGTTTCGATGTCAAAATCCTTCGCGAGGTGGTGCGCCTACGAAAGCAAGACGAGAAGGAGCGAGATGAGCACGAGAGCCTTCTCGATGCTTACCTGCACGCCCTGTCGAAGCCCTCGGCCGCGGCCAAGGCGGCCTGAATAACCGAGCGGCCTTCCCAGGTGGAACGCCGCCCAAACTCGCTTATCTTCCGTTATCTCCATGAAAAGGTAGCCGCACTCGAAGAGTCCGGCTCCTTGAGACCAGAAGGGAACGAGCCTGCTCTATGTCGGACCCTGGCGGCAGTCTGGATGTCCCTGACCAGATTGGTGATCAGTTCAAGTTGCGACTTGTTGCGCTCGCGGGCGTTGGCGGCGACCTCGCCGAGCACGTAGGCGGCAAAGCCGAGAAAGCCGACGTTCACCCCAGCAGCGCAATCGCGAGCGGCGTGGACTTCATCGCCTCGATCGTCGCCGATGCCACCTTCCGGACCTCTTCGGCCACCGGGCTCATCGCTGCCTCCCGACACGGCGCGGGCGGCCGTTGACCGTCACCGCGACGTCGCCGGTGGTGATGATCTCGACCGCTGCGGCGTCGGGTTCGGGCTCTGGCTTGGGTTCGGGCGCCGGCTGGCCCTCCATCGCCGTCTCGACGTCCTGCAGGAAGTCGTCGGTGTCGGCGACGAGCCTGGACCTCTTTACGGTTGATCGGGCCCCAGTGTTGCCGGCGGGTGTGCAGCCCGACCGCGGCCACCATCACCGCGAACGCGGGCGAATACTTCGCGAGGAATTGGTACGCGGCGCCCTGACCGCTGCCGTAGTTTTCGAGGTCGGCCGCCGACGGCGTGAGCCCTTCCGAGAAGATACCGACGAACCCGTTCGGCTCGCCCCAGTATTCCTCGAGCAGCGCCGGCAGGTTCTTACTCGCAGTCTTGATGTTCCAGCTGCTCTGGAACAGCCGCCGCTTCGGCGGTGACGTTGGACGCCGACCGGTCGCGACCCTCGCAGTATTGCCCCGAGCTTTCGCGCATGCCGAGCCCGATCAGCAGCACGAAGAGGTGACGCAGCGTGTCGGTCCCGCCCATCGCGTTGCTCATTCCGAGCGCGGCGAACTCGTTGGCGTACCAGGCGAGCGCATCGCCAGGATACGCGGGTTGTCGCCGCTGCCGGGTGTTTTCGTTACGCCGTCCAGGCTGCGCATGCAGAGCAACCACTCCGGGTGCTTTCGGCCAGCGCCGCCTTGCGCCGGTGATGATGGGGTAGCTCATGATGGCGCCTAATTCGGTTTGTTCAACTCGCGCAGCATGATCTCGGTGATGCGATCAATGCTGGCCTTGTTGGTTTGGGTTTGGCTTTCCAGCACGGTCAGGCGATTGTTGATCTCGGCAAGGTGCGGCGAGCCGCGGACCTCCAAGGTGGTGACCCTGGTTTCCAGCCGCACCGAGTACGTGATGATGCTGACGCATGCCGCGCCGATGGCGATCGCCTGCGCCACCAGGAAATAGATCAGGGTCTGGTTCTCGTTGAACCATGATTTGAGTTCAGTCACGTTGCAGCGCCTCTTCAACCGGCCTTCTTTTCCAGAGCGGCGAGCCGCGTCGAGATGTCGGCCAGCGCTTCCGTGATCTTGTCGAACGGACTAGGCTGCGGCGGCTCCATCTCGACCAGCGCGGTCTGCACCGGCGCGCCAAGAACCTTCACCTCGCCATCAACGTAGGCGGCGAACGGCTGCTTGGCCAGCAATTCCTGCCACTGCTCAAGCGTAATCTCGACCGCATCAGCCGGAATTTTCGCGTTGCGCGACCCGTCCTCCTGCGGCAGATAAATGTCGTCGGGATAGAAGCCGAGTGCTCTGCCGTACTGATCGAACGTGCCATACATTTTTACGCGTGCTGCATCTTCGGTCATGATCAGTATCCTATTGCAAGCCACTGCCAGCCGGTGCCGTGTTGGGCGACAGCCCCTCCATCGAAGACTGTTCGCATTTGAAAGACGACCTGACTGGTCGTGTAATCGTTGCGCGTGACCCCGGTCAGCGTCTGTTGGCCGACAGTGTTGACCGGCATCGAACAGAGGAAGAAAACATAATTTGGGAACGTGAGGTTGAAGTTCATCCAATAATCTGCGCTATATCCACCTTGGCTCCCCCACTGAATGATGAGGCCGCTCGCCAATTTCTGGTAACCCTGATAGGCGACACCTAGCGGGTTGTTGACGTTGTCCCATAACGTGCGCCAGCTACCACTCCCATTGGCGCTCCAGTTCAGCCCGTTGGAAATCCACTGCTGGATGCTGTTGATGTTGTTGACATCGAAGAAACCCTTTGGTGAGAATGGAGCCTGCGAAAAACTTGCGTGACCGCCCGCACGATCGATAGAGAATGGAGTGTCGATTGCGGTGCCAGCATCGTTGAACCTGTAAAGCGCGAAATTGGACCCTACGTTCGACCCGCTTTCCGCATCACTGGTGCCGAGTTGTAGCGACCAGCGGTTCACTGCATTTTTCTGGCCATTGATCGAAGTGAAGTTGGCGTCGGTGCGATCAAGGATCAGGGTCGGGACCGACTTGCTGATCGTCAGGTTGCCGGACATGCTATCGCCGGTCTTCTGCACGAACGTGGTTGCGGCGTCGGTCCACCCGGCATTCTGGCGACCGTAAATCTTGCCATTTGTCGGCGCTTCCGGAACAGGTCCTGGCGGTCCCTGAACGCCCTGAATGCCCTGGTCACCTTTCGGCCCCGGCGGACCGGGCGGACCAATGTCGCCCTGAACGCCCTGAATGCCCTGATCGCCTTTCGGCCCCGGCGGACCGACGTCACCCTGAACGCCCTGATCGCCGTTGTCGCCCGGATCGCCTTTCGGCCCCTGCGGACCGGGCGGCCCCTGTTCTAACGTCTGAATGATCTCGGTCTCGTCGTCCAAGGTCACCACGATGGACGAGGCGTCATCCTCGGCAATCACGACCACATCATCGTCTTGAATGACTTCGACTTCGCTCATCTTGTGGCCCCCGCGTTATTTGTCAACGCGCCAGACCAGATGCGAACCTTGTAGCCATTCCGGGTTGCGATGTTGGACTGATCGAAGTCGCCAAGCCCGAGCCGCACCAGCGTGTCCTGCGTGATCCGCAACGTAAACTGGCCATTGACCGGGTCGGTCAGAACGATCTCGCCGGTGTCGGTGCCCAGCCGCAGCACCGCCGTCTCATCGGTCGCGTGCCGCCGCAGCATCATCTCCAGCGCCATGCCGGTCATGTCGATTGGTGCGCCATCGACCGTCTGCCAGACGAATGTCCGATAGAAGTCCGCGTCGTTCTCGGTCGTGATGTTGACGGTGGCCATCGCGGCGGTCCTATGTCTTCAGCCAGTCCTTGGCCGCCGGCGGCATCGCCGCCCCGAACGCTGCGTCAATCTCCTCGCGCGTCGTGATGGCGCCCTCCTCGATAGCGGCCAGCACATCTGCCGAGATCGAAAAGCAGTTGTTGATGTGAGCCAGCAGTTCGATGTTCATTGTTTCGATCTGCGCGGCGGTTAGCTGATGGACGGTTCCGTCTGCCGCGTGCCACGGCGTGGTCACCGCCGGGTTGACCTGTTGCGCGGCATAGACGCCTGTGATCTTGGCCTGTGCGCGGTCGTTGGTCTTGATCGGCATGCCAAACGACAGCGTGATGCCGCCAACCTCCTTCTCCCATCGCCGTACATTGTTGTACTGGACCAGTTCGGGCTTGGTCGGCGGCGGTGGTGGCGGCGGCGGTGCGACGGTGTCGCCGAAAACCACCCAGCCAATCTCCACGCCCGCAACGCCGGTCACTTCCATGAAGGTGAGATCGGGATGGAAGCAGTCGGCGATGTTGATGCTGTCGTCATACGAGATAAGCTCGACGACGACGTTATTTTCAATGCGGACATAGTCGCGCATCATGCATACTCCCAAATGATGATCAGTCCTGGCGCGCCCTTGCCGCCGGTATGGCCTACAGCAGAATTCGCTAAGCACATGGCGGCAGTGCCGCCAGACCCGAAGCCCTGACCATCGCCACCGTCGGTGCTGACCCCAAATGCGAGCCCGCTCTGTCCATACATGGTCGCGCCGCCCCAGCCGGACACGGCGGCACCATTGCCCAGCAACTCGGTCGCATATGAATACTGCCCGAAGACATTGATGTCGCCGCCTGATGCGCTGCCACCCGCAGCCGTCGTCGTGTTCCCGGCGCCCGCATCGGACCCCGGCGCATAGCTCACGCCACCAGAACCGCCGATGCAGGAGAGAATGGCACCGAAGCTGGTTGTCCCGCCTTGTTGGCCCGTGCCGCCATTCGGCACGCCGCCCACACCGCCCGCGCCAACGGTCATGTTGGCGTTGAGAAAACCAGACGTGATGAACTTGCGCGCATAACCGCCAGCGCCGCCCGCCACGCCGACGCTGATTTGTCCAGCGCCGGTTGCATAAGAACCACCTCCACCGCCGCCGCCCCCCACGCACTCGACCAGCACCGCGCGCGTGCCAACGGTCGGCTGATAGATGTACGCCCCCGGTGTCGGAAACATCTTCACGCCCGAGAGCGCAGCCCGCGTGCCGCTCAGGTGGCTGGTGTGCGTTGGACACAACTGAAATTTGGTGCCGTCATCCCAGAATTCGGCAATGGAGCCAGCAGTCAAATCTCCAGCGATCAGCGCATCGCCGTTGCCGTAGACAATCGTCCTTGCGCCAACCCCGTTGACGTTGAGCGTTGATGGCCCGGTGTTCGTGTTCGCGATCTTCACGAACCAGCGGTTGCCAGGCAGATACGCCAACAGCGCGGGCGTGACCGTGATCTGGTAGGAGTTCGCGACCCCACTATCGGCCGCGTAGTTCAACTTGCCGCCCTGTATGGCCTTTGCCAGTTGAACCAGATCGGCGTTGTCGGGCGTGAAGCCGCCATTGCTGATGACGTTGACAATCTCGCGCTGGGGAAACTCAATCGAGGCCGCCGGCGGGATCGAGCCCATCGTGCCGGTAGGCGGGTTGCCGTTGATGTAAGGCGCATTCGGATCGCTGACGCCATAAGGTTGGTTGTACTGCAAGACCTGTCTCCTACGGTGTGCCTGCCAACGGATCGCCAGGATTGCTGAGGCCCGAGTAATCAAAGATGATTTGCGTGTGCGCCGGCTTCCAGCGATTGAGCAAACATTCAAGATCGTCAGCGAGGCCTATGCGCAGGTGCGGATCGACGCCGCACTGACCCGACGTGACGCGAAACCAGATCAGCTTTGCTTGGTCGACATGCGCCGTCCAATAGAAGCGGTTCTCGGGCGGCCCGAGCCCGTAGTTCGGCCATGCTGATAATTCGCCTTCCGCCACCGGCTTGCCGACCGGGTTAACGATCGGCTGATCCCATTCGTTGAGCATCGGTTTCGAGCCGTCGCCGTACACCCGGCTATCGCCGCAACGGTCGAGCCCGACAACCCACACCCGGTATTCGGAAATGGTGATCGAGTAGCCGATCATCGCGGCGACTTCGATGAAGAACTCGCGCGACTGCGCGCCCTGCATCGTCATCCGCATGACCAGCGCAAGCTGACGTTCGTCGATCGTCTGCGGCGCCGTGTAGCAGGGGTCGGGCAGACCCCAGTTGCGTTCCCAGTCGGGCAGCAGCTCGATGGTGAGACGCGGATCGCTTTCGCGCTCGAGCAGATCGGCGGCGCGGCCATCGACGAATCCCCAATAGTCGCACAGGCCTTCGACGGTCTGCACCAGCACGCTGTCGGGCGCGTGCTTCGGCCAGGCCTGCCCTTGCGGCAGCAGCGAGAGGAACGCCTCGGTATAGTCCGAGCCGGCCCGCCGGATATGCCGATCGCTCATTGGTAAAGGATCGTCCCAACCACCGCCATGTGACCCAGCGACGGCATCACATAGTCGTCGGTCGTCACCAGCTGAAACGACTGCACGCTCGGCGCATTCATGATTGCGTAGGAAACCCACGCCGCGTAGATCGTCTGTCCCGGCGCCGCCATCTGCAGCAGCATGGCCTGCAGGCTCTCCTCGATCTCGGCCTGCGCTTCCGTCGTGTCCGGCACCAGGTTCGCGATCGTGATGTCGATGAACTGTTTGATCGGCGCGAGAACGTAACAGCCCATGACCGTGACCGGCCGCTTCTGGTCGATGTAGAGCGCGACGGTCTCGACGTCCGCGGGCGTCGGCCAACCATCGTCATCGGCCCGCAGGTCGTCCATCAGGAAACGAACCGTGATGGTGCCGGCACCCTGCTCGGGCGCGGCCCAGGCCCGGGTGACGCCCGGCACCGCCAGCGCCCAGGCGACATAGTCGGCGGCCGAGCCACCCATCGGCGGATTTTGAATGCGCTGCAGGATGCGGGCGCGCAGCTGCTCGTCGGTCTCGGTGTCGGCGCCGCCGGTCATGTCGCGCACGATCGCCGCTGAGTTCACCCCATCAATCGGCGGGTAGATCGCCAGGCCGGTGCCGTCGGGCAGGTTGCCGAACGATCCGGGATCGAGCGCGCGGATCGGGCCGTCGACCAGCGCTCCCGACCGACGTCGTGATGTCCTCGAGCGTCTCGAAGGTCACCGCGACGTTCGGCGAGCCCGAGCCCGCCGGCATGTTGATCGAGCTCTGCAGCTGCGTCCCGGTCGGGACCACGGTGCCGTCGATGATGCCCTGGAAACTGGCGGTGCCGGTCGCCAGCGTCGCCATCTTGCGGCCCTTGCTGCCGTCGGCGTTGACCAGCCAGATTTGCCCGTGGCGATCGAGCCACTCGGTCTCGGCGGTGTCGGGCAGCAGCTGCAGCGCCAGCCAGTCGATGTACTGCAGCGTCAGGTGACAGAGCGCGCCCTGATTGTCGGACATGACGCGCAGCACGCTGTTCGGCACATTGGCATCGGCGCCCGGCAGCGACGCGTTGACCGCATCGCGCACCAGCGAGCGCACGTCACGAAGGCTCGGGGTGCTCCAAGGCAAAGTCTATGTCCCTCCTGCCTGTGCGTCCCAGAGCACGGCGTAGCGCAGATCGATCGCCGGCCGCGGCCCACGATAGATTCGCAGCAAGGCGTCGACTCTCTGCTTGTCGACGCGCTGCACCCAGATGTCGAAGCCCGAGCAGATTTTACGATCGACGAACGGCGCCATCGCCATGCGGATGTAATCTTCGATCAGCACCAGGGTCGCGCCCTCGCGCGCGGATGCCGGCGTGATCTTGGCGCGCCGCATGAGCCAGAGCTTCGAGCCGATCGGCCAGCCGTTCCAGATCGCCTCGGCGTCGAGGTCGCCCCACCAGCCGCAGCGATCGCTGCTGTCAGGATCGGGCAGCACGTCGTCGGGCGACGCCAGCGCATTGGTGCCGAGCGCGACGCACACCGCGGTCGCCAGCGCCTGCGAATCGTCGAGCGTGCCGTCCGCCAGCAGCTGCCAGTCGAGGGTGACGGAATAGGCCGGAAACTGGTTGTTTTGAACCAGCCGGATGTCGGGGACATTGGCGACGGCCGGCATGGTGCGATCAGCCGATCCGGCCCTGGCTGTTCATGCACGGCCCGTCGAGCGTCACCAGCATCGAGAACGGATGCTTGCCGGCCTCGCCGCCGACATAGACGTTCTTGTCGGTATGGCAATGCACATAGGTTTGCTGGTCATCGAGCATCAGGTGCACTTGCGAGCCCGACGCGCGGGTCTTGTCCGCGGTGATGTCGAGAAAGCGCGCCGAGCTCTGGCCGTCCTTGTAGACCGCCTCCTGCCCGCGCTTCTGCTGCTGGCCGCCACCGCTCGACGATCCGCCCGAGGCACCCGCATCGCGCGTCGCAGCACTGGCCCCGCTGCCGCCGCTGCCGCCTTGCTGCACGGTCGAGTTGCTTTCGCTGTTGCTGGTCAGCAGCTGCATGCGCACGGTCTTGTCCTGCGGCGCCGACCAGAAGCCGCCATCCTTCGTCATGTGGAATTGCTGCTTGTCGCCGCGCCCGCGGAACATCGCGGTGTCGCCTTGTTCCAGCTTTTAGAGACGGTGGCGCCGGTCATCCATCGGGCCGACGGCCGGGAACGAACGATTGCCGCCCATGAAACTGATGAAGGCTTCGGCGCCGACCTTCTTGCCGTCCTGGCCTTGCTCGGCGTCGAACACCACGCTGGTGAAGCCGTAGTTCTGCGCCGCCTCGATCTGCTTTGCGCGCCTCGTTGTGCATCATGCTGCCGGACACCTCCTGCATCAATTTGGTGTCGTCGACCTTGTCGACGCACGCAGCGGGAGCCGCCAGCGGTGTAAGAACGGATCGAGGTGTTGAGCGGCGTGGCGCGGTGCATCGGCGTGCTTTCCTTTAAGATTGCGAAGGCGGTGTTGAGGGATCGAAGTTCGGCGAGCCCTTGAGCAAACCGGGCAGCACCAGGTCGAGCACCGTCTCGGTGCCGTTGGTGCTGTCCTGGGTGAAGGTGACGTTCTGAATCTTGAGGTCTTGATTGAGCATCGCCATCGGCGATCGCACGAAGACCTGGTCACCCGGCGTCCACAGCCGGCTCTCGTTGTACAGCCAGCCCTGCACCGTGATCGTCGCCTGCACCTCGGTGTCGTCGTGCCAGACCTTCTCGTTATCGACGCGCGCCTGCACCTCGGCGACCGACGTCACCATCTGTTCGGCGGCCGTGATCAGTTTGCTGAAGGGATTGGCGACGCGACCATTGGCATCAGCGTGCAACTCACTGGCATCGGTCCCGGACCGATCGTCGGTGCCGGTCGCCTGCGCATGCACCTCGTAGTTCGTATAGGTCTGATCGTGCCGGATCGTGCATTGGCACGACTTGATATTCCGGCCTTCGATCAATTGGGTGACGGTCGGAAACGTGTGCGGGCCGATCAGCAGGAAGTTGCCCTTGCTGTCCGAGCCCATGACGATGCCGCGCGGCCGCGCCAGCCGCTCGAGGAAGTCCCAGATCAATTCGCCCTTTTCGTTCTGCAGATGCACGAACGGCGTCAGGTCCAAATTACCGACGGTCTTGATGCCGACCGGATACGGTGCCAGCACCTCTTGCGCCACTTGCAGAATGTTCTTGCCGTCGAACGAACCGGTCTTGGTATCGACGCTCGAGCGCGCGGCCCAGGCGGTCACGCTCTTGCCGATCAGCATCACGCCGTGGGTGGTGGCGTTGTAGGCGACCTGGCGGACATCGATGTAGCCATCCACGACTTGCACGCCGGCGAGCGACACGGTGCATTGATCGCCCGGCTTGAATTGCAACTTCTGCCAGAGCGGAACGTCGTAGGCGTTCTGCCCGAACACCGGATCGCGCTCGGCCGCGGTGAAGCGGAAATAGGTGAACGGATCGGCCCAGCGCCCCTGCACGAACACCGACTCCCAGTCGTCGAACTTGACGCCGTTGACGGTGAGCACCGCGGTCTCTTGCGGCTTCGACGATGCCGAATATGGCGACACCGGCGGCGGTGGCGGCGGCGCCTCGGCCGGCCTTGGCCGCGGCAGCGGCTCGGTCGGCTGGTCGATGATGTAAACAACCATGGGACCCTAAGCCGAGAGCGCCCGGCCGGCCTGCGGACAGAAGGCCGGATGCACCACCTTGTTCTCCTCGCGCAGCTCATCGGCGCGGCCGGCGTCGTCATAGAGCCGATAAGCCATCACCAGCGACGGCAGCGGCTCATAGAATTGGAAGTTGAGCATGCGCGGCAGCGGCCGCGCGGTCGCCACCAGGTGATTGACGGTCGCGCCATGCAGCGCGATCAGCGCCGCGAACGTCGCCTGGTCCATGTCGTCGGCGGCGATTTCCTCGGCGTCCTGGAACGGCTGCTGCAGCTGCTGCTTGAGCGCGTCGACATCCTGCCGGCTGACGAACGTCATCGCCGCGACGATGCGCGCCTGCGTCGCCAGGCACAGCCGGATGCCGGCATTCTTGACCAGCGCGCCGCCGAGCGTTGCGGTCGCTTCCGCCGCGACGCCCTGGCGCACTACCTCGAGCTGCTCGAGGCTCGCGCCGGCCAGCCGCGCCGAGGTAAAGCACCGGATCAGTGGCGGCCCGAGCGCATCGGCGACGCACAGTTTGAACGCGTTCGCCCGGGTGTCGCCGATCGCGGTGCGCGCATCCGAGCCGGCGCGGCCCTTGGCCGGCACCGTGGCGACCAGGTTCGCCAGCATGCGATCGACCAGCGGCGCTGCTTCCTTGGCGTCGGCGCGCTTCATGGTCCGGGCGCCTCCGCATCACCGGGCGTGAGGCTATCGTCGACACCCCTCTCAACCGCCTGCGCGGCGCTGTTGATCACGCCGGCAGTATCGGCGGCCGGCGCCGTGTTGGTCGGTTCGAGCCCATACTCCTGGAACGTCATGTCGAACACGCAAAAGCCGCCGGCGCGATCCTCCTCGCTCATCCGGTAGCGGGTACAGACGACCAGCTGCGGCGGCTGCGTGGGCAATTGCAGGATGCTCGACCCCTCGGTTTCGAGCCGTTGCATCAGCGCATCGCGGGCGTCGAGATAGTTGCGCCGCTTGAGTACGTCGCCCTCGCTGTCGTAGCCGAACACGACGATGTAGCCGCGCACCGAAAACTCGCGCGCCATGCGGCCCATGTCTTCCGCGTAGGGCAGGTCCTTTTTCGGAAACTGATGCTCGACGATGCGCCGGCCGCTTTCGCGGCTGTTGCTGTCACAGTGAAAGCGCGCGCCGCCGAACGAGGCCGGCCGCAGCTTGCCGCGCCAGGCCGACGGCAGATCGAGGATGTCGGTCATTCCTCACCCGCGCCCGCCGGCACCGGGCCGCGCCGCGCCGGCTCCATCTGGGTCTGCCGGTTGATCGCGACCGACTTGAACAGCCCCTTGGCCTCGGCGCCGACGTTGGTGCCCTTCGGCGCATTGACGTCGACCGTGATCTTGCCCGAGCCCTCGACCTTGTGTTTCTGCGTTTCGGCCTTGTCGATCGCCCGGCGCGCGGTCGCGATTTGGATCGGCGTCCATTCAAAATGACCCCAGTCGTGCATGTGGGCGCCAGATGAGGTGTCCAAATTCCGCAGGTGATGCCGCGCTTGAATCTCGGCAAATTCTTTCGGATGCGCCTGCGCCCACTCATAGAGTGCACGACTATTGTCTGGCCCGCTGCCGAAGCCTGTTTCAATATCGATTGCATTGCCGTAAGCGTGCTGCGATGCGCTGCCCCCACCCCGCTTGGCTCTGTTCGCATATACGCCACTGAAATCCTTGAGCGGCGCACCAGCCTCGTGCAGGTCCTTAAGAAAACCCGCCATGTCTTCCCCAGCGTATTTGTTCGCCTTGATTGAAGCTGGACCTTGCCCCTTTGGGATGCCGGTCTCAAAAATCTGCTGTGCCGCCGCACTGCCAGGGGTGACATCCCCCATTCCCATTTTCCTGGCACGCTCACTGCCCATGAAATTATAGCCGCCGACACCGGCATAGTCAGTGTCGCCCGCCGTCGGCGCAAGCGGATTAGCTGGCCAGTTTGTCGCCGTTGCCCCGGCACCAGTGCCCGGCCCTTGCAGTTGAGACCTCAACTTGTTGACACCGGGCGCCCAGTCTTTGTTCAGCCCGCGTGGATCGTTCGCGGCGCCGATAGGCGCATAGGTTTTTTGCATTCCCGGGATGGTGCCGCCACCGCTCTTAAAGTTCTTGCCGATGGTGCGGCCCGCCGCGGCGACGCCCTCTTCGATTGTCTTGAATGATTGCCCGGTCCGCCAGTTCGTCTTCGGGTCCATCAGCCCGGCGGGATTGTTCTTGTCCCGCACGAACTGTGACGTGCCTCTGCCAGTCTCGTGCGCCATGATGGCGGCCATGGTCGATGGTGGCACGCCGTTCTTTTGAGCCGCCGCCACAACGTTGTCGTACTGGTTTTCAAGGTTCGTGCCCTTGAACATCTTCTCGTAAGCGCCGCGATCGAGATCGTTGCCGTCCTTGCCACCGGCACCGCCGCCACCGCCTGTTAGTCCTTGACCGAGCGCCCCGGGACTTCCCCCGGGTAAGCCGCCTAGACCAGCGAATGGCACGCCAGCAGTTGGCTCCATGCCTCCCTTGCCATCAGTCCCGACGCCGGGCGGCAGGCCCTGACTAAGCCCCGGTAGGCCGCCAAGACCCGGGAAGGAAACCGGCGCACCGCCTGCCGTCCCCGGCGTTGGCGGATTGTCAGGTGACGTTGGTCCGTCCGTCCCACGCCGCCCTCGCCCTGGTCCCGTTGAGCGTGTGCCAGGGATATTGATGGCACCAGGGACACCACCACCCCGCGACGCAAGCCCGCCGCTGCCGCCAGCGCCACCGCTTAGGAAACCATAACTGCCGCCGCCACCAGTCGCCGGCCCGATCAGGAAGTCGTTTAGCCGTTTTAGTTCGGCGGTGTTTTCCTGCATGTATTTTTTGCGATCGTTGTCGCCGCCCTCGCCGCGCCGGTCCTCGATATTGGACGACTCGGGCCAGTCCGCGGTGATGTCGGTGCCGCCGCTGCCGCTGAAATACTGCGGCGCCATGCGAGCTTGCGCAGATGCTGCATGCGGTCTTGCAGTTGCTGCTGCGCCGGCAGCGCCTGTTCGCGCACCTTTGCTTCGGACTTTTCGATAGCCTGTTGGCGCAGAGCCTCCAACCGTGCGCGCTCTTCCGGCGGCTTCCCGGCGTCTTCCGCTTCGTTTATTTTCTTCATGCTCTCTTCGAAGTCGTGCTTTTGGCGATCCATGCTTTCTTTGCTGAACGGATTGAGGTACGTGCCCAGGCCGTGATCGCGGATGAACTCCACCGTCTCCTTGATCTGAACGATCGCGTCCTTGAGCTTGAGCGCGCCTTGCACGACGAAACCGTCGGGCTTGAATGCCGATTCGTTCAGCAGCTTGCCGATCTCGTCCCATTCCCTGTGAATTTGGCCCAGCAGATTCGCGTAATTCACCATATTTTTTGTGCGTGCTTCTTCGGCTTTCCGCTGCTCCTCGGTCAGGTCCTTTAGCTGGCCGGCCATCCGCAGCTGCGGGCTGTAGCCGAGACGCTCTTCGAGCATTCGCCGTTCGCCAGCTGCGCGCTCGGGTGTCTCGCCACGCTTGAGCGCGTTCTTCTCGATGTCCTCGCCGAGTTGGCGGACAAGATTTAGTTTCTCGATCGCCGACGTAGCCTCGTTGATCTGCGCGAGACGCCGCTCCATCTCCCGCTCGGCGCCGGGGTCCCGGATCACGCCGCGCAGAATGTCAGCGCGCATCGCCGGATTGCGCTGCATCTCGCCCATGCGATCCATGAACTTGGTGATCGCGCCCATGGACGATTCGGCCGACACGCCGAAGGCTTCCAGCTGCTCCTGAATGTTGCGGAGGTCTTCCGGCTTGATGCCGAACAGGCGGCCGACCTGGCTGGTGCCGCGTATCTTGTCGGCGAGCTCGCCCCACTCCTTGATCTGCTTGGCGATCTCGAAACCGAGCAGCGCGACCCCGCCCGCGGCGCCGAGCGCGCCGAGCCGCATCATGCCGAACGCCTTGTAGACTTCGCCGGCTTCGCCCCCCATCCGCTTCAGGACGGCGACCGCTTCGGCGTTCTCTTTCTTGAATTTCTCGGCGTGCCCCTTGCCCGAGCCTTCGGTCAGGTCCCTGAACTCGCCCTTAATCTTGTTCAGCCCGGCCGACACGTTGTCGACCAGGGTGACGGTCAGGCGCAGTTCGTCGCGTTCCGTCGGCATCAGCTATTCATCATCACTTGGGGATTGCCGCGTGTTTTCCATCTGCCCGGTGCGATGCAAATGCAGCAGCACCTCGTCCATCGGCATGGACAGGAACACCTCAGGCGAGACGTGATAGTGCTTGGCGAGCCGGTAGCAGATGAGGATGATCTCTTCCTCGTCGCCTACCAGGCGGCCAATTCGGGCAGAAAAAAACCGCGAATCCGATAGGCGCAGCTGTTCCAGTCGCGGGTGTCCATATCCTCGATGAACGGCGGCAGGATGTTGGTGAGCGCCGCAATCATGTAGGTCATCTTGCGCTCTTCGATGATGATCTCGCCGTCGGCGTTGACGCGGACCGGATTGCCGTAGCGGTTGATGTCACCGGCGCGCGGCTCGCGCATGCTCACTTGCTTCACTTCCTCGCCGGCATTGTTGCGGATCGGCTTGTGCCGCAACGTGACGGTGATCGGCCATTCGGGCGCTGGCAGCGGCGGCAGCTCGGCGGGCGACGGCTCGATCGTCGGTGGCGGCACGGCGCGCTTGGCCGATACCGGCTGCTGCAGCGTGGCTGCTGGCTGCGGCGCCGGCTGGTCAGCAACAAAGCCTTCCGCGGCGGCTTGACCGCAACATTCATAGCGAGGTCTCCTCACAGGTCAGGCCTTCCCAGCGCACCCGCACCTGGCCATCGCGGGTGTTGTTTTCGAAGCCGCCTTTGCAGGTCGCGCTGGTCAGCACGTACTGCATCTGGTTGGCGAGTTGCGCGACCACCGTGACGTTGGTCTCGGTCAGCAGGTCTTCGAGATAGAAGCCGGGCATGGTCGTCAGATCGCCCTCGATATACGGAACGCGCGGCAGTTCCTGGTACCCGTGCACGCCGTCCTGGCCGGCGAGCATGGTGCGCTCGACCGGCGACGGGCTGACGATGAAGTTGCCGCGCAGTGCCATTTGGGTGCCGTCCACCGTCAGGAAGGCCGTACCCGCGACTCTCTGTGCCATCGCTTAGTTTCCTTTCTACAAGCGGTTGCTGTTGGCCGATCAGGCGCCGGATGCGGCGTTGAACGGACCCGCGGCCGGGCCGATGATCGCGGTGTCGATGCCGCGGTCGTATTGCAGCCGGAACTGCGCCAGCACCGCGAATGTGCGCAGCTGGTTGACAAGGTCGGGCGGGTACAGGACGTCCAGCCGGTTCGGATCGTTGACGTTGCGCTCGACGATGAGATGCGACTTGAAGTTGGCGAGGTCCTCGACCAGGCCGTTGTAGCTGTCGACCTGGTATTGCGCGATCAGTTCGGCCTTCACGATGCCGGGCGTGACGATGGCCTGGCCCGGGCCGAACTTGGTGCCGTCGTTCGCCAGCTTGTGGCGCGGGAATTTCGACGTGATCGCCTGCTTCTGATTGCGCAGTAGCTTGGCGAGCGTCGCCAGCGTGGTCATCAGCTCATAGGCATCGTCGGGCTGGCCGTAGAGGTTGAGCTGGTAGGTCGTCTGTTCTCGGGCGATCATCGGCTGGTTGTCGGAGCCGATCTTCTGGATCGCGAGGCCGCTCGATGCCAGCGAGTTGATATCGACGAAGTCAAACCGCTGATGGTTGGGCGCGGCCTTGATCTGGTTCAGCGACAGCGACTGCAGCGGCCGCGCCGGATCGTTGATGAAAGCGCGCTGCGCCTTGGCGGCATAAGCCGCGGCCCATTCGAAGCAGGGCGACGGGCTTGCGGTCTCGAACGCCATGATCGAATTCGACCGGCGAGTTGTTGCCTTCGCCGAACAGCAGCAGGTCGGCATAGTCGCCGCGCTTGGCCGAGATCACATGCCCGAACAGCTCGCGCTGCCAGCCCCAGCGGCCCTGATCGGTAAAGCCGTATTCCTGATCCCAGTCGAACAGCGAGGCGCTGTCGGTGTAGGGCATCGCCACGTACTCGAATGGCTCCTCGCCCATGTTCAGGATGGCGGTGGTGAAGTCCGGCACGCCGGTGCCGCCGGTGAGAAAGCCGCCGACCGGCAGCGTGATGCCGAGCCCGACCGGCGTCTGCTCGCCGCCGCGGCTGCCGTAGTAATTGAGCATGACGCTGATGTCGTTGGCGTTCACCGACTTGAACACCGAGGTCAGCGTGATCGCGCCGGCGATCGCGTTCGCCGTCACCGGCAGCGCCGGATTCGCGTTGATGGCGTCCTCGAGCGCGGTCGCGATCTCGTCGACGGCGTCGGTCGGCGAGACGTTCACCATCACGTGCTCGCCGCCAATGTAGAGATGGATCGTCCCGGCCGCGGTCGGCGCCGTGGTGATCGTGACCATGCCGGTGGCGGTGACGGCGGCGGTCGGCTCCCTGAGCGGCAGGCCCCACACTTCGTTCGCCCAGTTGTTGGCGAAGAACGCTTTGAACATGCGGCTGAGCTCGGAGCCCATGCCGAACGCCTTGTCGGCCTGCGCCTGGCTCGAGATCGGCAGCGGGATATCGGGCGGCGCCTCGCCATCGGCGGTCATCACGCCGACCAGCAGCGCCCGCAGATTGATCGTCGGCAGGCCCGCCATCGACGGATCGACTTCGACCCAGTAAAGCGGGACCTTGATATTGGCGGGAATATTCGCGAACGAGATCGGCATGAGCGGTGCCCTTTCAGTTCGGGGATTGTTAAGCCGCGTCGCCGCCGCTCGGCGGCGATCGGCGGTGATGCGGGTTCTTGTCCGGGCGGCGATTCTCTTCCCGCTTGATCGCTGCCGTCGGCGAGCCGCCGCTTGGTGAAGCGGTCGTTCGGCCAGGTGGCCCCGCCCTGCTTGCGCGGAACCCGCCGCGGTCGGATGCTTGAGCACGCGACGCATATCGTCGTTGCTCGGCAGCACACGGATGCCGGGCGGGATCGCGGCGCGCAGCTTTTCCATGCGATCGCGCTGGCGCTGAGCGCGCAGCGAGACCGTCGTGACCGGATTGATCATGACGCTCTCTCCCTTTTCGTCGGTCGTCGTTTGGAAATGTCGAACAGGTATTCGCGCTTGACCTGCAGGCGCTGATCCATCTCGGCTTGCGTGTCGCCGGGTTTGACGCCGGTCTCGACGTGGATGTGCTCGAGGTCGTCGGTGATGATCGGGCGGCCAGACGCTGCGGCCGAACACCCAGACGTCGTATTGCAGCTCGCCGACCGGCGTTTCGTTGGCGAGCGCGGCGTCGCCGAACACGAACCGGCGCCGGCCGCGCGTGATGCCCTCGATGCGCACGTTGTCGGGATTGCCCGCACCGGTGTGCGGATTGTAGGTATCGATCAGGTTCATGATGTACTGGTCGGGCCACAGCCGGTTCATGATCCGCCAGAACGCGGCGTCGAGCATGAGTTCGTTCGCCACCTGGTCGTTGTTCGCGATCATCACCGAGAAGCCGATCTGCATCGTGTGCGTGAAGCGGATCGCGCCGGCATTGAAGTCGCCGTCCGGCTCCATGGTCTCGTCGGCGAAGTAGACGCCGAGATAGGGCAGCAGCTCGGGCTGCACCCGCAGCATCGGCGTCTTGCGCTTGGTATAATTCGCAAAGAACGGATCGCCGGCAACCGCGTCAAAGAACACGTCGCGGATGACCAGCGAATAGCTCTGCGTGTCGGTGACGCCCATTAGCGTTCCAGTGTCTCGTATTTGCGGATCGTCAACATGGTCTGGCCGCCGCCGTTGCTGGTCGCATCGATGATCTGATATTCGCCGCGCGGCACGCCGTTGCTGTCGAGCGGAATGGTGCAGTGATCGTCCTGCTGCGGCAGCACCGCGAACTCGCTCTCGCGAATATCGAGAATGGTGCGCTGATCGGCGAAGATCGAACCGTCGAGCGCCTCGATTGGCTCGGTGTAGGTGCCGAGGATGCCGCGGCCCTGATAAGCCGGCTGGCCCGGTTGCGACTTGAGCGGTGTGAACGTTACCGGCACCGCATAGAGGTCGAACACCGAGCTCTGCAGCAGCACGTCGAAGTTCACGGCCAATGCACGGTCTCGCGCACGAGGTTGATCATGCGCTCCTTCAGCTGCTCGTAGAGCTCAGGACGCAGCACTGGCCGCCGGGAATGTCCGCGTCGTCGGCGGTGCTTCGGGCGCGGATGCTTCGCGGCCTTGCCGCGGCCGCGGTTCCAGATGCGCTTGGTGACGCGCAGCCTGCGCCCGCGCCGGATGACCTGCGGGTTCGGGTACCGGCTGTTCATGTCCTCGGTGCGCCAGTCCGTGAACTCGCGCGGGATGGTGTATTGCAGCGAGTGGACCTGGGCCGCGACCGCGTCGAACTTCTTCAACAGCGCATCGACGCCGGTGAGCTTCACGTCAAACATAGAAGCGCATGTATTTGTAGAGCATGGCGCTGACAGTGTCGGTCGCCGCCTGCAGCGGTGCGGCAGTGCTGCCCTTACCGCCGAGCATCTGCTGGGCGTCGAAAAACTGCACGCGCGACTCGCGATGCGCGATCGAGCGGATGCCGCTGGTGGCGTTCATGCGCGCCTGCATGCGCGCGGCTTGGATCAGCAGCCCGGTCGCGGCCTTGAGCGCCGGCGGCGCCTCCTCCGGCAGATCGTAGCCGCCGCTGTAGGTCACGGTGACCGGTTCGGCCCAGGCGCCTTCGATGCGCAGCTTGCCGGATGCGGTCTCCAGCTCGTAGCTGGCCGGATCGAGGACGCTGCCGCGCGGCGATTCCACCGCCGCGATGTCGGCATCGGCAATCGGGTAATGCGTCAGGAACAAGCGCGGGCCGTCGAGCGGCGGCAGGTCACCGCGCCAGGTCTCCTCGACCGTTTCGTAGGCGAACACGCGATTGCACATGGTGGCGACCACGTCGCTGTACTGGTCGATCCACATCTGCAGCTGCGCGTTCTCGCTGGTATCGGTCAGCGGCAGATTGAGGATGACTTTCAGTTCGTCGAGCGTGAGCAGCGCGTAACTGTCGGCCGGCTGCAGCACCTTGATCGAGATATCGGCCATCAGCGCGACTCGGCGTGGAACTGCTCGAACAGGCTGCGCAACTCTAGCGCCGGCGCTTCGCTGTGGTCGGACAGGATTGGTGTGGCGGCATAGGCTTCGCGATCGATCTTCCAGCCCACGATCGTCGGCGCCGCCGCGCCCGGCAGCCCACGCGCACCCGGCGCGCCAGCCTCGCCGCGGCTCGCCCTTCGGCCCCTTGATGCCCGGCTTGCCGGCCGAGGCGATCAGCTGCCAACCCTCGCCCGGGCAGGGGCCGGGCTGGTCCCGGCGCGCGATGAAGCTCGAGCCGCCGAGCGCGACGATATCGAGATGCCGATAGACAGCCGCTTGGTCGAAGGTCCCGCGCACGTGCGGGGTCGCGGCATCGCGCCCCTTGGCGGCGATGCAAAGCCAGTCATCGTGCGGCGGCGCTCGGGCGGTGTCGCAGCACGCCTGCCAGGTGCCGCCCAGGGCGAGGACAACGTCGCCCTCGTAATGGACCGCGCCCTCGACGAATGCTTTCGCCGCGCTCAGCCGCCCCGGCGCGCCAGCCGCGCCGCGCTCGCCGGGAACGCCCCTTTCCCCCGGCTCGCCACCATCACCTTGTTCCCCTTGCGCACCGCGCTCGCCTTGCGGACCCGCGGCCCCGGCCGACCCTGGCTCGCCTTGCGGCCCCGCTGACCCAGCCGGCCCAGGCTCGCCTTGCGGGCCGCGTTCGCCAGCAACGCCGGGCTCGCCGGGAACGCCCCTTTCACCAGGCCCGCCACGATCACCTTGTTCACCTTGCGCACCGCGCTCTCCTGGCGGGCCTTGCGCGCCCGCAGCCCCAACCGACCCGGGCTCGCCTTGCGGCCCAACTGGCCCTGCTCGCCTTGCGGGCCGCCTTCGCCAACCTCGCCGCGCTCGCCGGAAACGCCCCTCTTCGCCAGGCTCGCCACGATCACCTTTTTCGCCTTGCGTACCGCGCTTCCCTTGCGGGCCTTCGCGGGCCAGCCAGCGCCTGGGCTCTCCTTGCGGCCCAGCCGACCCTGGCTCGCCTTGCGGGCCGCGTTCGCCAGCTCCGCCCGGCTCGCCTCGATCACCTTTTTCGCCTTGCGCCCCGCGCTCTCCTTGCGGGCCTTGCGCGCCCGCAGCCCCGGCCGAACCTAATTCGCCTTGAGCGCCAGCTGGCCCAGGCTCGCCTTGCGGGCCGCGTTCGCCAGCCGCGCCTGCCTCACCGCGCTCGCCGGGAGCGCCGCTTTCGCCCGGTTCGCCTCGATCACCTTTTTCGCCTTGCGCCCCGCGCTCTCCTTGCAGGCCTTGCGCGCCCGCAGCCCCCGCCGACCCTGGCTCGCCTTGCGGCCCAGCTGGTCCAGCCGGCCCAGGCTCGCCCTGGGGGCCGCATTCGCCAGCCGCGCCCGGCTCACCGCGCTCGCCTGAAGGGCCCCTTTCGCCCGGCTCGCCACGATCACCCTGTTCGCCTTGCCCACCGCGCTCTCCTTGCGGGCCCGCAGCCCCGGCCGACCCTGGCTCGCCTTGCGGTCCAGCTGGCCCAGCGGGGCCTCGCCGGCCGGTTCGCCACGTTCGCCGGGCGCGCCCTGCAGGCCTGCGGGACCGGGCGCACCTTGCGCGCCGTCGGTGCCATCGCGCACCGCCACCAACTTGTTGGTGACCAACTGCAGGATATCGCTGCGCAACTCGGCGAGGCCGGCTCGCAGTTCGGCGATCGTCGCCTGCGCCTGTGCCTCGATCAGCATGCGCTCGCGCTGCCACTGCCGCCGCTCGGTATCGAGCACCTGGCCGAGCGCCTCGCGCCAGGCCTCAAGCAGACAGTCGGCGGCGTCCGATCCGGTCGGCACTGGCAAAAAGGTTTCGGACCTCTCGTGCAATGTCATCCCGATTGCTCTTTGGCGGCGGCGCAGGCGGCGGTGATGGCGCAGCTGGCGCGGGCGGCGCGGCTGGTGGGGGCGGCGCGGGCGCCGCCGGGATCTTGCCGACCTGGCTGAGCGGCACGACCTGCTGCTGCACGCGCGGCTCGTCGCCGAATTCGACGCTGTCGAGGCCTTCCAGGTTGCGCGCTTCGTTGGGGGCGTAGATGCCGCCTTGCACGCCGCGCGCCAGGCTCTCGATGCGGTCCTTCATGGCCGAGCGCAGCAGCGCCGCGGTGTCGAATTCGACGTACTCGTCGGGCTGGCCCTTGAGGCCGAACAGCAGGCCGAGCGATTCCTCGATGTGATTGAGCGCGAACCCCAATCCGCTCGCGACCCAGCTCTGCATCAGCAATTCGGTCGAACCATACGGGGTGCCGCCGATGCCGAGGATTTGCAGCGGGATGCGAAACGCGAGCGCAATGTGCTCGTTCGACAGCTTCATCATCTCGGCGGTGGCGGCATCCTTGCCGCTTTGCGACCAGGGCTGCACCTTCAGGCCAGCGGTGAGGATCGGTGTGCCGCCCTGGTGCAGGCCTTTCGCCTGCTCGTTCCAGCGGTCGCGCAGGGCCTGTACCTGGTCCTTGTCGAGCGTCAGATCGGTCGAGAGCACCGCCGACGGCCGCGCCTCGTTCAGATAGTACCGCAGCTGCTGGCGGGCGATCGCGCTGTTGACGCCGATGTCGCTATAGGCCGCGACGATCGGGCTCTCGCCGACCAACGGAACTGGCCAGCGATGCCGCACCGTGTGCAACCGGATGTGCAGCACGTCGCGTTGCGGCACGATCAGCGGCTCGACGCCAAGCCGCTTCTCGATCACCTGATTGCCGTACAGCTGATAGAAAATTTCTCCGTTGCTGGCGAGCCGCGGATAGGACAGCAGCGGGTCCATCAGATGCAGTTCGTCGATCTCGAACCGCGCATTGCGCAGCGCGAGCGCGTAGGCGTTGCCCTCGAGGTAGAGCGAGCGCGTCGCGTTCAGCATGAAGTCGCTGATCGACTGGTAGTCGTTGGGATGGCGCAGCAGGCGCGAGAGCGACGAGGTCTTGACGCGTTCGCGCCCGCCTTTGTCGTTGAGCCGCCAGTGCTCGCCGGGCAGCATCGCCACGGTCTGCGCATAGGCCGAGACGCAGGCCTCGACCATCGCCGACTGCGTCGAGGGCCCGACGATGCTGTGGCCGTTCTGCCACCAGTTCCAGCTGTCGCCGACGTCTGCCGGAAGAAAGCCGCCGCTGACCGGAAGAAACCACGGTCCGGCATGCGTCTCGCCTTCGGCCTTGGTGAGCGGCTTAACGCTCCCGGCCTTGACGCGAATGCGCGGCTTGGCGACGGCCGTCGCGGTCATGATGCCGGTTGCATCGACCGGGTCGGATAGTTGCCGCGGCCTGCCGCCGCCGGCTTCGCCTCGCTCTGGCGCGTGCTGGTCGGCGCGGATGTCGACACGCCCGGATCGGGCGGCGAGCCGTCCGGCTCGTGCTCGGTGACGTGCACGCCGGATGCGGCAAGATCGTTTTCCTGCCTGCGTCGGTGTCGGCTTGACGGTGTTGAGCATGTCGCGCTGCTCGGCCTGCGCCTTCTCCCGCGCTTGCTTCTCCTCTGCGAGGCGCTTTCTACTGGCTTCGGCAGTGGCCTCGTGTTGCGCTTGCTTCTCATCGACGAGGCGCTTTTTCGTGGCCTCCTCGTGTTCGGCCTGGCGCTTGCGCGCCTCGGCATTGGCGTCGTGTTCAGCCATTTTGCAGTCCTTCCTTTGCGTTGCTGATGGTTGGGACGCACGCACAATCGCGCGCGTGCGTCGTGCGGGGGTTTGTTTGTTACCAGGTGACGCCAGCGACCCAGGCGACGACGCCAGGACGTCGGATGGTCCAGTTCGTAGGGAGGATCAACCGAAGGGCGATGGAATCCGTCTGCCACATCGATTTCACCGGGGCCGCAACAACGGGCGGCGTGCCGGCGGTGCCGATGTCGGCCGGCGCGGTATCGTCGAAATGCAGCGTCGCCTGATCGCTGATTTCGAAGCGAGGCGCGTCACCGCCCACCGCAACGAAGTCGGCAGCGTCGACCACGATCGCGGTGCCGAGCGGGACCGTGCCGGAGTTGATGATCGGCCAGCCCGAGAGCTTGCCCTGGCTGATCTCTTCGCGGAACGGGAACACGCCGGCGCCCGGCGACGGCACCAGGCCGGCGCTGTTCACTTGTTGGGGATTTAGCAGCCAACAGGGATTGCGGACGTTGCCCTTGGTGCCGGTGAGCAGCGTGCCGGTCAGCTGCTTGATGTCGCCGACCAAAGCGTCGAAGCCGCCGCCGGCGGTGGGCGTCAGGCCAGCCACGCCGTTGAGAATGCCGGCTGGACGAACCACCGTCGCCGGGTTAGCGTCGAGCAGCACGGAGTCGAGCGAGATCGCGGTGTCTTCCTGCACCGCGTTGCGCAGCAGGCCCTCGATCGCCGGGACGCTGTGGTCCGAAATTTCCCGGGTCCAGGTCGTGATGACGGCCATTTTCTTGGGCGTCAGCGTTTGCGACGTAAACAAACCCTGACGCACCGGAATCGGCAGACCCTCGCCGACGAACGAGCCGGCGATGGTCGGCGTGGTCGCCCGCGTCGGAATGATAATCCTGCCGTTGGTGCCGAAGCTCAGCGACAGCCCCAGCGCCGCCAGCCGCGGGTACACCGCCTTGGGATAAAGGACGGCCATGAAATCCGTGACGAGCTGCTGCACGAGCTCGGCGGCCCAGCCGGTTTGCGTCGTCATCGCCGGGGCGGTGGCGGCGCGGATCGACCACTCCAGCACCGCGCGGGTGCATTCATCGTCGCCGTAGATTTCGAGCATCTTCTGCTGGAACGGCACCCGGTCCCGATGCGCGAGCAGCTGGATGGTGCCGGCGCGGATCAGGTGGTCGATCGCGGTCAGCTTCTTCGGCGGCAGGCTGAACGGCCGCGCCGAGGTGCCGGGATTGAGCACGATCGACGACTGCGACGCGCGTGCGGGGACGAGGGCGCGGCCGCTGCTGTCACGGCTGTTGCCGTCCTCGGAGGTGGCGCCGAGATGGCGCTCGGCTTCGCGCAGCGCCGTGAGCGTACGCTCTTCCTGCGTAATCCGGTCGGTGATTTCGGTGGCGGCTTGCAGTTGATCGTCGCTGACATTGGTCTCGTCAGTCTTGCTCCAGTGTTCCGTGAGCTGATCGCGCAGCCCATTGATCCGCTGCTCGACAGCGGTGATTCGTTGAGCGAACGACGACATGGTCGTGCCCTTTCTCATTCGCGATGAAGTGTCGGCATGCCCGCCGGTGAGCCCGCGCCGTCTGATGCCGTTTCCATTGCCTTTCCCGGCGAAAACGAGATCGATGGTGGCGGGCGAAATGTTGAGCGACTTGGCGACCGCCAGCGCATTCGGGTTGGCTGGCACCGAGACCAGGCTGGTCTCGAGCAGTTCGGCGTTGGTAAAGAACACGCCGAAATCGGATTCCGGCCGCGGTCTGGATGCCTTCGGGCGGAAGCCCACGCTGACGGCGCGCAGGATGTCGGCGTCGATGAGCTTACGAATCTCGTCGATGCGCTCGCTGGTGCCGGCCGGCGCCATCTCCAGGAAGCCGCGCAGCTGCTTATCCACGACCCGCAGGTTCTTCCACTTGCCGATCGGGAAGTTGCTGTTGTGCCCAAACAGGGCGATCGGATTTTTCTGGAAGTTGGTCAGCTCCCAGCCGTCGGCCATGATCACGTCGCCCATGCGATCGGGCGTCTCGTCCGACAGCACGAACTCCAAGCCGTTGACCTTGGCGGTGTGGGTCTTGTGGCGGACGTCCCCGTCCTTGGTGCCGCGGTCATCCCAGATCAGCTGACACACGTCCTCGTCGCCGATCTCATCGGTGCAGCGGTCCATGAAATCTTCGTAGGTCTCGTCGTCATCGGGATAGAGATCGCCCTGGCGCGGATGGATGCGCATGACGTGCTCCTGCAGAGTCGAAATCGGAAATCAGCGCTGCTGCCGCGCCTCGAGCGCGGCCAAGCGCTGCTCGAGGTCGTCGAGCCGGCGCGACAGCTCGCCGGCGCCGGTCATGGTGAAGTGAACCTCGTACCAGGCGTCGCCGCCGGCACAGGCGTAGAGCCCGACGGCCGGCGAGGTGATGTTGCGGTCCTGGCCCGTGAGCAGCTCGAGCCGCGGCGGATTGTGGATCAGCGTGATGCCGGCCGCAAACATCACCCGCTTGACGGTCGGCGGGCCTTCGCCAAACGACTCAATAGCGCCTTCGCCTTTGATTCTGACAGCGTTCGTGTCGACGGCGTCGTCGAGCGGCGCGATGGCGACACAACGCGCGCACGCAAGCGTGACAGCTGGTGCCTCACCATGCGCGCAACGCCATTGCAAAATCGGCAAGTCATCCCCTCATCCGCTGCTTGTCGAGCGGATGATCGAGCGGCCATCCGTCAGCGTCGACACCGGGCCGCTCCTGCTCGAGCTTCTGCTTCGTGGAGTTGTGACAAGTCGCGCACAGCGACTGCAGCGGGCCGAGCACGAACTTGTTCCAGTCGCCGCGATGCGGGTCGACATGATCGACCACGGCCGCGCGCACGACCAGCCCACGGTCGGCGCAGAACTTGCAAAGAGGCTGCTCGAGTAGCTGCAGCCGCCGGCGCCGCTGCCAAAAGCCACCGGTGTAAAAGTGATGCCAGGCCTCGCGCACGGACAGTCAGAGCCGGCGACCGTTGATGATGCGCAGCGGCATCGGCATGTCGAAGATCGGCGCCGCCAACATATACAACGCCACCAGAGCCACGATCAGCAAAAAGAGCTTGTGCACGGTCGTCAGCGCGCGAAAGCCGAGCCAGTCCAGTATCCACTCGGCGATCCCGCCGATCACCAACAGCAGCGCCACGACGATGGCTATGTTGATGAGGTCGAGCAGGATTGCGGACAAGGCCATGGACGAGACTCACGATCTGATGATGGTGCGACCCCGGCGGCCAGTCGGGATGGCGCACCGGGGTCGCTCGGGGCCGCGCGCTGCCTGGCAACGTTGTTCGGCGCGCCGGGCAGCGGGACCCTTTCGGCTATTGGCGCATCTCGCCGTCGGAGTGATCGCCGCTGCGGCCGGCCGGTGGCGCAACTTGGGCGGCGCTCAACGTGATCGCGAACTCGCGCCGCTCGCGTTGCACGACCGGATGGTCGCGCGTGCCCGAGCGGAACTTGATGAAATTCCAGAACGACGCCCACTCGCGATCGATGCGCACGGCCGCGCCTGGCTTGACCACCATGGTGATCTCGTTGCCCTCGAGGTCGAACAGATCGTTGAAACCGTTGCCGTCGGTCGAGATCGCGAACGTCAAGTTGGCGCCCGTCCATTCGGCGGGCATGGTGATGCGCACGGCATCGCCGCCCGAGCAGTCGACGGCGTCGGAGAGAGATTCGCCGGCCTCGATGACCGGGCCGTTGATCACGTTGAGCGTCATTGCGGATGCCTCCTATTGCCTTTTCCCGGTCGCGGTAGTTCACTTCGGCTTCGTCTCTCGACGAGGGGTCTTCTCGTTCGGGCAGCGCGCGGCTCGGATCCACAGAAAGGTAGCCTGCGGTCCTTCGTCGAGGCCTCGTTAGTGGCGACCACTTCATTCCGTTCAAGGCTGCCGACGCGCGCACTTATCCGATCAGCGCCTCGATATCGACCGGCTTGACCGCGCGATCGCGCGCCCGCAAGCCGAGCAGCATCGCGAGCGCGACCGCACCGTCGATGCGGAATCGCGCCTTGCCCTTGTCGAGCTTCCGATTGCCTGCGGGATCGGTGGTGGCGATCGCGTTGCCAATATTCCAATTCAGCAGCGGGTTGTTGCTGTGCATGAGCGAGCGCTCGGTGATCGCGAGCTCGAGCGCGTCGATCGCGGGCGCCATATCCTTGAAGCCCTGGCCCCAAGGAACGAGCCGCAAGCCCGTCGCCCTTCTCGCCGTCCTTGAACGTCTGCAGCCCGAGCCGATCGAACTCGCGCATCAGTTCGTCGATGCGCCAGCGGTCGTAGGCCAGGCCGCGGATCCGATAGCGCCGCGTCAGCTCGGCGATGAACAGCGCGACGACCGCGGGATCGATGCTCTTGCCCGGGCTCACCTTGAGGTGGCCGGCGTCGTGCCATTCCAGATAGCGCAGGTTGCCGGCGCCGAAGTCGCGCTCGCTATGCTCGCGCAAGAGATCGGCCGGCTTCCAAAACCACGACCGCACGCGCAGGGGTTCGTCGACCGAACCCATCACCAGCGCGGTGAGATCGAGCACGCTCGACAGGTCGAGGCCGAGATACACCTCTTCGCCCTCGTTGAACTCGACCGGGCCGCTAGCGGCGCAGGCGAACCATTCGGCGCGTGCGATCAGCGGCGAGCTCGGCGAGACCCGCTGATTGAGAAACAGGTTGCGGACCTTCGGCTCTTCCGCCGGCATGCGCATCGCCTTGCGTACCGCTGCGACCAGGTCCTCGCGATCACGGAAAACGCCGAGCGCCGGATTGGCCTTGAGCCACTGCGCCTCGTCGTCGAGCGCGCAGTCTTCGTCCGCCGCGTACAAGTGACAGACGATCGCCGGATCGGTCTTCGCGAGCCCGTCGTCGATCAGCTTGGAGAGGATGTGCTCGGGGTCGTTCGATTGCGTGCTGATGGTGACGAACAGCGGCTCCTCGCGGGCGCCGAACGAGGTGTCGAGCACGTCGTAGAGATCGCGATTTTTCGCCTGCGCCAGCTCGTCGTAGATCACCAGGCTCGGCAAGATATCCGTGCTTGGTTCCGGCTTCCGCCGAGATGGCGCGGTAGATCGATCCGGTCGGGCCCGCGATCATGGTCTTGGTCGATGGAATCACTTCGATCATGGCGAGCAGCTCGGGCTCCTGCTCGACGATCTGACGGGCGAACTTGAACACGATCGCGGCTTGGTCGCGGTCGTTCGCCGCGGAATAGATTTCACCGTTCGGGATCGCTTCCGGCCCGATCAGATGCGCCAGCGCCAGCGTCGCGATCAGCGCCGTCTTGCCGTTCTTCCTGGCGATCGACAGGATCGCCCGCCGCACCACCCGGCGCCCCATCCGGTGCGGTTCGTAGATGTCCCGGATGAACTTCTTCTGCCACGGCGCCAGCTTGAACCGCTTCCCCTGTCCCATCCCGCTCGGGACCGTCAGGGTTTCGATAAACTTGATAACGCGCGCGGCGCGCCGCTTTCCGTGCAGCGTCCGTTTCACTTCCGCCGAGGCCGCCGATGAGGCCGGCGAACTTCGACTTGGCACTGCCGTCGGGAGCCCCGGAGGCAATACGGGCCCGGGCGGCTGGGGTGAATCCAAACTCGATGGCATATCGGACCATGTCGCTGGCGGCTTTGTTGGCGGTGCCCACCAACGGGTTCTGAATTGCGTTGCCGCCGGTGGTCTTGATCATCAGGCCGTTGGTGAGCAGATCGCGCTCGGCCATTTTCGCAAGTGATGCTTCCGCGGTGACCCAGCGCGCGTAGGCCTGGCAGTACGCGGCGAGCGGATTCTCGTCGACCAGCGTCAGCAAGCCCAAGTGATAAAGGCCGGTGGCGATGCGGCGCCACTCGTCCTTGGCGACCGGCATCAGAAACGCCGGCGGCTCGGGAATGTCGGGCGCGGCCTCATAGTCGGGCTCGCGCTCGGGCCGCAGCGGCTGGTGCCCGGGATTGCCGCGCAGCACTTTCAGATGCGTCGGGATCGGCTTGCGGCCTCGCATCACACAGTCTCCGTTGCAGCGACGGCGGGCTTCGCCCGCTCGGCCGCGACCGCGGCGAAGCTACGGCCATCGGCGTGCATCGCCTGCCCGCCGGTGAAGTTCTGCCAACGCAGCACCGCGACGTCGACGTAAGTTGGATCGATCTCGATGAGCGGGCGGCCTTTTCGACCTGAGATCTTGAAGGCCGTTGTTTCAGTCGGCAGGCGGTCAGGCTGGCGACCGGGGAACCGTCCGGGTCGGCCGGTCCGGGCCTAATCTAAGCAGGATTTCGTCGAGGCGCGCCAACGACTGGCAAATGCGCTGAGCAACCGCTGCCGCGTCGGTAAGGATTTGTAAACCATTCGCGGCGAGGTTCTCGAGGTGCATTTGCCATCACAGGGAGCAAGCCCATGGCCGATACGTCCGAAACTGCAGCACGCGAGGCAGGCGGCGCAAAGTCCACTATCTTGAGGTTGATCCGACCTTCCGCAAGCACAAGCAACCTAGAAACGGCGGCGCTGCGCGCCGAAATCGAAGGATTTCGCCTCGCGTTGTCGATTGTTCAGGACGCATTGCGCGAAGAACGCAGCGATAAGGAACACTGGCGGGATGAGGCAAAAAGTTTGCGGCAACTACTCTCGGGACATGAGACGAAGCGCGCGATCATCAACGTACCGGACCCAAAGGCCCTCCCCAAGGCCGACGAGGCGCTCCCGCTTGCCCCTGCCGCCGAGTCTGATCGGGAGAACGGTCCGAACTCCGAAATGGCTCCAGAAACACATTCGGTACCACCAGCACCTCATCCATGGTGGTGGCGGCTAAGGTCGAGTGGAAAGGCACTCCTGGCTCAGGCAACGAGACTGCCATAATCGCACGCACAAGAAGAACGAAGAGTGGCTCGCGCGCCATCCGCTCGTGACATTCCACTACAAAATGGATGCCCCGCCTCAAGGGGGTGCTTGGGCGGGGCCAGTAGCCAGCGATTGGGGATCGGGGGAATCAGGGGTCGCCAGCGTACAACCCCGTCAATACCGGAAATTTACCGCATTGTAACCAAGAATCGGCCACAGCAACGTCGGCTCGAGCTCGGGCCGCAGGGCCTGGTGCCCGGGATTGCCGCGCAATACTTTCAGATGCGTCGGGATCGGCTTGCGGCCTCGCATCACACAGTCTCCGTTGCAGCGACGGCGGGCTTCGCCCGCTCGGCGGCGACCGCCGCGAAGCGTGCGGCCATCGGCGTGCGTCGCCTGCGCGCCGGTGAAATTCTGCCAGCGCAGCACCGCGACGTCGACATAAGCCGGATCGATCTCGATGGCGTGACAGGCGCGGCCGGTCATCTCGGCCGCGATGATGGTGGTGCCCGAGCCGACAAACGGATCGTAAACCGCCTGGCCGGGCGAAGAGTTGTTCTCGATCGGGCGCTTCATGCACTCGACCGGCTTCTGCGTGCCATGGCCATGCCCGCTGTCCTCGCGCGCCGGGATCTGCCACAGCGTGGTCTGGCTGCGGTCGCCGAGCCAGTGCCCGCCGGCGCCCTTGCGCACGGCGTACCAGCAATTATGGGTGACCAGCCCATCTGCGACGTAGTGTAGGTCTCGATCAACATCCATCGAGTAAACTAGGCCGCTAAACGGCGTTGCATCGTTGCCCGTGACCGTGACCCAGGAAAACTCGTCACATGTAGTTGGCTTTGGAATCTGCATAATCTGCGCGAAAACATTGCAGGCTCTTACGAGTTGACTTGCTTTCCGCGAGAACAGCAGCCGCTCGCCAGCCGTGATGAGCGAGTGGTCACGGTCCAGACGATGATCGCGCAGCAGCAAGGTCGCGCGCGCAGCAAGTGCACTCAGATCGAGCTTGACGTAAATGGCCGCGATCATCTCGGCCGAGCGCAAGCGCTCTGGGGCTTTCGCCCAGCAGTCAACCTCCCAATGCGTGGTTGGGATGCCGTACCTACAAGATAGAACCTGTTCCGCACATTGCGCCTCGCAAGGGTCGTTGTGAACCGAGATAATCCACGCCTCTTCTGCCTTGTTATCGGCGAGACGGGTGGAGAGACCAAAACCGCGCGAGTTGAAAAGGCTTACTCTCCCGACGCGCCACCAGTCGCCGCGACGCATGAGGTAGACCACTTGCTTGTCTGCAGCATCAGGGTTCAGGCGCACCGAAAAGCGATGCTCTGGGGTAGCACGAGTGACCTGGCCCGCAGCCGAGATTGCGTGCATCAGGCCGTCGAACTGACGTTCACCGAACCGAGTGATCTTGCGGCCACGTCGGCGAATGACACTTTCGTAAGGGTTGTAGGAAACCACGGTATCGCCGACGCGAAGAGTCTCGATGGGTACCTCTTTAATTCTTGCCGGCTGCGAGCCAGCGCCGCGCTCAACGACCTTCTGGACCATTGTGCCGGCGGGCTGGCACGGCTCGTGCTGCCAGTGATAATCACCGCGCGACAGCGCAAACCGATCCTTGGCCCAGACGATCTGCGCGCGCACCTCGAAGCCGGCGGCTTCCAGCGAGGCCTGCACCGTGCTCGCATGCTTGCCGGCATGCCAGCAGTACGCGACGTCGCCTGGAAACAGCGCCCAGGCCTCGCGCCAATCGGCACGGTCGTCGTTGGCGACCTTGCCGAGTTTGCCGCGGTTCTTGTTGACGTCGGCATAGGCGCGCCACTTCGGATCGTAGGCCACGCCGTACGGCGGATCGGTGACCATCAGATGCGGCCGCACCGCGCCCAGACACATGGCTACGTCAGTTTTGGACGTCGCATCGCCGCACAGCAGGCGATGCCGGCCGAGCGTCCAGACGTCGCCCGGGCGCGTCACCGGTACCGCCGGTGCGTCCGGCGCCGCGTCGGGATCGGTCAGCCCGGGGTTGCCCGATGCGTTGAGCGCCGATAGCTCGCGCTCGGAGAACCCCATCAGCGGCAGCTCGAACCCCATCGTCATGAGGTCGGCCATCTCGATCCGCAGCAGTTCCTCGTTCCAGCCGGCGTTGAGCCCGAGCTTGTTGTCGGCGATCAGGTAGGCGCGCTTCTGCGCTTCCGACCAGCCGCGAGCCACCATCACCGGCACCGCATCGAGGTCCAACCGGGCGGCAGCCAGCACTCTCCCGTGCCCAGCGATGATCGTCCCGGCTTCATCGACCAGGATCGGCATGGTCCAACCCCACTCGCGGATCGAGGCGGCGATCTGCGCGACCTGCGCGTCCGAATGCGTGCGGGCGTTGCGCGCGCTCGGGATCAGCGCCGCCAAGGGACGCCGCTCGACCTGGTCCGCCGGCCATTGCATTGCTGTCTCCAGCCCAAAAGAGCCATGCCATTGCTCTGAAACAACTCGATGTTCGAGCAGCTCCGAGCGATGTGCCGGGGTGTTGGCGCGGGCAATGCTGCCCGGCCCAGACTCCCGAAGGAGCCACACGATGTCGACCAAGAAGACGACCACCGCCCACAAGGCGAAGGCGGCCAAGAAGCCGGCCAGCAAGAAGACCGCGAAGCCCGCGGCCGCGGCCAAGGACAACAAGACCACCGCGCTGATCGCGATGCTCACCAAGGGCGCCACCGCCGAGCACATGGCCAAGACGCTCGGCTGGCTGCCGCACACCCTGCGCGCCGCGCTGAGCCGGCTAAAGACCAAGGAAGGGCTCAAGATCGAGCGCGAGCGGGTCGACGGCACCACCAGCTACCGCATCGCCTAAACTTCCGGGGTCTTGCCCGGGAACGCCCTCGCGCCCTGCGGCGCGGGGGCTTTTTCGTTGCGGCCGCTCTCGCCCACCCTGCCTTACTCCGCAAGGCTGCCGTTCCGGGCTGGTTGATAGAAGTTGCGATCCATCAACTCGACCAAGACACCGCGCGAGCCGATGGCCGCGCGCCGCACCCCCCCCGGTTCGAATTTCTCGGAATAACGCGTGAAAGCAGGCCAGGGCGCTCCGCGCGACTCGGCGATGTTTTTTAGAACGGCCCCCCCGCCTCTGACGTGGGCGCTACGTTGTAGCGCGCGCGGGACGTAAGGGTGGGCTGCTGGTGCGAGGCTCGGGTCACTCGGCGCTCTCGCCATCCCCCGCGCATTTCTGCACCGTGATCAAAAACTAATACTTGTATCGGTCAGCAGTCAATTCAAAAACGGATCGCGCATGCATTTTGTTTGTAAGCCACTGATGAGACTCAGGAATGCCGGCGCTGCCAACGCGCGAACTGAGATTTGCGTACCTATGGCGGTGTCGTGGTGGCGATCAGGCGTGCCAGAATGTGCTCCATAAAACCGCCATCACGAAACGTGATGCGCCGACGTCATGGGCCATGAGTGGCCGTTAGCAACTGCAATCAATCCGGCCGCCGTGTGGCCTAGTTCATACCATGGCGGACATGACTGTCTTTCATTTTCGCTTTGCCAGAGACTTCGCAACTGCGCGAGCATCTTCGATGAAAAGCCGCGCGACGGGGCTGAGCGTGCGATTCGTCAGGGTGATGATGCCGACTGGCACGCGTGTCATTGGTAGTTCAACGGGCAGAACCCTCAGTTCCGGACGCTCGGTCGGAAATCTCAATGCGTAAGCTGGGAAAATTGTCAGAAAGCGCCCGGTCGCCAGAAGACTGGTCCGCACCTGGGGGGAATCGGTGACGACGGTCGTGCGGGGATAATCGAGCCCGTGGGCACCAAAGGCTTCCGTTGCAACCGGCCCAACAATCCCACTATCCCGTGGTGGTAGCACCCATGGTTCGTTTACTAGTTCGGCCAACGCGATCCTGCGCCGCCTAGCCCATGGGCTTTGCGCGCCGGCCGCGACGACGCATGGGTCATCAAAGAGAAATTCGAAGGCCAGTCGCTCGTCTGCAACGGGACCGAATCTCCGTGCGATCAGGAGATCGACGTTACGCTCGCGCAATTCGTGGTTCAGTGCCTCGACAAATCCGGTCGTAAGATGGAACATGATGCGCGGATAGCGTCGGGACAGCCGATCGACGACGGCAGAGGCGAAGGTCGCGGCCAGCAACTGGTTGCATCCGATTCGGACTTCTCCGGCCGCAGGATCGGCGAGAAACTCGATGTTCTTCACCGTTTGGCGTAGTTCATCGAAGACGGCCACTCCGCCATCGAGCAACGCGCGCCCGTATTCGGTCGGCTCAATCCCTTGGCGGTGGCGATCGAGCAGGCGGACGCCGAGCGCTTGCTCCAGGTCCGCTATCGATTTCGAAATGTTGGGCTGGGAGGTGTTCAGGTGTCGCGCCGCCTTCCCCATGCTGCCGGCTTGCACGACGGCCATGAGGATGTGCACGTCTTGCAGCCTGATCCGCCTGCCGATGCGATCGCTCATTTGCATGACTTCATCCCATATGGGAATACATATGAACTCATTAAATAATAATATTATCGGACGATGGCAGCATCAACTATCGTCTGAGGTCAAGGTTCCCGGAATAGGGGTTTGACCGGAGGACGCTATGAAACTTGCGAGGCGTCAATTTCTGCACCTGTCGGCGGGTGCTATTGCTCTGCCGGCCCTTTCACGCATCGCGAGGGCGCAAGTCTATCCGTCGCGGCCGGTGCGATTGATCGTGCCTATAGGCCCCGCTGGTGGGGCCGACATCACCGCTCGTCTGATCGGGCAATGGCTGTCGGAGCGGCTGGGTCAGCCAGTTCATCGTCGAGAACAGGGCGGGCGGCGGCAGCAATATCGGCACAGAGGCGGTCGTGCGCGCGACTCCCGACGGCTATACGCTGCTCATGGTCGCTCCGCCGAACGCGGTCAACGCGACACTCTACGACAAGCTCAATTACAATTTTATCCGCGACATCGCGCCGGTTGCAAGCATAAGCCGTGTGCCCAACGTCATGATGGTGAACCCATCGGTTCCGGCCAAGACGGTTCCAGAGTTCATCACCTATGCCAAGGCTAATCCGGGCAAGCTCAACATGGCGTCGTCGGGCAACGGGACCTCGCCCCATGTGGCTGGCGAGTTATTCAAGATGATGACCGGCGTCAACTTGCTCCACGTGCCATATCGCAGCACGGCGGCGGTGTTGACCGACGTGCTGAGCGGACAGATGCAGGTTACTTTCGGTACCACGACATCGTCTATTCAGTACATCAAGGCCGGCAGCCTGCGGGCGTTGGCGGTGACCACCGCGACGCGGTCGGAGGCGCTGCCGGACATCCCGACTGTCGCCGAATTCGTGCCCGGATACGAAGCAAGCGCTTTGTTCGGTGTCGGCGCGCCGCGCGGCACGCCCGTCGAAATAGTCGAGAAGCTCAACCGGGAAATCAACGCCGCTCTCGCCGACCCCAAGATGAAGGCGCGGATTGCCGATTTGGGCGGCACGGTGCTCCCCGGCTCGCCCGCCGAGTTTGGCAAGCTCATAGCAGATGAAACTGGGAAATGGGGCAAAGTGATCAAGTTCGCCGGCATCAAGCCGGAGTGACCCAATCCACTCGCCGACAGTCCATAAATCACGTTCGGCGCATCGATGCGACACGACATCAGCATGCCGCGAGGCCGGTCAGCCTCTTGCAATGCATCATTTGGCGGTCTGGTTGGAGTCACTCGCTACCACTACTCCCGCGCGGGGGCACGGCAATTGTTTATTCAACAGCGGCCGCGCGGCCGCCTCGCCATGGGGCTCGCTGATATCGCCCCAATGACAATTCTGCTTATGCTCATTGCCGCTCTCTGAGATCGCGGATGCCGTAGTGCTTCGCGAGCACGCCAAGTGCAGCATTTATCTGCAAGCCACTGATGAGACTCAGGATGCCGGAGCTGCCAAGGCGTGACTTGGGATTTGCATACCTACGGCGTGTCGTGGTGGCGATCAGGCGCGGCAGAACTTCCTCAATAAGCCGCCACTACCAAATATTATGCGCCGACGTCATGGGCCATAACCCGCCTCACGCACCGCAGCAAATAACGTCCTTCAATTACGTCTTCGGCGCGGCCAGACACTCGCAGATGCAGAAAGACCGCCTCAACGCGGCGGTCTCTCCGAAGTCCGATCTGATGTTTTGATTAGGCGGCTGCAAGATTTTCAGAGACCGCTCGCTTCCGACGACGCCAAGCAAGAAAGCCGACGCCAGCAGAAATGAGACCCGGTAGTCCCGCACCCGCGATGGGACCGGGGACACCAACCGTATCCACTGTTGCAGTAAAGGTCGTATCGCCGAGCGATGTTAATACTAAGTCGCCGAGCGTGGTCGGAGTCCTAGTAAACGAATTTTGGAATACTCCACCCCCAGTGACAGGACCAAAGGCTGTCGTCAGGTCGTACCCTGAAAATACCGTACTGGACGTGCCAAATACAAAATCAACAATCCCGAAGCCGCCGCCGACGGACCCTGTGGTGTGATTTGTGAATGCAAATGGAGATGCCCCAATCAGAAATGTCAATGGCCCAATCCCTGCTATATCAAACGTCAGCAGAACACCATTTCCCAATTGATCCCCATCAAAGGGTACAACTTTTGTTGTGTCTCCGACACCTGTTAGGGTGATCAGGGCGTTAGTAAAAGTCGTGATGACCAAACCGTCTGTCAGGGTTCCTGAGCCAATTCCGGTTTCGGTGTAAGTAATTGTATCAGCGGTGACGGGTGTTGCCGCCAGCATCGTAGTCGCGGCAAGAATTGCCCCGCTAATATGTCCGCCAATCTTAAACATGGTGCCGTCCCCCTGTCAGTACGCCGCATAAACAGTCTCTCCCTTATTTAGGGCGCTGCATAGGGGCTGAAGGCAGTGTTTTTAGCCGGTCGGCAGGACGTTGCTGCGATGCACGCGACATGTCGCAGTTGGGTCAATCGCTTCCACTGCTCCTGCGCTGGGCACGACAGCTGTTCATTCAACAGCGGCCGCGCGGCTGCCTCGCCATGGGGCTCGCTGATATCGCCCCAATGGTAATTCTGCTTATGCTCATTGCCGCTCTCTGAGATCGCGGATGCCGTAGTGCTTCGCGAGCACGCCAAGTGCCGCAACCAGGATGCCCTGCGCGCTTTCCTGCCGAACCGGGCGTCCGCCCCAGCCCTGACGAAGCGCCCACTCGCGGATCGACGTCTGCATGCCGATGACGTGCCAGACGCAGGAGCCCGGCTGGAGAGCCATGACCGCCAAGAACATCCAACGCCCGAGCCACGCGCTCCCGGGCCGCAACCTGGTTATCCGTGAGGTCCCGAACGTCGATGCGCCTTCGATGGTGGCGCGCCGTCAGCGTCAGATTCACCCGTCGGCATCGAATCGAAGCACGCGATCGTGAAGGCCGCCTGAAAGTCGCGAGCCGCGGCATGCATGCCCGATGTGATAGCACCGGACTCGAGCATCATGCCGAGCGTATCGACCGTTCGGTGATGCGTGACCTCGATCCCGTTGGGATCGAACTCGGTGATCTCACGCAGCACGCGCAAGTCGCGCATCGTCGGCTGGCGCCGTTTTGCCTTGGATTTCTTCTGGCGCGTGCTCATGGCTGGAGATCCTTTCGGCCGTAGAGTTTCTCGCCGATGTGGCGGATGAACTCGCGCTCGGGCCAAGTGAGCCGCTGGTCATCAATCGAGACGGCAAGCAGGCCCTGCTCGCGCCAGCCATCTCGCTTGACGTCTTCGGGAGGGCGTCGTTCGCCGCCATAACCGCGTGGCATCCACCTCATGGCGTCACCTCCGGCATCAGCGCGGCGTAACCGATCACGTCGGCAATGCTGTCGCGGTGTTTCGGATCGTGCACGAGGCGGGCAAGCTTCAGATCGATCATGCAGAGCACGACCTGCGTCGGCGTCACCTGGTGGCCGAGCGTCAGCGACCAGCGCGCTGCGATGGTCGCCATCGATGTCGCGGCGTCGCCGTAAGCCGCGCCTCGCTCGGCGATGACGCTGGCGGCGTATTGGATCATCTGTTCGGAGGTCATGCGCCGGCCTCCGTGACGATCTGTTGCTGGGATGCGCTTGCAGCCGCGACCAGATCAACGACCGCGCCGATGACCGACGCGGGCTCGGTATTGCCGACACGGCCCATGCTGCTTGCAATCTCGCGCGGCTCGACGCCGTGCTGGATCAGGCACGACACCACGACGCAGGCGTCGGCCAGGAGCGCATCCAGAGCGGAGCCACTGCGCGCGCCATGGGTGAACACTTCGCCGGGCCGTCCGTCCGGATAGAACCCGATCGTGACCATGAAGCGCGTGCCGCCATGCTCAAGCGCGACGGTCTCGGCGGCGCGGCGATCGGGAAGTCGCGCCCGTGTCATCGCACACCCCCCTGCGTCTCGATGGCCCAGAGCAGGATGGCGAGAGCGTCGGCCTCATTGTCGTCGGCCGGTTCAAACCCGCGCGCGCGAATCGCAGCGATGACCGCGTCCTTGTCGGCGTTACCCTTGCCGGCGATGAACCGCTTGATCGTGCCGACGGGGACGCCTTGGTAGGCGATCCCAGGTGTTCGCACCAGGCGGTCAGCGTCGCGAGCAGACCGCCGTAGACGTGCGCGGCGTCAGTGCCAACGTGAGAACGAACTTCTTCGTAATGCACGACACCAATGCCAGCTGCATCGTGCGCCACGCTGTCGATCCAGGCGCGGAATCGCAGGTAACGGATTCCGCCGCCGTCGTAGCGGCTCGGGCGGAAAGACACCGTACCGCTGGTGATGCCGCCGCCCACCGATTGCAACGCCCAACCAGTCATGGTGCCGAGATCGAGCGCGAGGATCGTGCCGTGGGTGATGCCGAAAGATTGTGCCGCCGCGGGGCTTGTTTCGACCGCAGGCAGAGTCAGAATCGTCGAAGCCATGATGGTCTCCGTTGAGGGGGAGTCGTGGTCAGGACGGCGGCGGAGCGGTTCTTGGCGGAGCTCTCCGTTGTCGTCCGGCTGCTAAGCGGGCTGCGTCATTCGTTGACAGACATGCGTTCCTCCTCTGCCGGCAGGTAGACGCACAGGGTCGTACCGCCTGGCACCCACCAACTGGGGAAGTCGGTCGGGAACACGATGCGCAGGTGGTCTTGCGCGGCCCAAGCGGCGGCTTCCTCCCGTGTGTCCGCTGACGCGCCGTACAGATGTGCGGCGAGCGCTGCAGCGCGGCGGTCGGGCGTGCGGAAGAAGTACGGATGATCGATCAGGCGGTACGGCCATGTTTCGAGGCCGCGGCCGTGGCCATCCCACATGCCGCGCCGTGCCAGCACCGCGGTGCTGAATCTCGCGTGGCTGTGCTTCCAGCCGTGCTGCTCGGCAAACAGCTGCGCGAGCCGGCGCCGGAGCGCAGTGATTTCGATTCCCAGTGCGAGCCTGGCGGCGAGCAATTTTGTCCACGCCGTTGAGACCAGGGCCGCATCCAGCCGGTTAATGAGATGCTCAGGCGTTGCGCGGACGCGACGAAGCGCCGCCTCCATGGAAACGGTCATGGTGATCTCCTGTGATTGGGATTTGGATGTTTGGGCAACGGCGCGGGCGGCAAGCCACCCGGGAGGGCCTTCGGCGGTGGTCGGGGCGCGGTGGGGAACCGTTCGGAGGCCACTGGCCACCAGTAGCCACCAGTAGCCACCTCGATCGATCAGGTGGCTCCAGCTAACCCATTGATTTATATGGCCAGTAGCCACAATAGCCACAGTAGCCACCTTTAAGATATAATATTTAGAGACCCCCCTCCTTTCCCGTAAGAATATCTCTCCCCCTAAAACTCTCCCCAGCAGGTGGCTACAGTGGCGACTGTGGCTACAAGATTGATTATGTTGGATTTTTTTGTAGCCACCTGCCCTGTAGAGGTGGCTACTGGTGGCTACAAACTGGGGTCCAGTAGCCACAGTAGCCACTGTAGCCACCTCGCCGTTAGGAGCCACCGGAGCCACAGTAGCCACCTCCGGATTGCGCGCGCAGCAGACGAACAGTGGGTGAGACGACGTCATTCGGCGCCCCCGTCAATCACCGCAAAGTCGTGGAGGCGGTGCGTCCGGCCGAACGCGTTGCGTCGCAGCGCGTAGCAGTCAATCTTTCCGATCCTGGGCACCCATCGCACCGCCGCACGTTTGGCATCATGCCGATGCGCCAGCATGTCGCGATCCTCGAGTGCCCTGACGATGTGTTGGGTCTTCAACGTCTCGCCCGCCGCCTCGCGCAGGCGCTGCGTCGGGATGTAGATGGCCGTCTCGTCGTACCAGGCGAGGGCTTCGCGGTTGTTGAGCTTGCGGTCGAAGCTCTCGGCACCAATGTCGACCGACTTGATAGTCACGTCCCAGCGTTCCGCAATCCAGGCCCTGAGGCGAGCAATCGCCTGCTCGTCGGGCGCGAGCGCCTCGGCGTCGGAGGATTTCTGAAAACGCTCCCACGCCCATTGCACTGGGGCTTCGATATCGATCGCGCGGGGCAACAAATCGAAGTCCTGCGCAAACCGTCCTGCGACGACGAGAACGGCCAGGCAGGTCGCGGCTCGCAGCCGCGCCGCATCGGGGCGAGCGCCGGCGAGCTTGCGAGCCTCATCGAGGATGCGGCCGCGGAGTGCATCGGGCGCGTGGTGAGTGCCGGCGGCGACCAGCCGCTCAACGAAGGTGGGGCCGGCATGGCCGCAGTGGTTCTCGACAGTAGCGATCGCCTTGAGCGTCGCAGCTGGCACCGCGCGGTCCACGTCAGTCACGTCGACGTCGAGAATGCGCACCGCCATGCCGGCGATCCAGGCGGCGCCGTCGGCGCGCACTTTTTCCTCCAGCGAGCACTCGCTGGAGAGCAGTGCATATGTCGACCAGGTGTAACGCTGCTTGAGAATGGCGCCCGCCGTCATACGCGCCTTCCCCTGGCCGCCGGCGATGGCGTAGATCAGCTTGGCGATGGAGCGTCCGTCGGCGTGAGCCAGTTCATCGAGGGCAAGCACGGTACCACTCGCCGCCTGAGCAAACACTTCGATGGCGTTCTCGGTCGAGCGCATGGACTGCAGCAGTCCGGCGCCAACCGCGGTCGAGGTCCAGGCAGAGACGGCAAGCCGCTGCGCCGTAGTCTTTCCGCTCGACGAGAGGCCCGAGAGGTTCAAGCCGCAGCTGTCGAGGCCGGCGAGCGACTGCACGACTCCCGCGAAGCCGGCAAGCACGCCGAGCATGAAGTGAGGGCAGCCCTCCAGGGATGCTGCGGCCGCAACGGCGGTCTTCCAGCCGTCGAGGTTGCCGCGACCAGCGTCGTAGCGGGCGTGGGTTGTGAGCTCGAGCGCGGGTGCGAGCGCATCGTCAACGGCCCGGCCCGCAGGCGTCACGAATACAGGGTGATCACGACCGTCGAGCCGGTGCCAGCCGGGCCGGCTGACGACGAGGATCTCGTCCTGGGGATTAGCCGCCTTGAGTACAGCAATCGTGATCTGATCGCCATCGCCGTAGGTGCGCAGGCCGGAGGCGAGAAGCGATGAGCGGACGTCCTGTGCGCCCTGACGGGCCAGGCCGGCGCGCGGGAGATCGGCAGCGCGCGGTTCACCCTGCATATCGCGGACAAGCACGCGCAATCCGTAAGTATTCTCCAGGTCGAGATAGCGCAGCCGTGCCGGAATGCCGAATGGACTTGCGACGATGCGCCAGATGGTGCGGCCATTCTTGTCCTTGCCGCTGTTGCGGTGAGCCAGAACTTCACCCGTGCGGATGCGGAAATACCGAAGCTCAATGCCTTCGACGTTCGGCAGCGGATATGTGGCCGCCATGCGCGCGACCATGTCGGATTCTGTCGCCGCAGTATGGACCTTGCATTCCAATTCGTGCTGCTCTGCGCTGTCCTCATTCCACAGTTCTGCGGCATCGAGCGCGGCCGTGATGGCTTCCGGGCCTGAGCGCAGCAGCAGGTCATTGAAGTCCTCGCCGGCCTTCGGTGGCAGCGCGATCGCAACCTCACGGCCCTCGGCCCGCAAACGCCGCGCGGTGGCCTCGGCGGCGCGCAGACCAGCGCCGGATGCGTCATGATCGGCGAGGATGATGATCCGCCTGGCCTGCGCCGGCAGCTGTACCTGCTCCAGTCCGGAGGTCGACAGCGCGGCCCAGACGGCAAGCCCCGGGTAGGCGCTCATGACGGCGAGCCCGGTCTCGATGCCTTCGCAGAGAGCGAGGACGCCGGTGTCACCGATGGGTGCCAGCCGCACCGCGCCGCCGCCGTTCTTGCCCAGCACCATGCGGGGCTTGCTCACCGACGCTTTGGCAACCTTTCCAGGCTCCGCTGTATCGCACTGCAGGTACGTTCGGTGAAGGGCGATGACGTCGCTCGCGCAATTGCGCACAACACCAATGAGCGCGGGATATCCGGACTTAGTCTCCCAGTGCGTCAGGTCAGCGTGTGCCAGCAGATCGGCGCCGTCAGTCACGACGAGTCCCCGGCTGGCCAGATAGGTTTCAGCCAGTGTGCCGGTGAGCGCGCTCGCGTGCTTAAGAATGAAAGTGATCTCGCGGGCGGTGTCGTGTACCTGCTTCGCTGCTGTTGGTGACGGTGCTTGTCTGATCGGCGCGCCGGGCGACCATCCGGCCGCTTCGGCAGCGTATGCAAACAGATCGCGTCCCTTGTGCCCCGTCGCCTCCTCGATCGCGCTAAGCGGGCCACCGCCCTGCCCACCGTCGAAGTCGTGCCAGTCGCCGGCGTGCTCGCCCTTCAGCGTGATGACGCAGGAGCCCTGCTTGCGCGGAGCATCGCCGCGAATATTGGCGAGCCGCCACTCGTCGCCGACACGGCGTCCGTTGGGAAAATGCCGTGGCACCCAGGACTCTGCCGTCGCGCGCAGGTTGGCCACGATGGCGTCGAGGTCGTAGCGGACCTGCGGCGGAAATGGATGGGGCGCGTCGTTGAGGTCAATCAAGGATTGCGAGCCCCTGTTCCGCCCGCGTGATCGCGGTATAGAGCCAGCGAGCCCGATCCTCCGCCGTACGGCCGAGACCGTCGTCATAGACGATGACGTTTTCCCACTGTGAGCCCTGGCTCTTATGACAGGTGATGGCGTAGCCCCAGACGGTTTCGATCAGCCCTCGCATCGCCTTCCAGTCCCGGCGGGAACGCTCGGGATCGAGGTGGACGTGATCGTCGTAGTGGCCCTTGTAAAATCGATGCCGGCCAGCGATTGCCATGCCGTCCTCGGTCGACAGCGCGGCATTGAACTCGAGCGGTCCCTCGTGGCGGATATCGGCGAGTGACACGAACATGCCGTTGATCAGGCCAAGGTCGTGACGGTTCTTGAGACAGATGATCTTCTCGCCAGCTCCCACCGGATGCGCGCCGGCAAAGCCGGCGGCATGTTTCATCGCGGCGTTGAGGTGCAGCCGCGTTGCGTTACGGCCGCAGATCACCTGGCCGCCGCGCAACAGCTGCTCGGCCGTGACATCCGTGCGCCGCATCTTCCAGACGTAACCGTCGTGAGCACCGTAAGGAATTGGCGCGCCCTGCCGTGCCATAGTTGCGAGCCGAATGATGGCGCTCTCACCGGCCTGCCGGTGGATCTCGGTCAGCATCACGTCGGGTGCCACGTCGGTGAAGGCGCCGGCGCCCTTGATCGGCGGCAGTTGGCCGGGATCTCCTAGCACCAGGATCGGCTTGCCGAACGCGAGCAGGTCGGCGGCCATCTCCGGTCCCACCATCGAGACCTCGTCGAGCACGATGAGCTCGGCCTCGCGTACCAGCGATTGTTCGTTGAGGACAAAGCGCGGCTGGTGAATGTCGGCGAGCCGCAGCTCCAGGCGCTTGAGCCGCTCCATTGCAAACAGTTGCTCCGTCGGCGGCAGAGTACCGATGCTGGTACGGAGATCAGCGGCCTCCTTCTCGACCCGCGCGATTTCCTCAGGCGTCGCCTCGGAGACCCGATAGATCAGACTGTGAATGGTCGATGCCGGCGTGCCTTTACGCGTCATCACCAGCGCGGCCTTGCCGGTATAAGCGGCAAACAGCACGCCGCCCACGGTACTGCTAACGCGGCTCATTGGCGCAAACCCGAGCGCTTCGATGGCATGCCGTGTAATTGTACTCTTGCCCGATCCGGCGTAGCCGAACAGACGAAACACCTGCGATGTGCGAAACGGGTCACGATACCAGTTCACAATTGCCTTGATGGCAGCAGCCTGCTGATCCGATGGGACGAACGCGTTCATGCGGCTTCTCCCATGGTGACCCGGTAGTCCTTGAACACGGCGCCCTTGGACGGATCGCCGACCTCGCAGGCCCGGACGAAGACGCGCCGTCCATTGCTGAGCGTGCGCCAGTGGCCGCGGCGGATATGCCAGCGTGGACTCGCATGCGTCCCACCCGTGCTCTGCACCGCAGCGCGCATGCGCTCGGGATTGATATCGACGAGATGCCAGGTAAAGCCGGTAACGCCGGCGCGGGCGAGCTTGGGGCGTCGTGTAAGCGGGACCTTCTCATCCGAGATGGTCGGGGCCTGAGAGAGGATCGCCAATCCGCGCCAGACGAGCGCAGTTAGATTTTCCGCGTATTTCGGAGTGCTTGGATCGTTCGGAAGAGACGGATTGATCTCGACGTCGGCAAACCCATCACCCCGGAAGCACGCATGCGCGAGGACATCGGTAAAGCGGTTGGCGTCGCGACAGGCGGCAACGAGATAGGACTCGAGCTGATGCTCAACCTCTACGCAGAACGCCAGCACGGATTTGATTGCTGGATGGGGATCGATCACCTCGAACAGGACCGCATCGTGCGGAAGCCGCAGCGGAGCAAAGATCAAGCGCCTGGCAAGAACCTCGACATCGTCCGAATTGAATCGACCGTGATCGGGGAAGTAATAGATCGGCGCAGGGGCCATGGCGCGCAACTTGTCACCATTCCAGAAGCGCGGCCAATACTCAGCGATTTTCCTTTTGAGCACATAGGCTGCAGGGATCATTGTGCGTCACTCCAGCAGCGCTGGGCAAAGAAGCACCAGCGACAGAGATGGAAATCCGGATTTTGGGCGATGCGCGGTGGCAGCTCGCCCGCTTCCGCGGCGCGAATGATGTCGACCGCTTTGTCGGAGAGCGCCTGCGCCGTCCTCGGATCAAACCCGATGACCTCGTGATGGAGTGCCTGGGTGTCTTTATTCACCGCAGTGAACAGCGCCGTGCCGAGATCCATGTAGGCCATGTAGATCTGCAGCTGGGCGTAATAGATCGGCTTCGACAGCTCGACGCCGCGCTTGACGAGATCGGCCCAGGACTTGGCGTTAAGCGATTTATGTTCAAACAGCGCGGGCCAACTGATCCCTACATCGGGGCCGGCCACGATCACGCCGTCGATATGACCGCGAATGGCCCCGCCAGCGATCGAGAACCCGAACTGTCGGCCGTCCTGCCCTTTGTCGCGCAGGTCGAATCCCGCAGCGCGCAACCAACGGATGGATAAATCTTCAAACTGATGCCCAGCCTCGAAGATGCGCAGCATCCGACCGTCGAAACCTTTTCCTTCATCGATCGGCACATTGGTGAGTTCAAAGACAAGCTTGCGTGCGCAGGGCTCGCCGATGCGGCTGCCGCCGAGATAATCACGCGGACGCTGCTGGCGGTTCTGCTCGACCAGCGCGCTGTCGATCAGCGCGTTGATACGCTGACCGGTGGTATCGCTTGGCGCTTGGGCGCCATATACGAATCCGGATGCCCTATTGAGGTCGATCATCGGCACCACCTCAAAATGGCAAATCGCCATTGAGCGACTGGCGCTGCATCGAATCCTGGAAACCGTCGACGCAGGCCTCGGTGATGCGGTCGATGTCCTCGGCAGTCCGGTCATGGAAAGGCGCCATCAGACCCATTTCGGTCAGCACTTCGGCGAGAAACCGTCGCGCGTCCTTGATGGCGCGCTGTTCCATGTCAGTTTTATCGATCATGCCGTTTTTCCTTTTTGCGATGGCCGCGCCCGCGCGTTGGCAGCGGTACGAGCAGAATGCGAAGGTCGGATATCGGTCTGGCCGCAGTTGATGGGTGTAGTAGAAGCCGCGGTCGGCCCTGCTGCAGACAGGGCAGATTCTCACCCCAGCAGCATCGAGAGCTTCTGCGACCCGGGCTCGTCGGGGCGTTGCGCCATCCGCTGCGAAGCCAGCACGATGAAGCGGCTGATGGCGTTCTGCGCCATGGCCTCGAGCTCGGGCATGGTCAAACAGCGGATTGGCTGGTGAAGCCCTCCTCTTCCTTCGAGCCATTCGCCGATCGCCTTCGCCGCCTCATGCGTCGTGTGCGCCTGCCACTCGTCGTCGGTCATGGCTCACCCGTTGAGCCAGGCAGGCCCGGCCGGCTTCGCCGCGGGCGCTGCAGCACCAGACGATGCCGGCGACCAGGCTGGCGCACCGGAGGTCTGTGGCGGCCGAGCCTGCGACGCCCCGGGCTGCGCGCCCTGGCCAGCGTTCTGTGTCCAGGCGGGCTGCGCGCCCGCGGCCTTACCGGCCCCGCGCGAGCGGCTCGGGCTCGCCGGCACGTCCTTGCCGTCCATGACGAGCTTCCACTCCTTCTCGGTCGGCAGCACCACGCGATCGAGCCGGTTCTGATCGCCGTAGCGGCTGTCCTCGCTGGCCTCGACCTTGACCTTGGCGACGAAGTTGATGTGGTTGAGATCGGCAAGACCGCGCAGGATGCGCTTCTGCTTCGCAGCCTCGGTTATGTTCTGCGGGTCAAGCCCAAGCGCGCTGTCGATCATGGCGCGGAAAGTGCTCTTGGAGATCTTCCAGGCGATCGAGACGCCGTTCTCGTCGACCTTGCCGCCCTGGACAGTGAATAGCTGCCAGAACTTGCGTCGGGCGAGCGGGCCCTCCAGCACGGTGAACTCGCAGTCGAGCATCCGCGCATCGCTGGTGGGATCTTTTGGGGCTTTGAGCAGGCATTGGTCGATCTCGGCCTGACCATCGATCCCGCCGGGGCGGATGATCATGGTCACCTTGGCAAAGCTACCGTCTGGAATGAGTTCGCCGATCTTCTGCGGCTCGGCATCGTTCATGTCGAAGCTCATGGTTTTCATCCTTTCGTGGGTGCGTTGATCTTGTTGAGAAGTGCGCCGAGGTCCGGCGGCTCGGTGATGTCCAGGCGTCCGCTGCGATCCTTGGCGGGAAGCCCGAAGCTGTTCCCGGAGCGGCAAACGAGCCGACGAACATCCCCGCGTTCGGGGTCATGCCGCCAACCCTCGCCATCACGGGCAAACATGCTCAGCGTGATGACCTGATCGACGATGCCTGGAAGCTCTCGCGCCGCCTTGCCGCCTTCCATCTGTGGCTGCCAGGTGACGCGGTTGAACTCGTCGGTGATGCGCTCGAGAATGCCGACAAAGATCACCGTCTTGCCGCGTGCATGCTGCAGGTGCTTGAGCAGCGCGATGACTTCCCGGGCAAGCAGGCCGTAGGCGCCGCGGGTATCGGGTTTTCCGGTCTTTTCCGAAAGCGCCTCGGGGCGTGTCTTGGCCCAAGCCATCGCCTGCCGGGTCAGGTCGGTGATGCTGTCGACGAAGACGACCCGTTTGTCCGCGACCATGCGGACGAGATCCGGATAGGTCTCGGCGACGTGCCGGTAATGCGCTTCGGAGAAGAAGCTCGTCGGGTCGGCGGCCGGATTGATGCCGCCGATGAGGCAGCCGATGTCGAGCGCATCCGTGAAGGTTCGCACCGGAATGCTGTCACCTCGCCAATCCTGGACCGACTTCATGCCAGCCTCGAGGTCGATGCAGACAGTGTTCGCCGCCGGCAGCGTCTTGAGCAGCGAGGTCTTGCCGCCACCGCTTGGACCGAAGATCGCCATGGTGGTCTTGCTGGCGTCTTTGGCGAGCCGTTCGTCGGCGGTGATGATGCGAAGGGCCATCACGCCACCTCCCGGTCGGCTGAAGCGGCACTTTCGATCCGATAGACAGGACGGCCGGTCTCGACGGTGCGTGCCGGGACGAACAGCTCGCGTACCGGGCGCGGCCAATTCGCAAAAGCTGCTTCGGAGACTTCGAGTTTGATCTTGACGTACTCGGCAGGATCATCGCCCCAGCCGGTCCGGATGATCTCGACCGCATGCTGGAGCTTGGCCTGATCCCACTTCACGCGCTTCGGCAGATCGGCGATGACAACGAAGCCGTTGTCCTCGAAGCGGACGACACCGGTATCCTTGTTTTCCTCGGCACGGCGCTGGCGGGCGCGTGCTCCGTATTTGAGATCGAGCGCATCGCGGACCTTGTTTTCGACCAGCGCGAGGCTCGCCTTCTGCTCGGCGAGGTCATCCATGATGCAGGCCAGCTCCGGCGTGCTCAGTGCTGCCACGCCGTAGAAATCGAGAGGGCGAATGTGCTCGGTGGTGAATGCAACTTTGAGCATGGATTGTGTCCTCAAGCTGCCAGTGCCGTCGCGTTGCTGAAATCGGGCGGTAATGTCAGCACTCGCGGATTGCTGCGCCGCTGCGGCTGTGCTTTGACGACGATGTACAGGCAGTCCCCTGGGCCAATCCGTTTCTGTACCGGGATCACCAACCCTTGGCCGGCCAGCACCATCACGCGGTTCGCCACGGCGTGAAGCTTGGCCCGCAGGTCTCGGTCGAGAACTTTTGCACTCGGCGCCCGGTCGTGTCCGAGATGGCCACGGTAATAGGCGACCCGGTCTCCGGGTTCGGCATCGATCAGCCGGTCCACCAAACCGTTCTCGTCGAGCGGAACCGCGAAGCGCGGAATGAGTGCGGGGATCGTTGGGGCGCTGTAATGCATGGGGACAAACCTCTTCCGTTCGGCCGCACCCATGCGCAGCCGTCATGATCGATCCAAGTTGGTCGTGAGAGCCTGTCGAAACCCCTGGTCTGACCGGGGCCGTTCAGACTGGTCTTACCCTCTTTGTAGCGATCGAGGCCTTCGTTTTTCCCAAGAGGTCATTTGGCTCCGCATCGTCATGCGAGGCACCGATGGTCGAACCGCTTGCGGATAATGCCGGCACACACCAAGCGGTAACGAATTTCACGCAGGCGCCGGTAAAACTCGCTGGTGGAAACCATTGAGCGGCGTTGTGCCTCCGCCAAGTCACCGTCCTCTTTCAGCGCGAAGTGCGCTACCAGCGCGAGCTCAGGCGGCAATTCAGTAACAAAGCGGGCGATTGCCGCCGGTAGCTGCAGGTCCTCCTGCGGATCCGTGCTGGTTCCGCGTTGAGCCTCGAGAGCCGCTTCAACATCCGACTGCTCTCCATCGTCGTCGTTCGGTCCGTCATTGATGGCAGTATGCGCGCGTCGATATCTGACGATTTCATCAGCGAGGCCTTGGGCCGCCTGGCGACTGACCCTGTCGGCAAAAGGTGACCATGCGCCGCGGGCTGGGTCGAAGAATCGGCGACGCTCCAGCAGCGCCAGCAGAATGTCCTGCTCGACATCCTCCCGCTCGGCATCGCCGAGCCCGATCGTGCGCGCGACGCGCCGGGAATGATAAGCGGCAGCCCCCATCAAGATGCGCAATTCGCGCTGGTCGAGTCGTCGCTGTGGGCGCGGTCCGGTACGGCGGATTTGTGGAGCAGTCATTTATTCCTCCTATTCCGCAGCGCCTGGCCGTGCCCGCTCTCCAATTCCTCAATGAAAGCAAGGACCTTGTCAGCGGTGGCGAGCGTGGGCGACCGGCCGCGGCGCAAATTCAGAATAAATGACGCATCACCAATGGCTTGGCGGCCGAACTCCGTTGGCTTGAAGCCAGAGCCGGCTAGGAACGCTTCGATGCGAGCAGCAAAATGTTCACTAAATGTTCTTGCCATAGGAGGCATAAAAGCGATATGCAGTTCATTCGTCAACGAAAAGAAATTGGCAATTTCCTATATCGACGAATCAAGGAGTTAGCACGCAATGGACCTCGATCCGATCCGGGTGCGAGTGCTCGACCTGATCGAGCGAACTGGCACCGACCTCAAGAAAGCTTCGCTCGCTGCCGGCAAAAACGCAGCCTACGTGCACCAGTTCATCTATCGCGGCACGCCGAAGATTCTTCCTCAAGACGTGCGTGAGTCGCTGGCCAGACATCTCGGTGTCAACGATCGGGAGCTACGGCATCCGGAGGTACCCCGGCGCAAGCCAGTACGGGAAGAAGAAGATCAAGAGGAACAGTTCGAAGCTGAGGCCCGCAAGCCACCGCGGCGCTCGGCGGTGGGTTTCTCACCCGTCACAGAGATCGACGTGCGTGCCTCAGCCGGGCCGGGAGCACTCAACGAGGGTCTCGAGGAAGCTAAGGAAACGTGGCTCTTCCCAGACAATGTGATTCGTCACGAGTTCCGTGCACGCGCCGAGGATCTACACATCGTCACGATCGACGGCGATTCGATGGAGCCGCTATTGTCGAGCGGAGATCGCATCATGGTCGATATCAGCCGGCGTGTGCCAGCGCCGCCTGGAATCTTCGTGATCTGGGATGGAATCGGCATTGTGGCAAAGCGCATCGAGCATGTGCCGCATTCGGAGCCAACCAAGATCATCATCAAATCGCTCAATCCTGAATATCAGACCTATGAGCGGAATGCAGAGGAAGTAAACATCATCGGCCGAGTCGTGTGGGCGTCGAAGCGACTGTGACTTAAGTTCAATTATCAGCAATGGAGACTGTGATGGGTTTTGGTGCGTTTGTGCGTGCAAGGCGTGTTTCCGAAGGTATCAGCCTCAACGATTTCGTGGCGCGGCTTGGCCTGTCCGCATCCTATTGGTCGCGAATTGAGCGGGAACACGAGAAGCCGCCGCGTGATATGTTCATCCAGAGGGCGGCTGCTATCCTGGGCATACGCCTGGATGATATATTCATCGAAGCTGGGCGGCTTCCTCCGGACATCCGAGACAATTTGCGGCGGGCCGTAGAAATCTACCGTCGCGAAAGGCACCTGGATCCAACCAGCAAGGATCGTCGTGGCCGACCACCCAAGGTGGGGCTCAACGATGCCGTAGATACTTGTCGCAGTTTGCAAACAACAGCCGATCAACTGCAAGCCAACACAGCCGACGTACCTGTGCACCGATTTGCGACAGCAGGCGGCACTCAAGCTCTGAGCAGTCAGGAATAGTCTGATGCGTCACTGCATTGCCGATCGTTTAAAGGCTCGCTGCAGACAGCTTGGCCTCAATGCCGCGCAGGTCGGTGAGATCGCCGGGGTCAACCGCACCTTCGTCTACGACATCATGCGCGGAAAATCCGCTAACCCCAACCTCGCAAAACTCGATCGCCTCGCGCAGGCGCTGAAGGTCGAGCGCAACTGGCTGATCCATGGCATGGGTGAGGTTCAAGGCGATGAGCCGATCGTCGAGAACCCGGACGATGTATTCGTCGCCGTCTGCGACGTGGCGGTCAGGCCTCCAGTGAACAGCGGTTATCTGGCCGAGCACCAGACCGTAGACGGGTGCCCTTATCGTTTTCAGCGATCGTGGATAAAGCATAATCTGAAAGCCGATCCGGCCAATCTGCGCATCATGCATGTCGAGGGCGACAGTATGGTGCCGACGCTCCACGACGGCGATATCGTGCTGGTCGACTCGGCCAGGCGCGCGCCAACGCCGCCAGGAATATTCGTGCTCCACGACGGCATCGGGCTCGTCGCCAAGCGACTGGAGCGCATTCCCAACAGCGATCCGCCGCGGGTTCGCATCACCTCGGACAATCCCCTGTACAAGCCCTATGAAGGCAGCGGCCAGGAAGTCAACGTCATTGGACGGATACGCTGGTTCGCGCGCGTGTGACTTGGTGCGAAGAGGCTCTGATGGTCAGAATCAATCCGATGGCGCTCAGTGCCGCCAGATGGATCGCCACGGCAGCTGGTATATCTGGCGCAATCCTGGTCGCGCTCAATCTTGGCGTCGTTGCACACGGCTTTGCACTGTTTCTCGTCGCATCCATGCTGTGGGTCGGAGTTGGGCTAATCAACGCGAACCGAGCCTTGTGGTGCTGCCGCAGATTGTATTCATTGTCGTGGACGTGCTGGGCCTCTAGCGTTGGGCGGTTTGACTTCATGGAATTGGCGCGCGCAGCGCCTGAACCGATGATGCGACGATCGCCATGAAGT
>CAVPDS010000030.1:0-337805 GCA_963702695.1 uncultured Alphaproteobacteria bacterium | reverse complement strand
ATTGGGACGACCGCTGCGCGCAATCGGTCACGACCCGTTTCAGCGTCGAAAAGCTGTCTGCCGTCGCGCAGTCCGTCACCGGTCTGCTCGAGAAATTGATGATGCTGGGCATCATCGGGTTCGGCGCGCTCGCGGTCTTCAGCAACGAGATGACGATTGGCGCGCTCGTGGCCTTCAATATGCTCGCCGGTCGTGTATCGGGGCCGCTGTTGCAAATGGTCACGATGGTGCACGAATATCAGGAGGTAGCGCTCGCGGTGCAAATGCTCGGCGAGGTCATGAACAAGAAGCCGGAGCGTGAGGGGCGGCGGAATGGCCTGCGGCCCAACCTGAGCGGAAAAATCGAATTTGAAAATGTGTCCTTCCGTTATGGCGCCGACGGCCCGCCGGCATTGGACGATATCTCCTTCACGATTCCCGCCGGAAGCGTGTTCGGCATTGTCGGCCGCAGCGGCTCGGGCAAGACGACGCTGACGCGGCTCATCGCCGGTCTCTATCCGATCCAGGACGGGCTGCTGCGTGTGGACGGCTTCGATGCGCGCGAGCTCGATCTTGTCCACGTCAGGAAGAGCCTCGGCATTGTACTGCAAGACAACTTCCTATTCCGCGGCACGGTGCGCGAAAATATCGCCTGCGCGAAACGTGACGCGACGTTCGAGGAAATCGCCCAGGTGGCGCGGCTCGCCGGCGCGGACGAGTTCATCGAACGCCTCCCGCGCGGTTTTGACACCTTGCTCCAGGAGAATGCCGAGAACCTTTCGGGCGGGCAGAAGCAGCGGTTGGCCATCGCGCGGGCGCTGATCACCAATCCACGTCTGCTGATCCTAGACGAAGCGACAAGCGCCCTGGATGCCGAAAGCGAGACGATCATCCGGAGGAATCTCCGTGGCATTGCACAGGGGCGCACGGTCGTCATCGTCTCGCACCGGCTGTCGATGCTCACCGATACGAGCGAAATTCTCGTCATCGATCGCGGCCGGATCGCCGACATTGGCCGCCACGATCAACTGTTGTCGCGCTGCACGACCTATCGCCAGCTGTGGAGCCAGCAGATGAAACAGAGCGCATGACGAACCTTACACCGCTGCCGTCGAAGCCCTCGCCTGAGCGGGCGCTTCAGCGCGGATCGACCCTGCCGCCACGGGAGCGGGTGCGCGCGCGGCCAAAGGCGATTTCCGAATTCCAGTCGGACGCCGCGGAGATCGAGGAACGCCCGCCGCCGCGGCTGGCGCGTCTCAGCCTGTATTGTGTAGTGGCACTGATCGCGGCGGCCGTCGCCTGGGCGTCTCTCTCGCACGTCGATGTGATCGTGACCGCGCCGGGCAAGCTGATCACCACCACGCCCAACGTCGTCGTCCAACCGCTGGAAACGTCGGTCATCCGCGCGATGCACGTCAGAGTAGGGGACGTCGTGGAAGCCGGCCAGCCGCTGGCGACGCTCGATCCGACCTTTTCGCAGGCTGACGTGGATCAATTTCGGACGCGCGTCAGCGCGCTGGACGCTGCCATCGCCCGCCTTGACGACGAGATGAATGGCAGGGACTTCGCCGCAGCGGATTCCGCCAATCCGGACCAAGCGCTCCAGCACAGGCTATTTTTCGAGCGCAAGGCGTTTTACGAGGCCTCGCTGCGGAGCTATGACGCGCAGATCGCTAGCGCCGAGACCAATATCAAGACAGCGAACGCGGAAATCGGGCTGCTGATTCAGCGTCTCGATACTCTGAACGCCATCGAGAGCATTCGCAAGATATTGACCGACAAGGAGCTCGGATCGCGCCTCAACCTGCTGGCGTCGCATGACGCGCGCCTCGAGGTCGAGCACAGCCTGTCACGCATTCGCGGGAGCGAAGTGGACTATGCATATCGCCTGGAAAAAGTGCAGGCGGAACGGCATGTCTTCATCGATGATTTTCGCCGCACCGCCTATCAAGAGCTCGTCGATGCGCTGGCCAAGCGGAACAGCTCCGCGGAGGATCTCAGGAAAGCCGAGTTGCGCCGGCATCTCATCGTTTTGACAGCTCCCGTCGATGCGGTCGTGCTTGAGATTGCCAATCGCTCCGTCGGTTCGGTGTCGCGCGAGGCGGAGACATTGTTCTCCCTCGTGCCGCGCGACGTCCCGTTACAGGCGGAGATCCGTGTTGACGGCAAGGATATCGGCCGTGTCGCCGCCGGTCAGTTGGTGCGGGTCAAGTTCGATGCTTTTCCGTTCCAGAAATATGGCACCGGCACTGGCACGGTGCGGGTTATCAGCCGGGACTCCTTCGCGCCGGAGCCAAAAGGGGAGGTAGCCGCCCATGCGACGCCGCCTTATTACCGCGTCCTAGTGGATATCAACGACGCCCGCCTGCGCGACCTGCCTGAACGATTCCAAATGATCCCCGGAATGACGGTGACGGCGGAACTGAATGCCGGCAGCCGCAGCGTCATCTCGTATTTCCTTTATCCGCTCATGCGCGGATTGGATGAGAGTCTACGTGAGCCTTGAAAAAACCGTGGCCTGCACCCGGTTCCGAAGACACCACGATTGGTATGATTTGAAATGTTTTGGCGAGCCCGGCGGGAACTTCGAACCCGCGACCCCATGATTAAAAGTCACGTGCTCTACCGACTGAGCTACGGGCTCTCGCTGCAATGAATGGCGTCGGCCGAGGAGGTCCGGGCGACGCTCGATTCCGACGGTAATTCGCGCGATCCACGCGAAGGCAGGTCGGATATCAGAATTAATGCGTGAGGGCTAGCGCCCCGAGCGCGGTAGCAAGTCGCCACCGCGGCCGTGCGCATCCTGCACCACGCCACGACGGGATTTGTGCTGTTGCAGCCGAATCGGAAAACCAACCAACGAAAGCCGTCGTCCAGCGGAGCAAATTCACAGGAATTTAATCTCGCCATGCTGCAAAAATCATTTATGGACGATAATATTGCATTATGATCGATCTCTGCGCAGAACCTTGCACCAGTCGCTCAATGCCCATAGCACCCGTCACGAAGCTGTGATAAATTGACGCTTCCGCTCGTGGGGGCGACCCGCCGAGCCGGCGAGGAATCAAAATTTGACGGCAATGGGAGAAGACGCATGAAACGGCAATTGGCTGCCTTATTGGTAACCGGCACTTTCGTCATGGCTGGCGGCGCTGCGCTGGCACACCACTCGTTCGCGATGTTCGATACCGAGCATCCGATGACGTTCTCGGGCAAGGTGACCGAGTTCAAATTCACCAGCCCGCACACCTTCATCCTGCTCGAAGTTAAGGGCGATGACGGCGCCCCGGTGGTCTGGAACCTCGAAGGCGGCAGCCCGAGCGCGCTGGTTCGGGACGGCTGGACCTCGAAGACCCTCAAGCCCGGCGACGAACTCGAGATGAAGATCAATCCGCTGCGCAGCGGCGCGCCCGGTGGCGCCTGGGCCCCGAAAGACACCCACTTCAAGGATGGCAAGCCGATCGTCGTCAGTCACTAAGGCCTTTCCCGCCTGCGGTGTCGCTCCCGCGGCGACAGTTTGTCGTCGATCGCGGGAACCGGATCGGTATTTACTAAAATGCGCGCCGCTGCCTGCAAAGGCAGCGGCGTTTGCTTGCGCGTGTTGCCCCGACCGGCGATTACCGTCGCGCCGAGCCGGATGCAGTTGCGACAAAGCATTGCACGCGCGCCATCAGCGTGGCGCAGAATTTGATCTGTGCAAGCCGCGCCGATCAACCTAATGTCGATGCGACCCAAGCAACACCGCGAGGAATGACGCCGATGCCGATCGTCAATCGTATCGCCGACATGCACGCGGACATCACCGCCTGGCGGCGCGACCTGCATGCCCATCCGGAGCTGATGTACGACGTCCACCGCACCGCCGCCGCGGTGGCCGACAAGCTCAAGGCCTTCGGCTGCGACGAGGTGGTGACCGGGCTCGGGCGCACCGGCGTGGTCGGCGTGATCCGCGGCGCACGGCCGGCCGCGGCAAGTAACAAAGTGATCGGGCTGCGTGCCGACATGGATGCGCTGCCGATCGAAGAGGCCAACGACGTGCCCTACAAGTCGACCGTGCCCGGCAAGATGCATGCCTGCGGCCACGACGGCCACACCGCGATGCTGCTCGGCGCCGCGCGCTATCTGGCCGAGACCCGCAACTTCGCGGGCACCGCGATCGTGATCTTCCAGCCGGCAGAAGAGGGCGGCGCCGGCGGCAAGGCCATGGTGCAGGATGGGTTGATGGATCGCTTCCGCATCGAGGAAGTGTACGGCATGCACAATTATCCGGGCCTTCCAGTCGGCGAATTCGCGATCCGGCCGGGCCCGATGATGGCCGCCGCCGACCGCGTCACGATCGAGATCGAAGGCCGCGGCGGCCACGCGGCGCGCCCGCACATCGCGATCGACACCGTGCTGGTGGGCGCGCAGATCATCAACCAGATCCAGTCGATCGTCGCCCGCAACGTCGATCCGCTACAGGCGGCCGTCGATCTCGATCTGCATGTTCCAGGCGGGCTCGACCGACAACGTCATTCCGCAGACCGCGCATCTGCGCGGCACCGCGCGCAGCCTTACGCCCGAAGTCCGCGACCTGCTGGAGCGGCGCCTGCATGAGGTCGTGGAGGGCACGGCGCATCTCTACGGCGCGAGCGCCAAGCTCACCTACAAGCGTGACTATCCGGTCACCCGCAATCACCAGCGCGAGACGAACTTCGCGGCCTCGGTCGCGTCGCAGGTCGTGGGCGAGGAGCGTGTCGACACCGACGTTGCGCCGGTGATGGGCGCAGAGGATTTCTCCTTCATGCTCGAGGCGCGCCCCGGCGCCTTCATCTTCGTCGGCAACGGCGAGAGCGCGGGGCTGCATCACCCGGCCTACGACTTCAACGACGAAGTGATTCCGATCGGAACGTCATATTGGGTGAAGCTGGTCGAGACTGCGATGGCGGGATGAGGACGACAGAAGACAGACAGACGACTGTTGAATTCGTTTGTCGTCAGTCCTCAGTCATCTAACTACTGCACCGTCTCGACCCGGTTCTCCGCCGGCAATTGCGCCGGCGCCTCGGCGACCGGCGCGGAGCGCGGCAGGTTCTCCGCCACCTTGGCTTCCACGCTGCGCCAATAGGCGAACTGGTTGAAGCGCGAGCCTTCGATCGCGCCGAGCGCGACCGCGGCGATGAACGGCAGGCTCTGCACCACCAGCACCAGCGCGAAGATGTTGATCTCGTGGATCTGCTTGTAGTTCGTCATCACCAGCACGGCGGCGCCGAGCAGCAGAAGTGCGGCCAGCACGCCTTCCCAGAACGCCGGGAAATCCGGCCCCTTGCGCAGTGGCGCCGCCCTTGGCGGTGCGCGTGAACGGCAGGCTCTCGGTCCAGATGCCGAGCCCGACCGCGCGCGCGACCGTCCACTGCACCGACATCGCCGCAAACACCGAGCCGGCCATCTGGCTCAAGCGGGATGGCGACCCGCAGGCGGTAGAGCGAGACGAAATGGAAGAACGCGACCGCAAACGCCGCCAGGATCGGGATGGTGAGGATCTTGTCTGGAATGGCGATGCCCACGAACGCCACCACCGGCACCCAGACCAGGTTGAGGATCGCGACTGCGACGCCCAACGCTTCCGCGCCGAGCCAGTTGAGCCAGCCGAGCGCGAATTCCCGCTTCTGATCGCGGGTGAGTTGCCGCGACCACGGCAGCAGGTGACGCCAGTGCTTCTTGACGATTTGGAAGCCGCCATAGGCCCAGCGGTAGCGCTGCTTCTTGTAGGCTTCGAACGTGTCCGGCAGCAGGCCGTGGCCGTAGCGGCGGTTGGTGTAGTGGATCTGCCAGCCGTTCTCGAGGATGGAAAGCCCGAGGTCGGTATCCTCGCAGATCGTGTCGCTCGACCAGCCGCCGGCGGCGGTGAGCGCGGTGCGGCGGATCAGGCACATCGTGCCGTGCACGATGATCGCATTGGCCTCGTTGCGTTGGATCATCCCGATGTCGAAGAAGCCGGCGTATTCGCCGTTCATCGCATGGTGCATGAGCGTACGTTCGCCGTCGCGGTGATCCTGCGGGGCCTGGATCATGCCGACCTTCGGTATCGGCGAACGCCGGCACGAGATCCTTGAGCCAGTCCGGCTGCACCACGTAGTCGGCGTCGATCACCCCGATGATCTCGGCGTCGGACGCGGTGTGGGTCAGCGCCAGCCGCAGCGCGCCGGCCTTGTAGCCGCTGACCTGCTCCGCATCGATGAACTTGAAGCGCGCACCGAGCGTGCGGCAATGGTCCTCGATCGGCCGCCAGAGCGCAGGATCGGGCGTGTTGTTGATGACGACCAGGCATTCGAAATTCGGGTAGTCGAGCCGCGCCACCGCATCGAGCGTTGCCTTGAGCATCTCCGGCGGCTCGCGATAGGCAGGAATGTGGATCGATACCTTCGGGGTATAGCCTTCGGTCGCGGTCGCCGGCACGGCAATAAGCCGGCGCGGCGGCTGTCCAAACGCGATGACCGCGACCTCCTCGATGCGGGCGAGCGCGATGAAGACCAGTGGGATCAGGAGCACCATGCCGAGCCCGAGCGCGAAGGCCGCGCCAAGCACGAAATAATGCGTGGTCCAGAACGCGAACACGGCAGCAAACCAGGCGCCGACCACATTGGCGGCGACACCGAGCATGGCGGCCTCGCTCGCGGTCGCGCGCGGCTTGGCCAGGATCGGCAACGAGAACAGGAAACCGAGCAGCCAGTGCGAGGCCCGCGATCTTCCAGTAATCGGGATCGCTGATCGGTGCCGGTCCAAGCGAACTTGGGCTGCCGCGCCGCGTCGAACATGCCCCAGTACATGCCGACGCCGCCTTCGTTGGTCTTCCAAGGCTGATCGAAGGCTTCGATGATGTTGTAGTCGATGCCATAGGCGTCCGCGCGCGCAACGAAATCGCGCAGGACCATCGCCTGCTCGGTGCGCCCGGGCTCGGCCTTGTGCATGTTGTAGCCGGCGCTCGGCCAGCCGAACTCGGCGATCACGATGCGCTTGCCGGGATGCGCCTGGCGCAGCTTGTCGTAGGCCATGATCGCTTGGTCGACCGCCTGCGCCGGAGTGAGGCCATCCCAGTACGGCAGGATATGCGCGGCGATGAAGTCGACCTGCGAGGCAAGCTCGGGATGGTCGAGCCACACAGTCCAGATTTCGCCGGTCGTCACCGGCACCGGGCTCTGGCGCTTTACCCGCTGGATGATCTTGCTCAGCTCTTCGACCGTCTTGTCGGCGCGCAGCGTGGTCTCGTTGCCGACCACGATGGCGTTGACGTTGCTGTAGCGGCGCGCGAGCGCGATCGCCGACTGGATTTCGCGCTCGTTGCGGGCCTCGTTCTTGTCAATCCAGATGCCGAGCGTGACCTTCAGCCCGAACTCTGCAGCGATCGCCGGCACCAGCTCGACCGCCGCCGGTCGACGAGTAAGTGCGGATCGCACGCGTATAGGGCGCTGATCAGTTTGAGATCGGCGCGGATTTGCTCCGCCGTCGGGCGGTCGCCGTAGTCGGGATGTTGAGAACGGGCGTAGGGAGAATAGGAAACGCTCGCAAGCGGAGCGTTCAAATCAGGCGCTGCCTGTTGCCGATGAAGCAAAGTCCACAGGCCAGCATGGACGCACACCACAAGCGCGACCACAACAGCAACGGTGCGCATAACTAATACAACCACACGGGGCAGAAGGCGGGAACCCGAACCCGTCCCCTAGGTTCGACCAAGGGCCCTGACATCACGGTACCTTAGTTGGCAGCGTTCGATCAAGTAGTGCGACGAAATGGCAAATCCAAGGCACCAACGCGCGAGAACTAAAATAGTTCTGCGAAAATTTGATGAAGTTGAGCTGAGTGTTTGTACCGCCGGATCGAAGCCGGTCTTGCTGAACGTCTGTACAGCTTCGGCGGCGGATTTCAGCGGTTGGTGGTGGGCGAGGGGACTGAGGCGGAGGGCGCGGGCGCCAGGGCCGGCGTGTCTTGCGTGGGATTGATCCAGCAGGCGTGGACGCGGCCGTTCAGGGCGTCGGTCGCCTTGGGGTCGAGATTGCCTTGACGGACCAGGCAGCGGAACGTCGCCTGGATATGGCCGGCCGGACAGCCGAACCGGTCATAGAGGTCGAGGTGGCGGAACGCCGTGTCGAGATCGTCGCGCCAGAGCAGGCTCACCACGCGCCTGCCGAGCCAGACGCACTCCGGATTGCCCGCCGGGCCGCCCAGCATCTTGGCCGCTTCGGCGAACTCATCGATCTTCTTTGGTGCGTCCTTGTGGTCGCCGGCCGGCGCGCCTTTTTGGTCGGTCGCCTTCGGGTCAACGCTCTGGGCTAGGGTTGGGCTGGCAGCGAAAGCAAAGATCAAAGCGCCGGCGAGGGCGACAAGCGTACGCGAACAAGCAAGGCGCATGGTTGCTCTGTATTGTTGGGCCGTAGCCGGCGATTTCCTTCACATGCAGACCGGATTCGGTCAGCATTGCGGCGTGCTGTTCTGTCGGCGCGCGCAGCCATTGCGGGATGTTTGGGCCGGCGCGCCGGGAACCAATTAAAGCAGCAGCTTTGCGTGACGCCAATAAGGAAGTTGAAAAAATTCGATGACAGCGGGCTGCGCTTGGCGCGGTAGCCAAGGCGGGATAAGCGAACAGCGGCGGATTTGGGTCGGAAGCAATGCGGGTTGCGGCAGTACTTTTCGCGTTGGTTACAGCGGCGATCGTCGGCGCCTGGGCCTGGCTCGGCGCCGCGGTCCAAATGCCGCAGTCTCCGCTTGGGCGGGCGGAGAAGTTCGACTGTGTGTCCTACGCGCCGTTCCGGGGCAACCAGAACCCGTTCGGGCCGGATGTGCCGATCAATCCGCGGCAAATCGATGAGGATCTGACCCAACTCAAGCCGTTCACCGACTGCGTGCGCACCTATTCGATCGACCACGGCCTTGATCAGATCGCAGAAATCGCTCGTCGGCACGGTATGAAGGTCATGCAGGGATTGTGGCTCTCAAGCCTCCCCGACCTCAACCGCAAGCAGATCGACACCGCAGTCGCGCTCGCCAAGCGTTATCCTGATGTCATCGCAGTCCGTGATCGTGGGAAACGAGGTTTTGCTGCGCGGCGAAATGTCGGCTCCCCAGCTCGTCAGCACGATCCGCGCGGTCAAGGCTCAGGTGACCCAGCCGGTGACCTATGCCGACGTCTGGGAGTTCTGGCTCCGGTATCGGGAGGTGGCCTCCGCGGTCGACTTCATCACGGTCCACATTCTTCCGTACTGGGAGGACGTGCCGATCCCGGTACGCCAGGCCGCCAACCACGTGAATTCCATATTCCAACAGATCGAATCGCACGTTCCCCGGACAGGACCGGTTCTACTGGGCGAATTCGGATGGCCGAGCGCCGGCCGGATGCGTGAAGGGGCCCTTCCATCGCCGGTAAACCAAGCCCGCGCCTGGCACAATGTGGTCGCGCTCGCCAAGCGCCAGGGTTTTCGCGTCAATCTCATCGAGGCCTACGACCAGCCCTGGAAGCGGCAGCTCGAAGGCACCGTCGGCGGCCATTGGGGATTGTTCGACGCCTATCAACGCAAGCCCAAGTTCATCCTGGGCGGCGCGGTGTCCAATCATCCGCGCTGGCGCTGGCAGGCGGTCGGTGGCGTGGCTCTGGCTTTGTTTATATTCGCCGCTGCTGCCGCCGCAGGCCGCCGAAACCAGATGCGCGATGCTGGCTTGGGCCGCTGGCTTGGCATTGCCGGCACTGCGGTTGTTTCCGGCACTTTGGCCGGTTGGACGATCGCGAATATCCCGCTCGAAAGCCTCACGGTCGGCGATTGGACGAGATCAGTCGCCTGGGCGATAGTTGCTGTCCTGGCACCGATCGTCGGCGCCGCAACCGTCGCCGCGCGCGGCACCGTCCCCAGCTTCGCGCGCATTCTCGCAGGCCGGCTCGACGGCCCAGTCGCGCCGCTCGCCCGGGCACTGGGCGTGCTGCTGATCGTGCTGACCATGCTGGCGGTGCAGGCGGCGCTCGGCCTGGTGTTCGATCCGCGTTACCGCGATTTTCCGTTTGCGCCGCTCACCGGGGCTACCGTTCCGTTTCTGCTCACGCTCAGATCGTGGCCGAGGATCAAGCAACTTCAACTTGGGGCTGAAACGATCGCGGCCGCGACCCTCGCGCTTTCGGCGGTCTACATCGTGTTCAACGAGACCGTGGCGAACTGGCAGGCGCTGTGGTTCTGCGCCGGCCTCCTCGCGCTTGCGGTCACTCTGCTGCCGGCGCGCGACATGCCAGGCTGAGGATCAGCAGCGCCACCGCCAGCCCCGACAGATCGGCATTGTGCAGCACCAGTCCAAATCCGGCCGCCGCCAGCGCAACCGAGATCAGCACGATTGAAGGCCGGATGAGGTTGAGCAACGCGGTCGCCAGGGCGACCCAGCCGAACACCGAATGGTTGTAAAGCACGATCGCCAGCCGGAACGCCGTGCACAACCAAGACTGGAGGCCGCCCTGGCAGGCAAGTGACACGGGCGCATATTCGATCGCGAGATAACGCAGATACATCGCCTCGCCGACGGCCGCGAAGGCAACGATCAGCAGCCAGTTTCCTTGGCGCGCAGTCGGAAGGAAAAGCCGGGGCGGCAAGTCGGTCATTACCGCAGTATGGTGTCGGCACTATCGAGCGGCAATATGATTACGGCCGCGGCGGCTGGTGCGGCGCCGCCGCCACCGGCCGCCGATCTTGTGGCGCGGCGCGTCGGAGCGGCAGCGGGCTGATTTCGGTGAGCTGCAGCTCCTGGCCTTCGAACGCCGTCGGCTGGCAATGCCGGCGATTGATCGACATCGTCACGCAAAATCGCGCCGCTGCATCGGCATCGGCAATCGGCCCGATAATCAATCGAAGCTCCGCAGCGTGTCCGGGGACTTCATGGGCCAGCACTAGCGGGTGAAGGCCTTCCAGCAGGCCCGGATAGGCGGTCTTGAGCGAGTTCCATAGCACGCGCAGCCCGTTGAAATTGACCGCGCCGCCGACGTCGGCGCCCACCTCCGGCCTGGGCGGACTCGGCGGTTCTTCCTCGGCAGTCGCCGCCGGCGCGTTCGCGACCCGGGTTCCGGCCGGCGAAGCGACCGTCGCCGGCGCGGAAGGAGTAGTCACCGCCGCAGCAATCTGCGGGAGCGGAGGTTGGGCTGCGGCAGGTGGTGGACTGGGCGACGCGGCGGCAGCGACCGTGGTCGAGGGGATCGCTGCGGCCTGCCGTTTGATCGAGCCGGTGATGTCCTCGACATTGTGCTCAAGCGTGCCAATCCGCGTCAGCAGTTGTTCGCGGTCGGCGTGGAGCGCGCGCACCGCTTCCGACAATCGCCGGGCTTCATTCTCGATATCGGTCACGCGGTTAGCCGCCGCCGCTGCGGCGGTGGACGGGGACGGACCGCCGGAGGTGAGCGCTGCAAGCCGCTGCGCGCCAGTGTACGAGGAGGCCGACAGGACGACGAGCGCGAGCGACCCGGCGGCTGCGCCGCCCCAAATGGCGAGCCGCCATAACGAGCCCATATCGAAGGTCCATCCGCCGAGGTTCCGGATCGATCCTCTGCCTGGCTGCGCCAAGGGTATCTCCCGCATCTCCTGCATCTCCCGCGCGAATCATTTGAAAACATTAGCAGAATCCTTGCTTTCTGACCTTCACGGCGATCGGTTGCCGGCGTATTCCACCTTTTCCCCTGAGGATCGCTCGGCTATCACCCCGGCAGAGGAGCACGCGATTCGATGCCTGAACGGACCTGCCTCGCGATTGTGCTCGCCGCCGGCGAAGGCACCCGCATGCGCTCGCAGCGCCCGAAGGTGTTGCACCTGATCGCGGGGCGATCGTTGCTTGCGCATGTTCTCGATGCCGTCGGGAAGGCGGGCGGGACCGCGACGGCGGTCGTCGTCGGCCCCGACGCTGGCGCGGTCGCGGCGGAGGCGAAACGCGCGCTCCCGGACGCCGAGACTTACGTCCAGACCGAGCGGCGCGGCACGGCACATGCCGTTCTGGCGGCGCGGGCGGCGCTTGCCCGCAATCCTGACGATGTCCTCGTGATCTTCGGCGATACGCCGCTGATCCGCCCGCAGACGCTGGCGCGGATGCGCAACGCCTTGATCGACGGGGCCGCAGTCGTGGTTCTCGGCTTCCGGCCGAACCACCCGACTGGCTACGGACGCCTGGTGCTCGATGGCGACGAACTCGTCGCCATCCGCGAAGAGCTCGACGCGAGCCCGGCGGAACGCGCAATCGGGTTGTGCAACGGCGGCCTGATGGCGTTTGCAGGCAAGACGGCGCTGCTGATCCTGGATCGGATCGCCAATGACAACCGAAAAGGCGAATTCTATCTCACCGACGCAGTCGCCGTCGCTCGGACGATGAATCTTCGGGCGGCGGTGATCGAGACCGAGGAGGACGATGTGCGCGGGATCAACACCAAGGCGCAACTCGCAGAAACCGAAGCGGCGCTGCAGCAGCGCTTGCGCCAGGCTGCAATGGAGCAGGGCGTGACACTGGTCGCGCCCGAGACCGTGTTCCTCGCCGCCGATACGAAATTCGGGCGCGACGTAGTGGTCGAGCCGTTCGTGGTGTTCGGACTGGGCGTGACCGTCGAGGACAACGCCGTGATCCGTTCGTTCTCCCACCTCGACCATGCGCATGTGGGGAAGGGGTCGCTGGTGGGGCCTTATGCTCGGCTGCGTCCCGGCGCGCACTTGGGCGAAGCGGTGCACATCGGCAACTTCGTCGAGGTGAAGGAAGCTGTGATCGAGGACGGCGCCAAGGCCAATCATCTTGCCTATATCGGCGACGCGCGGCTCGGCGCCGGTGCGAACTTCGGCGCCGGCGCCATCGTCTGCAACTACGACGGCGTGGCCAAGCATCGCACCGACATCGGCAAGGGCGCCTTCATCGGGTCGAATGCGGCGCTGGTGTCGCCGGTGACGATCGGCGACGGTGCTTACGTCGCAACCGGCTCGGTAATCACCCAGAACGTGCCGCCGGACGGGCTCGCGATCGCGCGCGGCCGGCAGATCGTCAAGGAAAACCGTGCCGCGCGCCTGCGCGCGCTCAAATCCGCGGCCAAGACCAAAACTCCGGCCGCCGAGTAGTTGGAGCATAATCCCGAAGAGTGGGCGTCGACTTTTTAGAAAAGGTCGTGTGCAAACAAGCCGATAGAGTATGATCCGATTTAGTTTGATCAGCTCACGCTGTCACGGCTCGAATTAGCCTTAATTGTCACACCTTGACATGCATTTTGATTTCCGCCGCAACATTCACCGCGTGTACAGCGTGTGCGGAGTAAAATTCACCGTTGAACCAGATTGAGGAGGCAACCGCGCGATGTGCGGGATTGTCGGCATTCTCGGACGCGAGCCGGTGGCGGTTCAACTCGTCGACGCGCTCAAGCGGCTTGAATATCGCGGCTACGACTCGGCAGGCGTCGCCACCCTGGAGCACGGCACGCTGACGCGCGTGCGCGCCGAAGGCAAGCTGCGCAATCTCGAAAGCAGGCTGCAGCGCGAGCCGCTCAGCGGCACGATCGGCATCGGCCACACCCGCTGGGCGACCCACGGCAAGCCGAACGAGAGCAACGCGCATCCGCACGCCACCGAGCGGCTGGCGGTAGTGCACAACGGCATCATCGAGAATTTTCGCGAGTTGCGCCTGGAGCTCGAACGCGACGGCGCGAAATTCGGATCGGAAACCGACACCGAGGTGGTGGCACACCTGGTGACGCACGAGCTGAAAAAGGGCCATTCGCCATCGGAAGCAGTCGCGGCGGCGCTGCCGCGACTGCGCGGAGCGTTCGCGCTCGCGTTTCTCTTTCAGGGTGAGGAGAATCTCCTCATCGGCGCGCGCAAGGGCTCGCCGCTGGCGGTCGGCTACGGGGAGGGCGAGATGTATCTCGGCTCCGACGCGATCGCGCTCGCGCCTTTCACCAACCGGATTTCATATCTCGAGGATGGCGACCTCGCGGTGGTGACCCGCAACGGTGTCGATGTCCACGACGCGCGAGGCTTCGCGACCGAGCGAGCCGTCATCACCAGTCCGGCGACCGGCTTCCTGGTCGACAAGGGCAATCACCGCCACTTCATGGCGAAGGAAATTCACGAGCAGCCGGAGGTCGTCGGTCATACGCTCGCTCATTATCTCGACATGGCGAATGCGCGCGTGCGGCTGCCGGCAGCGCTGCCGTTCGACTTCCGCAAGCTCGAGCGGATTTCGATCTCGGCCTGCGGCACTGCTTTTTACGCCGGGCTCGTCGCCAAATATTGGTTCGAGCGGTTTGCACGGCTCCCGGTCGAGATCGACGTTGCGTCCGAGTTTCGCTATCGCGAGGTGCCGCTAGCGCAGAACGGATTGGCGATCTTCGTATCGCAGTCGGGCGAGACGGCGGATACCTTGGCGACGCTGCGCTACGCCAAGGAGCACAAGCAGCACGTACTCTCGGTGGTCAACGTGCCGACCTCGACCATCGCGCGCGAGAGCGACGTGGTGATGCCGACGCTTGCGGGTCCTGAAATCGGGGTGGCGTCGACCAAGGCATTCACGTGTCAGCTCGCGACGCTTGCGTGCCTTGCCGTGGCCGCAGGGCGAGACCGGGGCGTCCTGTCGGTGGATGACGAACGCAATCTCGTCAACGCGCTCACTGCGGTGCCGGGGCACATGGCCGAGGCGCTCAAGCTGGAGCCGCAGATCGAGCAGCTCGCGCGCATGCTCGCGAAGAGTCGCGACGTGCTCTATCTCGGCCGCGGCACATCCTATCCGCTGGCGCTCGAAGGCGCGCTCAAGCTCAAGGAAATTTCCTACATCCACGCCGAAGGCTATGCCGCCGGCGAGCTGAAGCACGGGCCGATCGCACTCATCGACGAGAAGATGCCGGTGATCGTCATTGCGCCTTACGATCGCGTGTTCGACAAGACGCTGTCCAACATGCAGGAGGTCGCGGCGCGCGGCGGCAGGATCATCCTCATCACCGATCCCAGGGGCGCCCACGAAGCGCACGTCGAGTCATTGTCGAAGATCACGCTGCCGGACATGCCGTCGACGGTGACACCGCTCGTCCACGCCATCCCGGTACAGCTCATCGCCTACCACACTGCCGTAATTATGGGCACCGACGTCGATCAGCCGCGCAACCTCGCCAAGTCTGTGACGGTAGAGTGACGGCTTATGGTTAAAGGTGCGACCTTTGTAGGTCTCGCCGCCATTGGCGCGGCCGGATAAACTCACCATATGGCACCTTCGGGCCGGGGCGGGCTTTCCGGGAACATGGGCTTCCGGACCAGCATGGTGGCGTGACAGGTATGAACGAGTCGGAACCGAACCTGACGAGCGTGCCGGTGTCGCCGCCGCCCGTGGCGGCGCTCCCCAACGCGCCCGTGGTGGTCGCTGCGAAGCCGGCTTCGTTCCGGGTCGGTGTCGTCAGCCGGTTGCGCAATTATTTCCTCACCGGGCTGATTCTGGTCGGGCCGCTCTACATCACCATCAATCTCACCTGGTGGTTCATCAATTGGGTCGACGATCTCGTGCGGCCCTTCATTCCGGTGGCCTATCGGCCTGAGACCTATCTGCCGGTCCATATCCCGGGATGGGGCTTGATCGTGGTCCTGGTTTCGCTCACGACGCTCGGGTTCCTCACCGCCAATTTCGTCGGCCGCAAGCTCGTCGAATTCGGCGAGACTATCCTCAACAGCATGCCGGTGGTGCGGCCGATCTACAAAAGCTTGAAGCAGATCTTTGAGACGCTGTTTGCCAAGACCGGATCGAGCTTCCGCCGTGTCGGCCTCGTCGAGTTTCCCTCGCCCGGGATGTGGTCGCTGGTGTTCCTGTCGAATCCGGCGAGTGCGGATATCGCGATGCGCCTGCCCGAGACCGAGCATGTCGCGGCGTTCATGCCGTGCACGCCAAATCCCACTACCGGGTTTTTCTTCTATGTCCCGCGCCGCGACATCATCGATCTCGACATCACCGTCGAGCAGGCGATGACGCTGCTGATGTCGGCCGGCATGGTGCAGCCGGGCGGCAACGATCCGCAGAAGCGCATGGCCGCGCTCGCCGAGGCGGCACGGGTTCCACGGCCCACCCCCAGCCCGACGGCTGCACCGGCGGAATAATTCACCCTGCCCGGATCAGCCGGATCGCCTCGTCGCGCTCGAACAGATGCAGCAGAAGGCGCAGCGCTTCACCGCGCGGCGAGGTCAGCTTCGGATCGCGCGCGAGCATCAGCGTGGCGTCGTCGCGCGCCGTGCCGATGAGCTTGCCGTGAACTTCGACGCGAGCGAGGCGGAAGCCGGGCATGCCCGACTGTCGGGTGCCGAGTACGTCGCCTTCCCCGCGCAGGCGCAAATCCTCTTCGGCGATGCGGAACCCATCCTCGGTATCGCGCATGATCGCAAGCCGCGCCGCAGCGGTTTCGCCGAGTGGCGGCTTGTAGAGCAGGAGGCAGGTCGAGTGCCCGGCGCCGCGGCCGATCCGTCCGCGGAGCTGATGCAACTGCGCGAGACCAAAGCGCTCGGCGTGTTCGATCACCATCACCGTCGCCTCCGGCACGTCGACACCGACCTCGATGACAGTGGTGGCGACGAGGAGGCGTTTCTCTCCGCTTGCGAAGCGCTCCATGGCGCGATCCTTTTCAGCGCCGCGCATGCGACCGTGCACGAGATCGACCGTCTCGCCGAATTTATCCTTGAGCGCGGCGAAGCGGTCCTCGGCGGCGGCGAGATCGACGGTCTCCGATTCTTCGACCAGCGGGCAGACCCAGTACACGCGCCGGCCCTCGATCAGCGCGCGGCCGACCGCCTCGATCACTTCGTTGAGGCGGTTGAGCGAAATCGTGCGGGTGTCGATCGGCTGGCGGCCGGCCGGCTTCTCGCGCAACTCGGAGATGTCCATGTCGCCGAAATAGGTGAGCACCAGCGTGCGCGGGATCGGCGTCGCGGTCATCACCAGAACGTCGACGGCCTGCCCCTTCTGCGCCAGCGCCAGCCGCTGGTGGACGCCAAAGCGGTGCTGCTCATCAACAACGGCGAGCGCGAGGTCGCGGAACGCGACTTCTTCCTGAAACAGCGCATGGGTCCCGACCAGAATGTGGGTGTCGCCGAGGGCGAGGCTATCGAGCAGCGCGCTGCGCTCGCGGCCACGCTCGCGGCCGGTGAGGATCGCAATATTGATGCCGGCCGCGGCCGCCAGCGGCGCGATCGTATTGAAATGCTGGCGGGCGAGAATTTCCGTCGGCGCCATTAACGCGGCCTGGCGGCCGCCTTCGATCACGGTGGCCGCCGCGAGCAGCGCCACGACGGTCTTGCCGGAGCCGACATCGCCTTGCAGCAAGCGGAGCATTCGCTCGGGCTTCTCCAGGTCGCCAATGATCTCGGTCAGCGCACGGGTCTGCGACGCCGTCAGCGAATAGGGCAGGGACTCGATCAGCTTCTTGCGCAGATGCCCGGTGCCTGCCGTGACGCGGCCCTGCGGGCGCCGCAGATGGGTGCGCACCAGCGCCAGCGCGAGTTGCCCGGCCACCAGTTCGTCATAGGCGAGCCGGGTCCAAGCCGGCGTGTCAGGCGTCGCCGCGGCCGGCTCCGCCGGGCGGTGGATGGCGCGCAGTGCCTCGGCGAACGAGGGAAAGCGCTCGCGTGCGACCCAGGCTGGGTCTTGCCATTCCGTCAGGTCGGGCACGCGCGCGAGCGCCGCCTCTATGGCCTTGCCTAGTTGATTCGGTCCGAGACCTTCGGTCAGCGGATACACCGGCTCGATCAGCGGAAGCTGCGCTAGCCCCGCCTCGTCCACGACCCGGTCGGGATGCACCATCTGCAGCGTCCCGTCGAAGATCGCCGCCGTTCCGGAAATATAACGGCGCTCGCCGACCGGTAGCAGCTTTTCCAAGTAGTCCTTGCGGGCATTGAAGTAGGTGAGCACGATGTCGTGGGTGTCGTCGCTGGCATAGATCAGGTAGGGCGCGCGCGAGCGATGCGGCGGCGGCGCGCGGTGGCGATCGATGGTCACCGCCACGGTGACGACCGAGCCGGGCACGACGTCGCGCAGCTTCGGCCGCGCCCGTCGATCGACGGTGCCGGTCGGAAGATGCCACAAGAGGTCGATGATGCGCGGCGTCTCTTCTCGATCGAGCAACCGGCGATAGAGCTTCTCGACCTTCGGGCCGATGCCCGGGAGGCTGGTGATCGAGGCGAACAGGGGATCAAGCAAATTCGGCCGCATCGGCGCTCTCCAGGGCGCACATGCTCGCCCGCGCCTGTCGGGAATGCAATTTCAGACGACGGTGACGTAAAACGCCGCGAGGAGGCTCAGCACAACCGCGTATTTGAGGCCGTAATTTCAGGTAGAAGCGCTTCCAGCCGCTCTTGAAGAATGAATGAAAGCCCCAGTCGGTGTTGCCGGCGGCGGCGCGGATATGACCTTCGTCGAACAGCGCCACCGCCTCGTCGCGGATGCTGTGCCAGTTCGCGCGCAACGGCTCGAGCTCGGGAAAATCCTTTGTCGACAGCACCGGCTTGTTCGGCACCGCCTGGAACGCGTACATCAGCACATTATAGGGTGCGAGGATGGTCGAATAGTCGCCGATCTGCCGCCCCAGCCGCAGCCGCTGCGTCCCGCGGAAGTGCACGATCGCTCCGCACAGTGCGAAGACGTAGAGCACAAGGAAGGGCGGAGCTCGGCTGGCAACAGGGCCAGTTTGGCTCAACGGAGGTTGTGCTGGGCGCAATTGAGATTCAGCCCGGCAAACTGAACGAGCACCGACTCGATTACGGGATCGAGGTGCAAAAAGGCCGAATGGGTTCCCGGCGATCCCTTTGACTTCCAGCTCGCCACCAAGGACGACAAGGAGCTTGGCCGTTGGTCGAATTTCGGCCAGCACCTCGCGCCTCCTGGACAGTACGTTCTGATCTATCGCCAGAGCCAGTTCAATCACGACGACGTCGTCTGGGGCGAGGTGACTGTTCCCGCGCATGGCTTTGCGAAGGTTGCGATCGACAGCGGCATACGGTTCAAACCCCAACAGGGTACCAAGCCGCCGTTTCGGGCATATTTCATTGATCTGGATACCAAAGTCGAGCATTTCTGGGGTGGTGCCGAGAATTGGCAATCTGTGCCGCTCCCTCCCGGTCGTTATCGTCTCGACTGGCAGGAGGCCCAGTTCGGCACCGAACGCACGACGCTGCTCGACGAATTAAAATCGAGCCCGGAACGCTCGTTGAACTCCAGATGTGAGGGAGATGCGGACAGCTCAGTTCACAATAGAGGTGGCGGAGTGTTTACGCTCCTCGCGTAGGCCGACAAGGTGGCCGAGGAGAGGTTGTAAAATCCGCAATCTATTTACATGATGCAACCGGCTGGCCAAAGGTCCTCGACCAGCGAGCAAGGCGACGGTCAATTCCAGTTGACGGGAAAGGTTAGGCCATGGCGGGCGTGGATTGGCACTTCATCCATCATGAGGAAGGTTATTGGCTTACGGGATATGTGCCGAACGTTTTAAATAAGGATGGAAGGATCGCGAGCGGCGTCACCGTGATTTTTGGCTTCGACATTGGGCAGCATAGCAAAGAGGAGATCATGGCGCTTCCCATCAGCGAGACGTTGAAGGAGAAGCTGTTTCCATATTGCAAGAAAACAGGCGCGAATGCCGTTCAGGCACTCGAGCAGAATTATTTGGATGATGTAAATTGGAAACTTCATAGGAATTTTCCGAAAGCTGCCAACGAACTCGCGAGTCACAAAATCCCCGCGGTTAACGAACTCGCTCGTCACAACGTCCTCGCGGCTGTGGACGCTCAATTCGCCGGGCCGTTACATTTGAAAGCCACTCCGCCGCGTGGCGTCCATGAGACAGGACCGGGGTCGTTTAGAGACCCCAGAAAAGGCGAGAAGGTCACTCAGTTCGTTGCGAGCGATAAGGCGTGGCGGCCCGGCCTTACCTTGACGCAGCCGGAGGCAGATGAACTCGGGGCGGCGGTGCAAATTCAATATTACGCCGACCTTGAGCGACACTTCAACAGAGCGTCCAGAGGGGGAAAGCACTTTTCGACGCTGCCACCGAATGTTCAGACCGCGCTCATGTCGCTAGCCTGGCAGCTCGGCCAGAGCTTTTGGGAGGGAAATGGAGCCCGCAAGGAGGTCTTCGATGCCGCAGCTCGCGGTGATTGGGCGGACGCCGTTGACATACTGAAGGCTGCGCCATTTCCCGGATATATAAATGGGAAGCGACGGCGAGAGGAAGCGGAACTCATCGCAAAGGGAACGGGCATCGACTTCGAGGCTATAGGTCCGAAGGAAAGAGCGTACCTCAGGCTGCAGTTCATCGAAGCCCGTGGTAATGATGGTAATATTGGTTGACGTCGCTGGGAGGTGACCTCCAGGTCCGTCGCGGACACCGAACGCTCTCCATCGCCCTTTTAACCGCGTGGGTTTCCATCCGCCGCCGCTAAAAGCCGGGGAGAGTGACTTCTCTATCTGGGCCAACGGTGACTTCTCTATCTGGCGTCTACACTGTCGTGTCGCCGAACGGGACGTTATGGAATGTCGTGCCAGAAATTCTTGCTTAAGCCGGCTTGATACCCGCGAATTTCATGACCCTCGTCCATTTCTCTACTTGTTCGCCGACTAAATTAGTCTGCCCTATCACAGCAAAGTCATGGCGGGAAAGTGAGGTAAGACGGCGATTTCGTCCCCAGTGCACATCTTGGCTGACAAAGCTCTTGGCCCTCGTTAAGGGAAAGCCCCGCCCGGCCTGTCCGGGCTTTTGGCATCGGGCGTTTTGCGCCGAGGAACCATGACCGGCACCACACGTTCGAGCGAGGGATTGGATCTGCGGCGGCGCAAGCTCCTGTTCCGCGCCTGGCATCGTGGCATGCGGGAGATGGATCTGATCATGGGCCGCTTCGCCGATGCTGCGATCACGGAGCTCGGCGAGGGCGACCTCGCGGAGTTTGAGCGTCTGATCGAGGTTCCCGACCGCGACGTGCTCGCCTGGGTGACGGGCGAGGAGCCCACGCCGGAAAATTACGACACCGCGCTGCTGCGCAGGCTGCGCGACTTCCACCTCAAGGGCGGCGACGGAAGATAGGACATGGCGCGTTCCATCGCTGACCAGCTTGAACCTGGACGTCCGCTGACGCTCGCGAATGTCGCGGACGGGGCGCAGGGCCTCATCGTCGCCGACCTTGCCCAGCTTATCGCCGTGCGCGCGGATGCGCCGGCCGCGAGCTTGGTCGTGATCTGCCGCGATGGCACGCGCATGGCGGCGCTGGCGCGCGCGGTCGCATTCTTTGCACCCGAGGTCGCGACGCTCGAATTCCCGTCCTGGGATTGTCTGCCTTATGACCGGGTCTCGCCCCATGCCGCCGCGGTGGCGCAGCGCATGATCACGCTGTCGCGGCTGTCTCGGCTCAAAGGGCATGAGCGGCCGCTCGTGCTGCTCACCACGGTCAATGCCGCGTTGCAGCGCGTGCCGCCGCGGGCGGAGGTCGCGACTCAATCGCTCTCGGCCGCGCCGGGCAACCTGCTTGACATGGCGAGCATCACGCGCTGGCTCGAGCTTAATGGATTTTCCCGCGCCTCGACGGTGCGCGAGCCGGGCGACTACGCGGTGCGTGGCGGCATCATCGACCTGTTCGCGCCGGGGATGGTGGAGCCGGTGCGGCTCGACTTCTTCGGCGACACGCTGGAGACGATCCGCAGCTTCGACCCGGAGACGCAGCGTACCACCGACCAGATGCGGGCGCTCGATCTGGTGCCGGTCGCGGAATTTCAGCTTACGACTGAGACGATCAAACGCTTCCGCCTCGGCTACCTCGAGGCCTTCGGTGCACCGACTCCGGATGATCTCGTCTACCACGCGGTCAGCGAAGGTCGTCGCCACCCGGGCATGGAGCATTGGTTGCCGCTGTTTCATGACCGCATGGAGACGATTTTCGATTACGTGCCGGGCTCGCCGATCGTGCTCGAGCCGCTCGATGAGGACGCGGCGCGCGAGCGGCTCGGTCAGATCAAGGATTATTTCGAGGCCCGCAAACAGGCGCTTGCGGACCGCAGCTCCGGCACGCCCTATCGGCCGCTGCCGCCCGACCGGCTGTATCTCGGCGAAGCCGAATGGCGCGCGCGCCTCGACGCCGCGGCCTTGGCGCGGCTGACCCCGTTCGCCGTTCCCGAGGGCGACAGGCGCGCCATCGATGGCGGCACCCGGCAGGGGCGCAGCTTCACCGCCGAGCGCGCCGAGCCGGGCCGCAACGTCTTCGAAGCCGTGACCGAGCATGTCCAGGCGCTGCAGGCCAAGCACAAGCGTGTCGTGGTCGCGCTCTGGAGCGAGGGCTCGCGTGAGCGCATGGGGCACGTGCTCGCCGATCACGGGCTGCACAATCTCTCGCCGGTGCGCTCCTGGCCAGACGTTCAAAAGCTGCCGAAGCCGCAGGTCGCGCTTGCGGTGCTCGGGCTCGAAAGTGGATTCGAAAGCGCCGACACCGCGGTGATCAGCGAGCAGGACATTCTGGGCGATCGCCTGGTGCGTCCGCGCCGCGCGGCACGGCGGCCGGAGAATTTCATCGCCGAGGCGACGAGCCTCGCAGCCGGCGATCTCGTGGTGCACGTCGATCACGGTATCGGCCGCTTCGTCGGGCTGCGCGCGATCGAAGCCGCCGGCGCGCCGCACGATTGTCTCGAAATTCTCTACGCCGGCGGTGACAAGCTCTTCCTACCGGTCGAGAACGTGGAACTGCTATCGCGCTACGGTTCGGAGGAGACCGGAGTCGATCTCGATCGGCTGGGCAGCGGCGCCTGGCAGGCGCGCAGGGCGCGGATGAAGAACCGCATCCGCGAGATCGCCAACGAGCTGATCAAGATCGCCGCGCAGCGCCTGCTGCGCGAGGCGCCGAAGCTCGCGGTCGAGCACGGTCCCTACGACGAGTTCTGCGCCGGCTTCCCCTACGAGGAAACCGACGATCAGCAGGCCGCGATCGATGTCGTGCTCAATGAGCTTGCGGCCGGCCGGCCGATGGATCGTCTCATCTGTGGTGACGTGGGCTTCGGCAAGACCGAGGTGGCGCTGCGCGCCGCGTTTGCGACGGCGATGCAGGGTAAGCAGGTCGCGGTGGTCGTTCCCACCACGCTGCTCGCGCGCCAGCACACCAAGACCTTCACCGAGCGATTCCACGGCTTCCCGGTGAAGATTGGTCAGGCTTCGCGGCTCGTTTCGACGGCCGAGATGACGAAGGTGAAGAAAGGCCTCGCCGACGGCACCCTCGATATCGTGATCGGGACCCATGCTCTGCTCGGCAAGGGGATCAAGTTCAAGGACCTCGGACTGGTCATCGTGGACGAGGAGCAGCACTTCGGCGTTGCCCACAAGGAGAAGCTCAAGCAGCTTCGCGCCGAAGTGCACGTGCTCACGCTCACCGCGACGCCGATCCCGCGCACCTTGCAACTCGCGCTCACCGGCGTGCGCGACCTTTCGATCATCGCCTCGCCGCCGGTCGACCGGCTGGCGGTGCGCACGTTCGTCTCGCCTTTCGATCCATTGGTGGTGCGCGAGGCCTTGCTGCGCGAGCGCTATCGCGGCGGTCAGGCGTTCTTCGTCTGCCCGCGCATCGAGGATCTGGCGGGACGGAAAGAATTTCTGGACAAACACGTGCCGGAGATGCGGGTCGCGGTCGCGCACGGCCAGATGCCGTCGACAATGCTCGAAGACATCATGTCGGCGTTCTACGACGGTAGGTACGATGTGCTGCTTTCGACCACGATCGTCGAATCCGGGCTCGACATCCCGACTGCGAATACGCTGATCGTGCACCGCGCCGATCGGTTCGGGCTTTCGCAGCTCTATCAGCTCCGTGGCCGCGTCGGCCGCGCCAAGGTGCGGGCCTATTCGTTGTTCACGCTGCCGGAGGAGCGCAAAATCACCGCGCAGGCGGAGCGGCGGCTCAAGGTGCTGCAGTCGCTCGACACGCTCGGCGCCGGCTTTCAGCTCGCCTCGCACGACCTTGATATCCGCGGCGCCGGCAATCTCCTGGGCGAGGAGCAGTCCGGCCACATCAAGGAAGTCGGTTACGAGCTTTATCAGCAGATGCTGGAGGAGGCGGTGACGAGCCTCAAGGCCGGCATCGCCGAGCCGGTCGCCGACAAGTGGTCGCCGCAGATCACCATCGGCACGCCGGTGATGATCCCGGAGGATTACGTCGCCGATCTGCCGGTGCGGCTCGCGCTCTATCGCCGGCTGGCGGAGATCGAGGATGAGCACGAGATCGAGGCGTTCGGCGCCGAGCTTGCCGATCGCTTCGGACCGCTGCCGTCCGAGGTCAATCATCTGTTGCAGATCGTTGCGATCAAGACTCTGGCACGGCGCGCCAACGTCGAGAAGATCGACGCCGGTCCGAAAGGCGCGGTGATCTCGTTCCGCGACAATTCGTTCGCCAATCCCGACCGGCTGGTCGCCTTCATCCGCGACAAGGGCTCGGAGGCGCGAGTGCGGCCGGATATGAAGGTGGTGTTCTTCGACGATTGGGAAAATCCGGAATCGCGCCTGCGCGGGACGGCGACGATCCTGCGCAATCTGGTCCGTCTCGCCGCGCCGGCGAAGGCGGCCTGACGTGCTCTTAGCCCTCCCTGAAAGGGGAGGGAACGTATCGCGGCAGGTGTTAGTCTGAGCACGCCCCTTCGATCGAGCTTAGACTGCGATGGCGCGCTGGCTCATCCTTCTGCTGCTGACCTCATCTCCCGCCTTCGCCCATTCCGGCGAGGATGTGGCGGGGGGCCTCGTCGGCGGCTTCCTGCATCCGATCTTCGGGCTTGACCACGTCGTCGCCATGGTTGCCGTCGGCATGTGGGGCGCGTTTCTCGGCGCGCCAGCGATCTGGCTGCTGCCGGTCGTGTTTCCGCTGGTGATGGCGATCGGCGGGGCGATCGGAATTCTCGGCGTGCCGCTCCCCGGTGTCGAAATCGGGATCGCAGTCTCGGCGATCGTGCTCGGGCTGATGGTGGCGTTGGCGGCACGGCCGCCGCTCTGGATCGCCGCAGTGATAGTAGGCGCGTTCGCGATCTTCCACGGGCACGCGCACGGCGCCGAGCTGCCGCCGGGCGCTGATGCCGCGGCGTTCTCGATCGGGTTCGTCGCCGCCACGGGGCTTCTTCACCTCACCGGCATCAGCTTCGGCCTCCTGACCCGCTGGCCGGCGGGACGCATCGCCGTGCGCACGGCGGGCGTTGCCATCGCCTGCGTCGGGATCGCGTTCTTGAGCGGCGTCGCATGAGCCGCCAATGCGTCTTGGCGACGACGGTGATTTGCGTTGCCGCGGTACCCACGCCTGCGCTGGCGCACATGCCGATTGCGGGCGTCGATGGCTTCTTCGGCGGTCTTTTGCATCCGATCCTGGTGCCGAGCCACGCGCTGGCGATCGTGGGGCTCGCCCTGCTGATTTCGCGCCAGTCGCGCGTCGCGGGTCTGGTCGCGTGGGGCGTGTTTGCGGCGGCGCTGTTGGCGGGGCTGCTCGCGATCTACGTCGGGGCCGGCGATATCTTCGCCGGTGACATTCTGCTCGCGCTGACCGTCGGGATCGGTCTTGCACTCGCGCTGGCACGGCCGGTGGCGAACGCATTTCTCTGGCCGCTGGCGGCCATGATGGGATGCGCGCTCGCGCTCGATTCACCGCCGGACGTGATTTCGATTGCACAAGCGACGCGAATTCTCGCCGGCACCGGGCTCGGCGCTTGCATAGCACTCACCGCGATCACCGCTGCTGCACGCCGGCTCGGCGACCGCGGCTGGCAGCAACTCGCCATCCGCATCGCCGGCTCCTGGATCGCGGCCAGCGCGCTGCTCGTGCTGAGCCTCGACCTGGCCGTCATTTTGCGATGATTACTCGGCTGCGACTTGACGCCGGGCGTATTCGGGCGCGGCGCGCTCGATTGCCTGCGCGAGATGTTCCGGCGACTGCGCACCTTGCACGGCCATCAGGCCGCCGAGGATGAAACACGGCACACCGTCGATGCCGGCGTCCTTGGCCCAATTCGCCTCGGTCTCGATCTCCGTGACATCCTCGTCGCTCGCGAGCCGCGCGCGAATGTCGTCGGCGTTCATGCCGCAGTCGACCGCGGCCCGTACCAGGACTTCGCGATCGCTGAGGTCGCCGCCTTCGGCGAAGTAAAGCTCCATCAGGCGCTGCTTCATGCGCGCGCCATCGCCGCTGGCGTCGGCCCAATGGATCAGACGATGGCAGTCCAGCGTATTGGGTTGGCGCTTGATCTTCTCGCGCGCATAGGTGAGCCCGGCATAACTCGCCGCATCGGCCACACGCTGGTTGTTGCTGTTATAGCGCTCGACCGAGCCGAACTTGGCGATCAGGTACTCGTCGCGGCTCATGCCCTCGCGCGGTACCCACGGATTGAGGAAATAGGGTCGGAACCGCACGGTGACCGGAATCTCCGGCTTGAGCGCGATGGCTTTCTCCAACAAGCGTTTGCCGATGTAGCACCAGGGGCAAACGACATCGGAAATGACGTCGATGGGCAGCGGAGCGTTGTCTGACATGGCCGGCACCTCGCCGGCAGGTTAGGCCGAGCGCCGGCCCGCGGCAACCTTGGGATAGCTCCCCACCCGCGCGACCAGGGTGCTGAGATTGTCGCTGGCCTTGAGCGTCGCGAGCGTGACCGTCGGGCGGATGGCGCGTTCCGGATCGGGCGACAGCATCGTGTGCTTGAGGACGCTGGCGAGGCGCCGCGCCACCACATGGGCGCTGCGCAGGTCGGTCTCGGTGAAGGCGGCGAGGATCGAGCCGTCCTGCTCCCGGCAGGCGAAATCGATGTTGCGCACCAGCCGGCTCAACAGACGGGCCGCGTCGATGGTGGCGCGGTCGTCGAGGTCTTCGAACGAGAAACGCGCGACCGACAAGGCGCTGCCGCCCTCCGCCGCCTCTTGCACGACCCGTTCGAGATCGCGCCAGAACGTGTCCTGCGCCAAGAGGCCGGTTTCCGGATCGAGCATGCCGTTGGAATCGATCGCTTTGAGCAGGCGCTGCAGATGGGATTCGAACGCCTGCATGCGGACATACGGCAGCAGCCAATCCACCAGGCGATCGGGAGGACCATCGACGTGGATCAGGTTGGGCAGGCGGTCGTCGTCGGTGCCGGTCCCGCCCAGCACTGCGATGGGAAGATCGCGGTAGCGCGCGTCCTCGTGCAACGCTGTGAGCAAGGCCTCGATCACGCGCGGCCCGAAACCGTCGCCGATCACGACGCCTTCGATGTCGCGGGCATTGAGATAGCGCGCGGCGGTCTCGACGCTGAGCGCGCCGATCAATCCGACGCGTTCGCCGATCGCGACGGCAAGCGACGGATAGAGGCGGCCGCGGCCGACGCAAAGCACGGTGGCGTGGCCGAGCAGATCGGGAAGCGGATAGGCGCGCAAGCGGCTCGGCTGCGCCGCCGCGCCTGCTCGGCGCATCACGGTGGCATGCAGGGTGCGGACCCTCAGCGCGGAACGCACCCGCGCGATCAGCCGCGCCGGCGATTCATCGACCGCGATCGGCAATGCGGATGCGATCGCCACCGAGCCTTGCTTCGCGACCCGCGCGAGGATCGGCATGAACGGACCACCGCGATTTTCGAGCCGCCGGATCACGGCGTGGAGCAGCCGCGGCTCGGGTGGCGCGTCGGTGTCCGCGAGCACCAGTGCGGCGGGCTGGACTTCGGCGATCGCGTTGGGTGCTTCGGCCCAGGTTGCGTCGATGATCGGAAATGCGCCGGCCTTGCCGAGCACGTCGAGCAATTCGGCCGCCGGCTTTTCGGCGACCACGACCATCGGACCTAGCAGCGCCATGAACGGTTACGCAGGTTACACACACGCGGGAAAACGCGACACCGTAGGCGATCGCTGTTAATGCGACGTCAACGACATTGTCAGGCCGCCGGGCGGCGGCGCTCGCGGAAGGCGGAGGCCAGGAGCGGATTGACGCCGAGGCTGGTCAGCGCTTCCCGGATCGCCTCGCGATTGCTGGCGGTCCCGTCGAGCCGATGACCGGCGAGAGGATCCGGCAGGACGGCGAGCGTGCCGGCGCCGCCGGCCTTGCTGACCAGTTGCTGAATCTCATTAAGGACGAAGCGATAGCCGCCAACGCCGACGACGCCCGGCGGCGGCCCGGTCAGCAGCATGACCGCGTGGTCGCCTTCGAGCCGACAGGAATATCCGGTGTCGGCAAAGCCGTTGGGCGCGACCTTGAAGTGTGCCAATCGGGTGCGTTCGGCACCCTGCGGGAACGTGCAGCGTGGGACCATCGGGCCGCGCATCGCGACCGTGCCTTTCGGCGTCGGCGTGATCTCGCCCACGACCATGGCGCCGTTGCCGCCGCGCGGCGCCGCCATCGGGCCGAACGGAATCGCCGCCGGCCGGCCGCCCGGTCCACGGCGAGCGGCGATGAGACCGGTTTCGCCAAACACCTGGACGTCGATCATGGCGGTGCCGGCATCGCGCCAGGCGGGGGCACGCGGAAGCCGCTCCGGGGTGCGCCAGACGCCGAGCACGGACTTCAGGCCGTCGCGCGCCGACAGGCATCCGCCCTCGGTCAGGTGTCCTATCACCGGGCCGGGGACGATCACGGTGTCGGGCCGGACCGTCTTTTGCTGGTCCTGGAATGTCGCCGCATCGAACGGCTGATGCAGCGCCAGCGTGCCGCCCACCAGCAGCCAGGGAATGAGCGCGACCGAGAGCGACGCAAACGAGGACAGAGCCAGCGTCGAGGTGATGATGGCGTCCTGTTCGATGCGACCTTCAAGGAGAACGGCGAGGCCGCCGGCGATCACTTCCGCGTGGTTGCGGGCAACCGGAAGGAGCCCTTCGGCGGATACGTCCCACGTGATCACCGCGACATGCGCGCCCGGCCCCGGCGGTTGGGCGCGCTCGCGATCGCGGGCAGGGAGCGGATCGAGCTTTTCCGTGGCGTAGAGATCATCGAAGGAAACGACGCCGTCCGGCGCGTTCTTGCCGAACCCGCAGACGTACCGCACCGGAAAAATTTCCGCAGCCACGCTCATCGCCAGATCAAAGTGATTGGCGGCGCCCACGCGTCCGCTCACGATGAGCGCATTGGCCCCGACCCGGCTCAGGGCATTGATGGCGTCGGCGCGGCGCCACAGCAGCGGCAACGGCATGGCGATCAGGCCGGCGCGCAGGACACCGAGGAAGGTCAGAACGTGGTCCACGGTATTGGCCATCTGCAGGCCCACGATGGCGTCGGTGCCGAGCCCGATGCGGCGAAGCCGCCCGGCGATGGCGGACACCATCCGGTCGGCCTGCGCATAGGTGAGCCGGCGCGGTGGTCCGTCGGTGAAGGCTGGGCGGTTGGGCGGATCGAGGAGCGCGATGTTGTCAGGGCGGCGCATCGCGGCCCGCCGCAGCAGTTCGTCAATGGTCGCGCGCCCGCCCGGCCGAGCAAAGCCCGGCGACGCCTGCAGGCGCGGATCGGTGAGGATCACAAGGGTCGCCCTGCGCGAATCATTTCGGCTCTCGCCACCACGTTTCCGGAACATAGCCGAACAGCGCGGTCTGCGCAGGGCGTTGGATAGTTCGCCAGCGCGCAATCCACTGCTCCGGGATATTGAACAGGGGAATGACGTAGGTGCCCGAAATCAAGAGACGGTCGAGGGCGCGCACCGCCGCGACGAAATCCTCGCGCGTCTCGGCCTTGAGCAGTGCGGCGATCATCGCGTCGACTGCCGGACTCTTGACGCCCGTGTAGTTGCGGGTGCCTTTCTCGTCCGCCGCCGCCGAACTCCAATAGAAGGTCTGTTCGTTGCCCGGCGAGAGGGACTGGTCCCAGCGGTTCTCGATCATGTCGAAATCGTAGTTCAGCCGCCGCCCCTCGAACTGGACCGCGTCGACCATGCGGACACGCGCGGTGATCCCGGCCCGTTTGAGCATGGTGGCGAACGCCACCGCCAGGCGTTCGTCCTCGCGCAGAGTGACCATGATTTCGAAGGTGAACGGAACGCCGGTCCGCTTGTCGACCAACTCGGTGCCGCGCAGCTCATAACCCGCTTGTGCGAACAGCGTGAGCGCCTGCCTGAGTAGGGTGCGATCGCGCCCGGAGCCGTCGCTAACCGGCGGCGACCAGGTGCCGTCGAGCACGTCGGGCCGGACCGCGCCCGGAAATGGCGCCAGCAGCGCGCGTTCGCGTTCGTCGGCGGGCCGTTTAGCGGCGGACAGTTCGGAGCCCTCGAAAAAGCTCGCACTGCGCCGGTAAAGGCCGAAGTAGAGATTGCGGTTGATCCATTCGAAATCGAACAAGAGCGCGATAGCCTGGCGCACGCGGATGTCGGAAAAGATCGCTCGCCGCGTGTTGAAGGCATAGAACTGGCTCTGCTTCGGCAAACTGCTCGGGATCGCCTCCTTGACCACACGGCCATCGCGCAGCGCGGGAAAATCGTACGCGGTCTGCCAGTGTCCCGGATCGTTCTCGGTGCGCATGTCGAAGAGGCCACGCTGGAAGGCCTCGTGATACGAGTTGGCGTCGCGGTAGTAATCGAAGCGCATCTCGTCGAAATTCCAGAACCCGCGGTTCACCGCGAGATCGCGGCCCCAATAGTTTGGATTGCGCGTCAGCGTCACGCTGCGGCCGGGATCGACGGCACCGACGAGATACGGCCCGCTGCCAAGCGGTGCGGTGAAGGAGGTCTGCTCGAACGTATCCGGATCGGTAGCGTGCTTGGCCAGCACCGGCATCAGCCCGAGGATCAGCGGCAATTCGCGGTCATCGCTGCCGGCGAGGTCAAAGCGCACGGCGCGCTCGCCGACGGCTTCGGCCTTCACGACCTTGGCGTAATAGAAGCGGTGGTTCGGACGGCCCTTGTCGCGCAGGAGTTGCCAACTGAAGAGGACGTCTTCCGGCGTGACCGGCTTTCCGTCGGAGAATCGGGCGGCGGGGTCGAGCGTGAAGGTCACGTAGCTGCGGGCGGCGTCGGTCTCGACCGTGCGGGCAAGCAGGCCATAGAGCGTGAACGGCTCGTCGTAGCTGCGCACCATCAGGCTTTCGACAACGGTGCCGCTGATCACGTTAGGGAGCACCAGGGGCGCGCGCAGCGCCGGCGCGGCGATTCCGTTCACGATGAAGGGATTGAGGCTGTCGAAGGTGCCGAGCACCCCTTGTGTGAATTGTCCACCTTTGGGCGCACCGGGGCTAACGTAGCGCAGCCGTCCGAAGCTGGGCGGTAGCGCCGGCTCGCCCTGCATTGCAATCCCGTGACGCGGTTCGGCACGCGCCGGGCCGCTCCCGTCGCCTGGCAGGGCGACTAAGCCAATGAATGCAAGGAGCAATGCAAAAGGCCAGCGCCGGCCAAGTTCGGGTGAGGGGCAGGAGGAATGCGCGATCACGGGCGATTCTACTGTGAATGACATCGTGGATTATGCCGTCGATTAGGGCGGTCATTGGCCGACCGGGTGGCACTCAGAGGTGCGCCACAAGGCTTATCATCAACAATTCAAAGCCGCGGTCAGTGCTTTATCCAACGGCGAAATTCCGCTATTAGTGGAGGGTGACCACGTCACGCTGTTGCCGTATTTGGTGCCGACACCAGCCCGTTAATAGAGCGACCGTTCGTTCCGGCCAAGGCTGCGAGAGCGGTAAGCGAGAGGATCAGCTCATGGATCATCCGAGCATGTTCGCGCCCGCTCGGCCGTTCGCGCGGGCGCTGGCCGTCGGGATCGCCGCGGCCATGCTCAGCGTCATCGCCGGGACGAGCGCCAATGCGCAGGCGCCCAAGGCGACGCCCAAGGCCACCCCGAAAGCGGCGCCAAAGGCAACACCGGCTCCGCCGGCTGCGCCGGCACCGCAACAGCCGCAACAGGCGGCCGGCGACCAGCCGCAGTTGATCTATTCGCCGTGGACGAAGTTCTGCCTCAAGGGCCAGGAAGCCAACGCCAAGCAAGTCTGCTTCACCGGCAAGGACGGTCGCGTCGAATCCGGACAGCCGGTCGTCGCCGCCGTGTTGATCGAGCCGGATGGCGAGCCGCGCAAGATCCTGCGCGTGACGCTGCCCTTGGGCATGTCGATCCAGCCGGGCACCCGCGTCATCGTCGACCAGGGCCAGCCGATGACGGGACCCTACGTGATCTGCTTCAACAACGGCTGCATGGCTGATTATGAAGCGAGCGCCGAGTTGATCGGCAAGCTCAAGAAGGGCCAGGGCCTGGTGATCCAGGGCATCAACGGCGCTGGCCAGCCCATTAGCCTGGTGGTTCCGCTTTCCGACTTCGCGAAGGCCTACGACGGCGCGCCGACCGATCCGAAAGTGTTCGAGGAGCAACAGCAGAAGCTGCAGGCGGAATTGCAGCGGCGCGCCGACGAAGCGCGCAAGAAGCTGGAGAGCCAAGCGCTTCCGCCGAAGTGAGCGGTTGTTGACATGATCTGTCTTGATCCTCATGGCCGGGCTTGTCCCGGCCATTCACGTCTTTGGACAGGCCGTCGAATTTAAGACGTGGATGTCCGGCACAAGGCTTATACTCGGGCGGCCGGCGGTCGGACCGGGGGTGCCGCCGGCCCATGTGACGAGCCAAACTTGGCAACGGCGCCTGTCAGTGGCGTGTGTCAGTTCAGCACGGTGTGGCGCGGCCGATAGGTGCCCTTGCCGTCCTGCACGAACGCTTCCGCCACCTGCGGATGGCGCACCGGTTCGCCGGAATTGTCCGCGAGCAGGTTTTGCTCCGACACGTAAGCGACGTATTCGGTTTCCGCGTTCTCGGCATAGAGATGATAAAACGGCTGTTCCTTGTGCGGCCGCACCTCCGCCGGGATCGACTGGTACCATTGCTCGGTGTTGTTGAAGACCGGGTCGATATCGAAGACCACACCTCGAAACGGGTAGATGCGGTGGCGAACCACCGATCCGATCTGGAACTTGGCGACGCGGGTCTTGTCCATGACACGCGAAATAGACCAGGATTGTGGCGGATGCCAGGGGGACCGAACGGCGTCGTTAAAGCGCCTCGCCGCGCATGAGGCGAGGCTGCGAGGCGGCCGGCATCACGCCTTCGCGCATGATGGCTCGACGCAAGGGGCCGACCTGCTGCATCAGGAACAGCCCCAGCCCGCGTGCCCCCTGCATCGGAAGGAAATCCAGCAGCAAGCTGCGATTGAGGAGATCGACGGCGAGGGTTCGGCTGGTCACGTCGGCGCGCCGCATCTCCTCGTAGCGGGCCGGCAGATCGGGCGCTCCGACATCGCCTCCCTCGCGCCGCCTCGCCACCACGAGCTCGGCGACGGTCGCGCCGTCGCGGAGCCCGAGATTGAGGCCCTGGGCGCCGATTGGCGGCAGCACGTGCGCGGCTTCGCCGATCAGTACCACCCGTGGTGCGCCCAGGCGTGGCGCAGTTTCGACCGTGAGTGGAAAGACGCCGCGGCCAGGTTGTAACGTCAATTTTCCGAGGATCGAATGCGAGCGCCGCTCGATCTCCGCAGCCATGGCGTCATCGGCAAGGCCGGCAAGACGCGGCACTTCCGCTGGATCGACGACAAAGACCAGGCTCGAACGCTGCCCCGGCAAGGGGACGAGCGTGAACGGGCCGGTCTGATTGTGGAATTCGGTCGATGTGTCCTGATGCGCGCGCGCGTGGGCGAGATTGAAGGTGAGGGCGGTCTGCGGATAGCTCCGACGATCGGTCGTGATCCCTGCGGCGGCGCGGCAGAGCGAGTTGCGGCCGTCGGCCCCGATCGCGAGCCGCGCCGAGACAGCCGCGCCGGCTTTGCGGTTGACTGTCACGTTGGCGTCCGCGATCACCACAGCCACGGCTTCGTCATCGATGAGCGTCAACGCTGGAAGCTCGCGGGCGCGGGCTGCGAGCGCCGCGAGCAGGAAGCGATTTTCGATGTTGCTGCCGAACGCCGGCAGCCCGATCTCGCTGGCCTCGAAGCGCACCTCCGGCGCGCGCAACAGCCGGCGCGTGTCGTCGACGATGCGCATCACGCGCAGCGGCGCGGCGTGCGCGTGGCAACGCGGCCAGACCGCAAGTGTTTCGAGCGCCTGCACCGACCCTTGCAGCAGCGCGGTCGTGCGGTTGTCGGCTGCAAGGGCATGCTTCGCGACCATCACGGTCTCGACGCCGGCGGAGGCGAGCGCAATCGCCGTCGTTAGCCCGACCGGCCCGCCGCCAACGATCACCACTTCCGCCATTGGACCGCTCACGTGATCGGATCGCTCATGCGAATCGTCATTGCCGAGCCTGCTCCGGCAATCCATCATGCCGCGACGCTATTCGAAACGCCGGATGGATGTACGGGTCAAGCCCGCGACAATCGATGGCCCCTTTGACGCCTGCCGCCTACGCCCGCGCCTTCGCGGTCCATGTCTTCACCGCAAGCGGCGCCGCGCTCGCGTTCGGCGCACTGATCGCGGCCGTGGGCGGGCACTGGGAGGCCATGTTCCTTTGTCTTGGTGCGGCGCTGTTCGTGGATGGCATCGACGGCATGATGGCACGTTCTCTCAAGGTTGCGGAGCGGTTGCCACGCTGGTCGGGCGACGTGCTCGATCTTGTGGTCGATTTCGTCACCTACGTGTTCGTTCCAGCCTATGCCATTGCGGCCAGCGGCCTGCTGCCGCCGCTCCTCGCAGTTCCGGCCGGTATCGCGATCGTGGTGACGGGCGCGCTTTACTTCGCGGATCGCAAGATGAAGACCGGCGACAATTATTTTCGCGGCTTTCCGGCGCTCTGGAATCTCGCCGCGTTCTATCTGTTCGTTCTCAAGCTGCCGCCGTGGTTCGCCGCCGCGTTCGTTGCCTTGTTGGTGGCGTTGACATTCGCGCCGTTCAAATTTCTCCATCCGATGCGTGTCACGCGGCTGCGCTTCTTGAACATCACCGTCGTCATCCTGTGGGCGATCCTGGCAACGGTCGCGATTCTGCAAGGGCTTGACCCCGGACCTTGGGTCGCAGGCGGTCTGGTGGTCCTCAGCCTATATGTCATCGGCATCGGATGGACCGACAGGGGCTGACCCGATCATGCTCGACTTACTCGCCGACCCCAATGCGTGGGCGGCACTCGTCACGCTGACCGTGCTCGAGATCGTTCTCGGCATCGACAACCTGGTTTTCATCGCGCTGCTCACGGTGCGGCTCGACCCGGCGCTGGCGAAGAAGGCGCGCGCCATCGGCTTGTCGCTGGCCTTCGTATTCCGGGTGGTGATGCTTGCTGCGCTGGCATGGCTGATCGGCCTCACCGAGCCCATTTTCACGATTTTGGGGCGCGGTGTGTCGTGGCGCGACATCATTCTGGTTGGCGGCGGCCTGTTCCTGATCGCCAAATCCACCCATGAGATTCACAGCGAGGTCGAGGCGCGCGAGAGTGAACCGGTCCTGTCGTCGGCGCCGAAGGTGTTCGCCTGGATTATCGTGCAACTCGTCGCGATCGACCTGGTCTTCTCGCTCGATTCGATCATCACTGCGATTGGCATGGCGGAGGATCTCGCGATCATGATCGCGGCCGTGGTGATCGCCATGATCATAATGTATGTCGCGGCGGCTCCCGTCGGCGCCTTCATCGCCGAGCATCCGACCACGAAGATGCTGGCGCTGGCGTTCCTGCTGCTGATCGGCATGGCCCTGGTCGCCGACGGGTTCAAATTCCACATTCCGCGCGGCTACGTCTACTTCGCCATGGCCTTCGCGGGCGCGGTCGAAGTTTTCAACGTGATCGCCAAGCGGCGGCGGGCGCGCCGGTCCGGCGCGGGATGAGCTTGATCCGCCCGCGCGGCTTTGCCATACCGCGCGCAGTGATTGAACACGAACAGGAGTAACGCCGATGGTCGCAGTGGTGCGGGTGCACAAGCCGGGCGGTCCCGAAGTTTTGACCTATGAGGACATCGATATCCCGGCGGCGGGCCAGGGGCAGGTGCGAATCAAGAACCACGCCTGCGGCCTCAACTACATCGACACTTACTTCCGCAGCGGGCTTTATCCGCCGGCGGGGGGATTTCCCTTCATCGGCGGCAACGAAGGCGCCGGCGAGGTGATCGCCGTCGGGCCGGGCGTGAGCGATGTCAAAGTCGGCGATCGCGTTGGATATACCTCTGCGCTCGGCAGCTATGCGGCGGAGCGCAACATGCCGGCCGACCGTGTGGTGAAGCTGCCTGCGCAAGTTTCCTACGAGCAGGCCGCCGCCATGATGCTCAAGGGGATGACGGTCGAATATCTGCTCAACCGCACGTTCAAGGTGAGGCCGGGTATGAACGTGCTCATTCATGCGGCCGCCGGCGGTATCGGCCTGATCGCGTGCCAGTGGGCGAACTATCTGGGCGCCAACGTGATCGGCACCGTCGGCTCGCCGGAAAAGGCCGCGCTGGCCAAGGCCAACGGCTGCCATCACACCATTCTCTATCGCACCGAGGATTTCCCCGCCAAGGTGAAAGAGATCACCGGCGGCAAGATGTGCGAGGTGGTCTATGATGGCGTCGGCAAGGCGACGTTCCCGGCCTCGCTCGATTGCATCCAGCCGCTCGGCATGTTCGTGAGCTTCGGCAATGCCTCCGGCTCGATCGAGGCGTTCAGCATCAATCTGCTGCAGACCAAGGGATCGCTGTTCTGCACCCGCCCGACGCTCAACACCTATGCGGCCAAGCGCGAGGACCTGCTCGCGATCGCGAACGATTTGTTCGATGTGGTCGCGAAAGGCCAAGTGAAGATCCCGGTGAACCAGACCTATGCGCTCAAGGACGTGCAGAAGGCGCATCGCGAGCTTGAGAGCCGGTCGACGACGGGAGCGAGCATCCTTATTCCCTGAGCGGAGGGAGCTGATGCGCATCCGCATTTCCGCGGCTCTGATGTTTCTGTTGCCGGCTGCGGGGCCAAGTTCCGCAGCCGATGTCTCCGACGCCGAGGTGATGGCGATCACGCATAAGCATTGCGTGATGTGCCACGCCCGCAATCCCACCCACGAAGCCTTCGCCAAGCCGCCGCGCAACGTGGTGCTGGAGACGATCGACGACCTTGCAAAGTTCGCGCCGAAAGTATTGGAGCAGGCGGTCGAGGATCGCACCATGCCGCTCGGCAATCAGACCGACATGACCGACGCGGAGCGCGAGGCACTGGGCAAGTGGATCGCGGCGCACGAGTGACAAGGTGTGCGTTTGATCAGTTTCAGGTCGTCCCCGCCTTCGTGGGACGACCTGAGGGTTCATGGAACCCGCTCATAGCAACTCCGCGATCCGTCCGAACGTAGGATGACTCGGTGTATCTCCATCGAGACGCGGTAACCCGATCACCGCGATCGGGCTAGAAAACCGCGCAATGCTGGCGGCTGTTTCCTCCAGTGACGCGCCGCTCACTGGGCTTTCACTTACTACCACCGCGGCGATTTCAAGATTGCGCGAGGCGAGCACGTGCAGCGCAGTCAATGTGTGGCTGATCGTGCCGAGGTAGCTGCCGGCGACCAGCAGAACCGGGATTTTCAGCGTGGTCATCCAATCGAGCACCGTGTGATCGGCGTCGAGCGGCACCATGATGCCGCCGATCCCTTCGATCAGCAGGAGACCGTTGCGCGAGGCCATGGCAGCCTGTCGCGTGAACAGCGCCAAAGCGTTGAAATCAATGCCACGGCCTTCCTTTTGCGCGGCGAGGTCGGGCGATAGGGGCGCCGCGAACCGCCAGGGCGAGATGAGCGCGATCTCTTCGATCGTGACCGGTCGCCCGAGCGCACCGAGCAGCAGTCCGGGATCGCTCGCCGCGGCCTGGTCCGCCGCGAATCCGCTGACCACCGGCTTGATCGCAGCAACGGAGCGGCCGGCGGCACGGATGTGCCGGATCAAGCGCGTAGTGACGAAAGTCTTGCCGATGTCGGTGCCGGTCGCGGTGACGAAGACGGCCGTCACGAAGCCCGCCCGATGATCAGGCTGCGCACGATGCCGGCCAGACGTTCGATCTCGGCGTCGGGGTGCTTGGCCGTGAAGGTGAAGCGCAGGCGCGCCGTCCCTGGCGGCACCGTCGGCGGACGGATCGCGGTAACCAGAAAACCTTCGGCTTCCAGCAGGCGCGACGCGGTCAAAGCCGCGTCGGCCTCGCCGATCACCAAAGGTACGATCGGGCTTTCCGGCTCGGGCAATCCCACCAGGGCTGCGAAGGCTTTCGCCTTGCGGACCGGCAAGGCGGCGAAATCCGGCTCGCGCGCGATCAGGTCGAGTGCGGCGATGGCGGCGGCCGCGAGGGCGGGCGGTAGACCGGTCGCGTAGACAAACGTCCTGGCGCGATTGCGGATCAACTCGATCACCGCGGCGGAGGCGCAGAGATAGCCGCCGTAGCCGCCGATCGCTTTCGAGAGCGTGCCCATCTGCAGCGGCACGTCGGCCTTGGCGGTCCAGGCGAAGGTCGAGCCACGGCCGCCGCCGACCACGCCGATGCCGTGGGCATCGTCGGACATCAGCCATGTGTCGAAGCGTTGCGCGAGCGCCGAAAGCTCGGGCAACGGCGCAAGGTCGCCGTCCATGGAGAACACGCCATCGGTGGCGATCAAGGTGCGCGCGTGTCGGCCACGATGTTCGGAGAGCAGAACGCCAACGTGCTCCGCATCGGCGTGGCGGTACGAAATCACTTTCGCGCGGGAAAGGCGTGCGCCCGCGATCAGGCACGCGTGCGAGAGTTCGTCGATGAGAACGAGGTCTTCGGCCCCGATCAGGGCCGGAATGATGCCCATATTGGCAAGGTAGCCCGAGCCGAATACGCATGCCGCCTCGCTGCCTTTCAGGCGGGCGAGGCGTCCCTCCAGCTCGGCGAACAAGGGATGATTGCCGGTTACCAGCCGCGACGCGCCGCTGCCGACGCCGTAGCGTTCGAGCGCTGCGCCGGCGGCGGCCTTGAGCGCCGGGTGATGGGACAGGTTAAGGTAATCATTGCAGCAGAATGACAAGAGCCGCCGCCCGTTGCGCTGCGCCCAGATTCCGTCCAGACGAATGGTCTCCGCGAGCGTGCGGCGCAGGTTCTGGCGTTCCAACTCGCCGAGTTTTCGGGTCGCGAATTCGTCGAGTGAATGCATGGCGGTCTTCATCAGCGGCGCAGGGCAGGCCGCTGCTCGCTTGTGGCCGTGAGCCATCGCCTGATCAAGGAAAAAAGCACCGCCATGACAAGGAGACCGCCGATACCCGGGTGCGATGCCCCCGCCGATCCCGAGGATTGGTACCAAACCGGCCTACGCCACATCTGGCTGCCCTACGCGCAGATGAAGACCGCGCGTCCCCCGCTGCCGGTCGCGCGCACGCACGGCTGCCGCATCGTGCTGGCCGACGGGCGTGAGCTCATCGATGGCATCGCGTCGTGGTGGACCGCCTGCCACGGCTACAATCACCCTCACATCCGCGCCGCGGTGGAGCGGCAGCTTGCGCGCATGCCCCATGTCATGTTTGGCGGTCTGACACACGAACCGGCGCTGACGCTGGCGCGACGGCTTGCAGCGTTGATGCCGGCGGGCCTGGATCGGGTATTCTTCTCCGACTCCGGATCGGTCGCGGTTGAGGTCGCCATGAAGATGGCGGTGCAGTACTGGCTCAACCGCGGCGTTCGCGGCCGCCGGCGGTTCGTCTCGTTCAAGGGCGGCTATCACGGCGACACCACCGGGGCGATGGCGGTGTGCGATCCCGAAAGCGGGATGCACGCACTGTTTCGCGGACTATTGCCGGAGCATTTGGTGGTCGATCTGCCGCAGGACGAGGAAGGCGTGACGGCGCTGTCGCGACTGCTCGAGACTTCGCGCCGATGAGATCGCCGGCATCATCGTCGAGCCGCTGGTGCAGGGCGCCGGTGGCATGCGTTTCCACGATTCCGAGGTGCTTCAACGCCTGCGCGTCGCGGCCGACCGCTATGACGTGCTCCTCGTCTTTGACGAAATCTTCACCGGGTTCGGGCGAACCGGAACGATGTTCGCGTTCGAGCAGGCCGCGGTCGCTCCCGACATCGTCACGCTGTCGAAGGCGCTCACCGGCGGAACGCTTCCGCTCGCGGCGACGATTGCCTCAGCAAAAGTGTTTGAGGCGTTCTGGTCGGATGATCCCATGCACGCGCTGATGCATGGACCGACCTTCATGGCGAATGCGCTTGCATGTGCTGCCGCCAATGCCTCGCTCGATCTGTTCGAGCGGGAGCCGCGCCTGGCACAGGTCGCTGATATCTCGGCGGCGCTTACCACGGGACTCGCGCCCTGCGGTGGTCTGCCGGGCGTGAAGGACGTACGGGTCAAGGGCGCGATCGGCGTGGTCGAACTCGACCGCATCGACGATCTCAATGCGTTGCGGTCGCGCTTCGTGATGGACGGCGTATTCGTCCGCCCGTTCGGGAATGTGGTCTATCTGACCCCGGCCCTCACCATCGGAGGGAATGATCTCGCGGCGCTGACGCGAGCCGTCGTCAAAGCGGTGCAACAGTTGTCGTAAAGCGCCGTGAGACAGACCGCTCTCCTGACAAGAAGCCGAGGGACCGTCGTCGGAGTGAAATCATGTTGATTTTGTTGCGTGCTAAGTTAATTACTCAACCACCGCTCGCAACATCAAAAGCGGCACGAACTTCGAGATCAACGCTATTGAGTGTAGCCGCAACTGAACGCAAACGGTTCGGCCCGCGGTGGCAATGCGGCCTCTCCTCTGAGCAGTGGCCGAGCTAATACCCGACCGCGCTCCCATATAGGTCGTACTCATCGGCGCGATCGATCTTGACGTTGGCGATCTCGCCGACTCGCAGCGGCCGGCGGCTCGCCACATAGACCGCGCCGTCGATCTCCGGCGCGTCGGCCTTGCTGCGGCCTTTGGCAACCGTGGGGCCGACCGCATCGATGATCACTTGCTGGCGGCTGCCGACTTTGCGCTTGAGCCGCTTTGCCGAGACCTTCTGCTGCCGCGCCATGAACCGGTGCCAGCGCGCCTCCTTCACCTCGGCCGAGACCGGCGCGGCGAGGTCGTTGGCGGCCGCGCCGTGCACCGGCTCGTAACGGAAGCAGCCGACGCGATCGAGCTGCGCCTCGTCGATCCAGTCGAGCAACATCTCGAAATCCGCATCGGTCTCGCCGGGAAAGCCGACGATGAACGTCGAGCGGATCGCGAGCTCGGGACAAATCTCACGCCAGCGCCGGATGCGCGCCAGCGTCTCCTCCTGCGCGGCGGGCCGCTTCATGCGGCGCAGCACCTCGGGGCTGGCGTGCTGGAACGGAATGTCCAGATAGGGCAGCACCTTGCCCTCCGCCATCAGCGCGATCACTTCGTCGACGTGCGGATAGGGATAGACGTAATGCAGCCGCACCCAGACGCCGAGTTCACCGAGCGCGCGGGCGAGATCGAGGAATTTCGCCCGCACTTCGCGCCCTTTCCACTCGCTTGCGGCATAGCGCAGATCGATCCCATAGGCCGACGTATCCTGGGAAATAACCAGGAGTTCCTTGACCCCTGCGGCGACCAGCCGCTCGGCTTCGCGCAACACATCCGCGGCCGGGCGCGAAACCAGGTCGCCGCGCAGTTTCGGGATAATACAGAAGGTGCACCGATTGTTACAACCCTCTGAAATCTTGAGATAAGCATAGTGACGCGGCGTGAGCTTGGTGCCCTCCGGCGGCACGAGATCGAAAAACGGATCATGCCGCGGCGGCAACGCCCGGTGGACCGCCTCGACCACGCTCTCGTATTGCTGCGGGCCGGTGACTGCGAGCAGGCCAGGGTAACGGCTGGTGATCTTTTCCGGCTCGGCACCCATGCAGCCGGTCACAATCACCTTGCCGTTCTGCGCCAGCGCCTCGCCGATCGCGGCGAGCGACTCCGCCTGCGCGCTGTCGAGGAACCCGCAGGTATTGACGATGGCGAGATCGGCGCCCTCGTGCTTGCGCGTGAGTTCATAGCCCTCCGCCCGCAGACGGGTGATGATGCGCTCGGAATCGACCAGCGCCTTGGGGCAGCCGAGGGAGACGAAGCTCACCTTCGGCGCGCGGATATCATCCATTTATGGGTCTCTGCTGATCTGGCGGATGAGCTAAGCGGGACCGGCGACAATTGCAAGAAGATCGGGCATAACGCCCGTGGCGATCAGGAGAATTTTACGCATGAAGGCGGTGATCTATCCGTGGGGCCGGAACGACGCGATCATCCAGCTCGTGCAGGATTTCCCGCAGCTCGATTGGGCGGTCGCCGGTTCGCACGAGGAGTTTGTGCGCGAGATCGCGGGCGCCTCGGTGCTCGTCACCAGCAACCGGGTGATCACGCCGGCCTGGGGAGCGGCACTGCGCACGGCGCCGCACCAGATCGGCTGGATTTATTTCAGTTCCGCAGGTATCGAACGCGGCCTTGCGGTCGGCATCCCGCAAGGCGTGCGGGTGACGAACTCGACTGGCGTTAAAGCCACCATGGTGGCCGAGCATGCGATGGCGCTGTTCCTGGCCTTCGCCCGGCGGCTGCCGGAGGCCGCCATCGACCAGCGGGCGCATCGCTACGAGCGCGAGGAGGTCAATGCCCGCATGGGGACGCTCGAAGGCGCAACCGTCTGCGTCATTGGACGGGGCGCGATCGGCCGCGCTCTTGTTCGCAAGCTGCGCGCGTTCGACAGCCGGGTGATCGCGGTGTCGCGGAGCATCGACGAGGCGGATGATCTCGATGCGGTGTTCCCGCGCGAGCGCATCCGCGATGCTCTCGCAAGCGCCGACGCGGTCGCGATCTGCACCAGCGGAGATGAAGGCAGCCATCACATGATCGGCGCGGCTGAACTCGCCGCGATGAAGCCCACGGCTTTCATCATCAATGTCGCGCGCGGCAGCATCGTCGATGAAGCAGCGCTGGTGCTGGCACTGCAGCGGAGCCAGATCGCCGGCGCCGGGCTCGATGCCCAGGAGATCGAGCCGGTGCCGGACGACAGTCCGCTCTGGGACATGCCGAACGTGATCATCACCCCCCACATCGCGGGCGGTGGTTCCACCGGCTACGCTCAGCAGAAGAAGCTGTTTGCCCAGAACCTAGACCGGTTCCGCAATGGGGGGCCGCTCATCAACGAATGCAAGATTCCGGCGAAGGCGTAAGGACGATGACACTCATCATCAACAATGACGATGTCGCCAAGGTCCTCACCATGGAGGACACGCTCGATGCACTCGAGCAGTCCTACCTGGCGCTTGCGGCCAAAGAGGCGGTCTGCCGGCCGCGCATCGATATCCGCATCCCGACCAGCGACCCCAACAAGAACTACCAGTGGGGCACGATGGAAGGCGGCTCGACCGCCGGCTATTTCGCCATCCGCATGAAGTCCGACATCATCTACGAGACCCAGTACAACGGCGTGACCACGCAGGAGAAATACTGCTCGCGCCCGGGCCTGTTCTGCGGCCTCATCCTGCTCACCTCGATCGAGAACGGCGAATTCCTGGCGTTCATCAATGACGGCCACCTTCAGCACATGCGGGTCGGCGGCGACGGCGGGATCGGCGTCAAATACATGGCCAACGAAGACGCCGAGGTGGTCGGCATCCTCGGCTCCGGCGGCATGGCGCGCACCCACATGCAGGCGTTCACCCGCGTACGCACGATCAAGAAGCTGCAGGTGTTCAGCCCCACCAGGGAAAATCGCGAGCAGTTCGCCCGCGAAATGGCCGCGAAGTACAATATCGAAGTGAAGGTCTGCGATCGTCCGGAGGACGTCTACAAGGGTGCCCATATCGTTGCCGCGCTGACCGACTCCGCCCTGCCGGTGACGGACGGGGCGCTGCTGGAAAAAGGCAGCCATATCGTCGTGGTCGGCGGCAGCGGCAAGCCCGATGCGGCGAGCCTGCAGAAGGTCGACGCGTATCTGCGCTTCGGCGACACGCCGGCGCCGATTGGGCATCCCGAGCTTGCTACCGACGCCGAGCATATCGGCTACGAAGCGCGCCCGGATCGGCACAAGCACGGCGACGGCCGCCGCGGCCGCCGAGCGCACGGCGTGGCGTTGCCGGACAAGCGCCTCACGCTCGCCGACCTCGTGCAGGGCAAAGTCAAGGGCCGGACTTCGCCGGATCAGATCACCTATTCGGAACGCGGCAATCTGCAGGGCGCGCAGTTCTACGCGGTCGCCGGACGGGTTTATGAACTTGCAAAGCGCGCCCGGCTCGGCCGCGAAATTCCGACCGAGTGGTTTCTGCAGGACATCCGGAATTGATCTCTCCACATCACGCACGGAGCGTGTCATGACCATCTTCGCCGCGCTGCTTGCTGGGCTTCTCTCGGCCGCGCCCGCCTCCGCGCAGGACGCCGCGAACTTCTACAAGGGCAAGACCGTGCGGCTGGTGGTCGGATTCTCACCGGGCGGCGGCTACGACATCTACGCGCGTGTGCTCGTGCGTCACTACGGACGCCACGTTCCCGGCAACCCGATCATCGTGGTGCAGAACATGCCGGGCGCGGCGAGCCTCAAGTCGGTGCAATATCTCAGCACCGGCGCGCCGAGCGACGGCACTTTGATCACCACGTTCAATTCCGGGCTGATCACGCAATCGCTGACTTCGCCCGAAAAGGTGCCGATCAAGTTCCTGGACTATTCCTGGATCGGCAATGTCAGCGAGGATTTCCGGGTCTGCTTCACTTGGAATGGCACCGGCATCAGGAACTGGCAGGATTTTGTCGCCAAGCCGCAAGTGACCTTCGGCAACACCGGCGTCGGCACCTCGGCCTATATCGACGACCGCATCCTCTCGGACCTGTTCGGAGTGAAGCTGCGCGCGGTGATGGGATATCCCGGCAGCGCCGACAAGCGGATCGCGATCGAACGCGGCGAGCTGGACGGCGACTGCGGCTCCTGGACCAGCATGCCCGAGGACTGGCTGCGCGACAAGAAGGTGACGCTGCTGATCCGCTTCTCACGCACGCTCGCACCCGGAATGCCGGCGGACCTGCCCTATGCCGGGGACGTCCTGACCGACCCGAAGAAGCAACAGACCTTCAGTCTGCTCACCGCCGGTGCGCTGATCGGCCGGCCTTTCATTGCCCCTCGTGGCGTGCCGGCGGATCGGCTCGCGGTGCTCCGCACGGCCTTCGATGAGACGATGAAGGACCCCGAATTCCTCGCCGACGCGGCGCGGCAGCGCCTCGCTGTAACGCCCATGACCGGAACGGACGTCGAGCGTGCGATCAAGGAGCTGTATCAGACCCCCGCCGACGTAATCGCCGCGGCGAAGGCGATTTCCGGCGATTAGCGGATAATAATTTGGTCCAATATTCCACTTCAGCCTACTGCGATGGCGAGAGAATTTTTCCTGCTCGCTCGACCAGCGGCTTTGGCGTGGCGTAGACGTCCTGCAGGAATTTGTCGATCTGCGCGCCGCTGATCGCAGCGATGTCGAGGCGCAGCTTGGCGGTCTCCTCCAGGAATGCTGGGTCGCGCATGGTCTCGTCGAAGGCTTTGCGCAGCGCCGCCTTGCGATCCTCGGGGATCCCCGGCGGAGCGAGGAAGGGGCGTCCCATGATGGTCCAGCCGACGACCAGACGCAGCACCCGCTTGTCGTCGTCGTTTTTGGCGAAGTCCATCGCGAAGGGGATGCCCGGGAGCTTGGGGTTCGGTTCCAGCCCGATCTGCAGGAGCGTGCGCACCTTCCCGTCGCGCAGCCAGTCGGGGTGCGCGGCCTTGAGGCCGGCGTAGACCATGCCGCACATCCCTTCGGTCTCGCCGCGCTCCATCGCGAACATGATCGAGGAAGTGCCGTTGTAGCCGCGAACGAGTTTCATCCTGGTGCCGAGCACGACATTGAGGGCGGTCGGGAAGTCGAGGTTGGAGGTGCCCGACGCGCCGATCACCAACTCCTTGCGGAACAAATCCTCCGCAGTCTGGATCGCGCTCGTGTGCCAGGCGAAGCAGACGCCGGGCTCGTCGTTCGCGCTGCCGATCCAAGTGAATTTCTGGCCACTGAACTGGGTCGGCCGGACGCCGAACAGCGGCTCGATCGCAGCGCTCCCGGCGATCAGCCCGATCTCGGAGCCGTCCTTCGGCGAGACGTTGTAGAGATGGTTGGCGGCCAGCACGCTGCCGGCGCCCTGCATGTTCTTGACGACGACCGTGGGCGAGCCGGGGAGATGGTTGCCGAGATAACGCCCCACGGTGCGGGCATAGGGGTCGTAGGCGCCGCCGGTGTTGAAGCCGACGATGAGGTTGACTTGGCGGCCCTTGTAGAATTGCTCGACCGACTGCGCAGCAGCCGGCGCAGTGAGGACGAGAAGAACGCCAATCAGCGGCAGGATTCGGGGGAGGGGGCGCATGATTCCCTCGGCTCTCACTGTGCGGCGCGCCCGAGCATCTGCGTCGCCTTGGCGGCGATCTCAGGCGGCGTCCGGTAGACCTCGTCGATGAAATTTGAGATGTTCTTTCCGGTCATCGGCTGGATACTGACGTTGACCTTGTCGGCATCGGCCTGCAGCGCCGGGTCTTTCATCTCCGCATCGAACGCGTTGCGCAGCGCCTGCACGCGGTCGTCAGGCGTGCCCGGTGGCGCCGCGATCGGCCGTTCGAGATCGAGCCAGCCGAACACCAGCCGGAAAATCTGCCGGTCCTGATCGCTCTTGGCGTAGTCCATGATGAACGGAGCATTCGGCATGTTCGGATTCTTGGCGAGTCCGATCTGGACCAGGATGGTCGCACGACCCTCGGTCAGCCCTGCGGTGCGCATGGAGTTGTAGCCGACGCCGCAAAAACCCTGGATCTCGCCGCGTTCCATCGCGAGCCGTAGCGCCGCGCTGCCGCCGTAGCCTTTGACCAGCTTGAACTTCGCGCCCAGCACATTGTTGAGCACCACCGGGAAGTCGTAGGTCGAGGTCCCGGACGTGCCGGTGATCATCTCGCGCTGGAGCACGTCGTCGAGGGTCTTGAACGGCGCCGACGGCGAGGCGAGACAGACGTTGGAGTCGGACGAGGGCGCGCCGATCCAGTTGAACTTGCGTGCGTCGTACTTGTGCTGCGTGCTTCCCAGCAGCGGATCGATGGTGATGTTGCCGGCGAACAGACCGAGTTCCGAGCCGTCCTTGGGAGAGACGTTATAGATGTGGTTGGCCGCGACGACGCTGCCTGCGCCTTGCATGTTCCGCACGATCACGTTCGGATTGCCGGGAATGTGCTTGCCGAGGTGGCGCGCCACCAGCCGCGCATAGGTGTCGGCGCCGCCGCCGGTATTGAAGCCCGCGATCAGGTTGACCGTCTTGCCGCGATAGAAGTCGGCCGCATCCTCGGCGCGCGCAGGCCGGGGTGACGCGAGGATGGCGAGGGCAAGGGCGAGAAACGGCAAACCGGCGCAACGCGTCATTCGGGCCATCCTTCCCACACCACGTTTTGCGCTTGCTACCACAGTTCGCTTCCGCGCGGCACGCGACCTTTTTGCCGCGCGGCTTTTGGTGTAGAGCTTCGCGCACGCGCACAAAGGTGAGGAATGCCGGGAAGCATCAGGATTGCCGTGGTCGGAGCCGGACTCGGCGGCTTGTGCGCGGCCATTGCGCTGCGCCAGCGCGGCTTCGACGTCACGGTCTACGAGCAGTCGAATATGCTTGGTGAAATCGGCGCGGGCATCCAGCTCAGCCCGAACGCGTCGCGCGTCCTCATGGCGCTGGGCCTCGACAAGGCATTCGAAGCGATCGCCTTCGAGCCCGAGCGGCACGTGGTGCGCAACTGGAAGACCGGGAGCATCACCTCCGCGACGCAGATGAAAGGCGTGTTCCGCTCGCAATACGGCGCCGGCTATTTCGGCGCGCACCGCGCCGACCTGCACGAGGTGCTGCAGCAAACCTTGCCGAAAGACTGCGTCCGGCTCGATGCGAAATGCACGGCTGTGAACCAACTGGCCGATCGGGTGGTGCTGTCATTCGACGACGGCACGGAGGAACAGGCGGATGTCGTGATCGGCGCCGACGGCATCCATTCGGCGGTAAGAGCGAGTCTGTTCGGTCCCGACAAGCCGAAATTCACCGGCCACATCTGCTGGCGCGGATTGGTGCCGACCGGCGCGCTGCCAAAGGGCCTCATCGAGCCGGACATGACGGCGTGGTTCGGCCCGCAAGGCACGGTGGTTCATTACTACGTCCGGCGCGGCGAACTGGTGAACTGGATCGCGCATTTCGAGACCGACTGGCGCGATGAATCCTGGCGGGTCGAGAGTGACTGGCGCGAAGCCGCCGAGGCCTATGCCGGATGGCATCCGCTGCTTGGCGAACTGTTCTCGCGCACCGAGCGCTGTTACAAATGGGCGCTCTACGACCGCGATCCGCTGCCGCGCTGGACGCAGGGGCGCGTGACGCTGCTCGGCGATGCCGCCCATGCGATGCTGCCTTACTTGGCTCAGGGCGCCGCGCAATCGATCGAGGACGGCTACGTGCTGGCCGAGATGCTGGATCAGCACCGCGACGACCCGCAGCAGGCGCTGCGCGCCTACGAACAGGCGCGGCTGCCGCGGACTTCGCGCATCCAGCTCCACGCCCGCGAGCGCGGCAAGATCAACAACAAGACCTCACCGCTCGCCCGTTTCCGGCGCGACCTCGGCTACCGGCTCAAACGGTTGTTCAAGCCGAAGGAACACACCTACAAGATCGAATGGATCTACGGGCACGATGTGACCGCGGACGGTAAGCGCGAGCGATCCCGGGCGGCTTAATGCCAGATTTACCGCGGTCATGCGTCTCGGAACAAAAACGCGCGGCAGTGCTTTGCCAGGATAAGGGCATTCACCTGTCGAGATGTACGCTCATGAAACTCGTTCCCCTTGCGATATCCGCGCTCCTGATCTCATCGCCTGCATTCGCTCAGGGTGTGGGAAGTGTCCCGGGCGGCTCGCCTGGCTCCGTGCCGTCTGTGCAGCCTGGCTCCGCGCCCATCGTTCAGCCTCCTGCACCGAGCGGCCCCCCAAGCTTGTCCACGCCGAGTACCTCCGGCAGAGGTGGTCCTCGCACCCAAAGCACACACGCTCCGGGTGGCGCGTATGATCCTTCCACGACGAACGATCCCAGCAATCCGAACAATCCGGGAAACCGCCGCTAAAGCCGCAGCCCGCTCATGTCGGGCTCCCGGCGGTGAGCTGGCTCGCCCCGCCTACCGTGTTCGCGCCGGAAAATAATTCTCTAGCCAGTCGCGCAGCACGCTCCACACCCGCGCGCTGTTCTCCGCGAACAGGAAATGATCGAGGCCGCTGAACAGATGCAGCTCGGTCGGCTGGCCGGCGCGCTTGAACATCTCGATCGATTGCTCGGTTGGTGTCACCGAGTTGTTCGCGGCGTGGATGAGCAGTAGCGGCCGCGGCGCGATCGTTCCGACAACGTCCTCGGCGCGGAAATCGAACATGCTCTGCGCGGTCTCGGCCGGGAAGAAGTCGACGTGGCCGGCGGTGAACATCTCGACCTTCTGGCGATCGAGGCTCTCGCGCACGTGCGCGGGGATCGGCACGATGTCATAGCGCGGCACCATCAGCGATTTCCCGGTGCGGGCGCGATGCTCGCGCCCCTCCTTGAGCATGTTCGTGAACTTTGCCCACGCTTCCGGGGTCGGGTGCTGGCCGCGGAACTTGCGCTCGCCGTGCCCCCAGCCCCCATTCGAGATCACTGCGGCGATGCGCGGATTGACGCCGCCGGCATAGACCGCTACCGCGCCGCCAAAACTTGATCCGATCACTGCGATGCGATCGGGATCGACGGAGGGATGCTGCGCCAGCCACGTCAGCGCGTTGCCGAGGTCCTCCACCTGCTCAAGGCAGATCACGCGACCGAACTCGCCCTCGCTCTTGCCGCAGCCGCGGTGATCGAAGCGCAGCGTCACGTAGCCGTACTCGCTCAGCACGCGCGTCGGCTGCAGCACGTTCTGCGACTCGCAGTTGCCGCCGAACCCGTGCAGCACCAGAAACGCCGGGCGCCGCTCGCCGGGTTTTGCGCCGTGCGCAGGACGCACCACGCCATGCAGCTTCAAGCCGGCGGACGGAATGCTGACAGTTTCCTCGAGCATCGACTTTCTTCCTTTCCGGCCACGCGACGGCTTTGATGGTCGTCATCCCGGCCGAGCGCGGTCCGGGATGACGGCCTTCAATTCATCACCGCGGCTTCGGCTCATCGAATCCCAGTTCAGTCCATCGCGCTTTTGCGGCTTCCACGTCGTTCGCCCTGGGCCACACCGTGGGCGGGAAACGCCCGCCCCCGAAGTCGGGGTCGGGGTCGTAGTCCAGGTTTATGGTGGCGTCGATCAGGACGCGATTCCATTTCCCGGTGCCGAACAGTGTCGGATTGCGGTCGCGCTTGCGGGTCGAAGGATCGAGTCCGAGACCGAAGGTCGCCGGCATGATGACGATGTCGTTTTCCCCGGCATTGACACGGTAGGCGATCGCCCAGTCGACCGCAGCGTAGTCGTGGATATCGATGTCGTCATCGACGACCGTGATGTGCTTGTAGCGCACGTGCGCCGCCGAACTGCCCCAGATCGCGTTGGCGGCCTGCTTGGCCTGCCCGCGATAGGACTGCTTCATCTGGATGATCAGGTTCATGCCGGCTTGCACCGGCGGGCCCCACACATCGGTGATACCGGGAACACCGGCCCGGTCGAGCACGTTCCATGCCGTCGACGAGCGGAAAATCGAGCTGATCACCGCGTTCTCGGAAAAACTGCCCGGCAGGCAGCCTTCGATGGTGCCGCGCAGGATCGGATCGTGCCGGTGGGTGATGCAGGTGACGCGAATGGTTGGCTTCGGCGACCTGTCGCCGGCGACATAGCCGGTGAACTCTGCGTAGGGGCCTTCCATCTCATAACTGTCAGGATCGAGGCCAAGCATGCCCTCGATAACGATTTCGGCGGAAGCCGGCACGTAAAGATCATTGGTCTCGCATTTGACAAGCTCCACCGGCTCGCCGCGGATCGCCCCCATCACGTCATATTCGCAGGTGCCCTTGGGCACCGGCGAGCCGGCGCAGAAGCCGAGCGAAGGCTCCCACCCGATCGCGACCGCGATCGGCATTTCCTTCTTGCCGTGCGCCTGCCAGGCGGTGACGTGGTGCCCGATGTGTTGCGCCCGCCACATCAAGATCGGGATCTTGTCGCGACCGCCAATCATGCCGCGATAGACGCCGACATTCATGACGCCCGTGTCGGGGTCCTTGGTGACGACACCGGCATAAGTGATGAGGTAGCGGCCGCCGTCGAGGCGGTTCCAATAGGGTGTCGGGAATTCGTCGAGGTCAATGTCCTTGCCCGTGACGATGTTTTCCTTGCACGAGCCGGTTTTGACGATCTTTGGTGGAAGGGTCTCCGCGAGGATGTTGCGGCCGATCTTGACCAGTTCGCGCGCGTGGGTTTCCGACGGAAGGCCGAGCATCATCGCGATGCGGCGGTTGTTGTTGAGTGCCGAGCCGAAGATGCGCCGGCAGCGGCTCTCGGACCTATTGTAGTCCTTGATGTTGTTGAACAGGAGCGCGCGGCCAGTGCCGGGGCCTTGCGCCAGCCGCATGATGGTGCCGAGCTCGATGTTCCAGTCGACCTCGGCGTCGATCTCGTGCAACTCGCCTTCCGCCTTCAGCGCCTTGATCCAGCCGCGCAGGTCGCCGAAGGCAACGGGCTTGCGTTCACTTGCCATGGTCATCTCTTCGTTCGAAATTGTTTTATTTGGAGCGCTCGGGTGACGCGCAGACGGCGGCCAACAGGAAGGTCAGGTGCCAAGGGCTGCCTTCCGTTTCCGCGCCGCCGATCTTACGGCGTCGATGATCTCCGGATACGCGGCGCAGCGGCAGAGATTGCCTGATAGATAGTGGCGAATTTCGTCCTCGTCGGGATCGGGATGCTCATCGAGCAACTGGCCCGCCATCAGGATGAAGCCCGGCGTACAGAAGCCGCATTGGAACGCGCCGCATTCGATGAAGGCTTCCTGCACCGGATTGAGTGGGCCGTTGGCGGCCAGATGCTCGATCGTCACCACGGTCTTGCCGTCGATGAACGGAGCGAGGTAAAGGCAGCCGGATACGGCGCGACCATCGACCAGCACCGTGCAGCAGCCGCACAGGCCCTGCGCACAGCTTTCACGGGCGCCGGTGAGGTCGAAGCGCTGCTGCAGCAATTCGACGAGATTCTGATGCGCCGCGACCTCGGCCGACACGCGCTCGCCGTTGAGGGTGAATTGGATGATGCGGGTCATCCCACGCTCGCTGCTTCTTCCCCCAACCCCTTGTGGGGAGGGTAGGGGTGGGGGGCGTGCCGCAAACGATCACTTCGAAGGATGGACTCGCGGCGCGACCCCCACCCCTGACTTCTCCCCAAAAGGGGGAGGGGGGCGCTAGCCTCGCGGGCGGCGAGCAAATGCGGCCTCATCATAGGTTACTCCTCCAGCGGCTCGCCGCGCGCGGCACGCAGTGCGCGGTAAACCGCTTCGGCGCTCAGCGGCAGCGAGGTGAGGCGCACGCCGACTGCATCCTCGATCGCATTGGCGATCGCGGGCGAAACACCGAACGTGCCGCTCTCGCCCACGCCCTTGGCGCCGAACGGGCCCGATTTCTGTTCCGCTTCCACCGCCTCGTTGAGCATGTTCGAAGGATAGTCCAGGAAGCTCGGAATCTTGTAGTCGGCAAGCGAGGCGTTGGTCACCTGGCCGGCATCGAACTCCATCTTCTCCTGCATCGTGAAGCCGAACTGCATCACCGCGGCGCTGGAGAGCTGTGTCTCCACGATCTTCGGGTTGATCGGCCGCCCGGCATCGACCACGTTGACGAGCTTGGTGACCGTCACATGGCCGGTCTCGGTATCGACCTCGATCTCGCAGCCGGCCGCACCGACCATCCAGAATGGCGTCGCGTTGGGAGTGAGCCCGTCCTTGTCCGGCGGCGCGTAGGTCGGGATGTAGCTGCCGACGCCGATGATGTTGCCGGCCTGCATCTTGTACTTCTTCACGAACAGCTCCGCGACTGGGACATTGCTGCCCTCCGGCAAACCGACCTCGCGCGCCAGCGCGCCGAGTTTGGCCTTGGCGTCCTCGGCGGCGAGCCGCACCGCGTTGCCCATGTGGAACATGGAGCGCGAGCCGAGCGTCGCCATGTCGTAGGGCGTTACGTCGGTGTCGGGATGGACCACCTTGATCGACTCCGCGGGAATGTTGAGCACCTCGGCGACCAACTGCGCGTTTGCGGTGTCGGAGCCCTGGCCCATATCGACGGTGCTGCAATAGAGCGTGACGCTGCCGTCGGCAGCGACGTTGACGATCGCGATCGAGGTGGTGGGCGAGATCGAGGCTTTGAAGCCTATGGCGACGCCGCGGCCGCGCCGCACCGTGCCTTCGCCGTGGTCGAAACTCTTACCCCAGTTCATGCGGGTGGCGAGGCGGTCGAGCACCGCCTCGATTGCGGCGTCCTGCATCGCAGTGCCGGTCGCCTGCGGGCGGCCTTCACGCAGGATGTTCTTGCGGCGGAACTCGATCGGATCGAGTTTCAGTTCCCGCGCCATCATGTCGGTGTGGCTCTCGTAGGCCCACACGAGCTGCGGAATGCCGAAGCCGCGCAAGGCGCCGGCCGGCGGCAGGTTAGTGTACAGCGAGTACGAATCGATGTGCGTATTCTCGATGTCGTAGGGGCCTGGTGCGGTGAAGCCTGATTTCTGGGTAATGCGCGGGCCGATGTCGGCATAGGCGCCGCCGTTCCACCAGACCTCACACTCGCGCGCGGTGATGCGGCCATCCTTCACGCCGCTTTTGATGCGGAAGGTGCTGGCGTGCTTGGTGAGCGTGTAGAACTGCTCCTCCATCGTAAGCGAGATCTTCACCGGGCGGCGCACCACCAGCGCCAGCGCGGCCACCAGCGCTTCAAGCTTGATGTAGAGCTTCGCGCCGAAGCCGCCGCCGAGATACGGCACCTTCACGCGCACTTTGTTCTCGGGCCAGCCGAGCAGGCGTGCGATCTCGATCCGCACGAATGACGGCGACTGAGACGCGGTGTGGATAGTGAGGCCGGTATCGGTCGGTTCGCCGACCGAGACGAACGGCTCGAGCGGAAGGTGCAGCACCTGCTGGGTGCGGAACTTGTGCTCGAACACGTGGTCGGCTTCCGCGAACGCCTTGGCCGGATCGCCGCGGCGGAGGTGGAAGTCGAGCGCGACGTTGGTGTTCTTGCGGCCTTGCAGGTGCTTGAGATCGGGAAAGGTGCCGGCGGGCTTGAGCACGTCGTGCACGATCGCAGCCGAGGTCATCGCTTCGACTTCGTCGAACACGGCGGGGAGTTCTTCGTAGTCGACGACGATCGATTGCGCGGCCTGTTCGGCGACGTGCGGATCGGCGGCGAGCACCACCGCGACCGGTTCGCCGACGTAGTGCACCTTCTCGGCGGCGAGGATCGGTTGGTCGTGGAACGCCGGGCCGTAAAACGGATTGGGGATGAGCTTGCGCACATCCTCAATCGTGACGACGCGATGCACGCCGGCAAGCGCCCGCGCTTCGCCCGCATCGATGGAACGGATGCGCCCGTGCGCGACCGTGCTGCGCACGATCTTGCCGTAGAGCATTCCCGGCAGGCGCAGGTTGTGCACGTATTCGGCGCGGCCGGTGACCTTGGCATGGCCTTCGAGCCGCGGCACCGAGCGCCCGACCTGTCCGCTCTCCATCACGCGCGCCGCCATCAGTGCCGAGCTCCGCCGTTTGGTTCGAGCGCCGCCCGCAGCGCGCGGCCGATGTACACCTTCAGCAGCTCGCGCTTGTAAGCGGCGGAGCCTTGTCCGTCGGTGATGATCTCGGCTTCCGCCGCTGCCGCGTTGCCGGCTTTTCGCAGGAGCGCGTCGCCCATCCGGCCCCCGCGCAGTTCCGCCTCGACCGTCGCGAGCCGCGCCGGCCGTTCCGTCGCCGCGCTCACGACCACGCGCGCGTCGCGAATGACCCCATCGCCGCTGTCGAGGGACACCGCTACGCCGAGCGCCGGCCAGTCATGCACGGCGCGCGTCGTGCATTTGAGGTAGGCGGCGCGCCGCGCGCCCTGCGCCGGGACGACCAGCTTCGTGATCAGCTCGTTGCGCTGCAGTACGGTCTCGAAGTAACCGGCGAACAGGTCTTCGACCGGAATTATCCGCTCGCCAGCCGGGCCTTGCACCGAGATGCGCGCCCCGAGCGCGATCAGCACCGGCGGCAAATCCATGTGCGGATCGGCATGGGCGAGATGGCCGCCGACGGTCGCGACATTGCGCACGCGGATATTGGAGAGCGAACGCAGCGCGCGCGTGATTACCGGCGCATGTTGCCGCACGACGGCGGAGCGCTCGACCACCGCCAGCGGTGTCATGGCGCCAATCGTCAGTTCGTCATTCGCCGCTGTGGCAATGTTGGAATGCTGCGCCTCGATGGCGCGCAGGCTCACCAGACGGCTCGGTCGGAACACGCCGGCTTTCATCATGAGCATCAGCGCCGTGCCGCCGGCAATCGGACGCACGGCCGCGTCGTCCGGATCGAGCAGCTTGATCGCTTCCGCGAGCGAAGCCGGTTCGGCAAGCTCGAACGGCGTCATCGCGGTGCCTCGCTGCCTTCGAAAGCTGCCTGCATCCGCGCGGCGAACTGCCGTTCCATCTCCTTGGCTTTGGAGCGCAGCACCGGCTGACCGAGGCTGCCGAGCTTGCCGGTGAGCGCGGCCTCGACCGCATAAGCGATCACGGTGTCGTCGCCGGCTTCCGTCAGCGTCGTCAACGAAGTCGCGGTCATGCGGCCGACGATTCCGAGCGGCGCGCCTTCGACCTTGGCCTCGATCTCGCGCGGCGGATCGGCGCGCGCCACTTCGACAGTGACCTTGAAGTTGAATTTCATGTACGCGACCTTGGTCTCGAAGACCGCGGCATAACGGTCCGGCGCGATCTCTTCAAGGTCACGCACGCCGTCGATGCAGGAGGCGAAGAAGCGCGCATCGCGCAGCGCCTTGAAGACGTCCGCGCGCGGCGCCTTAACCCTGATCTCACCGGAAAATTTCATCGTGGGGCCCGCGCCTGCAGCAACCGACCCAATTCGGCTGCGACCCGCTCTGGCTGTTCGAGCGGCGTGAGATGACGACCGCCAGCCAGCACGGTGAGCGTCGAGCCGGCAATGCCACGATGCAGCGCTTCGGCCATGGCGACCGGTGTCGCATAGTCCTCTTCGCCCACGACGATCGCCGTCGGCATCGTGAAGCTTGGGAGCGCGGCGCGCACGTCGGCGGCGCCGAGCATGCGGCAGGTCTCGGCATAGGCCGGGATGTCGTTGCGCAGGAATATGTCGACGCACTCCTTGACCACATCAGGATGCGCGGCGCGAAATGCATCGCCGAACCAGCGCGTGGTCTGGAACCCGACCAGCGAATCGAGCCCGGTTTCGAGCGCCTTGCCGGCGCGCTCCGCCCACGCCTTCGGCGCGTCGGCGCCATACCAGGCCGTGGTGTCGACCAGGCCGAGCGCCGCGGTGCGGGCGGGGTAGGCGGCGGCGAAGGCGAGCGAGATGCATCCGCCCATTGAAGCGCCGGCGACCAGCGCCGAATCCCAACCAAGGTGGTCGAGGAGGTCGGCAAGATCGTTCGCAAACAGCTCGACGGAGTAGGGGCCCGTCGGCTTATCGGAGGCACCGTGGCCGCGGCAGTCGTAGGTGAGCACGGAGGCGTTGCCGGCCAGCAGTTCCGCCACCGGCTGCCAGAACTTCCGGTCCATCGCGAGCGAATGGACCAGAACGGCGCGAGGAGTTCCCGGGCCGACGTCGCGTAAAGTGTAGGCCAGACGGATGCCGTCGCGGGTGGCGGCGCGGCCCTCGGATAACGTCGTTTGTCGGAGATCGGAATTCAAAGGCGGGTTCTCGTTCGTGTTCATCGTCCCAAATACTTGCTCATCCGAAGTGCCGCGTCAAAAGGGATCGCCAGGCCATGCGCCCTGCGACCACACGGCTTCGGCCGCGCTTGATGACGCGGCCGCACCGATTCGAGTAGTTTCCGTAGCATGATCCGAATGTGGAAGGTTTTCACGCTGGCGCTCGGCGTGTGGGGCGCCACGGGCCCCGCACTACGCGCAGACCTTTCCGAGCCAGACGATCAAGCTCATCGTTCCCTTCGCACCGGGCGGCGGGATGGAGAGCGCCGTGCGTCATGTCGTGGCGAAGATCAACGAAGGCGGCTGGCCGATGATCGTCGACAACCGCCCGGGCGGAGCCGGCACCATCGCCGCGCTTGCCACCAAGCAGGCGCTTCCCGACGGGCATACCCTGATGCTCGCGGCGCTTTCCACCCACGCCATCAACGTTTCGATGATTCCCGGATTGAAATACGACCCGCTGAAGGATTTCACGGCCATTACGCTCCTGTTCAGCTATCCGAGCGTGGTGGCGGTCCCGGCGACTTCGCCGGCAAAATCCCTTGCCGACCTGGTCGCGATGGCGAAGACGAAGCCCGGCGGCATCAACTACGCTTCGCCGGGAACTGGCACCGTCGCTCATATCCTCGGCCTGATGCTCGCGAACGCGACCAAGACGCGCATGGTGCATGTTCCCTACCGCGGCGGCGGGCCAGCGCTCCTCGACCTCCTCGCCGGCCGGGTCGATTTCATGATCTTCAACCCCTCCGGCATCATTCCCAATGTGGAGTCCGGACAGGCGCGGATCCTGGCCGTCACCTCCAGGAAGCGTTTCAGCGAGTTGCCCGATGTGCCGACGATGACAGAACTCGGCTATCCGGACGTTTATCTGGACGGATGGTTCGGCGTCGTCGGACCGGCTGGTATCCCACCGAGCGTCGTCGAGGCGCTCCATGCGAAATTTGCGGGCGTGCTCGCGACGCCCGATCTCAATCGCACGCTCAAGGATCAGGGCTGGGTGGTCGATCCGATTGAGCCAGCGCAATTCCGCGAACTGATCCGGAGCGATATCGTGCGTCTGAACAAGCTGGTGCGAGAAACCGGCGTTGACTTGAAGAACGCAGGCGCGAATTGAGGCAAGGTGGGGACCGGACCGGCTCCATTGGCCAAGCGAAAGCGAGACGGCATGGCTGAATACCTTCTGGGCAGGATCGAGGATATTCCGGAGGGCGGCGGACGCGCGTTCAAGGCCGGCACACGGACGGTTGCGGTCTTTCGCGCGAACGGCAGGATTTACGCGATCGCCAACCGCTGCACCCACAAGGGCGCCTCGATGTGCGAGGGCACCCTGGCCGAGAACGGGACAGTCGTGCGCTGTCCGTGGCACAATTGGTCCTTCGATCTCGCCACCGGGACCAACTGCCTGGACCGATCCGAGCGGCTGCGGACCTACGAAGTGAAGACCGACGGCGATCGCGTGATCCTGGTCGCGTGACGCGCGGAGGCGAGCGGAGGACACGATGAACGAGATGCGCCCGCGAAATCCCGCCGAACTGGCCCGCGCCGAGGCGGTGTCGCCCGATCCCATCAATCCGAAAATCCGGGCGATGGAGGTGATCGACACCGATTTCCACTTCTCGCCGAAGTGGGACACGCTGCGCGGCTATCTGGCCGAGCCGTTCAAAAGCCGCCTGTTCCATTTCCCGCTCGGCAGCATGGAATACAACCCCGAGCCAGCGAACGAGAAGCCCGGCATCGGCCAGGAGACCCACGGCACCGCAGCAACCGGCGCCGATGTGCTGAAAATCCTCGACCAGTTCGGCACCGATACCGTCATCCTCAATCCCGGCTACAACCGCCCGCAGGCGATCTTCAACGAGCCGGTGATCGCGGCGATCGCGTCCGCGCATAACGATTACCTGATCAAGGAGGTCTTTCCGGTCAGCGACCGGATCAAGGCCAATCTCATGATCTGCCATCGCGACCCGCAGGCCGGCGCGGCCGAAATCCGCCGGGTGGGGCAGCACAAGCAGTTCGTCGGGGTGTTCACCTCGTTCAGCGCTTTCTTCGAGTCGATCGGCACCGCCAAGCATGATCCCATCCTCGATGCGATGGCGGAGCACGATCTCGTTCTCACCGCGCACAGCGAAGGCTGGTTCAACCATTTCACGCCGCTGTGGACTGGGGCGCGCACCTGGATCGAGCTGTTCGGCAACGCGCCCGCTGGAAATGCGATGGCGCATCTCGCCGCCATGATCGTGCAGGGGATGTTCGACAAATATCCGAAGCAGAAAGTGATCTTCCAGGAGGGCGGTTACTGGTGGCTGCCCGACTTCATGCTCCGGCTCGATGATTTCTACATGAGCTCGGGCGGCGATATCGCGCTGGTCGAGCGCAAGCTTGCTTCCGGCGAACGCTGGCTGCAGAAGCTGCCGAGCGAGTACGTTCTCTCGAACGTGCGATTCTCCACCCAGCCGATCACCATCCCGAAAAACCGCAAGCATTTCGCCTGGATGCTGGAACTCTGTCACGCGGAGGATTTGTTCTGCTTCTCTTCGGACTGGCCGCACCAGACCATGGACCCCGCCAACTGGGTGGTGGAGAACCCGGACTGCATCAGCGAAGACATGCAGAAGAAGCTGCTCAGCGGCAATGCGCGCCAGCTTTATGGGCGGTTATAACCCCCGGCTTTCGAAGGAGAACTGTTGATGGCAGGCGGACCGGATCGCAAGGCTAAGCTCGCGGAGGTCAATCACTGGGACGCGCTCTTGAAGCTGCGCGACCGCCAGCGCGATCAGACGCGCGACGGCATCCAGGTGATCAAGGAGGCGGAGCTGCCGCTCGAAGTCAGCCGGCAGGGGCTGATGCGCTGGTACTTGCATCCCGAGATCAAGGACACGTGCCTGTCGGTGCTGCTGTTCTTTCAGCAGGAAATTCCCCCGGGCAGCCGTTCCGGCCGGATCAAATTCCAGGGCGGGCAGGTGATGATGATCACCGAGGGCCGCGGCTACACCATGATCGACGGGGTGCGGCACCCGTGGAAGGCCGGCGACGTGGTCAATCTGCCGCTGCGCGCGGACGGCATCATCGTGCAGCATTTCAACGCCGATCCGGACAACCCAGCGAAGTTCGTCGCCACCGAGCCGAACTGGGTGGAGGGCGTCAGCGTCGATCGCGGCTGCGGTTTCGAGCAGCTCGAGGACGCGCCCGAATATCGGCGCAACGCGTAGCAGGAGAAGAAACGATGGCTGAGATTGAACGCGTGCGGGAGCGGGAGCGGCCGCCGATCAAGGACAATCCCTACGAGCGCGTGATGGCGCAGCGCAAGGCGCTGGCCGAGCGCAACCTCACCGGGCCCGTGGTCATCGACTGCACGCAGCAGGAATGGTTCCAGGCGCGGCAGGGCAAGCTCAAGTTCTTCCTCGACCCGGTCTCGTACAAGAACACGCCGCTGCAGCAGTGGCGCGTGTTCATCCACGACATCAAGACCCGCTCCGGCAAGCACCGCCACCAGGGTGGGCTGGTCATCTACGTGCTGGAAGGCAAGGGCTATTCGGTCGTCGAGGGCGAGCGCAAGGACTGGGAAAAGGGCGATCTCGTGCTGTTGCCGATGAAGCCCGGCGGGGTCGAACACCAGCATTTCAATTCGGATCCCTCGCAGCCCGCGATCTGGGCCGCCTTCATCAACATTCCGATCCAGGAATATCTCGCCTCCGACCTCAAGCAGGAAGAAGTCTCCCCCGATTTCAAGGAAGGCTGATGACCCCGCTCGGCATGCGTTTGATCGTTTGTGCGCTGATGGCTGGCGGGCTGCCCGCTGCTAGCCGGGCGCAGACCGCGGCGGAATTCTATGCGCGTACGAACGTCCGCCTGATCATCTCCGCCGATCCAGGCGGCAGCTACGACACCACCGCGCGGCTGGTCGCCCGCCATCTCGGCAAGCATCTGGCGGGCAACCCGAAAATCACGCCGGAAATTATGGTCGGCGCCTCCGGCCGGGTCGCCGCGAATTATATGTACAACGTGGCGCCGAAGGACGGATCGGTGATCGCGATCGTCCAGCAGAGCGTACCGCAAAGCCAGGCGACCAGCGAGACTGGCGTGCAATACGATGCCGGCCGCTTCAACTGGATCGGCAGTCCGATCCGTCTCGACGATGTGCTGGTGGTTTGGCATACCGCCGGCATTCGCTCGATCGCAGACGCGACCAGGAAGCAGGCCATCATCGGCGCCACCACGGTCACTGGCACCAATTACATCTATCCCAAGCTAACCAACGAGCTGGTCGGCACCAAGTTCAAGATCGTGACCGGATACCAGGGTGCCGCGGCGATCGTGCTCGCCTTGGAGCGCGGGGAGATCGACGGACATGGCTCCAATCCCTGGGGCGACTGGAAGGCGACGCGGCCAGACTGGGTCCGCGACAAGAAGATCATTCCGCTGATGCAGATGAGCCTCGAAAAGGCGCCCGATCTGCAGGAGGTTCCGCTGCTGATGTCGCTCGCCCCCAACGAGCAGGCGCGCGAGGTGTTTGAGCTGATGTCGATCACCGCCGACATCGGGCGGCCGTTCCTGACCGCGCCCGGGGTGCCGGCGGATCGTGTCGCGGCGCTGCGCCAAGCCTTCAACGAGACGATGACGGACCCGGACTTCCGGGCCGACGCCGCCAAGGGCAGGAAGGAGGTCCACCTCGTGACAGGACAGCAGCTCGAAGTCCTGGTGAAGCGGGTGCTCAGCGCCCCGAAAAGCGCCATCGACCTGATGCGGGCGGCGCTGGCACGCTGAGCGTTGCTGCCTTGCCGGCCGATAGCGTCGTTGGCAACCGTCATCCGAATGCGGTATTGTGCCGCGCTGATTTGTGGACGGGTGGCCGGGATCAGCGCGGGGGGCGTGAGGGGAGAAGCAGCATGAAGCTACAGGTCACGGCATTGCTCGTGAGTGGTGCATTGATCGGGGCGGTCAGCGACGTCCTTGCGCATCATTCGTTGGCGAAGTTCGACACCGTGCACCCGATGGAAATCGCAGGGACCGTGAAGGAATTCAGGCTCACCAGTCCGCACGCCTTCCTCCTGTTGCAGGTCAACGGTTTCGGCAAACCCACCGTTTGGAATCTGGAAGGTCAGAGCCCGAGCGCACTGATGCGGGAAGGCTGGTCGAGCGACAGCCTCAAGCCCGGCGACGAGCTCACACTCAAGATCGATCCGCTGCGCAGCGGCGCACCGGGCGGCGCCTGGACCGCCAAGGACACCAGGCGTGCCGATGGCGCGCCGATCGTGGTCGCTCGCTGATCGGCCGGCGGCTGGGTTTTGACGGCGGCGATCGGCGCGATTGCCTGCGAGGCGGGATCGGTGTCTGTGGAGCAACAAGGTGGCGCCGGCCCTGCGGCGGCACAAATGACGATCGCGCTGGCGGGCGCGGCCTTGGGAGGAGACAAGATGCTCAACCGAATCCGGATCGGCGTCCTCACGATTGCTGCGGTGCTCGCTATGACGTCGGCCGGAGCGCAGGCCCAGACTGACAGCAAATATCCCGATTGGAAGGGGCAGTGGATCAGGGCGGGGGTTGGCCAGGGTGCCACCTGGGACCCGGATACGCCGCGAGGACAGGTCGAGCGGCCGCCGCTCACGCCGGAATACCAGGCCAAATTCGAAGCCAACCTCAGGGCCCAGGCCAACGGCCAGCAGGGCGATGATCCGTCGTACAAGTGCATTCCTGCCGCCATGCCCCGCATCATGATCGCGGTGCAGCCGATGGAGATCGTCATCACACCCGAGACTACTTACGTGATGCTTGAACTCTTCAACACGTTGCGTCGCATCTATACGGATGGGCGCGAATGGCCGAAGGAATTCGAGCCGTCATTCGGGGGCTATTCCATTGGACACTGGGAGGATACCGACGGCGACGGCCGCTATGACACGGTGGTTGCGGAGACCCGCAAGATCAAGGGGCCGCACTCCTATGACAGCACCGGCATCCCGTTCCACGAGGATGACGAGGCGATCGTCAAGGAGCGCATCTACCTCGACAAGAGTAATCCGAACATCCTGCACAACGACATCACCACGATCGATCACGCCCTGACGCGGCCCTGGACGGTCAACCGGACCTACCGCAAGATCGGCGGCCGGCAACCGGTCTGGTCGGAATATTACTGTCAGGAGGACAATCACCACGTCCAGATCGGCACGGAGAACTATATCGTCAGCGGCGACGGCCACCTGATGCCGGTGCGCAAGGGGCAGCCCGCACCCGATCTGAAATATTTCGACAAATGACGGGCGGAGGATCAAGATGCGCCGAGGTGGGCGCGCTTGGTTCCAAGAACCCTCGTGCAAGAACCCGTCGTGGAGGAGTGGAATGCTTGACCGGTTGGTGATCGGCGCGCTCGCGGTAGCGACCCTGAGCATGCTCGGCGCTCCCGCGCAGGCGCATGACGATAAGAAATACCCCGATCTGCGCGCGCAATGGGTCCGGCACGGCAGCGCCCAATTCGATCCGGACAAGCCCGCCGGCCTCGGGCAGAAGGCGCCCCTCAACAAGGAATACCAGGCCGCCTTCGAGAAGGACGCGGCTCTTCGTGCCGGCGGCAGCCTTGAGACCAACACGACCGCAAGCTGCATCCCGGGCGGCATGCCACGCACGATGATCGTCTACGAAACGCTGGAGACGATCATCACGCCGGAAACGACTTACATCCGCGGCTCCTACATGAACGAATTGCGGCGGGTCTATACCGATGGCCGCGACTGGCCGGAAAAGATCAGGCCTTCGTTCGAAGGCTATTCGATCGGCAGGTGGCTCGATGAGGATGGTGACGGCCGCTACGACGTGCTTGAGGTCGAGACTCGCGGCCTGCGCGGTCCGCGCACCTACGACGGCGCCGGCATCCCATTCCACAAGGACAACCGGACCATCGTCAAGGAACGCATTTATCTCGACAAGGCCGACCGCAACACCATGCACGACGACATCACGGTAATCGACAACGCGCTCACCCGGCCTTGGACGGTGCACCGGACATTTGATCGCGTGGCCGATCCGTTTTGGTCCGAATACGTTTGCGAGGAAGGCAACCAGCAGGTCCGGCTCGGCAAGGAAAACTACATGATCAGCGCCGACGGATTTCTGATGCCGATCAAAAAGGGCCAGCCGGCGCCCGATCTGAAATTCTTCAATCAGCCGCCGAAATGAGCAGGAGCAAATGACGCCGAAGCAACAATGGTCAGCTCCTTCGGCGGGAGCCTAATGCAAGGGAGGATAGGCATGCTTTACAAGAGTTCGATCGCGGCAGCGGCGCTGGCGGCGGTGTTCGGCGTGGCGCTGGCAGCGCAGGCGCATGACGAAACCAAATATCCGAACCTCAAGGGCGAGTGGATGACCGCGCCCAGCGGCGGCCAGGGCTTGCAATGGGATTCCAGCAAGCCCGCCGGCGCCGGCCAGCAGGCCCCGTTCACGCCGGAGTATCAGAAGGTCTTCGAAGCGACACTGAAGGATCGGGCCGCCGGCGGTCAGGACCCCAACTCGTCAAACTGCCTGCCGCCGGGCATGCCGCGTTCGATGATCGCCTACGAGCCGATGGAAATCATCGTTATGCCGGACACGACCTACATCATGCTCCAATACATGAGCGAGTTCCGGCGCATCTTTACCGACGGGCGCAAGTTTCCGGATGAGCTCGAGGCGGCGTACGCGGGTTATTCGATCGGCCAGTGGGTGGACGAGGATCACGACGGCAAGTTCGACACCCTCATGGTCGAGACCCGCGGCATGAAGGGTCCGCGCTTCTTCGACGGCAGCGGCCTGCCGTTGGACAAGGACAATGAGACAATCGTCAAGGAGAAGATCTATCTCGACAAGACCAATTCCAATATCCTGCACAACGAGGTTACGACGATCGACCATGCGTTGACCAAGCCCTGGACGGTGACGCGTAACTATCAGCGCGCGCAGAAGGCGGACTGGGTCGAATACGTCTGCACCGAGGACAACCATCAGGTTGCGATCGGCGGCCAGAACTATCAGGTGACCGACGACGGCTACCTGCAGCCGACGCGCAAAGATCAGCCGCCGCCGGACCTGCGGTACTTCAAGCCGAAGAAGTGACCGTCTGCGGCGTTCTGGAATCCACCTCATTCGCCCGCTGTGAAGGCGGAGGGCAGCAGTGCACTATCGTAGCCTGATCGGCGCTGTTGCGGTCGCGGCCGTGCTGGCGCTTGCGGCCGGCCGCGCCTGGGCCTTCGACGACGCGCTCCTGATCGAGACCCGGACCATCAAGGGTTCGCGCACCTTCGATTCCGGCGGGATGCCCCTGCACAAGGCCGGCCAAACCATCGTCAAGGAGGGGATTTATTCCGACATGGCCAATTCGGCCATCCTGCACGACGACATCACGACCTTCGATCACGCGCTGACGCGGCCATCGACGGTCACCAAGAACTATCGCCGCGCCGCCCAGCCGAACTGGATCGAGTTCCTCTGCGATGAGGACAATCACTGGCTCACGCTCGGCAAGGAAAGCGACTTCATCGGCGCCGACGGCTACCTGCTGCCGGGCCGGAAAGATCAGCCGCCGCCGGATTTGAAATACGTCAGGGAGCCGCCGAAGTAGCTCAGGCTTCGTCGAGCGCTCCAAGCAGGAGGACGCGATGCGTCATCGAAGATCGATCGGTGGCTGTGCCCTGAGATTGGCACTGGGTCTCGCTGGCGGCGTCTTCGCCATCGCCATCGCGTCGGCGCATGACGAGACCAAATATCCGGTCAAGACCGGGATGTATTTCCGGTTGGGCTCCGGCGCGTTCGACCCCAGCAAGCCTGGCGGTCGCGGACAGGCGCCGCCGTTGACGCCAGAGTTCAACGCAGTCTGGGAAGCCGCGATGGCGGACGAGATCAACGGCGGCCAGCAATACAATCCGCAGATCCATTGCCTGCCGTCCGGCATGCCGCGGATGATGATCGGTTACGAGCCGATCGAGGTGATCGTCACCGCCGACACCACCTACATGCGGATGCTCTACATGAGCGAATTCCGCCGCATCTACACGGACGGACGCTCCTGGCCCGACAAGATCGAGCCGGCGTTCGCCGGCTATTCGATCGGCCGCTGGGTCGATCAGGACGGCGATGGCCGCTACGACGTGCTCGAAGTCGAAACCCGCGGCTTCAAGGGCCCGCGCGTCGCCGACGTCAGCGGCATCCCGATGCATCCCGACAATCAGACGGTCATCAAGGAACGGATTTACGGCGACAAGGACAACCCGGCCGTCTTCCATGACGAGATCACCACGCTCGATCATGCCTTGACGCGGCCGTGGAGCATCAAGCGAAGCTACAAGCTGGAGCCCAAGCCGCAATTCTTCGAATATGTCTGCGCCGAAGGCAACGAGCACATCTTCATCGGCAAGGAGAACTATCTGATCAGCGGTGATGGCCTGCTGATGCCGGCCAAGAAGGACCAGGCGCCGCCGGACCTACGGTATTTCAATGGATCGAAGAATTAACGTGCGCGCAAAGCGAGCCTTCGCTAAAAAATGTTGCGCGTGTGGCGTGTGTGCCACGGATCGGAATGAATCAAGGACGGACTGCCATTGACGCGAACCGGAAAACGAGTTGATATCGCCACCAAGAAAATGCTGGATCAACAATGATCCAGGCAGGGGGGATTGCTAGGGGGATTGCATGCACCTGATCCCGGCGTCGTGGTCGCATTTCCATATTCTCGTCGGCGTCTTTCCGTTGGTCGGGCTGATATTCGTGCTCGGCTTTTACATTGCGGCGGCCATCATCGACAACGAGGCGATGAAGCGAAGCTGCCTCTTCCTCTTTTTCGTCCTGGGCCTGGTGGCGATCCCGACTTACATCAGCGGCGATCATTCGATGGAGGTTCTGGCCAAGGACCCGAAGTTTTCCCAGGACATGATGGATGACCACTCCGGTTGGGGGATTGCGGCCCTTGCCATGCTGGGATTGACCGGGTTTGTTGCCTTGATCGGCCTGTGGCGGTTTCGGCGCAAGCGTCTCTCCGACAATGCAATGCATCTGGTTCTGGGTCTAGCGCTGGTCACGCTGGGCTTGATGGTCATCGTGGGAGAGCTTGGCTGGGACATCAGCCACCACGAACTTGCGCTGGCCCCGGCGACGCAGAAAACGTCGCAGATCTGGTCGCACGTCCACATCATCCTGAATCACTTCCCGAGTGTGGGGCTTACGTTCGCGCTCGTCTTCTATGTTATCGCGCTGATTGCGAACAATGAGGGGATGCAACGAGCCACCCTGGCGCTGTTCGTCATTTGCGCTATCCTGGGCGTGCCAACGTTCGTCACCGGCAACGCTTCGATGTGGGCGGTAACCGATCCCCCAATCACCGGGATCACGCAGGCCGTAATCAACGCCCATCGCGACATGGCGCTGCTGACGCTGTTCGGCCTTGCTTTTACCGGCGTCGCTGCGTGGATCGAGCTGTGGCGCTATCGACACCTCGGCCGCTTTTCCAATCGCATGCTGTATCTGGTGCTGATCTTCGCCATCATCACCTTTGGCATCATAGCCGAAACTGGCCACCGCGGCGGGCAGATCAATCACCCGGAAATCCGGGTCGCGACGGACATCCTGCCGACCGATCCGAAAGTCGGCTGGTCGCCCAACATCGAACTGCTGATCAATCACGTCATTTGGTTCACACCCTGGCAGACCGTGCACTTCTTCGGCTTTTCTTTGGTCTTCGGTACGGCGTTGGCAGTTTCGCTGCGCGTGCTGGGCTTCTGGAAATCGGTGCCGTTCTCCGCCGTGCACCGTCTGCTCCCGATCGGAGTGTTCGGCGTGGTGATGAATGTCTTCAGCGGAATGCTGATCTTGCAGGCCGACTCCTCGCGCTACCTGAACGAGATCACGTTTGTGCCGAAGATCATGTTCATCACGATCGGTGCCATAGCCGTCCTTTATTTCTCGCTGTCCGAAGGGCTTTGGAACGTCAAGGCAGGCGAGGAGGCGCCGATGAGCGCCAAGTGGGTGGCCGCCCTGGTGCTCATATCCTGGGCCGGGGTGATCATGGGCGGCCGGCTGCTGCCCTATGTGTGAGACGGAGCGATAGCCGATGGTCTACGGGAATACCGCCGTCATTTTCATGGTCATCGCCGTCGTGGCAGTCGTCCTCGGGCTGGCCTTCACCGGGGTCTATTTGTTGAACAGGACCGTGGACCGGAACGCCCGTTAGCATCCGTATCGGGGGCCGTGACGATCAAGGAGGGTGGACGTGCTCGATTGGGTGGCGAATTCACCGTACGCGATGTGGGTCAACCAATCGTGGGGTTGGCCGTTTGCGCTGACGTTGCACGCATTTGGGACGGCGATCGTCGTTGGTCTCATGGCGATCATCGGCCTGCGGCTGCTCGGGCTGTTCCGGACGATCCCCTACACCTCGTTGAAACGGCTCGTTCCCCTTATCTGGATTGCCGTCGTGGTCCAGGTTCTGAGCGGTGCCACGCTTTGGGTGACGAAGCCGAAGCAATATCTGGCTGACGGCATGTTCGAGGTAAAATTCACGCTCGTCGTTATCGCCGTCATCGTAATGGTATATTTTCATAACACACTGCGGCGGGAGGCGGGTGCCTGGGACGCGGCGGGGACGATCTCATCGAGGGGGCTCAAATTCGTCACCGCGTCCTGCCTCTTGTGGGCCGCCGTGACCATCGGGGGGCGGCTGACCGCCTATCTGGGTTCGCTCTATCTTCAGTGACGGAGCGTGAATGGCCAGCCCGGTCCCGGCAGGCGACGGGGAGTGGCGGCGGTCCCGGCGTTGCAAACGGCCGAAATAGCCTGCGGCTGCGGATGAGTTGAACAATCTATTTACCTGAAGCCTATGTATTTTTAGGTTCGGGGAACGGGCCGCGAACCCTGGCGTTCAGTTTTTGCTGAACCTTTTTGGTCTTGCCACGACTAAGAGACCAGAGGGCGTGCAACCAGCGCGCAGCAGGGTGGAGGTCGCCGTGAAGTTGCCCCAGGAAATGCACCCGGAATTCGGGTATCTGCATCCATCAAGCGAAACGCGCCGCACGCTGCGCGTGGCGCTCGCCGCCGCCGCGTTCGGAATTGTGGTTGGCGTCGGCGGAACCCTTGCCATGACGGGGCCGCGGGCGACTCCGATCGCAGGCGACTCGATGGTCACCGTCGGCCATGCCGACCGCGCTGCCTTTGTCAGCGAGGGCGCTTCCACGGTGGCGGTGGCGCACACCGCCCGCCCGCACAAGTGGCGCTCGGGCCGGGTCCTGCCCACAGGAACCACGGACTTGGCGAGTGCGCCGGCGACCGCAGCGCCCCTAACGACCAATGCCTCGGCGACCAGCGCGCCAGCGGCCGGTGTCGCCGCACCAATCACCAACCAGGCAAGTCTTCCTGAAGCCCCGGCAGCCGAGCCGGTCCCGCCCAAAAAGACCAAAACCGTCCACAAGCGCAAGCGCCGCGAGGACGATGGAGGCTCAGCCTTCGCTTCGCCCTATCGGCAGCCCTATCGGGAGCCGGCCTGGCAGCGCAATCGCGGCTGGTGGTGAACCGGCATCGCCGCGTTCGTAAAATCGAATGCGCAACACGGCCGGGCTAGTCCCGGCCATTTCATTAGGGGGCGCAGCTTTGCTGAACTGGCCACGATTCCCATTTGCGCAGGAATGAGCGAAGTTTCCTGCTAAAGGCTCTTGCCGTCGAACGGCGTCACCTTGAGCGAGGCGAGATCGACGTCATCGAGGCAGCGCACGTTGACGGCGATCATCTCCCGTCCATCCTGTCCTTTGCCGCGTGAGAACGCCGCCACGCCGCAATGGCGACAGAACAGGTGGTGGATGTTCTTCTTCCCGAACTGATAGTCGGACAACTCGCTGGAGGCGGTATCCGCGCCCTGGTGCGGTGTGAACTGGTCCGCGGGAACGAAGGTCCACAGCGCGCCGCGCTTGCGGCAGATCGAGCAATTGCACTCGGCGACCTGGACGATATCGGCTTTCACCTCGAACTGGACATGCGCGCAGTGGCAACCGCCGGTGTGGGTCTTCATGTCTGCCATGGTTGAGCTCCTGTTGATGGGCGCGCGGGCTGTTCTGGTGCGGCTGCGATATGATCGCGGCGGCGCCAACTGAACCGGGAGAATGACATGCCGGAAATCTACGTTCACGTCGCCAGGAAACGCTCGCTCGAACAGAAGCGCGCGCTGGTGAAGGACATTACCGAAGCGGTCGTGCGTAACTTCTCCGTTCCTGTCGAAGCCGTGGTGGTCGAGATCGTCGAGGCCGATCCGACATCGAAGGCCAAAGGGGGAATCCTGTTCAGCGACCGGCCAGGTTGAGATCGCCGCGGGACCACGTCGGTGGGGCGATGGTCGCAATCCCTGCTAACGCGCACCGGGATCATTGATCGTGTGGTGGACCACCAGCCGGTGCCACGCGGCCAGCACAATGACCGAGCCGATGACGGCGCCAATGAGCCCCGCGCTCTGGCCCGGCCGGTACCATCCGACTGCCTGGCCGAGCCAGGTGGCGAAGAAGGCACCGCCGACGCCCAGCAGCGTTGTCAAGATGAAGCCGGTCGGATTGTTCGCGCCCGGCGCGAGGATGCGCGCGATGATGCCCGCAATGAAGCCGATCAGGATGACCCACAAAATGCCCACGGTGCTTGTCCTTCCCAGAATCCACGTCAGAGCCAAGCGGGATTTGGGAAGTTCCGCCCGCTGACGCAAGCACGCAGGAACGGGCTCGGGCGATTTTCGTTGAGAAAGCAGGGCATTCCCTATATCAAACGCTCGTTTGAATCAGGAACGAGCATGACCCGACCCTCTGAGACGACGCGCGAGAAGATCATCCGGTCGTCAGCGCGCGTGTTCGCCCAGCACGGCTACGACGGGGCCAGTGTGCGGTCGATCGTGAGCCATGCGGGCGTCAATCAGGCGGCGATCAATTATCACTTCGGCAGCAAGGAGGGGCTCTATCGCGCGGTGCTGCAGACCGCGGTGCAGGCGCTGCTGGCCGATGATGACAGCGTGCCCGCGCCCGAAACGCTGTCGCGCGAAGCGGCGTTGCGGCGCTTCGTGCGCCAGCAGCTCCGGCCGCTGACCGCGCGCGACGAGCTCAGCCAATTCCTGCGCGTCTTCCACTGGGAGCAATTGCGGCCGAGCCCGACCTTCCGGAAATTCATGGCCGAGGAAGCTACGCCATTTCTCGGTGTGCCGACCGCCTTGGTCCGCCGGTTTCTGCCGGAAGGGGCGAGTGATCGGCAGGCCTTGCTCGCGACATTATGGCTGTTCGGGCAATGCAGCATCTTCGTGCGCAGCAGCGAGCAGCTTGCCCATCCACCCATGAGCCTGACGGTCGATGGCGCGTTCGTGGAAATGCTCGCTGACACGATCGCCACCTGGGCCGCCGCCGGCCTGCAAGCTCAGGTATCGGCGGCCTGATGCCGATTCTCTCCCCATTCCAGCTTTTTCCCCGACACTGCCGCGGTCTTTGTGCGGTTCCGCCTTGCTGGTGCCTCAAACGAGCGTTTGAAATTGGGGGTCGGTTCGAACGGAGGGGTCCATGCCATCGAAGCTGCCGCATCTGTCCAAGCTCATGACCAAAATTCTGGAACTCGCGGGCGCAGGCGCGGCGAGCGCTGCAGGCGCTTTCCTGTTCGGCCAGATCGCGGCTCCCATCGCTGCGTCGCAATCCCCCACCATCGAGCAGAAGCCCGTCGCAGTGCAGGCCGAGCTCGTGCAGGCGCGCCAGGAGAATGCCCTTCTGGTCCAGAAGATCTTGAAGGATGCCGTGCATCGGCACGATGGCGAGGCAACCAATCCGAATCCAAAAGCAGCTTCCGTCGTGGCGCCGAAACCCGCCAAGCCGACGTCCGTACGTCGCGAGGCCAAGGCCGAGCGTCCGGTGGTCGCCGACAGCAAAGTGCGGCTGGAGGAATTGCAGACTCCGGTCAATCGGCCGGTGGTCAATGTCGTGATGAAAGGGGAAGCGAGGGACGTAGAGCCGTCCTCCGTTGCGTCGGCCGCCGCGGAAGCTTCGGTGCCGGCTTCGCGCTGGCGCATTTTCGGTTGGTTCGCCCCGTCGAGCGGCAGCAATGCACCGCGGCCACCGATGCCGGTCGGAGAACTCCAGGCGCGCGCGATGTAAGCGAAACAGCGGCTTCTCCCGGCCATCCACGTTCTGCTGGTGGAAAAGCGACGTGGATGCCGGGCAAAGGGCCCGGCATGGCGAAGAGAGTGGCGCGGAACGAACGGACTTCAAGCTAGAACCTGATGACCTTGACGTCCGCTTGCTTCGCCGCGGTGTGGAATTCATTCATGCCGCCGAGCTTCACGCGCTTGTCGAGCGATCCGGCGACGAGGCCGCGCGCGTCGACGCAAGGCTTGCTGGCCCAAAGCGCCAGGTCTGAAAAGCGGAAGCGGGGGACAGCTTTCGGCGTGCCGGAATGCGACAACAGAAGCGGGGATCCCTCGTTGGCGTATCTTGCAAATGCCGCGCTGCACAATTACACTTTCGCGTTGCACAAATACGAGAAGCGCCGACGCTGGCGACCCTGCAGGTGTGAGATGAATCAGGCTTGGAAGACCAAATATGGACTCCGTCGGGTCAAGCACGATCCGCCGACTCTGGAGGAGGCCATCATCGCGGCCCGCGGGCTGACCGACGACGCCCAGCAGCAGATCGAAATTGCCGCCTCCCTCATCGGTGCGCCGAAGGAAGAGGTGCAGGTCGCGATGCGGAAGGTCGCCGAGCCCCGCACCGCAAGCCGGGTGACTTTCACCAAGCGCGGCGGCGCCGAACGCGCAGTCGTCGTCGAGCGGCGCACGCCGCGGCGCACGCCGGTGCGCCGGACTCTTAGCTAGCGCGGTTTTCGGTTGATGTGAATCGGAACAGTCAGGGGGTTCCCAAAGGCGCGCAAATCAGATTCGGGTTGCTTTGAGAGCAACGGCGAGGTCGCGCGATGGCGAAGGGATACTCGAAGGACCTGCGGGCGCGGGCGGTCGCGCTTGTCGAAGATGGCGAGAGCAGACGGGAAGCGGCGCGGGTGCTCGGTGTGGGCGTATCGACGGCAATCCGCTGGATCGAGCGCTGGGTGACGACGGGGAGTGTAGCGGCATTGCCCGGCACGGGCCACAGCCGCTCGCCGCTCGAGACGCATCGCCAATGGCTGCTTGATCTGATCGCGGCGGAGCCGGACTTGACGCTCGAAGAGATTAGCGCGCGGCTCAAGTCCGAGAAGCGGCTGAAAACCGGTACGACCTCGGTCTGGCGCTTCTACGAACGCCATGACATCACGTTCAAAAAAAACTCTGCACGCCGCCGAACAGGATCGTCCTGATGTCGCTGCAGCGCGTGCCGAGCTGAAGGCCGAGCAATCCAAGCTTGACGCGCCGCGCCTCGTCTTCATCGACGAGACGGCGGTTACGACCAAGATGGTCCGACATCGCGGCCGCTCACCGCGTGGCCAGCGTCTCGTCGCCAGCGTGCCGCACGGCCACTGGAAGACGCTGACGTTCGTTGCCGCGCTGCGCATCAATGGCCTCACCGCGCCTTATGTCATTGACGGCGCGATGGATGGGCCATCGTTCCTCGCTTATGTCGAGCAAGTCCTCGCACCGACGCTGCGCAAAGGCGATATTGTCTTCATGGATAACCTGCGCACCCACAAGATCGACGGCGTGCGACAGGCGCTCGAAGCGGTCGGCGCGAAGGTGCGCTATTTGCCGGCCGATCGAAATGGCATTCTCGAAGCTGAAGACGGCGCTGCGCAAAGGTTCCGCTCGCACCGTGACAACGCTGATGAAGCTGATCGGAAAGCTCATCAAGACATTTGCACCCGAGCAATGCGCGAACTACTTTCGACATGCCGGATACGCGTGGTGACCCATATCAAGTGAAAAGCGCTCTAGTCTAGATGGTCTCGCCTTGCGGTCAGCCGCACGGCATGGAGGACGGACGAAATTCGCGATAGGCTCCGCGCGTCTTGCGATGGGAGCCCGGCCGGCATGCGCGTCCGACATTATTGCAGGTTCACGTTGTTTGCCGGCTTGCTCGCACTTGGCGTTCTCACCAGCCCAGGCGTACGCGCGCACGCGGAGGGAGCGTGCAAGCCGGACAAATTCGAGGGTTTGGTCTGCGGCGAAGGCGACGGAGCCTTGCGCGTGATCGAGCAGACCACCTCGCCTTCCAAGCGCTTCGCCTTTGCGTGGCGCGACCGCGACGGCTTACCGACGGCGGAGCCCGATGATGACACGCTCGACAACGTGTTGTTGCGGATCGAGGATGGCGCGATCCTGAAGTCCCTCAAAGGCAAATACTGGAACACTGGCGAGGTGCGCGCGAACCGCCGCGATGAAATAGCGGTCTGGTCGCCCGACAGCAACCGGGTCATCGAATTCTACACGACCCGCTACGACACCGAAGTGATCGATCTCTATGAAGTCGGCGATGGCCGCAGCATCGCTGGGCCGTTGAACCTGCTCAAGACCGTGGACAAGGCTGCCAAGACTGCCGCCAACCGGGGCCGTCGCACGCCCGTCAACTATGCGATGAGCGTGACGGCCGAGACGGTGAAGTTCGACAACAACGGCCGCCTCCGCGTGCATGTCTACCTGTTCGTGCCGAAGGGTGACAACGAGAAGGAATACGAGATCACGCTCGCCGTCAGCGGCCGCGGCAGCAGGACCGTCGCGCGGCTGGTATCGGTGCGGCGCGCCACGGCGGAGCAATGAGCGGCGCGAGCTTGTGATGCTGGAATTGCGCATGAGCAGCCCCGACCAGGACCCGATCGACCGCGAAATGATGACGCGCTGCATTGCCGTCGCGGTACGCTCGGGCGAAGACGGCGAGTATCCCTACGGTGTGGTGATCGCCCGCGGCGCCGAAGTCGTGGCCGAGTCGACCAATCGCGTCGCGCATGAGCAGGACGTGACCCGGCACGCTGAAGTGGTGGCAATCTCGCAGGCGCAGAAATCACTCGGCACGCAGAGCTTGAACGACTGCGCGATCTATGTGAACGCGGAGCCGTGCGTCTATTGCTGCTATGCCATTCGTGAAAGCCGGATCGGCCGCGTGATCTACGGTTTGCGGTCGCCGCATATGGGGGGCGTTTCGAAATGGAACGTCCTCGGCGACGAAGGCCTGTCCAAGTTGATGCCGGCGGTGTTTGATCCCCCGCCGGACGTCGTCGCTGGCTTCATGGCGGAGGAGGTCGAAGACGCCCTGCTCAAGTGGAATCCGTTAGTCTGGGGTGTGGTCAAGGCGCAGGGAATTCTCGTCACCGGGCCGGTCGAGCGGCTGTCCTGCGGCGAGCCGACGGCCGTGCGCAACAGGAGCCTGCGGCACCGGCTGCTGGCGTTCCTGCGACGTACGGTTTTTGACCGGTTTGGCCGCCGCCTGTAGCGGAAACCGCAGCTTTTTCACGCCATTATTTCGACTTCACCACATGGGTATCGTTGCGCGGGCGAGGGGAGTGATCATGCGCGCGACGTTTGTCGGGCTGCTCGTCTTTATTGCAATCACGGCGGCGACCTGGGCGGTGGTGACCTTCGGCTGGCTCGCCTATGCGGAATATTTCGACGTGCTTGATCGCGACGGCGGGCACGTCATGGCGATCGCATTCCAGTTTGCGCCGGTCGTCGCCCTCGTCGTTGGCCTGCTCGGCGCGATCTGGGCAGGCTTGCGTGTGCGGCGCCGTTCCGCGCGCTGATCGAACCGGTACCGGCTCGACGGCGATAGGCAAAGCCGCCATGATCTGCCGCCTTCCCGTTCGGGACAGGCCGTACAGGCCGTAGGGTGCGACTTGGAAAGGAAACAGCCATGCCGTTCTTCCTCTGCCGTGTCGGCTACAATGACACCGCCGCGAAAGCGCTGATCGCCAATCCGCAGACGCGCGAGGACGTGATCAGGAAAAGCTGCGCTTCGCTCGGCGGCAAGCTGCATTCATTCTTCTTCGCGTTCGGCGAATACGACGTCGTCGTGATCGCCGAGTTTCCGGACAATCCTTCGGCGGCCGCGTTCACGCTGGCGACTTCGTCGAAGGGCGCGGTCGCGAAGTTTCATACGACGGTGCTGCTCACGCCCGCCGAAGCTGTCGAAGGGATGAAGAAGGCGCAGAAGGTCGACTACGCGCCGCCGGCGTAAGCGCCAGCGCGCTCACTCTTCCTTCGCGTTGAAGGCGCCGCACTTCGCCCGTGCGCCGAAGCGCTTGTCGAAATCAACGACACCGCCGCCGACAGGGATGCGCGTCGGCGGCAGGCCGCGGGTATATTGATCGACGATGAGGGCCTTGCCGTCGGGCGACATGCTGAGCCGCACCGGCTCCAGCACCTTGCCCTTGAGCGCCGCCGTCAGATCGAGCGTGTAGGTTCCGATCGTCGGACGCATCTTGTGCAGCGCCGCGTCGCCCTTGGTCACCAGCGATTGCGGCAGGTAAACCTCCATCTTTGCGTCCGGTCCTTCGCAGGCGAGCACGCGGATCATGTAGGCGTCTTGGCCGGGTTCCCTTGCGCTCGCGCCGGCGGAAAGGCCGAGCGTCATGATTTCCGCGAACAGAGCAAAGCCCCAGCCCGCTGCGAGTCGCGTGCTTGACTTCGTTCCGGCGAATGGTTCGCGCATGAAGGCCCCTGGTCGCTGGCTGAGGATCGCGTCTTTCATTTCATATAGTATCAATCGCACACTTGGTATGCTCTCCGTCTGTCTCCACGCAACGGGGGCCGGGCCTGCCGTAGCTTCCATCCTTCCCGCCGCTTGGCGCATCGGAGGGCTGTTATGAACAACAAAACTGTCGTCAAACCGCGCACCAAGCTCAAGCCGGAGACGCAGCGGCCGAAGCTGTGGAAGGTCATTCTGCTCAACGACGATTACACGCCGCGCGAATTCGTGGTGCAGGTGCTCAAAGCGGTCTTCCGCATGAACGAGGACGAGGCCTACCGCGTCATGATGACGGCGCACCGGCGCGGCGTCTGCGTGATCGCGGTTTACACCAAGGACGTGGCCGACACCAAGGCCAAGGAAGCGACCGAACTGGGCAAGAGCAGCGGCTTTCCGCTGTACTTCACCACCGAGCCGGAAGAGTAGGACCGCGAGCGCAGGCAGTAGGGTGGGCAGCCATCCTACGAGCTACAAGCGGCGAACTATTTCAGCTCCAGCACGACCGGCCCAGACGCCGGATCGGTGACGCCGAGACCGCCGCCCAAATCCTCCAGGGTGTCGCGGAACGTGTCGAGCGTCGCGATCATGTTCGGTCGCGCCTTGGCGAGCGCGTCCATGTCGGTCCACTCGGCGATGATGCAGTAGCTGCGCTCGCCGGTCTTGATCATGTTGACGCGCTCGAGCCCGGGCCAGTCGGCGTTCACCTTCTGGTGCGCGTCGAGGAATTCCTGATCTCGTCCTGGCTTCACCCGGAAACGCACGGCATTGAAAGCGGTCATGGCATTCTCCCACCGTATGTCAGGTTGTTCGACGATGCTTCAGGCGCGCGATGGCGGCGATAGCATCGGACGGCAAAGCGCCTTGTGCGGCCGTTCGCAATTGGAAGATCAAGGCACGAGATTGACCGTGTAGTCGTCATTGCTGTCGATATCGACCAGCCGGAAGCCGACTTGATGCGCACTGGTGTTCGAGGTCCATTCGCACCACTCGTATGCCTGGGTCGGGACCATGCGCTTATAAGGTCCGGCCCACTGCGCGCCATCGGAGGAATGGGCGAAGAAGCACCAGTAGCGATTGACCTCGTCGAGATCGAGGCCGGAGACGACCTTGCTCTGGCCCGGCACCAGGCTCCACCACCCCTTCTTGGTCCAGTCACCGCCGTCCGGACAACCGGGCGTGTACCACATGATGGAGACCCAGACTTCCTTCGGATAGAGGTTTGTGAATCGAAGCATGACGCGCACCCATCATAATTGATTGGCGGGGCTTCAGGTTCGTTACTTGGGAGTCCGGTGTGGCCGCACGCTCGGACCCCGCCGCTGCTTCTGCGTGATGCTTTCATGCAGTGCAAAGCTCGCGTCGTCGAGCTCCCGATAGCCTGGTGAATGTGACTCTGCTGACTCCCGGCGGTCCACCGTGGCGTTGTGCGTCACTCCGAAGTCGCCGGTCTCGCTCACGCGCAGCGAAAAATCCGGCCGTGCGGGCGTTGGCAGCTTAGCCATGAGTTCCTCCGCTGTCGGTGCCATCCATGTCGTTCAATCGAACCGGAGAATGGTCGAACGATAACATCGCGGTTCCCTTCGGGCAATCAAACGCGAGAGGCAAGTGGCGCTGCTGATGGCGGTGTCAGCGCACCGGCGCGGACTTCGAACGACTTTTAGATGACCGCGAGGCGGGCATCATTTCAGGCCGCGCGGTTCCTTCGAGGAGTCAGGTCCCTACGTCCCGCGACGAGCTGGTCCAGTGAAATGTCTTCGCCGAGACCAACCCAACGCAAGCCGTCGCGCCCAAGCTCGACCCGTCGGCGTTCCGAGGGGCGCGCATGCAGCAGACGCGGATACCAGGCGAGTGGCACGCCGAGCGTGCGGCCGTCCGAAAGCTCGACCCACATCGAGTGAGCGTCGAAGTAGACTGCCATCGCCGAAATGGTCATGCCGGTCCCTCGCAGGGCTGGACGCGACGCATGCCGCCAACGGGCGCGAATCAAAGGCGTTGACCGGATTGTACTTCGATCGCAGCGCAAATTGTAGGGTGGAGCAAAGGCGCAAACGCGCGGGCAGGCTTTGCTACGTCCCTGGCGCTGGGCAAGCCCGACTCATTGCAGCCAGAGTCCGATCGGCAATCGCTCACCCGGACAGGTCATCACGCCCATCTTGGTTTCCGACAGCTCTCCGCTGAAGCTGCATTCATGGCCCTCGAACTGCAACGTCGCCTTGATTCGAGTTGCACTCAGTTTCTGAAGACGGATCTGGCCTTCGAACTCATCCGGTCCATCATGGGTACAGAGCCCGACATGCTTGACGGTCATCGGGCCGGTAAATTCTTTAGTAAAAAACGAACGCGCCGGTGACACCGCCGCCGATATTTCAAACTCGCTGAGGTAACCAAATTTTCCCTTCACCTGCAGCGACTGCGCATCGGCCGACGATGAAAGCGCAAGCAGCCCCACAAGAAGCGCCAATGTCCGCATGGCCGTCTCATTGCTTTTCAAAGACAGATGATCGCGAGAATCTATCGGTTGAAACGTCCTTTGACAACGATCGCGCTAACGTCGGTTGGGCAATGATAATGACATGTTCGTTATCGTGCTTGCTGTAGGGTTGGAAAAGGCCGCGGAACGCGCCGCGCCCAAGCGGGTCTTGCCAGCGGCCGGAGTACCGGGTGGGTAGGCTTCGCTTTGCCCACCCTGAGCTTTCTTGCTTGTAGGATGGATAGAGTGAAGCGAAACCCTTCGTTCGCTGCCGCGGCAAGGAGTATGGGTTTCGCAGGCGCTCTACCCATCCTACGGGCTGATGTCAGAATGAGGCCCACCAGGTCCAGATCAGTCGAGCGATGGCAAAGACCACGACACACCCGATGAGCCCCAGAAAGATCGAAACGGCGAAGTCGAGCTGCTGCTTGAACTCCCTCATCGCTCCGCTGAACCGTGTCGGCCGCCGAAAGAAGATCGACCGCAGGAACAGGACGAGCGGGATCGAGGCCGCGATGAAGGCGATGATCTTGAACAGCATGATCTACGTGTCACTCACGCCCGCATCATAGAGCATGGCGGCGAGGAAAGCGCGCGTGGGCTGATGAGAGTTCGCCTTTGCTCATCCTGTGCTCGCTTGTTACACTTGCGGCGTTGGGCGCGCGACCACCGGGAGGGACGGGATCATGCAATGCGTCGCTAGCACTTTCGCCGCTTTTGCCATCACGTTGGCGGCGGCTGGTCCGGTGGATGCAGCGTCCCTCAACATCGTCGCGCTCGGCGCCAGCAATACCTACGGCATGGGCCGGGGCAGTCACGCCGGCGGCGTGCGGCCGGCACAGGCCTATCCCGCGCAGCTTCAGGCGCTGCTGCGGGCGCGCGGCATCGAAGCGCGGGTGAGCAACGCCGGCGTGCCCGGTGACACCACCGCCGGGATGCTGGCCCGCCTGAACTCGGCGGTGCGCAACGGCACCAACATCGTAATCCTGGAGACCGGCAACAACGATGCGCGCCGCGGCCAGGGCGCGCAGACCGCTGGTAATGTGAGCGAGATCACCGGCCGGCTGCGCGCCCGCGGCATCCAGGTGATCCTGCTCGAACGCTCCCGGCTGATCGCGCCACCGTCGAGCCGCGACCCCGACGGCCAGCACTTCGGCGCCAGCGGCCACGCCGCGGTCGCCGCCTATCTCCTGCCGCAGGTGATGCGCGCGGCCGGAGGACGATAATGTAGTGTAGGCCGGATTGAGCAAAGCGAAATCCGGGGGTGTTGTATCTAGACAACCCATTCCGGAGATCGCTTCGCATCCGCTGGGCTGGCTTGATCCGAATGCGCCTTGTTATGTCGCGGAGCGCTCGCAGGATGGGTTGAGCGCACGGGAAACCCATCCTGCGCAGGCGTTGAGGATGGTATCGGCAGGCGCCCATCCTCACGCAACCGCTTACACTCCGAACAATTCCTTCAGCGTGCGCCCGGTGGTCGCGTTGGCCTGGGTGATGGCGCGCTCTTCGGCCTTGTTCTTCGGCCGCGAGAAACCGTGCGCGGTGCCACTGTAAAGCTCGACCTCGAACGGGACCTTCGCGCCTTTCAGCTCATCGATCACACGGCTGAACTCGACCGGATAGTTCGGGTCCTCGGCGCCATGCAGGATGAGAAACATGCCCTTGGCGTTCTTCGCCCAGCCGGCGGCGTGGCCGCCGAACGAGCCATGGATTGCGACATTGGCGGCGAGCGGCGCGCCGGTCGAGCCGAACTCGACCCCAACCGTGCCGCCGAAGCAATAGCCGATGAGCGCAACGCGCGCCGGATCGACCATCGGGTTCTTCAGCATCGTATCGAATCCGGCCTGCGCGCGCGCCCTCATCAGGCCGCGGTCCTTGCGGAACATGTCGGTCTGCGCCGTGATCTCCTGAAGGTTCTTCGGCACGACGCCGAACATGTCGGTGGCGAAGACGAGATAGCCGAGCTTCGACCATCCCTCCGCCTGCTGCTTGGCGAAATCGGTGAGGCCGTCGCGCGCATGCACCATGAAGATCGCCGGCCGCTTGCCGGTCACGCTGTCGTCGTAGGCCACGAAGCCCTTGAGCTTGGTATCGCCGTGGCTGAAGTCGACCGATTCGGTCTTCATCGCCGCGCGTGCCGGCGTGGGCGGAAACGCCGCCGCGCCGAGCGCGATGGTGGCGGGCGCGAACAGCGCAAGCCTGCGGGTTATCGTCATCGTCTCACCTCCCTCTCGTGGTTGAAGCCTATTGCCGCAAGCTTCGCGCGGCGGCGAGGGGATGTCGAGGGGGGACGGAAACCGCAGCAAGAGATGGGTTTCGCAAGCGCTCAACCCATCCTACGGACCGGGGTGAGGCCATGGAGGTTCGCTGAGGCGGGGTGGCCGAGGGCGGCAGGATGGGCGGCGCGAGGCCTATGGTATGCTCCTCCCAGTACAATGGTGGTGAAAGGGATCCGTTAGCCGGCTGGAGCGCAGCGACAGCCGGGACCGCCCTGCGCCCGGGACGAGTCCCGGATTTTGCTCCGCTCAGTCCAGGCTGCTTGCTGATGCCGATTCCGGAGAACCGAGGAGGATGCCATGCTCCGCCAAACCGCGATTGCTGCAACCATCCTGGCGACGGCGCTTTTGACGGCGGGCGTCGCCCCCGCGCTCGATGAAGCGCACAGTTATCCAGACTGGAAGGGCCAGTGGAACCGGGCGCCGACCGGTGTCGCCAATCAGCCGCAGCCGCCGTTCGACCCCAGCAAGCCCTGGGGGCTAGGCGAGGAAGCGCCGCTGACACCCGAATATCAGGCGATCTACGAGGCCAATATCGCCGAGCAGGCCGCCGGCGGCTCCGGCCTCAACGGCGCCTCCTGCCGCTCGCACGGCATGCCGATGATGATGAACGTCCTGGGGCCGATGGAGATCGTCATCGAGCCGGAGCTGACCTACATCCTGCCCAACGACGTCCATGCCTATGTCCGGCGCGTCTATACCGACGGACGCGGTTGGCCAGAGAGTTTCGAGCCCGCCTTCCAGGGCGGGCTGTCCATCGGCCAATGGATCGATACGGACGGTGACGGTCGTTACGACACGCTCGAGATCGAGACCCGCGGCTTCAAGGGCCCCCGCGTTTACGATGACAGCGGCATTCCGCTGCATCGGGACAACCAGAGCATCATCAAGGAACGGCTCTATCTCGATAGTGCCGACCGCAATGTGCTGCACAACGAGATCACTGTGTTCGACCACGCCTTGACGCGGCCGTGGACCGTGATGAAGAATTACCGCCGCAATCCCAATGCGCGGCCGGTCTGGAACGAGGCCGAATGCGAAGAGGGGCAGGGGTGGGTGCAGATCGGCAAGGAGACTTATTACCTCAGCGCCGACGGCATGCTGATGCCGGCCAAGAAAGGCCAAACGCCGCCCAACCTGCAGTACTTCCAGCAAAAATGACGCCTCAGCGAGCTCCTTAAGTCATCAAGCAGGATGGGTTGAGCGCAAGCGAACCGTCAGTGCGGTGGCAAGGAGATGGGTTTCGCAAGAGTTCAACCCATCCTGCGCGCTCGTTTGGTTTGTAGTTGTAGGGTGGGCAAGGCGCGTTACGCGCCGTGCCCACGCAAACCTTGTTGAGTTGGGAGTAACGTGGGCACGCTTCGCTTTGCCCACCCTACGCGCTTCTGTTACCATTGGCGTATTACCGTTGGCCTCTCTTACGAACACCCCGTCGTACTCCCGCACGTGTCGCACTTCATGCACGTGCCGTTTCTCACCAAAGTGAAATTCCCGCACTCGCCGCAGGCTTCACCCTCGTACCCGCGCGCTTTCGCTTCGGCGCGTTTGCCGGCTGCCAGCGCGCGGGCGTCGGGGCGGGGCTCGGGCTTGGCCCAGGGCAGGCGGTCGAGCTGCTCGGCGGGGGAGAGCTTGTGCTCGGGCTCGGACTTCAGTGCGGTCGCGCTGGAGACTTCGCCGCGCGGGCCGTGGCTGGCGAGCGCGGTTACTTTCGTCCCGCTGCCGCCACCCCGGCCGGCTTCGCCGGCGGCCGCACCCCGGCCTTCCCCCGCGAGCGGGGCGGGAGAAGAGGCGCCGCCGCGCGACTCGCCGCCGCCCGGCATCACCACGAGCTTGTCGGTGCGCGAGCGCGTCAGCCCCTTGGAGACGTAGCGCGAAGCGGCCGGCGCGCGGCCTTCCTCGACACCGCGGCCGAGCGCGTCGAAGCCGGTCTGCGTCGGGTCGATGTGGGCGAGGTCGAAGCGCTCGGCATAGCTCACCGCCAGTTCGCGGAAGACGTAGTCGAGGATCGAGGTCGCGTATTTGATGGTGTCGTTGCCCTGCACCGGGCCGGACGGCTCGAACCGCGTGAAGGTAAAGGCGTCGACATATTCGTCGAGCGGCACGCCGTATTGCAGGCCGAGTGAGACCGCGATCGCGAAGTTGTTGAGGAGCGAGCGCAGCGCCGCACCCTCCTTGTGCATGTCGATGAAGATCTCGCCGAGCCGGCCGTCGTCGTATTCGCCGGTGCGCAGATAGACCTTGTGGCCGCCCACCACCGCCTTCTGGGTGTAGCCCTTGCGGCGATCGGGCATGCGCTCGCGCTCGCGCATCACCACGATGCGCTCGACCACCTTTTCCACCACCTTCTCGGCGAACGCAGCGGCGCGGGCGGTCGCGGGCTTCTCCATGAAGGCCTCGACCAGATCGTCCTCGTCGTCCTCGTCGGCAATCAGTTGCGATTGCAGCGGCTGCGACAGCTTCGAGCCGTCACGATAGAGCGCGTTGGCCTTCAGGCCGAGCTTCCAGGACAGCACGTAGGCCGCCTTGCAGTCCGCGACCGTGGCGTCGTTCGGCATGTTGATGGTTTTGGAGATAGCGCCCGAGATGAACGGCTGTGCCGCCGCCAGCATGCGGATGTGGCTCTCGACCGAAAGATAGCGCTTGCCGATGCGGCCGCACGGATTGGCGCAGTCGAACACGGCGTAATGTTCGGCCTTGAGATGCGGCGCGCCCTCGACCGTCATCGCGCCGCAAACGTGGATGTTGGCGGCCTCGATCTCGCGCTTGGTGAAGCCGAGCCACGTGAGCAGATCGAAGGTGGGGGAGGCAAGCTCTTCCGGCTCGACGCCGAGATGCTTGAGCAGAAACTCCTCGCCGAGCGTCCATTTGTTGAACACGAACTTGATGTCGAACGCGGTCGGCAGCGCTTTCTCGATCTTGGCGATCGTCTCGGCGTCGAAGCCCTTGGCCTTGAGCGTGGTGTGGTTGACCGCCGGCGCCTGCCCGAGATTGCCGTGGCCGACGGCGTAAGCCTCGATCTCGGCGATGTCGCTCGGCGAGTAGCCGAGCATGCGCAGCGCTTCCGGCACCGCGCGGTTGATGATCTTGAAGTAGCCGCCGCCGGCGAGCTTCTTGAACTTCACCAGCGCGAAGTCGGGCTCGATGCCGGTGGTGTCGCAGTCCATCACCAGGCCGATGGTGCCGGTCGGCGCCACCACGCTCACCTGCGCGTTGCGGAAGCCGTGCTCGGTGCCGAGCCCGAGCGCGCGGTCCCAGGCGCGCCGGGCGTGCTCGACCAGCTTCGGGTCGGGACAGGTCTTGTGATCGAGCGGCACCGGCGGGGTCGCGACCTTCTCGTAGCCGGAACGCTCACCGTGCGCGGCGCGGCGATGGTTGCGGATCACCCGCAGCATCGGCTCGCGGTTCTTCTTGTGGCCGGGAAAGGCGCCGAGCTCGGCCGCCATCTCGGACGAGGTCGCGTAGGCGACGCCGGTCATGATCGCGGTGAGCGTGCCGCAGAGCTGGCGGCCGGCGTCGGAATCGTAGGCAATGCCGGACGACATCAGGAGCCCGCCGACATTGGCGTAGCCGAGCCCGAGGGTGCGGAATTCGAACGAGCGCTCCGCGATCTCGCGCGAGGGGAACTGCGCCATCATCACGGAGATTTCGAGCACGATGGTCCACAGCCGGATCGCGTGCTCATAACCCTCGACATCAATCTGTCCGGTCTTCTCGTCCCGGAACGCCAGCAGATTCATCGACGCGAGATTGCAGGCCGTATCATCGAGGAACATGTACTCCGAGCACGGATTGCTCGCGATGATCGGCCCCGACGCCGGACAGGTGTGCCAGTCATTGATGGTCGAGTGGAATTGCAGGCCCGGATCGGCGCTCGCCCAGGCGGCATGGCCGATCTTCTCCCACAGCTCGCGCGCATTCACGGTCTTCGCGATCTTGCCGCTGGTGCGATAGGTGAGGTCCCACTGCTTGTCGGACTCGACCGCCTTGAGGAACTCGTCGGTGACGCGCACCGTGTTGTTGGAGTTCTGGCCCGAGACCGTGAGATAGGCTTCCGAATCCCAGTCGGTGTCGTAGATCGGGAATTCGATGTCGGTGTAGCCCTGCCTCGCGAACTGGATCACGCGTTTGATGTAATTGTCCGCCACGTGCATTTTGCGCGCGGCCTTGATCTCGCGGCGCAGCACCGGGTTCTTCTCCGGATCGAAGCAGTCGTCGCCCGAGCCCTCGCAGTTGACGCAGGCTTTCAGGATCGCGCGCAGGTGTTTCTGATTGATGCGCGAGCCGGTCACCAGCGCCGCGACCTTCTGTTCCTCGATCACCTTCCAGTTGATGAATGCCTCGATGTCGGGATGGTCGGTGTCGACGATCACCATCTTGGCCGCGCGCCGCGTGGTGCCGCCCGACTTGATCGCGCCCGCTGCGCGGTCGCCGATCTTGAGGAAGCTCATCAGGCCCGACGAACGCCCGCCGCCGGCGAGCCGTTCGCCTTCGCCGCGCAGCTTGGAGAAATTCGAACCGGTGCCGGAGCCGTACTTGAACAGGCGCGCCTCGCGCACCCACAGGTCCATGATCCCGCCCTCGTTGACGAGGTCATCGGCGATCGACTGGATGAAGCAGGCGTGCGGCTGCGGATGCTCGTAGGCCGATTTCGATTTCACCAGCTTGCCGGTGAACGGATCGACGTAGAAATGGCCCTGGCTCGGTCCGTCGATGCCGTACGCCCAGTGCAGCCCGGTGTTGAACCACTGCGGTGAGTTCGGCGCCGCCATCTGATTCGCGAGCATGTAGACGTGCTCGTCGAAGAACGCGCGCGCATCGGCCTCGCCGTCGAAATAGCCACCCTTCCAGCCCCAATAGGTCCAGGTGCCGGCGAGTCGCTCGAACACCTGCTTGGCAGACTGCTCGCCGACCGAGCGCTCCTTCTCCGGCAGTTCCTTGAGCGCTTCCTGATCGGGTATCGAGCGCCACAGCCACGACGGGACGGTCGGCTCCTCCACCTTCTTGAGGCGCGCCGGCACGCCGGCCTTGCGGAAGTATTTCTGGGCAATGACGTCGGCGGCGACCTGCGAATATCGCGCCGGGACTTCGATGTTGTCGGCATGGAAGACCACCGAGCCGTCCGGGTTGCGGATCTCGCTCGTAGTCAGGCGGAAATCGATGCCCGCGTAGGCCGACTGTCCCTCTTTCGTGTAGCGCCGTTCAATTCGCATTTGCATTGCCCCTTGCTGTTCCAGCGGCCATGCGAGTCGTCCTCGCTTATATAGGCCGCCGACAATTGTGATGCCCGCGGAACTGCCCCCTCCGCGCGACGTACCGGCTAGTCTGTTCAACGCCTGTTGTGCTGTCCGGGCCGGCCTTCGGCCCGGATCGTTGCGGCACGTCCGGTTCGCTCATCCACAGGCACGAAAACGCCTGTCCCTGGTGCCGTTGCGGCAGCCAGAGTGGTTACGCGGGACCCCGTTCAGGAGAGCGCCCGGCGAGATCACTAACCACTCGCGCCGAACGGTCAGAGGCTAGGACGACCTCGCCGTCGCCGTCAAGAGCTAGCGTGAATGAGTCAACGAACCCCTAAATATGGTGGGAAGCTGTGGAATGCGGGGAAAGAATTGCGGGGCGCGCCAAGTATCGGATATCCCGGCGGAATTCGGAAGCCTCGAACTCACAGCGTGGCATCCGGGGTGGTCGGCGTGGGCTGCTAAGTCAGCTAGCTAGCCCACGAACGGACCAGGGAGTGGGTAAATTCCGCCCACGTGGCCCGAGTGCAACACCCCAGGGTACCGTCACGGAAGCTGTCACTACACCACCCGCCGCATCCAAAACTTTGAAGTTATCGAGGCGTCACGCGGACTTTCACGGCGAATCGGAGTGAATTTATCGATTTCATACGGGAAATTCGCCCGACCGCCTCGGCGGCGGGCGATTCTGATTCGCCGGCCCTGCCCACCGCTCCCTATTCCAGCTTCTGAATGCCGGCCTTCTGCGCGAGTTCGGCGGTCGAGCGCACGTCGTCGCGGAAATACTTCTCGAATTCCGCGGTCGTCATCTTCATCGGCTCGACGCCCACCTTGGTAAGCCGTTCCACCACTGAAGGGAGGTGCACGGCCTTTTCGGTCTCGTCGTGCAATCTCTTGACGATGTCGGGCGGGGTCTTGGCGGGCAGGAACATGCCGGTCCAGAAGAAGTAGGTGGCGTCTTTCAGTCCCGCCTCCGCCGTGGTCGGTACGTCAGGCATCGATGCGGCCCGTTCGGTGGTGCTCACCGCCAGCGCGACCACCTTGCCATCCTTGATCAGCGGCAGCGCCGCGGCGACCGGCAGGAAATAGAAGTCGATCCGCCCGGTCATGACTTCGGTCAGCGCCTCCACGGGACCGCGGAACGGAATGTGCTGAGCGGTGAAGCCGGCGCTGACGCGGAAACGCTCGGCCGCGAGATGGGAGGCCGCGCCGATCCCGGCGGAGGCGTAGTTGAGCTTGCCCGGATTGGCCTTCGCGGCGTTGACCAGATCGGCCACCGTCTTCCATCCCTTCGAAGGGGCGGCGACCAGGACCATCGGCTGCAGCCCGGCCGGGGCGACCGCGACGAAATCCTTGAACGTGTCGTAGGGCAGGCTCTTGTAGAGTGAGTAGCCGGCGCTGAACGTTGAAGAGTGCCACAGCAGCGTATAGCCATCGGGATTGGAGCGGGCCACGAAGCCGACGCCGGTCGTCCCGCCCGCGCCCGGGCGGTTCTCGATCACGATCGGCTGGCCAAGTTGCCGCTGGATCTGATCGAGGACGATGCGTCCGACCACGTCGTTGGCGTTGCCGGGAGCGAATGGGATGATTGCCGTGATCGGCTTCGACGGATAAGCCTGCGCGCCGGCGGGGCTCGCTATCACCAGCGCGAGCAGCGAAGTCGCCATGGCGCCAAGTGCTGCACGACGTGAATACCTTCGAAGAGCGTCAGCCATCTTCATCCTCCGGGCCTTTGCCGTTTCTCACGCGCGGTGACGGCAAGTGCCGCCGCCCATTCTCACCTTACCATGCCGAGTGAGTACAACCACCGGCAACGACTGATTGTCGCAGCGCAGCCTGGTCGCAGCACGCCGCATTCATCCCGCCGTCGCTCGCGGCTCGCGATCGCCTGCGGGGGTGGCCGTCGTGGCCGCGGCAGTGGTCTGCGAGCGCTGGCGGGGCAGGGCGTTCGGCAGTTCCCGCTGGAGAAATTCGAGCAACTTCTCGCGCACCTCGCAGCGCAGGTCGAAAACCTCGCTGGAGGTGCGCGCGCTCACCAGCGCACGCAACTCCATCGAGCTTTCCCGCGCATCAGTGACTGCCAGCGAGGCGGTCTGCCCGTCCCACAGTTTCGAGGCCCTGACGAGTTCGAGGAACTTTTCGCGGATGCGTGCGATCGGCGCGGTGTGGTCGACGTAGATCATCGCGCTGCCGAGGAGATTGGTTGTCTCCCGCGTCCAGTTCTGGAACGGCTTCTCGATGAAATAGCTGAGCGGCACGATCAGCCGCCGCAGGTCCCACAGCCGGATCACCACATAGGTCGACGTGATCTCCTCGATGCGGCCGGACTCGTTCTCCACAACCACCTGGTCTTCGAGACGAATCGGCTGCGTGGTGGCGATCTGGATGCCGGCGATCAGGTTGCTGAGCATCGGCCGCGCCGCCAGCCCCACGATCAATCCCGCAACGCCCGCCGAGGCGAACAGGCTCACGCCGTATTGCCGCACGGCTTCGAACGTCATCAGCGCCGCGCTCAAGGTGATTACGACGATCAAGGTGTGCGCGGCGCGGGTGAGGATCTGCACCTGCGTGGTGTGCTTGCGGGCGAGCAGACTGTCGGCAGTCTCGACCCGGAAGCGCCCCAGGTAAAGTTCGCTCGCGGTCTCGATCGCGACATGAGCGATCCAGCCGGCGATGACGATGAACGCCAACACCAGGAGGTGCGTCAGTGCCGCGCTGACCGCAGGATTGAACGGCGCCCATTGCGAGGCCGAGCCGAGCGCAAAGGCGGCGAGCGCAAACGCGCTCAGTCCCTTGATCCGGTGTAGCAGCGAGCGCAGGAACGGATGCCGACCGTTGTCGAGACGGCGCAGCAGCGCGAAGATCAGTTGATTGACGATCAGTGCGAACACGGCGGCGATGACGAGCAGCGCAACGCCGTTGAGCCAGTCCGGCGCCCAGTATAGCGCCTTGCTGATAGTGGACCAGATCGCGAAGCGCTCCGGCATGGGTGCGGCTTACTGCGAGCCCTCAAGCCCGAGCTTGCGCACGACCTCACCCCAGCGCACCTGCTCGGCCTTGATGTAGGAGGGGATCTCATCGGTCGGCGGCGTATCGAACGGGATAAGACCGACGTCGGAGACGTGCTTGATCATCTCCGGCGTCGCCATGATCCGCTTCATTTCCGTATGCAGCCGCGCGATGATGTCCTTCGGCGTGCCGGCCGGCGCTACCAGGCCATGCCATGACACCGCCTCGAAGCCGGGCGCATTCGCGGCCTCCGCGAGCGGTGGAACATCAGGCAGGGCGGCCAGCCGTTTCGCCGAAGTGACGGCGAGCGCGCGCAGCTTTCCTTCGCGGATCAGCGGCACCGAAGCGCCGACTTCGACCAGGCTCGAGGCGACATGGCCCGCGACGATGTCGGTGACCGATTGCGGCGTGCTGCGATAGGGCACATGCATCAGGTCGAAGCCGAACCGCTGCTTGATGGATTCGACCGACAGGTGCTGCATCGTGCCAGCGCCCGGCGTGCTGTAGGTGATCGGCGTCGGCGACTCCTTGGCGAGCTTGATGAAGTCGGCGACCGAATGCACCGGCAGTGCCGGATTGACCACCAGCACGAACGGCGATTTCAGGTACAGCGCGATCGCGGTGAAATTGTCGGGCCGGTAATTGACGTTCTTATAAAGCAGCGGCAGCGCCGCAAACGTTCCGGTCACCGCCACCATGAGGGTGTAGCCATCGGCCGGCGCGCGCGCGACCTCGGCGGGTGCAAGAGTCAGCGCCGCGCCCGGACGGTTCTCGATGATGACCGGCTTGCCGAGCGATTGCGCGAGTTGATCGCCGTAGAGGCGTGCGATCACATCCATGCCGGTGCCGGCGGAGAGCGGCACGACGATGGTGATCGGCTTGTTCGGGTAGCTTTGCGCGCTGGCGGAGGCGAATGGATGCAGCGCCGCGATCGCAAGCGCGGCCAAGGCCGAACGGACTGGCGACGACATCATCGGCGTTCCTCCCGAGCACGGTGGAAATCAGTGAATTATTGGCACGCTCCCCTGCCGGCGGCAACGCGGCTCAGTTGCACCCGGCCGCTCTGGACTTCCCAGCCCCGCGCTGGCATGTACCCTCGCGAACCGCGGCAAGGCACGATGAAGACCTTCCTCACACGCTTCTTCACCTGGTGGAACGGCCAGACTTTCGGCACGCAGGTCTGGACCTCGCTCTACGGCGAGTTCGTGGGCGAGGATGAGTTCGGCCACCGCTATTACCGGACCAAGGGCGGCGAGATCGATCCGTCGCTCGGCTTCGAGCGGCGCTGGGTGGTCTATAACGGTGTCGCCGAAGCCTCGCGGGTGCCGCCGTCCTGGCATGGCTGGCTGCACCACACGGTCGACCTGCCGCCCACCCAGGACCCCGTTACGCCGCGTCCCTGGTGGAAGCCGCATCGCCCCAACCTAACCGGCACGCCCGCTGCGCATCGTCCGACCGGCTCGACGCTTGCGCAGGGCCGCCGCCCCAAGGCGACCGGCGACTACAAGGCCTGGAATCCGGGCGTGAGAAGGCGGTAGGCGAACCCGGCGAACCTGTGGCCGGCGCCCCGGGGTTCGCGAAACTGCCGTATTCCTCGTGTTGGTCGGCGTTTGACGGGCTCGCAGGATGGGCCCAGAGGGGCAAGCCTCGCTGATGAACCGATCCTTCCCCAAAGCCGCGCTGGCTGCCGGCATCCTTGTTCTCGGTGCGGCAACCGCAAGCGCGCAATTCGGGTCACTGTTTGGCAATCCGCCGCCGCGCCCACCCGGCAGCGTTCCCGGCGGCCGCCAGCAGTTCCCAACGGCGCCGGCCCCCAGCGCTCCCTCACCGAGTTATGAAGCCCCCGGCACCCCGCCAAATTACGGCGCGCCAACTCCGGGGCCCCCCTCGGGCGGCATTCAGTCGCGCCCGCTGGCGCCGCCGCCGGGCACCGCGGCGGTCGATCCGAGCGCCGCCCCGGCGCCGCAACCGCTGCCGGGGCTGCCACCCGGTCAGCGGCAACCGCGCGGCGCGCCGCAGCCCAGTGAGCCGCTGCCGGATGAAGCCTACGCGGAGCCGGTCACCCCCAAGGTCGCGAATACCTCGGCGCTGTTCACCGGCCTCGACAAGATTACCGGGCGGACCATCAATTTCGACGTGGCGATCGGCGAGACCGTGCAGTTCGGCGCGCTCCAGCTTACCCCGCGCGCCTGCTACACGCGGCCGCCGACGGAGCTTCCCAAGACCGATGCGTTCGTCGAGGTCGACGAGGTCACGCTGCAAGGCGAGGTGCGCCGTATCTTCACCGGCTGGATGTTTGCCGCCAGCCCCGGCCTGCACGGGGTCGAGCACCCGATCTACGATCTGTGGCTCACCGATTGCAAAGGCCCGGTCCAGACCGTGACGGCGGACAAACCGCCCGACACGCCGCCGCCACCGCCCGCCGCCGTGCAGCGCGCCCCGGCAAGGCCACAGCCGAAGCAGACGCCGCGGCCACAAGCCGCCCCGCCGCAACAACAGCCGCAGCAGCAGCAACAACAAAGTTTCCGTTCTTCCGTTGAAGTGAATTATTGGGCCGAAAGGCATGGGATCTGATACCTGGCTTTGACTTGGATCCGTCATGCCCGGGCTCCTTAGCAAAAAGGCCCTTTTTTCGAATGCGATGGATTGCCGGGTGGAGTCTTTGCTCTGGCTGGCCGGAGGCCGGACCGGGATGCCCGGCAATGACGAGCCGTGCGTCAATATCTGCAACGACACCTGAACTCATCTGTTCAATAGCTTAAGCCGACTTCTTGCCTTAAAGCTTTTCCAAGACCTCGGTGCCGGAGACCGGTTCCTTGAGTCCGAGCGCGCTGAAATTGCCTTCACCGACCAGCGCGGTTTCCAAGAGCTTATGGTATTGCCGGCGCGGGACCTCGATCGCCCCGAAAGTCTGCAGGTGGTCGGTCACGAACTGCGTGTCGAGCAGCGTGAACCCGCCGGCTTTGAGCCGCGCCACCAGGTGCACCAGCGCGACCTTCGACGCATCGCGGGCGCGATGGAACATGCTCTCGCCGAAGAACGCGCGCCCGAGCGTGACGCCGTAGAGTCCGCCGACCAGTTCACCGCCCTCGTAGGCCTCGATGCTGTGACAGTGGCGGCGATCGTAGAGCTTGCGGTACAGCTCGCGGATACGTGCATTGATCCAGGTGCGCTGGCGGCCCGGCTGCGGCTCGGCGCAGCCGTCCAGGACCGCGTCGAAATCGCGGTTGATCGCGACGGTGAAGCGGTCCGAACGCACGGTGCGGGCGAGCCGCCCCGACACATGGAACTTGTCGAGCGGGATGATCCCTCGCTTCTCCGGCTCGATCCAATAGAGCGCCGGATCTTCCGCGCTCTCGGCCATCGGAAAGATGCCGCATGCATAGGCCTTGAGCAGCACCTCCGGCGTGATCTCGATGAATGCGGATTCGCGGCTGGCCATGGATCCCGTGCGGACGCGCGCGGAGCGTTCGCCCCTCATGTCGACCCCAGTATACTATGGTAGGATCGCATGCGAGAGGTGCCAGAGTCGGTTGGAGTCACGATTGCCTGACACCGACCGGCGATCGCTCCATCGGACTGGCGGTTTCGGAGACTGTTCATGATTCGCGTATTGGCTCTCGGCATCCTCGGCGTGCTCGCCGGCATCGGCATTGCGTCGGCACATGTCACGCTGGAACAAAAGGAAGCGGCCATCGGCGGCGGCTACAAGGCGGTGCTGCGCGTCCCCCATGGATGCGACGGTGCGGCGACAACAGCGCTGCGCGTCCGGATTCCGGAACAGGTCATCGACGTGAAGCCGATGCCCAAGGCCGGCTGGAAGCTCGACGTCGTCAAGGGCAAATATCCAAAGCCCTACGAACTGCGCGGCGCCAAGATGACCGAGGGCGTGACCGAGGTCGACTGGAGCGGCGGCAAGCTGCCAGACGCCTTCTATGATGAGTTCGTCTTCACCGTGGTGATCGGCGATACGCTCGAAGCCGGCAAGATGCTGTACTTCCCAGTGGTACAGGAATGCGAGAAAGGCGTGAGCCGCTGGATCGACATCCCGGCCGCGGGATCGCACTCGGACACTCCCGCGCCCGGCGTCAAGCTCCTGCCGAAGCGATAGCCGGTGCGGGCCCGGCGCGGCGGGGGCGTCCTCTTTGTCGCTGTTCTCCTCCTGGCGCTGGTGCAGGCCGGCGCAGCGTGGGCGCACGCTTCGCTGGTGCGCACCGAGCCAGCGGCCGGCTCGGTCCTGCCGGCGTCGCCGAACGCGCTGAAGCTGCATTTCAACGAGCCGGTCTCGCCGTTGGTCATGCGGATCATCGGCCCGAGCGGCGCGGCGATCACGCCTTCGATTGCCGCCGAGAACGAGACCGTGACGCTCACGCCGCCGCCGCTGCAGCGGGGCACCCATGTGTTGAGCTGGCGGGTGATCTCGGCCGACGGGCATCCAATCGGTGGCTCGCTCTTGTTCTCGGTCGGCGCGGCGAGCGCCGGGCCGGGCATCGAAACACTCGACACCGATCCGGCGGTGCGCACCGCGATCTGGACGGCGAAGGTTGCGATCTATCTCGGTTTATTTCTCGGCATCGGCGGCGTGGTGTTCGCCGCCTGGATCGCGCCGGGCGTTGCCTTGCCGCGCGGTGCGCGGGCACTGATCGTTGCGGCGCTCGCGCTCGGACTTCTGGCGGCGGTGGTTTCGGTTGCACTGCAAGGGTTAGACGCCTTGGCCTTGCCGCTGCCGCGCGTCGTGCAAGCCGAGGTCTGGCGCACCGGTCTCGGCACCTCCTACGGTGCGACGGCGATCATCGCTGCCGTCAGTCTGCTGCTCGGTCTCGGCGCGATGCGGACAGCGGGCACGGGACTGCGCCGCGCGTTGTCGCTCGCTGCGCTCGCCGGCGCGGGAACGGCGCTCGCAGTGAGCGGGCACGCCGGCACTGCCGGGCCGTGGGTGGTCAGCCGCCCGCCGGTGTTCCTGCATGTCGCCTGCGTGGCGCTCTGGATCGGGTCGCTCATTCCGCTGGCGGCGAGTCTCCGCAATGGGGCGGGCGGGGCGGGCGCACTGCGCCAATTCTCGCGCGTCATTCCGGTCCCTCTCGCCCTGCTGGCAACGACCGGACTGTTCCTCGCCTATCTGCAGCTCGACCGGATCGACGCGCTCTGGACCACGAGCTACGGCGAAGTGCTGTTCCGGAAGCTGGTGCTGGTGGCGGTGCTGTTAGTTCTGGCCGCGGCCAATCGCTACGTGCTGGTGCCGCGCTTCGAAGCCAAAGCGGCCGCTCGCCCGCTCGTTATTTCGATCGCGGCGGAAACCGTGATCGCCATCGTGATCCTCGGCCTCGTCGCGCTCTGGCGCTTCACGCCGCCGCCGCGTGCGCTGGCGGCCGCACTGGAGCCGATCGCGTTTCACATCCACGGCGCGCCCGCGATGGCGAACTTCGAGCTGACGCAAAGCCGCGGCCGCGGAGCGACGCTCGACATCCTCATGCTCGATCCGGAAGTTCGGCCGCTCGCGGTGAAGGAGGTCACGCTGATCCTCGCCAATCCCAAGGCTGGGATCGAGCCCCTGCGCCGCGAGGCGAAGTCGGAAGGCGATGCGAACTGGCGAGTCGAGGACCTGCGCATTCCGTTCGCGGGGCGATGGAACGTGCGGCTCGACATCCTCGTCAATGATTTCGAGAAGACTGCGATCGACGACGACATCGACCTGCCGCGTGCGCCTTGATTTCTTCTCATTAACGCCACGCTAATCACAATCGATTCAATTTTCGCCGGATTGCAAACCATTTTTGGGGTTCGCGCGTCTCCTCCGTGAGGGCGGGCCGATCATCTCCAGGCTCGGACGTGGGACAACAGAGGTAATGGAGAGGCAACATGACAACTTCGAACCACACGCGGGGGAGCGTTCTTCTGGTCGAGGACGAGCCGCTGATCTGCGATTTGGCAGCCGAAGCGCTGGAGGAACAGGGCTTCGATGTTTCTGCCGTGGCGACCGCGGGGGAAGCGCTCGATCGCCTGACGTCAGGGACGCCCATTGATATCTTGTTTACCGACGTGAACCTGCCGGGCGGAATGGATGGCGAGACGCTGGCGCGTAAGGCGCGCGAACTGCGGCCCGACCTGCCGGTGATCTACACTTCCGGCCGCCGCTATACGATCGAGCACATGAACCCGGTCGATGGCTCGATGTTCGTGCCGAAGCCCTACAACCCGTATCGGATGGGATCTCTGCTCGATTATCTCATGGGAGCGAGCAAGATCAGCCATCCACAAATCGCGGTCGCGCCAGCGTAAGCATTCTTCGCCGCCCCGAAAGCCGAAAGCGAGAAATCATGTCCCCCGACAATGATTTGTTCGCCGCCCGTGCATAAAATTCTATGACACGGCGAATGGGTCCCGCTTTCGCGGCGACCGGTCATACTCCGTCCATCGCTCATCACACCTCCCTGGCGAGAAACTCCTCGAGCCAGTGGATGTGATAGGCGCCGTCGATGATGTCCTTCTCGCGCACCAGGCGCTGGAACAGCGGGATCGTGGTCTCGATCCCGCCGACGACGAACTCATCGAGCGCGCGCTTGAGCCGCATCAGGCATTCGCCGCGGGTCTTGCCGTGCACGATCAGCTTGCCGACCAGCGAGTTGTAATAGGGCGGGATGGTGTAGCCGTGATAGGCGGCGGAATCGACCCGCACGCCCAGCCCGCCGGGCGGATGATAGTGTACGAGCTTGCCGGGTGATGGCCGGAACGTGACCGGGTTCTCCGCATTGATACGGCACTCGATCGCGTGGCCGTGAAACTTCACGTCGCTCTGGGTCAGTTCGAGTGCGTTGCCGGCGGCGACCCTGATCTGTTCGAGGACAAGGTCGATGTCGGTGATCTCCTCGGTCACAGGATGCTCGACCTGGATGCGGGTGTTCATCTCGATGAAATAAAACTTTCCGTCCTCATAAAGGAACTCGACCGTCCCGACGCCGAGATAGTTGAGCTCGCGCATCGCCTTGGCGACGGTCTCGCCGATCGTTGCCCGCTCGCCGGCGTTGAGCGCAGGCGAGGGGCCTTCCTCCCACACCTTCTGGTGCCGGCGCTGCAGCGAGCAGTCGCGCTCGCCGAGATGGATGGCGCGCCCGGCGCCGTCGCCGAGCACCTGGATCTCGATGTGGCGGGGGCGTTGCAGGTATTTCTCGAGATAGACCGCGTCGTCGCCGAATGCGGCCTTTGCTTCCGCGCGTGCGGTCGAGAGCGCGGAGGACAGGTCCTCCGCGGTGAGCGCGACCTTCATGCCGCGCCCGCCGCCGCCGGCCGCCGCCTTGACCAGCACCGGAAATCCGATCGTCTGGGCGATCGCGGATGCTTCATCATCGGAACCGACACCGCCCTGCGAGCCGAGCACGACGGGGATGCCGAGCCGCTGTGCGGTGCGCTTGGCTTCGATCTTGTCGCCCATCAGGCGGATGTGGTCCGCCTTCGGCCCGATAAAGTGAATACCGTGCTCTTCGAGGATCTCGGCGAAGCGCGCGTTCTCGGCGAGGAAGCCATAGCCGGGATGGACAGCGTCGGCGCCGGTGATCTCGCAGGCGGCCAGGAGCGCCGGGACGTTGAGATAGCTGTCGCGCGCAGTCGGCGGGCCGATGCACACGCTCTCATCCGCGAGCCGCACGTGCATGGCGTCGGCGTCGGCGGTCGAATGCACCGCCACGGTCTCGATGCCGAGCTCCTTGCACGCACGCAGTACGCGCAATGCGATCTCGCCGCGATTGGCTATGAGGATTTTATCGAACATTTCGTCTAGGGGCGAATAGCGAATAACGAATAGAAGCGATTCGGTCACCACTTGGCATCTCGCCGCTCCTCTTCACTGTTCGCTACTCACTACTCACTACTCACTACCCACTCACTCGATGATCATCAGCGGCTCGGCGAACTCGACCGGCTGGCCGTCCTCGATGAGAATCTGGATCACGGTGCCGCCGCGGGGCGCGGGAATCTGGTTCATGGTCTTCATCGCCTCGATAATCAGCAGCGTCTCGCCCGCGCGCACCCGGCTGCCGACTTCGACGAACGGGCGCGCGCCCGGCTCGGCGCTGCGATAGGCGGTGCCGACCATGGGCGAGATCACCAGACCCGGATGTTTCGACGGATCGAGCGGACTGTCGTCGGCCACGGCGCTGGCACGCGGCAACTCCAGCGTCACCGCGGGGCGCTGCGGCGCTGCCGGCGCCTGCGGCTGCCGGGCGATGCGCACACGCGCGCCATCGCGCTCGTATTCGATCTCGGTGAGCCCGGTCTCATCGAGCAGCCGCGCCAAGTCGCGGATCAGGTCGTGGTCGATCGCAGGTTTCGGCATCTCGCCCGGATCTTTCGCCTGTTTCGGCTCGCGCGCCACGGCATCAATCCTTGCGCTGTCCGAGCATCGCGGCGAGGCCCATGAGAGCCAGGGCGTAACCCTGGACTCCGAACCCGCACAGCGTCCCCTTCGCCACTGGCGCGATCTGCGACTGGTGGCGGAAATCGTCGCGCGCGAAGATGTTGCTGATATGGACCTCGATCACCGGCGTCTTCACCGCGGCAATGGCGTCGCGCAGCGCGATCGAACCGTGGGTATAGCCGCCGGCGTTGAGCACGATCCCAACGGCAGCCTGGGCGCCTGCTTCATGGATCCAATCGATCAGGCTGCCCTCGTGGTTCGATTGCCGGAAGTCGATCTCGAGACCATGCGCCCGAGCGGTGTCGCGGCAAAGCGCTTCGACGTCCTTGAGCGTGGCGTGGCCGTAGGTTTCCGGCTCGCGGGTGCCGAGCAGATTGAGGTTCGGGCCGTTGAGGACGTACACGGTCTTCGCCATGGAACCAGCCGGCGTGAAAGAGAATTCGTTGCTTTATAGGGCGGACGTGCGCAAAGGAAAAGCACCGGAACCCGCTAAACGGAGCGGGCGCCGTTGTTTATCTTGACACATGTTTACGCGGGCAACCCTTTACGCTTCGCGGCGGCGCAGCTAACGTCGTGGACACAACCATAATTATAACTTCCCCCGCCTCCAACAGTGACAAGACAGGATCGAAACCCCATGCGCGTTGTCCGAACCAGCCTCATCGCCGCGGCGCTGCTCGCCTTCGCCCCGGCCGCCCAGGCTCAGAAGGTCGACCTCGGCAAGACAAGCTGCAAGGAATTTCTGGAAAGTGGCAAGGACGGCATCATGATCATCTGGTCATGGCTCTACGGTTATCATGCTGATGAAAAGGCGGAGCCGGTCGTTGATTTCGACGAACTGGTGAAGAAGGGTCAGGCGCTGGCCGATTATTGCAAGGCGCATCCGGACGTTGACGTCATTCGCGCGGCGACGCCGATTTACGAATAATCATCGCATGAATCAAAGGGGCCGAGATAAGCTTGGCCACGTCGACCCGAATAGATGAAGAAACGGCCGGGGTTCTTGCCCCGGCCGTTTCGATTCCGAAAGCCCGCGTGACCCGAAATTGGCTCAGCAGGCGGCCTTGCCGCAGCGCGCGAGGTTGAGCTTCTCCTTCAGCGCGGGAAGGCCGACGGCGCCCACCACCACGTCGTTGCCGGCGATGTAGCTCGGCGTGCCGTTGAGGCCGAGCGCTTCGGCGAGCTTGAAATTCTCCTCGAGCGTAGTCTTCACCTCGTCGCTCGCCATGTCCTTTTCGAGCTTCGCCATATCCATCCCGACTTCCTTGGCGACCGCGAGCGCCCGCGCCTTGTCGGCCGGCCCGCGCCCGCCGAGTAGCTTCTGGTGGAATTCGAGGTATTTCTTGCCGCCGGTCTTGTCCTGCATGCGCACCGCGACCGCGACCTGCGCCGCCTGCACCGAGCCTTCGCCAAGCACCGGAAATTCCTTCAGCACGACCTTGAGCTTGCCGTCGTTCTTGAGCAGGTCGAGCATGTCCGACATGGCGCGCTTGCAGTAGGCGCAGTTGTAGTCGAAGAACTCGACCAGCGTGACGTCGCCCTTGGCGTTGCCGAGGTTGACCTGGCGCGGCGAGGTGTAGATCGCCTGCGCGTGCTCCTTGACCGCCGCCGCCGACTTCTCGGAGCTTGCCTGCGCATCGCGTTTTTCGAGCTCGGCCATCACCTCCTGCAGCAGCTCGGGGTGGCTGAGCAGGTATTCGCGCACGATCTTTTCGATTTCGCCGCGCTGTTCAGTAGAAATGACCTGCGCGCGGGCGGGCGAAGCCGCCGGCAGCGCCAGCACCGCGCTCATCAGCGCGGCCGCAATCGGAGCAAGAAGCAATCGCATTGTCATTATCCTTTCAGAGTGGATTCCGCTTGAGATTCGGCGGCTTGTAGCTGGAGATGTCGTCGGCCTTGGTCCATCCTGGCGAGCCGACGGGGAAACGGGTCTTGGCGCGGGCGGCGATCCCGCGCGCGGTGCGCAGATCACCGCCGTTGAAGGCCGCCTGCGCCGACGCGAGGTCGGCATGAGCGAGGTCGCCTTTGCGGGCATAGGCGATGGCGAGCTGGCCGTAGGCGTCCGTCGATTCGGGGTCGCGCCGAAGCGCCGCCTCTAGGATCGTCACCGCCTCGTCCATCCTGGCCTTGTCCTTGCTCTCGATCAGCGCCTGGCCGAGCATGATCTGGATCAGCGTGGGATTAGGCGCAAGCGATACCGCATGCCGCAGCGGCGCGATCGCCTCCGTGGGGTTCCCCCCTTCGAGCAAGGCTTGGCCTTTGAGTTCGTGGAAATAGGGATTCTGCGGCTGCACCGCGATCAGCGCATCGATCTGGCCGACTGCAGCGCGGAGGTCGCCGAAGCGGTACGCCGAGATCGCGCGCGCATAGCGGCTAGGCAGGCTGGTATCGCCCATCGGATAACGGCGCGCCACCGCGTCGGGCCGCTCCATGAAGCCATAGAGCTTGGCCCGCATAAGGTCATGGCGCGCCTGCAGCGCCGGCGAATCCTTCTTGTCCCAATAAGGGCTCGCACGTGCGAGGCCTTCCAGCGCCGCCACGCGGTCGGCCGGCATCGGATGCGTCTGCATATAGGGGTCGATGTATTTCACCTGGTACAGCAACTGATCGGCGAGGCGCTTGAACGTCTCGTACATGCCCTTAGGGGATTGACCACTGGCGTTGAGGAATTTCACGCCGGCGCGGTCGGCCTGGTCTTCCTGGGCGCGGACGTAGGAGAGCAATTGGCTCTGGATCAGGGCCTGCGGAGCGGACAGCGCCGCCATGCTGGCATTGCCCGCGCTTGCATTGCCGCTCCTTGACGCCGCAACCATGGCGCCGGCGCCCAACACCATCGCCAGGATGGATTGTGTCGTGGCGGCGGAAATCTGCTCGCGCAACCGCGCCAGGTGCCCGCCGGCAAGATGGCCAGTTTCGTGCGCCAGCACGCCGATGACCTGGTTAGGCGTTTCCGCCTCCATCAGCGCGCCCGAATTGATGAAGATGCGGCGACCGTCAGCGACGAAGGCATTGAACGACCGGTCGTTGATGATGACAACCTGGACGTTCTGCTGGGCGAGGCCGGCGACCTTCAGCACCGGCTGGGCATATTCCCGCAATAGCTGTTCGATCTCGGCATCGCGGATGAGCGGGGGACCGCCGCCGCGGACAGACTGCGCCGGCGCAGGCACCGGGGTGCTGCCGGCGATGAGCGCGACCGCAGTCGCCAGCGCGACCGCCCGTGCCATCGGCCGCCAGCCGCGTGGGCTCATCGGTATCTCTGCGATCGCTTGGTCGGCTCGGTTCATCGTGGACTTGAAATCCCAATCTGCCCGTCGGCCGGGCGGGTGAAGGGTTATGCTAAGAATATCACGCCACGGGAGTAAGCGCACGTCTGCAATCCGCCCCATTGCACTCGTACCGGCAAGTTGCTACCGGCGCGTTCCCCCCGCTGCCCAGCCGGCACGGAAGCCGTTGAATACGGCAACAGCGGGGCAGGGCGTTCGCTCTGTACGCGCGGCGGTGGAACTGAAGGCCAACGATGCTGGATGTAGCGAAGCGCCTGATCACCCCATCGGCTCGCAGCGATGTGCCACCGTTCATGGTGATGGATGTGATGGCGGCGGCGTCCCGGATCGAGGCCGCGGGCGGACATGTCATCCACATGGAGGTCGGGCAGCCGGCGGCGCCTGCACCAGTCACCGCGATCGCGGCGGCGCGGGCGGCGCTCGTCAACGGCCGGCTCGGCTATACCGAGACGCTCGGCATGCCCACGCTGCGCGCGCGGATCGCGCGGCACTACACCGACAAATACGGCGTAGCGGTCGATCCTGCCCGCGTCGTGGTCACCACCGGATCGTCGGCGGGTTTCGTCCTCGCCTTCCTCACACTCTTCGAGCCGGGCGACCGGGTGGCGGTCGCCCTGCCGGGCTATCCGCCCTACCGCCACATCCTCACGGCGCTCGGCTGCGAGCCAGTCGGGATCGAGACCACGGCAGCGACCCGCTGGGCGATCACGCCCGACATGCTGCGTGCCGCGCACCGGCGCACGCCGCTCAAGGGCCTGCTGGTGGCGAGCCCGGCCAACCCGACCGGTACCATGATGACCGCCGATGCGCTGCGCGAGCTGATCGCGGCGGCCGAGGGGGAGGGAATCAAATTCATTTCCGACGAGATTTATCACGGGCTCGACTACGCCTTTCCCGCGACGACTGCGGCGGCGCTGTCCGAGCACGCGGTCGTCATCAACTCGTTCTCGAAATACTTTTGCATGACCGGTTGGCGCATCGGGTGGATGCTCGCGCCCGAGCCGCTGGTGCGGCCGATCGATTGCCTGCAGGGCAACCTCGCGATCTCGGTGCCCACCCTCGCCCAGATCGCGGCCGAGGCGGCGTTCGATGGCGCTGCTGAGATGGAAGCGCTCAAGCACGGCTACGAGGAGAACCGGACCATCCTGCTGGAAGGCCTGCCCAACGCCGGGCTCGCAAAAATCCTCCCGGTCGACGGCGCGTTCTATCTCTACGCCGATGTTTCCCGGTTCTCCTCCGACAGTTTCGCCTTCGCGCAGCGCATGCTGGAGGAGACGCACGTCGCGGCAACGCCCGGCGTCGATTTCGATCCGGTGCACGGCAAGGATTTCATCCGCCTCTGCTACGCCGGCTCGGCCGCCGAGATGCACGAGGCGGTAGCGCGGATCGGGGTGTGGCTACAGAAGTAACTAACGCAGCGCCGCGGCGATGTTGCCGCCGTCGACGGTGGTCACGTCGGCAGTGGTCTTGAGCGCGAGTGCCTGCGCGAGGAACGCCTGCGCCACGTCGTCGGCGGTGACTTCGCGCTGCAGCAGGTTGCCGGCCATGTAGTCCTGCTCGGAGAGGCCGCGCGCCTTCGCCCGCTCCTTGATGAAATCGTCGGTCAGGAGACCTGAGCGGATGCGGTCGGCGTTCACCGCGTTGGCACGGATGCCTTTGCCACCGTAGTCGAGCGCATATTGGCGCACGAGGAACAGCGTGGCGGCTTTCGGCAGGCCGTAGGGGCCGAAGTTCGGGCCGGGGTTCACCGCCTGCTTCGAGACATTGAACAAGAGGCACCCGCCGGTGCCTTGCGCGAGCATGATCTTCACCGCCGCCTGTGCGACCCGTTGGTGGCCGTAGAAATTGAGCTCGAAACTTTCCCGCAGCACGGCCTCATCGACTTCGCCGATGCGGCCTTGCCAGGCTGCGCCAGCGTTCGACACCACAATGTCGACGCCGCCGAATGTCTCCGCCACCTTGTTAAAGGCCGCGGCGACCGACGCCGGCTTGGTCACGTCGCACGCGACCGCGAGCGGCGCGCCGCCGATGGCCTTGGCTTTGGCCAGCGCGGCCGCCAAATCGAGGTCGAGCAGTGCGACCTCCGCGCCCGCGGCGGCGAACGCCTTTGCAGTTGCCGCACCGATTGCCCCGCCCGCGCCGGTAACGACCGCGATCTGGCCGGCGAGCAGCTTTTCCGCTGCCTGGCCGAGCTTGGCCTGCTCCAGCGACCAGTATTCCATGTCGAACATGTCCGCTTCCGAGATCGATTCGAAGCGGCCAATCGCCTCCGCGTCGGTGATCGACGCGATCGCAGCTTCCGCGAGGTCGGCGGCGACGCCCGCTTCCTTCTTCGAGCGGCCGAGGCCGAACAGGCCGAGCCCGGGCACAAGCGCGACGCGCGGCAGCGGGTCGAGCATCTTCTTGATGCCGCCGACGCGCGCATTGTTGCGCTCGAAATAATCCATGTAATGCGCGACGAAGTCCGCCACCGCGCTGCGCGCGGCGCACTGGAAGCCTGTGGCGTCACCATCCGCCGGTGCGGACACGACCAGCGGCCAGTTCTTGGTGCGGATCGTGTGGTCGGGCGTCACCACACCGGCTTGACCGTAGCGCGCGAGCTCGGCGCCATTGACGAAGTCAAGCACGGCTGGGCCGGAGCGAAACTCGAGCACCAGCCGCCGCCATGCGCCTTGCGTCTTCTCGTGCTGGAGGCTCGCCGCTCCGCGCAGGATCGGTGCGACCGCAGCGAGCGGCGCGATCCGCTGCGGCAGTTGTGCCGTCACGAACACGCTCTTGCGTCCGCGCGCAAGCCGTTCCTCCGCGCACGTGACATTCTCGATCATGCGCTCGTAAGCTTCGCGCGCGGTTTCGCCGAACGTGAAGATGCCGTGCTTGTGCAGGATCAGCCCCTCGACCTTCGGCGCCGTATCGAAGACCTCCGCGGCCTTCTTGGCGAGCGCGAAGCCCGGCATGATGTAGGGCACGATGGCCATGCGGCCGTTATAGACGTCGGCCGCGATCGCTTCGCCGTCCGGTTGATCGATGATGCTCAGCACCGCGGTCGAATGGGTGTGATCGACGAATTTGTGCGGCAGGAACGCATGCAACAGCGTCTCGACCGAAGGGTTTGGCGCCATCGGATCGAGCAAATTCTCGCGCTGGACCCGCACCATATCCTCATCGGTGAGGGCGTCGCGGGCACGCAGCTTGCGCAGCCGGTCGAGCCGTACTGCCGGCAGGCCGGAGGGCTCGATCACCGCCATGTCGCCGCCGGAACCTTTGACGCAGAGCACCTCCGCCTGCTCGCCCAGGAGGTCCGTCATCAACGTCTTGACCGAGGTGTTGCCGCCGCCATGCAACACGAGCTTGGGATCGCGGCCGAGCAGCCGCGTCGTGTAAATGCGCAGCGCCAGGTCGCCACCCTCACGGGCATAGCGATCGACGATCGCCTGCGCGTCGCCGTCGACCCAGGCGCTTTTCATTCGACGGCTCCTGCGCGCTCAGATCAACCCTTGCCGAGCACCTTCTTGCTCCACCATCCGGAGCGGCGCGGGCGGCTGGCGTCCTCCGCTTCGCTGGCGCTCGATACCACCACCAGCGGCTCCGGCGAAGGCATGGGTATCGCCACCGGCGCGGGAGCTTGCGCCTCCTCGCTCAGCACCACGGGTGCAGGCTCGCGAACCGTCGAGCGCCGGCGCGTCCGCTCGGGCATCGGGGCAGGGGGAGCCGGCGGCTCCGGCTGGTGTTGCTCGACAGGCGCAACGGCTTCGTCGCGTGCCTCTTCACGGGAGAGAAAGTGCTCCTCGGCGGGATGCTCCCTGAAATCTCCGTCAGCATCGACCTGCTCCGGCATTGCCGGAGCGTCGCCATGCTCGCGGGCCGGCTCGGCATAAGCATCCGCCTCGGGCTCGGTTGAACTCAGCTCCACGTCCTGGCCAATGACCCCGGCGTCCGAGGCCAGTGCGGCGTCGCCGTTGCGGCGATTACGTCGTCCGCCACGGCGTCCGCGCCGGCGACGGGGACGATCGCCGTTTTCGGCTCCTTCGGCAGCGCCACCGTTCGCGCCGACCTCTTCCACAGTGTCGCCGGCGACCTCGCTCTCGTCGTCGACCGATTCCGTCACCGGTACCGGGGCGTGCTCGGAGGCCGGCGCACGCTCTTCGTCCGACTCAGGCGTAAGGGCCTGCAAGCGCTGCGGCGCCGGCGCGCCATTGCGCTCCTCGCCGCGGCGTCCCCGCCGCCGCCGGCGACGGCGGGCGCCGTCACGCTCGCCGCGCCCATCCTCGTCCTCGGCGGTCTCGGAAGCGGCGACGGCCTCAACCTCTGGTTCCTCCTCGATCTCGGGCGCCTGATCGACCTCCTCTTCCTCGTCGTCTTCCACGATGGGCGCGACGCTGGTCGGCTGGATCGCGATCGCCTTCGCCTGCTCGATACTGTGCACCTGCTCGCCCTTTTCGAGCAGATAGGAAAGCTGCGCCGCGACGGTCGGATCGGCATTGATGGTGATCGTGACCTGGAAGCGTTCCTCGAGCGTGCGCAGATGCGCGCGCTTCTGGTTCAGGAGATAAAGCGCAATCTCGGTGCGGGTACGCACGATGAGATTATGCGTCGCGCCCTTGAGCAACATTTCCTCCAGCGCGCGCAGGAGCTGCAATGCCACCGACGACACCGAGCGCACGTGCCCGGAGCCGCCGCAATGCGGGCACTTGTCGGTCGAGCTTTCGAGCACGCTCGAACGGATGCGCTGGCGCGACATCTCCAGCAACCCGAAATGCGAGATATGCCCGACCTGAATGCGTGCGCGGTCGTGCTTGAGCGCTTCCTTGAGCCGGCGCTCCACTGTCCGGTTGTTGCGCTTCTCGTCCATGTCGATGTAGTCGATGACGATCAGCCCGGCTAGGTCGCGTAGCCTGAGCTGCCGCGCGATCTCCTCGGCGGCCTCGATATTGGTCTTGAGCGCGGTGTCCTCGATGTGATGCTCGCGCGTGGCGCGGCCGGAATTGACGTCGATCGCGACCAGCGCCTCGGTCTGGTTGAGCACGATGTAGCCGCCGGAGCGCAATTGCACCACCGGCTGGAACATGGCGTCGAGCTGGCTCTCGATCCCGAAGCGGGCGAAGATCGGCAGCCCGTCGCGATAAGGCTTCACGTTCTTGCTATGCGTCGGCATGAGCATGCGCATGAAGGCCTTGGCCTCTTCGTAGCCGCCATCGCCCGCGACCAGAACTTCGTCGATGTCCTTGTTGTAGAGATCGCGGATCGAGCGCTTGATCAACGAGCCTTCCTCGTAGACCAGCGTCGGCGCGGTCGATTGCAGCGTCAGGTCGCGCACCGTTTCCCACAGCCGCAGCAAATACTCGAAATCACGCTTGACCTCGGTCTTGGTGCGCGCGGCGCCGGCGGTGCGCAGGATCACGCCCATGCCTTCCGGCACTTCCAGTTCCTGCGCGATGTCCTTGAGACGCCTGCGATCTTCCGCGCTCGTGATCTTGCGCGAGATGCCACCGCCGCGCGCCGTGTTGGGCATCAGCACGGAATAGCGGCCGGCGAGCGAGAGGTAGGTGGTGAGCGCCGCGCCCTTGGTGCCGCGCTCCTCCTTGACCACCTGCACCAGCATCACCTGCCGGCGCTTGATCACCTCTTGAATCTTGTACTGCCGGCGCGAGCGATGCATGCGCTCCGGCACCTCCTCCATTGCGTCGGCGCCGCCGACCGATTCGATGACCTCGTCTTCGCCGCCATCGCCGTTGCCGTTGACTTCGGTGACGTTGGCGCCACCGTCGGCGCTTTCGGAATCCGCGTGCGTCACATCACCGGTCTCGGTCGCCTCCGCCGATTCGGAGTAACGCTCCGATTGATGAATGTGTTCGGCCTCGGAGTGATCGAAGTGATGGTGGTGGTCGCCGCTCGGAACCGGTTCCGCGGATGCGTGGGACTCAAGCGCAGCAAGATCGATCGGCGCTTCCGAAGCGGAGGTCAGAACCTCGTCGACCGGCGTCGGTAGATCGCTCGGCGGAGCCGGCGGGGTCTCGGCCGCGGGCCGGATTTCCTCGGCGGCGGCTTCGGTCGCAGCGGACTGTTCTGCAGCGGGCGAATCGGCGCGCTCCGATGCGGCCTCACCGGCGAGCGGCGCCGTCGCTTCCGAGAGCGCCATCATCGCGCAACTGTCGTCCGAGTCTGCTTCGGTTGATCCGGCTTCGACCGGCGCACTCCGCGCCGAATCGCGGTGGCGGTCCGAACGCGACGGGCGGTGCGAGCGGCGGGCGCGGTTGTCGGCCTCGGCGTCGGCGGCGCGTGCGGCGCGCTCCTCCTCCTCGATCAGGGCCTGCCGGTCGGCGACCGGGATCTGATAGTAGTCAGGATGGATTTCGCTGAAGGCCAGGAAGCCGTGGCGGTTGCCGCCGTAGTCGATGAACGCCGCCTGCAGTGACGGCTCGACCCGCGTGACCTTGGCTAGGTAGATATTGCCGCGGAGCTGTTTACGGTTCGCCGACTCGAAGTCGAATTCTTCGACTCGGTTGCCGCGCACGACCACCACCCGGGTCTCCTCCGGATGGGTCGCATCGATAAGCATCTTGTTGGGCATTGACTAATCTCTTCCGGCGCCGGACCGGCGCGCGACGCCACGCGGGCGAAGCGGCGCAGGGGAGCGCCTGATCGTGGTTGATTGAATGGGCCTTGGGATGGCGCACGCAGGCGTCGAACAAAAGGGCGTCGCCCGGCGACGCAGCGGTCCGACAAAGCGGTGTTGCTGAGAGGGGGATTCGATGGTGCTCGACGTGGAGCATGCTTCGGCCCGTGGAGCGGCAGCCTTGCGGCGCGCCGCGGTTTCTGTTGGCTGACGGAACCCGATGCGGCCAGCACCGCGCCGCATGCGGCATACACCGCGCGCGGCACCGGTTGTCCTCTACCCAGGGCATCGGCACTTACTGGCCCGGACGCCATCTCAAGGGCGCCGTGGACCGAGACCCTGCCAAATCCCTCCGCCGGTCGTCGGGGAGCAGTCTCTGGCAGGCCTGCCGGAGGCCCAAACGCGGCACAACCGGAACTCGAAACCGTCAACAGTTCCTTCTTACGGCCCGAAAGCGCCGATGGCAAGGCGGGTGAAGGACTTGGACCCGGCCAACCACCATTCCTCACCGTGGTACCGCCGATGCGGCGAATGGAGCAAGCGTAACCCGGAATGGAGCGGGCGACATCCGGGGGCGATTCGGCAACGCCGATTCCAGATCGCTGGCGCTCAATCCGGGCCGCGGCTAAGTCTGGTCTTGCCCGATCACCGGACCCTGCCGTCGTCGGTTTTTCGTTCGCGAAGACCAGTGGCGGTTGGCGTTGCGGCCTGGAATTATGGACGGCTTAGCTTCGCCAGCCGCTCGCGGGCTTGCTGTTGCCGTTGCCGCTCAAGTTCGGTTTTCGCGCTCAACTCGATACACCTTCGATAATCCGCGACAGCCCGCTCGGCATCGCCTTTGTCATCAAAGGACGCGCCCCGGCCGAAATAAGCCAATAACCAATTGGAATTGATATCTATCGCGTGATCGAAGGCCGATATGGCTTGGTCATATTGCCGGGCGGTTCTCAACTCATAGCCTCGCTGCATATGCAGTGCGGCGACCAGATTTTGATCAAGGCGCATGGCGTTGTTCAGGTCAGCCGTCGAAAGTTCACGTTCTGCAGCCGCTTCATAGGCCATTGCCCGGCCGAAGTGCGCTTGCACAAGCGCCGGCGCGCGCCGAATGGCCTCACTGAAATCGGTTATCGCAAGCTGGTGGTCGCCCTTTGCCTCGTGAGCGAGGCCCCTTTCGAGATAAAGGCCAGCAATCCTCGGATCGAGGCGAACTGCTGCACTCAAATCGGCGACGGCGCGATCATATTCGCCGATTGCCCTGAACCCGACGCCTCTGTTGGCGAGTGCGCTGATGTCCGACGGATTTGACTGGAGAATTTGAGTGCATGCAGCTATTTGACCGGATTGGCAGTCCTTCCGAAGATCCGCCGCCGCGCTGGGTGATGCGCTGAACGGGATCAGAAGGGCTGCCAGAGCTCCATGTCTTGCAGCAAATCTCCATAGGTTGCTCATGGCAGTTCTCCGCGTTGGACGACGATGAGGCGCGCGACTCGCATGTTCGAGCGCTCTTTCCGTTGAATATCCGACGGTTGGGATAAGACGGGCCGGTGTGCCCTGTTCCTTTGTCGGCGGGAATCAAGATTAGTTCAAAGTGGGAGCACTGAGCCGGTCTGGATTGCGCTGGCGGTTCCCCGAGAGGTCCCTCCGAACGTTCCAGTTGCAATCGCCATTTGAATGCTGTTATATGTCCATATGTCTCGACATATGGATGAAACTCTTGCCGTTGAGGCCTTGGCCGCCCTCGCGCAGCCGACGCGACTCGCGGTTTTCCGCAAGCTGATCAAGGTTCACCCCGACGAAATCGCCGCCGGGGACATCGCACGCGCCAGCAAGGTGCCGCACAACACCATGTCGACGCACCTTGCCGTTCTCACGCGCGCAGGAACTCGTCAGCGTGCGCCGGGAAGGCCGTATGATGCATTACGGCGCCGACCTCGACGGCTTCCGATCGCTCATGGCCTTTCTCATGCGCGACTGCTGCAACGGCCGGGCCGAAATCTGCGCGCCGCTGGTGGCCGAGTTGAGCTGCTGCGCGCCAAGCAGCGCGCCGCGAAGCGCGCGCAAGAAGCGGGAAAAGGCCAATGTCTGACCGCCCCTTCAATGTGCTCTTTCTCTGCACCGGCAATTCAGCGCGCTCGATCATGGCCGAAGCGATCCTCAGCAAGCTCGGGGCGGGAAAATTTCACGCCTACAGCGCGGGAAGCCAGCCGAAGGGAAGGGTGCACCCGGAGACTATCCGGCTTTTGCAGAGCCTCGACTATGACTCGTCGGGCTTTCGCTCGAAATCGTGGAGTGAATTCGCCCAGCCCGGCGCGCCGGCGCTCGATTTTGTTTTTACGGTCTGTGACAATGCGGCGGGTGAGACCTGCCCGGTCTGGCCCGGCCAGCCGATGACGGCGCATTGGGGCATCCCCGATCCGGCGGAAGCGCAAGGAGCTCCCGCCGAAGTCGCACTTGCGTTCAAGGATGCCTACCGCATGCTCCATCAGCACATCGGCGTGTTCGTCGCGTTGCCGATCCGAAGCCTCGACAGCTTGAGCTTGCAAGTGAAGCTGCGCGACATCGGTCGCACGTCATGACGCTACAGTCGGCGCAACAACTAGTGGTTTGGGGTTTTCTGCTGACTTATGGCACGGTGATGGGTCTCTTGATGAGCGTCGGGATTCCTGCGCTGGAAGGCCATCGGCTCGCGCTCAATGTGTTCGTCCTGCTGCCCCTTGGTGCCATGGGGGGTGTGCTCATCGTTATTGGTAAGCTCAACAACGCATGACCCCGCACCCCGCCCGTCCGGTCATCGCGGAAGCGCTCGGCACGGCGTTCCTGCTCGCGGCCGTGGTCGGCTCGGGCATCATGGCGCAGAAGCTGGCGGACGGTAACGGCGCGCTGGCATTGTTGTGCAACACGCTGCCGACCGGTGCGATCCTCACCGTGCTGATCTTAATTTTCGGGCCGTTGTCGGGTGCGCATTTCAACCCGGCCGTCAGCATCGCGTTTGCGCTTCGCGGCGAATTGGGCTGGCCGCTGGCCGCGCATTACGTCGCGGCGCAACTCGCCGGCGCTGTGCTTGGTGTGTGGGCGGCGCATCTCATGTTCGAGCTGCCGTTGTGGCAGTTCTCGGCGACAGTGCGTACCGGGCCGGGGCAATGGCTGGCGGAAGCGGTTGCCACCTTTGGGTTGCTGCTCACCATCCTTGGGTGCGTGGCGCGCGCCCCGGCCGCGGTGGCCTATGCGGTCGGCCTCTATATCACTTCGGCTTACTGGTTCACCGCCTCCACCTCGTTCGCCAATCCGGCCGTCACCTTCGCGCGTGCACTCTCCGACACCTTCGCAGGGATAGCGCCCGGCGGGGTGCCGGCCTTCATCGCGGCGCAACTCGCCGGCATGCTGGCGGCGGTTATGCTCGGCCGCTGGCTCTGGCCGGCCTGAATCCGTCATTTGCGAATTCGGGTTATCGGTCGGGAAATGGAGCCTTGGAATCGGAGCCTTGCAATCGAGGCGGAACTTCTCTCGTCCGGGCGCATCATACCCAAGGGAGGCTCGACGCCGGCGCCCGACCCGATCTGCGGTGGCGGCGTCGCCCGCCGGCCACACCTCCGTGGGGATCGGAGGTCGTGGACTTAAATTGTCGTTAACCATCGACTGCCTATGGAGTAAGACGCACCTGGAGGGCTGTGGAGTCCATGTCTGTCCACACGCATATCCGCGCGGTTTTCCAGGCGGTGGCCTGTCTGTTTCTATGCGCGGGTCCAGGGATCGCTGCGCCGGTCGGGACCGCCGCTCCGCTGACCCGCGCCGTCGGCGATTTTCCCGTCGCCCGCGACGTCCGCCTCGGCGGCGACGAGACGCAGACCCGCCTCGTCGTAGATTTCAGCCAGAAAATCGAGCTGCGCGCATTCACCTTGGCCAATCCCTACCGGGTGGTCATCGACATGCCGCAAGTCACCTTCCAGTTCCCGCCTAGAGTCGGCGAAAGCGGCCGCGGCCTGATCAAGGCGTTTCGATTTGGCCTGGTGATGCAAGGCGGTTCGCGAATGGTGATCGATCTCGCGCGGCCGGCGCGGATCGAGAAAGCCTTCGTTCTGGATCCGGCCAACGACCAGCCCGCGCGACTGGTCCTTGACCTCTCTGCGACCGATCGCGAATCGTTCCTGCGCACGATCGCGCTGGATAATCGCGCCGCCCCGCCGCCGGCCGCCGCGCTCGGCCATAAGAGCGAGCATGAGCCTGAAAAATCAAGCGACCCGAGGCCCTTGATCGTGCTCGATCCCGGACACGGCGGCATCGATAACGGCACCCGCGCAGCCAGCGGCGAGACTGAGAAGGCGATCGTACTCGACTTCGCTCAGTTGCTGCGGGAAAAGATTGAAAAGACTGGCAAATACCGGGTCGTCATGACCCGGAGCGACGATACGTTCGTGGCGCTTTCCGAGCGCGTGCATTTTGCGCGCTCGCGCCAGGCTGCGCTGTTCATCTCGATCCACGCGGATGCACTCGCGCGCGGCGACGGCGACGCGCAAGGGGCCACCGTCTATACGCTTTCGGATACCGCCTCCGATGCCGCCGCAGCCCGCGTCGCCGAATCGGAAAACCGCGCCGATGTGATCGCCGGCCTCGATCTTTCCTCGGAGCCCGACGAGATCATCGATATTCTGATCGATCTCGCCAAGCGCGAAACCAAGACGTTTTCAGTGCATTTCGCCCGCGGCCTGCTGAACGAAATGCACAACGCCACGCGGTTGCACAAGGACCCGCTGAAATCGGCGGGCTTCCGCGTCCTGCGGGCGCCCGATGTGCCCTCAGTGCTGATCGAACTCGGCTACGTGTCGAACCGCGCCGATCTCAAGTCACTGATCTCCGAGACGTGGCGGGGCCGAACGGCGAACGCCGTGGTGCAGGCCGTCGATACATATTTTCGCACGCGGCTGGCCGGCGGGGGCCAGAACTAAGGGGAACCAAGGGTGGGCCAATGGCCTCAGTTTCAACATAAAACAGGCCGACTTAATCGGTCAGACCTGCCGGGGGCGGCTGGTGGCCTGCCGGAGATGTCGTCGGATTTTCCCGTCGTCGGGGGGCATTGGCCCGCTGGCGGGTACGGCGGCCGGGGCGTTTGGGCGGGACCTGTTCGGGCGGGACGCGGGCGATGAAATTTCTTCTCCGTTTCATGGGATGGGTGTTTGCGGGCGGGACCATTATCTTCCTCGCAGCCGCGACGGCAGCCGCCGGCCTATTGTGGCACTTTTCCAAAGAGTTGCCGGACTATTCTCAGCTTCAGGATTATGAGCCCGCGGTGATGACGCGCGTGCACGCGTCGGACGGTTCGCTGCTGGCCGAATATGCCAAGGAACGGCGGCTCTACCTCCCCATCCAGGCGATTCCCAAGCTCGTCACCAACGCCTTCATCGCCGCGGAGGACAAGAACTTCTACGAGCATGGCGGGATCGATTTTTCGGGTATCGCCCGCGCCGCCGTGTTCTATCTGCAGACCTTCGGGACCGGTCGCCGTCCGCAGGGCGCGTCGACCATCACCCAGCAGGTGGCGAAGAACTTCCTGCTCTCGCCGGAGCCCACCTTGCAGCGCAAGATCATCGAGGCGCTGCTGGCGATGAAGATGGAACGGGCCTTTACCAAGGACCGCATCCTCGAACTCTACCTCAACCAGATTTATCTGGGCTTCGGCGCCCATGGGGTGGCGGCGGCCTCGCTGCTTTACTTCGACAAGTCGGTGCATGAGTTGACGCTAGCGGAGGTCGCCTATCTTGCGGCCCTGCCGAAGGCGCCCAATAACTACCATCCGTTCCGCAAGCACGATGAGGCGATCGCGCGCCGCAACTACGTCCTCGATCGCATGGTCGAGGACAAGTTTGTCAGCGCGGAGGACGGCGAAAAGGCGAAGAAGGAACCGCTTAAAGTCACGCAGCGGCCGACCGGGGCCCATATTTTCGCGGCGGAATATTTTGCCGAAGAAGTGCGCCGCTATGTCTACGACAATTACGGAGAGAAGAAGCTCTACGAGGGCGGCTTGTCGGTTCGCACCACGCTTGATCCGAAGCTGCAGGTCGCCGCGCGCAAGGCTTTGGTCGACGGGCTGGTTCGCTTCGACGAGACCCAGGGCTATCGCGGCCCGATCACCAAGCTTGAGGTGACGGGCGACTGGGGCACCAGGCTCGCGGATATCAAGGCGCTCTCGGATATCTCGCCGTGGCGCATGGCGGTCGTACTCGAAAGCACCGACCAATCGGCGCGCATCGGATTCCAGCCCGGTCGCGATCCCGGCGGCGCGGTGCTCAAGGATCGCGACACCGGCATCTTGGTGCTCGAGGGCGTTCGCTGGGCGAAGGCAACGAGCGGCCCCACCAAGGGAAAGGTGCCAACCAAGGTTTCGCAGGTGCTTGAACCGGGCGACGTGATCTACGTCGAGCCGATGCCGGGCAAGGACGGCCAATTCCGGCTGCGGCAAGTGCCGGAGATTTCCGGTGCGATCATGGCCATGGAGCCGCAGACCGGGCGCGTGCTGGCGATGGTCGGCGGCTTTTCCTACGACCAGAGTCAGTTCAACCGTGCCACTCAGGCGCTGCGCCAGCCCGGCTCTTCGTTCAAGCCGATCGTCTATTCGGCCGCGCTCGACAATGGCTACACGCCGTCGTCGCTGGTCATGGACGCCCCGCTCGAAATTGACACCGGAAACGGGCAGGTTTGGCGGCCGGAGAACTACGAAGGCAAATTCTTCGGACCCTCAACCCTGCGCTTCGGCATCGAGCATTCGCGCAACGTGATGACGGTGCGGCTGGCGCAGGATATCGGCATGCCGCTGATCGCGGAATATGCCAAGCGGTTCGGCGTCTACGACAATCTGCCTAGCTATCTCTCGTACGCGCTTGGCGCGGGCGAGACGACGCTGATGCGGATGGTCGGCGCCTACGCGATGATCGACAATGGTGGCCGCAAGATTCAGCCGAGCCTTATCGATCGTATCCAGGATCGCTACGGCCACACCATCTACAAGCACGATCAGCGCGAATGCAAAGAGTGCGATGCCACTAAATGGACGAGCCAGAACGAGCCGACGCTGATCGACCGGCGCGAACGTGTGCTCGATCCGATGACCGCCTACCAGATCACCTCGATGATGGAAGGCGTGGTTCAGCGTGGCACCGCGGCGGGGGTGGGTTTCGCCAAGGAGGTAGGCAAGCCGATTGCCGGTAAGACCGGCACCACCAATGATGAAAAGGATCTCTGGTTCATCGGCTTTTCGCCTGATCTCGTCGTCGGCGTGTTCATGGGCTACGACAAGCCGCGGCATATCGCTGACCGCGCCACCGGCGGCGCGCTCGCCGCACCGATCGTCCGCGATTTCATGAAAGTCGCCTTGGCCGACAAGCCGGCGGTGCCGTTCCGGGTTCCGGCCGGAATCAAGCTCGTCCGCGTCGACCCGAAGACCGGCATGCGCGCCGGTCCGGGTGACAGCCGCGTGATCCTCGAAGCCTTCAAGCCCGGCACCGCGCCGCCCGATGCCTATTCGATCATCGGCAACGACGAGGCGCGCGCACCTGGCGGCGGCTATTCGCCGGACGCCGATCGCGCCGTGCGCACGGGGACCGGGCTGTATTGACCTGAAACTTCTCGAAGCTCTGAAGCCACCTGCCGTTGCGTGGGTGGCTTTCGATCGCTAAATCCTCACAAACTCTTAGCTTCAAAGATTGGCGGCCCCGACATGCGCGCAGAAACCCAGACCACCGTTGAAGAGATCAAGCAGTCGATCGCACTGCTGAGGAGGCATCTTTGACTTCGACAAGGCGCGTGCACGCCTGGCGGAGCTCAATAAGCAGACCGAAGACCCTAACCTCTGGAACGATCAGCAGCGCGCGCAACGCGTGATGCAGGAGCGCACGGCGCTCGAAGATCAACTCACCTCCATCGGCCGCATCGAGCAGGAGCTGGAGGACCAGCTCACCATGATCGAACTCGGCGAGGCCGAGAAGGACGCCAAGGTCATTGCCGACGCGGAAGCGGCCCTGAAAAAGCTCAGGGTCGATGTGGCGCGACGCGAGCTGGAGGCGCTGCTGTCGGGCGAGGCTGATTCGAACGACTCCTATGTCGAGGTCCACGCCGGCGCCGGCGGAACCGAGAGCCAGGACTGGGCCAGCATGCTGCTGCGCATGTATACGCGCTGGGCCGAGCAGCACGGCTTCAAGGTCGAGTTCATGGAGGAGACCGAAGGTGAAGAGGCCGGCATCAAGTCGGCGACCATTCAGGTCAAGGGCCGCAACGCCTACGGCTGGCTAAAAACGGAATACGGCGTGCACCGGCTGGTGCGGATTTCGCCATTCGATTCGAACGCGCGCCGGCATACTTCATTCGCCAGCGTGAATGTCTATCCGGTGATCGACGACCGCATCCAGGTCGAAATCAACGAATCGGATGTGCGCGTCGATACGCTGCGGGCAAGCGGGGCAGGGGGGCAGCACGTCAATAAGACCGAGTCGGCGATCCGGCTGACGCATATCCCGACCAACATCGTGGTCTATTGCCAGAACGACCGCTCGCAGCACCGCAACCGCGCTCAGGCTTGGGACATGCTGCGCGCCCGGATCTACGAGATGGAGCTGAAGAAGCGCGAGGCGCAGGCCGCCGTCGATCAGGCCAACAAGACCGACATCGGCTGGGGCCACCAGATCCGCAGCTACGTGCTGCAGCCCTATCAGATGGTCAAGGATCTGCGCACCGGCGTGCAGACCTCCAATACTGGCGGCGTCCTTGACGGCGACCTCGATCAATTCATGGAAGCCGCGCTTGCACAAAAGGCTTTCGGCAAGGAGCCGGAGGCGGTCGCGGACGTAGAGTAGGATCGGAACGGAACGCGGCGCATCAGTGCTGTATGCCGCCGGCGGACCAGTTCGTTTGCCATGCCAGCGCGTGGAGCGCGGGCCGTGGAGATCAGAGTGCGCCGGCGAGTTTCGCACCCGCGCGCAGGAATTTCTGCGGATCGACCGCCTCGCGGGAGACGCGCGTTTCGTAGTGAAGGTGCGGGCCGGTCGAGCGACCGGTGGAGCCGATCCGGCCGAGTACTTGTCCGATCTTGACCGGCTGTCCGACCTTGGCGTCGATCTCCGACATGTGGCCGTAGCGGGTCACGAAGCCGTTGCCGTGGTCGACCTCGACCATCTTGCCGTAGCCGCCGCTCCAGCCCGCGGAGGTGACGGTGCCGGCGGCGGTGGCATGGATCGGTTCACCGGTCTCGCCGCGGAAATCGAGGCCCGTGTGCATCGCGGGCCGGCCGACGAACGGATCGACCCGCACGCCAAAGGTAGAGGTCAGATCGATCTCGCCTTCGACCGGGCGGCGCACCGGCACTGCGTTAAGCGTCCGGGTAAGTCGGTCGATTTGCGCCCGGGCCAAGGTGATACGCGTGATCTGGCGTTCGAAGTTATCTGAACCGGCGGTGGGCCGCACCGGGACGAACGGGCCGCCGGTCCCGCGGGTCATGGTGCCAGGTGATGCAATTCGGCTCGGATTGACTCCGACTTCGGCAAGCACGCCGCCCAGCAACCGGACCTTGGCGTCGTAGCCTTGCTGGAGCGTATTGAGGGTCGCCATCTGGCGCGCCTCCACCCGGTCGAGCGAGGTTTGCAAGGTCTTGAGCGCGTTCCCCAGGCCGCCCGCCTGAACCGAGGTGTGAGGCGAGACAGCGAGGCTGGCCCCGCGGTTGCCCGGCACGAATCCTCGGCCGCTATCGTTGATCGGGGAGGGCTTATAGGGCGTCGGCCGCAGGGGTTCGCCCGCGGGGCCACTGCGCCGGATCGAGCCGGTAATCGTCGCTTCGGGCAGCGCATTGAGCGCGGACGCGCGCGATTCTAGTGTCGACTGCCGGCGCGCGATCTGATCGAGTTTCTGATCGTATTGCTCCTGGTCCAGCAACTGTCGACTTGAAATCCGGTCGACCTGCGCGCGCAGATCCGCGATCCGGTCCTCGTAGCTCCATTGCATCTCCGCCTCGCGGGTGATGAGGCGGGTAAGCACGTCTTCGCGAAAGGCAAAGTAGGTAGCCGTGGTGACGGTCCACCCGGCCATGATGACCAGCGTCCCGACCGCAATCCAGAAAGCGACCGGCCCAAGCCTGACCTGGCGGGCGCCATGGGCGAGGGTGTAGCCCGCACGCGCTGCGGCCGAGGGTGCGCTCGCCGACGCGTTGCGGGCGACGCTGCTCCGTGCAGCCTGCCCGCTGTGCCGAGGATGATGATTTGATTCCGACCGCTGAGGCATCGACGCTCCCACCGGCAACACCGGCGCTTAGGAAGCGTCAATCGACCCGATTATGGTTAATATTTCCCGAATTATACCGAAGGCCACAGGTGATCCGGTGTCAAAGCGCCTTGGCCGCCTCCAGTACTTCCTCGGCGTGACCGGGTACGCTGACCTTGGGCCACACACGCGCGATCTTGCCGTCTGACCCGATTAAGAAAGTGGCTCGGATAATGCCCATAAATATCCGCCCATACATAGATTTCTTGTCCCAGACACCATAGGCTTCGAGCATCTTGTGGGTCTCGTCGGAGAGCAGGGCGACGGTAAGATCGTGTTTCTTCTTGAAGGCATCCTGCGCCTTTACCGGATCGGCGGAAATGCCGATAACCTCGGTTTTGGCCTTGGCAAAGTCGGCCCGAAGCTTAGAGAATTCAATCGATTCGCGGGTGCAGCCGGGCGTGTCGGCACGTGGGTAGAAATACAGCACCAGCTTTCGGTTCTTGAAGTCCGACAAGGAGACATCGCCGCCGCCGTCGCGCGGCAGCTTGAATGCGGGTGCTTTGTCTCCAGCCGTCAGCGCGATTGCCATATGCCTTCCTTTCGACGCTTTCCCGCAGTCAATTGAAGATTAAAGGATAAGCGGGAGAGTGCCGTCAGGTCGACCGATTTTGTGGGATCGGGGGACGGGGGTTACCAGCGGGGTCGCCACCTGCGGTGGCGAGAGTCGGCAGTCGAGGGGACGCCTTACGGAGTATGGCGGGTCAGCACGGGAATCCAAGCATAGCGGCGCTGCGCAAGCTTGAGGCCAGCGTTGAGCACGACCTGCGCGAGCACGAAGATTGCACGCGTGCGGGGCTGCGCGTGCCGCATCTACGCCTCGCTCCGCTGCGTATGCCTCCCTGGCGGCTGATGCTCGGTGTCGCGTACTGGCAGGTCGTGCTGCCGCAGTGCTGGCTGCGGATGCGCAAGCTCACCTACACGCTCGCCGCGCTCGCTGGAATCGTTCTGCTCGCGATGGGGGGGCTGTGGTGGCGTCTTGCCAGCGGGCCGATCGAGCTCGATCTCGCGACCCCCTGGCTCACCGCCGCGATCGCGGAGAATTTCGGCAGTCAGCACCACGTCGAGGTCGGCGGCACACAGCTCGAACGCGATGCCAACGGCCGCACGGCGCTGCGCATGCGCGACATTGTGGTGCGCGATCCCGACGGTACGATCGTTGCCAGTGCGCCGAAGGCGGAGGTCGGCATCTCCAGTTCGGGCCTGATCAGTGGCCGCGTCCGCGCGGAGCGCTTAAGCCTGGTCGGCGCCGAGATGGCGGTGCGCATCGAGCCCGACAGCAACATCACCGTGTTCGCTGGCGCTAACAAGCGCCCGTTCGTGACCGCATCGGCGGCATCGACGATCGTCCGCGGCGGCCTGACCACGTCGTCGATACATCCGGAGAAGGCCGCGGTGGCATCCCTGCCGGCGGCACGCGGCGGCGGGCTTCCTGATTTCGGAGCGCTGCTAACCTGGTTTGACGGTCTCGGCACCACCGGGCTCGACGGCCACGACCTCAGCGAGATCGGACTCAAGAACGGAAATCTGACCGTCGACGATCAGCGCAACGGCAAGCAATGGACGTTCCAGGATATCAATCTCAGTCTCACCCGGCCGGCCGCAGGCAGCATCGCTCTGACGCTTAGCTCTGGCAACGCGGACAATCCCTGGCTCTTGCGGGCGGAGATGACGCCCGGGAGCGCCGGCCACCGCATCGTTGAGATCGAGACGCAGAAGCTCCCGGCCAGGGATTTGATGCTGGCGATGCGGCTCGGCGACGGACAGTTGGAGCCGGACCTTCCGTTGTCCGCTCGCATCCGCGCGGACATCGGACCTGACGGCACCCCCCGGATGCTGGACGGCAATGTCCTCCTCGAGAAGGGCTTTCTGGTCGATCCTGACGAGCCGCTCGCGAAGATCGTTATCGATCGCGCCGAGTTCAGCCTCGAATGGGATGCGATGCGCCGCGCCTTGACGGTGCCGTTCCAGGTGCTCTCGGGCGGCAATCGTTTCACCTTGATGGCACGCGTCGACGCGCCCTTCGAAGCCGGCGGAGCTTGGGGCTTGAAGGTCACCGGCGGCACCATGGTGCTCGCGTCCGCTTCGACAGCCGCTGAGGATGTGGCTCCGCTCATTCTCAACCGCCTCCTGCTGCAAATGCGTATCGATCCGGTCAAGCAGCGGGTCGACCTGGAGCAGGGTGAGTTCGGCAATACGGAAGTCGGGGTCGCGGTCTCGGGAAATCTCGACTATTCCACCAGCGATCCGCGGCTCGCGCTTGGAATTGCCGGTAACCGCATGTCGGTCGCCGCGATGAAGCGGATGTGGCCGGTCTTCCTGTCTCCCAAGGTGCGAAGCTGGGTCGAGGATCATATCGTTGGCGGCAACATCGAGCGGCTGGTGATCGCAACCAACGCGCCGGTATCGACGCTCCGAACCAGCGGACCGCCGGTTCCGGACGACGGCCTGGCGATCGAAATCGTCGGCAGCGGTGCCGAAATTCGCCCCGTGTACGGGCTACCGTCGATTCACGATGCCGACCTCACGCTTCGCATCACTGGCCGCACGGCGACGTTGAGCCTCGGCCGCGGCACCGTCGAGCTGTCTCCGACCCGCAAGCTCGCCATCACCAACGGCACGTTCGAGGTTCCCGACACCTCGGTGAAAGAACCGCCAGCGCGCGTCCGCTTCCGCCTCGATGGTCCCGTGCCAGCCGCCGCCGAGCTGTTGGCGCTCGACCGGTTGCGCGATTTTTCGGGTGCGCCGCTCGACCCCATGACCAGCCGCGGAACCCTCGCCGCGCAAGTCACGCTGGGCCTGCCACTCAAGGAAGATCTGCCGCCGGGATCGACGACCTACGCAGTGACCATGGACGTGGCCAATTTCGCCGCCGAGAAGCTCGTGATGGGCCAGAAGATCGAGGCGGTGATGCTGCGCGTCGGCGCCAACAATCAGGGCTACCAGATCAAGGGCGACGTGAAGATCAACGGCGTTCCCGCTTCGCTCGACTACCGCAAGCCGCGGGGCGATGGCGATGCCGAAGTGAAGGTGATGGCAACCCTCGATGAAAACGCTCGCGGCAAGCTCGGATTCGACGTCGGCGCCTATCTCAGCGGGCCGGTGCCGATCAAGCTCAATGGCCGCGTGCCGGCGATCGAAGGCGACAGCCGTTACGCCATTGAGGCGGATTTGACGCAAGCGCGGGTCGATCGGCTGCTGCCCGGGTGGGTGAAGCCGGCCGGGAAAACGGCGCGCGCGACCTTTACCCTTGTGAACCGCGCGCAATCGAGCCGGTTCGAAGACCTGATGATCGAAGCTCCCGGCGCTTCAATCAAGGGCACCGTCGACCTCGACGAGAGTGGAGAACTGCAGTCCGCTAATTTCCCGGTCTTCAATCTGTCGGAGGGCGACAAAGCGACGGTCAAGGCCGAACGCGGAGCCGACGGCACGTTGAAGGTGACGATGCGGGGCGAGGTGTACGACGCGCGCGGCTACCTCAAGACCGCGATGGCCGGGCCCTCCCTCGAGCAAGCCAAGCAACACAGCCGCGACATCGATATCGACATCAAGCTCGGTACGGTTGCCGGGTTCTACGGCGAGACCTTGCGCGGGCTCGAAGTGAAGATGTCGCGGCGCGCCGGCACTATCATGAGTTTTTCGTTGAACGCAAAGCTCGGGCGCGACACCCCGCTGCTCGGCGACATGCGCGGGCGCCCCGGCGGTCACAATGTGATCTACCTCGAAACTGCAGACGCAGGCGCCTTCTTCCGCTTCGCTGATACCTACGCCAAAGTGGTAGGTGGCAGCATGTGGGTCGCGATGGACCCGCCGACCAACGATCTCGCACCGCAGAACGGCATTCTCAACGTGCGCGATTTCATGGTGCGCGGTGAAGCTGCCCTCGACAAGATTGTCTCCAGCGCTCCCGACGTGCCGGCCAGCCGCCGCGGCGTCGAGTTCTCGCGCATGCGGGTCGAGTTCACGCGCACCCTCGGCAAGCTGGCGATCAGCGAGGGGGTCGTGCGCGGGCCGCTGATCGGGGCGACGGTCGATGGCTATATCGACTATGGCCACGACGATGTGCGCCTGCGCGGCACATTCGTCCCGCTCTATGGCCTCAACAACATGTTCGGGCAGATCCCGCTGTTTGGCCTGTTCCTCGGCGGCGACAAGGAAGGTCTGGTCGGCCTCACCTATGAGGTGGTCGGGCCGCCGAGTGCACCGATCCTGCGGGTCAATCCGATCTCGGTCGCCGCGCCCGGCCTGCTGCGCAAGTTCTTTGAATTCCCGACGGGAACCACTGGCACCATCCCACAGAGCTACGTCGATCCATCGCGATAAGTGGACGACTGCGGGACGGATTGGTTCCTCGCTCGTCAGCCATCTTTCGGTTTCAGCAGCACGTGCCGCTTCTTGCCGAGCGAGAGCTTGATCACGCCTTCCGACGTGAGGTGCGCGGACGTAAGCGTCGTCTTCTCGTCAGTGACGGTTTCGTCGTTGACCTTGAGGCCGCCGCCTTTGATCTGACGCCGGGCTTCGCCGTTCGACGCGACCAGCCCGGCCTTGACGAAGGCGCCGAGCACGCCGAGCCCGCCTTCAAATTCCGCCCGCGGCAGTTCGATGGTCGGCAGCGTCGCCGCGAGCGTGCCTTCCTCGAATGTTCGTCGGGCGGTTTCGGCCGCCGCATCCGCGGCGGCGCGGCCGTGTACCATTGCCGTCGCCTCGGTTGCGAGCGTCTTCTTCGCTTCGTTGATCTCCTGGCCCTTGAGCGCCGCAAGCCGGCCGATCTCGTCGAGCGGCAGCACGGTGAACAGCTTGAGGAAACGCGCCACGTCGCCGTCCTCGGTGTTGCGCCAGAATTGCCAGTAATCGTAGGGGCTGAGCAGGTCGGCATTGAGCCACACCGCACCCGCGGCGGTCTTGCCCATCTTCGCGCCCGATGAGGTCGTGATCAGGGGCGCGGTGAGCGCGAACATCTGCGCGTTCAGCATGCGCCGGCCGAGATCGATGCCGTTGACGATGTTGCCCCACTGGTCGGAACCGCCCATCTGCAGCGTGCAGCCCAGCCGCTTGTGAAGCTCGACGAAATCGTAGGCCTGCAGGATCATGTAGTTGAATTCGAGGAAGGAGAGCTCCTGCTGCCGTTCGAGTCGCATCTTCACCGAATCGAAGGACAGCATGCGGTTGACCGAGAAATGCCGCCCCACGTCGCGCAGGAAATCGATGTAGTTGAGCGCGTTGAGCCAGTCGGCGTTGTTCGCCATCACCGCATCGCCGGGCTGGTCGCCGAAGCGCAGAAATTTCGAGAACACGGCGCGGATGCCCACGAGATTGCGCTCGATATCGGCATCGGTGAGGATCTTGCGGCTCTCGTCCTTGCCCGATGGATCGCCCACGCGCGTGGTGCCGCCGCCCATCAGCGCGATCGGACGGTGGCCGGTCTGCTGCAGCCAGTAGAGCATCATGATCGGCAACAGCGAGCCGATATGCAGCGAGGGCGCAGTGCAATCGAAACCAATATAGGCGGTGATCGTTGACGACTGCGCGCGCGCGTCGAGCGCCTCCGGTTCGGAGACCTGATGGATGAAGCCCCGGCTCGCGAGGGTGTTCAGGAATTCGGACTTGTACGTGCTCATGCCGCGCCACACCTTCCGCGTCATGGCCGGGGTTCCGGCCATCCACGCGTCTTGCTAAATCTACGGTTGGGCGTGGATATTCCGGGCTCGGTCCGGACATGACGATATCAATATCGCGGCCTCGTGTATCAGGTCGCGCGCACGCTGGATAGGTGCCCCGAATGTCTTCGATCTGTGCCATCGGCCTGATGAGCGGTACCTCCTACGACGGAGTCGATGTCGCCCTGATCAATACCGACGGCGAAGCGATCGGCCGCGTCGGTCCGACCGGCTATCGCGCCTACAGCGAGGAAGAGCGCGTGGTCCTGCGCCGTGCGATGGCGGCAGCCGCCAACCTCGGAAACCGGACCGAGCGGCCGGCGTTCCTGGCCGAGGCCGAAAGCCTGGTGACGCGGGTCCATGCCGAGGCCGTCGAGGCCTTCCTGGCCGCGAACGGCGTGCCAGCCCCGGAGGTCGCAGTCGTCGGTTTCCATGGGCAGACCGTCGTGCACCAGCCCGAGCGCCGGTTGACCGTGCAACTCGGCAACGGCCCGGCGCTCGCCGCCCGCCTCGGCATTTCCGTGGTGCATGATTTCCGCGCCGCCGATGTCGCGGCCGGCGGGCAGGGGGCGCCGGTCGTCCCGGTGTTCCATCGCGCCATGGTGCGGTCGCTCGACCGGCCCCGCCCGCTTGGCGTGCTCAACCTCGGCGGCGTCGCCAATGTGACCTTCATCGATGGGGAGAACGAGATCGTCGCGTGCGATACCGGTCCGGGCAATGCCTTGATCGATGATTTCCTCCGTCTGCGCACCGGCCATCCGCAGGATACCGACGGACGCATCGCTGCCGCCGGTCGTGTCGACGAAGCCGCGGTCGCGCGGGTGCTGGCGCATCCATTCTTCGCCAAGGCGCCGCCGAAATCCCTCGACCGCAACGAGTTGCGCCATTGGATCGCCGAACAGGGCGGCCTCGCCGACAAGAGCACCGAAGATGGCGCGGCAACGCTCACCGCCATCACGGCGGCGACAGTCGCGCGCGTCGTCGAGGTGCTGCCCCGCGCGCCGGCGGCCTTCATCGCGGCCGGCGGCGGCACTCGCAATCCGACCTTGATGCGGATGCTGGCGGGACGGCTCGCGCCTGCCAGCATCGAGTTGGCGGACGGCGTCGGCTGGTCCGCGGATGCTCTGGAGGCGCAGGCTTTCGCTTATCTGGCGGTGCGCACGCTCAACGGGTTGCCGATCACGTTTCCCGGCACCACTGGCGCACCGCATCCGTTGAATGGCGGCGTCCTCTCGCGCCCGTAGGGCCCTGGGCTTCCGGCTCCCGGTGTCATGCGATACCCTCCGGCAAGACAAAAACGCACGGGAGGCGACGATGGGCCGAGCAACGAGGATCTGCGCTTATCTTCTGCTCTTGGGCGGATTTCTCCTCGCGGCCGGCAGCGCCTCGCAACTGAAAGCCCAGACGCCCGGCGCGACCGTGTTCGAAGGCGCACGGCTCATCATCGGCGACGGCAGCGCGCCGATCGAGAACTCGGCGTTTACGATCGAAAATGGTCGAATCACGGGCGTCGGTCGGCGTGGCGAGTTGCGGGTGCCGAATGGCGCTGCCCATGTCGATCTCACCGGCAAGACCGTGATGCCTGCGTTGGTCGACGCCCACGTGCACATGGGTTATCGCAAGGGAACTGATTTCAGCCAGAACAACTACACCCGCGAGAACCTCACCGATACGCTCGACCGGTTCGCCTATTACGGCGTCGCCGCGATCCTTGAAGCCGGCACCGCGCGCAGCGATCTCAACTATCAGCTCCGCAATGAGGTGCCGCCGGGCGCGCTGTTCCGCAGCGCCGGCCACGGTTTCGGCATGCCGAACGCCGGACCAGGCGGCCCCATGCGCGACTCCGCCTATGGCGTGACCACTGAGGAAGAGGCGCGCAAGGACGTGCAGGAGCTTGCCGCCAAGAAGGCCGACATGGTCAAGATCTGGGTCGACGATCGCAACGGCACCGTCGAGAAGCTCAAGCCCAACCTTTACCGCGCGATCATCGACGAGGCGCACAAGCACGGTATCCGCGTCTATGCGCACATCGTCGAGCTCAATGACGTTAAGGATCTGGTGCGCGCCGGGGTCGACGGCTTCGCTCATATGATCCGCGACAAGGACGTCGATGACGAACTCCTTAGCCTGCTCAAGCAGCGGCCCAATGTTTTCTTCCAGGCCACGCTCTGGGGCGAGCGGCGATCGCTCTACGATTCGAAGCCGACCTGGGTGGATGAACCGATCCTGCGCGAAACATTCTCGCCGCAAGAGATCAAGGCGCTCGGCGATTTGTTCTCGCCACCCCCGAACGAGAGCGCCCAGGCCGCGCGCGCTGAACAGGTGGCGCACGCGCGCGGGCAGCAGAACCTGCGCAATATCGGCAAGCTCAACGCCGCGGGCGTGACGCTCGTGCTCGGGACGGACACCGGGGGTGTGACCGGCGGGCAATTCTTCGGGCTCGGCTCGCAGATCGAACTCGAGCTGCTGGTGACGAAGGCCGGGCTCACCCCGATGCAGGCGATCGTGATCGGAACTCAGAATGCCGCCAAGGTAATGGGCCTCGATCAGCTCGGCGGCATCGCCGCCGGCAAGAGCGCCGACTTCATGGTGCTCGACGCCAATCCGCTCGATAGCATCGGCAATACCCGGCGGATCAACAAAGTCTATCTTCGCGGCCAGGAAATTGCGCGCCCCGCGCTGGCTGCGAAATGGCAGGCTGGAAGCGCCGCAGCGCGATAGCGGCTCGACACGGTGCGGGGGCGCCAGATCCCGCGACTGATAAAGCTCAACTAACAGAAAATCCTACGACCACGGAGGAAATCATGAGATACCGAAATCTGACCGCTCTCGCGACACTTGTCCTCTGCACGCTCGCGACCAACGCGCTCGTCGTCTCCCCGGCGGCGGCGCAATCGCGCAGTCTGCCGACGTTCGAAGTCGACCACGCCTGGCCGAAGGTGCCGGAAAAATACAAGGTCGGCGACGTATCGAGCTTCGCGGTCGACGCGCAGGACAACGTCTGGATGCTGCACCGTCCGCGCACGCTCAAGCCCGAGCAAGCCGCGATGGCGGCGCCGCCGGTGATGGAATTCGACAACGCCGGCAATTTCATCAAGGGCTGGGGCGGTGACGGCGCTGGCTTTGACTGGCCGCAGCGCGAACACGGCATTCATATCGACTACAAGGGCTTCGTGTGGCTCGGCGGAAACAACTGTCCCGCTTCGGGTTTCCGGGGCCTGAAGCCGGTCGCTGACGACGCCCTGCTCAAGTTCACGCAGGAAGGCAAGTTTGTGATGCAGATCGGCCACAGCAACCAAAGCAAGGGTAACGCGGACACTGCCAACGTGCATCGCGCGGCGGACGCGTTCGTGTACCAGCCGACCAACGAAGTCTATGTGGCGGACGGTTATGGCAATCACCGCGTCATCGTCTTTGATGCCGACACCGGGGCCTACAAACGGATGTGGGGGGCCTTCGGCAACAAGCCGATGGATGACGACCATTGCGATATCGTGAGCCCGAAGACCTTCCCCGATCCGCAGGGGCCGCAGAATTTCAGCATCGTGCATGCGCTGCGCGTTTCGAAGGACGGCAACGTCTACGTCGCTGATCGCGAGAACCGCCGCGTCCAGATGTTCACGCAGGACGGCAAATTCCTGAAGCAGATCATCAAGACCGACGTGCCGTTCGCGCGCAACCTTGCGCTGTCCCCCGACCCCGAGCAGCAGTTCCTCTATGTCGGGAGCGGGAAGGGCATCACGATCATCGATCGCAAGGCGTTTGAAATCGTCGGGCAGATCCAGCCCGCCGGCATCATTGGGGCGGGTCACCACATCCAGGTCGATTCCAAGGGCAACATCTACATCGCGCAGACCTCGTCCGGCATGCAGAAGCTGGTGTTCAAGGGCATGACGACCGCGAGCCGATAGTGGGAGCTGTCGGACGACACTCGTGCGCTTGCAACATTCTCGGTCGTCCCTGCTGGCGCGGGGACGACCGGATCATTCGGATTTTAGCTAATCCGTGAGCGCTATACTTCTTCGGGGATGCTGACGCGCCCGGCATCGATGAACAGTTCTTCCAACGCACGCTCCCTCCGCACAATCCCTTGCTGTACGGCATAGCGCTGCAGCGTCGCGAGCGTCTTGCGATTCTTCGGCGTGAGCCCGAATTCCCAGGGGTCGGGGCCGAGCACGCCGAGCTGCTCCTCGAGTGCATTGCGCACCCAGGCGAGTGCCACGTTGCGTGGGTTGAGGACCCGCCGATAGGCGATCTCCTTGGCCTGGTTGAAGGCTTTCATCAGATTGTCCGGCACCCAGGGGTGGCGCTCGACGATCTCTCGCTTGATCAACGTGACGTGCATGATCGGGAAAATACCGGTCGACTTGTAGTAATCGATCTCGGCGCCCTTGTTGTCGGCGAACAGGCGCGCGATGCGCTTGTCGCCTTGCAGGAAGGCGAGCGGCAGATCGGGCGAGAGGATGGCGTCGAGCGTACCGTCGAGCATCATCTTTTCCGCCCGCAGGCCGGCCGGCGCCGGCTCGACCCGCAAGCCCGCCGCCGGCTCGAATTCAACCGCATCCGCGCGCTCGACCACCCAGGTGATGTCGCGATGCGGTGCGGCATGGTGTTCCTCCAGGATGCCGCGCATCCAGACGTTGCCGGCGGCGAGAAATGTCGGACCGCCGACGCGTTTCCCGCGCAGGTCAGCTGGCGTCCGGATGCCCTTGGCCGGATTGACGAAAACGAACCCATGGCGAAATCGGCGGTGCAGGAACACCGGCAGCGCCATCCAATCGACGCCGCGATCGCGCGCGGCGAGGTAGGCGGCGGCATTGAACTCGCAGAGGTCGAACTCGTGGCTGTGCCCCATGCGGTAATGGCGCTCGCCAGAACCCATGGCGCTCAGCACATTAAGATCGATCCCGTCGGCCTTAACCATGCCGTCGGCCAGTGGGCGGACGAAATCATAGTTCCCGGCGGCAAAGGTGAACTGCAATCGCATCAACGAATCCCGGTCTGCCCGAGGTTGTCACCCATGCCTTAGGTACCTTCTGTCACCCATGTCTCCGGGCCGGACACAATTGAATTGGCGTCCCCGGCAGGACTCGAACCTGCGACCGTGGGATTAGAAATCCCATGCTCTTCCAACTGAGCTACGGGGACACGACAGACGAAATGATACGCTTGGTTTGGAGGTGCCGCACGTCTTGGCGCCGAGGGTATACAGGAGCCGCGGCAGCGAAACCAGTGCCCGCTCAACCGGTTCAATTATCTCACAAAACAATTCCCAAGGGGCCGGGCGCAGGTGCCCGGCTCCTGAAATTCGCATCGGTCGAAGCGCTCTTGTTGTTGGAAGCGTTATCGCCGGGATTTTGCCGTTAAGCGCGTTCGGCGTCAGAACTCTTGCGCCGCCAATCTTTGCCGTCGGGACGCATCTCGTGCGTCCGACACTCAATTGGCGCAAGCCTTGGTCGGCACAACCCTCGATAAGGGTGAGCGCGTAAATCGACGGTCAATTACCGGCGATGCCCGAGCGACAAGCCGAGCTTGAAGGCCTGCTGCCGCAACGCGCCAACGGTACGCTTCATCGTGCGGGAAATCGCAGACACCGGGGTTTTCTTTTTCGAATGGGTTTTCAGTTCACGCACGTCGTCCTTCGACCAAGGACGCCGCGATGACCGTCCGTTCTTCTTTGCGCTCTTTGCCTTCCGAGTTTTCTTTGCCACGTGTTCACATCCTTTGCTGCTTGTGAAATCGAAATGCGGTGCCGGCAAGGCGCTGCGCATGGTGATGAACCTACGCGTGTAAACTCAAATTGTCTATTTAGCAATGGTGATAATGAGAATCACTGCAGGCAAATATTTGCTATATTTATTTCACGCCTCCGCTTATTACCGGCCGTAATCAGCCGGAACATCTGTTCCGGTGGCGTTCGATCATGTTGCTATCGCGGGTGGAAAGACGCATTCTCACGTTCGATGGTGGCCAGATGCCAAGCGCAACTGATCACAAACAAAAAGGCGGAGGAGGCGTCCGATGTTTCGAGGAAAACGATTCGTTTCTCAGCTCATTAGTTGGATCGGCCTCGCCCTCGTGGTCGCCGGTATCGCGCCGGCTCAGGGCCAGACTCCCCCGCGCGTGACGGTGTTCGAAGGCGCGCGCCTCATTACCGGGGACGGCGGCGTGATCGATAACTCCGCCTTCATCGTCGAGAACAATCAGTTCACGCGGGTGGGCCGGCGCGGCGAGGTTCCGGTCCCCGCCGGCGCCACCCGCATCGACCTCAGTGGCAAGACCGTGATGCCGACGATGGTCGACCTGCACGGGCATTTCGGATTCCAGAACGTTCCCGAAGGGACGATGTCGAAGGAAATGTTCACGCGGGACAATCTCATCGATCACATGCAGCGCTTGGCCTACCACGGGGTCGGCGCGGCGGTTGGGATCGGCGACCTGGTCGACCGCTCGGACATGAAGGGTGGCCGCACCCGCTGGGGCGACGTGCCGCTGCGGCTGCGCGAGGAAGTCGTTCCGGGTGCGGCGTTGTTCCGGACGGCGGGCGCTGGGATGGCGTGGCCGGGTGCGGGCGCACAGGGGCATCCCTCCAGGGCCGACGTGATGTATCCGGTGACGACGCCGGAGGAAGCCCGCGCCGCCGTTCAGGACTACGTGAAGATGAAACCCGAGTTCATCAAGATCTGGGTGGACGACCGCAATGGCCGCGTGAAGACGCTGACGCCGCCGCTGATCGAGGCGATCGCCGACGAGGCGCACAAATTCGGCGTTCCGGTCGGCGTTCATAATGTCAAGCTGGCAGACGCCAAGGTGCTGATGCGTGCGGGCGTCGAGGGCTGGCTGCACACTCCGGTGCGCGGCGGCGATGTCGTCGACGACGAAATCATCTCGATCGTCAAGGATCGGATCGCGCGCAACTATTACCCGATCATGTGGGTGACGCCGGGCCTGCAGACAGCCTGGATGAGTTCGCAAGGGCCACACCCGGCGTGGCTCGACGATCCGCTGCTCCGGGAAACCTATTCTCCGCAACAGATTCAGCAATATTGGGCCGACCCGCTGGCGAAGATGACGCCGGCTGCCACCGAGCGCGCGCGCAAGACGCTCGCTGACGACGGCGGCAACATGATGAAGCTGCGGGCGGCGGGCATGCGCGTCGTCATGGGCACCGACACCGGGCAGTCGCGGTTCCTGATCGGCTATTTCAACCACATGGCGATCGAAAGTTATGTCGCGATGGGCATGACGCCGTCCGAGGCGATCGTCGCGTCGACGAAGGATTCCGCCGATATCGTGGGACTCAACACCGGCTTGGTGGCCGCAGGCCGGAGCGCGGATTTCATCGTGCTCGATGCCAATCCGCTCGATAACATCGCCAACACGCGGCGGATCAACAAGGTCTATCTGCGTGGGGAGGAAGTGCCGCGCGCCGCCATGGCGGCCAAATGGCAGGGCCAGTTCCGCAAGACCGCGCCGACGCGCTAGGCGCGGCGGCTGCCGGTTTCAAGCGAGCCGAGCGCCGACAGGCAGGCCACCGGTATGAGCCCGAGGTGAAAACATGGCATTTACCACAATTCCGCGCGTGGAACCGTCAAACCTCATTCCCGCCGCGATCATTTGTCGTTAATGCTCGGGCGGCGGGAGATTCGCGAGGGTTGGATGGGCCGGGGGGCCAGTCGAGCAACATGGGGCCGCATGGCGCATTTCGGCGTAATCGCCGGGTGTGCGCTTGTGCTTGCCCAGTGCTCATCCAATTTCGGCAAGAACTCCAACTACAGTCCGAGGCTCATCGCCGATGGTGAGCCCGTTCCCAAAGGCGGCGGCAGATATAGCGTTGGCCAGCCTTACAGCATCAACGGGCGGACTTACTATCCGTCCGAAAATCCGTCCTATCGCTCTGAAGGCGTTGCCTCCTGGTATGGACCCGATTTCCACGGCCGGCTCACCGCCAACGGGGAGATCTACGACATGCACGCGATCTCGGCGGCGCATCCGACTATGCCGCTGCCGAGCTATGCGCGCGTCACCAATCTTGACAATCACAAGTCCATCATCGTGCGCGTGAACGACCGCGGCCCGTATGCCCGCAACCGGGTCATGGACCTTTCCATCGGAGCGGCGCAAGCGCTTGGCTTCTACGGCAACGGCCTTGCCAATGTGCGGGTGGAATATGTCGGGCGTGCGCCGCTCGAAGGCAGCGACGACACCATGCTGCTCGCGACGTTGCGGGAAGGGGGGCCGGCGCCCGCGCCGTCCCGAATCATGGTGGCCTCGGCCAAGCCCTTCCTCCCCGCGGCTGGCGCCAGTCGCGAACGCAATCCCGAGCCGGTCGCCGCTGATCGACCGGTTTATGCCTCCGCGGCGCCAGGTCGACTGGTGCTGCAAAGCCCGGACCCGCCATCTGGGCGGCCCCAGGCCAGATCGGTCGTGAAACTGCCGAACTCGGTTCGTCCGGATGATCGCATCGCGCAGGACCGCTCTCCCTCCGTCGGCGCAGGCCAAGCCGCCGATCCCATCGCCGGATTCATTCGCAGTGACGGCTCAATGGGCCTGATGAGCGGGCGCGGTCTCTATTGATCGGCGCCGGTGTTCCAAATGCCGCCCAGGCTGGCGGCGTAGGGAAAAAGGCACTGCCGTCACGAATCTGCGCGCGGATGTCGCGCACGCGGCATTGATTTTGCCTGTTTTGCCTTCTAAGCAGGGCCGGCTGGAATAGCACGAGTTACCATCGCGTGCGGGTTGCCGCGGCCGCCGTTTTTGATCAATGCGCAGAATGATGTTCCGCTTGCCTCAGGCATCGAGGCGATGGCTTGTCGCCGGTCTCATGGCCTGCGCGGTCGCTTCTGCCGTTGCCGCGCCCGCGCTCGGTCCGGTCGCCAAGAAGGACGAGGGCGGGGCCGGCGGTTTTCAGACTGCGGCGCCGCACGCGATCCTTATCGATGCCGACGGCGGCAGCGTTCTGTACGAGAAGAACGCTGACGATCTTATCCCGCCCGCGAGTTTGTCCAAGTTGATGACGACGGAAATCGTCCTCAACGAGATCAAGCAGGGACGCCTCAAGCTGACCGACCAGTTTGTCGTCAGCACCTACGCGTGGCGCAAAGGTGGAGCGCCCTCGCATACGTCGAGCATGTTCGTTCCGATCAACGCCCGGCCGACGGTCGACGAGCTCCTGCACAGCGTAATCATCCAGTCGGGCAACGACGCCTGCATCGCGCTTGCGGAGGGGCTCTCGGGCACCGAGGAGAAATTCGCCGAGCGAATGACCCAGCGGGCGCGCGAGCTCGGCTTGAACAAGGCAACCTTTGGCAATTCGAACGGGCTTCCGGACCCGCGCCAGCTCATGACGGTGCGCGAGCTCGCCAAACTCGCGCAGTACATCATTGAGACCTATCCGGATTTCTACAGCCTCTATGGCGAGCGCGAATTCACCTACAACAAGATCCGGCAGACCAACCGCAATCCGCTGTTCGCGATGAACATCGGCGCCGACGGGCTTAAGACCGGCTTCACCAAGGAGGCGGGGTACGGCCTCGTCGGCTCGGCGGTACAGAACGGGCTGCGACTGATCGTGGTGGTCAACGGTCTCAAGTCTGAGAAGGAACGTGCCGAGGAATCCAAGAAGCTCCTCGAATGGGGCTTCCACAATTTTCAGTCCAGCCTCCTGTTCGAGAACGGCCAGATCATTGCCGACGCCAAGACCTATGGCGGCGAGCAGGGCTACGTCCCGCTGGTCGCGCCCAAGGAGGTACGGCTAATGGTGCCGCGCGCCGCGCGCGAGCGGATCATAGCGCGCGCGGTGTATTCCGGGCCGGTGATGGCACCGATCCAGAAGGGCCAACGGATTGGCGTGCTGAAGGTCTGGCGCGGCGATTTCATGGTGCTCGAAGTTCCCCTGAGCTCAGGCGCGGACGTCAGTACCGGCACCCTGCCGGGGCGCGCCTTTGACGCCGTCAACGAACTGGTCATCGAGCTCTTGCGCGCCGGGGTGCAGAAGCTTTCCGGCGTGCAGAAGCTTTAAGGGCCCCCAATCGGGCGCCCTTAAGCCGGTCGTCACCCGCCCGCGGCATGCTGCGACCCCTCATCCGCCGCCTCCTGCCCGCGGGAAACGGCGGTGGTGGCAATGACACGGCGTGCCCACTCTTATATTTATCAGGTTGCATGAGGCGGCGAGATGCGCGGACAATTCATCACGTTCGAGGGCGGGGAGGGGACGGGCAAGTCCACCCATACGAGGATCCTGGCCGACCGTCTGCGCGCGGCCGGCATTGGGGTCGTCACCACGCGCGAACCCGGCGGCTCGCCCGGCGCGGAAATCATCCGGCATGTGATCCTGTCCGGGGCCGCCAAGCCGCTTGGCGCGGAGGCCGAGGCGATCCTGTTCGCCGCGGCTCGCGACGATCATGTGAAGACCGTGATCCAGCCGGCGCTGGCGGCCGGAAGCTGGGTCCTCTGCGATCGTTTCATCGACTCGACACGGGTCTATCAAGGGTCGATGGGGCAGGTGGACATCAAACTGATCCGCGCGCTCGAATGGGTCACCGTCGGGCTGCTGCGGCCGGACATCACCTTCGTGCTCGATGTGCCGGCGGAGGTCGGGCTTTTGCGCGCGAGCAAGCGGCGAGGCGCGGGCGCGGCCGATCGCTTCGAGGCGGAAACGCTCGAATTTCATCAGAAGCTGCGTGATGCCTATTGCGATCTTGCCGCCCGTGAACCCAATCGCTGCGTGCTCATCGACGCCAGCGAGCCGCGCGCCAAGGTCGCGATGAACATCTGGACCGAAGTGGCGAAACGCCTGGATCCCGCGCAGCGTCGGATCGCGCTGGACGAGGTGGCCTCGTGAGCGAGACCGAGCGCGACGACGCCGGCGAGCCGCTGCGCCCGCACGAGAACACCGAGCTGTTCGGCCACGCTGAGGCCGAGCAGGCTTTGCTCAAGGCCTATCGCGGCCGGCGCTTTCCCCACGCCTGGTTGATCGGCGGACCGCTCGGCGTTGGCAAAGCGACCCTTGCCTTCCGCCTGGCGCGCTTCATCTTCGCGTTTCCGGACCCGGGTGCTCCACAAGTGCAGTCGGCGACCTCGTTGGCGCTGCCGCCCGATCATCCGGTATTGCGGCGCGTGGCGGCGCAGGGGCAGCCGGATCTCCTGGTGCTGGAACGCACCGTCGGGGATACCGGGAAACTGCGTACGAAAATCCTGGTCGATGACGTCCGGCGCGCGGTCCCGTTTTTCGGCTCTACCGCCGGGGAGGGGGGATGGCGCATCGCCATCGTCGATTCCGTCGACGAGATGAATGCATCGAGCGCCAATGCGCTGCTCAAAGTGTTGGAGGAGCCGCCAGTGCGCGCCCTGCTCCTCCTGGTAAGCCATCTGCCGGGCCGGGTGCTTCCTACATTGCGCTCGCGCTGCCGCGCGCTGACGCTGCGGGAACTGTCGGCGGCTGGTACCGCCGAAGCCGCTGCCCATGCGCTCGGACGCGATCCAGATGAACCCGATCTGCGTGCGGCCGCGGAAGCCGCTGAAGGCAGCACCGCCCGCGCGCTCGCCCTCCTCGAAGGTTCAACGCTGGTGCTTCGCCGGCAAGTGCTTGATCTGCTCGGCCAACTGCCGCGTCCCGACCCTCGGGCGCTGCACGCGCTCGGCGACGCTATTGCGGGAACCGAGCCCCAAAAACTTGCGGCGTTTACCGACACCATCAACGCCTGGCTGTCGGAGCGGGTGGCAGACGATCCCCCGGACCCGCGGCGCCTGATGCGGCTCGCGACCGCGCACCAGCGGATCAACGGCGCGGCGCGCGATGCCGGTGAATACAATCTCGAGCGCAAACCCTTGGTTTTCAATGTCTTCGGGTGGCTTGCCGAGGCATCGCGCGGTTGATACCTATCAGCGGTCGTGCGATGGCCGGGCTTGTCCCGGCCATTTGTCATAGCCCATCCCGTGAGACGATCCGATGGCTGAGCAGCCTCGCTACTACATCACGACGGCCATCTTCTACCCGAACGGTGTCCCGCACATCGGGCACGCCTACGAAGCGATTGCGACCGACGCGATCGCCCGCTTCATGCGGCTCGATGGCTATGACGTGTATTTCCTCACCGGCGTGGACGAGCACGGCATCAAGATGCTGCAGACGGCGACGAAAGACGGCCTGACGCCGCAGCAACTGGTCGCGCGCAATGTGCCGCGCTTCGAAGCCATGGTGCAGAAGCTAAACTGCTCGAACGACGATTTCATCCACACCACGGAGGAGCGCCATCACCGTTCCTCCGAGGCGATCTGGGAGCGGATGGAGCGCGCCGGCGATATCTATCTCGACAAATATTCCGGCTGGTACTCGGTGCGCGACGAGGCCTATTACGACGAGAGCGAGACGCGTCTCGACGAGAAGGGCCAGCGGCTTGGCCCGCTCGGCACGCCGGTCGAGTGGGTCGAGGAGGAAAGCTATTTCTTCAAGCTCGCGGCCTATCAGCAGAAGCTCCTCGATCTCTACGAACAGCATCCCGACTTCGTGCTGCCGAAGGAGCGCCTCAACGAGGTCTCCAGCTTCGTGCGCGGCGGCCTGCAGGATCTTTCGATCTCGCGCACGACCTTCGACTGGGGCATCAAGGTGCCGGGCAATCCGAAGCACATCATGTATGTGTGGGTCGACGCGCTCACCAACTACATCACCGGCGTCGGCTTTCCGGACACCAACTCTCCGATGTTTCGCCGCTACTGGCCGGCCGACCTGCATGTGATCGGCAAGGATATCGTGCGCTTCCACGCGGTCTATTGGCCGGCGTTCCTGATGTCGGCAGGAATTGAGGTGCCGCGCCGCATCTTCTCGCATGGCTTCATCCTCAGCCGCGGCGAGAAGATGTCGAAGTCGGTCGGCAACGTGGTCGACCCGTTCGCGCTGGTGGATGCCTACGGCGTCGACCCGTTGCGCTACTTCGTGATGCGCGAAGTGCCGTTCGGCCAGGATGGCAACTACAGCCACGAGGCGGTCGTGGCTCGCATCAATGCCGATCTCGCCAACGACCTCGGCAACCTGGCGCAGCGCTCGCTGACGATGGTCGCGCGCCAACTCGGCGGAACGCTGCCGAAGCCGGGCGCGTTCATGGACAACGATCAGGCGATGCTGGCGGCTGCTGACGCCATGATCGGCAAGGCGCGCGAAGCGATGAAGACGCAAGGCCTCCACCACGTGCTCAACACGGTCTGGGCCGTGGTCGCAGACGCCAACCGCTATTTCGCCGGTGAGGCGCCGTGGGCGTTGGCGAAGACCGATCCGGCGCGGCAGGGCACCGTGCTCTATGTCACCGCCGAGGTGATCCGGCAGGTCGCGATCCTGGCGCAGCCGTTTATGCCCGCATCGGCCGGAAAGCTGCTCGACCTGCTGGCGGTCCCGGCCGGTGAGCGCGGCTTTGCACACCTGGGCGGCGAGCGCCGAATCGCGCCGGGCTCCACGCTGCCGGCGCCGGCGCCGGTGTTCCCGCGTTATGTCGAGAGCGAAGCGAGCGCGCGGCCCGAATGACGATGCTGATCGACAGCCACTGCCACCTCGATTTTCCCGATTTTGCGGATGTACTTGATCCAATCGTCGAGCGCGCCCGTGCGGCCGGTCTCGGGCGGATCGTCACCATCTCGACACGGGTCAAGCGGCACGCCGAGGTGCTGGCGATCGCCGAGCGCTTTGCCGAGGTGTTCTGCTCGGTCGGCACGCATCCGCACCACGCGCACGAGGAGCTTGATATCGGAACGCCCGACCTGGTCGCGCGCTCGCGCCACCCGAAGGTGGTGGCGATCGGCGAGGCTGGGCTCGATTATCACTACGACTACAGCCCGCGCGATGCGCAGGAACGCGGCTTCCGCGCTCACATCGCCGCGGCGCGCGAAACCAAGCTGCCGCTGGTGATCCATTCGCGCGAGGCGGACGAGGACATGGCGCGCATCCTCGAAGAAGAGACGGGGAGGGGCCCCTTCCCCGCCGTACTGCACTGTTACACCGGCGGGCGCGGCCTCGCCGAACGCGCCATCGCGCTCGGCCTCTCGATCTCGTTTACCGGGATTTTGACGTTCAAGAAGTCCGAGGACCTGCGCGCGATCGCGGCGAGCCTTCCCGCCGATCGCATCCTGGTCGAGACCGACGCGCCGTACCTCGCGCCGGGCCGACATCGCGGCAAGCGTAACGAGCCTTCGTTCGTTGTCGAAACCGCAAAGGTTCTGGCGGACACCCGCGGGGTCTCGTTCGAGGAGATTGGGCGGCAGACGACCGAGAATTTCTTCCGGCTGTTCAACAAAGTGCCGCGCTTCGCGGCAGCCGCGGCATGACGCTGCGTTTTACGATCCTCGGCTGCGGGTCGTCCGGCGGCGTGCCGCGCCCGGCACTCGGCTGGGGGAATGCCGATCCCAATAACCCCAAGAACCGCCGCCGTCGCACCTCGTTCCTGGTGGAACGCCGATCGGACGCCGGCGTGACCCGCGTACTGATCGACACCTCGCCCGATCTGCGCGAGCAATTGCTCGACGCCGACGTCGATTGGATCGACGGGGTGCTCTACACCCACGAGCATGCCGACCATACCCACGGCATCGACGACCTGCGCGGGCCGTTCATCCATCGCCGCAAACGGGTGCCGGTCTATCTCGACGAGCGCACCTCGCAGATCTTGCGCTTGCGGTTCGATTATTGCTTCGCCGCGCCGCCGGGAAGCGAATATCCGCCGATCGTGCGCGAGAACCGCCTTGCGGCCGGCGAATTGCTAACGATTGAAGGCCACGGCGGAGCGATCACCGCGCTGCCCATTCTGCAGGAGCACGGCGACATCACCTCGCTCGGCTTCCGGTTCGGCGATCTTGCCTATTCCTGCGATCTGAGCGACCTGCCCGCTGAAAGTGCCGCGGCGCTGATCGGGCTCAAGGTCTGGGTTGTCGATGCGCTGCGCTACAGGCCACATCCGAGCCATTTCTGTCTCGACGATACGTTGCGCTGGATTGCACGGCTCAGACCCGAGCGCGCGATTCTTACCAACCTGCACACCGATTTCGATTACGACGTGCTGCGCGGCCAGCTTCCCGGCAACGTCGAGCCGGCCTTTGACGGACTGAGCCTGACGCTGGATTGTTGAGACGAACCATTGTTCTCCTTCAAACCGCCACCGCGGCCGATATCTTTTTGTCAAAAATCTACCGGCAATTGGTTGAGTTTGCTCGATCTCTCGGTCGCTCATCCAAAGATGTTCCATAATATACCTTATGCGAATTGAGGCGGGAAAGATCAGAAACCGGAAGGCGGAACACGGCGGCTTGCGGAGCGTTGAGCCGGCATACGGTTCCACGGCTGGGGTCCCGCGCCCGCCCACTATTTTCCAACCAGGAGGTTCTTCCGTGAGCCAAAAAGTCCGCAAGCTTGAGCCCGCCGGCCATGCGCCGTCCCGCCTCGATACCCCGAGCGATCTGACGCCCGAGGCGGTAGAAGAAGTATCGGGGGCGCTCAATGCCCTGCTCGCCGACACCTTTGCCCTCTACGTCAAGACCAAGAATTTCCACTGGCACGTCAGCGGCCCGCACTTCCGCAGCTACCACCTGTTGCTCGACGACCAGGCCGACCAGATCGAGAAGAGCATCGACATCCTGGCCGAACGGGTGCGCAAGGTCGGCGGAACGACCATCCGGTCGATCGGCCACATCGCCAAGCTGCAGCGGATCAAGGACAGCGACGAGGACTTTGTCCATCCCGGCGACATGCTGGTCGAACTGATGAACGACAACAAGGCCCACATCGCGAACATGCGCCAAGCACACAAGCTCGCCGATGAGCACGACGACGTGGCGACAGCGAGCCTGCTCGAAGTTTTCATCGACGAGGCCGAGAAGCGGAACTGGTTCCTGTTCGAAGCAAGCCGCGGCGCCGATCGCTCCGGGCATTAGGGTCGACAGACGACGGACGACAGAGGTCGCAAGACGTCGGCCACAGACATCGGGCGAGGGAGGGTCTATTCTTCCCTCGCCCTTTCTTTTACCCACTTCACCCTGTCCTCCGTCCTCTGTCCTCTCTCCTCAACATGACACCTTCCCGCGACATTGCCCGGCTGATCGAGATCATGTCAGCGCTACGCACGCCCGGCACGGGCTGTCCGTGGGATCTCGAACAGGATTTTGCGACCGTTGCTCCCTACACGATCGAGGAGGCCTACGAGGTCGCTGACGCGATCGCGCGCGGCGACCTCGGCGACCTGCGCGAGGAACTGGGCGACCTCCTGCTCCAGGTCGTGTTCCACGCCCGTATGGCGCAGGAGCAGGCCGCCTTCGACTTCGGCGATGTCGTGCAGTCAATCACGGAGAAACTTGTGCGGCGGCACCCACATGTCTTCGACGATGTTCAGGGCCTCACGCCACGGCAGGTCGAGAAATCATGGGAGCGGATCAAAGCCGAGGAGAAGGCGCGCAAGGCCGCCGGCGGGGAGCCCGAAGGCGCACTCGCGGGGGTGCCGGTGGTGCTCCCCGCCCTCACCCGCGCGCTCAAGCTGCAGCAGAAGGCCGGCAAGGTCGGCTTCGACTGGAACGACCCGATGGCCGTGCTCGCGAAAATCCGCGAAGAAGCGGACGAAATCGAGGCCGAAATCCGCGCCGGCGAAAGCCGCGCCGCCGCGGCCGAGGTGGGCGATCTTCTGTTCGCGGTCGTCAATCTCGCCCGTCATCTTGCGGCCGATCCGGAGGCGGTGCTACGCGCGACCAACCAGAAATTCGAGCGCCGCTTCGGTGCGATCGAACGTGCGCTCGCGGCGCACGGAAAAACGCCGTCCGGTTCGACGCTGGCTGAGATGGATGCGCTGTGGGACGAAGCGAAGGCAGCAGAGAAATAGCCGCCCTCACTGCACGCCGGCCGCCCGCAGGTATTGCAGGTCGACGAAGCGCGCCGCATCGGGGAGCGGCGCCTTGAGCGTTCCGCCCTCCCCCATCATCGCGATCGCCTGCGTCAATCCCTTGAGATCGATTTCGGCTTGCCTCGGGAGGACGCCGCGGTCCGGTTGCAGGTAAAGCTGGATCGTCTGGCGCGCGATCGCGTCGGATGAGTCCGTGGTTTCCACGATCGTCCTGATCACCTCAAAGCGCTTGTTGGGCGCGCGAATGAACCGGAACGCCGAGGCGAGCGCACGGACGTAGTGCATGACTGCATCCTTGTGCGCCTCCGCCCAGGAACGCCGAACCGCGGTGACGGTGTAAACGAAGGCCGGAACGGCGTCGCTGGAGAGACCCAGCAGGCGATTACCCAGATCGAGCGCCAGGAAATCCTGCGGCTGCCCGAGCGGCACCGCGTCGCATTCGCCGCGCTTGAGGCAATCGAACCGGGCCGGAGTTCCCTGCATCTCCTTGACCCGGAAATCGCCCTCGCGAAGCCCGTGCAGCGCCAGAAGCTTGCGGGTCGAAATCGCGATCGTGTCGGCGGCAACCGCAAGGCCGAGCAGCTTGCCCTTGAGATCAGCAAAACTCTTGATCTCGGGCTTCGCCACCAGACTGTAGATCGGGTTGTTGAACTCGGCGGCGACCGCTACCGCATCCGAGCCGGCGAGCGCCGCCTGGATCAGGAACGGCGTCGATACGTGCGTGAGATCGACGGTGTCTTCGTGCAGCGCGGCGATCATCTTGTCGGTGCCGCCCGCGATCGGGACGACGGTGACGTCGAGCCCTTCGCGGGCGAAAAAGCCTTCGCGCTGCGCGATGAAGATAGGAAGGGAAAACACGCTGCGCAGCGTGGAAGCCGTCTGGCCATAACGCAGCTTCACGGTTTGCGCGGTGCCCGGTGCCGCAAGTCCAAGCGCCAGCGTGACCGCAACGAGAGCCTTCCGAAACGCCATTGTGTCACTCCGCGCTTGAATTACTCCACGCCGACAGCGCGCAGATACTGCAGGTCGATGAATTTCTCGACCGGCGGCAGCGGCGGCTTGATCGATCCGGCCTCGCCCATGAACGCGATCACCTGCGCCAGGCCCTTGAGATCAATCTCGCCCCGCTTCGGCATCACGCCCTTCTCCGGTTCAAAGTAAAGCGCGATGACGTTTCGGGCGATCTCTTCGGACGAGCCGGTGTGCTCGACCACCAGCCGCAGAACTTCCTGCCGGTTCGCCGGATCGCGGATGAATCGGAACGACGACGCCAGCGCCCGCAGGAACCGCGTCACCGTGTCCTTGTGCGCCTCCGCCCAATCGTGCCGGGCCGCGATTACCTGGAATTGGAGCGCGGGCACTGCTTCGGTCGAATCGCCGAGCCGGCGAAAGCCCTGCTTGATCGCCTCGAAATCATTCGGCTGGCCAAGCGGGACGCCGGCGCATTCCCCGCGCTTGAGGCAATCGAAGCGCACCGGCGTGCCGACCAGTTCCTTCACCGCGTAGTCGTGCTCGCCGAGGCCCTTGAGCGCCAGCAGCTTGCGCATCGAGATCGAGATCGTGTCGGCCGCGATCGAGAGGCCGATGATCTTGCCCTTGAGGTCGGCGTAGCTCGCGATCTCCGGACGCACCATCAGACTGTAGACCGGGTTCGCGACCTCGCCCGCGATCGCGACCGACGGCGAGCCCGCAAGCACCGCCGAGATGAGATACGGCGTCGAGGTGTGCGCAACATCGACCGTACCGCGGTCTACGGCGGCGACCATCTTGTCGGTGCCGCCGGCAATCGGGACGAACTGCAGCTTGATATCTTCGCGGGCGAGGTAGCCCTTCTTCTCCGCCACGAACAGATAGAGCGACGTCACCGTGTGCACGGTCGAAGGGATTTGCCCGAATTTCAGCGTCACGGTCTCTGCGGCGGCGGGCTGCACGCTGCACGCTGCGGCGATCGCCGTCAATGCAGCGATGATCTTACGTTTCATCACTCCCTCCCCTCGGTCGCGTTGTCCGGACCGAATTTCGCGCGCACGCGTCCAACGTTGGTCGGATCGACACGCACTGACATGACCATGCGGCCGTCGTCGCGCAGTTCCTTGCTCAACACCTCGGTGTGGCGATGGAGCCAACTGATGCCGGCACCATCGGAGGCGTCAAGCTCGAGCTCCAGCACGCTGCGTTTCGCCGCGATCCGCACCTCGATCTCGGCGTCGAGTCCATCGATCCCCTCCCCGCTCAGCGCCGAGACCAGCACCGGCCGGCGTTCCTGCGGCTGCCGTTCGGCCAGGTTGCACAGGCGCACCCGGCCGTCGGTGTCGAGCCGGTCGATCTTGTTCCAGACCTCGATCAGCCGCGTTGCGTCATTCGGCTCGATGCCGAGCTGCCGCAGCACGTCCTCGACGTCGTAGGATTGTGCTTCGCTGTCCTCATGCGACACGTCGCGCACGTGCAGGATCACGTCGGCCTCGACCACCTCTTCGAGCGTTGCACGAAATGCCGCGACCAGCATGGTCGGCAGATCGGAGATGAAGCCGACGGTATCGGACAGGATAATGCGCGCGCCATGCGGCAGATCGACCGCGCGCAAGGTGGGATCGAGCGTCGCGAACAGCATGTCGGCGGAAAGGACGCTCGCCCGCGTCATCCGATTGAACAGGGTCGATTTGCCGGCGTTGGTGTAGCCGACCAGCGCCACGATTGGATAGGGCACGCGCTTGCGGCTCTCGCGGTGCAGCTTGCGCGTGCGCTTGACCTTGTCGAGGTCGGTCTCGATGCGGGCGATGCGCTCCTCGATCAGGCGGCGATCGGTTTCGAGCTGACTTTCACCCGGGCCGCCGAGGAAGCCGAAGCCGCCGCGCTGGCGCTCGAGATGAGTCCATGAACGCACGAGCCGGCTCTTCTGATAGGTGAGATGCGCGAGCTCGACCTGCAGCGTGCCTTCGCGCGTGCGGGCGCGGCGCCCGAAGATTTCCAGGATCAGCCCGGTGCGATCGAGCACTTTCGCGTTCCAGGCCTTTTCGAGGTTGCGCTGCTGCACTGGCGAGAGCGCGCAGTCCATCACCACGATGTCGGCTTCTGTGCTTTTCACGATGCCGACGTATTCCTCGACCTTGCCCTTGCCGAGGAAGGTCGCCGGTCGGATGTTACCGATCGGCACGATGCCGGCCTCGGCCACGTCGAGGTCGATGGCGCGGGCGAGCCCGATTGCTTCTTCGAGCTTGGCTGCGGGCGAGCGCGCGGCCGCGGGCGAGCGCACAACCGCGCCACTCGGCGCGCGGCCGCGCAGATGCGGTTCGATGACAAGCGCGCGCCCCGTCGCCTGAGCCGTTGGGCTCAGGCGATCGCTGGGCGTGCCAGGACGACGCGGCTCCAACTAAACCTTGTCCCCAGCCGGCGGCTCTTCAGCCCCTTCGAATAGCTGGATCGGATGACCCGGCATGATCGTCGAGATGGCGTGCTTGTAGACGAGCTGAGAATGCCCGTCCCGCCGCAAAAGCACGCAGAAATTATCGAACCAAGTCACGACTCCCTGAAGCTTGACGCCGTTGACCAGGAAGATCGTCAGCGGGGTTTTGCTCTTTCGGACGTGGTTAAGGAAGGTGTCTTGTAGATTTTGTGAGCGGTCTGCCGCCATTGTCGTTGTCCATTTTTTCGCTCGCGGGCCCCATTTCCCGCGGCACTTTATTTTGCCAAGCCGCTGTTCCCCTCATGTCTGGACCTGAGCAGGACTTAGGCAATGCCTATTACAGGGCACGTTTGGGAAGCGTGCAAGCACAAGTTGGGGGCAATCGTGCTCTGAAACGCTAACAAAGCGGCTTTTCCAATTGCCGGCGCTGATGACAAATCAGTTTTCAATGCTTGTTCGCTTCCGGTAGGCGGCTTTCAGCCCATTGTCAGGCCAGTTTCTCAGTTGGCTTCAGCGTGCTGATGAAAGTCTCGACGCAGCGCGGTCGCGATCGGCCCCGGCTTGCCGTCCTGCACCGGCCGGCCGTTGATGCGCACGACCGGCATCACGATCTGGCTGGCGCTGGTGAGGAAAACCTCGCGGGCGACATAGGTTTCCTCGACCGTGAAGGCGCGCTCCTCGAATGTCAGCCCCCGTGCCTTGATACCGTCGATCAGCACGGCCCGGGTGATTCCGCGCAGGATCCCGGTGTCGGCCGGATGGGTCACCACCTTGCCGTCTGCGGTGACGAGCCAGGCATTGCTGGATGATCCTTCAGTCACGCGGCCCTGCTGATCGACGAACCAGGCTTCCTTCGCGCCGGCCTCGCGTGCGGCCTGCTTGGCGAGCACGTTGGGAAGGAGGGCGATCGCCTTGATATCGACGCGCGGCCAACGGTTCTCGGGCACGGTGATCACTGAGATGCCCTCGGCGGCTGTCCGCTCGCTGGCGGCGAGGTCGAGATTGCGCGCGGTGACGACCACGCTCGGCACGGTGCCGGGCGGCGGAAAGGCATGGTCGCGGCGCGACACCCCGCGCGTGATCTGCAGATAGACGATGCCGTCGTGCACCCGATTGCGGCGGATGGTCTCACGCATCACGACATCGAGCGCCGGGAACGACATCGGGGCGCGGATGCGCAGCTCATCGAGCGAGCGCTGCAGCCGCACCATATGGCGGCGCTCATCGATAATGCGCCCTCCCCGCACCTCACAGACCTCGTAGACGCCGTCCGAGAACTGATAGCCGCGGTCCTCGATATGGACCATCGCACGATTGCGCGGCAAGTAGCGGCCATTGACGTAAGCGATGCGGGACATGGAGCGTGCGGGACAGAGGTGCGTGAAATCTCAAATGAGATGGCCGGAACAAGTCCGGCCATGACGAAAGCGTCGACTTGCGATCCTAATCGATTCCCAGCGCCTTGAGCTTGCGGTGGAGCGCCGAGCGTTCCATGCCGACGAACTCCGCGGTGCGCGAGATATTGCCGCCGAACCGGCTAATCTGGGCGACCAGATATTCGCGTTCGAACACTTCGCGCGCCTCGCGCAGCGGCAGCCCCATCAGGTGCTCGCCGCCATTGCCGTTCGGCATCGACGGCACCATCGAGCCGACATCCTGCGGCAGCATGCTGGCGTTGATGACGGCGTCGGGATCGCCGCCGGCCAGGATCATCACCCGCTCCACATTGTTGCGGAGCTGGCGCACGTTGCCGGGCCAGTCGTGCGACTGCAGCACGGCCATCGCATCCTCGCCCATCTGCCGCTTCGGCAAACCGGTCGCCAGCGAGATCTGGTCCATGAAGTAATGCACGAGATCGGGAATGTCCTCGCGCCGCTCGGCGAGCGGCGGCACCCGCACCGGCACCACCGAAAGCCGATGATAAAGATCCTCGCGGAACTTTCCGTTAGCGATCTCGGTCTCGATGTTGCGGCCGGTCGAGGAGATGATCCGCACGTCGACCGACACCTTGTTGACGCCGCCGACGCGCTGGAAGGTCTGGTCGACGAGCACGCGCAGGATCTTGTTCTGAGTCTCTCGCGGCATGTCCCCGATCTCGTCGATGAACAGCGAGCCGCCGTGCGCCTCTTCGAGCGCCCCGACCTTGCGCTCGTCGGAGCCGTTGCTCGCCTCGACGCCGAATAACTCAGTTTCCATGCGTTCCGGCGTCATCGCCGCGGCGTTGATGACGACGAACGGACCGGCGACGCGGCTGGAATGCGAATGGATGGTGCGTGCGGCAAGCTCCTTGCCGGCGCCGGGCGGACCGACGATCAGCACGCGGCTGTTGGTTGGCGAGACCTTTTCGAGCGTCTGGCGCAGTTGATTGATCGAGGGCGAATGCCCGACCAGCATGGTCGGCACCGGCGAAAGCTGCTTGAGCGCCTTCACTTCGCGCTTGAGCCGCAGGTTTTCCAACGCGCGCTCGGCGACCAGTATCAGCCGGTCGGCCTTGAACGGCTTCTCGATGAAGTCGTAGGCGCCCTGCTTGATCGCGGCGACCGCGGTCTCGATGTTGCCGTGGCCCGAGATCATCACCACCGGCATCTCCGGATGCTGATGCTTGACCGCATCGAGAAGCTGGAGCCCGTCGAGCCGGCTCCCCTGCAGCCAGATGTCAAGAAACACGAGGTTCGGTCGGCGCGAGGCGACGGCGGCGAGCGCGTCGTCGCTGTCGCGGGCGGTACGGGTTCCGTAGCCTTCGTCCTGCAGAATGCCGGAAACGAGCTCCCGGATATCTGCTTCATCGTCAACGATGAGGATGTCGGTTGTCGCCATTAGGAGTTAGCCGCTATTTGCCGAGGTTGGAGATCTTGCGTGGTATTTTCCACGGCTTCCGCCGCGAAACTCAGCCTGATCCAGGCGCCGCGCTGGCCGGGAATCCTGTCGGCGGCGTCGCGCAGCTCAATGCGGCCGCCATGATCTTCAAGAATGCGCCCGACGATGGCAAGCCCGAGACCGGTGCCCTTCTCGCGCGTGGTCACATAGGGTTCAAGCAGCCGCCCGCGGTTCTCCTTCGGCAGGCCGATGCCGTTGTCGACGACGTCGATCGCGACCATCTTGCCCTCGCGTGATGCAAACACGCGGATATGGCCGCGGCCGAGCTCGGCCGGCGGCACGGCGGCGATCGCCTCCGTCGCATTCTTGATTATGTTGGTCAGCGCCTGCGAGATCAGCCGACGGTCGAACTTGGCCAGCATCGGGTCCTGCGCAATCTCGGCGTCGATATCGATATCGGCATTGCCGACGCGCTGGAGAAAGACCACTTGGCGCACGGTATCGGCGACGTTGTCCTCCGTCATCACCGCCTTGGGCATGCGTGCGAAGCGCGAGAACTCGTCCACCATGCGCTTGATGTCGTCGACCTGGCGGATGATCGTGTCGGTGCACTGCTGGAACACCCCGTCGTCATCCTTGATGGCGGAGCGATATTTCCGGCGCAGCCGTTCCGCCGACAATTGGATCGGCGTGAGCGGGTTCTTGATTTCGTGCGCGATGCGGCGGGCGACGTCGGCCCAGGCTGAGGTGCGCTGCGCCATTACCAGTTCGGTGATGTCGTCGAGCGTCACCACATAGCCGTGCTCGGCCGCACCGGATTGCTCACTCGTCACTCGGACCGAGAGATTGCGGTCGCGATTGTTGCGGCTGATCGTCACTTCGCCCTGGACGAGGCGCTGAAAGCCGGAACGGGCGTTGGCGACAAGCTCGTTGAGCTCGGGCGCGATCTCGGACAGCGGACGCCCAAGCGCGCCGGTCTCGCTGTAGCCGATGAGTTTTTCCGCTGATCGGTTGAGGATGCTGACGTGGTTCTCCGCATCGAGGCCGATGACGCCGGCGCTGGCGCCCGCCAGCACCGCTTCGGTGAAGCGGCGGCGGCTGTCGATGAGATCGCGGGCGCGGACGATGTCGTCGCGCTGGGTGCGCAGCTCATGTGTCATCTGGTTGAAGGTCTCGCCGAGCTGGGACAGATCGCCCTCCCCGCGCCGGATCGGCACCTGCACGAAAAGGTTGCCGGTCGAAACCATCTGCGCCGCCGTGATCAGGCGGCGGATCGGCGCCACCAGATAATTCGCGAAGTTGAGCCCGATCCATACCGCCGACAACAGCACGATCAGCGCAATCATCGTGTACATCAGGGCAAACGCGATCTGGATGCCGATCCGGCGCGCTTCCAGCTCGGCGTATTCATTGACGCCCTCACGCGTCGCCTGGAGCTGCGACACCACCCGCGGGTCGAGCAACCGGGCGACGTAAAGGTAGGTGTCGGTGTAGAGCCGCAGCTTGATCAGACCGGCGACGATGTTGGCATCGAGGAAGAACGCAATCTGCGGCTCGTTGTCAGTGACGGCGGAAAGCACTTCCAACGACGGCTTGAGAAAGTTCCCGGACGAAAATGGCGTGTCGGCCTTGTCGATGAGATTGAGGTCCTTATCCAGCATCATGATCGCCGGCAGCGTGCGGATCGCGGCCTGGGCCGTGAGAAACTTGTGGAACTGTTCCCGGTTTGCGTCGAACAGCGGCTTGGCCCGCACCAATTCGATCGCGGTCGCAATCGTATCGCCGCGCACGAACTGCCCATGCTCACGCACATAGGCCTCAGCGACCGTCAGCGAGTTCTGGATCATGGTGCGGGTCTGCCGCGAGAACAGGCGATCGAGCCCGCGGTCGAGTGTGATGCTTGCGACCACTGCCACCAGGATCGCCGGCACCGCGGCGATGAGCGAAAATAGCGCGACGATCCGGATGTGCAGCCGTGCGGCCGCCCGGCCGCGCCGCCGCGCCTGGAAGACACGCCACACCTCCAGCCCGATGACGACGAGGAGGAAGGCGCTCGCCACGCCGTCCCCGATCAGCATCGTGAGCACGACCACGTGGGTCGGTGAAATCGGCGTGAGGTCGGCCAGAACCAGGAAGGTCGCCAGCGCCGACAGGAGCGCCAGGGCGACCGCGATGAAGCCGAACAGACGGCCAGTCCCGCCAGTGCCGGGCCCCGCCACCGCAACCGACGCGGGGCTGGCAGCTTGGTCCGCGCTCGTGCCGGCGTCCGTCATCTACGCGCTGACCAATGTCGGGAATAATTCATGGGAGCCCTGCGGCGATACTCCCCCTGTCGCCGAGAGCACTGATGCTTTTATACAACAATGTTGCCCAATTGCGACAATTCCGGGGCGGTACTAGGCCGCTTCCTTCTCACGTCCGGCTTCGGAAGACTTGGAGATCGAGGTCCCGGATCTTCTTGCGCAGCGTGTTGCGATTGACGCCTAGGAGATCGGCCGCTCGGATCTGGTTCCCGCGGGTGGCAGCCAGCGTGACGGTCAGGAGCGGGTATTCGATCTCGCGCAGAATGCGATGATAGAGTCCGGGCGGCGGCAGTCCGTCGCCGAAGCCGGAGAAATAAGTCGCCAGGTGGCGTTCAACGGCCGCCGCCAGACCCTCATCCGGGCCCGGCTCCTCGGCCGCCGCCGTCACCGCCGGCTGCGCGAGTTCTGCATCGATGACTGACGCGGAGATGGTCTCCTGCGGATAGAGCGCCGCAAGCCGGCGCGCGAGGTTCTCCAGTTCGCGTACGTTCCCCGGCCACCGATGCCGCTTGAGCCGATCGAGCGCGGCCTGATCGATCTGCTTCGCGGGCAGTCCTTCGCGCTCGACCACGCGAAAGAAATGACGGATGAGGTCGGGCACGTCCTCGGCCCGCTCGCGCAACGGCGGCAGCCGCAGTGGCACGACATTGAGCCGGAAGAACAGATCCTCGCGGAACAGCCCCTGCTGAATGAGGATGCGGAGATCCTTGTTGGTCGCAGCGATGATGCGCACGTCCGCCTTGATCGGAGTGCGACCGCCGACGGTCGTGTATTCCCCCTGCTGCAGCACGCGCAGCAGACGCGTCTGCGCTTCCATCGGCATGTCGCCGATCTCGTCGAGGAACAGCGTGCCGCCCTCGGCCTGCTCGAAGCGGCCGGCGCTGCGGGTGGTGGCGCCGGTGAAGGCGCCCTTCTCATGCCCGAACAACTCGGACTCGATGAGGTCGCGCGGGATCGCCGCCATGTTGATGGCGACGAATGGCCCGGTCCTGCGTTTGCCGTAGTCATGCAGCGCGCGCGCGACCAGTTCCTTGCCGGTGCCGGATTCACCCGTGATCATAACGGTGAGGTCGGTCTGCATCAGCCGCGCAAGGACCCGGTAGATTTCCTGCATCGCCGCCGAGCGGCCGACCAGCGGAATCGAGTCGAAGTCCTCCGGCTTGACCGGCGCGCGCGGGCGCTCCTTCGGCTCCGACAATGCGCGGCCGACGATCGCGATCAGTTCCTTCAGGTCGAACGGCTTCGGCAGATATTCGTAGGCGCCGCGCTCGGAGGCGCGGATCGCGGTCATCAGCGTATTCTGCGCGCTCATCACCACGACCGGAAGTTCCGGCCGCAGCTTCTTGATGCGCGGCAGCAGGTCGAAGGCGTTCTCGTCCGGCATCACCACGTCGGTGATGACGAGGTCGCCGTCGCCCTGGCTGATCCATCGCCAGAGCGTCGCCGCATTGCTGGTCGAGCGCACTTCATAGCCTGCGCGCGACAGCGCTTGATTGAGCACGGTACGGATGGCCGCGTCGTCGTCGGCCACCAGGATGCTTCCAGCGGGCATAACTCCCTCTTAGGTAGCGCCGCCCGGCTCGGCGTCGTTACCCACGTATACGGGCATGAGAACACGGAACGTGGTGTGTCTCGGCTGCGATTCGCATTCGATGATACCGCCGTGATCGCCAACGATCTTCGATGCCAAAGCAAGCCCGAGGCCAGATCCGGTCGGCTTGGTGGTCACGAACGGGTCGAACAGGTGCGGCATCAGGTCGTCGGGCACCCCCGGCCCGTTGTCCCTGACGCAGAATTCGAGTGGTAGCGACACGCGCGTCTTGGTGCCGGGCAGCGACAGGCGCACGCCTGGACGGAACGCGGTGGTGAACTGGATTTCGCCGTCAGCGGCGTTCTCCCCGATCAATTCGGCGGCGTTCTTCACCAAGTTGAGGAAGACCTGGATGAGTTGGTCGCGGCTGGCGAGAACCGGCGGGAGCGACGGATCGTACTCCTCGGCGAACTTGATGTGGCGCGCGAAGCCGGATTGCGCGAGCCGCTTCACGTGCTCGAATACGATGTGAATGTTGACCGGCTCGCGCTCGATCGGGCGCTCGTCGGTGAACACTTCCATGCGGTCGACCAGCTTCACGATGCGGTCGGCTTCATCGCAGATCAGGCGCGTCAGCGGACGATCGTCGTCGTTGGCGGACTGTTCGAGGAGCTGCGCGGCGCCGCGAATGCCCGACAGCGGGTTCTTGATCTCATGCGCCAGCATCGCGGCGAGCGCAGTTACGGAGCGCGCGGCGCTCCGGTGGGTGAGCTGGCGGTCCATCTTGTCGGCGATCGTGCGCTCCTGCAGCATCACGACGACGTGGTCGTGCCGGTCCGGCAGTGGCGCGACATGCAAGTCGACCAGACGCTCGCCGGGATTGCGCGGGGTGCCGAGATCGACCTTATATTCATTGACCGCCGCACCACGCCGGCGCACCTGCTCGATCAAGGCGAGCAACGGGCTGCCGAACGGCACCAGGTCCTGCAGCAGATGACGCCGCAGCAGCGGCAGCGAGGCTTCGAAGAAGGATTCTGCGGCGGCATTGGCGTTGGCAATCTTGCCGTCCGCGGTCACCATGATGACGGGATGCGGCAGCGCGTCGAGTACCGCATCAGCGGCGCCGGATGGCAGCAGCGGGTTGGGTTCGGCCATGGTCATGCCGCCATCCATTCGGGGGTGACGAGCGCGTCAAATGCTTCGGCGAGATGGCGGCGCACGCGCGCGGGTTCTTCTTCCGTCAGCACCCGCTGGCGATGGAATTTCAGCGTCGCCTCGGATGCCCCCGCGGTTTCGGCGGCCTGTTCGAGCGCCCAGCCGAGATGCTTGCGCGCATGGCGGCGGCCGACGGCGACGCCGTAGTGCGCTAACAGCTCCTCGTAGAGTTGATCAACGAAAGCGAGTTGCACACCCATCGGTGGAGCGCTTTCCCGCACGCTGGTCGCGAGGAAACGCGCAACCTGACCTGGCAGCCATGGCCGACCCTGTGCGCCACGGCCGATCATCACGCCATCGGCGCCCGATGCTGCGAGCGCCGCCAGGGCATCGTCGACGCCGCAGATGTCGCCGTTCACGATCAGCGGAATGGAAATCGCGCTCTTGACCGCTCGCACCTCGGCCCAATCGGCGCGGCCCTTGTAGAACTGGCAGCGCGTGCGTCCGTGCACCGTGATGAGTTGCACCCCAGCCAACTCGGCGCGGCGCGCCAGCTCCGGCGCATTACGCGAGCGATCATCCCAGCCGAGCCGCATCTTGAGCGTTACGGGTACCTCGACGGCTGCGATCGTCGCCTCGATCAGCGTCAGCGCATGGTCGAGGTCGCGCATCAGCGCCGATCCGGCCTGCCCACCGATCACGGTGCGCGCCGGGCAACCCATGTTGATGTCGATAATGTCGGCGCCAGCGGCTTCCGCGATACGGGCGCCTTCGGCCATCCACCTGGCATCGCAGCCCGCGAGTTGCACGACGTGGATGCCGACGCCCTGCCCTTCGGTACGCAGGTACGCGTCGGGGCGGCCTTGAACCAGCCCCTCGCTGGCGGTCATCTCCGAAATCACCAAGCCTGCACCAAGCCGTGCCACCTGGCGGCGGAAAGGGGCGTCCGTGACCCCCGACATTGGGGCAAGGAAGACCGAGTTAGGCACCCTAAGTGGCCCTATCGTGATCGTTCCAGAACCAAATGTGTCATGAATTGAGGGCACTTAACCGACCTGCATACGAATTAGGCAACATAGCCCGTCTGCTTAGAGTTTAGCCAAATTGTCAAATGGTGCAAGTGCTGCACTGCAAAAATCCCCGATTTGATGAACGCTGCAAGGAAGGATTTCCAGTTTCACATAGGGGCCGCAACGCGCTAAGCGAAGGCTTAAGCCGAATTGATCCGGGATAACGCATGGAAAATACGGTTGCTGCCATCGTCGTCGCCGCCGGCCGCGGGCTGCGCGCGGGCGGCGACCTGCCCAAGCAATATCGGGAGATCGCCGGGCAGCCGGTGGTGCGGCCCAGCCTTGCCATGCTTGCGGGCCACCCGGAGATTTCGGCGCTGCAGCCAGTCATCCATCCCGACGACGCCACGCGCTTCGCGACGGCATCGGCCGGACTTCCTGTTCTTGCGCCGGTCCCCGGCGGCGCGACGCGGCAGGCATCGGTCCGCAATGGGCTTGAGGCGCTCGCGTCCCGTCGTCCCTCGATCGTGCTGGTGCATGACGCCGCGCGCCCGTTCGCTTCTGCGGCGCTGGTGTCGCGGGCAATTGTCGCCGCGCGCCGGTGGGGCGCAGCGGTGCCGGTCATTCCCGTCGCGGACACCGTGAAGAGCGTCGACGCCGACGGCATGGTCTCGGCCACCATCGACCGCACGCCGTTGCGCATGGTGCAGACGCCGCAGGCCTTCGAATTCGCGGCGCTCATCTCCGCGCATCGCGCGGCGCATGCTCAGGGACGCGAAGATTTTTCCGACGACGCGGCGCTGGCCGAATGGGCCGGCCTGAAGGTCGCGACCTTCGAGGGAGAGGCGGCGAACGTGAAGCTCACGACGGCGGACGATTTCTCGCGCGCCGAGGCGGCGCAGCTTGCGGCGCTCAGCGACGTACGCACCGGTTATGGCGTCGACGTGCATCAGTTCGCCGATGGCGACCATGTCACGCTCGGCGGCGTGCGGATCGCGCATCCGCGCGGGCTCACCGGCCATTCTGACGCCGACGTGGTGCTACATGCGTTGGTCGACGCCATCCTCGGCGCGCTCGCAGACGGCGATATCGGCGTGCACTTCCCGCCGAGCGATCCACAATGGAAGGGGGCAAGCTCGGACCGCTTCCTCGCCTTCGCGGTCGAGCGCGTGCGCGCGCGCGGTGGGCGCATCGCGCATCTCGATGCGACGGTCGTTTGCGAGGCCCCACGCATCGGCCCGCACCGTGACGCGATGCGCGCGGAGATCGCGAAGATCGCCGGGCTTCCGATCGCGCGGGTGGCGGTGAAGGCCACCACCAGTGAGAAGATGGGCTTCACCGGCCGCGGCGAAGGCATTGCAGCCTTTGCGACTGCGACCATTAGGCTGCCGTGGAGCGACTGATGCCGCCGGACCATGAGATGCTCGAGGCGGTGCGGACGCTCAGCGAGGTGTGCCGAAAAAAGAAGCTGACGATTGCTGCTGCGGAGTCGTGCACCGGCGGCCTGCTCGCCGCAACGATCACCGACCTGCCGGGCTCATCCGACGTGTTCGATCGCGGCTTTGTCACCTACTCGAACGAGGCGAAGGAGCGCATGCTCGGAGTTCCGCCGAAGACGTTGGCCAACCACGGCGCCGTGAGCCGCGAGACGGCCCAAGCCATGGTCAAGGGCACGCTTGCGCACACGCCGGTCGACCTCGCGGTCGCGATCACCGGCATCGCCGGTCCGGCGGGCGCGATGCCCGGCAAGCCGATCGGCCTCGTACACCTGGCTGCGGCCTCGCGCGGCGGCCGCATGATCGAGGATGCCCCGAAATTCGGGGATCTCGGCCGCTCCGAAGTGCGCCGCCGCGCGGCGCTGCGCGCGCTGGCGATGTTGCTTGAGCTTGCGGAGAAGGAGGAACCGAGGCGCCCTGCCCCGGTGGCGTGAGCACAGATCAGCGCGCCGACTCGCGTGTGTCACCCCGACCAGGCGAGCGCGAGCCGCGACCCAACTCTCCGCGCGCTCTGCGTGTTTGGATGACAACGGGATAGGCTGAGCCGCGTCCGTCGATGTCACGCAATCTTGGGCGCATAGATCACGTCGGCGCGGCGCTCAAATGCAGCGGCGAAGCGGCGGAAGGCGACGTCGAACATCGCGCCCATCAGCAACGCAAAAGTGCGGCTGCGAAACTCGTAGACGATGAAGAAATCCACTTCGCAATGCGCGTCGTCGATCGGCCGGAACGACCAGCGATTTTCCATCCGGCTGAAGGGGCCTTCGAGATACTCGACGAAGATGCGCAGGTTCGCGCGATCGAGCGTGATGCGGCTGGTGAACGTCTCGCTGATGAGCTTGTAGGCGACCGTCAGGTCGGCGACCACGATCTCGATCCCTTCGGGCTCCGGGATGCGCTTGCGCACCTTGAGGCTGCGGCAGAGCGGTACGAATTCAGGATAGCGCTCGACATCGGCGACGAGATCGAACATGTCGGCGGCAGCGTGGGCGACGCGACGCTTGTTAGTGAATTGCGGCATGCTCAGCGCAGGCTCGCCGCGCGCGCCGCCTTGAGGCGGGCAAAATCCTCGCCGGCGTGGTGCGAGGAGCGCGTCAGCGGCGACGCCGACACCATCGAGAATCCCTTGGCATAGGCGATCGTCTCGTAGGCCTTGAACTCGTCCGGCGGCACGAAGCGAACGACCGGATGATGCTTGCGGGTCGGCTGCAGATACTGGCCGATGGTGAGGAAATCGACATCGGCTGCACGCAGGTCGTCCAACACCTGCAGGACTTCGTTCCGCTCTTCGCCTAGCCCGACCATGATGCCCGACTTGGTGAACATCGCCGGATTGATTTCCTTCACCTGTTGAAGCAGCCGGATGGAAGCGAAATAACGCGCGCCCGGCCGCACGGTGAGATACTTCGAGGGCACGGTTTCGAGGTTGTGGTTGAACACGTCGGGACGCGCCGCCACGACGGTTTCGAGCGCACCCTGCTTGCGCAGAAAATCGGGTGTGAGCACCTCGATCGTGGTTGCCTGGCACCGCGAGCGGATCGCCTGGATGACCGCCGCGAAATGAGCCGCGCCACCGTCGCCGAGATCATCGCGATCGACCGAGGTGACGACGATGTGCGCGAGCCCGAGCTTTGCGGTCGCCTCCGCCACATGCATCGGCTCGGCCGGATCGAGCGCGCCGGGCAGGCCGGTCTTGACGTTGCAGAAGGCGCAGGCCCGTGTGCAGGTGTCGCCCATGATCATGAACGTCGCGTGCTTCTTCTCCCAACACTCGCCGATGTTGGGGCAGCCCGCCTCTTCGCACACGGTGTGAAGACCGTTCGCGCGCACGATGTCGCGCGTCTGCACATAGCCCTGCGAGACCGGCGCCCTGACCCGGATCCAGTCAGGCTTCTGCAACGCCGGCGTGTCCGCCCGATGCGCCTTCTCGGGATGACGCGGGCGCGCCCCGCCGATGGTGTCGAGCACGACCGCCATGAATGCTCCGAAGCTGCTCCCCGGCCTCCGGGGCTTACTTACGAAGCTATGGGCAGAGCGACAAGAGGCGGCGCGTCAATTCCCGGCCGGGGCTTCGGCTTCGGCCATCCGCGGCTTGATCTGGTAGAGCACGAACCGCTCACCGGCATAGATCGCGGTCAGCCGCGCGGGGTCTGGATTTTCGTAATTGGGATCGGTGAACAAGACGTAGAGATAGTCGAAGTCGGAGGTCCACTGCTTCCAATAGGCGCTTTTCACTGCGTCGGGATTGTCCGCGACCTCGACGAGCTGGGCGATGGCCGGTGGCGTCCCGTCCGCAGTGTCGACCTGAGTTCGATACTCCGGCCGTACGTGGAGAATCTGCTTGCCGACGACGGTGAAATTCGTGGTCACCAGCGCCGATCGCTCGATCATGGCGAGGCAATCGGCGTGCACCAGGGGTAAGTCGCTCGGATCGTCGCCAGCGTCGGGATCGGCGTAGGAAACCAGCACCTTCGAGCCGCGTTCGATGTGCCGGACCGATTCGCGGAACGAACTGGTCACCTGCGAGAGATCGCGCCAGACCGTCTGCACCTCGAGCACGCGGACAGCAAGGAGCAGAACCAGCACCGTGGCAAAGCCCCTGCGCACATAGTAATGGCGCAAGTTCAGGTGGGCGCAGGCGACCGCCGTGAAGGCGAGCGAGATCGGCATCCGCTGATCGGCCATGAAAGTGTCGAAGAAAATGCGCGGCATCGCCAGATAGACGAGCCCGCCAATAACCAGGAACACGTAGCCGAAGGGATGGAATTTGAGCGCCCGATGGCGTATCCCCCAACCCGCCGCGAACGCTACGATGCCGGTCAGGAGGAAGGCGGCAGCGTGCGAATAGACTTCGACGATCGAGATGAGGCCGTCGATCTTGCCCTGATACTCCCAGGCGAACGAGCTGCGCAGACCCCAGGTGGGGCTCATCATCAACAACGGCAGTACCAGCAGGAACGGCAAGCCGGTCGCGACCAGGTCGGCGAGCGGCGCGATCCACTGCGCCTGCAAAATCTCCCGCGCCGCACGCGGCCGCGGCAGCCGCGCGTAGATCGTCCCCAGGCGATAGAGCTCGTAAGCCAGCAGGCCGAGGCCATAAAGCCCGAGCGCGAACAGATGGCAGAAGAACAGCCCCAGCACGAACAACGCCGAGACTCCAAGGCGCGCTCGGAGGCTCCGCTCCCGCATCGCCACCCACGTTGCCAGCGCCCACAACGAGAGCCCGATCCCGAACACGTAGTTCATCGTGCCGACGAGGAAGACGTTGTTGTAAAGTAGCGGAAACGAGATCATCGGCAGAACCGACCAATGGCCGTAGAGCTGCCGGTTGAGCGCCATCGTGCCGGACAGGATCAGCACGAAGCTCATGATCATGTAGAGCTGGCCGGCGACGTAGACGTTCATCACCCGCTCGAACACCGGCACCAGCAGATCCATCATCAGGTTGGGAATCACCTGCCAGTCGATTTCGTAATAGCGGGCGAGATCGGGATCGGCGTTGATCGTGGCGATCGCGTGCATGCGCGCGAGGTGATTGATGTAGTCGGCGAGCGGTGGCCACGGATACAGCACGATCGGGATCGACGTGATCGCCGCCAGCACGATGAACAGCAGGAGGATCTGCCGATTGGTGAAATCGACGCTGCGCGTTGCGTCGCGCTGGACCACGCCTCGGAGGGTCTTGATCGCCACCGACGGGACCGAGCGCGGCGGCGTTTCTGCCTCGCGCAGATGAATCGAATGACCGACGTCAACCATTGGAATTATCACGCAAAAATGCGCACGCTCCCCGCGGGACCAAGGGAGCGGTCTGGATTGGATGTGGCTTGATCCCCCGTTTGGTGATCTGCCTGAACTCAAACTGAATGCAGCATGAATAGTGCGACAATCCGCCCACGGCTGCGACGCTTGCCGGTCACGAGAAGACCATGGATCGGGATGTGGCGAGCGGCGAGCCGATCAGTCCGGCGCTCAAATTCGCAAAATCATGAGTGAATCCACGCCATGGAAGGCGCTTTCCATCCCGTCGCTGCCGCGCGGCCGGCCAATGTTGTGGAAAGGACACGCGCTGTAGTTTTGGTGAACAAGAGATCACTGGCGTGCGCCGTCTCCAAGCGCAACGCCGCCGGTCCTCCGTAAACTTTGTGTATCTTCGCGACCCAGGGTGGCTGTTCGCGAATGCGATGCGCCATGAGCGCCGGGCCCGGCCGGAGCGATGCGGAGTGCACCGCCTCGGGGACCCCGTCAGTACCCGCTACATATTCAGCACGCGGCCATAGGCGTCCAGCACCGCTTCCTTCATCATCTCGGACAGCGTCGGGTGCGGGAAAACCGTGTGCATCAGCTCTTCTTCCGTGGTCTCCAAATTCATCGCGATCACGTAGCCCTGGATCAACTCGGTCACTTCGGCGCCGACCATGTGCGCGCCGATGAGCGCGCCGGTCTTCTTGTCGAAGATCACCTTCACCAGTCCCTGGTCCTCGCCGAGCGCGATCGCCTTGCCGTTACCGACGAACGGGAAGCGCCCGACGCGGACCTCGGTCTTCTTCTCCTTTGCCGCCTGCTCGGTGAGGCCGACGGAGGCGATCTGCGGCGAGCAATAGGTGCAGCCGGGGATCAAGTGCTTCTCCATCGGATGCGGATTGAGGCCCTTGATCGCTTCGACGCAGATCACGCCTTCATGCTCGGCCTTGTGCGCGAGCAGCGGCGGACCTGCAACGTCGCCGATCGCATAGAGGCCCGGCACATTGGTGCGATTGTACTTGTCGACGACGATCGCACCGCGCTCGGTCTTCACGCCGACTTTTTCCAGGCCGAGATTTTCAACATTGCCGACGACGCCGACCGCGGAGATCACGCGCTCGACCGTGAGCGTGTGCGTGCCGCCTTTGCCGTCGTCAATGGTCGCGGTGACGCTGTCGGCCTTCTTGTCGAGCTTGGTGACCTTGGCGCCGGTGAGAATCTTGATGCCCTGCTTCTCGAAGCTCTTGCGCGCGAAGGCGGCGATCTCGGCATCCTCGACGGGGAGGATCTGCGGCAGCACCTCGACGATCGTCACCTCGGCGCCGAAGGCGCGGTAGAACGAGGCGAATTCCACTCCGATTGCGCCGGAGCCGATAACGAGCAGCGACTTCGGCACGGCCAGTGCGGCCATGGCCTCGAAATAGGTCCAGACGAGCTTGCCGTCCGGCTCGATCCCGGGCAGCGCGCGTGGTCGTGCGCCGGTCGCAAGGATGATGTGCTTGGCCTGGTAGTCGCCGGGGCCGAGCGCGCCTTTCGGGATCTCGACCTTGAGCTTTTGGTCATGCGGCTTGACGGTGATTTTTCCCGGCGCGTCGATCGCGGCTTCGCCCCAGATCACCGAGACCTTGTTCTTGCGCATCAGGAAGGCCACGCCGTCGCTCAGGCGTTTGGCGATTCCGCGCGAGCGCTGCACGACGGCGCGTTGATCGAAGCCGACCTTCTCGGCCGAGAGGCCGTAGTCGTTGGCATGTTCCATGTAATGGTAGATCTCGGCCGAGCGCAGCAGCGCCTTGGTCGGGATGCAGCCCCAGTTGAGGCAGATGCCGCCCAGATATTGCCGTTCCACCATCGCGGTCTTGAAGCCAAGCTGCGCCGCGCGGATCGCGGTCACGTAGCCGCCGGGGCCGGAACCGATGATGATGATGTCGAAACTCGTGTCTGCCATCGCTTGGGTCTTTCATTCCTCGCCGGTTAGTGGGCAACGCAGCAAATCGGCCGGACCTTTGCACAAGTCGCGCGCTCGTTCGAGCCTTGCCAACGCGCAAATCTCGCATTGAAGGCGAGGAGTGTTGCGGGTGTAATGCCGGCGCCGTTCGAACGGTCAGCCATATAAAGGAACCGGAGTGAGGCAGGACCACCGGAGGCCGACGGTGAAATCGAAGGCCGCGCAACGCGCCGCCGCCGACGAGGAGGCGTTGCGGGCAGGTTTCGCCGCCGTCGAGCAGCGGCGGCTGGACGAGGCGGAACGCATCGCCCGCGAAATCCTGGCGCGTAACGCACAGCAGCCTGGCGGACTGTACCTGCTCGGTGTGACTTTGCTGGCGGGGCGACGCCCGGGCGAAGCGATCGCGCTGATGGAACAGGCCGCCCGCCTGCGCACCGACGCCGCGGTCGAGACCCATCTGGCGATGGCGCTGCGCAGTAATGGGAAGCCGGCCGCGGCGATTCCATGGTTCGAACGCGCGATCACGCGGCAGCCGCCGTTTGCCCCGGCGTTCAAGGAATTCGCCGGCCTGTTACGCACGATGCGCCGCTACGGCGAGGCGGAGACCGTGCTCAAGCGCGGGCTGGAAGTGGCGCCGGCAGTGCCGGAGCTGGCGATGCTCCTGGGTGGCGTATCGCTCGACCGCGCCAATCCCGCAGCCGCCAAAGTCGCGTTTGCGCGCGCGCTCGCGAATGCGCCGGGACATCCCGATGCGCTGCTCGGTTTCGGCATCGCGCTGCTGTACGAAGGTGAGTTCGCGCGCGCCTCCGAGCGCTTCCGCCAGATTCTTGCGCGCGACCCCAATCACGTGCGGGCCCGGCTCAACCTTGGCTATTGTCTGCTCGAGCTCGGCGAATGGGACGAGGGCACCGCGTGCCTGCGCGCGACCATCCAGATCGATCCGAAATCCGCCGGCAAAGCGCTGCGGATGCTGATCGCATCGGGCCGCGGCCGGTTCTGGCTCAGGCGCAGCGCGGTCGCCGAGGTTTTAGGCCTGCGCGAACGGCCCTAGCGTTTCGCGGCGCGGAATTGTCGGCGATAGATGCCGGGCTCGTTGACGATCGCGTTCGAAAGCTCCTGCAGCCGGGCGATCGCCTCGCCTTCGATCGGCTTGAACTCCGCGTTCCAGACGTCGCGCTTGAACGGGATGCACTGCGCGACCGGCGTGCCCTTCGGCAGCACGCCGTTGAAACTCTCGTCCCGCCACTGCGCCGGGAAGTTGATGAAATTGTCGACGTAGCGGTCGGCGTCGACCAGCCCGCTCAGCGTGTGAAACGGCAGGTCCCCCCGGTTGAGCGGGTGGGTGATCAGCAGCGAATAGCCGGGCGGCAATTCGAAGGTCCAGAAGTTCGTGAACTTGATGACGAACTGGTCCTCGCTGAAGAACGGCGTGCCGACCACCTGGTTGTTGTCGTGAAAGTCGAGTGGCGAGCGCGAATAGTTCGTCAGCGCGCCGGCCGGCACGTCGCGGTCCCAGGTGAAGATGCCGTCCTCGACCCGCACGTCGGCGACCAGCGGCATGAGGAACCCATGTGTCATCGCGTCGATGACCGGCGGGCAGCGCTTGATCGTCATCTGCTCGGTTTGCAGGAGCGCGCTGAACGCCTTCTGCGGCATGGCCTTGAACCAGTCCGGCAGCCCCAATAGCGCCGGGATCGGCCGCGGCAGCACCGCCTCGAGCTCGGGCGGGCAGCGGAAGGTAATCTTTTGTGGTTCGAGTTCGTCCGACATTGCCGTCCCTTCATACCGGTATGTGTGCAGCCCTGATTACTTCGGAGAGGAACTTCAAAACACATAACGGGCGGTTGGGAGGCATAATAGAAAATAATCATAGGTTTACAACAAATATATTCGCCAATTTAGGCTCGGTAATCTATAAGACTTCAGGAGCGATCGTCGGCAAAAACACGTTTTTACTGTAAGTTTCTCGTCGTTCCATCCAAGCGCGAAATAGAAATCGAATACGCCCAATCAATCGAGGCGTAGACAGTTTCAAGTGCGTGGGCAGCAGGTTCGTTTCCGGGGCGAGGGACGGACATGAGAATTGGCCTAATTCAAAGCCGTGGAATTGGCGACGTTCTCATCGCGTTGCCGATCGCCAAGCATTTCGTCGATTCCGGCTGCGAGGTGCTCTGGCCGATCGATGCCGATTTTGCTCCATCGTTCATCAAAGCTGCCCCTTATGTCGAATTCATTCCGCTGCAACGCGGCGCCGGCTGGTGTTACGAAACGCCGCTTGATCTGCTCCGCGGCCGAGGGTGTGAACGGATCATACCGCTTTATCACCATCTCGCCGGACATCCCGAAATCATCATGCCCGAGTTAGCGGCGACGCTGAAATTCGATCAATACAAATATGCCGTTGCCGAGGTCCCATTTCGGAAGAAATGGAATTTGCAGATCGTCCGCGATCATGAGCGAGAAGACGCGCTTCTTCGCCAAGTCGCGCCTGCGGGCGAATTCGTCGTCTGCCACCTTAATGGAAACGGAGTGAGGGCAAGCTTCGATGTTGCACCGTTCGCGCAAGGACGCTGCGTGGTGGAAATCACCGCGCGAACGGACAGCATCTTCGACTGGCTGACTGTGATCGAGCGCGCCTCGCTGCGGGTCATGATCGACAGCTGTTATTCGAACCTGACGGAACAGCTTGAAATCGCCGGCGCGAAGATGTTCATCACCCGCTCGCCCATGTCCACCACGCCTGTTCTGCTCGGCGATTGGCAGTTCGTTCGGCCAAATCCGATCCTCATCAGATCTCACGACAATGCAGCGCCCACCGCGGCGGTGCGGCCAAGCCGCATCGTCGCTCCAATAGATCCGCCGCATGAAGCAGCACGCAACGCGCCCTGCCGTTGCGGCTCGGGCCTTCGGTACCAGCATTGCCACGGAAGTTATCTGCATGGCGGAGGAACCGCGCTCCCGCCGCTCACACCACCATCATCACCGGGCTCTCGATCAGCATCTTGAACGCGCCGATGAGCTGCGCGCCGAGGGCACCGTCGACGGCGCGGTGGTCGCACGAGAGCGTCACGCTCATGATGTGCGCCGCTTCGATCTTGCCGCCCTTGACGACCGCGCGCTCCTCGCCGGCGCCGACCGCGAGGATGGTGGCGTGCGGCGGATTGATCACGGCGGTGAAATCCTTGATGCCGTACATGCCGAGGTTCGACACCGCCGTAGTGCCGCCCTGATACTCGTGCGGCTTGAGCTTTCGCGCGCGCGCACGGACCGCAAAATCCTTCATCTCGTTGGAGATCGCCGACAGCGATTTGGTCTCCGCGTTGCGGATGATCGGCGTGATCAGACCGCCCGGCATCGCCACCGCGACGCCGATGTCGGAATGCTTGTGCTTGAGCATGCCGCCTTCGGTCCAGCTCACGTTGGCGTTGGGGATGCGCTGGAGCGCCAGTGCCAGCGCCTTGATGACGAAGTCGTTGACCGAAAGCTTCCAGGCGGGCTTGCCGTCCTTGTCCGTGGGCGCGGCGGCGTTGATCTCCTCGCGTGCATTGAGAAGTTTGCCGATGTTGCAGTCGATGGTCAGGTAGAAATGCGGAATTGTCTGCACCGAGGCGGTGAGCCGCTGCGCGATGGTGCGGCGCATGCCGTCATGCGGGATGACCTCGTAGCTGCCGTCCTCGTAGAGCGCGCGGATCTGCTGATCCGACATTGCCGGCGCGATCGCAGGAGCCGGGCCCGGAGTTGGCGCCGCGGCGGGCGCACGCAGGCCTTGGCCGGATTTCGCCGCCTCCACGTCACGGGCGATGATGCGGCCGTGCGGGCCGGAGCCCTTAATTCGGGAAAGCTCGATGCCGACGTCCTTCGCCATCCGCTTTGCAAGCGGAGAGGCGAACACACGGTTTGCGCCATGGCCCTCGGCCGCCTCTCCCCGCTGGGGAGAGAGAGAAGCGGGAGCCTGGGGCGCGGCCGGAGCCTCATTCGGCGGTGCAATGGCGGTACGCGCCTGCGGCTGAGCGCTGCTAGTTCCCTCTCCCCGTCGCGGAGAGGGTTGGGGTGAGGGAGGCTCGGGGCTTGACGTTTTTGCAGGAGCGCCAGTCGGGCCCTTGCCCGCCTCCGCGGCGGCCGCCTTCGGGTCCTCGCCCTCCTCCGCCAGCACGGCAATGAGTTGGTTCACCGGCACGTCCTGGGTGCCTTCCGGCACCACGATCTTCGCCAGCACGCCGTCATCGATGGACTCGTATTCCATCGTGGCTTTGTCGGTCTCGATCTCGGCCAGCACGTCGCCGGCCTTGACCTTGTCGCCCTCCTTCTTGAGCCACTTGGCGAGATTGCCCTTCTCCATCGTGGGCGAAAGCGCGGGCATCAGGATATTGACCGGCATGGGCTGCGCTCTGCCTCAACTCACCGCGTTGGTCGCGCCGGGATCGCTCGGCGCGTCCATCTCGGCCTCGAAGATATTGCGCACGCGCTCGAGCACATCGTCCTCCGACATGTTGGTCTCAGTCGCGTAGATGCGCGCAACGTGGCGCGCGATGTCGGCGATGAGCATGCCCCAGGCCTCCGGATCGTCGAAGGCGCGGCGGATCGCAACGTGCAAGCCGCCATCGACAATCGCGGCGCGCAGGACTTCGACACCGCCTTTCTCGAGCGCGGTCGGCGGAATGACCAGCGCGTCAAACGGCGGGGCTGAATTGTCGGGATTGTCGATCATCGGTAGCAAACATCCTTCGCCGCCTGTACCACTTCCGCGACCGTGGGTAGCGCGAGCTTTTCGAGATTGGCCGCATAGGGCATCGGCACATCCTTGCCGGTGACGCGCAGCACTGGCGCGTCGAGCCAGTCGAACGCCAGTTCCGTCACCAGCGCCGCGATCTCGGCACCGATGCCCGATTGCCGCCAGCCCTCCTCGACGGTGACCAGGCGGCTGGTCTTCTTCACCGACTCCACGATCGTGTCGATGTCCATCGGCTTGAGGGTGCGCAGGTCGATGACCTCGGCGCTGATGTTGTTCTTCGCCAGTTCCTCCGCCGCCTTGAGCGCATAGGTCATGCCCATCGACCAGGCGACGAGAGTCACGTCGGAGCCGGCGCGCACGACCTTGGCCTTGCCGATCGGCACCAGATAGTCGGCGAGTTTCGGCACCGGAAAACTGTGCCCGTAGAGGATTTCGTTTTCGAGGAAGATGACCGGGTTCGGATCGCGGATCGCGGATTTCAACAGCCCCTTGGCGTCCGCCGCCGTGTAGGGCGAAACCACCTTCAGCCCCGGGATGTGCGAATACCAGGAACTGTAGTCCTGGCTGTGTTGAGCCGCGACGCGCGCGGCCGGACCATTAGGCCCGCGGAATACGATCGAGACCTGCACCTGCCCGCCCGACATGTAGCGGGTCTTGGCGGCGGAGTTGATGATCTGATCCATCGCCTGCATGGCGAAGTTGAACGTCATGAACTCGACGACGGGCTTGAGCCCGTTGAGCGCCGCGCCGACGCCGAGACCGGCGAAGCCATGCTCGGTGATCGGCGTATCGATCACGCGCATCGCGCCGAATTCCTGCAGCAGGCCCTGTGTGACCTTGTAGGCGCCCTGATATTCCGCAACCTCCTCGCCCATCACGAAGACATCCGTGTCGCGCCGCATCTCCTCGGCCATGGCGTCGCGCAGCGCCTCGCGCACGGTCATTGTGACCATCTCGGTGCCTTCCGGCACGTCGGACTCCGACGCCCGCTCCCTTCCCTCCCTCGCTTGCGGGGGCGGGTATGGGTGGGGGAGCGGCGCCGACTCCGCGCTCTTCTTCTGCGGCACCGGTTGCGCGGCCTTCGCCGGCGGCGGAGCGCCGCCGTTCCCTTCCTTGATCGAGGACCTGTCTTCGCCCTCGCCCAGGATCATGGCGATCGGCGTGTTGACGGCGACGTCGTTCGTTCCTTCGGGCACCAAAATCTTGCCCAGCGTGCCTTCATCGACCGCCTCGACCTCCATGGTCGCTTTGTCGGTCTCGATCTCGGCGATCACATCGCCGGATTTGACGCTGTCGCCTTCCTTCTTGTGCCACTTGGCGAGGTTGCCCTTCTCCATCGTGGGTGAGAGCGCGGGCATCAGTACGGGGGTGGGCATGTCCGCAATCATCCTCACGCGGCGTTCGGGACGTTCTGAGTTGCGAAGATGTTCTCTTCGATGTGCCTGCAATAGGCCAGCCCGCCCGTAGGGAGAATGGCGAAATGCGCGTCAGTGATACACATCGGTCCAGAGCTCGGAGGGATCGGGTTCGGCATCGTGGGTGGCGAATTCGGCAGCGTCGTTGACGATCTTGCGCACCTCGGCGTCAACCTTCTTCAGCACGTCCTCGCTCGCCGATTTCCTGGCGATCAGCCGCGCGCGCACCTGCTCGATCGGATCGTGCTCGGTGCGCATCTTGTCGACTTCTTCCTTCGATCGGTACTTGGCCGGGTCCGACATCGAGTGGCCGCGGTAGCGGTAGGTGAGCATTTCGAGGATCATCGGGCCATGGCCGTCGCGGCACCATTTGACCGCGTGCTCGCCCGCCTGCTTCACCGCGCGCACGTCCATGCCGTCGACCTGCTCGCCCGGAATATCGTAGGCCGCGCCCCGTTGCGAAAGGTTCGTCGTCGCCGAGGCGCGCTCGAGCGAGGTCCCCATGGCGTATTTGTTGTTCTCGATGATGTAGACCACCGGCAGGTGCCAGAGCTTCGCCATGTTGAAGCTCTCGTAGACCTGGCCCTGGTTGGCCGCGCCGTCGCCGAAATAGGTGAGGCTCACGTGGTCGTTGCCACGGTACTTGTTCGAGAACGCGAGTCCAGTGCCGAGCGGGACCTGCGCGCCGACGATCCCGTGGCCGCCGAAGAACCCCTTCTCGACCGAGAACATGTGCATCGAACCGCCCTTGCCCTTGGAATAGCCGTGCTGGCGGCCGGTGAGCTCCGCCATGACGCCCTTGGGGTCCATGCCGCAGGCGAGCATATGGCCGTGATCGCGGTAGCCGGTGATGACCTCGTCACCAGGCTTGAGCGCCATCTGCATGCCGACGACGACCGCTTCCTGGCCAATATAGAGATGACAGAATCCGCCGATCAGGCCCATGCCGTAGAGCTGGCCGGCCTTTTCCTCGAACCGCCGGATCAGCAGCATGTCGCGGAAGGCGGTGAGTTCCTGCTCCTTGCTGAGGTCGGGCGGCCCCTTCGGGGCTTCGTCCGGTATCGGGCGGCGGGCTGGTGGTTGACCCGCTTGCTTGTTGCTGGCGACGGCCATGCATCTCCTCGGAACTTTCGGCCCCGAAACGGACCAAAGGGGTGGCCCATGGGGTAGGTCATTGAACGCCCTCCCTTAGCCGAATTCCGGCTGTGACGAAAGCGCAAGCCGCGGCGCAGGCGTTACAGCCCCACAGCGATTCCAAGGAGGATTGTCTGCTGTCGATCAGAATCCGGGTGATTGCCCCTGATCTTCCGGGGGCACCCCAAAGGCGCGAGCCCGGAAATCCATAACCCCAGGACTCTCAGCGGTTTGCAAGCTGTGCCACGTCGGTAGGACGGTGGCTAGGGATTCCGGGCGCGCCGCTTCGCGGCGCCTGGAATAACGCCCGCGATTTGATCGCGATCGATTGTTTCAGGGACGCTTGGTATGCAGGACGAGGTCACGCGGGTCCGCATAATCGAGCAACGCGCGGGCGCGTTCGTCGAGCATGTCCGGATCGAGGCGATCGGATTTCAAGAGCGCGACCCGTCGTTCCCAGGTGCCGCGCTCGGCCTTGAGCCCGTCCAGCTCAACGCTTAGCTGCGCGATCTGGAGATCGAGGTCCTGGCGGGCCTTGAGGCCGCGGTTTCCGGTAAAGGCGTTGACCCCGAAATAGCCGATCACCAGCGCCGCGATGGTGTAAAGCGCGAGCGCATTGAGAACGGAGCGAAGCCGCCGGCGGGTGACCATGTGCGGAGAATGACCGAACCGCGTAAAGACAGCTTTAACGCTGTTGGCAAGCGGGCGGGTCGCGGACGATCAGCCCCCGGTGAGGTTGCGCACCTCGTTGAGGAGGAAGTTGCCGAGCCGTTTGCCGCGGTTGCGCGCGTAACGGAACGCGCCGGCATCGACGAAATAGGTGAGCAGGATCGAGTCCCGCGTGGTGACCTCCGGTCCGACCGGATCGGCGGAATGCCAAGTGTCCTGGTCCACCGTGAAGGCATAGCCGGTGTTGGGAGCAAACCGCATCTGCGTATGCTTGGGCAGGCTGCCGTCAGCAAGCCGCTCGTGGAAGATCGTGCCGATATGCGTGTTCGCATCGTCGCGCGGCAGATAGAGCTGGACCGTGATGCCCTTCCAGGGCGTATCCGGGTGCGGATAGATGCGGTAGCCCGGAACGTCGCGGGTGAGGATCGGCACCGGATAGAGTCCGACCATGGCGAAGCCCGGCCCGAACCGCCGCGCCATCGGCTCCGCGAGGCGCTCGACGAATGCCTTCTTCACCGGTTCCGAGCAGAGCGCACGGCCGATGATATCCAACATCGCGCGTTTTTCTGGCGGCAGGTGGCGGATGTACTCGGGATAGAGGTCGAGCTTTACGCGCGTGTGAGTTCCATCCGCCGCATCGAGGCCGCTGGCGCGGCCCGACATCGGGCGATAGTCGGCCGCCACCGGCAGCGCCGTAAGCATAGCGGCGTAGACATCATCCGGGAACACGCGATCGAGCACGAGATGATCAAACGGCGCGTCACCAGCGCGGGCGGCGTGGATGGAAGCAGCGATGTACGCGCTGAGTTTCTCGACCGCGCGCCGCCGCTCCATCTTGTGAAAGCCAAGTGCCTGATCCATGCGCGCTTCGGAAATTGACGTCCTTGTCACAGCGATTCGAGCCGATTCGGCTCTATCACGGGCTCGCACGCAAGTATAGCGCAGGCCGGCAGAGCCGACGAGTTCATTCAACGCAGCGTCTTGAGCACCCCGCGCCCCGCGTATTGTGCCTGCGGCCCGAGTTCCTCCTCAATGCGCAGTAGCTGGTTGTATTTCGCAGTCCGGTCGGAGCGGGCGAGCGAGCCGGTCTTGATCTGCCCGCAATTGGTCGCGACAGCGAGGTCGGCGATGGTCGCGTCCTCCGTCTCGCCCGAGCGGTGCGACATGACGGCGGTGTAGCCCGCCTTGTGCGCCATTTCGACTGCGGCCAGCGTCTCGGTGAGGGTGCCGATCTGATTGACCTTGATCAGGATCGAGTTGGCGTAACCGTTGGCGATGCCGTCGGCGAGCCGCGTGACGTTGGTCACGAACACGTCGTCGCCGACGAGCTGGCATTTCTGGCCGATCGCGTCGGTGAGCATCTTCCAGCCGTCGATGTCGTCTTCAGACATGCCGTCCTCGATCGACACGATTGGATATTTTTTGATGAGATCGGAAAAATATTCGACCTGCTGCGCTTTCGATCGGACTTTTCCTTCGCCCTCGTAGCGGTAAGACCCGTCCTTGTAGAATTCGCTGGCGGCAGGATCGAGCGCCAGCATGACGTCCTTGCCGGGCGCATAGCCCGCCTTGGCCACGGCCTGCATCACGAAATCAAGCGCCGCATCGGCCGACGGCAGGTTGGGTGCGAACCCGCCCTCGTCCCCCACATTGGTGTTGTGGCCGGCGGCCTTGAGCGCCGCGCGCAAGGTCTGGAAGATTTCGACCCCGGTCCGCAGCGCCTCCGCGAACGACGGCGCGCCGACCGGCATGATCATGAATTCCTGGAAGTCGATCGGATTGTCGGCGTGCACGCCGCCGTTGACTATGTTCATCATGGGCACCGGCAGCAGCCGCGCCGAGGTGCCGCCGACGTAACGGTAAAGCGGCAGCCCGCTCGCGGCGGCTGCCGCCTTGGCGACCGCCAGCGACACGCCGAGGATCGCATTGGCGCCGAGCCGCGCCTTGTTGGGCGTACCGTCGAGCGCGATCATGGTCTCGTCGATCTTGGCCTGCGCCAGCGCGTCCATCCCGCCGACCGCATCGAAGATTTCGCCGTTGACGGCATCGACCGCCTTGCGAACGCCCTTGCCGAGGTAGCGTCCCTTGTCGCCGTCGCGCAATTCCACCGCCTCATGCGCGCCGGTGGACGCGCCCGAGGGCACCGCCGCGCGTCCGAGCGTACCGTCCTCAAGCACGACGTCGACCTCGACGGTCGGGTTGCCGCGGCTGTCGAGGATTTCTCGGCCGATGATGTCGATGATCGCGGTCATGGGGCTACCAGCTTGTTGATTGGTTTGCGACTTCTCTACAATATCGCGCGTCGGCGTGAAAACGTCCCGTATTTACCGCCCATAGCGGAAGCCAATAAACTCGGCCTTCGAAATGCACAGGCATTCGATGTACCGGATTATGGCGAAGCGAGCTAACACAGTACTCACGCGGTGACCATCATGCCAAACGAGTCCAATCCATCGAACGCGGTTGCGACGGACCTTGAGCTCGACGAGCGAGCGGTCAAGCAGGAAGAGTTTGCGGCCCGGCGGGAGGAGGCGAGACTCAGGTTGTCGGCAGCTTCCGCGCCGTGGTGGCGTCGCGCGGACCCCCTTGTTCTTGCGGTTTCCGCTGGCGTGTTCACCCTCGCCGGCAACATCTTCATCGCCTGGTATAACGCGAATACCACGATCGCACAGGAGCAGACCAAGGCTGCGAATGACCTCCAACTTGAACGTGAAAAGGCGAAGGCAAGTCTGGTCACCCAGGCCGTTTCGACGGACGATGCGGTAACCGCACGCCGCAATCTGCTGTTTTTTGTCGATGCCGGCCTGATCAGCGATCCCGACCAGAAGATTCGAATGGCCGCCGAGAAATATGCTCCCGTCCTACCCTCAGCGACCGGCGCCTCACGCAGCCCGCCCACCTCGCCTGATGGCTATGCCAATGCATTCTGGTCGGCAACACTGCGGGCGGATTGGATCAACCAGATCGACGCAACCATCGATAAGATCGTTTCCGCGCGGCCACGACTCGAAAAGGTGGGGCAGGCCACCCAGACGCCTTGGTACCTTGTGGGTGTATTCTGGATGCTCGAGACCGGTGGAAGCTTTAGCGTGCACCTCCTCAATGGCGACCCGCTGACGGCACAGACGGTGCACGTTCCCGCCCATCGGCCGGAAATTTGGCCACCGCCGCCGGGACAGGACCCCTGGGAGTACAGCGCCGCCGACGCTATTCGCTACTACAAGCTATCGCGGCTGGAAGCGGCCGGCCTTGGAGAAATGTTGAGTGCCCTGGAACTGGCCAACGGCCGCGGTTATCAGTCGCGCGGGTTGTTCAGTCCCTATCTTTGGAACGGAACCAATCTGTACGACAAAGGCAAGTTCGTGAGCGACCACATTTGGGATCCTAACGCCGTCAGCGCGCAAGTCGGAGCGGTGGCGCTGTTGCGGCGACTCCAGGATAAAAGTGTCATCGATCTCCGCAATGCGGTTGCAGCGGCAGGTCCGACGAGGTGAGGTCTGTCGGAAAGCGCAGCAGCGGAGCGGCCTTCCGCCAGCCACATGCGCCAGGAGGAGCGGACGTGGCAGCCAAGCGCCTTCATCTCGGCCAGCCGAGCCGCCTTCCCGCCTCGCCCGCCGAGGCCACGCTCGACCGTGTGCCCAATCCACATCCCGACGCGAATTACGTCGCGCGCTTCACCGCGCCGGAATTCACGACGCTCTGCCCGATCACCGGCCAGCCCGATTTCGCGCACCTCGTCATCGACTACATCCCGGCAAAATGGCTCGTCGAGTCGAAGTCGCTGAAGCTCTATCTCGGCAGCTTCCGCAACATCGGCGGTTTCCACGAGGACTGCACGATCGCGATCGGCAAACGGCTGGTGGCGCTGCTCAAGCCGAAATGGCTGCGCATCGGCGGCTACTGGTATCCGCGCGGCGGCATGCCGATCGACGTGTTCTGGCAGGCCGGAAAGCTTCCCGCCGGCGTCTGGGTGCCCGACCAGGGCGTCGCGCCCTATCGCGGGCGTGGGTAGCAGATTTCAGTAACCTTGATGCCCGTGCCGCTTATTTTAAAACCCTTCTTGCCGGCCATGATCAGAGTCTATCGTTGCGAAGATTGGTATAAGCAGGGCACAGAAGGCGTTCGGTGGATATCGAGCGCTGATTGCGATGTAAAAGGAGGAGCGACATGAGCATCCACAAATCCACCACCGTGCCCACACGTATCGATGGTGATGACGCGAACCTCCGCTTGAGCCGGCGCGATCTCCTGCTCGCAGGCACAGGGGCCACCGCTGCCGCTGCCTTCGGCATCGTCACGTCGTCGGCGTGCGCCCAGGACGCGGCTGCGTCGACCATCTACCTAGTGCGCTACATCGATGTGATGCCGATGGCGAAGACCAAGGGCGCGGGCCTGCTTAAGCAGTTGGCCGAGGCAAGCCGCAAGGAAGCCGGCGCGCAGCGGTTCGAGGTGCTCCAGCGCACAACACCCGCCGATCAGTTCGTCACCATCGAGGCCTGGAAAGACGGTCAAACGCTCGATGCGCACATGGCGGGTTCCCATACCAAACAATTCCTGGAGGCGGTGCAGCCACTGCTCATCGCTCCGATCGACACGCGCGTGTGCACGGCGACCGACGTGGGACCCACGAAATCCGCCAGTGGTCGCGTGCTCTATGTGGTGACGCACGTCGATGTCTTTCCGCCGGGAAAAGACCAAACGGTCGGCTTGCTCAAGGCCCTCGCCAGCGCGAGTCGCGCGGAAAAGGCGAACTTGGGCTTCGAGGTGCTGGCGCAAACGAAGAGCCCTAACCATTTCGAAGTCATTGAGATGTGGCAGGACCAGGACGCTGAGGACGCCCACGAGATCGCGCCGCATACCAAGGAATTCCGCACCAAGCTCGCGGTTCTGACGGGCGCGCTCTATGACCAGCGCTGGTACAACCCGCTTTGATCCTATGAGTTTACGGGCGTTGCGCGCCGTCCCAGCGTTGCCAGCAGCGCCCTCACCTCCTGCCCCGGATCGGCCGCGCGCATCACGCCGCCCATCACGGCGACACCGATCGGCCCCGCGGCTACTACCTCGGCGACGCGCGCTGGGTTGAGCCCGCCGATGGCAAGGATCGGCACGCGCGCGACCCGCGCGATCTCGCCGAGGCCCTTTCGTCCGATCTCAGGGCCGTAGCCTGGCTTGCTGGGCGTCTCGAACGCCGGACCGGCGAGCGCATAATCGACCACGGCCGGATCGATCGCTTCGGCCTCGGTGATCGTGTGGATGGAGACGCCGATGAGCTTGTCGCGTCCCAGCCGTTCGCGCGCCGCCGCCGGATCACCGTCGGCGGAGAGGTGTACGCCATCGGCTGCGCACATCGCCGCCAGCGTGGCATTCCCATGCAGAGTCAACTTGGCGCCGTGACGGCGCGCCAGCGGCATCAGCATGCGCACGGTCGCGATCTGATCGTCCTCGGAAAGATCCTTCTCCCGCACGCTCACCCAGCGGCATCCCGCGGTCAGCGCCGCCACCACCACCTCCGTCAGCGGCCGGCGCGCCTGCCGGCGGTCGGTCACGAGAAGCAGCGGCGGGTTGGGGAGGTTCATTTGAGCATCCTGAAGTATGTCCCGCACGTGGTGCGGCGCCATACGCGCGTTTGCGCGCGTCTTCGACGCGCTATAGCGATGCACCGCATGCGAGGCCCTGGTTTGCTCCCGCTACTACGTTCCCACGAGGCCGAATTGCGGGCTTGACGGTTCGGCGTGCGCGAGCTTCGGGATGCGGCCCGCGAGGCGGGCCCAGCGTCCGGCTTCGACGGCGGCGCGCATGCTCTTCGCCATCATTACCGGATCACGCGCCTTGGAGATCGCGGTGTTGAGGAGCACCGCGGAACAGCCAAGCTCCATCGCGAGCGTGGCGTCGGACGCCGTGCCGATGCCGGCGTCGAGCACCACGGGCACCGCCGACCGCGCGCAGATCAGTTCGATCAGATGCGGATTGCAGATACCGAGCCCCGAGCCGATCGGCGACCCGAGCGGCATCACCGCGGCGGCGCCGGCGTCTGCGAGCTTGCGGCACACGACCGGGTCCTCGGTGCAGTAGGGCAGCACGATGAAGCCTTTCGCGGCCAGTGCTTCGGTCGCTTTGACCAGTTCTTCAGTGTCCGGATAGAGCAACTCGCGATCGCCGATCACCTCGATCTTGACCCAGTTGGTGCCGAGCGCCTCACGTGCCAGCTCGGCGGTGAGGATGGCGTCCTTCGCGGTCTGGCAGCCGGCGGTGTTGGGCAGGAAGTGCGCGCGGTCGCCGATGAGATCGACCAGGCTCTCTTCGTCGCCGGCGAGGCTGATGCGGCGGATCGAGGCCGTCACCATCTGGCTGCCGCTTGCGGCAATCGAGTCGAGCATCACCTGGCGGTTGGGATAGCCGGCGGTGCCGAGAAAAAGGCGTGATTGGAACTCGCGCCCGGCGATGATCAGCGGATCGGACATTATTTGCTCTCCTCAGCCCGCGCTCAGCCCCCCTGGCGCGCACGCACGATCTCGATGCTGTCGCCGGGATTGAGTTGCGTCTCGCCCCAGGCCGTGCGCGGGACTACCGTGCCGTTGAGCGCGACCGCAATGCCGCGCTGGGCGACGTCGACGGCTTTCTCTTCCAGCAGTGCCGCCAGCGTCGCGACGGCCAGAGGTTCACTCGCGCCGTTCACGCGGATGCTCGCTGGCGCATTCTGCATCATCTCGGTCTCCGTCATTCCGCCGCCCGCGCCGGCGCAAAGCGATCGATGCCGAACGAACGGATCGCCGGTGCAACGCTGCCCTCAAGGATGAGTTGGGCGATCGCATCGGCCGTCACCGGCGTGAGCAGGATGCCGTTGCGATGGTGGCCGGTCGCGTAGACGAGCCCTTCGAGCGGGGCGGGTCCGAGGATCGGGGCGTCGTCGCGGCTGCCGGGGCGATGGCCGACCCACATCTCCTCGATCGGCAGTTCCTCGATCGCCGGGATGGCCCGCCATGCGGCTTCGAGGAGCGTCAGGACGCCGCCCGCGGTCAGGGTGGTGTCGAAGCCTTTTTCCTCGACGGTCGCACCACAGATCATGCGGCCATCTTTACGGGGGACCATGTAGACGCCAGGCGCCCACAATACGTGCCTCAAGAGCGGAGATGATGGATCCATCCGCAGCGCCAGCATCTGTCCCTTGATCGGCCGCACCGGCGGCCGCAATTCAGGTGCGAGCCCGCCGATGCTGCGCGACCACGCGCCGGCGGCCAGCACGACCACGTCGGCTGCAAATTTGGTTCCGTCGGCGAGGATGATTCCGTCAGTGCGCGGACCCGCGGTGGAAATTTCCCCGACGGGGGTGTGTTCGCGGATGAGCGCACCTGCAGCTTCCGCTGCCACGTACAAAGCCTTGGCAAGCTTGCGGTTTTCAACCTGGTGATCTTCTGGACTCCAGACTGCGCCGGCAAGCTTGCCCGCAAGATGCGGCTCCCGCCTGCGGGTTTCCGCGGCGGAAATCCACTGCAGCGGCAGCCCAAGCTTGAGCTGAAACTCCAGGTGGTGATGCAGCCGTGCCTGATCATCTGCCGTCAGCGCGATCGCCAGCGTGCCTTCCTGGCGCAATTCAACGTCGATGCCCGAGGCTCTCCGCACTTCCTCCGCAAACCCGGGCCAGCGCGCCTGGCTTTCGCGCCCCAGTGCGATCAATGCCTCCTCGCCGGGCTCGGCCTCGGCGCAAGCCGCCAACATCCCCGCTGCAGCGTGGCTTGCACCCGTTCCCGCCGCGCCACGGTCGAACACCGTGACCGAAAGCCCGCGTGACGCCAGCCGCCACGCAATGCCCAAGCCGATCACCCCGGCGCCGATGATGGCGACCTTCGGCTTTGCAATAGGTGAGAAGCTGACCGTCAAGCGGCGGCTCCCTTCGCTGGTATGACCCAGACAGGTTCAGTGGGTGTGCTCTCAGCCGCGACCGCCGCGGCACCCCAGGCCGTTGCTCCGGATGATGGGGATTTTTGCGCCATTGCACAAGTCCATTCGCATCGGCGCGGCATTGCGACAGGGCTACGCCGGGCGGCCATTCTATCCTTGATTTCAATGCGATGCCCCGCGATGCCGCAGCAGATTCGCGCAGGTGAGCGCGACCGCCATCACCACGAGCGCGCCGACGATCAGGCTCGGCGCCTCGCCGCCATGGGCGAAGCCGAAACCATAGATCACCGGCCCGGTAGCCTGTCCCAGATAGAAGAAACAGGAATGCAGCGAAGTCGCCACCCCGCGCGCGGTCTGCGAAAGCTCGGTGACATGCACCTGGATGCAGCCGTGCAGCAGATAGAACCCGAAGCCGAACACGCAGAACACCGGCGCCAGCGCATACCAGGGCAGATACAGCGCCGTAAGCACCAATGAGGTGGCGGCGAACGCCCCGCCGATCAGCATCAACCGGCGCTCGGCGATGCGAGCCACCAGGACCGGCACGGAAAGAGAATAGACGAGGCCGCCGAACCCGAACGAAGCGATCACAATCCCGGCCATCGAAGCGCGGCTCTCGCCAGTCGCAAGCAGGAGCAGCGCGACATACGGAAACAGCCCGTGGATGAAGATCGCCTCGAAGAACACCGAGCCGAAGCAGATCTTCGCGCGCGGATCGGCGAAGACGCTGCGGAATCCCGCTTTGATAGAGCCAAGACTGAACGGCTTGGGCGGGACGACGGCGACATTGCTGAAAGCGGCGAATGCCGCGACTGCGACGATCAATCCGAACAATCCCAGCACCACGAAGATCGCGCGCCAGCCGAACACGTCACCGATCACGCCTGAGATCGATGCGCCGAGCAGATTGCCGGTGAGGCCGACGGCGAGCAGGCGGCCGATCGCGACTTGTCGCTGCTGGATCGGCACCAGATCTCCCACGAGCGCCATCGCCACCGGAAAGATGCCGCCGGCGACCAATCCTGCGGCGATCCGCATCGCCACCAGCAGCGGAAAGCTGGTCGCGACCGCGCAGATGAGCGCGGCAATCGCCACCACCAGCAGGCTGACATTCATCAGCCGCGTCTTGCCGACGAAATCGGCCGCGGTGCCCAGGATCGGCTGCACCAGTGCGTAGGGAAACGTGTAGGCAGTGGACAGCAGCGCAGCGGTCTTCACGTCCACGGCGAGATCGGCGGCGATCTTCGGAATCACCGGATCGACCGCACGCGTGAACAGCGTCGATGCGAACACGACAAGGCCGACGATTTTCAGGACGGCGGGGATGGGCGGGCTCTTGTTGTTGCGGCTTTGCAGCGGGCGTCGTTTAGCTTTTGGCCAGCTTATCGAATTGCATTACCTTGCGAAGAAATCCATCCATCTGCTTGAGCGGAAGCATGTTTGGTCCATCCGATGGAGCCTCATCCGGATCTTGATGGGTCTCGACGAACAGCCCTGCTACCCCGACCGCAGCGGCCGCGCGGGCCAACACCGGGACGAACTCCCGCTCGCCGCCGGATGAGGTGCCTTGCCCGCCCGGTTGCTGCACCGAATGCGTGGCGTCGAAGATCACCGGCGCCCCGGTCGAACGCGCCAGGATCGGCAGCGCGCGGAAGTCGGACACCAGCGTGTTGTAGCCGAACGAGGCGCCGCGCTCGGTCACCAGCACGTCGCGATTGCCGGCGCTCGTGATCTTGGCGACCACGTTGGCCATGTCCCAGGGAGCGAGGAACTGGCCTTTCTTCACGTTGACGACACGACCGGTTTCCGCCGCCGCCATCAAGAGATCGGTCTGCCGGCACAGGAAAGCCGGGATTTGCAGAACGTCGACCGCCTCGGCAACACGGGCGCATTGGTCGGCCTCGTGCACGTCGGTGAGAACGGGTACGCGGAGCGCCTCGCGGATTTCGGCAAAGATCGGGAGCGCAGCATCGAGGCCGAGGCCCCGGGCGCTTTTGGCGCTGGTGCGGTTCGCCTTGTCGAAGGAGGTTTTGTAGACGAAGGCGATCCCGAGCCTGCCGGTCAGTTCCTTGAGCGCAGTCGCCATTTCAAATGCATGCGCGCGGCTCTCGAGCGCGCAGGGGCCGGCGATTAGCACCAGCGGCAAGGCGTTGCCAAAGCGCGCTTTGCCTACGGTAACGATCGGATTCGGAGCGGGGTCGGTGGTCAGCATCAAACCTCTCGCGGCGGACCATGAAGGCCGGATGGCAGCCGGTCAACGGTCCGGCCACTGCTCAGGCGGGCTCGAATACGAGGGTTGCGCCCATGGCGGTCCCCGGCTCGACGACCGTGCGCCCCATGTGCGACGAAAATGGAATGCCACCCGCCGAGAGCGCGGCCACCGGGGCGGAAGGATCGCGGACGCCGAAGCGCAGCGCGGCAAACACCGGACCGGCGGCCAGGTCCGGTGGCGCGATTCCGAAGTGATTTTCAAACGCCGCCGGGTCCATGATCTGGACAGCGCCACGTGGCGTCGATGCCGCGACCCCGCTCGAGGTCGCGAGCAATTCACGTTCGCCGGTGAAGGCTGACAGGAAGATATGATGATCGCTCGGATTTTCAGCCACGAGCACCACGCCTGCGATGCTGCTCGCGCCATTGGTGTGGCGTTGGAAGGCCGGGTTCCAGAAATTCTCAGGGTAGCGGTGCTTGCAGACCGCGAAGCCCACCTCAGGCGCGTGCGAGTCGCGCACGAAGGCGAGCGTGAATCCGATCCTTACCTTGCTCCCGTCCGGCCAACTCCCTTCCCGCTCGAACGGCAGCGGCCCCGTAGTGCCGATCCCAGCGGCATTATATTTTGCAGCATCGGCTGCGACATCGGCGCTTTCGAGGACGATGAACGACAGCCCCTCCCCGCGTTCGAGGAAGTGCTGCGTTCCACGGCCGAAATGCTCCGACAGTCCGCCGACGCCCAATTTCCCTGGCTCCGCCATGGTCAGCAGCTCGATGAACACGCCGGGAAACTGGACGATGGCATTGTGGGTGCCCCACGGATGCCGGTTGCGTGCCCCGACCGTGAAGCCGAGGCTGCGATAAAGCGCAGCCGCGGCATCGAGGTGGTGCACCGCGTGGATCAGGTGATCGAGGCCGAGGGGCATTCGAAGGCCGTCATTGCCGGCTCGACCGGCAATCCCGATGAAGAGGGTGTGCGTTTCAAACGATCGGGATGCGCGGGTCAACCCGCGCATGACGTGTCGAGTTCGCGGCCGTGCTACGCCCGTTCCAGCGCCGCTTTCACCCGCTCCGGCGTGAACGGCACGCGGCGCAGCCGCACGCCGGTCGCATCGAACACCGCGTTGCCGATGGCGGCCGGGACGAGGCCGAGCGCCATCTCGGCGGCGCCGGAGGGCGCGGCTTCCGGGCGCTTGATCAGCACGATCTCGATCTTCTCCGGCATCTGGTCGATGTGCAGTACCGGGTAGGTCACCCAGTCAATGCTGGTCACCATGTTCTCGTCGAAGTGCACCTCCTCGAACATGGCGCGGCTGGTGCCGTAGACGAGTTGCCGGTCGATGACGTGCCGCAGCGTATCGGGATTGACGATCATCCCGACATCATGCGCGCAGACGTAGCGGGCAACCTCGATCTTGCCGGTCGCGCGATGCACTCGGACCTCGGCGACCAGACCGATGAAGGTGCTGAAGTGGCGGCGGAATGCGATGCCACGGCCGACCGCGACGTCCTTGCCGCGCTGGTCATTGCGCGGCGACGGTCGCTTCTCCCAGCCGTAGCTCTCGGCCGCAATGCGGACGGCGTCGCGGTCGCGCGGATTGGCCAGATAGCGCAACCGGAAGTCGACCGGGTCGGTGTTGGTCGCAGCCGCCACTTCGTCCATGAACGACTCCGACCCGAACAGGATCGGCGGCCCATAGGGGTCGCGCACGTGGGTGGTGCGCAGCGGCGAGGCACGATCCATCAGCGGCGGGATTACCTCCCAGCCGAGCCGACCGTGGTCGAACGTGTAGGAGGCTACCGGGATTTCGAAATCCTTCTGCGGCTTGAGCGGCAGCCCGAGCAGATGGCCCGCCAGCACGTCGGCGGCGCGGCTCTCGCGCGTGTTGGTATCGGTGCGCGAGAACGCCTTGCTGATATTCTCATAGGCGATCACCTTGCCGGACGCGTCGAGGCCGGCGCGGCTGCGGTTGACCGAGGCCGTGCCCTTCGGGTCCCAACCGAGTTGCTCGTGCCGCATGTACTGCACGCGCACAGGTTTGCCGAGATGTTTCGAGAGCACGGCTGCGTCCGCGGTGGCGTCGCCCTGGTCGTTGCGGCCGTAGCTGCCGGTGCCGAACATCCAGATCGCACGCACCTTGTCGGGCTGCATGCCAAGCAGTTCGGCCACACAGGCGGCCGAGTTGTAAGGCTTCTGCGTCGAAGTCCAGAGCGTTGCCTCGCGCTCGCGCACGTCGGCGACCGCACAGGCGGGGCCCATGCTGGCGTGCGACTGGGTCGGGTATTCGTACTCGCCCTCGATGACTCGGACCGCCTGCTTGAGCCCCTCCTCGACCGAGCCGTTCTCGCGCTGGATCTTGCGCAGCGCGACCGGCGCCTTGCGGATATGGTCATGCAGATTGGCATGGCCGGGAAAATTCGGCTTCGAATCCGACCAGGTGACCTTGAGGGCCTTCGCGGCCTTGACCGCGTTCCATTCCTTCTCGGCGACGACCGCGAGCAGGTCTTTGATCCAGACCACCTTCGCGCCGGGAAGGTCCTTGATCGAGGCTTCGTCGACTTTGACCGGCACGGCACCGGCCACGGTCGGACGGATCATGCGGGCATGCAGCATGCCTGGGAGCCGCACATCGTTTACGTATTCGAGCGTGCCGAACACCTTACCGGGCAGGTCGCGGCGCAGGAACGACTGGCCGATGACCTTGAACTCGCTCGGTTTCTTGAGCGGGACCTTGACCTCGACCTGGAGCTGGCTCGAAGTCTTGCCGTTCCAGTTGACCTTGCTGTCGAAGAAGCGGCCGCCGATGAGCTCGGCGTAGGTCACGCGCTTGGCCGGGTCCGCTACGGCGTGAACGACGCCGTCCGTGACCGTGAGCTGGTCGGCCGGCAGGTTGAGCTGCTTCGCGGCCATTTCGATCAGCAGGTGGCGCGCGTGTGCGGCAGTGCGGCGCAGCGTCATGCCGCCATGTGAGACACCGATAGCGGCGCTGGCGCCCCCCATGTCGAGCGTGAGCGCGCTGTCGCCCATGACGATGCGTACGTGCTCGAACGGCACCTCGATCTCTTCCGCCACCATCTGCGCGATCGAAGTGCCGAGCCCCTGCCCACCGTCGATCTTGCCATAATAGCCGACGACCGTGCCGTCGGCGTCGATGGTGATGTAGGAATCGAGCTGGTCGCCCTTGAGCGCGGGCCGCACGGCGGCGCCATTGGCGGCGGCCTCGGCCCAATCTGCGGGTGCTGCGAGCGTGACGAGCAGCGCGCCGGTCGAGGTCAGGAAGACGCGGCGGTCGAGGGAGAGCGTGTCGGTGCTGGTCATGGCGTGTCTCCTCAAGCCGCTTGCGCCGCGCGCTTGACGGCGCGCATGGCTGCACCATGGGTGCCGCACCGGCAGACCAGGCCCGAGAGCGCTTCCGTGATCTGCGCGTCAGTGGGATGCGGGTTGCGGTCGAGCAATTCCGCGGCCGTCATGATCCAGCCGTTGATGCAGTAGCCGCACTGGTTGACTTGCTCCGCGATCCAGGCCGCTTGGACCGGATGCGGCTTCTCCGGCGTGCCGAGGCCGGCGAGGGTCGTGATCTTGCCGGCACCGACGGCGGCGACCGGCGTGATGCAGGAGCGCACCGCGCGGCCGTCTATCTGCACCGTGCAGGCGCCGCATTGCCCGAGCCCACAACCGAAGCGGGGGTTGTTCATCGCCAGATCGTCACGCAACGCGTAGAGCAGCGGCATGTCGGGGTCGTCGACCTCGATCGCTCGCGTCTTGCCATCGATATTGAGGGTGATCTGCGCCATGGGCTTCCTCCCGGGGCTGAGGATTTTCGGTGATCCTATCACGGTTGGGCCGTTCATGGCGCGCATACAAAGCGAAAAATCGAGTCTAACATCGCCCCTCACCTTGACCGGGAGGTTGCCATGAAGCTGAAGATGGGTTGCGTCGTGCTGTCGCTGGTCGCTCCGCTGGTGCTGAGTTCGCTCGCCGCCGCGCAGGAGCTTGGACCCCATTTCAAGAAGATCAAGGACGGCATCGTCACCTATGTCGGGACCAAGGGCGAATTGAATTGCACGATCATCCTGACCCAGGACGGGGTCGTGCTGATCGACAGCGGCAACAATCCAACCGATTCCAGGGCGGTGATGGCGGGCCTCAAGCAGCTCACCTCGATGCCGGTCCGGATTCTCATCGATACCGAGCCGCATGCCGACCATACGACCGGGCACTTCGTGTTCTCGCCGCCGGCGGTCATCGTCGCCGCCGCGGGCGCGACCGACTCGATGAAGAAGGCCTTCGATCCGAAACGCATCGATAAGCTCAAGGCGGAGTCGCCGGAGATGCGCGCAGCGGCGGAGGGCTACCGCTTGATCACGCCCAACGTCGAGTATCACGACAAGGCCACGTTGCATGTCGGCGAGCGCACGTTCGAGCTGACTTACATCAAGAACGTGCACAGCGAGTCCGACAGCGCGATCTGGCTGCCCAACGAGCGGGTGCTGTTCACGGCGGCCTCGCTTGCGGTCAAGCGCTTCAACAACCTGCGCCCGTTCGTAAGCATCCCGGACACCCTCGCCGCGATTCGGATGATGAAGGCGCTCAATCCCGAAGTCGTGATCCCTGGGCATGGCGAGCCAGGCACGGCAGCGATCCTCGACGATAACGAGCGCTATTACTCTCTGCTCCTGGAGCGCGTGAAGGCAGCCGCGCAGCAGGGCAAGTCGCTCGACGACATCAAGAAGGAACTGAAGATGCCGGAATACGACGGCTGGGCCGGCAAGGATCGCTTCCCCAACAATATCGAAGCGGCCTACCGCGCCGTGAAGGGCTGATGCGATTCATCACTTGCTCGGCAGATAGTCCTCGGTATAGAGCGCGCCCACATCGGTGGTGGTGAGCGCGCCCATCTCGGCGAGCGAACTGACCAGCACGCGCAGGCCTTCCGGCTCGAAGCGGCCGTCGGTCGAATAGTTGTCGATCAGTTCGTCATAGAGGCGGCTGGCGATGGCGGGCGAGACATCCATCTGGCGGGCGGAAATTGCGACCGTCGGCACCTTGTTCGCCCGCATGAAGGCGACGGTGTCGTACCAGCCGGCAAGGAATTTGCCGACCGTGTCCGGGCGCTTCGCGAGCGTGGCGTTGCCGGCGTAGATCGCCTGCGTGATCATCTTGGGCACGTAGTCACTGACTTTCAGGAAGATGCGCCCGGTGCCGAGCTCTTGCAGCCGCAGCCCCGAGGCGAAATCCATCACGGTCGCGTCGATCTGCCCGATGCGCAATGCCGCGACCTGGGCGGCGTCGGCCCCGAGCGCGGCGTATTTGATGCCGTCGGCGCCGAAGCCAAGCCGGCGCGACAGCTCGCGCACGACCCAATGCGAAAGCCCCCCTGCTGTGGAAATGCCGATGGTCTTGCCCTTGAGCTCGGCCGGCGATTGCATCGGATTGTCCTGGCGGACGATCAGAGTCGTCTGGCGCGGTGCGCGTGTAATCACACCGACTGCGAGCGCATGTCGGCCCTTCGCCACGATCGCGAGGTCGGGCCCGCCGCCGACCGCGATATCGATGCTGCCCGCCGCCAGCGCCTGCTGCGCTCGCGCCGCACCGCCGAGATCGGCGCGCTCGATGTCGAGGCCGTGAGAACGAAACGTGCCGGTTTCGATCCCGACCTGCAGCGGCACAAATGCGATCGCCGCCGGGATCGACACGCCGACGCGCAAGGTCTCGGCGCGCGCCGATCCCGATACGAGCAGCGCAGCCGCCATCACCAGCGCCGGTCTGCCAAAGCGAAGTCTGTTCAGCATCATCATCGGAACGAGTCCCAATCGCTCACTCGGCGGCTGCCAGCGGCGATTTCGAGCTGTCAGTTTGCGATGCGGTGGCGTAACGGCTCACGGGACGTGCGAGGCCGAGATGCTCGCGCAGCGTGCAGCCTTCGTATTCCGCGCGGAACAGGCCGCGCCGTTGCAACTCCGGCAGCACCAGTTCGACGAAGTCATCGAGCCCGCCGGGCAACACTGGAGGCATCAGGTTGAAGCCGTCGCAGCCGTCCTCGCGGAACCAGCGCTCCATCTGATCGGCAATCTGCGTGGGCGAGCCCTTGACCACTGCCTTGCCGCGCGCGCCCGCAACACGCAGAGCCACTTCCCGCATCGTGAGTTTTTCCTTGCGCGCCATGTCGTTGACGTATTGGAACGTGCTCTGGCTCGCATTCGACAGCGGCAGGTTCTCCGGGAACGGCCCATCGAGCGGATAGGGCGAAAGGTCGATGCTGCCGAGCACCAGCGACAGGATCTCGCGCGCGACCATCGGATGGATCAGCGATTGCAGATAATCGTACTGCGCCTGCGCCTCCGCCTCGGTGCGGCCGATGATGGCGGAGAGGCCCGGCATGATCTTGACCTGATCGGGATCGCGCCCGAAGCTCGCCACCCGGCCCTTGAGGTCGCGGTAGAATTTCTGCGCCGCTTCGAGTGTAAGCGGTGCGCAGAAGATCACTTCAGCGAACTCGGCGGCGACCTTGATCATATCCTCCGAGCCGCCCGCCTGCACAATCACAGGCCGGCCCTGCGGAGTGCGCGGTACGTTGAGAGGCCCGCGCACCGAAAAATTCTCACCTTGGTGGTTGAGCGGATGCAGCTTGTCCGGATGGAAGAACAGGCCGCTTTCCTTGTCGCGAACGAACGCGTCGTCATCCCAACTGTCCCACAGCCCCACCACGATCTGCGCGAATTCGCGCGCGCGTTCGTAGCGCTCGCCATGCAGGTAATGCTTGTCGCGGGAGAAATTCTTTGCCTCCGCCTCCTGGCCGGAGGTGACGAGATTCCAGCCGGCGCGGCCGCCGCTCAGGTGATCGAGCGAAGCGAACTTGCGTGCGACATGGAACGGCTCGTTGTAGCTGGTCGAAGCCGTCGCCACGAGGCCGATACGCGTGGTGAGCGGCGCGAGGGCGGAGAGCAGCGTGAGCGGCTCGAAATTGGCGATGTATTGCGCCGAGCGGCTCACCGCCTCGATATGGGCATCACGCACGCAGACGTTGTCGGCGAGAAACACCATGTCGAATTTCGCGCGCTCGGCGGTGCGTGTGATCTCGACATAGTGTTGAAAATTGATGCCGGCGTCGGCTTGCGAGCGCGGATGACGCCACGACGCCACATGGTGGCCGGTCGGATTGAAGAACGCACCAAGCCGCATCTGGCCTTTCGCGCTCATGCTTGACAAGTCCTTGCGTTGCGATGTGTTGGGCCGGTTTCATCTGCTAATCCGTCGTGACTTTGGTGTCCTGGACCAGCCGGCGCCATGATGTTCGTACTATAGTATAGCGCAGGCGCGGAGGGGGCGCGACATTCGCGAGCTATTTTGACGATCGGCGAAAGGTTGAACGCGTCAGGGTAGATAAACCTGTCGCGAGTACCACGGGATCGACGTCACACTGATGACTCTTTCTGCGCCATCGAATAGCTCGGCGAGCTTTCGGCCGGACGTGCTGATTGTCAGTTTGCCGATCCGGTCAACTCCGGTCGCCGTGCTGCGTACGACGTCGGTCGCCTGCTCGATACGGTAAATGCGATAGAACTCGGGCCTCGCTGCCGAAAACACTTTGGCTTCCACCTTGGCTTTGCTGGCCAGCGCCGGCGAATAGCGAAGCTGAATATCAATCGAGCCGCCATCGTCGGCCTTGAGTTCCCACGAACTCGTAAACGCCGGTCGTCCAATCGCTGCGGATTCGCGCCCTACGTTCGACCACCACCCGAGCCGGCTGGTACAGGCCATAAGCGCCGGGTGTGCCGTTCGGCGAAAACAGCCCGGCCACCACCATGGCGCCGCCGACATTCGAACCTGCCTTATTGGCAGGAATGGTCAGCAGGGCACCGCTGGCCCACGCCGTCGGCTGGCCGTCGGCGTCCTGGGCGAATAGCTGGTTGATCAGGGTAAGCCCTAGATTGAAACCCTGGCTCGGCCCGGTGATCGGTGAGTTCACCTCCCAGCCGGGGGGAAGCATCTTTTGTACCGCGGCGTCGGTTGCCTTGAAGGTGATCACCGTCTGGAGATCGACATTGCTGAGCGAGAGCCTTTCCTCTGCCATCGCAGGAACAGCAATGACGCACAGCGCTATTGCCATCGTTGCGCGCACAACTCCCTCCCTTCGATTATTTATTTTGGGAGAGAGCTTAGCAGAAGCGCAGAGATGCCACGAGTTTTATTCGAAAATGCCTAAAGCACAGGGAGCCTCGTTTACCATGAACACTCGTCATCAAACCCCGTGCGCGCCTCAAGACGCGAATTGGCGAGGCATCCCAGGAGGGTTCAAGCCGATATCCGCGTGACCAGGAGCTGGAGCATTTTCACCCGTGTTGCCGTGGATAGGTGGTCATGGAAATAGATGGCGACCTGATCTCCGCGCGGCCGCGCGGCAAGCCGTGCGAACAGCTTGAGCGCCTGGTAGCGATCGACGGTGCTAAAGGCCTTCCGCAAGGTCTCCACCCTTCCGCCGAAGCCCTTGACGTCGTCGGCGCGATAGCGCGGCTTGAGGATGCTGATCAGATAGTCGTCCGACAAGGCCGGCATCGTCTCGTGCTGCGTCACCTGGTAACGAACGTAAATCGGCTCCTCGCTCTTGATGTCGATTTTGGGCGGCCCCGAGGGGAGGATCACATAGACTCTGATCGGATTGAAGGCGGCCTTGCTCTTCGCGATCATGTCGGCGGTCTTGGAATCCTGTTCGCAATATTTGGCGATCAGGTGGAAGTTGTCGTTCTCGAACAGGAAGAACTCGGAGACGATCTCCTTGGCCTGCAGCGAAGGTCCGTACAGCAGGTGCGATCCGCGCATTCCGGTGTAGGTCTTGCCTTGCTCCGAGAGATAGACGTTTGCGACCGTGATGGCGAAGAAATCCTCCTCGTTCTCGTAGGTCGCCATCGCACCCTTCAGCGCAGTCATCTTGAACTCGCCTCCGAGAACCCGGGAGGCGTGGACCATCTCGTGCAGCAGGGTAGTGTCGGGCTGCTGTCCGGGCAGGATGATCGCCCTCACGTTCGGAATCCTAACTCCTGCGATCACGGTGAAGGTTTCGAACGTGGAAGGCGAGAAATGGACGTAAGCCACCTTGCCTTGGAACAAATTGTAACCCGGATCGGCCATCGTTTCCGCGTTGAAATCTCCCTTGGTGTAGGGAGTGACAACGAGCGAGCCATGGCGGCGGATCTTGGCGATGATGGCATGGCCGACCGGTGAAGCATTGAGCTTGGCGATGATCTTGGTGATGTCGTCTTCGTATTGGTCATCGCCACTGGCGTAGATCGAAGTTCCGTCGATTTTCTTCATCTTTATCTTCCCCGAAGGCCGGTCCGGCCGCTCCGGCTCGGCTTGTACAATGCGTCGATCGCAGAGGCCTTCAGGTTCGAAGCGACATTAACATCGGCCGCTGTTGCCGTTCGGCTGCCTTGCCGGGGCGCCCCGGCCACCATTGAGAGTCGGGTCAGGTTCCACCGCTGGGATGCGGGTCCCACGCCAGCATCGTCCCGCGCGGGCTTGACCCGCGAGCGCAACTGACGCTTTTGAATGTCAGCGCACTCCTGGTTTGCAGCGTCATACCTGCTGCAGATCAGTGGGCGAGGAGGACATTCATGAGCGAAGGATCGAAGGCATCCGGCCCGACACGGCGACGGCTGCGCTCGCAGTATTGGTTCGACAATCCGGACGATCCGCACATGACCGCGCTTTATTTCGAGCGCTATCTCAACTTCGGGCTGACGAAGAACGAGATCATGGGTGGCCGCCCCATCATCGGCATCGCGCAATCCGGTTCCGACCTCTCGCCCTGCAACCGGCATCATCTGCAACTGGCCCAGCGCGTGCGCGAAGGCATTCGCGATGCGGGCGGAGTAGCCATCGAATTTCCGACCCATCCGATCCAGGAAACCGGCAAGCGGCCAACCGCCGCGCTCGACCGCAATCTCTTCTACCTGAGCCTGGTCGAAGTGCTGTACGGCTATCCGCTCGATGGCGTCGTGCTCACGACCGGTTGTGACAAGACTACCCCGGCCGCGATCATGGCGGCGGCGACGGTGAACATTCCCGCGATCGTCCTGTCCGGCGGGCCGATGCTCAATGGCTGGTGGAAAGGCGAACGCGCCGGCTCCGGCACGATCAAGTGGGCGATGAGCAAGAAGCTCGCGGCCGGTGAGGTGGACTATCGGGAATACGTCGACGCGGTTGCCGCCTCCGCGCCCTCGGCCGGTCATTGCAGCACGATGGGAACCGCTTCGACCATGAATGCACTGGCCGAGGCGCTGGGCCTCGCGCTGCCCGGCTGCGCCGCCATCCCGGCGCCGTACCGCGAACGCGGGCAGATGGCCTACGAGACCGGCAAGCGCGCGGTCGAGATTGTACTGGAGGACGTGAAGCCCTGCGACATCCTCACCCGGCAGGCCTTCGAAAACGCGATCATCGCCTGTTCGGCGATTGGCGGCTCGACCAATGCGCCAATTCATCTCAACGCGATCGCGCGCCACTGCGGCATCGCGCTCACCATCGAGGACTGGGAACGGATCGGCTATGACGTCCCCTTGCTCGTGAACATGCAGCCGGCCGGAAAGTATCTGGGCGAGGAGTATCATCGCGCCGGCGGGCTGCCGGCGGTGCTGCATGAACTCTTGACGGCTGGCCGTCTGCACGCCGATGCGCTCACCGTCAACGGGAAGACCCTCGGCGAGAACGTGCGCGACGCCAAGATGCGGGACGCCGACGTCATCCGGCCTTACGGGAATCCGCTCAAGCATCGCGCCGGATTCAAGGTGCTGCGCGGCAATCTGTTCGATTCGGCAATCATGAAGACCAGCGTGATCGCGGAAGATTTTCGCCATCGCTATCTCAGCAATCCCGGCGATCCGAATGCCTTCGAAGGCCGCGCCGTGGTGTTCGACGGGCCGGAGGATTATCACCACCGCATCGACGATCCTTCCCTCGCGATCGATGAGCACAGCATTCTGGTGATGCGCGGCGTCGGGCCGGTTGGATTTCCGGGCTCCGCCGAGGTCGTGAATATGCAGCCGCCGGCTGCGCTGATCAAACGCGGCATCGCCTCGCTGCCCTGCATCGGCGATGGCCGCCAATCCGGCACGTCGGGCTCGCCTTCGATCCTCAACGCTTCGCCGGAGGCTGCGGCCGGCGGTGGCCTGGCGCTGGTTCTGACCGGCGACCGCCTTCGCATCGATCTCAACAAGGGGACGGCCGACATGCTGGTCCCGGAGGCCGAACTCCTACAGCGCCGCGCCGCGCTCAGCCAGAACGGAGGATACGCTTATCCTCCCAGCCAGACGCCTTGGCAGGAGATTCAGCGCGACATGGTCGATCAGCTCGCCGACGGCATGGTGCTCAAACCCGCGGTTAAATATCAGCGCGTGGCGCAGCACGCCGGCATTCCGCGCAACAGCCACTGAGCCGGATCGTTCGCAAACAAATGGCGTAACATCGTGATGGTCGCCGAACCGCTCGCGTCCAATTCGCCTTCGGCGAGTCGGAGCATTCCGATTAGAACGAAGTTCATCATGGCGGGGGCAAGCGCTGCGGGTTTCGCGCTGAGCGTGGTCACCGCCTATCCCGGCTACATGACCAACGACGCCACCTACGTGCACAGCTACATCGAGCACTGGAGCCTCGGGGACTGGCAGTCGCCGCTGATGACGATCCTCTGGTGGCTTATCGACCCGATCGCCCCAGGCCCCGGCAGCATGTTTCTGCTTACCGTCGCGTTGTATTGGCTGGGCTTCGGACTGATTGGGTATGCGGTCGCGCGCCGGTCGCTGTGGCTCGGTATCCTGGTGCAGGTGCTGGCGCTCACGCCGCCGGCTTTCATCCTGCTCGCGATGATCTGGCGCGATGTCCTGTTCGCGACGATCTGGCTTCTTGCGGCGGCGATCGTCTATGTCGCGGCGGATTGGCGGCGCGGGCGATGGCCGTTCCAAGCGATCGCACTTTTGCTCGTCGCGTTTGGGATATTGCTTCGCCCGAACTCCATCATCGCGGCCCCCCTGATCGCGGTCTATATCCTCTGGCCAGATCGCTTCGATTGGAAACGAACTGCCCTCCTCTATCTGCCAGGGCTTGCACTCGGCTTTGGGCTCATCGAGGCCGTTTACTACGGCGTCCTCGATGTGAAGCGCGAGCATCCGGCACATTCGCTGATGATGTTCGATCTCGGCGGCATCACCCATTTCACCGGCGAGAACCAGTTTCCGGTCTCCTGGAACGCGCAGGAGAACGCGTTGCTCACCAGCAAGTGCTACGACCCTGAGCACTGGGACAGCTATTGGACGATCAAGCCCTGCGACTTCGTGATGGCCCGGATTGAAGGCCAGGAGCACATTTTCGGTACGCCGCGGCTGACCGAGGCTTGGCAGCGTGCCGTGCTGGCTCACCCTCTTGCCTACCTCATGCACCGCGCAACATTCCTCTGGACGTTCCTCGCGGGCTCGAACCTCACGCTCGAGCTTTTCAAATTGACCGTGCCGAACGCAACCGCGCTCGGCCGCAACAGCCTTTTTCGGGTATTGATCGCGGTGCACGACGCGCTCAAGGCGACCCCGCTCTTCCGCTTGGGGTCCTGGCTGCTCCTGGCGCTTGCGATCATCGCGCTGGCTTGGCGGCGACGTGCGTCCCGGTCCGGCGCGTTTGCGATCGGGGTCTGCGCCTCGGGCGCGGCCTATGCGTTGAGTTTTTTCCCGCTTGGGGTCGCCGCCGACTTCCGCTACGGCTACTGGTGTGTGCTGGCGGCTTTGGCCGCGATCATTCCTGCGTGCATAGCACGCCCTCCGGGCTGATCTAACGGGCCGCCGCGACTGCGGGAGTGCTGTCCTTGACCTTGGGCATGGTTTTGCCTTGGCCGGCAGCGCGTTGCCGCAGGAGCGACAAGAATCGCTCCTCCGGCATCGGCTGACCGAGCAAGAAGCCCTGACCAAAATCGCAACCCATGCTCGTGAGCGCGAGCGCGTCGGACGCCTTCTCGATTCCGATCGCGACGGCGGCACTGCCGAAATTGTGCGCGAGGTCGATCACGGTCTTGCATAGGGGTGCGTTAACCTTGTCGGTGCCACAGTCGGTGACGAAGGTGCGGCCAAGCTTGAGTTCCGCGAATGGCAATTCCTTGAGCCGCGCCAACGAAGAAAAGCCGCGCCCGAAATCGTCGATCGCGAGCTTCACATTGACGTGGGCGAGCTTCTTGGTCAGCTCGGTCGCAAGTGCGAGATTGGCGACGATCTGCTCTTCGGTGATGTCGATGATCAATCCCGGCCAATGGTCGAGCTGATCGCGATGGGCGCGGATGATTTCGGGAATCGAAAGCTTGACCAGCGCGCTCACCGGCATGTTGACGGCGAAACGCACGTTGATTCCAAGGTGGGAAAAATTCAGTCCGGTCTGCAGCACGCGCTCGAGCGCGAGTTCGGACAGCGCGACCAGATCCGGTTCGGTCGCACCGGGCATGAAGGCGTCTGGGGCGAGAATGCCGAATTGCGGATGGCGGAGGCGGGCAAAGGCTTCGACGCCGGCGAGCTGTTTCTTCCGAAGATCGATCTTCGGCTGAAACCAGAATTCGATCCAGCCGTTGCGCAGCCCCTCATCGAGTCCGACACGCGCGGCGATCGGCGCCGGGTGGCCGAGCTTGAGCTCCTTCACGATCTTGAGGATCGCGGAAGTCTCGAACGGCTTTTTGAGCACCGGCAACATTTGCAGCTTGTGCTGTTCGCCGACGCTCTTGACGTGCTCAAGCACCGCCGAGCCGCGGCTGCTCATCAACTGGATGTAACCGGTGTAGCCGAGCCTGCCGATGGCGATGATCGTCTCGACGGCGGCGGAAGATTCGAGCCCGATGCCGAGAAAGATGAGTTCCGGCGTGCGGCGGCTCAGTCCGAGGCGCAGGGCAGCGCCGTCCGGGAATTCTTCGGTGTCGATGCCGGCGCCGTGTAGCACCAGCGAGAGGAAATGCCGGATGGTCGGCTCTTCATCGACGACGAAGATCACCGGCACACGCGATTCCGCGTCGCCCGGGGGACCGGGCGCGCTTGCGCCGTTGGCGCCATCTGCTAGCTGACTGCGGTCCAATGGCTCGGTCATGGCAACTTCGACAGTCGAGGGCGGCGACCGGCCTCAACGTTGAAGTAACTGATCGAAACTCGTTAAATATGAGTTTCGGTCTGCTACGAGCTGGCAGGGGGCGCCCCTCAATCTAAACTTAAGCGTGAAGAGCAGGATTTTTGCTCAATGACCTATTCTAGCAACAGTTATACTTCGCCTATCAATTGATTTTTGCATAGATATCGCCGGAATTTGCTTCCGCCGGGAGGGTAGCTATCCAGCGGGCGATTTCCTCGCCACTCTGCCAGTCGGGGTGGGCAAATGCCTGGCTCTCGCCAAGCGCGGCATTGAATAGGAGGTATCCCAATGCCGCACAGCGTTTGATGCAAGCCGCAGCCACGTCACGCTGGATGGTGGTGAACTCGAACGAAAGTGCCGGCACCGGCCGCGCGATCCCTGCCAGGACCTCGGCCTCGAAGCCCTCGACATCGATCTTGATGAAGGCCGGTCCACCGTGGCGAGCAATCATGGCATCGAGCGTCGTCACCGGCACGCGCAACGTTCGCGTCCAGCTTTGCCCTTCCCAGCCTGGGGCGCCGTCGGCGGCGCGGACGAAGGCATCGGAAGCTGTCGACACTGTGGGATTGTCGATGTTGAGCCTGAGGTCGATCGTCCCCTCGCTTTGTCCTACCGCGGCCGGCTCGATCACGACCGCTTGGTCCCGTCCGTACAGGAGGCGCAGTGCCTTCACCAAAGCGGGTTGCGGTTCGACCGCCACCACCTTGGCACCGAGGCGCCGAAAGGCGCCCACGCGATCGCCCACGTGGGCGCCGATATCGAAGACGAGATCGCCCGGCCGGATGAATTGGCCATAGAGCCGATCCATCGCCGCGCACCGCTCCGCATCGCCGTAATAGATCCGGAGCGAACGGATTACACCCCGGAAGGTCCGCCAAACGTCACGCATGATCAACCGGCTTGCCGTTGGCGCCAGCGCCCGCTCGACCGCTGGCAGGCCGATCCCCCGCAACTCGGTCGGCGGCGCGGTCTCCTCAGGGAGCTGACACAGTCCGATGCGCGCGAGCGTTTGTCCAACGGCCGGCGAGGTGGTGATCACGGCGAGCGGAACCGACAGCACCAATCCTCCGGCGACGAACAGCGCACAGGGGATGGCTGCCGGCATGGCGGCGCCGAGGACGGCGACTGCCGCGATGCCGAGGAGCGTCTGTGGCCAGAATTGCCGCAACGCGATCGCCAACGGCACTTCATGGTCATCCCGCGCTTGCACTCCCCAGCCGATCGTACGTCCGGAGAGCAGGCGCGCAAGGAACACCGTGTGTCCAAACCACATGATCGGCAGCAGCAGCACTACGAACGTGATCTGAACGATGACGCTGACCACGAAGCGCAGCGGGCCGCCGAACGCGCGGCGCAGGTCTCGCGTCAACAACACGTCGAGCGCCGTCGCGAGGTTCGGCGCAAACCACATGATCAGAAACACCACGAGCAGGATTATTCCGGCGTCCGGCCGCACGAGCGATGCCGGCGAACCCGCCCACGCCGCAGCGGCGGTGCCGACGACCAAAAGTCCGATCCACGCGGGAGAACCCAGGAACATCAGGATCGCAAACATGAGTTGATAGCGGCTGATCGGCCTGATCCCCGGCAAGCCGAGGAAGTGCCAGTACTGCATATTGCCCTGACACCAGCGCATGTCGCGGCGCACGAACTCGATGAGTGTCGGCGGATTCTGCTCGAAGCTCGCGCCCTCCTCCGCCAGCACCCGTACTTCATAGCCGGCGCGCCGCATCAGCACCGCTTCGACCTGATCATGGCTTAGCACATGGCCGCCCACGAGCGCCCCCTCAGGAAGCGGCGGCAATTCGCAATGCGCCATGAACGGCGCCAGCCGTAGGATCGCGTTATGGCCCCAGTAGGGGCCGCAGTCACCCTGCCACCAGGCGCTGCCGATGGTGTAGGAGCGCATGGAAAGCCGCATGCCGAACTGGAACAGGCGCGCGAAGGCGCTCAGCGACGGCAGGCCGACGACCAGGCTCTGCAGGATGCCAATCTTGGCATCGGCTTGCATGATCCGCACCAGCCGCAGCACGGCGGCGGCGGTCATGATGCTGTCGGCGTCAAGCACCACGGCAAATTCGTGCAGTCGCCCCCAACGCTCGCAGAAATCGGCGATGTTGCCGGCTTTGAACGCGGCGTTCTCGACGCGCCGCCGGTAAGTGAAAGCGACGCGGTCCTGCCAGATGTGGGCGAAGTCGGCGAAGTGTGCCTCCTCGACGGCGGACGGGTCGGCGCCGTGGGTATCGCTGAGAACGTAGACCTGGAAGCGAGCGCCCGCGCCGCTCGCCGCCAAGCCGTCGAGCAGAGGCGCCAGATACCGCGTCACCCGTTCCGGCGGCTCGTTACGAATGCACATGAGGAGCGCGGTCGACGCGACAATCGGCTCATCGCCAAGCACGCGCGCCGCCGCGGGAAGAACCACCGCGGCTGGATCGCGCGTGGTGCGGATCACGTAGAGCCCGATCATCGCATTCCAAAAGCCGATCACAGTCCAGGGGAGCGTAACGCCGAACAGCAACACCAGAACCAGATCAAGAAAGCCGAAGCCGCCGGCCGATAGCGTGAGCACGGAGAGCCAGACCAGGGCGACAGTCGAAATAGTGACCAAAGTGAAAAAGAGCACGCGCCGTCGCGCCAGCAGCGGCGCTTCAGCGATCGTTACGTCGGCGCCTTTGGTGCGTTCGAGCATGGCTTTGCGGGGTCGGTCCGGAAGGATATAGCGGGGGGCGGGTCATCAAGTCCAATCCGCATTCGGGCGCAAGAGTGATCGTCGATGCTGGCCAAAGCGCTTTGGTATGTCGCCCCCGGCCGTGCCGAATTGCGCGAGGAGCCGATTTCGGCCCCGGGACTCGGCGAAGTGCGGGTTCGCGCCCTGTTCGGGGCAGTCAGCCGCGGCACCGAGCGGCTGGTCGCCGCGGGGCGCGTCCCCCCAAGCGAATACGAGCGGATGCGAGCTCCTCTCATGGGCGGCGCGTTCCCCTTTCCAGTGAAATACGGGTACGCGACGGTGGGTCGGGTCGAGGGAGGCCCGTCAGCGCTCCGTGGCGGAAATGTCTTCGTGCTCCACCCGCACCAGGACTTCTTCACGGTACCGGTTGAGACCGTGCGCCCCGTGCCCGCCGACGTTCCACCGCAACGTGCGGTGCTCGCGGCGAACATGGAAACCGCCCTCAATGCGGTATGGGACGGCGCTCCGGGACCTGCCGATCGCATCGCGATCGTGGGCGGCGGCGTGGTCGGCCTGCTGCTGGCGCGACTGTGCCGGCAGTTGCCCGGCGCGGAGGTCGTGCTGGTCGACGTGGTGCCGGCGCGCGCGGAGCTTGCTCGCGCCCTCGGCGTGGACTTCGCAACACCGGGAAACGCGCCGGCCGAATGCGATCTGGTCTTTCACGCCAGCGGCAGCGCCGCCGGTCTTGCGACCGCACTGCGGCTCGCCGGCGAAGAAGCCTCGATCATCGAAATGAGCTGGTACGGCTCGGGCGAGATCGGAGCGCCCCTCGGGGAGGCGTTTCACAGCCGGCGCTTGCGCCTCGTTTCAAGCCAGGTGGGCAGGATCGCCCCCTCGCACCGCCCGCGCTGGACCTATGCGCGCCGGCTCTCGGCGGCGCTTGCGCTGTTGAAGGATCCCGCGCTCGATGTCTTGCTGGCGCCGCCGGTCGCTTTTGCCGACTTGCCGGAGGAAATGCCGGAAATCCTCAACGCGAAGGCGGACGCGCGCTGTCCGCTGATCCGGTATCCTGCCGCCGACACCGAGAGCTGAACGGGAGAATAAACTTTGTTCGCAGTCGAGGTTTCCGACCAGATCATGATCGCACACTCCTTTCGCGGCGAAGTTTTCGGACCGGCGCAGGAATTGCACGGCGCAACCTTCGTGGTGCGCGTAGCGTTCCTCTCCGAGCGGCTCGACGACAACGGCATCGTCGTCGACATCGGACGTGCGCACGAGGCGCTGAAGGCGGCGCTCGGTCCGCTCAACTACCGCAATCTGGACCGGCTCGAACAATTCAAGGGCGTCAATACCACCACTGAATTCATCACCAAACATGTCTTCGACGCGCTCGCCAACGTCGCGCGCAACGACGGCTTGGGGCGTGCCGGCCGAGAACTTGCCGCGATCCGCGTTACCGTCGCGGAATCACCTTCGGCACGCGCGTGGTACGAGGCACCGTTGTGGTGAAGGAGTTTGTGTTCGCGGTGCCCGGCGATCTCGCGACACCGACCGGCGGCTACGCTTATGACCGGCGCATGATCGCGGAGCTTGCCGCACTCGGATGGCGGGCGCAGGTGCTTGATCTCGGGGATGGTTTCCCCCGCCCCACGAATGCCATTCGCGCCGCCGCCTGCAAGCGGCTGGAGCGGATACCAGCCGGTACAACGATCGTGATCGATGGGCTTGCCTTTGGCGTGCTGCCGGAGGCGGCGGAAGTCCTGCACGCTAGTCATCCACTGGTCGCGCTGGTGCACCATCCGCTGGCGCTCGAAACGGGACTTGACGCGGAGGAGACTGCGGCGCTTCGCCAAAGCGAAACCGCGGCGCTGGCGCATGCGTGTCGGACCATCGCCACCAGCGCTGCAATTGGCAATCTGCTCCTAGCCGAATTTGGAGTTGCGAAAGAGCGCTTGGCTGTTGCGCCGCCAGGTACGGATCGGGCCCCGATCGTACCGCGCGCGGCGGACGGGCCGGTTCATCTTCTCGCCGTGGGTGCGATCGTTCCGCGTAAAGGTTACGACGTACTGCTCGCCGCATTGACGCCGCTCATGTTTCTGCCTTGGCAACTTGTCATCGTCGGAGACCGCACACGAAATCCCGATACGGCACGCCGCATCGATACCGACATCGCACGCTACGGGCTTGCCGACCGCGTCCAAATGACTGGCGCAATCGCTGACGAAGAGCTTGCGGCGCTCTATGCCTCAGCCGATCTGTTTGTCCTGCCATCACGCTTCGAGGGATACGGCATGGCCTATACCGAAGCGATCGCACACGGTGTGCCTGTCGTCGGCACGACCGCGGGTGCCATCCCGCAGACGGTGCCGGCGGGCGTTGGAGTCCTGGTGCACCCCGACGATATCGACGCGCTGACCAAGGTGTTGCGCCGCCTGATCGAATTCCCGCATGAGCGGCGGGCGCTTGCCGCAGCTGCGCGCGCGGCCGCTGCGACGCTCCCCACCTGGCGCGACGCCGCCGGGATTTTTGCCAAGGTGCTCGAAGAGGTCGTATGAGCGGGTTCTCCGCGGAATGGCTCGCGTTGCGCGAGCCCCACGATCTCAAAGCCCGCAGCGTGGCCGTGCTCGATACGGTCGCGACTGCATTTCGCGAAACGACATCGATTGCGGTCGTCGACCTCGCGTGCGGCACCGGTTCGACGCTGCGCGCCATCGGTCCGAAGCTGCCGGCCCGGCAGAGCTGGCGTCTGGTCGACAATAACCTGAGCCTGCTGGCGAAGGTGGCGACACTATTCCGACCGCACGAGCTGATCGTCAATGCGCAGCCGGTTGATCTTGTCCGCGACCTCGAACTGGCGCTCGATGGCCCGGTTGATCTCGTCACTGCCTCGGCGTTGCTCGATCTAGTCTCCGCGGAATGGATCGAGCGCCTGGTGGTGGAATGCGCGGTACGGCGTCTGCCGTTCTATGCCGCGCTTACCTACGACGGCCGTGTCACACTTGCGCCCGAGGACCGCTTTGACAACGAGATGGTGGCAGCGGTGAACCGGCATCAGCGTGGCGACAAGGGCTTTGGTCCCGCGCTTGGGCCGGACGCGGCCCAACAGTGCATCACCAAGTTCGAACGGGTCGGCTATAGCGTGACGCAGGCAACGTCGGATTGGACGTTCGGTCCCGAGGATCGGGCGATCCAGGCCGAAGTCTTGGCTGGATGGGCCGGCGCGGCGCAGGAGCTGGGCGATCTATCGCGCGATCGGATCGCCGGCTGGCTCGCCCGACGGCGGGACAGCCTCTCCAAAGGTCGCTCCACCATGATCGTGGGTCACGTCGATTTCTTTGCCATGCCGACTGCGAGGCGGTGAGCGGACAGATCGCAATCCAGCAGCACCTCATCGCCCAGCGGCAGCACACGCATGCGCGCCCGCCGAGCCTGATCGAGCCGTTCGATCGGCGGAAGGGTGATGCTGGCAGGGCCCGTACCGATGATCATCGGGGCAATCACGACATGGAGCCGGTCGAGACAACCGGCGGCGAGAAACCGTGACACGGTATTGGCGCCGCCCTCGATCAGGATGCGTCGATACCCCCGCGCGGCCAGCGCCAACAGGATCGCCGCCGGTGCGATATTGCCGTCGGTTCGTGGGAATCGCACGATTTCGATCCCATTGCCATGGCTGACCTGCGCACTTTCGCCGGTCAGGACCAGCCGGCGAATACCGTCATCCTTGAGCATCCTTGCAGATGCCGGCAGCCGTCCGGTCGGATCAACGACCGCCCGCGCCGGGTGCGGCCCTGCGACGTGGCGGACCGTCAGTTGCGGGTCATCGGCAACCGCCGTGCCGACGCCGACCACCACGGCGTCGACCAGCGCCCGCAACCGGTGGAGATGGGCGAGGCCGGCGGGACCGTTGATATAATGAGAGTCTCCGCTGGAGGTGGCGATGCGGGCGTCGATCGACTGCCCGAATTGCCCCACCACCACGAGATCGTCGACCGCCCCCTGCCGCAGCGGCGCAAAGAATTCGCCCCAAGGCTCCGCAAGCAAAACCCCGGGCCTGCGGAACGCCTCGGGAACACTGGCCCAGGCAGCTTCTCCAGAATCTGCAGAGGGCGGTTTCGGATTGGTCGTCATCGTGCCATGATACGTAGTGATAGAATTCGTGAAAACGCCCATCTCGTCTGTGCGACGACAAGGGAACAAGTATACCGACTGTGGGGTTTTGCCCGCTATGACCAACGATGGGAGTGTTTTGATCCGTGAGTGATCATAACAGGAGCGGGAAAACCGGTTCGTTCGGCGAGCCGGAGCAGATAGCGGTAGAGCGGGGGTTGGCGGAGTTTCGCTCGGGCCGGCCGGTCATCCTGAAAACCGCCGGTGAGACAGTCATTGCGCTGCCGATCGACGGCATCAGCGACGAGCGGCTGGAAGCGTTTTTGCGTCTTTGCGCTCCGGCACGGCCTCACATCATCATCACCAAGCAACGCGCGCGTGCCCTGGGACTCGAGACGGAGGGAGCGATTGGACTGGCGCGCCGCGAGCGCGACACCGCGCATGACATCATATCACTTGCTGCCGACGCGGACGTGGATCGGAAGCTCGATGTCATTCCGGCCGGTCCCGCCGCCGGCGCCGCCATCGAACTTGCCAAGCTCGCGCACAAGCTTCCCGCGCTGCTGGTAGCAAACCGCAAAGGCGGCGCGCTCGGCGAGACCCCTCTGATCGAGCTCTCGGCGGATGCGGTCGCCAAGTTTGCGCAGGCCACGGTCGACTCGCTCGCGATTGTAGCCAAGGCGAACGTGCCGCTCGAGGGCGGCCTGCAGGCCCAGTTCGTGATCTTCCGGGACGCCGTCGGCGGCAGTTCGGTCGCCGTCATCGTCGGGACGCCTGATATCTCGCGGCCGGTCCCGGTACGGCTGCATTCGGCCTGCCTGACCGGCGATGTATTCGGCTCACGCCGGTGCGACTGCGGCGATCAGCTTCGTTTGTCATTGCGTCGGCTGGAGGAGGAAGGCGGCGGCATCGTGCTCTACCTCGAACAGGAAGGCCGCGGCCTCGGGCTGGCCAACAAGATGCGGACCTACCAGCTCCAGGACGCGGGTCTTGATACGCTCGACGCCAATACGACGCTCGGCTTCGACGACGACGAGCGCGATTACGGAATCGCCGCCCGCATGCTGCAGATGCTCGGCTGCACCCGCGTCGCGCTGCTGACCAACAATCCCGCGAAGCTCGACGGCCTGGCCGAGGCCGGCATCGAAATTTCAGGTCGCATCCCGCTGCACGGGCCGATCAACGCCGACAACCGGCGCTATCTGACGGCGAAGGCGACGCGCGCCGGCCATAAGCTCGATCACCTCCTGACGGCGCTCGCCGAAAGCGAGGCGGTTGGCGAAGGAACGCCGTGACCGCGAGCGTCGCCGGATGGCCCCGCCCCGCCGAGTGCTCGCCGACCTGACCTCGCCCGAGGTTTCCGGGTCGCTGACGGAAAGCTCAATCCTGTGCCTGCCGCTCGGCGCGATTGAGCAGCACGGCACGCATCTTCCGCTCGCGACCGATTTGATTGTCGCCGAACAGCTCACGCGCCGGATCGTGACGCGCTGGGGCGAAACCTTCGATCTCTGGCAACTGCCGACGATTCCGATCGGCCTTTCCCGCGAACACGACTGGGCAGCGGGGACGCTCAGCCTCTCGATTCAAGGGTTCGTAGCCGTCATGCGGGACCTGGCGCGCACCCTTGTCGACGCCGTCCCGGCGCGCAATCTAGCGATCATCAACGGTCACGGCGGCAATCGGGGCATTCTGGAAAGCGTGCTGCACGAATTCGCCGGCGACTATGGGCTCAATGCCTGCGTGCTCCATCCATTCGACCTATCGAAGGCGGAACCGAGCGCCGATGTCCATGGTGGGCGAAGCGAGACTTCGGTGATGCTCGTGCTCGCGCCCCATCTTGTGCGGCGTGACTTGATCGCAAAACCCGACGAGCCCGGCGACGAGCGCGCCCGCCGGGCCCTGATCTTCGATCGCGGAGCGAGCTTTCCCTGGCGCACCGATGATCCGCGGCTTGCACAAGCCGGCATCATTGGCAGTGCCCATGAGGCGACGGTGGAACTGGGGGAGGCCATCATCGCCAGCATCGTCGAGGAGGCCGGCCGGATTTTAACGCTGCTGCGGGAGAATCGGCGGAGCGTTGATGGCGCTGGGTGAAACCCGCCACGCAGGGCAATCGCCTGGACCTCGGCTTGCTGGTCAAAACCGAACCGTGTATCGAAAGCGCGGTAACGGTCCGGGGCATAGCGCAGTCTGGTAGCGCGGCTGGTTTGGGACCAGCAGGTCGCAGGTTCAAATCCTGTTGCCCCGACCATCACTTGCGGCTCGATCCAAACTTAATTCGAAGCGAAGCAACCATGAAGGCACGAATCTACAAGCCTGCGAAAACCGCTATGCAGTCCGGCACCGCCAAGACCAAGGACTGGGTGCTCGACTACGAGCCCGAGCAGCCGCGCGAGATCGAGCCGCTGATGGGCTGGACCTCGTCCGGCGACATGCGTTCGCAATTGCGCTTGCGGTTCGACAGTTCCGCCGAAGCCGTCGCCTATTGCGAGCGCCACGGCATCCCGTATCAAGTGTTCCGCGAGAAGCCGTACGCGCGCCGGACCGTTTCCTATTCCGACAACTTCGCGTTCAAGCGCCGCGACGCCTGGACGCATTAATCGCTCGATCGGCGGCAACCCAAGCAACGGCGCGGCGGCCGCCGCGCATCAACGACCTTTAAAGATCGGGTGCGCAACCTGATCACCGGGAGCGATGCCTAATTTCTTGGCCGTGCCGGCAATGACTTCGAGGACAGCGCGCACCGGTGCACCCGAGGGAACCAGCCGTTCGGAGAGCGGCTCGGTGTTCTCGGCGATCCGCATGATGCGGCCGTCGCTGCGGATGAAGATCATGTCCAGCGAAACGTAAGTGTTCTTCATCCAGAACGAGACCTCCTGGTCACGTTTGAAATCGAACAGCATGCCATGCCCCTCCGGAAGCCCGCGACGAAACATCAGTCCCCGCGTCGTTTCCTCCGGCGTCACCGCCATCTCGACCTCGAAGGGGTGTACGCCGGTCTTGCTGGCGATTTCGAGCGTCTGCAGTTCGGCGGCGCGGAGCGGACGTCCGGTTGGGGTAAGGAGCGGCAGGAGTATCGATAGGACGGCAAGCATCAGAACTCGGCGGGGCATGACTAAAACCTCAATGGATCCGAAGACCGATCATAGAGCACAATCACCCAGGTTGCAGGGTCTGCGGGCGGGATCATTCGATCAAATCAAGAAAGCGAGAGTACCGCGTTTCGTTGCAGCGACCATGCGAAAGACCCGGCACGCCAGCGATCTGATTGATCCGGCTACTTAGGCAGCCGCACAAGCAAATGGCCGGGACAGAGCCCGGCCATTTGGAGAACGCAACTCCGCTGCACAAAACCTGGATTAGTGCGATGCAGGTCCCAGCGACCCGCCTTCCGGATGGACCTCAGCGGCCATAAGCCCTTTCGGGCCTGGCCCGAACCGAACCAGCAGGAACTGCCCCGGCCGCAATTCGGTGATGCCGTATCGGCGCAGGGTCTCCATGTGAACAAAGATGTCGGGCGTGCCTTCGCCGCGGGTCAGAAAGCCGAAGCCGCGCAGTCGATTGAACCACTTCACTTGCGCCCGCTCGAGCCCGCTGGTCGGGGTCACGCTCACATGGGTGCGCGGTGGCGGCATCTGCGCCGGATGGATGGCCGTCGAGTCATCCATCGACAGAACCCGGAAGGCCTGCAACCCGCGGGACCGCTGCAACGCTTCCACCACGATGCGCGCGCCTTCGTACGCCACCTGAAAGCCGTCGCGGCGTAAGCACGTCACATGCAGAAGCACGTCCGGCAATCCACTATCGGGAACGATGAATCCAAAACCTTTGGATACGTCGAACCACTTGATGACGCCAGAAACTTCGATGGCGCTTCTCGCTTCGTCAGCGAGATCGCCCCCTGCTTCCGACGACGGCCCAAGTCCCGGGCCCTGCCCCTTTAAAAAATCGTCCGACGTCATAGCGCCGCACGCTGCCATTTCTCTGTCGCCTCTTACGGGCGGTTGTTACGAATCGTGTTGCCGCAATCGAAGATACCACCCGGCCCACCCGCCGAAAGGCAAAAATGGATTTGTACACCGCCAAAAACATTGTGGAATGTCTGCAACTTCGCTGTTGATGACGGCGAGAATGCGCTTTACGCGCGGATCAATGGCTGATCAGCGGAGCGAGCACCGTGCCGATGTCGTCACGCACGACAAGGTCGGCGATCGCGTCGAATTCGGTCGGTTCGCGATTGATGATCGCGAGGCGCGCGCCATTGCGCTTGGCGAGCAACGGGAAGCCGGCCGCCGGCCAGACCACCAGCGAGGAACCGACTGCGAGGAACAGATCGCATTGCAGCGCAAGCTCTTCCGCGCGACGCATGGCGTGCCCGGGCATCGACTGACCGAACGACACGGTCGCGCTCTTGATGTAGCCACCGCATTCCGGACAGTCCGGCGCGCGCTCGCCGTCGGCAAGAAATTGCTCCTTGACCCAAGCGAGTTCGTAGCGCTTCGCGCACTCGAGGCAGAGCGCATAGGTGTTGTTGCCGTGCAACTCCACAACGTCTTCCGGCGCAATGCCGGAATTCTGGTGGAGGTTGTCGATATTCTGCGTGATCACACCCGGCGATTTGCGGGCCCGGTAAAGGCTCGCGAGCACCCGATGCCCGCGACCCGGCTGCGCCGCTCCGAACGCGGCCTCCATCGCGAAGCGCCGCCGCCAGGACTCGTCGCGCATCTCCTGCTGCGACAGGAACTCGTCGAAGGGGATCGGCCGGTTCTTGCTCCACAAGCCGCCCGGTGAACGGAAGTCGGGGATACCACACTCGGTCGAAATCCCAGCTCCGGTGAAGGGCACGATGGTCTTGGCGTCTTCCACGAGTTCGCGCAGCCGCGCGATGCCTGTCTCAAGGTCTGGTGCGATCATATATACTACTCTGACGGCCGGCCCCGCAGGCTCCAAGCGAGGATTTCATGCGCTATCTTCATACCATGCTGCGCGTCCGCGATCTCGATCGCGCGCTCGACTTCTATTGCAACAAGCTCGGCCTCAAGGAAGTTCGCCGGCGGGAAGACGACAAGGGCCGCTTCACGCTCGTCTTCCTCGCCGCTGCCGAGGACGAGCAGCGCGTGGCGGATAGCAAGCGTAACGGCCGCGACGCTCCGCTGATCGAGCTCACCCATAATTGGGACACCGAGGATTACGGCGAGGCGCGCTATTTCGGCCACCTCGCCTACGAGGTCGACGACATCTACGCGCTCTGTGATCGGCTGATGAAGGCGGGCGTCACTATCAACCGGCCGCCGCGCGACGGCATGATGGCCTTCGTGCGCTCGCCCGACAAGCATTCGATCGAACTGCTGCAGAAGGGCGGCCCGCTGCCGCCGCAGGAGCCGTGGAAGTCGATGGCCAATACCGGCAAGTGGTGAACTGTTGGACATTCGCGGCAACCCGCGCGCGCCCCCATGCGCGCTGCTTGCCGCCTCGCGCAAACGCCTTTATATGTCCCCCCGCTTTAGGCCATGATCCCGAAAAACGGGAACCGATTTTCGGGAAATGATCATGCTTAAAAGAGACGCGCCCTTCGTCTAGTGGCCTAGGACACCGCCCTTTCACGGCGGTAACAGGGGTTCGAGTCCCCTAGGGCGCGCCAGCATGACCGTGCGAGCGGTCCCGATCTGCTGTTCGTGATCCCGAACGCTGGCCGTGGGCTTATCCAATTCAGGTGCCGCATTCAGGTCCGCGAAAACGCGCGCTGTTGTAGTTCAGCTGCAGTGAATCGATAAGCCATTCAAAGCAGTAGGGGTTGGCGATTGCCTGTTCGGTGCGCGTGACGTTGGGATCACCCAGGTGCGGGGCGACGCAGAAGGGATTGTCGCCGGTGCCAGGGTGGCCATTGGCGCGAAACACCGTATGCGCCCGCTCATGGGCCAACGTCACTGCGCGATCATCGGCCGTCGGCATCACCAGCGTATCGAAATAGCGCGCGGTGATCCGGACCATCGGGTCGTCTGGATTTGTCGCGTCGACGAAGGCCGCAAAGAAACCGAGCGGCTGTCCGCGAAACGTGCCCTGCCGATAGTTTTCTTTCAAAAAGCGCTTGTTGAGACTCTCACGCAGCGTCGCAAATTTTTGCAGCAGTTCGCCGAACCTTAGGAAATCGGACGGATCCGTGGACGGTTCCGGCAAGTTCTGGAGGCCGCGAAACCGCTGGCGCAGACCGCGCATGACATCATCAGGAACAGGCAGATCGTCCGGCCGTATCGTGTTGATTTTGAAAATATTATTGATCTTCAGCTTGGTGTCGTAGTACTCGAGGTTGCGAGGCGTGATGAGAAGATCACCGGAGGGCGTCACATTCGCGACATTGCGCAAGCGCCGCAATACGACGTCCAGCATCACCTTGGACCGCAACAAATCGGCTTTAATCGTTTTCACTTGATCGTCGCTGAAGGCGATAAAGTCGGAGTCGGGCTCACCGAGCTGCCGAAGCGCCATCTCCTTGTCCATTGCCGTTATCGTCATGATGCCGACGATATTGTCAGCGGTGTTTTGATAGGTCTTATTGATGATCTTGCGGCGATCGTTGCTCTTGTAACTTTGCACGGCATCGGCGGTCGTCTTGCCGTAGCGGCCTTCGCTCAACTCCTTAGGATCGATCGTGGCATCGTCAAGCGTAATCAGAACGCGTTGAATCTTCCCAACGTGATCGCCGGTTGTGCCGGGCATGATATGAGCCGGATTGGATGTCGCGGCAGCCTCAAGCTTGCGGTCGCCCTTCAAATATTCCGACTGCAGCGCCATGGGGTAGCCTCATGCAAAGATCCAGGCACGGGACAATAGGCCGAAGGCCGCCAAGCGGACAATTATTCCTGGGATCAAATGTAAACGAATGGCGCTGATGCCGCACCCTGGCGTCGCGTCACATCTTCCAGATCGCGTCCGGATTTTCTTCGGGCACGATCTCGGCCTCGATTCTGACGGTCAAATCCATCGTCACTTCGACTTTGAGAGCCGGTGCGTCGTAGCCGACCTTCCAGAGGTGAAGGTCAAAAATCCCCGTGGGGACTGCGATTGAAGCGGCACCGTCAACACCGCTCTTGCCACGAAACGGGCCGAGTCGAACTTCGGCGTCGGCGATGGGAGTCCGCGACGCTTTCTCGATGATCTCAACGGTAAGGTTGTGCTCCGGCCGCGGGACGACCATGAAACTGAATGACGCGGATGTGCCTTCATGCGGGAGGTCGAGATCGGCCGCTTCGAAGCGGGCGGACCAATTGTGCAGGCCCTCCCCTGTCGGCGCCACCAATTCCACTGCGGTCCAATACAAGGCGCGGGTCCCCGGAAACGGCGTTGCACTCAGTGCGCCACCGGCCGCGACATTGCCGGTCTCGTTGTAAATCTCGATCTTGCGCGCGACCAAGTCACAGTCGGCCGAGGACTTGGCGCCCGCCTTGACCTCAAACCGTTCGCCCGCCACCACTGGCGAGGGGATGTCCCACACCGCCAAGCTGGTATCGTGGGCCCTCGCGTGCACGGAAATCCGCAACGGGCTCGCCTCATGGAGAACGGCATCGCGTTCCTGCGCCGCTAATGACACACACCACGCGTGCGCACCCGCCCGCTTGGGAATCTTGAGCACCAAATCCGCAACCTGGTCCGCCGCGCCCTCCGTTCCGAGGAGTACGACCGTGCTCTCCGCACCGTGCGGGTCGGTGACCGTAAGCGGCATCGCATGCAGATCGCATCCCTGCGCGCATGCGACCTTGATCTTCAGCGTGACATCGGCTCCAGCCCCGGCTTCCGAGGGCGCCGGTTCGATCAGTTCAATCTGAGCGGAATGGGTTCGCATCTCGGGGTCACGGTTATCGAAGAGCAGGCGCAAAATGCGCACCCCCTCCGCCGCTGGGAGGAAGGCGCGCTTGCGCTCGTTGCAAGGACCGCCGCGGGCGGATCAGGCCGCCCGGGTCGCCGCGTGCCGGCCGGCGACGCGCCCGAACACCATGCAGCGCGCCAGTCCGTGCTGAGCGAAACCGCCCTGCGACTCGCCGGCACAATAGAGGCCCGGAATCACCTCGCCGCGGATGTCCATCACTTCGCCATTGGTGCTGGCCCGCAGCCCCGTGAGCGTGTCGTGCAGGATCGGCGTCGCCCAGGCCGCGTAAAACGGCGGCTTCTCGATCTTGTACATCGGGGTCGGCTTCTTGAAGTCGGTATCCGTGCCGGAGGCAACGAAGGAATTATATCGGCTCACCGTGTCCTGCAGCGCTGCGCCCGAGATCGGCATCCGCTGATGCTGATTCTTGATCTTGCCGGCAAGCTCCGCGACAGTGTCGGCGCTGTAGAAAAAGCCGTCCGGATCAACGTGTGGTGGCTTGGGATCCCACTTCTCCCGGGCGGCGCCGTCGGCATCGAAGATCGCCCAGATCGGCCCGCCGCCATTGAGCTTGGTCTTGTCGCCGTTGTAGGCCATGGCCGCGGCGAAGAACCGATATGAGCCATCGACCTCGTTCCAGAAGCGCTTGCCGGTCGAGTTGATGAAGATCATGTCCTGCCAGTCCTTCACCGTCAGGCCGGTCGCTTTCGCGAGCGCGAACAGCTTGCTTTCGGGCTGGAAGACCAGCGAACTGTAGCCCCAGCGGCATCCGATGTGGCGAGTCTTGGTGATGGCCGCCCCTGCCTCGTTGGTCTGATTTGCGGTGGCCCAAAGCGATGCACCGATATCCATCGCCGCAAGCTCACCCTTGGCGCCCTGGAACACGTAAGGCATGCAGGCCTGCTGATATTCCTCGGTCAGTCGCGGATCGAAAGTGCGCCGGAAATTGACGTTCCCGGTGTGGCCGCCGGTGGCGATGATCACGCCCCTGAGCGCGCGGATATTGATCGGCCCGCCCGAATGCTGCGCCGTGATCCCGAGGACCTTTCCGGAGTTTTGCTGCTCGCGGATGATCTTCTTCATCTCGTGGCCGAGCAGGATCTGCACGCCCTTCTTCCGCGCGCTCTGCTCGAGGGCGCGTACCAGACCGGAGCCGTTGCGGTTGCCGCCGGGCGCATAGATCTGGTTCTGGTCCTGCCACTCGACGGTGACGAAGGTGCGCGGCACGGTCGAGGCAGCTTCCGGCCCGACCGGCTTCTCAATGAATTTGACGCCGTTCTCGATCAGGAAGTTGAAGGTTGGGACATTCTCATCGGCAAAGACGCGGACCAGGTCGCGGTCGCTGTAGCGGGCGACGTTGGCGTCGAACCGCACCCAGTCGGTGAAAACGCTGTCGGCTGAATCCTTGATGTTGAACTTCTGCTGCAGCGCATGGCCGCCGCCGAGATGCACACGGCCGCCGCTGAGCATGCCGCGTCCGCCGATGTCGAAGTTTTCATCGACGATGATGACCGAGGCCCCGTGATCGCGCGCTGTGATCGCCGCGGGCAGCCCGGAAACGCCGGCGCCGATCACCACCACGTCGACCGTGAGGTCCCAATTGATCGGCGCTTGCGCATTCGCGTCCTGTGCGCTGACACCAGCGAGCGCCGCGGCGCCGACGCCAACCGCACCTTTTGACAGGAATGCGCGGCGACTGACGGAATCCGGCCTCGTGTCGCGGGGTTCGATGTCTTTCGATTTCTTGGTCATATGATTCCTCCCGCAACTCGGTTTCCGATTAGGGCTCGAGTCTTGACTTTGTGAGCCGCGCGGTCAAGACAGCCACGGAGGCGAAGGATCCCAAAGGGTTGTTCGCCGCGATGGCGTCGGCCACGCTCTGCAAGGGTTGCCGTTCATGGTATGTCGCACGCGTAAGGTGCCGGTTTTTGCCGCCGTTGTCGTGTCCCTGGGTATGATCGGCGCCGGCGCAATCTTCGGTTCGACGGGCGCGCGCGCCGATCATAAATGTGACCCTCTATCCGACGCCGACGTTGGCTGGAGCGTCGTTCCCAGCGATGAAACGATCCACACGGTCGACGGCGCTCCCTATCAAATGGGCACGACCGGTAACTGGTTCGTCGAGCGAACCATCACAACGCTGCCGTTCTGCAATTACTTTGATGAGATCGGCATCTACAGCATGCGATCCTACCGGCTCGATCCGGAGACGACGACGGAACGCGTCGCCATCTGTCGGTCAGCCGCCCCAGGGGGCAGTGTGGCGGTCCCTCCGTATGTCGGCCCCTGTCCGCCAAAGTGAAAGGTCAAGAGCGGAGGCTGCGTCAAAGGCGCATCGACGATGCAAAATTTCCGAACTCGCGAGCATGGATTTCCGGCTCTATGCGTGCCAGTCTATCCGCCAGCTTCGGTCACTGGAATCTGCACCGAACGCCCAATGAGCCCACGCAGTTGGGACCTCTAGGAGAGGAGTTTAGAATGAACCCATCGAAACGATTCTATTTGAGCACCGCAGCCGCCTTCGGCTTTGCGGCGCTGCTCGCCGGGCCCAGCCAGGTCGGCGCCCAGGGCACGGTCGCGATCGACAACGATGACATCGGCGGCGTGGTGACCGGGCCGAAGGGGCCGGAAGCCGGCGTGTGGGTGATCGCGGAGACGACCGACCTCCCGACCCGTTACGCCAAGATGGTGGTGACGGACGACCAGGGCCGCTACGTCGTGCCCGACCTGCCGAAGGGCAAGTATAAGGTGTGGGTGCGCGGCTACGGCCTCATCGATTCGCCCAAGGTCGATGGCGAGCCCGGCAAGCCGCTCAACCTCACCGCGGTGGCAGCGCCCAACGATGCAGCGGCCGCGGCGTACTATCCGGCGATCTACTGGTATTCAATGATGAAGATCCCGGGCCAGGACCAGTTCGGCGGCAAGAGCGACATCCCCGAGAAGGTGAAGCAGATCGACTGGATCAACCTGGTCAAGAACAACGGCTGTGTCGGCTGCCATCAGCTCGGTACGCTGGCGACTCGCACGATCCCGGCCGCGTTCCACGGCTCGTCCAAGGACCAGTGGATGCAACGCATCCAGGCCGGGCAGGCCGGTGAGCTCATGGTGAACATCATCGCCGGCCAGCTCAACGCCGCCCCCCTCGCCTATCTCTCCGACTGGACCGACCGCATCGCCAAGGGCGAACTGCCGCACGCAAAGCCGGAACGTCCGTCGGGCGTCGAGCGCAACATCGTCGTCACGACCTGGGACTGGTCGGACGAAAAGCATTACCTGCACGACATGGCTGTGACCGACAAACGCAACCCGACGGTCAACGCCAACGGTCCGGTGTACGGTCAGCCCGAATACAGCATGGACGCTTTCCCCGTCCTCAATCTGAAGACGAACACCGCCACCGAGCACCCGGCGCCGATCCGTGATAAAAACATGCACGAGATGCTTGGCCCGGGCCACGCCGCCATGGAGAAGCCGCTCGGTCCTTCCGCCTACTGGGGCGAGGAGAAGATCTGGACGGCGCACTTCAACAACCACAACGCGACGTTGGACGACAAAGGCCGGGTCTGGATGACCGCGGCGTTCCGCGACCAGCACAACGAGCCAGCCTTCTGCAAGAAGGGCTCGGATCAGCCGTCAGCCAAGCTGTTCCCGCTCGAGCAGAGCACCCGGATGTTGACGATCTATGATCCCAAGACCGACAAGGCCGAGTTCGTCGATACCTGCTTCACCACCCATCACCTGAACTTCGCCAGGGACGCCAACAATACGCTGTGGACGTCGAGCGGCGGCGGCGGCGGCGTGGTGGGCTGGGTCAACACCAAGGTATGGGACGAGACCCACGACGCTGCTAAGGCGCAGGGCTGGACTGCGCTCATCCTCGACACCAACGGCGACGGCAAGCGCGGCGAGTACACCGAGCCGAACCAGCCGTTCGATCCGAGCAAGGACCGCCGCGTCGCGCAGGTCTTCTACGCGGTCTCGGTGAGCCCGAAGGATGGCTCGGTCTGGGGCACGATCCGCAACAATCCGGGTTCGATCGTGCGCATCGATCCGGGCTCGAATCCTCCGGAAACGGCGCTCTCGGAAATCTACAATGTCCCGCTGCCGGGCTTCGGCCCGCGTGGCGGCGACATCGACAGCAAGGGCGTGTACTGGGTGTCGCTCGGCAGCGGTCACATGGGCGCGTTCGACCGCACCAAGTGCAAGGGCCCGCTCAACGGCCCGAAGGCGACCGGCAACCAGTGCCCCGAAGGCTGGACCTTCTACAAGTACCCGGGTCCGGGCTTCCAGGGCATCGGCGACAACAGCGCCGAGTTCGAGCTACTACTCCTGGGTCGACCAGCACAACACTTCCGGTCTGGGTAACGACGTTCCAGTCTCGACCGCCAACCTCACCGACGGGCTGGTCGCGCTGCAAAACGGCAAGATGATCACGATGCGCGTGCCCTACCCGATGGGTTTCTACGCCAAGGGGCTCGACGGCCGCATCGACGATGCGAATGGCGGCTGGAAGGGCCGCGGCCTGTGGGCCTCCAGCGGCGACCGTGCCCCGTGGCAGACCGAAGGCGGCAAAGGCAACAAGCCGATGGCCGTGCACTTCCAGGTCCGCCCCGATCCACTCGCGCACTGAACGTAGTCGCGCACGACTGTTGAAACGAATGACCCCGCCCGGTATTCCCGGGCGGGGTTTTTATTTATCCCGGCGACCGTCCACGGCCTTGCCTCCCGCGCGAAAGGCCTGAATGGCCGGCATGAACCGGCAGCAAGCCGGCGGCAAGGAGTGAAGCTTTCCAGGGATTGTTTGACGCCGCCGCCGCTCGTCATCGGCTCGGTGTGCCGTTCGAACCGTTTGCGCAAATCAAGGTCGGCGTCTGTTGGTGACGAATTGCCAGTAGTGATCGGCGGGCGAGATCAACGGTTGAGGCACTGAAAGACGAACTGCTTGGCGAACGGCGTCACGTTTTCCGTCCGAAGATAGCGGCTACCGCCGTCGACGAAGGCAAAGCGCCCCGGACAAGTGTGTTGCGCATAGCCTTGGGCGAAGCCTTCCAGGCGGCGGCGCATCGCCGCTTCTGGTTCGACGAGATAGTAGTCAACGCTCAGCCGCAGGAGGTGTTTGCCGTGCCCCAACACCTCGTGCCGATATTTGATGTCTCCGGCCGTGTCCGCCAACTGTGGCGCCGGCGCACCGGTGATGACGGTGCAGAAGAGGCACAGCGCTTGTGCAAGATCACCCATCGAACACTCCGTTACTCACCGTCCGCCCCGCGTCTTGATCCATTCATCGATCGCCGGCAATTGCTGCTCCGAGAAATCGGCATCCGTCATGATGCGCTCGTTTGAACGCGCGGCAATCATCCGGCCACCAGACGTCTCGTGCACCGGGGCGAAGCCCGCAAGGTCGGCGGCGTGCGCTGCATCCGTGAAGTTCGTCATCAGGTTCGATGCAAAGTAGTAGCGAAACGAAGGCCCTTGTTTGGCGGCGAGCGCTGCAAAATTCTCCCGGACGAACGCCCAGGCGAGGTCAGGGTGCTCGCCTTGCGACGCCACCCACGAGATGGTCGTTCCCACAAGGCTCGTCGGCAGTTCATCCGTCAGCGCGATCGCCAGCGTCTCCTTGGCAAAGGCAGGATCAAGGGCGCCCGCCGCGGCCGAGTAGTAACGCACGCGCTCATCGGTGTTTGTCGTCTTGCGGGCCATCCCGATCAGCGTGTCGTAGGTCACGCGGTCGGCGGTGCGGCCGGCGAGATGGGTAACGACATCGCGCAGATCCGTTGACAGCGCGGCCGGGTCCTTGACGAACAAGGCGAAGCGCCGCCGCGCCTCGGCCAGGATCGCCTCGTCGCCGAACGCGCCCAGCATCCCGATGAGCCGCGAACGCAGGAGTGCCTGGTCGGCCTGCTCGGAGACCGCCGCATCCCACCCGAGCCGATCGAAGGCCGGCCGCAGCACGCTGCGTGCATAAGCCTGGAATGCCGCTCGTTGCGGCCGGCCCCATTGCAGATGGTCGATCCGCGAGAAAATACGGATGACCTGCTCCCATACCGCGCGGCTTTCCTCTCCGGCGAACTGATCGAGGAGATCGAAGAACGCTGCCGGAGTGGCGCGGCCCGCTTCGACCATCGCCCAGGTGTCGGCGAGCAGGTTGACGCGATCGGCCGGCGCCATCTGCTTGACCGACTTTGCCAACGCGGCCCGCGTCGCGGCGTCGTAGTCGACGCGGTAGTAGCCGACGTCGCCGAGATTGAGCTTGGTCGGTTCGCCGCAACGGCTGCCGACGATCTCCATCGATCCGTCGAGCAGCACAACCCTCGGCGCCGCTCCCGCAAGCGGCCCCAATGCCACCGGCACCTGCCAGCGCTGCGCCTTGGGATCAGAGTCGTGAATCGTAAACCGTTCCTGCCGCAGCACAACGCGCTGGCGACCCTCGACACAAGATTCCTGCACGCTGATCAGTGGTACGCCGGGCTGCTCAGTATAAGCAGCGGCGATCGCCGTCACCGGCTTGCCCGACGCCGCTTCGAGTGCGCGCCAGAGGTCGGCCGTCGTCGCATTGCTGTAAGCGTGGCGTTTCATGTAGTCGCGGATGCCGACGCGGAAGGCGTCCTCGCCGAGATAATTCTCCAGCATCCGGATGAAGGCCTGGCCCTTGCTATAGGTGATGACGTCAAATACCGCCATCGCCTCGCTTTCGTTCGCGATCGGCTGTTGGATCGGATGCGTAGTGCGGCGCGCATCCTCGCTCATCGCCGCCTGCTTGGCGCCGCCGCCGTTGAGCCAACTCTGCCACTCCGGATGCAGCGCCTCCGCCGATTTTGTCTGCATCCAGCTCGCAAACCCTTCGTTGAGCCAGAGATTGTCCCACCAGGCGGTGGTGACGAGATCGCCGAACCATTGGTGCGCCATCTCGTGCGCGAGAATGATGAAGATGCTGCGGCGCAAGTCCATCGCGCTCGTCGCGGGATCGAACAGCAGCCGGCTTTCGAAAAAGGTGATGCCGCCCCAATTCTCCATGGCGCCGCCGAAACCGCCGGGGACCGCGATCAAATCGAGCTTGGGAAGCGGGTATTTCGTGTCGAAATAATTGTTGTAATAGCGCAGCAGTTCGATCGCGCTGTCGAGCGCATAGCGTCCCTTGGCGCTCTTGCCGCGCGTGGTGACGACGCCGACCGTGACTCCGTCGGCATCGCCGGTGATCCGCTCCAGATCGCCGACCGCAAGCACGAACAGATAGCTCGACATTTTCGGCGTCGGTGGGAACGACACCCGTTTTTGTCCGCCTCCTATCAGTTCCTCCCGCGCCGGCGGCATGTTGGAGACCGCAAGAAGCTCCTGCGGTACCGTCACGGTCAGTTCGATGCTCGCTTTGAAAGCCGGTTCATCGAACGAAGGAAAAATACGGCGCGCATCCGCAGGCTCGAGCTGAGTCGAGAGCATGCGCTTGCGGCCCTCGGCGGTCGGGTAGTCCACGACGAAGATGCCGCGGCCGAAGCGATTGATCGTCGCGGTGAAGCCGATGCGGAGTTGGTGGCGTCCCACGGCAATCGGCCGCGTGAAAGTAAGCGTCACTGTTTGGGCCTTGACGTCGGCCCAAATCGTGCCCGCGGCCAGGTCTTCGATCGCCGCCGTTTCCACGGTCATGTCGAGGGCATTGAGGACGATGCGATCGGTCGGCGCGGAAACCTCGATCTCGATCACTTCCGACCCGGGAAGCTTGAGTTTTTCGATGTCCGGCTTGAGGTCGAGCGCATAGCTAATCGGCACGACCGCCTTGGGCAGCCTCCCGGGTGTGGTGGCAAAGGAATAGGGCTCCGTTGCGCTGGCGCCCCCGGGCGCGATCAAAACAACAAGCAAAGCGGCGCCGAGGACGCGCCACAAGAAAACGCGCCATGGGAAATTCCGCAATTGCAGCGGGAATGTTGCTCTGCGACAACTGGTCCGACGTGGGCGCATGGTAGCTTGCACCTTTGGTATTGCGGAGCGAGACGCGTTTCGGTTGTATGTAGCTGCCGATGGAAAGTCGAGCCATCGGCATGGCTCAGGGGAGCCAGGCGTTCGGGGGGCCGCGATGTGTCGGCTGGGGGGCATCACCGCCGCCCTGCTCGTGACGGCGGTGTGGTTGAGTGGCGTTGATCAGTCGTTTGCCCAGGCGGTGGACGGCGCGGTCGGCGATCGTTTCCTTCTCTTCAGTGGCTTTGATTTATGGCGCCGTGGCGACTTCGTCCACGGAGGGCTCCTTTGGTCCCCTAACGGGCTCACCCAGCAAGGCTTCACTTTGAAGACCCTGCTGTCGGGAGGAAGCTATCGCTATCCGTCAGGTACGACGGAGGTCACGGGCGACCAGGGACTCGCGGCGGTCATGCCGGGCTGGCGCTTCAAGAATGACCACCTCGAAGCGTCGGTGTTCGCCGGCCTCGATCTACAACATAACTGGCTTATCCCGGACGATCCGGGCAACCGGCTGCGCGGGACCCACGTAGGGGCGCGTGCCGGTTTCGATCTTTGGTATCAGCCGAGCGACATGTTGATGGCCACGGTCTCGCTCTCCATGTCCGCCTCCCCCGCAGACTCGAACATTTGGGGCCGCGCCGCCGTGGGCTTACGGGTTCTTGATTGCGTCTGGCTTGGACCCGAAGTGGTGGGATTCGAAGATCATAGCTACTCGCAATGGCGTTTAGGAATTCACGCGACCGCATTTCGAACCGGCAATTTCGAATGGAGCGTCGGGATCGGCTATGCCCGCGATTCCGATCAGAACGCCGGTCCCTATGGCCACGTGGGACTGATTGCGCGCCGCTGAGCGTCGCGCGCTTCGCTTTCCGGCTCCTTCGCACCGCGATCAAGCTCAATCAAGGGTGCGGCGGAAGCGCGTCACCGCGATCGTCATGGCGATCAGCATCAGGCCGGCCAGCGCCAGCGCATCGGTCTGCAGATCCGCCATCGTCGCACCCTTGAGCATGATCGCGCGCACGATACGCAGATAATGGGTGAGCGGCAGGAATTCGCCGATCCATTGCGCCCAGACCGGCATGCCGGCAAACGGAAACATGAAGCCCGACAGCAGAATGTTCGGCAGGAAGAACATCATCGACATCTGCATCGCCTGCAGCTGGTTCTGGGCGATGGTCGAGAAGGTGTAGCCGACTGAGAGATTGGTGGAGATGAACAGCGTGCTGAGCAGCGCAAGCATTGCCAGGCTGCCCAGCAGGGGAACGCTGAACAGGAGAATGCCAATGCCGATGATCAGCGCGGCCTGGACAAACCCGACAATCACATAGGGAATGATCTTGCCGAGCATGATCTCGATCGGGGTGATCGGCATCGACAGCAGGCTTTCCATCGTGCCGCGCTCGATCTCGCGCGTGACCGAGAGCGCGGTGAAGATCAGCATGGTCATGGTGAGGATCGTGCCGACCAGGCCGGGCACGATATTGAGCTGCGTCGCTCCGGCCGGGTTGTAGCGGGCATGGGTGCGGATTTCGAACGGCATCACCGGCGTATCCGGCACGGCGCGGTCGTGCGCGAGAGCGCTCTGCACGACCTGCCCGAGCGCACTGATCGCCGACCCGGAAGCCACCGGATCGGTCGCGTCCGCCGCCACCAAAAGCGCTGGGCGGTCGCCGCGGCGCACCGCGCGCTCGAAATTGGTCGGGATTTCGATCGCGAACAGGACCGAGCCTGAGGCCAGCACGCGATCGAACTCGTCTTCGTCACGGAGGATGCGGGTGACTTCGAAATATTTCGTGTTCTCCAGCGCTTTCAGGATCGAACGGCCGAGATCGCTCTGCTCCTGCAACAGCACCGCTGTCGGCAAATGGCGCGGCGTGGTGTTGATCGCGTAGCCGAACAGCAACAGTTGCATCAGCGGGATCATCACGATCATGGCGAACGAGACGCGGTCGCGCTTGAGCTGGATGAACTCCTTGATCAGCATCGCGGCGGTGCGACGCCAGAATCCCCCGCGTGTTCGCTTCTCTGCATTCATTGGAAGTTGTCCCGCGAGCGGTTCATAAGGTCAATGAACACGTCTTCGAGCGATGGCTGCGATCGGGTCCATTCGAGCCCCGGTCGTTCGCGATAGGGCGCGATCGCGGCTTCAAGCGTCGTCTCGTCGCGGCCGGAGACGTGCAGGCTGGTGCCGAACGGCGCGACCATGTCGACGCCGGGCAGCTTTTCCAGCTCTTCCGCGAGCCGGGCGAGGTTTTCGCCGGTCTTGGCCGTCACCTCGTAGGTCGTGAGATGAGAGGCCGCGATCACCTGCTTGACCGTGCCGTGGACAAGCAGGACGCCATAGGCAATGTAAGCGATCTCGTGGCAGCGCTCGGCCTCGTCCATGTAGTGGGTCGAGACCAGCACGGTGAGCCCTTGGGCCGCGAGCGCATGAATCTCGTTCCAGAACTCGCGCCGCGCCTTGGGATCGACGCCGGCGGTCGGTTCGTCGAGGAGAAGAAGTTGCGGGTTCGGAAGCGTGCAAGCGCCGAGCGCGAGCCGCTGCTTCCAGCCGCCCGAAAGTTCGCCGGCCAGTTGCTCTTCACGCCCCTTCAGTCCGAGCCGCTCGACCATCTCGCTCGCGGCCCGCACAGGACGGGGCATACCGTAGAGGCGGGCGACGAATTCCAGGTTCTCCCGCACCGAAAGATCCTGATACAGGCTGAAGCGCTGGGTCATGTAGCCGACGTGGCGCTTGATCTCTTCGGCTTGGGTACGGATGTCGTAGCCGAGGCAAGTGCCCTCCCCTTCGTCGGGGGTGAGCAGCCCGGTAAGCATCCGGATCGTCGTCGTCTTGCCGGAGCCGTTGGGGCCGAGGAAGCCGTAGATCGTGCCGCGCTTGACCTGCATGGAAAGATCGCGAACGACGGGACGGCCCCCGAACCGCTTGGTCAGACCATGAACGTCGATCGCGATGTCGGGCGCGCGGGCGCCGGCATCTGGCGTTGGCGTGGCTTCGGGTGCGGTGATCGTCATTGTTGCGGCTCCCGCAGTGCGACGCTCACGGGTTGACCGACGCGCAATCTCTCGGGTCGCTCGGGGCGCGCCTCGATCAGGAAGACGAGCTTCGCGCGCTCGTCGAGGCTGTAGATCACCGGCGGGGTGAATTCGGCCTGCCGCGCGATGAAGCTCACCTTGGCGCCGAGATCGAGCGCGCATCCGTCGCAACTGATGGTCACGGTCTCGCCGATCTTGATCTGCGGCAGCACGGCTTCGCTCACGAAGAAGCGAACCTTGAGATTGCCGGGCGGCAGGAGCGCAACCACAGGCTTGCCGGCCGGCACCATCTCGCCTGCGCGAAAGTAAACCTGCTCCACCGTGCCCGAAACCGGGCTCGCCATCTTGCGGCGCGCGAGCCGGGTCTGCGACGAGTTGAGCCGCGCCTGTGAAGTGCGCAGCGCAGCTTCGGCGTCTTCCAGCGCCTTCTGCGTACCGGCGGCCGTCTTGAGCAAGGTCTGCGCGCGATCATAGGCCTGCTGCGCATTCTTGACCGAGGCCTCCTGCACCTGCAGGTCAGCCTTTTGCAGGTCGGAGTCGAGTGTGAACAGCGGCGCGCCGACCTCGACCTGATCGCCTTCGCGCACCGACTGCGTTTCGATGCGGCCGGCTTCGTCGGGGCTCACAAAAATCAGTTCGGCCTCCATCCAGCCCTGATAGGTCGGTTCCTTTCTCTCATCGCAGCTCGTCAACGCGAGCATTGCGCCGAAGGCGATGACGAGCGTCGCGGCCATGCGCAAGAAGCTCCTCATGGGGAAGCCCTCTCGCCAAAGAGCAGATCGAGATGGGCTCGCATCATTGCGCGCACATCAAGCGGAGCGAAACGATCGAACAGCGTGGTCCATATGATAGCGAGGAGGCCGGGCGCGATCAGAAGCTGCGGAAAGCGCACCAGCGCGTCATTCTTGATCTCGCCACGCTCGATCGCGCGCAGGAACAAGCCCTGCATGACCGGCCGCACGTGCTCGATCACTTCGTGGTAGTAGAACTCGGCCAGCTTCGGGAATCGCGGTCCTTCAGTGATGATGAGCCTGATCACATCCTTGCGGCGCGTGCCCACGATTTCGCGCACGAACAGGTCGATGAGCGTCTCGGCGATCGCCCGTGTGGGAACGCCGGCGGTCGATGAGGTTTCCAGCGCCCCGACCACCGGGCCGAGCATCGAACGGATGAGCTCCTGGAACAGGCTCTCCTTATCGCGGAAGTAGAGATAGATCGTCCCCTTGGCGACGCCGGCGCGGCGAGCGACATCGTCAAGCCGCGCCGCGGCAAAGCCGCTGGCCGAAAACTCTTCGAGCGCCGCCGACAGGATGGCTTCGCGCCGTTCCGCCTGACGATGGCTGCGTGAGCCGCGGCTCGGGCGCTCCGTGGCGGTGCGGCGGCGATATGGGCTTCAGGAGCGACAGCCTCGTGGGACTTTTCGCCCTGACGCCCCCGCTTCCCCTGCACATTCGATCGAAGAGCCTTCACGCAGAGCATCCCTTAATTGATGACTGACTGGTCAGTCATTTTATAAGTCAGTCTCGTGTTTCGTGCAAGAGGTCTTGAGAATTTCGTGGGCGGAGAAACTGCGGTCAGAAGGGCGCGCGCGACGATGCGGGCCGCTTCCTAGAGCTTGGCCAAAGCCGTATGTTGATGGGCCGACGCGGAATCGGTCCGAGGGCTGCTGTCAAAAATGACGACGTAGCCAAAGTCGAATAGCTAAGTTCATGGACTCGGTTTTTGCCTGGATCGAAGGCAGCGCGCTCAGCGCCTGGATTCGCGAGACACCTTCGATCTTCGCGTATCCTGCCATCATCACGCTCACGTCATCGGCATAGGGTTTCTGGCCGGCGGGAATACTGCCATCGACTTGCGCATCCTGGGTTTTGCGCCACGCATCCGCTTAGCGGCGATGCAGAACTTTTTTCCAGCCCTGTGGTTGGCCTTTGCGCTGAATGTCGTAACCGGGACATTGCTCTTGATTGGATATCCGACCAAGGCACACCGAGCTTCATGCTTTCGTGCATCATTATGAACCTCGGATCTGGCCGCTGTTGCAGACCCTCCATTACTTCGGATTGTGTCTCTTGATCGGTACGGTAGGGTTTTGCGACCTCCGCCTGTTCGGTATGGCGAAGGACGTCTCACCGGGCGCGAGTCATCGACTGATCCGCTGGGGTATCGCCGGATTTGTCTTGAACATGCTCACCGGCATCGTCTTTTTTTCCGGTCATCCAGATCAGTACGCCTACAACAACGCGTTCTACTTCAAGGCATCGTTCATGGCAGTGGCCGGGGCAAATATCTTGGCGTTCTACGGGACGGGCGCTTTCAGTGAGGTCAAGGCGTTAGGTCCCGGCGCCGACGCGCCACTGCGGATCAAAATCATTGCCGCAACGTCCCTATCGATGTGGATCGCGGTCTTAATCTGCGGGCGCCTCATAACCTTTTTCCGGCCGCCGTTCTTTCATTAGAGCTTGGCCTCCGCTGCTCGCATTTCTCCGGCGACAAGCCTGCCAGCATTGGCAGGCCAGCCACCGTCAACACCACCAGCGTGCGCCCTGTTCCTCGTACGAAGACCCAGAAACGGCCGGCCGATGTTCGATTGCGCTATTTCAGCCTGCTCTTGATCTTTTCAAGCCCGGCCTTTGCGCAGGCTGCATCCCTCTCGCCGCCGGGAACGCCATTGAGAGTGGACGCGCCGCCGACACCGATCGCCCCGATGACGTCGTTGCCGACCATGAGCGGCAGGCCTCCCGGCCTGACGAAGAGATTGTGGTCGGCGTTCACTTTTGCCGTCAGCGCCGGATCCGCCTTCATCTTCTCTTGGACGTCATAGGTCGCGGCTTTCAAGGCATTCGCGGTAAAGGCCTTCTTGGTGCTGGATTCGACGGCTCCCTTGCTCGCGCCATCGACCGACAGAAGGATCCTCAATACACCCGCGGAATCCACAATGCTCGCGCCGGCCTTGATGCCGTTTGCGGTGCAAGTGCTGAGGGCCGTTTGAGCGGCTTCGATAGCCAGCGCCATTTCCGGCCCTCTGGCAGGTGCAGCCTGCTGCGCTAAAGCCAGGGTTGAGGTGGCGGCGAGCGAAACAGCGCCCAGCCATACGAGCGGTCTAATCATGTGATGCATTCCTCCCGGTTGGAATCGATCGCGTGGTGAATTGAGCTTGCGGGCGGGAAAGCTACCGCCCGCCCAAGGTGCCGGCAACCGCCTGAACCGCTCGGCGGCCCATCTCGCGCTGCTCAACCCTTGACGTCGCAGGCCCAGGCGCGGATCACGCAATCCTTGCCGCCATAGCGATAGCAGAAGCGCAGCGCGGTGTTCTGGGCCTGTCCAAGGCGCGAGGCGGAGGCGTAGCCGCTGGGCCCGCAGGCATTATGCCCGTCGATCGCAAATGCCGCGCAGCCGCGCTTCATCGTGGTCACGACCTTGCAATCGCCGTTGCTGCACTTCTTGAGCGCGGCCGTCTGCGCCGCGGCGCCTTGCCCGAAATCGAAAGCGTAGCCGTAAGCGCCGCACTGCCCGACGGCGAACGCGCCTTCGGCCCGGCCGGCGCTCGTGCCGGCTGCCAAAAGCCCGACCGCCAGTGCGGCCCCGGCCGCCCAATGCCCCATGCTGATCATCAATGCCCCTCCCCCGAGGAGATTTGACGCTAGCCATGAAGCGTTTCGACTTGATGAATCGGGAACACGTTCAGGTGCCTTCGATCTCGGCTTTGACACCTTGCAGCGCTTCCGGCGTGTCGACGTCGACGAGCGCGGCCCTGCCGGTGAGCGGCACCTCGGCAACCGCCTCGGAATAGCGGCCGATGAGGTTGCGAGCGCCGACGTCGCCCTCGATGGCCATCAGGTCGGTGAAGAAGCGCCGCGACCACAGCACGGGATTGCCGCGCTTGCCGTCGATCGTCGGCACGACGATAAGCGCTCCTTTTTCCGGGTCGAAGGCCGCGACGAGACAGTCGATCAGCGCCGAGTCGACCTGCGGCATGTCGCCGAGACAGATAATCGCGCCGTTGGCTTCGGCCGGTACAGCAGCAATCCCGGCCTTCAGCGATGTCCCCAGGCCCCGCGCAAAATCCGGATTGTGCACGAATCTCACTGGCAAGCCGGCAAGCGCCGCCTCGATCCGTTCACGCTGATGCCCGGTCACCACGATCACAGGCTTGGCTCGGGACGCCAGTGCCTGCTCGGCGGCAATGCGGACCAGAGGCTTGCCGCCAATTTCTTCGACGAGTTTGTTCGGCCCGCCCATCCGGGTTGAGCGACCGGCGGCCAGCAGCACGGTCGCGATGCGCCGGCTTCCAACGGCAACCGGCTCGTCGCGCGGTTGCGGACGGGTGACGATTTCCATCAACAAGCCGCCAACGCCGAGTCCTGAAATAGCCTCGCGCGGAACTTCAAGACCTGCCAACAAGCGCATTAAAATCCAATCGAATCCGTTCTCTTTCGGCGAGCGAGCGCAGCCCGGCGCGCCGAGCACGGGACGTCCGCGTGCGTGCGCCAGGAGAAGGAGATTGCCCGGGTCAACCGGCATCCCGAAATGCTCGACCTGCCCGCCCACCGCCTCGACTGCGGCAGGAATCACGTCGCGCCGATCGGCGATGGCGGAAGCGCCAAACACGATGACGAGTTCGGCGCCCTCGCGCAGCACCTCCTCGATCGCCTGCGCGAGCGCGGTCTTCTCATGCGGGACACGGCGCTCGGCGACGATGGTGGCGCCTGCCGGTGCAATGCGCTCCTCCGTCACCTTCAAGGTCTTTTCGATGACCTTGGTGGCCAACCCCGGCAGCAGGGTCGAGACCACCCCGATCTTGCGGACCCGATAGGGCACTACCTGCACCAGCGGCTTTCCCGCCCGCGCAGCCGCAAGCGCCGCATCACGCACCGCGCCCGCCACGGCGAACGGGATGATCTTCACCGTGGCGATCATTTCGCCTGGCACCACCGGCTTGTAGGCGGGCAGCGTCGCAAAGGTGATCGATTCATCGACGAGGTTCAGACGGTCGATCCCACTTTTGTCCACGACCAGCACGCCGGCATGTTCTGCGAACAGGTTCGATCGCCCGGTGAAGGCACGATCGACCCGCACCGCATCGCCCGCGACGACGGCTGCGATCTCCGCCGCGGCTGCATCCTCGGAAATGTCTCCCGCTTCCAGCCGGGCAACGACAATTTCCGGAATGCCCGCTGCTTCCAGCGCCGCAACTTCTGACTTGCCGATTAGGGTGCCTTTCTTGAGCACAAGGCCGGTCTTGCGGATCGAATGAACGGCGATGCCGCCTTCGGCGTCGCGCACCGCCACCGGGCCGAATTTCATCGCGTCTCCTCCGCCGACTGGCGCAGCCGCGCCGTGATCTCGCCGATGATCGCGATCGCGATCTCCGCGGGTGAGACAGCGCCGATATCAAGCCCGATCGGCGAATGGATGCGCGCAAGATCGTTCTCGGCAACGCCTTGGCTCTTGAGCCGGTCGAGGCGGCGGGCGTGGGTCTTTCTCGATCCGAGGGCGCCGATATAGAAACAGTCGCGGGCGAGCGCGTGCGCCAGTGCAGGATCGTCGATCTTCGGATCGTGCGTGAGCGCGGCAAACGCTGTGTAGCGATCAATGCCAAGCGGCGGCAGCGCGGTGTCCGGCCATTCCGCGATCACCCTCACGTCGGGAAAACGCTCAGCAGAGGCGAACGCCGTGCGCGGGTCTACAATGGTCACGTCGTAGTCGAGGAGCTTGGCGATCGGCGCGAGCGCCTGGCTGATGTGCACGGCCCCGGTGATCACCAGGCGATGCGACGGCACATACACGGTCAGGAAGACCTTGCCCTGCGGGGTCTCCTCCATGCCGCTCTTGCCGCTGCGGACATGCTTTTCCAAGAGCGCCTTAAGCGGATCACGTTCGACTTCGGCGACTTTGATAAGGCGCTGCTCGCCGCTCGCCACGTCAGTGACGACGATGGCCGCGCGGCGCGCGGCGCGCTCGGTATTGAGTTCTCTGAGGATGTCGAGACGCATGGCCTACCTTAACTTTCTATCCGATCGGACGCGCGTAGGGTCCAACCCGATCAAATGGGTGCCGGATCAGAACTCTCGCCTTTTGCTGGGCAATCTTTTCCGAAACTAGTTCCCGCTTTCCGGGAATGTTCTCATCTAAAGCTTCAACGAGCGCAGAGCAAGATAGACCACCGCAACGGCCCCGGTTGCAATTGCGCTATAAGCCGGATGATCGCACAGATCCGGCCATGGACCGCAGACATCGCGGGCCCACGGCGAAGTCGCCGTGATACCACCGGCGACATAGAACGAACCCGTTGCGATCACAAAGAGGATCAGGAGAGCGAGCGCCAATGCGGACATGGCTCACCTCGGCTAAAATCGCCCCCGCCATTATAGCGCCATTGGCAAAACGCGCGGGCGAGGAGCGGCGCTTTTGTCATTCTGAGCGCAGTTTGAGGCGGCAATTCGATACGGTTGACGAATCAGCAGCGCGATGGGAGCAATGCGCGCATTGGCTTTCGCACGTGGGCCGATGGTGTAGACGGCCCGACCGTTCCTCCCCGCGTGGCGTGATCAACTGGGCGGTTTTCGGACCGCCCTTTTCCTTGTCCGCCCGTTTCACGTCGCCCTCTCACTTCGCCTCTTCAACCCCTGTTTACCTTGCTGGGTCCGCGGTTGCGGACGAGGGTCTGCAGGCGTTTACTCAAAATCTTTTTTCATCATCTGCGCGCATGGTTCCGAATTCCGGACCGGACGCGCTGCCCATGACCGCTAATTCGTCGCTGATCGACGACCTCGAACACGCGCTTGCCGCCGGCAGCAACGCGCAGCGCATCGAGATGCTGTCGCGCATCACCGATCTTTTTGTTGCCGGCGCAGGCCGTTACTTGCCCGAGCAAGTCAACCTGTTCGACGAAGTCCTGACCAAGCTCGCGCGCACGATCGAGGCGAAGGCCCGCGCCAAGCTCGCGATCCGGCTTGCGCCGATGGCGAACGCGCCGACCCGCGTGGTCCGCATGCTTGCCTTCGACGATGACATCGATGTGGCGCAGCCGGTGCTGAGCGGGTCCGAGCGGCTTGAAGAAGCCGACCTTCTCGCCAACGCCGCCAGCAAGAGCCAACTCCATCTCGCCGCCATCGCGGATCGCAAATCGTTGAGCGAGGCGCTTACCGATGTCCTGGTCGAGCGCGGCGACCGTCAGGTCGTGCACAAGGTCGCCCGCAACGGCGGCGCGCGATTCTCCGATGCCGGATTCCGCATGCTGGTGAAGCGCAGCGCCAGCGACGAGGCGTTGGCGCTGCAGGTCGGCGTGCGGCGCGACCTGCCACGCCAGCATTTCCTGCGACTGCTCGACCAAGCGTCAGCAACCGTTCGCACCCGGCTCTCGGCGGAAAACCCCGCCGCCGGACACGCAGTCGAGGACGTGCTCAGCGAGATCGTCGGTGGCATCCGCAGCGAGACGCGGAAGGTGTCCTCCGATTTCGCCAGCGCTCGCGCGGAGGTCGAAGCGCTCGGCCGCTCCGGCCGCCTGGGCGAAGCCGATCTCTATCGTTTTGCCCGCGAGCGCCAATTCGAGCCGAGCGCGGTCGCGCTCTCACTTCTCTCCGGGGTCGAGATCGACCTGACCGAGCGGGCGCTGCTCGATCCCAGTCATGAGATGACGCTGATCCTGACCAAGCTCGCGGGCTTCTCCTCGACAACGGTCAAGGCGATCCTGTTGCTCAAGACTGCCGATCGTGGAATGTCGGCGCAGGATCTCGATCAGGCGCTGATGAGCTATGGCCGCCTGCAGACCGACACCGCGCGGCGCGTGCTCGGCTTTTATCGTACCCGCGCGAAGAACGCCGTGACCGGCTGACTCGGTTTAACGGTAATACCGGTCATCGCGGTAGCGATCGTGGCGATGGCGCGGCGCGCGGACCGGCCCGCGCACCACCGGCGGCGGTACCTGGACGAGGAACGGATTGCGATTGCAGGAGTTCGTAATCCCCGACGCGCGCGCCATGCATTGTTCGAAGGTGTAATAGTCGCACTCCCAGCCTGGGCCCTCCCCGCCCATGTTGGCGCACCAAGGCGCGTGCCCCTCGAAGCCCTGCGCCTTGGCGTCACTTCCGGGTGCGGTCAACGCGATGCAAGTCCCGAGGACTGCACAAGCGGCGAGCAGACGACGGGGGGCAGTGGCCATGGCGAAACTCCTTTTCCGAATCGAGAGCATGGCCTGTCCGCGCCCTCACCGCAACGGTACCCAAACAGCCATGGGAGCGAACAACGTGACATGCGGCGAAGTTCCGAGGCTACCGCTTGCCGCAGGCGCTCGTCATGGCGTGCGATTCCCCGTAAACTCGCGGCCGACAGGCGAGGAGATACAACATGAGCGTCAGCGTGGGAGTGCTCGACCACTACAATGTGCGCACGCGCAAGTTCACGGAGACGGTGCACTTTTACAGCGATGTACTGGGTCTCGAGAACGGCCCGCGGCCGAATTTCGCCGTGCCCGGCGCCTGGATGTATAGCGAGGGCCGACCGGTGGTGCATCTCGTCGACCTGCGGGCAACCGACGAAATGCAAAAGCCGGATTCCGGCGTGGTCCATCACGTTGCGTTTGTGAGCCGCGGCTTCAGGACGATGAAGAACCACTTGGCCGGCAAAGGGGTGGATTTCCGTACCGTGGAAGTGCCCGATACCGAAATCTGGCAGATATTCATCACCGACCCGAACGGGGTGGTGGTCGAACTCAATTACGATGCGGCGAAGGAGAAGGCCAGCAACGCCTGAGCGCGCCTGGTGAACGGGCTAACCCGGATCATCACTCGATCGATTCAATCTCGCCATTCAGTGAGCGCACGGGGCGTTCGGTGAATCTGACGCCGAGTTCTCGACTCGACCGCCACGCTACCTGGCATCTGCGGGCCACCCGCCCATCAGCGGAAAACCATAGGAAAAATTCATCCGGCAAACTTTGAGCGGTCTTGAACAATAGCTTGGCGCCCGTGTCGGAAATGTTGTCGATCACGCAATTGACCAGGGGCGAGCCGGCCGGCTGCTCGATCCAGGCAATACGTTCGAACGACTTGCGCGGACTTCGCTTCAACTGATCGGCGGGCATGGCGATATCCTCGCTACTCCCCACCACGATACCGCACAATCGATACGATCGCGTTAAAGGTCTCGGTTATGTAACGGCACGTTCAAATGGGCGGGCGTTGCAAGGTCGACCAGTGTTGCGACGATCGCCTGTGAATGCGGCTCGGTGCCGATCGCTTCCACGAACATTTTGTCGATCTTGATGATGTCGACGCCGAGCTTGAGGATGTGGCGTCAATTTTGACAGGATGGTTAGTGAAACATAAACCCCGCGCCGCCAATATGTCGTCCGCCACGCCGACGAACTAACGTCGGCTGCCGGCTCGGGCGGCGTGGTCGGCGATGAAGCGCGGCAGCGCAAACGCCGCGCTGTGTACTTCTGGCGTCCAGTATTTGGTCGAAAAGCTTCCCGCTTTTTTGTAGCGGTCTGCGATGGTCTTCGCCGGTAGCGCGCGCAGACGCCCATTGTCGGTCGCCCAGCCCATCGCCATGTGCCCACCGACATAGGTCGGTATCGCGGCGACGTAGCAGGCGGCGTCCGCAAACAGCTTGCGAAACTTCGAGATGCTCGACACGAGTTCCGCCGGCTGCAAGATCGGCACGCCGTTCTGCGTCACCATCACCCCACCCGGAGTCATGCAGCGCTTGCAGGCGGTGTAGAATTTCTGACTGAAGAGAACCTTGCCGGGGCCTTGCGGGTCGGTCGAGTCGACGATGATCACGTCGAAGCGGCGGTCGGTCTTGGCGACATATTTCATGCCGTCGTCGATCACGCTTTCGAACCGCTTGTCGGCGAACACCGGTTTGGTGAATTCGGGGAAATGCTCCTTCGAGAACTCGATCACCGAAGCGTCGATCTCGACCTGCGTCAAGTGCTCGACGGTCTTGTGCTTGAGCACCTCTTCGGCGATGCCGCAGTCGCCGCCGCCGATGATCAGGACGTTCCGCGCCTTGCCATGGGCGAACAGCGGCACATGCGACATCATCTCCTGGTAGATGAATTCATCGCGCTTGGTGATCTGGGTCGCCCCGTCGAGCATCAGCATCTTGCCGAAGAACTTGTGCTGGAACAGCACGAGATGCTGGTGCTCGGTCTGCATCTCGTAGAGCACCCGCTCGACCTCGAAGGTCATGCGGAAGCCGAGCCCGTCGAAGAGAGTTTCAGGAATCCAGCGTTTCTCGGCCATGCCAACCTCCAATGAGCTGCAAGGGAGCACCGGGCCCGCCGCTCATGGCCGGCTTGTCCCGGCCACGTCTTTCAGCGCGGCAGGTGGAAAGACGTGGATGGCCGGCACAAGGCCGGCCATGACGAATTCGGCAGCGGGATGAGCTCTCAGGCGTTCTTGCCGCGTAGCAATTCGTTCACCTCGACCCGATCGGCCCGGAAGGCCTCACGCAGAATCGGAATGCAGGCGTCCGGACTGGCCTTGCCGCACATGAACACGTCGAGCGCGGCGTAGCCCACGTCCGGCCACGTATGGATCGAGATGTGGCTCTCCGCCAGCACCGCCACCCCGGACACGCCGTTCGGGTGGAAATGGTGCAGGTGGATATGCAGCAGCGTCGCATTGGCGGCGTCGACGCAGCGGCGCAGCGTGGTCTCGATCAACTCGATGTCGTCGAGGCCGGACGCGCCGTGCAGATCAACGATCAGATGCACGCCGGCGCAACGCACGCCGTTGCGTTCCGCGAAGTGGTCTTCGCGGTCTTCCGGAAGCGGCGCGACCTTGATCGGCGCAACCACCGTCACCGGAGCGACTTTCTTTCGGGTGGTACCTGGAGTCTCCAAGCCCTTCCCCGATCGCAAGAGGGCGTTCTGGCGCATGCCGTCCTCCCCAACCAGAGATCCAACCCGAGAGTGCCGGCAAGCCGGTGTCTCGGAACGAAGAATGCCGCCCAATCGGCCCGCACGGGGACTGATCACAGCGGCCGTTTCCAAATAAGGCGCGTGCCTCTGGAGTCAAGAAGATTCTGCGAATCTGCGCCTCTGAGAATTTCTCTGGGGATTATCTATTGGAAAAGAGCGACGGTGTGCGTGTCTCCGCCTCTTGCGCCTCGACGACGGCGACCGCCGTCATATTCACGACGCCACGTGCGGTGACCGACGGCGTGAGGATGTGCGCCGGGCGCGCGGCACCGACCAGGATCGGTCCGACCGGCAGCGCGTCGGCCAACGCCTTGATCGTCTGGTAGGCGATGTTGCCGGCATCGAGATTCGGCATGATCAGGAGATTGGCCTCGCCGCGCAGCCGCGAATGCGGCAGTGTCTGCTCGCGGTAGAGCAAGTTGAGTGCTGCTTCGCCGTTCATCTCGCCGTCCACTTGCAAGTCCGGATAGCGCTTGGCGATCAACTCGGTGGCGGCTCGAACCTTCAGCGCAGACGGGGTTTCGTAGCTGCCGAAATTGGAGTGCGAGACGAGGGCTATCCGCGGTTCCAGGCCGAAGCGGCGGACGTGGGCCGCCGCCATGACCGCCATCTTCGCCAACTCCTCCGCCGTTGGGTCCGGCGTCACCTGCGTGTCGGCGAGGAAGAAAGTGCCCTTGGCGGTGATCAGCAACGCCAGCGCGGCAAACTCCTCGACCCCAGGCGCAAGCCCGATCACGTCGCGGATGTTCTTGAGGTGCGCCATGTAGCGGCCTTCCACGCCGCAGAGCATGGCGTCGGCCTCACCCAGACGCAGCGCGAGCGCGGCGATCACGGTGGCGTTGGTACGCACGATGGTGTGCGCCGCGTTGGGCGTGATGCCGTGCCGGCCGGCCGCCTCGATATAGGCACGGACGAAGGTGCGATAGCGCGGATCGCCCTCGGGATCGACGACGTCGAAATCCCGCTCCGGGCGCACGGACAGTCCGAGCCGATCGAGCCGCTCCGCAATCACCGCCGACCGTCCGACCAGGATTGGACGTGCCAAGCCCTCCTCCGCGACGACCTCCACGGCGCGCAAGATGCGCTCGTCCTCGCCTTCGGCGTAGATCACGCGCTTGGGCGCAATCTTGGCCTGCGCGAAGATCGGCCGCATGAGCTGGCCGGAACGGAAGACGAAACCGTTGAGCCGCTCCTGGTATTGCACGAAGTCTGCGATCGGCCGGGTCGCGACGCCGGAGTCCATCGCCGCGCGCGCGACCGCCGGCGCGATCCGCAGGATGAGCCGGGGATCGAACGGGTTGGGGATGAGCGAGCCGGAGCCGAAGGCGCGCGCTTGCCCGCCGTAGGCACGCGCGACGACTTCGGAAGGCGCCTCGCGCGCGAGCTCCGCGATCGCCTCGACCGCGGCCTGCTTCATCTCCTCGTTGATGGTGGTCGCCCCGACATCGAGTGCGCCGCGGAAGATGTAGGGGAAGCAGAGCACATTGTTGACCTGGTTCGGAAAATCCGAGCGGCCGGTAGCGATCATGGCGTCCGGGCGTGCCGCGAGCGCTTCCTCCGGCATGATTTCGGGCGTCGGATTAGCGAGCGCCATGATCAGCGGCTTCGCTGCCATGCGGGCGACCATCTCCGGCTTGAGCACGCCGCCAGCGGAGAGGCCGAGGAAAATGTCCGCGCCCTCGATGATGTCGGCCAGCGCGCGCCGGTCGGTCGCCTGGGCATAAACGTCCTTCCAGCGGTCCATCAGTTTCGGCCGGCCGGCATAGACCACGCCCTCGATGTCAGCGATCCAGATATGCTCACGCCGCGCCCCGAGCGTGACCAGCAGATTGAGGCATGCGAGTGCGGCCGCGCCGGCGCCGGAAGTGACGACCTTTACGTCCTCGATCCGCTTCCCGGCGAGGTGCAGCGCATTGAGCACGGCGGCGGCGACGATGATGGCAGTGCCGTGCTGGTCGTCGTGGAATACCGGGATCTTCATGCGCGCCTTGAGCTGCGCCTCGATCTCGAAGCACTCCGGCGCCTTGAAGTCCTCGAGATTGATGCCGCCGAAGGTCGGCTCCAGCGCCGCGATCACCTCGACCGCACGCTCGACCTCGCGCGCCTCGATCTCAATGTCGAAGACATCAATGCCCGCGAACTTCTTGAACAGCACCGCCTTGCCTTCCATCACCGGCTTCGCGGCAAGCGGCCCGATATTGCCGAGGCCGAGGACCGCGGTGCCGTTGGTCACGACCGCCACGAGATTGCCGCGGATGGTGAGATTGGCGGCTTCGCCAGGGTCCGCCACGATCGCCTCGCAAGCCGCAGCGACGCCGGGCGTGTAGGCAAGTGCGAGATCGCGCTGGTTGCCGAGCGGCTTGGTCGGCTGGATTTCCAGCTTTCCCGGCTTCGGATAGCGGTGGTAGACGAGCGCGCCCGATCGCAAATCGTCGGAGAGATTGGTCGCCACGGTATTTCCCCTGTTTCGCCGATTAAAGCTTAACGCTGCCGGTACGGCCAAGCCCGCAGCGACGCTTTCGCTGCTTTTTCGGCCGGAGAATTGGCGCTAAGGTCGCCACGCAATGCGTATCGATGTCCATCATCACTACGTCCCGCCGGTGCACGGCGACGTCACGGCCGTGCGGCGGGGCGGCGGCCGGCCCCCGGAATGGTCCGCCGCCCGCTCCATCGATGAAATGGAAAAAGGCAGCATCGCCGCAGCGGTCGTCTCGCTGGTGCAGCCGGGCGTTTGGTTCGGCAATGTCGAGGATGCTCGCAAGCTCGCGCGCGCATGCAACGAGGATGGCGCGCGGCTGGCCGTGGACCATCCCGGCCGCTTTGGTGTCTGGGCGGCGATCCCGCTGCCGGATCCGGACGGGAGCTTGCGCGAGATTGAGCATGCGCTCGGCGTGCTCGATCTCGACGGCATCTCGGTCTTCACCAACTACGAAGGAAAATACCTGGGCGATAGCGCCTTCGCGCCGGTGTACGAGGAGCTCAACCGACGCGGCGCCGTGGTTTTCGTTCATCCCACGAGCGCCGCGCGCAGCCAGGGTATTGTGCCGGGGATCGCGGAGGGCACCATCGAGTGGCCGACCGACACCACCCGAACGATCGCAAGTCTGGTGTTCAGCGGCACGTCCCAGCGTTTCCCGGCGATCCGCTGGATCTTCTCCCACAGCGGCGGCACCCTCCCCTTTCTCGTCGGCCGCTTCGTCGAGCAGGGCAAGCGGCAGAAGGATCCGCCGCTGCCGGGCGGTCCGCTGCCCGAGCTGCAAAAATTCCACTATGAGATCGCGCAGGGGCACACCGCCGGCCAACTGGCGGCGCTTTTGCAAATGGCGCCGGTCTCGCAGCTCCTCTACGGCACCGACTTCCCGCTCCGCATGGCCGCAGAGGTCAACAGCGGCATTGCGGCGTATGGATTTTCCGCGGCCGACCTGCGCACCATTGAGCGGGAGAATGCGTTGAAGCTCCTGCCGCGGCTGGCGGCACAACAACACCGATCATGACCGGAGGACCAGGATGGAACGTCAGAAAAGCCCGCGACGCTTCTTTTCAGGCTGCGTTTGCTGCGAACCGCGGAGTCTCGACCGCAGAACTTTCATCGCCAGCGGCCTCGCGACGGCAGCCGGCCTTGCGGCCTCGGGCCTTGCGTCTCAGCCGGTGAGCGCCCAGGCCCAGGCAACGCGGCGCATCGACGTCCATCACCACATCATTCCGCCGGTGCAAGCCGAGGCGCTCAGGCGCAACAAAGGCGGCAATCCCGCCAAATGGTCGGTGCAGGCATCGCTCGACGACATGGAGAAAGGCGGCGTCACCACGTCGATCACCTCGATCCAGAACCCTGGCGTCTGGTTCGGACAGGTCAACGAGGAGGCCCGCAAGCTCGCGCGCGCCTGCAACGAATATGCGAAGAAGCTCGAAGAGGACCACCCCGGCAAGTTCAAGACCTTCGCGGTGATTCCGCTCCCGGACACCGACGGCAGCTTGCGCGAGATCGAATACGCGCTCGACACTCTCAAGGTGCAGGGCATTGCGCTCTGGACCGTCTACAGCGGCAAGTATCTGGGCGATCCCGCCTTCCTGCCGGTGTTCGAGGAGCTCAACCGGCGCAAAGCGGTGGTCTATACCCACCCGACAGTGCCGGACTGCTGCAACAACCTGATCAAGGGCCTCCCGGTGTCGACGCTGGAATACAACCACGACACCACCCGGACCATCGCCAGCCTCTGCTTCGGCGAGGCCACGACGGCGTTGAAGTGCCCTGACGTCAAGTTCATCTGGTCGCACAGCGGCGGGACGCTGCCCTATCTCACCAGCCGGTTCGAGGAACTGGTGAAGCGGAAGAAGGACCAGTATCCGGACGGCGCAGTCGGCGTGTTCAAGCGATTCTATTACGAGGTTGCGCAGGGCAATACCGCAGGCATGCTGTCGGCGCTGTTCCACATGGTGCCGGCCTCGCAGGTGATGTTCGGGTCGGACTTCCCGTACCGGCCGGCAACGGAAGCGGTCAACGGCCTCGACGCTTATCCGTTGACGGTCGCCGATCGGCGCGCGATCGACTACGAAAACGCGATCAGGGTGATTCCGGGCCTGAACGCTTAGCGCGTTTCGCCGAGGCGGGCTCCGCGGAGAAAATTCTAGATGAACCACCGAGCGGCTTTTTGCGTTGCGCTTACCTTGGCGGCGGCGGCGGGAACGGCTGTCAACGCGCAGACCGTTTCCGAGCGGGACATATCGATGCAACTGGCGCGAACGATCATGGATGGCGCCTTGGAGCAGTGCGCCAAGGACGGCTACCGCGTCGTGGTCACCATTGTCGATCGTGCAGGCCTGGTGAAAGCCATGATGCGCCATGACGGCGTTAACCCGCATAACATGGAATTGTCGCGACGTAAGGCCTACACGGCTCGGACCTTCCGGCAGACCACCGAGGAATTCCGCGTCCGCACTGAATCGCCGGAAAGCGAGGCGCTCCGCTCCCTTCCCGGCGTGGTCTGGACCGCCGGTGGAGTTCCGATCAAGATCGGAAACGAGACGATTGGCGCGATCGGGGTCAGCGGCGCACCGGGCGGCCCGCGCGATGAAATTTGCGCCAAGGCGGGGATCGCCAAGGCTGCGGATCAGCTAAAGTAGGTCCGCCACAATTTCAGGTCATCTTGGACGGCAGCCGGCACGCCACGGCGTCTCGTGGCAACGGAGGGAGCAATAACATGCGTCGATTTCTGGGCGTTGGTGCAATCGTTCTCGTTGCGACCATCGGTTCGTCCGGCGTGTCGGCGTGGGCCCAGCGCCTCGCCCAGAACGACCTCGATAAGGCCAGCTCGGCGGTGCGAGGTGCCGGAGGCTCCATAAGCCCGACCCCCGCGCAGGTCAGCCCCCCGAACCGCACCTCCAGCGTCCCTCAGCCAGCGAGCCCGACCGCGGCGACACCCCCGGTGACCTTCAAGGTGGGCCGGTTCACGGCGGAAGGCTTGCGAGTGTCCACCGGCGGCAAGTTCGAGGCCGACCGGATTGAACTGGGCGACTTCGAAGTATCGGGACGGACTGATTTCCCGGCCGGCACGCAAGTCACCTATGCCGGACCGAAGATCGAGATCATCGGCTACTCCGGCCCGCTCTCGGCGCTCCAGGCACCTCAGAATGCGTCAGCAACCGACTTGGCACGGGTAGTCCTCGAACGTTTCGCCGCGATGTCCGCGCGATCGATCTCGATCCCGACGCTTACCGTGACGATGACGCCGCCGGCGAACGGATCATCGCCCTACGGCGGCCCGGTGACGGCCACTTATTCCGATCTCGCAATGCGCAACATTCACGACGGGCACGTCGGCCGGTCTACCGCCGAACGACTGGCCTTCAGCCTGCCGATGCCGCCTAATACCCTGGGCCAGCTCTCCGCTACGATCGAGAAAATGTCGGTGGCCGATTTCGATGCCAACGCGGTCCTCGCATTGCTCGACCCGGCGAAGGCCAAGGAAGACCGCTATCTGCCGATCCAAGGCCAGAGCAGCATTGGCTCGTATACGATCAATTTCGGAGGCGGTGGCGTCCGCATCGACGGAATATCGCTCGACGACATCGCCGTGCGCCCCTCGAAGTTCGGGCTGATGGCGCTGGCGAAGGAGCTTGAAGCGGCGCAACCGGGTCGGCCCGCATCGCCCGAGCAGGCGCGCGCGATCCTCGAAGCCGTCGCCTCGATGTACGAAGGCGTCCGCATTGGCCTGTTCGAAATCCGCGGGATGCACATCAACGTGCCGCCGGACGGCGTGGTCACCCTCGGCGCATTCCGGCTCAGCAACCTGGAAAACGGCAAGCTCGCCGAGTTCGCCATCGAGGGCGTGGAGGCGATGACCCCGCAGAAGGAGCCGGTGCGAATCGGACGTTTCGCGCTCAAGGGCCTCGACGTCGCCAACCTCATGCGGGCGACCACCCTTTTCGTGGACCAGAAGCCCGATCCGGCGCAGCTCATCGGCCTGCTCTCGTTGCTCGAAGGTGGAGAGCTCCGAAATCTCACCGCCCCCTATAAGAAAGGCGGCGACGTCACCATCGACCTGATCTCGGCATCCTGGGGGAAGTTCATCGGGTCGTTCCCCACCGCGGCTCGGCTGACCGCAAAGTTGGCCGGGCCGATCGACAAGGATGACCAGGACCCCTTCAACATGCTGGCGGATGCCGGCTTCACCCGCGCGGCCATCAGCCTCGATCTGGGCGCCGCGTGGACGGAAGCCACGCGCTCTCTCGCGCTCACTCCGATCGCATTTGAGGTCGCCAATCTGATGTCGGCCTCGATGGAGGTATCGGTCGGCAATGTGACGCGCGAGGTGTTCTCCGGCGATCCCCTGCGGATGACGTTGGCAACGGCGCTGATCGAAGCCGGCCCGATCGAACTCACGCTTCGCGATGCCGGCGCGATCGAACTCAGTCTGAAGGAAGCGGCGCGCAAGCAGAGTTTAAGCGAGGACGCCGTGCGGCAGGCTTTCGTCGACGACATTCGGCAAGCTTCCCAGGACCTGGCGCAGCACAATGCCGATGTCACACCCGCCGCGGACGCGGTGGTGCGTTTTGTTCAAACGCCGCGCCACGCGCTCGTGGTCAAGCTCACGCCGAAGGCTCGCCTGCCAGTGATGCGAGCCATCGAGGTCGCGAAGGACGATCCGCTTGAGCTCCTCTCGCGGTTCAACATCGAGGCCCGCGTCATCCCGTGAACGCGAACAGCCAAGGATGATGCAGAACCAAGGGCAGCGCGCTTATCGGCGCTGCCCTTAGGTTTTCTCCGGCAGCGCGAGACGGATGTGCAGCTCGCGGAGCTGCTTCGGCGTCACCTCGGAAGGGGCGCCCATCATCAAATCCTCGGCGCGCTGATTCATCGGGAAGAGGACGACCTCGCGCAGGTTCTCTTCGCCGCAGAGCAGCATGACGATGCGGTCGATCCCGGGCGCGATGCCACCGTGCGGTGGCGCGCCGAGCGAGAGCGCGCGCAGCATGCCGCCGAACTTCTGCTCCAGCACGGTCTCGTCGTAGCCCGCGATAGCGAAGGCCTTCTTCATGACGTCAGGGCGATGATTGCGGATCGCGCCCGACGACAGCTCAACTCCATTGCAGACGATGTCGTACTGGATCGCCTTGATGCCGAGGATTTTTTCGTGGTCGGCAGGGTCGAGCGCAAGGAAATCGTCGACACCCATGTTCGGCATCGAGAACGGGTTGTGAGAGAAGTCGATCCGCTTCTCCTCCTCGTTCCATTCGAACATCGGGAAATCGACGATCCAGCACAGCGCGAACTGATCTCTGTCGATTAGTCCAAGCTCTTCGCCGAGGCGCGTGCGCGCGGCGCCGGCGAGCTTGGCCGCGGCGGCGGGCTTGTCAGCGGCGAAGAACAGAGCATCTCCAGCCTTGATGCCGGCGTTTGCCATGAGCTTTGCCTGCACGTCGGCCGGGATGAACTTCGCGATCGGGCCTTTGCCACCGTCGGCTTCGAACACGATGTAGCCGAGGCCGGGCGCCTTCATCTCCTGGCGCGCCCAGTCATTGAGCTTGTCGAAGAAAGAGCGCGGCTGCGCGGTTGCGTTTGGGGCTGGGATCGCCCGCACCACGCCGCCCGCGGCGATGATCCGCTTGAAAGCGTTGAATGTGACCGAGGGGTCGTTGAATTCCTCCGTCACGTCAGCGATTTGCAACGGGTTCCTCAAATCCGGCTTGTCGGTGCCGTAGTGCAGCAGCGCCTGTGCATAAGGGATCAGCGAGAACATCGGCGTCACCCGCCGGCCGCCGGAGAACTCCTCGAACACGCCGCGCAGCACCGGCTCGACCGCCGTGAAAACATCCTCTTGCGTAACGAAGCTCATCTCGATGTCGAGCTGATAGAATTCCCCCGGAGAACGATCGGCGCGGGCGTCCTCGTCGCGGAAGCAGGGTGCGATCTGAAAGTAGCGGTCGAAGCCCGCGATCATCGTGAGCTGCTTGAACTGCTGCGGCGCCTGCGGCAGCGCGTAGAACTTCCCCGGATGCAGCCGCGAGGGGACGAGATAATCGCGCGCGCCTTCGGGCGAAGACGCAGTGAGGATCGGCGTCTGGAACTCGAAGAAGCCCTGCTCCTTCATGCGACGGCGCAGCGAATCGACGATCGCGCCGCGCTTCATGATGTTGCGGTGGAGCTGTTCGCGACGAAGGTCGAGGAATCGGTACTTGAGCCTGATGTCTTCGGGATATTCCTGATCGCCGAACACCGGCATCGGTAGTTCCGCCGCCGGGCCCAGGACTTCAACTTCCTTGATGAAGACCTCGATCGCGCCGGTGGGAAGCTCAACGTTTTCAGTGCCTGCCGGCCGGTTTCTCACCTTGCCGTCGATGCGCACCACCCATTCGGAGCGGAAGGTCTCGATCTGCTTGAACGCCGGGGAATCCGGATCAGCAACCACCTGCGTGATTCCGTAATGATCACGCAGATCAATGAACAGCAATCCGCCGTGATCACGGATGCGGTGGCACCACCCGGCCAGCCGCACGTCCTGGCCGATGTCGGATTCGCGGAGCGCGCCGCAGGTATGGGAACGGTAGCGGTGCATTGGGTAAATCGATCCTCAAAAAATGCCGCGCGGACAGGCACATGGGGCGGGCGGCTTGTCAAGGATGCAACCCTTGCGGCCAGGAGCCTCGACAGCGCGGCGGCGATCTGCACACTCCGAGTCTCCGACCCGCGAGGTTCCATGACGCAGCCGACTTCCCATCATGGGCGTAGAGAGAAAATGACGACTGCGGAGGCCGTGGTCTCCGCCCTGACGGCACATGGGGTCCATACGATCTATGCACTCCCCGGAGTCCATAACGATCCGCTGTTCGATGCCCTGTTCAAGTCCATGGACAAAATCCGTACGGTCCACACTCGCCACGAACAGGGCTGCGCCCTGATGGCGCTCGGGGCGGCGCTCGCGACCGGCAATCCACAGGCCTTCGCCGTGGTGCCGGGGCCGGGGCTGCTCAACGCCGCCACCGCACTCCTCACCGCCTACGGCACCAACGCCCCGGTACTGGGCCTGATCGGACAGATCCCAAGCTTCGCGATCGGACGCGGGCTTGGCCACCTGCACGAGATGCACGACCAGCCGGGAGTGCTCGCTCGCCTCGTTGATTTCTCCGCCCGCATCAAGACTCCCGCCGACGGGCCGCCTCTGGTCGCCGCGGCGATGCGGGCGATGCGCAGCGGCCGGCGGGGGCCGGCCGCGCTCGAGTGCGCGATCGATGTGTGGGAACGCAGCGCGGAGCTGCCTCCCATCTCCCAACCCGAGCCGCTGCCGGAACTGCCGGTCGACGAAGACGGCGTTCTTGCCGCAGCGAAACGGCTCGGCGCGGCAAAACGCCCGCTGATCGTCTGCGGCGGCGGCGCATTGGAAGCTTCGGCCGAAGTGACGGAGCTGTCGCGCATGCTACAGGCGCCGGTGCTCGCGTTCCGGCGCGGCCGCGGCGTGCTCGACGGCCGCGATCCGTTCAGCGTCACGCTCCCGCTCGGGCACGAGCTGTGGCGCGAGGCCGATGCCGTGCTGGCGGTCGGCACGCACCTGTTCCTACACATGCAGCACTGGGGCATCGACGACGACCTCGCGGTCATCCGCATCGATCTCGACCCCGAGGAGCCGGAGCGCGTGCGTAAGCCTGCGGTCGGGCTCATCGGCGATGCCGCGCCGATTCTGCGCCGCCTCATCGACGCCTTGCCCGCCTACAACAGCGCGCGCCCCTCGCGCCGTGACGAGATGGTGGAGCGCCAGGCAAAGCTGCGCCAACGCCTGCAGAAGCTCGCGCCGCAATTAGGCTTCCTCGATGCCATCCGCGCCGAGCTTCCCGCGGACGGCATCTTCGTCGAGGAGGTCACCCAGATCGGCTTCGCCGCGCGGCTCGCCTATCCGGTCTATCAGCCGCGCACCTACCTCTCGCCCGGCTATCAGGATGCGCTCGGCTGGGGGTTCGCGACCGCGCTCGGCGCGCAGGATGCGCGGCGCGACGTGCCGGTGGTCTCGATCAACGGCGATGGCGGCTTCATGTTCACCGCGAACGAGATGGCGACCGCAGTGCGCCACCGCATCCCGCTGGTGAGCATCGTGTTCAACGACGGCGCCTTCGGCAACGTGCGCCGCATCCAGGAGGAGCGCTATGGCAACCGCCTGATCGGCAACGACCTCGCCAATCCCGACTTCGTCCGCTTCGCCGAGAGCTTCGGTGCCACCGCCGAACGCATCCACACGCCGCGAGAGCTGCGCGTCGCCCTCAATCGCGCCTTCAAGCGCCGCGACGGACCGAGCCTGATCGAGGTGCCGGTCGGCCCCCTGCCCTCGCCTTGGGAGTTCATCCTGCTGCCGCGCGTGCGCGGAGGCCGCAATCGACCAGAGCGGTTCCCGTGAACCGCGGCATTCCCGCCCTGACAAGCGCGCCGGCCTGCGCTATCTAACCTTTGATGCAGCCGATCACGACCACCCAGAAGCTCGACGAAGCCTGCGCGCAGCTTGCGCAGCACCCGTTCGTCACCGTCGATACCGAGTTCCTGCGCGAGAGCACCTATTACCCGAAGCTTTGCGTGGCGCAGTTGGCGAGCACGGAGGAGGCCTTCGTCATTGATGCGCTGGCACCCGACATCGATCTGGCGTCGTTCTTCGCCCTGATGGCCGATCCGGCCGTGATCAAGGTGTTTCACGCCGCGCGCCAGGACATCGAAATCTGCTGGCACGCAGCGGAGCTGATCCCCGCTCCGATCGTCGATACCCAGGTCGCAGCCATGGTGCTGGGCTACGGAGACTCGATCTCCTATGACCAACTAGTGCAGCGCATCACCGGCGACATCCTCGACAAGTCGAACCGTTTCACCGACTGGACGCGCCGGCCGCTGACCGACGCGCAGCTCACTTACGCCGTCTCCGACGTGACCCATCTGCGCGACGTATATCTCAAGCTGTCGGCCGATCTCGGCAAGCGCGGGCGCACCGAGTGGATGCTCGACGAGATGAAGGTGCTCACCTCGCCCAACACCTATCGCATGGAGCCCGAACACGCCTGGGAGCGGCTACGTACCCGGGTGCGCAAGCCGAAAGAGCTGGCGGTGCTGATGGAGATCGCGGCTTGGCGCGAGCGCGAGGCGCAGACCCGCGATATCCCGCGCGGGCGCGTGCTCAAGGACGACGTGGTCGGCGACATTGCCGTACAGGCGCCCACCACGATCGAGCGGCTAGGCGCGTTGCGCTCGCTGCCGAAGGGGTTCGAGCGCTCGCGCTGGGGTGAGGCGATCGTCGAGGCGGTGCAGGCGGGCCTCGCGCGCGACCCTAAGACCCTGCCGCGGATCGAGCGGCCGAAGCCCGTCGTCAACGGGCAGGCGATCGTCGAGCTGCTGAAAGTGCTGCTGCGCATGACCTCCGAGCGTCACGGGGTCGCCGCCAAGGTGATCGCCACCGTCGACGACCTCGACCGCATCGCCGCCGACGACGAAGCCGACGTGCCTGCGCTCTCCGGCTGGCGGCGCGAACTGTTCGGCGAAAAGGCGATCGCGCTCAAGCACGGCAAACTCTCGCTCGCCGTCGAGCGCGGGCGGGTGGTGGCGCTGGAGCGGGGTTAGGCGAAGATGAGAATGCCAGGAGGCTATCTCGCGATCACCCGCGGCCCTTGCCTCCTTTGGGCTTGTCGCTTCCACCGCCCTTTGGGGTGTCGCCGCCACCCTCCTTCGGTTGATCTCCGCCACCTTCATCAGCTCAATTCGTGTTCAGGATCGGGAAATCCTTCACGTCGCGGCGGCCGGGGAGCGACTGCAGGAAGGCGTAGATGTCGGCGACCTGCTTGTCCGACATCACGACCTCGGTATAGGCCGGCATGTCGCTGACGGGATTGCGAAGCTGCATCTTGAATCCCTCGAACGGAAGCGCGGTCTTGGCGAGGCTCGGCACGAACTGATTGTAGGCGCCGCCTTGTCCGGCGCGGCCGTGGCATTCGAAGCAACCGTCGGCGAGAAAGATCTTTTTGCCGTTGGCGGCATCGCCGGCGGGCGCCGCGTCCTGCGCCTGCGCGCTCGTGAACCAGCCGCAGACGTGAAACCCGCTCACCACAAATACGGCGCTGAACAAAGCCGCAGCGGTGAGCCGCTTGAACGCAATCATGATGTTCTCTCCTTCAGCGCGGGTCGGTGACGACGTCGACGAGCGCGGGCTGACCGCTCTTGACCACTGCGATCGCGCGCTTGAGCGCTCCCGCCAGCTCGGCCGGATCGTTGATCGGACCTTCGCCGTGAACGCCGAAGCCGCGTGCGACCGTCGCGTAGTCGATGTTCGGATCGATGAGCGTGGTGCCGATATGGGTTTTTTCGATGCCACGGTTGTGCCGGTTCGCCATCGCCTGGAGGTACATGTATTCCTGGTGATAGGCGCGGTTGTTGTGGACGATGTAGAGCATCGGGATCTGGTGATGCGCCGCGGTCCACAGCGTGCCGGGATTGAAATTGAAGTCGCCGTCGCCGCCGAAGGCCAGCGTGAAGCGGCCGTGCTTCTTGTTGGCAAGCGCCGCTCCGAGCGAGGCCGGCAGGTTGTAGCCGACGCCGGCGCCGCCAGCACCGCCGTTCCACTGGTACGGCTTCTTGAAGTCCCACAGCCGATGCGGCCAGGAGATGCGGATGCCGTTGCCAACCAGCGACCAGTCCTCGTCATGGATCTGGGCGTAGACTTCGGCGCACAGCCGCGCGGTCGTGATCGGACTTGCGTCCCAGCCGAGGGTGGCGTCGGACTTCGCCTGAGCAACCATCGCCAGCCGCGAGGCGGCGTGCTTCTTGCCGCGTGCCTCGAACGCCGCCTTGCGCTCCGGTGTCAGGAGCTTTTTGACCTGTTCGATGAGCGTCGGCAGGCTCGCCTCGGCGTCGCCGGCGATGTTGAGGTCGATCTCCTGATAGCGGCCGAAGTCCTGGTAGTTCGACTTCTGGAACAGGTCGCGGGTGCCGAGCGTGACGATCTTGGCGCCCTTCTTATAGCTCGGGCGCGAGGTGCGCACGATGCGGTCGTGGAACTGATTGAGCGAACCCCACAATTCGTTCATCTCCATCGCCACGATCACGTCGGCCTGGCTGACGATGCCGCGGCGGAAGCTCTGGTTGAGCGGATGGCGCGAGGGGAAGTTCATGCGCCCGGCATTGTCGATCACCGCGCATTGCAGCGTCTCGGCGAGTTCGACGAGGCGCGGCATGCCCGCCGGCGTGCGTGCGTAACGGTCGACGATGAGGACGGGGTTCTCGGCTTCCACCAGCATCTTTGCGAGCTCGGTGAGCGAGCCGACATCACCCTGCGGCGGGTTCACCATGCCAAGCCGCGGGATGCGGAGCGTCTCCGCGTCCATGATCGGGTTTTCCTGCAGCTCGCCGTCGAGCGAGAGCATCACCGGCCCCATCGGCGGGGTGGTGGCGATTTTGTAGGCGCGCGTGAACGACTCGGCGAAGTGCTGCAGCGAGGTCGGCTGGTCGTCCCACTTGACGAAGTCGCGCACCAGCGCACCCGGATCGATCGCCGAGTGCACCCACTCGGCGCCCGGCGCGCGCTTGTTGGCCTCGATGATGTTGCCGCCGAACACAATCACCGGCACGCGGTCGCACCAGGCATTGTACATCGCCATGGTGGCGTGCTGCAGGCCGACCACGCCGTGGCAGATCATGGCGATCGGCTTGCCTTCGATCTTGGCGTAGCCCTGCCCCATGTGCACCGCGACTTCCTCGTGCGTGCAGGTGAGGATCTCCGGCTTTACGTTGCCGCCGCGGTTGAGCACCGCCTCATGCAGGCCGCGGAAGCTCGAGGCGCAGTTCATCGCGAGGTAGTCGATATCGAGCGCCTTGAACACATCGACCATGAAATCGCCGCCGCTGGTCGACTGGGTGACGCTGCTCGGCGTCGGCGGATGCAGCTCGGCCGCGATCTGCAACGGGCCGGGCACGGCCGCCTTGAGGTCGGGCGCCGGCGCGGTCGCCTGCGCCCTGGCGGCGGCAGGAGCGAGCGCCGCGGCGCCGGCGGCGAGCGAGGCGCCTTTGAGGAAATTGCGGCGGCCGACATCGGTCGACGAGCGGCGTTTGGACATGGGGTCCCTCCCGTTGGTCTTTGAGGCTATTGTTCGTCGATTGGCGTCCGAGGGCACAATCGGCGCGAGGCGCAGGTGCGCGAGTCTCGCCCCGCGCCCCGCGCCAGTCAAGCCGGCCGGTTCTTGCCCTCATCCCGACGAATGTCGGCGGCGGCTCGGCGGCGGAGAAATCCAATTTCTGAGCGACTGCAATTCGTGGTATTTTGGATCCTTCAAAATGTCATGGAGCGGATAATGACCAGGAAAGCTTTCGGCCTTGCCGGTATAGCCGCCTTGCTGTTGGCGGCACCCGCCTACGCGCATCATTCCTTCGCCATGTTCGATCAGTCGAAGGTGCTTCACATGACGGGCACGGTGAAGGAGTTCGAATTCGTCAATCCGCATGCCTGGCTTCATATCGCCATCGTCAACGACAAGGGCGAGGTGTCGACCTGGTCCTTCGAAGGCGGTTCGCCCTCGCAATTGGTGAAGCTCGGCTGGTCGAAGGACACCCCCAGGATCGGGGAGAAGGTCGAGGTCGGCTTCCGCCCGCTGAAGGACGGTTCTCGCGGCGGCCAGCTTATGAGCGTCAAGACCCCAAGCGGGCAGAAGCTGTGCTCCAACCGTGGCTGCGGCGACGGAAGTGGCGCTATTGTCGCCCCCATCTGAGGAACGGACGGCAGGAACCGCACGGATCGCAGTTGCGGCCGACCGTGGCCGCTTTCAGTCGAAACGGCCGTCCGGCGGGAAGCGGATGGTCATGTCGTAGCGCGACGGCGTTGTCATGTCCTTGTCGCCGCGCGCCGGAAGCACGACGGCGTCGGCCATGTAAAGCTTGCCCTTGTGGTAATAGAGCGACGTTCGCGCGCGGCTCCCATCCTTACGATCGACCACGAGCGTGACGCCGTAGATTGACTTCGCGTCCTGATAGACGCGCGGGAAGTCGGTGACCAGCACGTCGCCCTTGCGCATCAGCGCGTAGGCCGCCTCGTTGAGGAAATTCGAGCCCATGTCGGGATGGCTGGTCAGATCGACGACGGTCAGCTTGTAGAGGACGTGGTCGTCCTCGGCCGAATAGACCATCGACGGAAGAGCTTTGGCGAAGATCGAGTTGTAGGTCGACTTCATCGCCTGAGGCTTGGCGGGAAACTGGATCGCCACGCCCTGATCGAGATAGATGTACTCGTCCCAGGCCGCTGCCGGGCCGGCGCCGAGAAAAAGCGCGAACATGATGAAAGCAAAAACGCGCATCGTGTCCTCCGGGTCATTGGTGGGCGGCTGCAATCATAGCACGCGCGCGCGACGGCAGGAGCTTATTCCTTGAAGCGAGCGGCCGGATGGATCGGCGCGACATCCGGGTCACTCGCTATCCGCCCGGATTTCGCTCGCACGCAATCCGGGCTACGCTCGCTGCAGCTTTCGTTGGCGGATCGGGTCGTGCATCCGGATCAAGGGAGGGCGGCGATGCGTTACGGCAGCTCGATTGGTGCCATCGCAGTGACGGCAGCGCTATGCGCGACGATTGCTGGCGCGCAGGCGTGGGACGATGCGCAATATCCGGATTGGAAGGGACAATGGGAGCGGATCGGCGGCGGCGCCTTCGACGCCACCAAGAAGCCGGGCCGCGGACAACAGCCGCCGCTGAACGCAGACTACAAGGCCATCTGGGAGGCCAACATGGCGGAAGAGGCCGCCGGCGGCCAGAGCTATAACCCCATGGCCTCGTGCGTCCCGACCGGCATGCCGCGGATGATGATCGTCTATCAGCCGATGGAGATCATCATCACGCCGGATATCACCTACGTTCCGATCGCGTTCCTGCGAGAGCTTCGGCGCATCTACACCGATGGACGCGATTGGCCGCAGACAATGGCGCAGTCATACTCGGGCTATTCGATCGGCCGATGGGTCGATGAGGATGGCGACGGTCGCTACGACGTGCTCACCGTCGAGACTCGCGGCATGAAGGGGCCGCGCCTGTTCGATGGCAGCGGCATCCCGCTGCACCGCGATAACCGGACCGTGGTGAAGGAGCGGATTTTCCTGGACAAGGCCGACCCGGACGTTCTGCGCGACGAAATCACGACCTTCGACGATGCCTTGACGCGTCCTTGGACCGTGACGAGGAGCTATCGTCGCAACCGCAATCCGACCTGGCTCGAGGATGTGTGCACCGAGAGCAACAACTATGTGTTCCTCGGCAAGCAGACCTATTTCCTGAGCTCGGACGGCTACCTCATGCCGGCTCGAAAGGACCAGCCGCCGCCCGATCTGAAATATTTCAAGTCGACCGGAAAGACCCCCTGATCGACACGGCCGTCCTCAATCACCTGGATGGACGGCGTAGCAAGGAGCGCGTCGCTCCGACGGGAGCCGCGAACCTCGAAGTAAATGAGCCCCGCCAACTACTTGGACGGCCGGTTGAAATAACGCATATCCGGCGGCTTCTGGCCCTTCTTGGCGGGCATCAGGTAGCCGTCGGCGCTGATCATGTAGCTCTCCTCGCCGAGCTTGACGTGCTCGTTGCCCTCGGCGCAGACGAACTCGACATAGATCGGATTCGGAATCTTGCGGTAATTCTTGGTGACCACCCACGGCCGCGTGAGCGCGTGGTCGATGGTGGTGATCTCATCGTGCAGGACATTCGAATTGCCCTTGTCGGAGTAGAACCGCTCCCGGACGATGGTCTGGTTATCCTTGTGCATCGGGATGCCGCTCGCGTCGAAGGTGCGCGGCCCCTTGAGCAGGCGCGTCTCGACTTGAAGGCTGTCGTAGCGGCCGTCGCCGTCCTCATCGACCCAACGGCCAATCGAGTAGCCCATGAACGACCGCTCGAACTCCTTCGGAAACTCGCGGCCGTCGGTGTAGATGCGGCGGTTCATGCTGAGATATTCGATCAGGATATACGTCGTCTTCGGTTCGATGATGATCTCCATCGGGAAGATCACGTTCATCGCGCGCGGCATGCCGTCCGGAATGCAGGTGTAGGTGGGGTCGTTACCTTGACCGCCGGCAGCCTGGTCGGCCTCGCCGGCCTCGAACAGCGCCTGATATTCCGGCGTCAACGGCGCCTGCTGCAACCTGCCCTTGCCCTTGCTGTTGTCGAACTGATTGCCAGGATCGGCGTGCCGCCATTGCCCGGCCCAGTCCGGGTATTTGCTCATGTCCTGTGCCTGGACGATGCCGGTTGTCGTCATCAGCCCCGCCGTGAGCGCGAGCAAAGCGATGCAGTGCCTGCGAAGCATGGGGTGTCCTCCTTATCTCGATGGGAAGGGAGCCCGGCGGACCGCGCCGCGAAACTCCGATCCATCGCTTATGGTTTTGATGCGTGAACCTAGCACATGCGACGCGACGCGCTCGCAAAATGTGAAAGCGTCCGGCCGGCGGCCGGACCGTTGGCGGCTGCCGGGACCACCGTCAGAGAGCGTTCGTATGTTACTTCGCCGTATGCGCCGAGATCATCGCTTCGCCCATGCGCATGAGCCGCGGGCCTAGGCCGTCGGCACCGACACTCTGCCGGGTGACGCGCGCGCCCTCGAGCAGCAGATGCAGTTCGTCGGCCAGCATTTCCGGCTCGTCGAGGCGCGCGCTCCGGCATAGTTCCACGAGGTGCGCGCGCTGCGCGACCTTGTACTCCTCGATCACCGCGCGCGCCGGATGCGCCTTGTCCGGGAGTTCGACCGCGGCATTGGCGAGCGCGCAACCGCGTTCGTTGCAGTTGGCGAGGTGGCCGGCCATGTCCTTGAGCCAGGCGCGAACCTGCGCCGCCGGATCACCGGGATGGGCGCGGGCATAGGTGTCCCAGCACTGATCGGCGATGGCGGCGGTGCGGCGCAGATATTCCGCCACCAGTTCGTCCTTGGAGGTGAAATGCCGGTAGAGCGTCATCTTGTTGGTGCCCGCAGCCGCGGCAATGGCATCGACCCCGACCGCCCTGATTCCGTGCCGATAGAACAGCTCCGCCGCAACCGCGAGGATGCGCTCGCGCGGCGGAATCTTCGCGCTGTTGTCGGGGATTACGACGGCGTTGGCGGATTTCATCCTTTGCCTCTTGACAGGGGTGTTACCGGTCAGTACCTATCATGTAGTGTTACCGGTAAGTATCACAAGGCGCGGCGTTTGTCACGGCAGACGCCATCATCATCAGGAGCAAAATCATGGCCCAGCAAGCGACCGCGTTACGAGCCGACGATTCTCGACAAGACCCCGCCTCCCAGGGCGAGCCGAGGCACCAAGCCAAAGATCTGTTTTCGCCGTACCGATTGGGTGATCTCGAACTTAACAACCGCATGGTGCTGTCGCCGATGACGCGCAGCCGCGCGGTTGAAGGCAACGTCCCCAATCCGCTCGCCGCCACCTATTACGTACAGCGCGCGTCCGCTGGACTGCTGATCACCGAGGCGACCCAGATCAGCCCGCAGGGCGTCGGCTATATTCGCACCCCCGGCCTGCACTCACCGGAGCAAGTGGCGGGCTGGCGCCGCGTCACCGACGCCATGCATCGCGTGGGCGGGACGATCTTCGCGCAGCTCTGGCACGTCGGGCGCGTTTCGCATCCGGACTTCCACAACGGCGAACTGCCGGTGGCGCCGTCGGCGATCGCCCCCGATGGCGAAGTGTTCACGACGCGCGGTCGCACCAAAATCGTCACTCCGCGCGCGCTCGAGACGGACGAAATCGCGGGCGTCGTTGCGGACTTCAAGCGCGCGGCGGAAAACGCCAAGGCTGCGGGCTTCGACGGCGTCGAGTTGCACGGGGCGAACGGCTATCTGCTCGATCAGTTCCTGCGCGACGGCACCAACAAGCGCACCGACGTCTACGGTGGCGATCTCGAAAATCGCGCCCGGTTTCCGCTCGAAGTAACCAAAGCGGTGATCGATGTCTGGGGCGCGGAGCGCGTGGGTTACAAGATTTCTCCCAACGGCACGGTCTATTCGATGTCGGATTCCGATCCGATCCGGACGTTCTCTTACCTTGCCGGCGAGCTTGATCGGCTAGGTATCGGCTATCTGCACGTGACCGAGCCGGTAGCCGGCCCGGGCGCCCTGCCCGCCGATACGCCACGGGCGCTGCCGGTGCTGCGCCAGTTTTTCAAGCGCACGCTGATCGCGAACGGCGGCTACGACGCGCGCTTGGGCAACGCTGCGATCGCGCACGGAGACGCCGATCTGATCGCGTTCGGCGTGCCGTTCCTGGCCAATCCCGATCTTCCGGTTCGCTACCGAAAAGCGGCGCCGCTCAATGCGCCAGACGCCAATACGTTCTACGCCGGCGAGGGGAAGGGTTACATCGATTATCCTGCGCTCGCGCACGCGTAATGTAATAATGCCAGCGGCGTCAAAGGCATTGATGCCGCTGGCATCAACCGGCAACGGCGGCTCCGACGATTTTCATTCCGTCTCCATGATCGGCTCACGGCCGATCAGGCGGGCGAGTTGGCGCAGGCGCACGAACACGCGCTCGCCGGCGAGTGCGACGAGGCCGTTCTCGAACCGCAGCACCAAGCGGCCGCGTTCGACCAGCAGCGGGGTCTTCGGCAGCACGCCGGGCGTCGAGGCGGAGACCAGATAAGCGACGCGCAGCGCAGCGCCGAGCACGCGGGCGCGGTCGAGCACGCGGGTAGTCGCGAGTTCGCGCAGCCGCGGCGACAGCTCCTCGTCGATCAGCCCGACATGGCGGAAGAACACCGCGAGCGCGAGGAAGGTGCGGCCGGGATGGTCGATACCGACGAATGCCGCATTGGCGATGATGTTGAGCGATTGCTCGCCGCGATAATCGGGATGCGCGCGCCAGCCGATGTCGGCAAGGAAACACGCGGCGTGCCGCAGCCGGCGCTCGTCGGCAGTCTCGTCGAGCCCGGTCGAGGCCATGAAGCGGTCGGTCCAGGCGATCAGCTCCTCGCCGTGGGCGGGCGCGCGCGAGCGCAGCACGTTGAGTTGGCTCGCGGCGGTGAGCAGCGGGTCCTTGCGGCGCTCGTCGGCATCGAGCATCTCGTACAGCAGTCCCTCGCGCACGCCGAGCGCGGAGAACACGACCTGTTTCGGCTTGGCGATGCGGACCAGGTTCTCCATCACTAGCGCGGCGTAGGAGAGCAGCGGCCGCCGTGCATCGGCGACCACCTGGATTTCCGATAGCGTCTCCGCGTTCACCCGGTGCACGAGGCTCGAAAAATCGTAGGCCTCCCGCGCCGGCAGCACGTAACCCTGCATCACGTGCAGCGGATAGCCGGTCTGCCACATGTGCAGCCGCGCCAGCGCACGCCAGGTACCGCCGATCGCGTAGAAGGTGCGACCGTGGCCGGCCTTGAGTAGCTTGGCGCCGCCAAGCGCCTTCTTCACCACCTTCTCCGCTTTCTTGATCGAGCGCGCGGAAATGTCCTGCAGCGCCAGGCCGCCGAGCGGGAGCGTGATGCCGGTGCTCAGGCGATGGCCGTGAATGTCGGTCAGCTCGAGCGAGCCGCCGCCGAGGTCGCCCGCGATCCCGTCCGGGCGGTGGAAGCCCGAGACCACGCCGAGCGCGGCGAGTTCCGCCTCGCGCTTGCCGGAGATCACTTCGATCCTGATGCCGCAAATGCGCTCGGCCTTGGCGATGAACTCGGGGCCGTTCTTGGCGTCGCGGCAGGCCGCGGTGGCGATGCCGATGAGCGTGCCGACCTCCATTCGGTCACACAGCGCGCGGAAGCGAATAAGCGCGGACAGCGCTTTTTCCACGGCGTCGGCGGCGAGGAGTTGGGTCGACTGCACCTCGCGGCCGAGGCCGGCGAGCACCTTCTCGTTGAAGATCGGGGTCGGGCTGCGCGTGAGGCCCTCGTAGATCACGAGCCGCACCGAGTTCGAACCGATGTCGATCACGCCGATCGCCGGCCCGTAATCGAGGCGGCCTTGCGCGTGGAGCATGGCGGGGCGACGCCGCTTAACTGCGCTCAAGGCGGCGTATAAGGCGACGCGGCGGGGAGTTTTTGAGCGATTTGCCACGACCCGACAGGCTCGGATTTGTCATGAAATACTTGTGGGCGTTGAAGGGTTCCTCGCCCTCCGCCAGTTTAATGCGATTCGAAGTGCCGTCGGGCAAAAGTTTCCAGCTCTGTTCATTGTCCTTGAGGTTTGCGACCATGATCTGATCGAGCACCTGCTCGTGCACGGTGGGGTTGAGGATCGGGCAAAGCACCTCGACGCGACGGTCGAGATTGCGCGGCATCATGTCGGCCGATGATATGTAGACCGCGGCCTTCGCGTGCGGGAGGCCGTAGCCGGCGCCGAAGCAATAAATTCGGCTGTGCTCGAGGAAACGGCCGACGATCGATTTCACCTTGATGTTCTCGGACAGGCCCGAAAGGCCGGGGCGCAGGCAGCAGATGCCGCGCACCACCAGGTCGACCTGCACGCCGGCCTGCGAGGCGGCGTATAACATGTCGATGATCTCGGGGTCGACCAGCGCATTGTCCTTCATCCAGATCGCCGCCGGCTTGCCCGCCTTGGCGTGGGCGATCTCCTCGGCGATGTGCTGGACGATGCGGCGGCGCAGCGTGAGCGGCGACACCGCCATCCGCTCGAGCTCGGCCGGCTCGGCGTAGCCGGTGATGTAGTTGAAGATGCGCGCCACATCGCGGGCGATCACCGGATCGGAGGTGAAGAACGAAAGGTCGGTGTAGATGCGCGCGGTAAGCGGGTGATAGTTGCCGGTGCCGACATGGACGTAGGTCGTCAATGCTCCGCCCTCGCGCCGCACCACCAGCGACAGCTTGGCGTGGGTCTTGAGCTCGATGAACCCGTAGACCACCTGCGCGCCGGCGCGTTCAAGCGCGCGCGACCAGCGGATGTTGGCCTCCTCGTCGAAGCGCGCCTTGAGCTCGACCAGCGCGGTCACCGACTTGCCGGCCTCAGCCGCTTCCACCAGCGCCCGCACGATCGGAGACTCCGCAGAGGTGCGATAGAGCGTCTGCTTGATCGCGACCACGTCGGGGTCGCGCGCCGCCTGCTGCAGGAACTGCACCACCACGTCGAACGATTCATAAGGGTGGTGGACGATGAGATCCTTCTGCCGGACCGTGGCGAAGCAGTCGCCGCCGTTGTCGCGCAGACGCTCGGGATGGCGCGGCGTGTAGGGCACGAATTCGAGGTCGGGCCGATCGACGCTGGTGAGCTGGGAAAGCTCGTTGAGTGCGAGCACCCCGTCGACGAGGAAGATCTCGTCGTCGCTGACAGCGAGCGCGCGCGCGACGAACCGGCGCAGTTCCACGGGCATCGCGGCATCGATGTCGAGCCGGATCACCGACCCGCGCCGGCGGCGCTTGAGGGCGGTTTCGAACAGGAGGACGAGGTCTTCGGCCTCTTCCTCGATTTCAACTTCGGAGTTGCGGATGACGCGGAAGGCGCCCTGCCCTTTCACGGCGTAGCCGGGAAACAGCTTGCCGATGAACAGCCCGGTTGCCTGCTCGATCGTGATCAGGCGCGCGGCGGGCGCGCCCTCGCTCGGCAGCCGGATGAAGCGTTCAATCCGCGGCGGCATGCGGATCAGCGCATTCATCGGCTTGCCGTCGCTGGTGCGCGCGAGCTGCAGCGCGATGGTGAAGCCGAGATTGGCGATGAACGGGAACGGATGCGCCGGGTCGACCGCAAGGGGGGTGAGGAGCGGAAACACCTGGCGCAGGAAATAATCCTCGAGCCAGGCCTTCTCCTTCTTGGTCACCTCCGGGCTTTCGACCAGGACGATGCTGCTCTGCGCCAGTTCGAGCCGCAGTTCGCGCCAACGCGCCTGCTGATCGCTCGCGAGCCGGGTGACTGCTTCGGCGATGCGGACAAGCTGCTCGGCGGGGGTGAGGCCGTCCGGGCTGCGGGTGTTGATGCCAGCGCGCAGTTGAGCCTTGAGGCCGGCGACGCGGACCATGAAGAATTCGTCGAGATTATTGGCGCAGATTGAGAGGAAGCGGACCCGCTCCAGAACTGGATGGTTGGCGTCCTCGGCCTCTTCCAGCACGCGCCGGTTGAAATGCAGCCAGGACAGTTCCCGATTGATGAAGCGCTCGGGGCTCGCGGCGAGGTCTGATTCGGGCGCGCGAGGGACTGCCTCCGGCGTCGGGGGTGGCGGAAGTTCCTCTACTAAAACAGAAGCTTGTGCGCGATCTGCCATGGCCCTCGGCCTCTATTCCGGCGATGATCACCGCGCATCATGACGGTGCAATGACATGAGCCGCAACCCATCGGCTGTCGTCAAGGTTCCCCGGAACGCAGGAGTTCCGCCGCAAGCGCTCTGGTTAACGGGCGCTGCTGGCGCATGGCCTCGTGATCGAGCCGCTCGACCACAACGCGCGCCGCCGCGAACGAGCGTTCGATCCGGTTCGCGACGAAGGCCACGAGGCCCTCGTCGACTTTGGCCTGTCGGTCGGCGAACAGCTTGATCAGCACCGCGCGCAACAGTTCGTCGTCGGGCGGCGCCAGCGTCACCACCGGCAGCGCCTTGAGGCGGGAGGCGAGATCGCGCAAGGCGACCTTCCAGCCGGCCGGCGCCGAGCGCGCCGTGAGCAGCACGAACGCGTCCTCTTCGCGCGCGAGATTGAGCAGATGGAACAGCGCGCGCTCGTCGCAACCGTGCCCGGAGACATCCTCGACCACCAGCGCACCGGTTGCGAATGCCGCCGGCAGGCTCTCGGCCGTCAAGGCGCGCGCCGCGAGGAAGCGCGCTCCGGCATCGGCTGCCCAGATCGCCGCGAGGTGGCTCTTGCCCGAACCTTCCGGACCGATCAGCGCCACGGTGCGGGCGGGCCAGTCGGGAAAGCTCTGGATCAGCTTCAGCGCGGCGGCATTGGACGGCCCGCTCAAAAAATCCTCGCGGGCGAAACTTTCGCTGTGAGCGAGCGCCAGCGCGAGCTGACGCGGAGCGGCGGTCGCCATCACCACGGCGCTCAAACCGGCCGCCCGCCGGTATAGACCGGGCTCGCGAGGTAGCGGCGCAGCCCGACCCGGAACAGCACGCCGATCGCGGCGGCGAGCGGCACCGCGATCAGCAGCCCAACGAAACCGAACAGGTAGCCGAACGCGAACATCGCGAAGATCACCCACACCGGATGCAGGCCGACATTTTCGCCGACCATCTTGGGTGCGAGGATGTTGCCTTCAGTGAACTGGCCGAACAGGAAGATGCCGACCACCACCAGGATCCATTTCCAGTCTGGCCAGAACTGCGCGATCGCGACGCTCACGCCGATCACGAACCCGGTCATGGACCCGATATAGGGTACGAAGGTGATGATGCCGGAGATCACGCCGATCAAGAGCCCGTAATTGAGGCCGACCAGCGACAGCGCGAGCGCGTAATACGAGCCGAGGATCAGGCAGACGGCGGTCTGCCCATGCAGGAAGCCGGCGATGGCAGTATTTATATCGCGGGCGATCTCGCGCACGCTCGGCCGGAGATGGATCGGCACCCAGCTATCGACGATGTCGACCATGCCATGCCAATCGACGATCAGGTAATAGGCAACGACCGGCATCACGATCAGCACCGAGATGAAGGACGCCAGCGCCCGGCCGCCGGCGTAGACCGAATGCAGGAATACCGACATTCCGCCGGCGCCTTCCTTGACCATGTCGAAGATCGATTTGCTGGTATCCGGCGTGCCGATGATCTGGGTCAACCACGGGCGGCTCGGGTCGGACAAGTAGCTTTGCGCGCGCGCGATGTAGGTCGGAAGATTGTCCACCAGCCCCGCAAGCTGTTGCAGCAATATCGGAACGACCAGCAGCGCCACGACGATGATCGCCAGGATGACGATCCCGACAATCAGCAGCGCACCGACGGAGCGGTTGATCCCATGGCGCTCGAGCCGATCCGCCAGCGGCGTCTGCAGATAAGCCAGTGCGCCGCCCAGGACGAAGGGCAGCAGCACGTCGCTCAGCAGCCACAGCAGGAACCCCAGCACCAGGAACGCGATCACCCAGAAGCGGAGCTGGCGGCCGACCGAGATCGGGACATAGGCGTCGCTGCCGGCGACGGGAAGTTGAGCCTGATCGGTCAATGTCCAGCCTCCGTCGCATTCATGTGACGCACCCACTCGGCGAGATAAAAGCCGATGGACAACAAGGTCAAGCTGGCAACCAGCGCCTGCGCCACGACCAGCAGCGCGTGCGCCTCGACCTCGAAGGCCAGCGTCGCGAGCACCAGCAGCGCCAGCACGATCTGGGCGACTGTGTTGAGCTTGGAAATCAGCAGCGGCTTGAGCGGCACCGGCTTCCCCACCAGCCACGACAATATCACCGCCCCCACGATCATGATATCGCGCCAGACCACGAGGATGACGAGCCAGCGCGGAATCTCGTCGGCGATGCCGAGCGCGACATAGATCGAGACGATCATCGCCTTGTCGGCAAGCGGATCGAGATAGGCCCCGAGCGCGGTCGCCATGCCGAAGCGCTTGGCGAGAAAGCCGTCGATGAGATCGCTCAGCCCGGCCACCAGGAACAGCAGAAACGCGATCCGCATTTCTCCCGCAGTGATGGCCCAGACCAGCACGGGGACCATGAGAATACGCGCAAGCGTAATGAGATTAGGAATACTCAAAATTCGACGCCCCGGCCCATCCGCGCCCGCCGTTCGCCCGGCCGACGCACTCCGCCTTTGAGTATAGCGGCGATCGAGCCATTGCACACGCGACGATTCCCAAGTACCGAAACCGCGACAATCTGGAACCGATCATGGCACTGCGCAGGAATGGCCTCACCTATGCCGAGGCCGGCGTCGACATCGACGCCGGCAACCGCATGGTGGAGTTGATCAAGCCGCTGGTGCGCGCTACCGCGCGGCCGGGAGCGGACGCCGAGATCGGCGGTTTCGGCGGGCTGTTCGATCTCAAGCGCGCCGGCTTTTCCGATCCGGTGCTGGTCGCCGGCACCGACGGCGTCGGCACCAAGGTCAAGATCGCGATCGAGAGCGGCCGCCACGACACGATCGGGATCGATCTCGTCGCCATGTCGGTGAACGATCTCGTTGTGCAGGGCGCCGAGCCGCTCTTCTTCCTGGATTATTTCGCCTGTGGCAAGCTCGCGCCGGAGGTCGGCGCGGAAGTCGTGAAGGGCGTCGCCGCCGGCTGCCGCGAGGCCGGCTGTGCGCTGATCGGCGGCGAGACCGCCGAGATGCCGGGCCTCTATCAGGACGGCGACTATGACCTTGCCGGCTTCGCCGTCGGCGCGGCGGAGCGCGGCGACCTGCTGCCCCGCGTGGACCTGAAGGCCGGCGACGTGCTCATCGGCCTGTTGTCGTCGGGCCTGCATTCGAACGGGTTTTCGCTGGTGCGCAAGGTCGTGGAGGCGAGCGGGCTCGGCCTCGACGCGCGCGCCCCCTTCGATGCGGCGCACTCACTTGGCGAGGCGCTGCTGACGCCGACCCGCATCTATGTGAAATCGTGCCTCGCGGCGATGCGCGAGACCAAGGCGATCAAGGCGCTCGCGCATATCACCGGCGGCGGATTTCCCGATAACATCCCGCGGGTGCTGCCAAAGGGTTTTGGCGCCCGCGTCGATCTGGCGAACGTGCCGGTGTCGCCGGTGTTCCGCTGGCTCGCCGCCACCGGCGGGATCGCCGAGCCGGAGATGCTGCGCACCTTCAATTGCGGGATCGGAATGGTGGCGGTGGTCGAGGCAGGCCGCGACGAAGCGGTCGCCGACGTGCTCGCGGGCGCGGGCGAAAACGTGGTGCGCCTAGGCGAAATCGTACCGGTCGCGGCCGATGCGCCGCGCGTCGCCTATTCCGGGCACCTCGCGCTGTCCTGGTGAGCCGATGGCGAGAACGCGCGTCGCCGTCCTGATTTCCGGCCGCGGCTCGAACATGGCGGCGCTGATCGAGGCGGCGAAAGACGCGTCGTATCCGGCCGAGATCGCGCTCGTTGTGTCGAACGTCCCGGGTGCGCCCGGCCTACCGCTCGCGCAGGCCGCCGGAATTGCGACGCGCATCATCGATCACACCCGCTACGGCACGGATCGCGAGGCTTTCGAGCGCGCCATGCAGGCCGCGCTGGAGGCGGCTCGAATCGAGCTCGTCTGCCTCGCCGGCTTCCTGCGGCTGCTGACGCCCTGGTTCGTCGGGCAGTGGCAGGGACGCATGATCAACATCCACCCGGCGCTGCTGCCGGCGTTCAAGGGCCTGCACACGCACGAGCGGGCGCTCGAAGCCGGCGTGCGCATCCATGGCGCAACCGTGCATTTCGTCGTGCCGGAAATGGATTCGGGGCCGGCGATCGTGCAGGGCGCCGTCCCCGTGCGCGATGACGACACCGCCGGGGCGCTCGCCGCGCGCGTGCTCGCGGTCGAGCACCGCATATATCCGCAGGCGCTGAAACTATTGGCGCAGGGGCGCGTTCGCATCGTGGGCCGGCGCTGCGTGATCGACGGAGCAGTACCCGGAGAGGACGCGCTGATCGTTCCGCAGGATTGAATCGGCGCTTCCGTTCTGCAATCGTCGATTGTCCACCGAGGGACGTCCCATGATCACCCTGTACAGCTTCGGGCCCGAATTCGGCCTGCCCGATCCGAGCCCGTTCGTGACGAAAACCGAGATACTGCTCAAGATGTCCGGCCTCGCCTATCGCAACGATACGGAGGGGTTTCGCAAGGCGCCCAAGGGCAAGCTGCCCTACATCGACGACCACGGCGCCATCATCTCGGATTCGACCTTCATCCGCTGGTACCTGGAGAGCCAGCACGGGATCGACTTCGACCGTGGTCTCAGTCCTAAGCAGCGCGCTGTCGCCTGGGCGTTCGAGAAGATGGCGGAGGATCAGTTTTACTGGACGATGATGCACGCGCGCTGGAGCGACGAGGCGAATTTCGCCAAGGGGCCGCGGAAATTCTTCCAGAAGGTGCCCGCGATCGTGCGTCCGGTGGTGGTGCGGATGATCCGGCGGCAGGTCCGCAGGTCGCTATGGTCCCAGGGCACCGGCCGGCATTCGCGCACCGAGATCGCTGCGCTCGGCACGCGCACCATCGACGCCATCGCCGACTATCTCGGGCAGAAGCCGTATTTCATGGGCATGGAGCCTACCGGCGTCGACGCGACGATCTTCGCTTTCGTCGCAGGCACGCTCTGCCCGGTCTTCGATACGCCGATCCGTACCGCGGCGGAGAAGCACGACAATCTCAAGCGTTACGTGAGCCGGATGGCCGCCCGCTTCTATCCGGAGCTGGGCGAGATCGCGGGCTGCAAAGCGGCGGCGTGAAGGCAAAGAAAAACCCCGGCACAAGGCCGGGGGCTAAGCGCAAAAACTCGTGGACGGCGCCATCGGCCGTCGCGAGATTGTCATGTCACCTTGAGATTCTCAGCCGAGGTCTTGCCGCGATTGCTCACGAGCTCGTATTCGACCGTCTGACCTTCGTTAAGAGTGCTGAGGCCAGCGCGCTCGACCGCCGAAATATGGACGAAGACATCCTTGTCGCCGGACGAAGGCTTGATGAATCCATAGCCTTTAGTGGGATTGAACCATTTGACGGTGCCCTTTTGCATCGTCGATCTCCTGCAAGTTAGCCAACAGTTACACGCGGTCGCATTGCTGCGAACCGTGTCCGCATCAAGTAACTCGGCTTTTGGAGAGATCCGATGCGAAGACGGCCTCTCGGCACGCAACGGCCGGAACGGCCAAAATCCGATTATCGTAAGAGAGATGGGTAAATTACGGCCTAAAAAAGGCAATCTAAGGTCACTATCACGGCGGTTCTGATGTTCGCTGTATGACCGGTTCGAGTTTCTGGGCAATTACTCGAAGGGCGGTGGCGGGAGTCGGAACGCCACCTTGACCCTGCCTACGCCTGCTCGGCCTTGCGTCGTCGCCGCCAGAGGAATCCACTGACCACTGTACCGATCGACCCGCTCATGGACAGCGCCAGCCGGATCCGATCGAGGGTGACCTGCCCGATCGTGTCGGAATTTTCGGTCACGGCAGGGTCCGTCGCTATGACGTCGCCTGCGATCCAGCCGAGCAGCGCCGCGCCGGCCCAGACGATGAGCGGAAAATATTCCAGGATCGCCATCAGCACGGCTGCGCCGGCGACAACAGCCGGTACGCTGATCCCAAGACCGAAGACCAGCAGCGCGTAATTGCCGTTGGCGGCGCCGGCAACCGCGATGACATTGTCGAGGCTCATCACGACATCGGCGACAGCGATCAGCTTTACCGCGCGCCACAGGCCGTCGCTCGGACTTTGTTCGGCCGCGGGATCCTCATCGGGGACCAGCAGCTTCACGGCGATCCAGAGCAGCGCCAATCCACCGACGATCTTGACGTAGGGCAGTACCATGAGCTGCGTGACGACGCTCGCAAAGATCAGCCGCAACGCCAGCGCGACGGCGGTGCCGAGCACGACGCCGGCGAACCGCTGCTTCCGCGGCAGGTTGCGGCAAGCGAGCGCGATGACGATCGCATTGTCGCCGGACAGGAGAACGTTGATCCAGATGATCTCGAGGACCGATAGCCAGAAATGTGGCTGCGCGTAAGCGGCGAAGCCATCCAAGATGCCGGTCATTGCGTTGCCCAACAGTCCATTTTCGGCCAGATCCGCGGATCACTCCGCAGGTCGATCGACAGGTCAATCCGCAGATCGCTCCGCACGTCAGAACTATCGGTGCCGCACGCAGGCTTGCGCAGCCATCGGCGAGCCGCCCAGCAGCCCGTGCGCCCGTCGCCATTCGCGCTGCCGGCTCACCTTCCAGGAACTGAAGAGCGCGCTGCCGGTACCCATGGCGCCGATGATGAGGAACGGCCACTGCATGGTTTCAGAAAATTCCGCGAGCTCGACGCTCAGCTCGTCAAGGAACGCGAGGTAGGAAGAACCCCAGATGCCCAGCAAGGCGGACCACGCCTCGAGGACTCGTTTTACCGAGACTCGTTGGATCGAAGTGACCACTGCCCGCTCCGGAATAAAGATCGTGACTCTGATCATCAACGCGCGAGCGGGCGTGACAAAGGTGGTCCGTTGTCACGCGGTTGTTTGCCACGCGATCAATTGCCGCAAAATTCAAGGCGTTAGTCAGCGAAATACCAGCGGCCTCGGACGAAGCGCACGGCACTTGGTACTATAGTGGCGAAAACTGATCGTCATAGCCGGGCTTGCCTGGGGCCCCACCCTTTCAGATCCTGCATGTACGACCGGGCAGCCGTGGATGGCCGGCATAAGACTGTGCAAGCCTAGATTTCATTGGCGGCCGCGCGGTGCGAGCGCCGCCACATGATGCCCGAGACGACCACGATGATCGCGCCGAGAATTTTGGCCGCGATCTCCACCTGAGACTCATCGAACTGGCTGAAGAAACCCAGTACGACTGCATCGCTGGAGAAGATATCGCCCGCAACCCAGCCGAGCACCGCCGCGCCGCCCCAGACCAGGACCGGAAATCGCTCCAGCAGCGCGAGGATGATCGCGCTCCCCGCAATTACCATCGGGATGCTGATGGCAAGCCCGATGGTGAGAAGCACGTAGTGGCCCTTGGCGACGGCCGCGACCGCGATGACGTTGTCCAGGCTCATGATGATGTCGGCGACGACGACGATCCTGACCGCGCGCCACAAATCCTGGACCGCCTCCGGCGTGTCCTCCGCGTCGTGCGCCTGCGGCGCCAGCAGCTTGATCGCAATCCAGATCAGGGCCATCGCGCTGATCATCTTGAGATAAGGCAGCGTCATCAGCACCGAGATCGCGCCGGTGAAGACGATGAGCAGAATCGAGGCCACGCCGGCGCCGATCACCATGCCCCACATCCGTTCCCGCGGCGGCAGCCCGCGGCAGGCCAGCGCAATCACGACCGCGTTGTCGCCCGACAGCAGGATATTGATCCAGATGATCTGCAGCACCGAGAGCCAGAACGTCGGCTGCATCATTTCGGTCATGAGCTGATCCACGTGCTCCCCCTCTTTGTCGGCTTTCTGCCGGCTTGCTGCGGGCTTACCTGCCGCAGGCGGTTGGCGGTGGTGTCCCGCCGCCTCCTTACGTTCAGCTTACAGCCGGGACCCGGAGGTTGACCAGCTTCGAAATTACCGCGGCGCCAACGCTCGCGCATTCAGCCGACGATGTCGTTGCCGGAGAAGAACTGCGCGATCTCCTTCGAGGCCGTGTCGGGCGCGTCCGAACCGTGCACCGAATTCTCACCGATCGACTGGGCATGGACCTTGCGGATGGTGCTGGCCGCGGCCTTCGAAGGGTCGGTCGCGCCCATGATGTCGCGGTATTTTGCGATCGCGTTCTCGCCCTCGAGCACCTGCACCACCACTGGCCCCGAGATCATGAAATCGACCAGCTCGCCGAAGAACGGCCGCGCGCTGTGCACTGCGTAGAAGGTCTCCGCCTGCTCGCGGGTGATGCGTACGCGCCGTTGCGCGATGACGCGCAACCCCGCCTGCTCGATCATCGCATTGATCGCGCCGGTGAGATTTCGCGCCGTTGCGTCCGGTTTGATGATCGAAAAGGTACGCTCGACCGCCATCTGATAGTCCGTTCAACTGAAGGATTGCTGGGAATGGATTGCGGCGGCTTATAGCGGGCGCTTGGCTGGGCGGCAAGTCGCCTCCGGACCCGCGGTTTTCAGCCGCCGATGAACGGTTGGTGAATGATGCCCGGCGTTGCTCGAAGGGCGATCCGGTTCAAAAGATTTTCCGCCAAACTTTGGCATGCACGACCTGAACCTCGCGGCAAATGGAACCGACTGAAGGCGCAGAGGATGCGAACCGCGCATCCCCCGCAAAACCAGGAGAGCTACGATGATCCGCAAGACCCTCTTCGCCCTCGCCGCCACCGCCGTTGTCGGCGCCGCAGCGCTGGTCCCGACCACCTCCGCTTCCGCGCACGGCATCCACATGGGTGGCGGCCACTGGGGTGGACACTTCGGCGGCTTCCGCGGCGGCTTCGGCATCACTGTCGTGGACCCCGGCTACAGCTGCCTGCAGTCGCAGTTGGTCAAGGTCGCCCCCCACACCTATCGGCGCATCCTCGTGAACGTCTGCAATTGATCCCCTTTCCACCGGTGCTCGCACCGGTCCGTCAGGCGACGGAGAAAAGCCCCGGTCGCAGCGCGAACCGGGGCTTTTTCGTCGAGCGCGCGTGGCGTTCGAACGGGCGGGACGTGCCGCGGGTCTGTCTGTCCGCGCCTACTGGCCGGCGTTGAGGAATTTACCGACGTACGGCGAATTCGGACGCCCTTCCCGGCTGTAGTGACCGCTCGGACCGTTGCCGAGGAATTCGGAGAACCACGCCTCGTGCTCGATCTCCTCATGCAAGATGGCGAGTGCGAGATCGTAGGTGCGGTGATCCTTGCCGAAGGTCAGGTCGCAGATCGCCGTATAGCCGCGCACCGCGCACTGCTCGGCCTGCAGGAGCACGTTCAGCATCGCCTTCATGTCGGTCAGGTTCTCCGGCAGGTGCGCCGGCGGGCAGGCTGAAATGTTGTGGAAGTCGACCATGCTCTGCGGCAGCTTGCCGCCGAGCTCATAGATGCGCGGGACCAGCGCCTCGAAGTGATTGCGGTCCTCGATGCGGGCGTCCTCCGCGATGTTCTTGAGGCCCTCGCCTTCCATGCCGATCAGGTTCGCGCGCAGGATCGTATAGTAATAATAGGTGGTGAGCTCGGCCGACGCATTGCGGATGAGCAGATCGAGGAGGTTCTCGACGTTGATTCCGGCCTTTTCGACCAGTTGCCGCGCAACAGTTTGTGGACGGTCGTAATCGTAGCCTTGCTCTATCTCCTTGGGCTGGGGGCTGGAACGGCGTCAGGCGTTCCATCGTAATTTTGGTCCCGGACACCGCTGACGTTGCAATCCCCTGTGCCGCAGCTTGTGCCGCAGCGGCAGCTCGAACGAACGCCCGTCAGGGCAGAATCGCAAAGGCGCGTGCAGGGAACCCCAAGCCGTTCTTGACTTTGGGCCAGGTGGCGACGATGAGCGCGCCGGTAGCGGGCACCTGATCGAGATTGGCCATCACCTCGATTTGATAGCGGCCCTTCTGCAGGATGTACGTCTCCGCTTCCATCTTGTCGGTCGTATCGGTGTCGAGGGATTCATGGCCGATCGCCGCGACGCCCCGCTGCTCGACCAGATACTTGATGGTGGCGAGCGACCAGGCCGGGAACGGGCTGCGCTTGAACTTTTCGGGATTGTCCCAATCCTTCGACAGGTCGGTCCGCAGCGCCGCGAAGCTTCCCTTCGGCACGCGCCCATGCCGCCGCTCCCAGGCGCGCAGGTCGGCGGGCGAGAAGGCGTGGTCGGGGTCCTTGGCAAGGAACGGCGTCGCATCGAACACGACCAGCGGCAGGATCATCTGCTTCAGCGGGATCTGGTCCATGGTGATCCCGTTCTCGGCGAAATGCGCCGGCGGATCGACGTGGGTGCCGTATTGCCCGACCATCTCGTAGACGGTGGTGTGGAATCCATCCTTGGCGATCGTATAGGGCTCGTGCGTCTTCGGATCGGTCGCGGGCCTCGTTTTCGCCTGGCCGAACCCGGACCAAACCGGGGTGTCCGGCCCGAAGGCATGAGTGAGATCGACAAATTTCTTGCCGGCGATGATGCGGTAGGCGCGTTCGAGGCTTTGTGCGCCTGCTGGTGAAGCCGTCAGGAGCGCCATGAGCGCGGCGGCGAGAATGACGGCGGCTGGCGCGCGACCGATGACGCGAAAAAGGCCCATGACGACCTCCGGGATATGTTGGAGAAGCCGCGGGGATTCAACCAAGGCAAAGCGAGCGGGTCAATTTTGATGCAAGCGGGATATGTTTCCCGCCGGCAGAACGACAAGACCATTGCGCTCCGCCCGCCGGCTCGCCAAAAACACGCGCATGCTTGTGCTCGACGATATTTCGCTGCGGATTGCGGGACGGCTCCTGCTTGACGGCGCTTCGGCGCACATTCCGGACGGCGCACGCGTTGGGCTCGCCGGGCGCAATGGCACCGGCAAGACCACGCTGTTCCGTGCGATTGCGGGCGACGTCGCCCCTGAGCATGGCTCGATTGAAATCCCGCCGCGCAGCCGCATCGGCCGCCTGGCGCAGGAGGCGCCGGACGGGCCGGAGAGTCTCCTCGAGGTCGTGCTGAAGGCCGACGAGGAGCGCACCCGTCTCCTCGCCGAGGCGGAGACCGCCGGCGATCCGCACCGTATTGCCGAGATCCAGACGCGGCTTGCTGATATCGGCGCGCATTCCGCGCCCGCCCGCGCGGCCGAAATCCTCGCCGGCCTCGGCTTTTCGCACGACGACCAGCAGCGGCCCTGTGCGGAATTCTCCGGCGGCTGGCGTATGCGGGTCGCACTCGCGGCGACGCTGTTTGCCCAGCCCGACCTGCTGCTGCTCGACGAGCCGACCAACTACCTCGACCTCGAAGGCACGCTCTGGCTGGAAGAGCACATCGCGCGCTATCCGCGCACGGTGATCGTCATCAGCCATGATCGCGACCTGCTCGACAACGCGGTCGACTGGATCCTGTATCTCGAAGGCAAGAAGCTTTCGCTCTATCGCGGCGGCTACACCGCGTTCGAACGGCAGCGCCGCGAGCGTCAGGCGCTCGACCTTAAGTTCGCGAAGAAGCAGGAGTTGCAGCGCAAGCACCTGCAAGCGTTTGTCGATCGCTTCCGCGCCAAGGCCACCAAAGCGCGGCAGGCGCAGTCGCGGCTGAAGCTGCTCGCAAAGCTCGAACCGGTTTCGGCGCTGATATCCGATGATGTGCGCCCGATCGTGATCCCGCCGCCGGCGAAGCCGCTGTCGCCGCCGATCATTGCGGCCGACGATGTTTCAGTCGGCTATGAGCCGGGCAAGCCGGTGCTGCGCCGCCTTACCTTGCGTATTGACGATGATGATCGCATCGCTCTGCTCGGCGCCAACGGCAACGGCAAATCGACGCTGGTGAAACTGCTCTCGGCGCGGCTCGCGCCCATGTCCGGCCGCATCACGCGCGCGGACAAGCTCGGCATCGGCTATTTCGCCCAGCATCAGCTCGACGAGCTCGACCCACGCGAGAGTGCGTATGACCATCTGCGCGCGCTGATGCCGGACGCGACCGAGCCGAAGGTGCGCGCGCGCGCGGGCGCGATCGGTTTTCCGGAGGCCATGGCCGACACCCCGACGGGCCAGCTCTCGGGCGGCGAGAAGTCGCGGCTTCTGCTCGGGCTCGCCACCTTCAGCGGGCCGCATCTGGTCATCCTCGACGAGCCGACCAACCATCTCGACATCGACAGCCGCGCCGCCCTGATCACGGCGATCAATGACTATCCCGGCGCAGTGATCCTGGTCTCGCACGACCGCTATCTGATCGAGGCCTGCGCAGACCGTTTGTGGCTGGTATCGAACGGAGGCGTCGCGCCGTTCGACGGCGACCTCGAGGACTACCGCAAGTTCGTGCTCGGGGACGGCGGCGCGGGTAGATCCGACGCGGCGAAAGACCGCGGAGCGCCGCGGGCGGGTCGTGCCGAGGTGCGGCGCGCCGCAGCGGAAAAGCGTGTCGAGCTGGCGCCGCTGCGCCGGCGCATCACCGACGCTGAAGCCGCGGTGAAGCGATTGACCGAAGCGATCGCGCGGCTCGACACGGCACTCGCCGCGCCCGCGTTGTTCACCCGCGATCCGGCCAAAGCGGCGACGCTGGCGAAAGCGCGCGCCGACGCGGCGAGCGCGCTCGCACGCGCCGAGGATGACTGGCTCGAAGCGAGCGCCGCGATGGAAGCCGCAATGGCTTGAACAGTTAACCGCGAGCGGGCTTCTTGGCCGCCTTCTTCGTCGCGGATGGCGGCGGCGGCGGTTCGGGACCGCGTTCGATCGTGTACAGCCGGCCGGCGGCAAAGCGATAGATTCCCGGACGCGGTCCACCGGCATAGGTGAGCACCGCCTCGCGTTCGCCGCGCTCGTTTCTGCCGACCTGGATATTGTCGGGGACCCCGGCACGCCGCACGACGTCGCACTCCGTCATCTGCAGCGCGATCCCGCCTTGCACCAGGGGAAGGCCGCCTTCATCCACCGGCGACGGAGTGAGCGCCGAATCGGGAGGACACTCCCCCTGCGGTCCGACAAAGTCAGCCGAGGTGGCCGGGCGCAGCGAGAATTCCTGTGTGTTGCCGGTATAGGTGAGCCAATCCGGCCGCGAAATCTTTGGCGGGGTGACGGTCACGCCGGGCACCCCGAGATCGGAACAGCCGCCCACGAGCGGCGTCAGCGCCACAAGCAACACCGCCAGCTTGTGATCGAACCGTTGCATGATTCCGTCCGCGTTCGACCTCGCGCCCCGCCCGGACTTTGCTCTCGCATTACGGCCCCGTTCAACGAGTCCATTTAGGCTAAGTTGGGGCGGATCAGGTTAACGAAAGGTTGCCGTCCAGGCCGGCCGGCGCTCCCGCGTTCCGGCTCCCTCATTTCGCCTTTTGAACGTTGAACTCGGTGTTGAAGCAGACCGGCTCGCGATATTCCTTCGACACCGTGACGAGGTTCGGGTTCTCGTCCTTCATCGCCTGGAACAGCGGCTCGGTGGAGCGCCACTGTGCCACATGGCCGCTGGTGAGCGGCGCATCGTGATGCGCCGGCATCATCACGTCCGGCTTGTAGGTGCGCATGTGCTCGAGCGCCTGCTGCACCATCGGCGGATTGATGTAGTCAGCCGCCACCGCGACCAAGCCGAGATCGACACGCCCGACCCTTTGCATCGCCGCCTTCTCGTAATCGGTGACGTGCCCGCCGCTGTCGCGGTAGTAGATGCGGAAGCCGTCATCGAGCGTGATGAGATAGGCGATGGTCCCTTCGTTGATCACCCGCCGGTCGCTGGTGCCGCGCGATTGGATTTGCGCTCGTTCCGCTTTCTGTTCCGCGGTCGGTGCCGGCATCAGTTCACTCAGCGCCTGGTCCATCACCTCGGTGATGTGCTTGTCAGGTTGGCCATGCCGCCCGAGGATCGGCTCGATCGTAAATCCGCCAACCTTGAAAGTCTCGCCGCCGCGGCCGGTTACGGTCTTGACCTGCTGCTGCGGGATCGGCTGGGTGGCGAGCTTCTCCGTTGTCACCGGTGCGCCCACGACCACTGCTTCGGTGCGCGCGCCGACGGTAGCGGCATCCGCCATGTGATCGAAATGGCCATGCCCGATCAGGATGGCGTCTGCCTTCTTGAGGTCGGCCGCCTTGATGCCGAGCGACGGAAAGGTGGTGCCGCGGTCATAATAGGCGTCGAGCAGGATGATGTGGCCGTCATAGACCAGCTCAAAATTCGAGAAACCGATCCAGCGTACCGCGAGCGTGTGCGGGTTGCGCGGCATTGCGCCACCGGTCGAGGCGAGCGCAAGGCCGTAGCAGGCCGGGTCGCGCGGCTCGGCGGCCGCCGCCTGATCAATTGCCTCGTTCCGGTCGGAGCGCGGATCGTTGAATGGGCGCGCTGCTCCGAGACTCGGCAGAAGAGCAACAGTGGTCAGGGCGATAAAGGCAAACCTCAGTCGTTTCATGTGGCTCTCCTCGCGCGACGCTGTCCGGGCACCCAGCAAGGCTGCGCCGCCAGACGTCCGCTCTGCACGCCCAAGCTAGGCCGGCTGAGGCGCCTTCGGCGCGGTCACTTTCACGGCGATCACCCAGGTCACCCCCAGCATCAGAAAGTACACGGCGAGAAATACCGGCAGGCTTGCCGACGGCCATTCGCGCTCGACGAACGATCCGACCAGATAGGCGATGAAATCCCCGACGATCATAAGCACCAGGTAGACAGCGATCAAAGCCATGACGTGCGCCCCGCTTACGGCTAACGCGGCCTGACCCGGCCGCGGCCGGATATTCCTCCAGTTTCACCCCCGGAGCAACCGGCGAGAGGGCCGATCAGGCCTTGCGCTGCCAGCGGCCGTGCTCGTCCTGCTGCCAATAGGTCGCGTCGAATCCACTGCCTTTGACCTCGGTCCAGCGCTCGCGCGCTGCCGCGACCGCGTCGGGATCATCGCCGTTGAACAAGAGCACCACGCGCTGGTAGGCCGCGGCATCCACCGGCACCGGCGCGCCATCAACGAGAAAGCGGACGTTGGCGCCGTTCGGGTTGGTCTCGTCAACGGTGAGCAGGACCGGCTGCTCGGCAGCCTGATGCTCGCGCCAGGTACCGTGCGGCAGGAAACTGTCCTCCCGATAAGTCCAGAGATGGTTGTCGAGCGCCTCGACCCGCTCCTCCGACGCCGCCTGAACCACCACGCGCCAGCCGCGTTCGAGCGAGCGCTCGAGCAGGCCCGGCAGCACCCGTTCGAGCGGCTGGTTCTGCAGATGGTAGAAATAGATTTCGGTCATGGCGACGCCGGCGTGACGGCGTCCATTTTCTCTTGAGAAACTGGACGCGTTTCTCTTGAGAAACTGGACGTGATGGCGTTACTTCTCGTAATACTCAGACACCAGGCGGTCGAGCAGGCGCACACCCCAGCCGGATGCCCAGCTTTTGTTGGTGTCGGTTTGCGGCGAGCTCATCGCGGTGCCGGCGATGTCGAGATGCGCCCACGTCGTCTTGTCGACGAAGCGCGACAGGATCAGCGCCGCCGTGGCGGAACCCGCGGCGCGGCCGCCGACGTTCTTCATGTCCGCGAATTTCGACTCGATCAGCTTGTCGAACTCCGGCCCGACCGGCATCCGCCAGACCCTTTCGCCGGTCGCCTGCCCGGCCTTCAGCAGCCGCTCCGCCAGCCGGTCGTCGTTGGCGAACAGGCCGGCATATTCGTGGCCGAGCGCGATGATGATGGCGCCGGTCAGTGTCGCGAGATCGATCATGAATTTCGGCTTGAAACGCTCCTTGACGTAATGCAGCACGTCGGCGAGCACGAGCCGGCCTTCGGCGTCGGTGTTGATGATCTCGATCGTCTGTCCGGACATGGTCTTGACGATGTCGCCCGGCCTCTGGGCCTTGCCGTCAGGCATGTTCTCGACGATGCCGATCGCGCCGACGGCGTTGACCTTGGCCTTGCGCGCGGCGAGCGCGTGCATGAGCCCGACCACGCAGGCCGCGCCCGCCATGTCGCCCTTCATATCCTCCATGTTGGCGGCGGGCTTGATCGAGATGCCGCCGGTGTCGAAACAAACACCCTTGCCGATGAAGGCCAATGGCTCGGCGTCGCGCTTGCCGCCGTTCCAGCGCATGATGACGCAGCGGCTCTCGTGCTCGGAACCCTGCCCGACGCCCAGGAGCGTGTTCATGCCGAGCTTCTTCATCTCGGCAACATCGAGCACCTCGACGGCGACGCCGATCTCCTTGAGCGCTTCGGTGCGGCGTGCGAATTCCTCCGGATGGAGTACGTTCGCCGGCTCGTTGATGAGATCGCGGGCAAGCGTCACCCCGGTGGCCACGGCATCGCGCGCGACGTAGGCCTTGCGGACCGCGGATACGGCATTGACGGCGATCGCGACGTTCACTTCCGCCGGGCGCTCTTCCTCTTCCTTGCGCTTGGTCTTGTAGCGGTCGAACGTGTAGGCGCGCAGCCGCATGCCAAGCGCAATGTCGGCCGCCCGCTCCGGCTTCTCACCGGCGATGTCGGCGATGACGGTCGCCTCCGTCGCCGAACCGGGAATTCGCCCCATGGCGATCCCGCCGAGCTTGACGAAATCCTGCGACTTGAGATCGCGCGCCTTGCCGACCCCCACAACCACAAGGCGCGAGACACCTTCGATGCCTGCCGGCGCGACCAGGTCGAGCACCGTACCGTTCTTGCCCTTGAACCGGTCGGCGGCGGCGGCGCGTTCGACCAGGCCGCCGCTCGGCTCCAGCACCTTGCGGGCAGCCGCACCGAATTTCAAACCATCCTCGCAGAACACAACCAGAACATTGCTGGCCGGCCGGCCAAATGGAGCAAAATCGAGCTTCAAGGCTCCGGACATGACGACTTGTCCCTTGTGCAAAATCACGGGAATCGGGCGGGGGTCGGCTTGATGCCGCCCACGGGACTTATGGCCCGCCGCCCGGCCGGGTGCAAACCGACCTTCGCGGGGGTTGGCTGTGGCCGTTCTGCCCCGGTCGCACACAAACTGTCATGCCTCCCCCAACCAGCCTTGTCGAGCGCTTGACTCCCCCTTAATGAGGAGGGCTTGGCCTCGCTGCGGTTAACCTTTTGTTGTGCATACTCAATGGGTTTTGCCTTGGGGAGGCCATTATGTTGAGCGATCAAGGCACGGGGAAAGGGCGGTCAAGTCTGGGTCGCGCCAGAACGGGCTGAGGGGAAGCCCGGCGCGATCATCATGGCTGACCGGGGATCGGGGACGTCGCGCGCGGATGGGGTCAATCGGGCGTTACATCTTCCGCACGACTTTGGGTGCGTTTCTGGTGGTGCTCATCAGCGTTACGCTGCTGATGTGGATCACGCAGGCGCTCCGCAATATCGATTTGATGACCAGCCAGGGCCAGACCATCCTGGTCTTCATCGGTATCACGGCACTCATCATCCCGCTTCTCATCCTGCTGATGGCGCCGATCGCGCTCATGATTGCGGTCGCGCACGTGCTCACCAAGCTCAGCAACGATTCCGAGCTGATCGTGATGAACGCCGCGGGCATGCCGCCCTGGCGGATTTTCCGCCCTTTCCTCGCGGTCGGCATCCTGGTGTCGCTGCTGGTGGCGGCGATCAGCCTTTATGTGTCGCCTGAATGCCTGCATTTGCTGCGCTCCTGGGCGACCGAGGTGCGCACCGACTTCGTCAGCAATGTCATCCAGCCCGGCCGCTTCACCACGATGGATGCCAAGCTGACCTTCCACATTCGCGAGCGCAGTCGCAGTGGTCAGCTTCTTGGCGTCATGGTCGACGATCAGCGCGACCCGAAGGAACACATCACCATCCTCGCCGAACACGGCGATATCCTGAAGAACGAGCGCGGAACCTTCCTCGTGCTCAATGCCGGCACGGTGCAGCGCCAGGAGGCCGGCCAGCACGATCCCGCAATTGTGCTGTTCGACAGTTATGCCTTCGATCTCTCCCGCCTCACGGCCGGACCGGCGCCGCGCTACTCCGTGCAGGAGCGTTACCTCTCCGAACTGCTGCACCCGGCGCCCGCCGACGCCGCCACGCCCGAGCAGCGCGGTTCGATCCGCGCCGAGCTGCATAACCGGATCACGGCGCCGTTGTACCCGCTCGCCTTCCTGGTCATCGCCTTCGCCTATCTCGGCGCGCCGCGCACGACGCGCCAGAGCCGCAACATGTCCCTCGTCGGTGCAGTCGCCGCCGCCGCCCTGCTGCGGGGGTTCGGTTTCTTCGGAACGCTCGGGGGTGCGCAGACACCCGCGCTGCTGCTGGTGCCTTACATCGCGCTGGTGGCCGTAACCGCGCTGGGCTGCATCGGAATCGCGCGCGGGCTGATCATTGAACCACCGGCATTTGTGACCAACGCGATCAGCGCGCTCGGTCAGGCCTGGGAGCGGCGGATCGCCAGTGCGACTGGGGCGACGCCATGATCGCCGGGACGCTCGACCGCTATTTCGGCCTGCGCTTCCTCAGCATGGTGATCGCCGTGTTCGGCGGCTCGATGCTGCTGGTGGCGATGGTCGATTTCATCGAGATGCTCCGTCGCGCCGGCGACATCGACGTCTCGACGTTCTTCATTGCCAGGGTGACGTTTTACCGGGTGCCGTTCCTCACCGAAAAGATCCTGCCGTTCGCGGTGCTGGTGGGGGCGATGTCATGCTACCTCAACCTGTCGCGCCGGCTCGAACTGGTGATCGCGCGGGCGTCGGGCGTTTCGGCCTGGCAATTCATCCGCCCGGCCGTGCTCCTGGCGCTCCTCATCGGCGTCGTCGCGACCGCGCTGTACAACCCGATATCGGCGACGCTGCGTGAGCAATCGGTGCAGCTCGAAGCCGAGTTGTTCAGCCGCGACACCGCGTTGCAGGCGGCCGGAGCCGGCGGTTCGTGGGTGCGCCAACGCAGCGACGAAGGCCAGGCCATCATCAACGCCAAGACCAGCAGCCAGCAAGGCGTCCAGCTTGCCGGCGTCACGATCTTCCGCTTCGACGACGCCGGCCACTTCCGCGACCGCATCGAGGCAAAGACCGCGAATCTCGAAAGCGGCTATTGGCGGCTGGACGAGGCGCGGATTTTCGCCAATGCAATGCCGACGGTCGAGCGCTCGACCTATAATCTGCGAACCACGCTGACCCCGACGCAGGTCCGCGACAGCTTTGCCACCCCCGATACGGTGCCATTCTGGCAACTCCCGTCCTACATCGAGATCTCCGAAAATGCCGGGCTGTCCGCCACCGGCTATCGGCTGCAATATTACCAATTGCTGGCGCAACCATTCTATCTCGCCGCCATGGTCCTGCTGGCGGCGGCAGTGAGCCTGCGTTTCTTCCGCTTCGGCGGCGTTCAGAAGATGGTGCTCACCGGCATCGGCGCCGGCTTCTTCCTTTATGTGCTGACCAAGGTGACGGGCGACCTGAGCAAAGCCGAATTGATGCCGCCGCTCGCCGCCGCCGCGTTGCCGGCGCTGCTCGGCGGCCTCACCGGGGTCCTCACGTTGTTGATCCAGGAGGACGGGTGATGACGCGCCCGGCCTCGTTCGATCTGCGATTTCCGCGCCGGCGGGCGCGCAGCGGCGCGCGGCTGCTGTTGGCTGCTTCAGTCGCCTGGGGCGCCTTGCTGGCGGCCGCGCCGGCGCTCGCGCAGCAGCGCCAGATGATCAATTTCCCGGCGCGGCCGAAGCCGCCCGTGCAGCCCGGCGGTGGCCTCATGGAGGCGATGCAGGGCAAGAATACCAAAGATCAGATGCTCGTGCGCGCCGACGAGATCAATTACGACTACAGCAATGAGCGCGTCTCCGCCGTCGGCAATGTGCAGATCTACTATGGCGGCTCGACGCTCGAGGCGGATCGGGTCATCTACGACCAGAAGACCAAGCGCCTGCACGCCGAGGGCAATATCCGGCTGGCCGAGCCGGACGGCAAAGTCACCTACGGCGACATCATCGATCTGAGCGACGACTTCCGCGACGGCTTCGTCGACTCGCTGCAGGCTCGACGGACCCGACGAAACCCGTTTCGCGGCCAATCGCGCCAACCGCACGAGCGGAAATTTCACCGTCTTCGAGAACGGCGTCTACACCGCCTGCGAGCCCTGCAAGGACGATCCGAAGAAACCGCCGAAATGGCAGGTCAAGGCCGCCCGGATCATCCACGATCAGGGCGAGAAGATGATGTATTTCGAGGACGCGCGGATCGAGTTCTTCGGCGTCCCGCTCGCGTACATCCCCTATTTCTCCACCCCCGACCCGACCGCCAAGCGCAAGACCGGCTTCCTGATGCCGTCGTTCGGCTCGAACTCGATCTACGGCTTCGCGGTCACCGCGCCGTACTATTGGGCGCTAGCGCCCAATTACGACGCCACCATCAGCCCGACCATCACCTCGAAACAAGGACCGCTGGTACAGGGCGAGTTCCGTCAGCGGCTGATGGACGGCTCCTACACGATCCGCGGGGCCGGAATCTTCCAGCTCGACCGCTCCTATTTTCCGGATCACGGCGACACCCCCGGCGACCGCGACTTCCGCGGCTCGATCCAGAGCACCGGCCAGTTCGCCCTGAGCGACAAATGGGTCTGGGGCTGGGACGCCACCGCGGTGACCGACCAGTCGTTCTTCACGGACTACAAGATCAACCGGCTCTATCAGCAGATCACGCCGCTGACCACCGCGCCAGACTACGCGCTCTCGCAGGCCTACCTCACCGGTCGCGGCGACCGCAGCTATTTCGATATCCGCAGCCTCTATTTCTACGGCTTCACCGCGCAGGACCATCAGACGCAAATTCCGATCGTCCATCCGGTACTGGATCACGACTATACGCTCGATCAGCCGGTGTTCGGCGGCGAGGTCAGGACGCGCAGCAACCTCACGAGCCTCAACCGCGAGAATGCCAATTTCGACCCGATCACGGCAGCGGCGCTCACCAGCGGCTTGTGCACGATCACCACTGCCGATCCTGCGATCCGCAACATCAACAACTGCCTGCTGAGCGGCGTCCCCGGCGCCTATACGCGCGCCTCCAACGAGACGAGCTGGAAGCGCACGATCGTCGATCCATGGGGTCAGATGTTCACGCCGTTCGTATCGTTGCGGGCCGATGCCGCGTCGGTCAACGTCAGCAACCAACCCGGCGTCGGCAACTACATGCAGCCCGGCGACAGCGAGGTGGCGCGCATAATGCCGACGGCGGGCCTCGAGTACCACTACCCCTTCATCAACACGCAGCCGTGGGGGACGCAGACGATCGAGCCGATCGCGCAGGTCATCCTGCGGCCGAACGAGACCGGCATCAACAAGTTCCCCAATGAAGATGCGCAGAGCCTGATCTTCGACGACAGCAACCTGTTCGCGGTCAACAAGTTCACGGGGTGGGACCGGGTCGAGGGCGGCGGCCGCGCCAATGTCGGCGTTCAATATACCGCGCAGGCGAACCGCGGCGGTTTCTTCAATGTCCTGTTCGGGCAGTCCTATCAGCTGTTCGGGCAGAACTCCTTCGCGCTCGGCGGAACGACCAATACCGGTCTCAACAGCGGCCTCGATACGGCCCGCTCGGACTATGTCGCGCGGATGTCATTCCAGCCCATCTCGGCATTCATGTTGACGTCGCGCTTCCGGTTCGACGAGGGCAACTTCGCCCTGCAGCGCACCGAACTCGAAGGCAGCACCAGCTTCGACCGTTGGACCGCCACGGTCATGTACGGCAACTACGCAGCACAGCCCTTGCTCGGCTATCCCGACCGGCGTGAGGGCATCCTCGGCAGCGGCCGCTTCAGCCTCTCCCCGAACTGGCTGCTGCTGGGCGCCGCGCGCTATGACCTGCGCGCCGAGAAGATCAGTCAGACCCAGATCGGCGTCGGCTATATCGACGATTGCCTGATCCTGGCGCTCAATTACATTACCGACTATGCTTACAACTCGACGACCCAGCTCAATCACACGATCATGTTCCAGATCAGCTTGCGTACGATCGGCGGGAACACGGTCAGCCAGGGCGTCAGCGGCACCGGTTTTGGAATTCCAGGGCTCAGCAACACCAAGTAGCGGCAACCTGCCTGGTGATCGCATGCTCAGACAGGTGTAAAATGAGTCGCATCGATCCGTGATGACGGGTCAGGGGCAATCGGGGCGCTCCAAGACCAAGCAGTGACATGGCCATGATTGACAAGCTTGAACTCCTCGCTTCCTGCCGCAGAATATTCCTTGCCGCGCTGCTGTGCGCCGCGGCAACTCCAGCCCTCGCCCAGAACGTCGTTGTGATGGTCAATGGCGAACCGATCACCGCCTACGACGTCGAGCAGCGCTCCAAGTTCCTCACGCTCTCGAACAAGAAGGCGCCGACGCACCAGGAAGTGCTCGACGAACTGATCGACGAAAAGCTCAAGGTCAAGGAAGGCAAGCGCTGGGGCATCGAGATTCCGGATTCGGAGGTCAATGAAGCCGTTGGCACCATGGCCAACCGGATGCGGATGACGGCCGATCAGTTGAGCCAGACGCTGTCTCATTCCGGCATCGCCATGACAACGCTGCGTTCGCGCATCCGCGCGGACCAAGCCTGGCAGAATCTCGTGCGTGGGCGCTATCAGTCGAGCCTGCAAGTTCCGGAAAAGGACGTCATGAACGCGCTCGAGGCGAAGCAGGCCGACGAACAGGACAAGACCGCCTACGACTATGCGTTGCGGCCGATCCTCTTCCTGGTGCCCCCCGGCTCCGGCGAGGCGGTATTCGAGGCCCGCAAAAAGGAGGCGGAAGCGCTGCGCGCCCGCTTCAAGGATTGCGCCGAGGGCCTGCCGCTCGCGCGCACGATGCGCGACGTTGCGGTGCGCGACCAGCTTACCCGCAGCACCGCCGACATAACGCCCGAGACCCGCAAAGTCCTCGATAGCGTGCCGATCGGACAGTTGACCAACCCCGAGGTGAACAAGCTCGGAGTCGAGATGTTTGCGATCTGCTCCAAGAGCGAGTCGAAGGCCGACACCGCCGCCAAGCGCCAGGCCCGCGAGGCCATGTTCACGAAACGCTTCGAGGCGCAGTCGAAGCGCTATCTCGCCGACCTGCGTCGCGCCGCCCTGATCGAATACAGGCAGAAATAGGCGCTCCGTGGCTCGACCCTCCGCGGTGCGACCGCTGGCGTTGACGCTCGGCGAGCCGGCGGGGATCGGCCCCGACATCACCTTTGCGGCGTGGCGGCATGGCCGGGAGCGAGGCGCCAGTCCGTTCTACGTCCTCGCCGATCCGGCCTATCTGCGTCGCCGCGGCGAGCGGATCGCACCTGATGTCCCGATTACTGTGGTCGAACCGGCGCAAGCCGCCGCCGCGTTCAGGTCGGCGCTTCCGGTCGTCGATACCGGCACGCCGATCACCGCCGAACCGGGCCGGCCCGATGCAACCAGCGGCCCGGCGGCGCTCGCCTCGATCCGCCGCGCGGTCGCCGACGTCCAGGCCGGCGTTGCCGCCGCCGTGGTCACCAATCCGGTCGCCAAGAGCGTGCTCTATCGTTCCGGTTTCACCGAGCCGGGGCACACGGAGTATCTGGCTAAGCTCGCCGAGGCCGCGAGCGGCGTGCCGGTGCACCCCGTGATGATGTTGTGGTCGCCGGAGCTCGCGGTGGTTCCGGTCACCATTCACCTTCCCCTGCGGGAGATCTTTGCGCGCCTCACCACCGATCTCGTGGTTCAGACCGGCCGCATCGTCGCGCGCGATCTGATTGAGCGTTTCGGGTTGGCGCGTCCGCGCCTCGCGGTCGCCGGACTCAATCCTCATGCCGGCGAGGAGGGCGCGCTCGGCACCGAGGATCGCGACATTGTGCAGCCCGCGGTCGCACAGCTCCAGGCCGAGGGAATCGACGCGCGCGGACCGATTCCCGCCGACTCGATGTTCCACCAAGCCGCTCGCATAACCTACGATGTGGCGCTCGCCATGTATCACGACCAGGCGCTGATCCCGATCAAGACGCTGGCCTTCGACCACGCCGTCAATGTCACGCTCGGGCTGCCGTTCGTGCGCACCTCGCCCGACCACGGCACGGCCTTCGACATCGCCGGCACCGGCCGCGCCAATCCATCGAGCCTGATCGCTGCGATTGCGCTCGCGGCGCGCCTCTCGGCCCGTGCGGACGTGACCGCTCCCGCATGAGCGACGACCTTCCGCCGCTGCGCGAGGTGATCCGGCGGCATGAGCTTCGCGCGAAGAAATCGCTCGGCCAGAATTTCTTGCTCGATCTCAACCTCACCGGCCGCATCGCGCGCGCGGCCGGACCGCTCGCCGGAATCACCGTCGTGGAGATCGGCCCCGGCCCGGGCGGGCTCACGCGCGCGCTGCTCGCCGAAGGCGCGCGGCGCGTGATCGCGGTCGAGCGCGACGACCGCGCACTGGCGGCGCTGACCGAGATTGCGGAGCATTACCCAGGCCGGCTCGAGGTGATCGCGGGCGATGCGCTCGAATGCGACGTGCGAGCGCATCTCGGTGGCGAGCGCGCCCGCGTTGTCGCCAACCTGCCCTACAATATTGCGACCGCGCTGCTGGTGACCTGGCTCACGGTCGAACCGTGGCCGCCCTGGTACGATCGCCTCGTGCTGATGTTTCAGCGCGAAGTCGCCGAACGCATCGTCGCCGGGCCGGGGGGCAAGACTTACGGCCGGCTGTCAGTGCTCGCCGGCTGGCGCACGCAGGCGCGCATCCTGTTCGACATTGCACCCTCCGCGTTTGTGCCGCCGCCGAAGGTGACGTCCTCATTGGTCGAATTGATGCCGCGCGCCGAACCACTCGCCTGCGATCCGCGAGCGCTGCAGCGCGTGACCGCGGCCGCATTCGGTCAGCGGCGCAAGATGCTGCGCCAAAGCCTCAAGTCGCTCGGCGGCGACCCGCTGGCGCTTCTGGCCAGCGCCGACATCGAGCCGACCGCGCGTGCGGAGGAGATCCCGGTCGAAGGTTTTGTGACGCTGGCGCGCGGATTGGCCCAACGACACGACGAGACCCGATGACATTCAAATCACAGTTCCGCCTGCAGCCCCCGTACGAAGGCGGAAAGCCCGGTCTGCCGCTCGCGCTTGAGGCGCTCGGCGGCGAGGATCGCGCGCACGTCGGCGAAGGCATGCTCGATGTCGGCGTTGAGAACGACGTAGTCGTATTCGGCCCAGTGACTCAATTCGTCGGCGACCTTGGCCATCCGCGCGTGAATGACATCGTCGGAATCCTCAGCGCGGGTGCGCAGCCGCCGCTCCAACTCCGGAATGGTCGGAGGCAGGACGAACACGCTGGCGAGGTCCTTGGGCGCCTTCTCGCGCACCTGCTGGGTGCCCTGCCAGTCAATGTCGAAGAGGACATCGCGTCCGCGCTTGAGCGCCGCTTCGACCGGGCCGCGCGGCGTGCCATAGCGGTTGCCGAAGACCTGTGCCCATTCGAGCAGTTCGCCGTCTCGCACCATCGCATCGAAGCGCGCGTTGTCGATGAAATGGTAATGACTGCCTTCGATCTCGGAGGGACGCTGCTTGCGCGTGGTCACCGAGATCGACAATTCGACCATCGGATCGACGTCGAGCAGCATGCGCGACAGCGTGGTCTTGCCGGCGCCCGAGGGGGACGACAGCACGAACATCAATCCGCGGCGCGCGACCGCCGCGACTTGCGCTTCCGTCCTGTCCGCCCCTTGCGGCAAGGCCCCTCCCCATCCCTCCCCGCAAAACGGGAGGAAGAAGTGATCAACCCTCCCCCGCCGGCGAATGAGGGTAATACCATCACTCCAGATTCTGCACCTGCTCGCGGAACTGCTCGACCACGGTCTTGAGCTCGAGCCCGATATTGGTGAGCTCGACATCGTTCGACTTGGCGCACAGCGTATTCGATTCGCGGTTGAGCTCCTGGGACAGGAAATCCAATCGCCGCCCGATCGCGCCGCCGCCGGCGATCAGGCTCTTGGCCTGGGTGACATGGGCGGCGAGGCGGTCGAGCTCTTCGCGGATGTCGGCCTTGCTGGCGATCAGGACCGCCTCCTGATGCAGGCGGTCCGGATCGAAGCGGTTGGACGCATCAAGCAAGGTCGCGATCTGCTCGGCGATGCGTGCCTTGATCGCCTCGGGCTGGCGGCCGGGCACCGCTTCCGCGCGCGCGGCGAGCGCTCCGATCCGGTCGAGACGCTGGCCGAGCAGCGCGCCGAGCGCGGCGCCTTCGTGCCGGCGCATGACCGCGAGGTCCGCCAAGGTGCGCTGAAAGCCCGCGATCACCGCCGTCTCGGCGGCGCGCCGTGTCCTCTTCGCTCTCGTCGGGATCGATCACTTCGACGACGCCCTTGAAGGAGAGAATGCCGTCGAGCCGCGGCGGCGCGGCGTCGAGCCGGCCGGCGAGGCTCTTCAAGGTCGCGAGCACGGCATTGAGCACCGGCTCGTTGACCTGCACCACCGGCGCAACGCCTTCACGCGCAACCGTCAACGTCGCGAACACGCTGCCGCGCGCGAGCCCCTCCGCCGCGCGATTGCGCACCGGAACCTCGACGGCGTCCCAGCCGGTCGGCAGCCGCAGCCGCAGATCGAGGCCCTTGGCGTTGACGGATTTGAGCTCCCACGACCAGGCATAGGAGCCGGCCGCGCCATGCGCCCGAGCAAAGCCGGTCATGCTCGACAGCGCCATCAGCCTTATCCTTCAACGGCAGGAGCAATGCGCGAGAATCGCGCGCGACCTTAGCGACCGAAAGAAAGCGTCACAACCGGCAGGTCGCCGGCACGGGATCGCGCCTATTTCTTGGCGCCCGCGCGCCGTTTCGGCAGGGGCGCCGGAGCAGCGGCGGGGGCCGCGGGCGCCGATGGAGCCTCGGCGCTGGCAGCGGCGGCATTGGGATCCGCCCCCTGCTCGATCGCGCGCAGCCGCGCGACGTTCTTGAGATGGTCGTTATAGCTTTCCGCAAACACGTGGCCGCCGGTGCCGTCGGCGACGAAGAACATTTCGCGCGTGCGCGCCGGATTGGCGGCAGCCTCGATCGAGGCGCGGCCTGGGTTGGAGATCGGCCCGGGCGGCAGGCCGTCGATCATGTAGGTGTTGTACGGCGTCGGCTGTTCTTTCTCGCTCTTGGTGATCGGATGGCCGAGCGGACCCTTGCCGCCGACCAGCCCGTAGATGATCGTCGGATCGGATTCGAGCCGCCGGCGCTGCTTCAGCCGGTTGACGAACACCGCGGCGACGCGCGTGCGCTCATCGGGCTTGCTGGTCTCCTTCTCGATGATCGAGGCCAGGATCAACAGCTGCTCCGGCGTCTTGATGGGAAGGTCCGGTGTGCGCCGCTCCCAGGTTTCCTGCAGAGCGCGTCGCGCCGCCTGCTGCATGCGCTGGATCACCTGCTCGCGGGGCGTGCCGCGCGGGAAGCGATAGCTCTCCGGCAGCAGCGTTCCCTCATGCGGCACTTCCTTGATGCTGCCGCTGAGGAGTTCGTTGTCGAGGAGCCGCGCCACGATCTGCTCGGAGGTCAGGCCCTCCGGGATCGTGATCTGATGCTGCACAACCTTGCCCTCGACCATCGTCTCGACGATGTCGCGCACGCTCGCGTGCCTGGAAAAGAGATATTCACCGGACTTGATGTCGGCGCGCGCCTTGAGCGCGAAAACGCCACCGAGGAAAATGGCATTGCTCTCGTCCATCACGCCTTCACGCCGCAGCAGGTCGGCGATATCGACCAGGCCCGAACGGCCTGGGATGTTGACCACCTTGTCCTGATCGAGCGGGCCCGGCGCCTCGAAGCGATGCTTGCCGATGGCGAAGGCGGCGCCGGCCCCGAGCGCGATCACGATCAGCAGTGTGAAGATCGCGTTCCCGATCATGACCAGAGGATTGCGAACCCGCTTGGATCGGCGCGTCGGCAAAGTCACGTGCTCGGGTTCCAGGGCGGCACGGGGACTCCGCGGCGTAATGCGCTTCGGCTCCACGCGCGGCGCGCCAAGTGCATCCATCGGCCGCCCGGAAATGGGCGGATCAGGATCGCCCGCGGCGACCACGACACGTCCGGCCGAAGCCTGCGGCGGCGTCCCGAGGCCCGGAATCGGCAGCCCCGCCGGCGGCGGCATTGTAATGGCACTCGGCTTCACTGCGCTAGGCGGTACGGTAGTGCCAGTACGCGGTGGCACGGAAGCCGCAGCCGCTGTCTCGCTGGGCTGAGGTGGTGTCGCAGGCTGGGCGCTCGCCTCCGGCGGCCGTGGTGTCGGCGCCGGCGGGGCCGCGGGAACGGTTGCGACGGTGCCGGTCGGCGGCATCGGCGCTGGCTGCGGCGGCAGGCCGGAGGCAACGCGGTGCGAGGGCGTCGAACTGCTGCCCGCGGCATCGGCCGGAGGTGGCTTGTAGACGCCCGAGCGCTGCGGGAACCCCGCAGTCCCGTCCGGTGTGGCGCTGGAAGAAGAAGCGGATTTCGTCTCGGCCGTCGCCACGGGACGATCCGGCGGACGTGGGACGTAGGTCGCGCGCGGTGCGGCCTTCCCGTCATCCCCGGGCGGTGCGCTTTGCGAATTCACCGCCTGTTCCCCGCGTTAACGCTCGCCATTACCCTACCGAGCTGCCGATTTGGCACCGTCGGTGTGCCCGTGAGTTATGCAATCTTTTTGCACCCTTGCCACCGGAATTCGGAGGCGCCCCCAAATCCGGCCTGCACCAAACCCACGTTAGGGCGGAATATGGCGAAAGGGAGGATCAAACCCACTCACTGATCCTGAAAGTTCCATACTTTTTGGCCAGATCACGCCGCTCCAAAAGGTGCCCGACGCTATCTGCGCTAGCCCGCCACGCCATCCGGACGGCGCCGAAAGACCAGCGAGGCATTCGTTCCTCCAAAGCCGAACGAATTCGACAACACCACCTCGATCGACCGCTTTTTCGCCTGATGAGGCACGAGGTCGATCGGTGTCTCGACCGACGGGTTGTCGAGATTGAGCGTCGGGGGCGCCACGCCGTCGCGCATGGCGAGAATTGAGAAGATCGCCTCGACCGCCCCAGCGGCGCCCAGGAGATGCCCAATCGAGGATTTGGTCGAGGACATCGCGACGTGGCCGGCGGCATTGCCAACCAGCTTCTGCACGGCGGCGAGTTCGATCTCGTCGCCCATCGGCGTCGAAGTGCCATGGGCGTTGATGTAATCGATATCTCCCGCCGAGATGCCGGCGCGCTTGAGCGCAGCGTTCATGCAGCGAAGCGCGCCGTCGCCGTCGGGCGCGGGCGCGGTGATGTGATAGGCATCGCCGGAGAGGCCGTAGCCGATCAGTTCTGCATAGATCTTGGCCCCGCGCCGCTTGGCGTGCTCATATTCCTCCAGCACAACGATGCCGGCGCCCTCGCCCATGACGAAACCGTCGCGCTCCTTGTCGTAGGGCCGCGAGGCCTTGGTCGGCGTGTCGTTGAAGCCGGTCGAGAGCGCGCGCACCGCCGCGAAGCCGGCCATGGAAATGCGATTGACCGGCGATTCCGCGCCGCCGGCGAGCATCACGTCGGCGTCTCCCAGCGCGATCAGGCGACCGGCATCCCCGATCGCATGCGCACCGGTCGAACAGGCCGTGACCACCGCGTGGTTCGGCCCCTTGAGCCCGAACTCGATCGATACATAGCCCGACGCGAGATTGATGATGCGGCCGGGAATGAAGAACGGTGAAATGCGCCGGGGGCCGCGCTCCTTGAGAATGATGGCATTCTCGGCGATGCCCTCGACCCCGCCGATGCCCGAGCCGATCATCACCCCGGTGACGATCTGATCTTCGTACGAAGTCGGCCGCCAACCCGAGTCATCGATCGCCTGGCGGGCGGCACACATGGCGTAGATGATGAAGTCGTCGACCTTGCGCTGCTCCTTCGGCTCCATCCACTGGTCGGGATCGTAGGTGCCGTCGGCACCGTTGCCGCGCGGGACCTGACACGCGATTTTCGACGGAAGGTCGGCGACCTCGAAACGCTCGATGCGGCTCGCGCCGCTCTGCCCGGCCATCAGGCGTTGCCAAGTCGGCTCGACGCCACAGGCGAGCGGCGTCACCATGCCAAGGCCGGTTACGACGACGCGTCTCATCGGCGGCGCTCCGGCCGATCGCTAGCGCCTCGCAACGCGCCCGCAGCGCCTTCGCAGCAGGAAGTGATGGTCAGCGCAGAAATGGATTCAGCTCTTGGCGTTCTTTTCGAGGAATTTGACGGCATCGCCCACCGTGAGAATGGTCTCGGCGGCGTCGTCGGGAATTTCGCAGCCGAACTCTTCCTCGAACGCCATCACGAGTTCGACGGTGTCGAGACTGTCAGCGCCAAGATCGTCGATGAAGCTCGCATTCTCCGTCACCTTGTCGGCTTCGACGCCGAGGTGTTCCACGACGATCTTCTTCACCCGTTCGGCAATATCGCTCATCGCTCGCCCTCTGCGCTCTGATCAGGCTCGGTCGGACATGTTCCGATCGGTCACGTCTCCGATCGATCATGCCTCCGAGCCACCGCGGATCCGCCACGGCTGACGGCGGCGGGTCGCATTACAGTCGCGCGCGGCTCACAGCGCCGACCTCAGCCCCTCACCTACCCCACCCAAGTCAGGCTCGGTTATCATACTTCAAAAGCCTTGACCAGCATGGCCGTACGCATGCCAAAAGCCTTTTCAGAACATCGCCATGCCGCCGTTCACATGCAGCGTCTGGCCGGTAATGTAGGCGGCTTCGTCGGACGCGAGATAGATTGCCGCCGCGGCAACGTCGTCGCCGGTGCCGAGCCGGCCGGCAGGAACTCGGCCGAGCAGCATCTCGCGCTGCTTGTCATTGAGCTTGTCGGTCATCGGCGTCGCGATGAAGCCGGGCGCGATCAGGTTCGCGGTGATGCCGCGCTTGGCGTATTCCTGCGCGATCGATTTGACCATGCCGATCATGCCGGCCTTGGTCGCGGCGTAATTCGCCTGCCCGGCATTGCCGGTGACGCCGACCACCGAAGTGATGCCGATGATGCGACCGTGACGGCGGCGCATCATCGTGCGCACCGCGGCGCGCGCCATGCGGAAGGTGGCGGTGAGGTTGACCGCGATCACTTCGTCCCAGGCCTGGTCGCTCATTTGCACGAGGAGATTGTCGCGGGTGATGCCGGCATTGGCGACGAGGATGTCGAGCTTGCCCATCGTCGCTTCGGACTTCGGCACCAGCGCCTCGACGGCATCCTTGTCGGCGAGATCGCACGGCAGGACATGGGTCCGTTCGCCGAGTTCGCCGGCGATCTGATCGAGCACTTCGCGACGCGTGCCCGAGAGCGCGACGCTCGCGCCTTGAGCGTGCAGCGCGCGGGCGACCGCGCCGCCGATGCCGCCGGTCGCGCCGGTCACGAGCGCACACTTGCCGGTCAGATCGAACATTCGAATCCCTTCAGGTTGCCGCGCCTCACGCGCGCGCGGCCTTAAAGCTCGCGACATCCTCGGGCGTGCCGACGGCAATGCCGGTGGCGCCCTCCGCGATCCGCTTGACGAGGCCGGAAAGCACGCGGCCGGCCCCGACCTCATAAAAGGTCGTGACGCCGGCATTTGCCATGAAAATAATCGACTCTCGCCAGCGCACCGTGCCGGTGACCTGATCGATCAATCCGCGCACGATCTGCGCGGGATCAGTGACCGGCTGCGCCAGCACGTTGGAGACGAGCGGCACGCTTGGCGGCTTGATCGCGACCTTGCTGAGCGCATCCGCCATCACGTCGGCCGCGGGCTGCATCAGCGCGGAATGGAACGGACCGGAGACCGGCAGCATCATCGCCCGCCGCACCCCCCTGGCCTTGGCGACCTCGACGGCGCGTTCGACGGCGGCCTTGTGTCCGGACACCACCACCTGGCCGCCGCCATTATCGTTCGCCGCCTGTACGATCTCGCCCTGCGCCGCTTCCGCGGCGATCGCGGCGGCCTGTTCGAAATCGACGCCGAGCAGCGCGGCCATCGCTCCGACGCCGACCGGCACCGCCTGCTGCATCGCGCGGCCGCGGATGCGCACGAGCCGCACCGCATCGGCGAGCGAGAGTGCGCCGGTTGCCGCCAGCGCCGCATATTCGCCGACCGAATGGCCGGCGACGAACTGGGCGTCACGCTTGAGGTCCACGCCGGCTTCGGTTTCGAGCACGCGCATCGCCGCCAGCGAAACCGCGACCAGCGCCGGCTGGGCATTCTGGGTCAGTGTCACCCGTTCGGCCGGGCCTTCCCACATGACGGTCGAAAGCTTGTCATCGAGCGCCGCATCGACCTCGTCAAAGACGGCGCGCGCCGCGGCAAACGTCTCGGCGAGCCCTTTGCCCATGCCGACCGCCTGGCTGCCCTGTCCAGGAAACACGAATGCGAGCGACATCCTCACCCCTTTGCCCCCGATGGGCGCCCTAAGACACCGCACGCTCGGCCCTGTCAAGCCGCGGCCACGCGGGCGAAAATCGCCAGGCGAAGCGCGTTTCGTAACCCTTGAGCAACCTTGGTTGCTAACTCGCCGACAACCGAACCGTGATTAGAGTGGGTCATGGAACGGAAGGAAGCGGTGATCCCCCAATATGCTGCCGTGACCGACGGCGATCTGGTGCGTGCCCGGCAGGATCCGGATTTCCGCCATAAGCTGGTCGCGAGCAATCTCGAAGTGCTGCTGGAGGAACTCAACCGATTGCGCGCGGGCCAGCCCCAATCCGGAGCGGGCGCGGCAGATCCGCGAGGGTGTCGACCTCGCGGTCAGGCTAGCCGACCTGCTTCAGCGCATCGCGTCCTCCGCGGCGCGCATCAACTGAAGATCATCCATTCAACTGAAGATCATCCATTGTGAATTCAAGATAGACCCGGCAAACGCCCGCTTTGCCGTCCAAGCCAGCGCGGCGTACACCAATCGAGCTTATAAGCTCTAAGCTTTCATGCTTATCGGCTTCCATGCTTATCGGCCCGAAGCTTTAAGCCTTCACCAACTTGAAAGCTGGAGAGAAGCAAGAGCTTGAAAACTGGAGAAGAAACTCGCGAAACGGTATCCCGCCTTCCTCATTTAAGACGATAGAAAAGCCTTGCAATTAATTGATAATTAAATATAATGCGTATTGCTGGCTTATCAGCCTTCAAGCTTATAAGTCTTTGCGGGGTAATTACTGAAGTTTGTGATCGATTTGTCGCCCGGCATGCCCAGGTCGCACAGCGATCCCGATTGAATAGACGCCGCTCGCGTCCGCATCGAGATCGGCGGGAATAATGGACTCGTCGGCATCGCCCGCAACCTTGCCTTTTCGCCCCAGAGCCTTATAACCCGCGCTTCCGCTTCGATCCCGGCCGGGAGCTGAACGGACGGCCGCGGATGTCTTCCCGCGGCAGGGCCAACGGCCCGGCGTCCCGTGTTCCCGCCTTCTGAGCTTTCGAGCCTTTCCCGAAAGGGCTCGAGGGGCTTTGCGCCGGGAGGAGCATGAGAACAGGAAAGGGCATTGCATGCCACTCTATGAGCACGTGCTCATGTCGCGCCAGGATGTCAGCGCGCAGCAGGTCGAAGAACTGACCGCCCAGCTCAAGGGCGTGATCGAGCAGATGGGCGGCAAGATCGCCAAGCTCGAACAATGGGGCGTGAAATCGCTCTCCTACCGGATGCGCAAGAATCGCAAGGCGCATTTCACCTTTTTCAATATCGAGGCCGCGCCGGCGGTGATCAACGAGATCGAGCGGCAGGAGAGCCTCAACGAAGACGTCCTGCGCCATCTGACCGTGCGCGTCGAAGAGCACGAGGAAGGCCCGTCCGCGATGTTGCGCAAATCCGACCGCGACGACCGGCCGGGCGGCGGATTCCGTGACCGCGACCGTGGCGGCTTCCGCGGTGATCGCGATCGCGGTGACCGTGGAGATCGCGGCGGCTATCGCGGCGACCGCGACCGCGGCGACCGTGAGGCTCGTCCTCCGCGCGATGCTGAAGCGCCCGCGGCGACTGGGGAGTAATGGCAAATGGCATTTTCCTCGACCCAGACCACCCGCCGCCCGTTCTTCCGCCGGCGCAAGACCTGTCCGTTCTCCGGCACCAATGCGCCGAAGATCGACTACAAGGACGTGCGGCTGCTGCAGCGCTACGTCTCCGAGCGCGGCAAGATCGTGCCGAGCCGCATCACCGCGGTGTCGGCCAAGAAGCAGCGTGAGCTGGCGCAGGCGATCAAACGCGCCCGCTTTCTCGGACTTCTGCCTTACGTCATTAGATAACGGAGGACGCACGACAGGCGACTGATGAAGCGATCCTTGCTTCATTCCGTTCTCTGTGGTCCGTCATCTGTCGTTCGAATGGTTGGGACGGACCGTGATCCGTCTCTAACCGCTGAAGAAGCGGGACAGCTACAATGATGCAGATCATCCTGGTCGGTATCGGGGCCGGCGCTACAGCCGCCTTGCTGTTCGCGTCGGTCGCGTCCGGCTCGATGCTGGCGACGCTGCTGTTCTGCCTCGCGCCGCTGCCTATCCTCATCGCCGCCCTGGGCTGGAGTCATTGGACGGCGATCATCGCGGCTGCCGTCGCAGCGGCCGGGCTTGCCGCGGCTCTCGGCGTATTCTTCGCCTTTGCATTCCTGATCGGCGCGGGGCTGCCCGCCTGGTGGCTCGGCTATCTCGCGTTGCTGGCGCGTCCGGGGGCGACACCCGATGCGCTCGAATGGTATCCGGTCGGGCGTCTGCTGCTGTGGGTTGCGATCATCGCCACGATCCACGTCGTCTTGGCGGTGCAGAATCTCGGCTCCGGGGAAGAAAGCTTCCAGACGGCGCTGCGCACGGCGTTCGAGCGGGCAATCACGACGCAGATCCCGGACGCCGCCAACCGCACCGACATCGGCCGGCTGCTCGATGTGCTGGTGGCCGCCATCCCGCCGGCAGCGGCGGTGTTCGCGACCGTCACCAGCGCGCTCAACCTATGGCTGGCGGCGCGGATCGTGAAGGTGTCCGGACGCCTCAAGCGGCCGTGGCCCGATCTCACGACGGCGAGCCTTCCCTGGATTGCGCTGGCTCTGCTCGCCGGCGGCATCGCGGGCACCATGCTGGCGGGCCTGCCGGCGGTCGCGGCCGGCGCGCTTACTGCCAGCCTGCTGATCGCCTATGCCTGCATCGGCTTCGCGGTGCTGCATACGGTGACGCGCGGTCTTGCCAACCGCGCGTTCCTGCTGGCCGGCACCTACGCCACCGTGATCGTGTTCGGGTGGCCGGTGCTCGGCGTGTCGCTCCTGGGCCTCGCCGATTCGATCTTCAGCATTCGCGGCCGCCTCGCCCACAGGCGCGGGCCACCGAGCGTGCGAACCTGATGAACCCCAAACAACCCCGACCGATGGAGATGTCAAAATGGAAGTGATCCTGCTCGAACGCGTCGCAAAGCTGGGCCAGATGGGCGACGTGGTGCGCGTCAAGGACGGCTTCGCACGCAATTTCCTCCTGCCCAAAGGCAAGGCATTGCGCGCGACCAAGGACAACCGCAGCCGATTCGAGACCATGAAGACCGAGCTCGCGGTCCGCAACGAAGAGCAGAAGAGCGAAGCGGAGAAGCTCGCGGGAAAGCTCAACGGCCAGGCGTTCACCGTGCTCCGGCAGGCGTCGGAGGGCGGCCAGCTCTACGGCTCGGTGTCGCCGCGCGACATCGCGACCATGGTGAGCGAGCGCGGTTTCGTGATCACCCGCTCCCAGATAGCCCTCAACACGCCGATCAAGACCGTCGGCCTGCACAAGGTGCCGGTCGTCCTGCATCCGGAAGTCGAGGTGTCGGTGAACGTTACGGTCGGCCGCAACGCCGACGAGGCCGAGCGGCTTGCGCGCGGCGAAGACATCAGCGCGCTGCGCGAGGCCGAGCGGGCGGAAGATGCCGCGGCGGCGGCGGAAGCATTCTTCGATCCGGAAGCGCTGCGCGCCGCCGACGAGGAGGCCGCCGCAACGGAAGGGACCGCCAACGCCGACCAAGAAGATCAGAAGGAGTGAGCCGAGCTACTCCTCGAACGGCTCCAGAGCCGGAGGCGGCGGCGGGCTCGGCGCCGGCGGCGGTTCAGGCGGCTTGACCTCGGGAGGCTTGGCGGCTTCGGCAGTCGCCGCAGCGGCCGGCCGGCGCCCCTTCGGCGCAATCTGGCCCGGAAGCGGGCGCGCCGGTTGGCGCGCGGCCTCGGTCGGCGTTGCCGCCGCATTGGCTGGCGGTCGCTTGGGCTGCGCGCCCCCACCGGGAAGCCCGTTGATGTAGGCGGCGATCGCGGAGGCAGCGTCAGAACCGGTTGTGTAGTGGGCGCGGAGGAATGAAGCGCTTACGCCCTTTTTGAGTTCGCGTGCGTTCTTATGGCAGGCGGAACAGACCTCGTTGAAAAGCTGTGCGGGCGACTTGCCGGCGTCGAGATCCTGGGCGCGCGCCGGGACATTCAGCAGCGCCGCCGCAACCACGACCCCAAGCGTCATTCGCCAAAACCACCCCACGACGACCTCCATGCAAACGCCGCGTCTCTGGCCGACCCTATGTCGGTTATTGGACATAAATTTGTTGGCCCCCCGTATGCCCAGCTTGCCCCGCCTCCCTCCTCGACGCAACTGCGCGCCAGCGCATTGCCGTACGGTGACGACTTTGATTAGATAACATGGGCCGCAGCGGCATTTTGCCCTGGAACTCGGGTGCGCCGATCGAAGTTTTCCCCCCGACGCCGGTGGACCGGAATTATGTCGGCGACGTGGCGGACGATTGGATAGACTACTATTGGGGCTGCCGATGGATCGGTTGCTTGGCATATTATTGAAACGTTTCGTGCGCGCGGGCGACCTGCAGCTCACGACGGCAGGTGGTTCTGCCTTCACACTGGGTGACGGCACTGGAGTTCCGGTCGCAATCCGATTCACCAGCCGCCTCGCCGAGCTCGGCATCCTCGTCGATCCCGAACTGATATTGGGCGAAGCCTATATGGACGGAACGCTTGTCATCGAGCGCGGCACGATTACCGACCTGCTGGCAATTCTTCTCGGCCAGCCGAGCCAACTCCCCCCGTGGGCGTGGCCGAGCTGGCTGCTGCGCTACCTGCGCCGGCGCGTGATGCAATTCAATGCGAAGCCGTGGGCGAAGCGCAACGTCGCACATCACTATGATCTAGACCCACGACTCTATTCGCTCTTCCTCGATGCCGACCGGCAATATAGCTGCGCCTATTTCGAAACTCCTGGACAGTCGCTCGACGACGCGCAGATCGCCAAGAAGCGGCACCTCGCGGCGAAGCTGCTGATCAGTCGCGGGAGGCGCGTCCTCGACATCGGTTGCGGCTGGGGCGGGCTGGCATTCTATCTTGGTGAACTCACCGGCGCGCGCGTGACCGGCATTACACTTTCGGAGGAACAGATCGCCGTGGCGCGCGGGCGTGCTGCCGAGCGTGGGCTCTCGGACGCAGTCGCGTTTCGTTTGCAGGACTACCGGGACGTTTCCGACACCTATGACCGAATCGTCTCGGTCGGCATGTTCGAGCACGTCGGGGTGGGATTCTACGATACGTTCTTCCGGCAATGCGCCAAGGCGCTCACCGACGACGGAATCATGGTGCTGCACGCGATTGGCCGTTCGGAAGGGCCGAACGTCACCAATCCCTGGATCGCAAAATACATCTTCCCGGGCGGCTACATCCCGGCGCTCTCGGAAGTGCTGCCGGCGATCGAACGCGCCGGCCTGCTGGTGACCGACATTGAAATCCTGCGGCTGCACTATGCCGAGACCTTGAAGGCCTGGCGGCAGCGCTTTCTCGCGCATCGCGATGACGTGGTGCGCCTCTACGACGTGCGTTTCGTGCGGATGTGGGAGTTCTATCTCGCGGCGTGTGAAATGGCGTTCCGCGAACAAGCTTTGATGGTGTTCCAGATTCAGCTCACCAAGCGCCAGGGCGTCGTTCCGATGACCCGCGATTACATCCTGCGCGAGAGCAACCGGTTGCGCGCACTGGAGCGCGGACAGCCGCCGTTGCGACTCGCGGGCGAATAGCGCCGGCCACGCCCTTGATCCAATCGACACCGTGCAATTGTGCACGCTTGCCCACGTAGAACCTCGGCTCGCTGCCCCCCTCCGCTACCAGGGCTTGGGTCAAGCCCTCGGCACGAATTTCATGGGCCGCTCGCGCGAGCCGGTGGGTAGCGGGGACAGCGCCAATGAGCGGTCGCACCGAATCGCTGTGCGCGCTACCTGCCGCCTCTCTTTCGGCGAATTGGAAAGCGACCGCTTCTTCACCATGGCACCACTTGATTCGGCAGCACGACAAACCCGCAACGACGGCGGCCTGGCCTACCGGACTGCCCCGCACAATATCGAGGCCGAGCAATCGCTGCTGGGCGCCATTCTGGTGAACAACGAGGCGCTCTACCGCGTCTCGGACTTCCTCGAGCCGGAGCATTTCTTCGAGCCCATCCACGCGCAGATCTACGACATCGCGCGTACCCTCATTCGCACCGGCAAGGTCGCATCGCCGGTCACGCTCAAGACGTTCCTGCCGGCCGAGAAGGACATTGCCGGGCTGACGCTCGGACAATACCTCGCCCGCCTCGCCTCCGAGGCGACCACGATCATCAACGCCTTCGATTATGGCCGTACCGTCTACGACCTTTCGATCCGGCGCGAGCTGATCAAGGTCGGCGAGGACATGGTCAATGCAGCCTTCGATACGCCGGTCGATTTCGCGCCGAGCGCGCAGATCGAGGAGGCGGAGAAGCGGCTCTACGAGTTGGCCGAGGTCGGCCGCTACGGCGGCGGTTTCGAGAATTTCTCCAAGGCGCTGACGAGAGCCGTCGACATGGCCGCCGCCGCTTATGCGCGCGACGGCAAACTTTCCGGCATCGCAACCGGCCTACGGGACCTCGACACCAAGATGGGCGGACTGCAGAAGTCCGACCTCATCATCCTTGCCGGCCGTCCCGGCATGGGCAAAAGCGCGCTTGCGACCAACATCGCTTATAACGTCGCGAAGGCATGGCGCGGCGAGCGCCGGCTCGACGGCCATCTGGAGACCGAGAACGGCGGCATCGTCGGTCTTTTCTCCCTCGAAATGTCGGCCGAGCAACTCGCCACCCGCATCATCGCCGAGCAGACCGGCATTCCGTCGAACATGATTCGCCGCGGCGGCATCACCGAGAGCGATTTCGGCATGATCAAGGACAAGATGATCGAGATCCAGCATCTGCCCTTGTACATCGACGAGACCGGCGGCCTCTCGATCGCGCAGCTCGCCGCGCGCGCGCGGCGGCTCAAGCGCACGCACGGGCTCGATATGCTGGTGATCGATTACATCCAACTCTTGTCGGGCTCCTCCAAGCGCAGCTCTGAAAACCGCGTGCAGGAGGTGACCGAGATCACTACCAACCTCAAGGCGCTGGCGAAGGAGCTGAACGTCCCGGTCATCGCGCTCTCGCAGCTCTCGCGACAGGTCGAGAACCGTGATGACAAGCGGCCGCAGCTCTCCGATCTTCGTGAATCAGGCTCGATCGAACAGGACGCCGACGTAGTGATGTTCATATTCCGCGAGGAATATTACTTGAGCAACAAGGAGCCGCGGCCCGGTACCGATGAGCACATCAAGTGGCAGACCGAGATGGCGGCCGTGCACGGCAAGGCCGAGGTCATCATCGGCAAGCAGCGTCACGGCCCGACCGGTACCGTCAACCTCCAGTTCGACGGCGCGGTGACGCGCTTCGACAATCTCGCCCGCGAGGAGCAACTGCCGGAGCGCATGCCACAATACTGACTGCGACTTGGCTGCTGCACTCGGCAAGGCCGCACGTTGCTTCAGGAGACGCGCTGGACGGCTGGCGCCGGGACGGCCATAACCGCGGCATGTCGGCGTACGATCCCAACCCGAAGCCTGAAACGGTTGCGGCGGCATCCCGGGAAGCCGAGGCCGGCGGCGTTCTCACCATCGACCTCGCCGCGATCGCGGCGAACTGGAAGCAGCTCACCGGCATGGTCGCTCCAGCCGATTGCGCCGCCGTGATCAAGGCGGACGGCTATGGCTGCGGGCTCGAGCCGTGTGGCCGAGCGGCTGATCAAAGCCGGGTGCCGGACGTTCTTCGTGGCCGATCTGGGGGAAGGCCGACGCCTGCGCGCGGTCGCGCCGGAGGTGGTCATCTACGTTCTCAACGGCGTGCTGACCGGCACCGCGCCGAGCACTCGCGAAAGCTGATCTGCGGCCGGTCATCAACAGTCCGGCCGAGCTCGCCGAGTGGGACGCCTTCGTCGCCGCCAACAATTGGCAGCGGCGGCGCGGCACTTCATGTCGACACCGGAATCAACCGGCTCGGAATGAGCGTTGCGGATGCAACCGTAACCGCAGCGCAAAGGGGGGAGCACGGCATTTCCCTGCTGATGAGCCATCTCGCCTGTGCCGATCGGCCTGACCATCCGCTCAACCAGAAGCAGGAGCGGCTGTTTCACGATCTTCGAAATCAGTTTCCCGGTACTCCTGCGTCGCTTGCCGCCTCCTACGGCATTTTCGCTGGTCGGGAATTGCATTGCGACCTGGTGCGCCCGGGGGCCTGCCTGCTCGGCGTCAACCCAACGCCCGGCCGCGCTAATCCGATGCGCCCGGTGATCGAGCTGAAAGGCCGGATCGTGCAGGTGCGCACGCTACAGGCGGGCGACGGGGTCGGCTATGGCGCAACCTTCACGGCGGGACGGGCGAGCCGCATCGCCGTGGTCGCGGTCGGCTATGCCGACGGCTATCTGCGCGCCGCCGGCGCGAGCAAGGGCAAGCCGCCCGCCGAGGTCATCGTCGCCGGCAAGCATTGTCCGCTCGCCGGCCGCGTCTCGATGGATCTGCTCGCGGTGGACGTCACCGAAGTGCCCGAGCATCACGTGCGCCGCGGCGATCTTGTCACGCTGATCGGCGGCGACATCGATATTGATCAGCTTGGCGCTTGGTCGGGTACGATCGGTTACGAGGTGCTCACCAGCCTCGGCCATCGCTATCATCGGGTCTACAAGGAATAGCCAAAGGGGCAAAGAGCGAAATAGCGAGTAGCGAATAGGGCCTCAAATTCCGTACTATTCATAATTCGCAATTCGCTGCCAAAAAACTCATCACTGGGAGGTCGCTCATGCGCACGATCATGTTTCATACCGTGGCTGCGGCAACGGCGGCGTTGCTGTTCGCTGCCGGCTCTGACGGCGCCGCTGCGCAAACCCGCAACACCCTGGATATCTACGTCGTCGATGTCGAAGGCGGGAATTCCACGCTGTTCGTGTCGCCGTCGGGTGAGTCCGTGCTGATCGACACCGGCAATGTCGCTCCCGACGCTGCGATCCGCGATGCGGATCGCATTGCCGCTGCCGCCAAGGACGCCGGCCTCACCCAGATCGATCACTTGATCACGACGCACTGGCACGGCGACCACTTCGGCGGCATGGCCGAAGTCGCCAAGCGCATCCCGATCAAGCATTTCATCGACCACGGCCCGAACATCCAGCCGGCTCCGGCGGCCGATGAATTCATGGCGAAGGTGTATCCACGGCTTCTGGCCAACGCGAAGCACACGGTGGTGAAGCCCGGCGACACCGTCCCGGTGGCCGGCCTCGACTGGCGCATCGTGAGCGCGGCCGGCGAGGTGCTCAAGGCACCGCTCGCCGGCGGCGGCGGCGCCAACCCCGCCTGCGCGAGCTTCCGTCGGCAACCGGTCGACACCAGTGAGAACGCGCAGTCGGTCGGCAGTATCATCACATTCGGGAAATTCCGCGCCGCGCATCTTGGCGATCTCACGCAGAACAAGGAATTCGACCTGATGTGCCCGAATAACCCGATCGGCACGGTCGACCTGTTCGTGGCGTCGCACCACGGGCTTGCGCTTTCCAATTCGCAGGCGCTTGTGCATGGCCTCCATCCCCGCGTCGCCATCGTCAACAACGGCACCCGCAAAGGCGCGCAGCCCGAGCCGATGCGGACGATCTTTTCGTCGCCTGGGATCGAGGATGTCTGGCAGCTTCATTTCTCGCTGCTCAGCGGCCAGGAATACACGGTGCCGGGTGTGTTCATCGCCAACCTTCTTGACGAGCCCTCGACCACGATGCCGGTCGAGCCGATGAGCGCGCCGGCGCCCGGCCCCAACACGCCGCCGCCGCCGGCGCACAACGGCCAAGCCTATTGGATCAAGATCTCGGCGCATCAGGACGGCAGCTTCACGGTGACCAATGCGCGCAACAAGTTCAGCAAGACCTACGCCGCAAAGCCGGGCACGAACTGATCAAATCCGCCGTCTCAGGTGACATGGCGGCGGGAATCGCGCATATCGCATGATGGCCCGTCGCGACCTCAATTTCATCTGCCAGAACTGCGGCGCCGTCTATGGCCGCTGGCAGGGCAAGTGCGACGCCTGCGGTGAGTGGAACACCATCGCCGAGGAAGGCGCCGCTGCTGCGCGGCCGTCAATGCCCGGCCGCGCACCGCGCAAGGGCCGCCGTTTCGCGCTTGAGCCCCTCGCGGGCGAGTCCCACGATGCGCCACGGCTCGCGTGCCAGATCGCCGAATTCGACCGCGTCACCGGGGGCGGCTTTGTGCGCGGCTCGGTGCTTCTGCTCGGCGGTGATCCCGGCATCGGCAAGTCGACCTTGCTGATCCAGGTCGCGGCGGTGCTGGCCCGCGGCGGGCACCGCGCCGTGTACATCTCGGGCGAAGAGGCGGTCGCGCAGGTGCGGCTGCGCGCCGAGCGCCTCGGACTCGCGGACGCACCGGTCGAACTGGCGGCGGAGACCTCGGTCGAGGACATTGTGGCGACACTGTCCGAAGGAGTGACGCCGCGTCTCGTCATCATCGATTCGATCCAGACCATGTGGACCGATGCAATCGATTCCGCCCCCGGCACCGTCACGCAGGTGCGCGGGGCGGCGCAGGCCTTGATCCGATACGCCAAGCGCGGGGGCGCTGCCGTCATCCTCGTCGGTCACGTCACCAAGGACGGCCAGATCGCCGGGCCGCGCGTGGTCGAGCACATGGTCGACGCTGTTCTCTCGTTCGAGGGCGAAGGTTCGCACCAGTTCCGCATCCTGCGCGCGGTCAAGAACCGCTTCGGCCCCACTGATGAGATTGGCGTATTCGAGATGACCGGCGGAGGCTTGCGCGAGATCGCAAACCCCTCCGAGCTGTTTCTTTCCGAGCGGGACCTCGGCAGCCCCGGCACCGCGGTGTTTGCCGGCATCGAGGGAAGCCGCCCGCTGCTGGTCGAGATCCAGGCGCTGGTCGCGCCGACCTCGCTCGGCACGCCGCGCCGTGCCGTGGTCGGCTGGGACCAGAGCCGGCTTGCGATGGTGCTCGCGGTGCTTGAGGCCCATTGCGGGGTGCGTCTCTCCGGCCATGATGTCTATCTCAATGTCGCGGGCGGGCTGCGCATCCAGGAGCCCGCCGCCGACCTCGCCGCTGCGGCGGCGCTGGTCTCGTCGCTCGCCAACGCGCCGCTGCCGACGGACGCGGTATTTTTCGGGGAGATCTCGCTGTCGGGCGCGGTGCGGCCGGTCGCCCAGGCGGCGGCGCGGCTCAAGGAGGCCGCCAAGCTCGGCTTCGCCCGCGCCATCGTTCCGGAAGCCGTGCGCGAAAGCGTGACCGAGACCAGCCTCGCGCTGGAGCCAGTCGGCGGGCTCGCGAACCTCGTCGCCGAGATCGCCGCGAAGGGAAAACGCCGCGAGCCGGACACCGGCCGGGATGCCTGATCGGGCTCAACAATGGGATGACGGAACGGCTGCGGCCCGCTATACAGCGGGCGGTCGGCGGCGCCCTCATCAGCACTCCGGCCGGCGCCCGCGCGGGAGCCCAATAGGACAGGAAGATTAATCAGTTGGAATGATCTTCGGCGACCACTTGCCCGCTGCCCTGGGCGCAGGTCAGGGTGGCGGCTTCGGGGGCGCCGATTCGACCGGCCCGTTGGCCGCAAGAGGACCGAAGCTCGTCATGCCGATCACGCTCCTCGACATCATCCTCCTCGGCGTCATGCTGGTTTCGGCGTTGCTCGCGATGATTCGCGGCTTCATGCGCGAGGTCTTGTCGATCGCCGCCTGGGTGGTCGCGGCAATCGCGACCGTGTACGCGCTGCCGCGGCTGGGACCACTGGCCAAGCAGTATTTCAGCAGTTGGCCCGACATCGTCGCGACGGCCGTCGTCGGCGTCGGGGTGTTCCTCGGCACGCTGCTGATCGTGTCGATCATCACCGTGCGGTTTTCCGACATGGTGCTGGACAGCCGCGTCGGCGCGCTCGACCGCACGCTCGGCTTCATGTTCGGCCTCGCGCGCGGCCTGATCATTGTGGTGGTCTGCTTCCTGCTCGGCTCCTGGCTGGTGCCCGACCGCAATCAGCCGGACTGGGTCAAGAAGGCAAAATCGCGCGTGGTGCTGCAATCGACTGGGGACTGGCTGATGTCGATGTTGCCGGATGACCCTGAAAGCACCATCTTGAAAAGGTTGAAGCGTCCGAAGCCGGACGAGGACCAGCCGGACGCGCCCGACCAGCAGCGCGGCGCCGTCGTGCCGCCGAATGACAGTCCCGCGTACCGGCAGGCGGACCGCGCCAGCATGCAACAGCTCATCAGGAGCAATGTCCGCTGAGGCGGCGCAAGGAAATGAACCCGATGAACGAAACTCCAGGTGACGCCGGCCCTCTCGATCTCGATGGCGACCGGCTGCGCGAGGAGTGCGGCGTCTTCGGGGTCTTCGGCCATCCGGATGCGGCCGCGATCACGGCGTTGGGACTGCATGCGCTGCAGCACCGCGGACAGGAAGCCGCCGGTATCGTTTCCTTCGATGGGAAGCGGTTCCATTCCGAGCGCCGCATGGGGCTCGTCAGCGAAAGTTTCTCGCGCCGCGACGTGATCGACCGCCTGCCCGGCACGTCCGCGGTAGGCCACGTGCGCTATTCCACGACCGGCGAGACCATCCTGCGCAACGTGCAGCCGCTGTTCGCCGAGCTCGAAGGCGGCGGCTTCGCCATCGGCCATAACGGCAACCTCACCAACGGGCTCACGCTGCGCCGTCAGCTCGTGCACGAAGGCGCGATCATGCAGTCGACGACCGATACCGAGGTCATCCTGCATCTGGTCGCCAAGGCCAAGCGCAATCGCTTCATCGACCGCTTCGTTGAAGGGCTGCGAGCGCTCGAAGGCGCCTATGCCTTCGTCGGCCTCACCAACAAGAAGCTGATCGGGGCGCGCGATCCGCTCGGCATCCGGCCGCTTGTGATCGGCCGCCTCGACGGCTGCCCGATCCTCGCTTCGGAAACCTGCGCGCTCGACATGATCGGCGCCAAATACGAGCGCGACGTGAAGAACGGCGAGGTCATGGTGTTCGACGAGGACGGCATGCATTCGCATATGCCGTTCCCGCCGATGGCGCCGCGGCCGTGCATCTTCGAGTACATCTATTTCGCGCGCCCGGACTTCGATCGTCGGCGGCCGCTCCGTCTACGAGGTGCGCAAGACCATGGGCTGCCAGCTCGCGCGCGAGGCGCCGGCTGAAGCCGACGTGATCATCCCGGTGCCGGACTCCGGCGTGCCGGCCGCCATCGGCTATGCCCAGGAGTCGGGCATCCCCTACGAGCTCGGCATCATCCGCAACCATTATGTCGGGCGCACCTTCATCCAGCCGACCCAGTCGGTCCGCGAGATCGGCGTGCGCATGAAGCACTCGGCCAACCGCGCCGTCGTCTCCGGCCAGCGCATCGTGCTGATCGACGATTCGCTGGTGCGCGGCACCACCTCGGTCAAGATCGTGCAGATGATGCGCGAGGCCGGCGCGCGCGAGGTGCACATGCGCATCGCGAGCCCGCCGATTACCCATTCCGATTATTACGGGATCGATACGCCGGAGCGCGCCAAGCTGCTTGCGGCCAATCACGACATCGAGGGCATGCGGCAATTCATCGGTGCCGACTCGCTCGCCTTCCTCTCGGTCGATGGCATCTACCAGGCCATGGGGTGCGATCAGCGTGATCCGGTGCGGCCGCAATTCACCGACCACTGCTTCACCGGCGACTATCCGACCGCGCTCACCGACCAGTCCGCGCAGGACACCTCGCCGCGGCAACTCTCCCTGCTGGCGGAAGCGAGCTGAGGCTCGGATCATGTTCTAGAAATTGAATCCCGCGCGAACCTTCACTCGGAATCGATCAAAATTGACCAGATCCAGCGCGGCCGGGCTTCCGGTCACCGCACCCCATATTTGAGCATTCCAAGTCGCCGAGAAGAAGAATTCATTGCCAAACGTGGCGTAGATGGTCGGCCCCGCATAGAGCACTTGGCCCAGGGTTCCGCTGAAGCCGAACCCATCGAAGCGACGCAAATAGCGCACCTCGGCTCCGATATAAACGCCCGATGCTGCCCGCACAGCCAACGCAGCGTCCAGATTCAGCGTGGAATCCCGCGTTACTTCGGCGACACCGCGTGGGCGGATCTGCTCGGGCTCATAGCTGAGGTTGACGGCGCCAAGCAGCCGGCCGGGTATCAGCTCTCGATCCATGAGAACGAGGAATTCCGCGCCGAGCTGACCGGCCGGTGCCCCGCTAAGGTCATCGACAAAACCCCAATGCGGTTCAACGCCGAACGTCAGTCCAATCGGCGCGTGCGCACGATCGAGCAGGCGATATCTCGTGCTGAATGACAGTGACTGGAACGCACCATTCCGACGATCGTCCAGATCCCTCAGGCCTGACAGGTCGAAATAGGAAAACGTCGCCGCCGCTGAAACGCGAAAGCTTTCAGTCAGGGAGTGCTTCGCCTCCAGCGTGGTGGCGGTTTGCCAATAGGTGCCGCTGAACTTGCCAAAGTGCCCGGTCGTATCGGCCAGAAGCTCCAATTCGCCGGCTGCGCCGATATCTGATCCTTCAGTGAAACCGAATATGTGTTCGGAATCCACTTCGCCAGTCGGTTGCTGTCGAATATCGGAACGCGCTGAGCTGTTGGCGCCAAGAACTAGCGCAATCCCGATCACTGCCAGCCGCCGACGGCCGGGCAACGCCTTGCCAGCCGGCAAGGCGCGCACCCACCATCGATGTAAGAACATGATTGCCCGTGTCTGTTGAATTTAACGCACGCGCGCGCGGCCGTGCAGGCCGGCGCAGGGCGATTCAAATCAACAGCAGGGATTTTGGCGGCCGATCGAGACGGTCGGGGCCCGCGGCAACGAGCGTGATTGGCGGAAGGACGGTGATCCGCACATAGGTGAAGCTCACCGGGGCGACGCTGACCGCGAAGGGAAGAAATCCAATCAAGTGATACAGGGTGCAGCATTCATCCTTGACATCGCCGGTCCCATGGCGATGGTCGCCGTGCTGCCACGACGCGATGTGATCGTGGCCGGAGGTTGCGACCCGATCTTCGAACACATGGAAGGTGTGGTCAAACATCAACGGAACCACACCGACAATCTGGGTGGTCAGAAAAAGCCCGACGAGCCATGGCGCGAGGCGGCGCAATTTCTGCAACGCAGTCAAGGATACCTCGTGTGATACGATCCGCTCCACCCTGTCATGGTGAAGTTCCGCGTCAACTGGCAATCGTGCGAATTGAGGCCATTCCAAGCACAATGATCCCAATTGTCTCATGCTAGCCACACCCCTCGCCGACCGCATCGCCCTCGTCACCGGCGCCTCGCGCGGGATCGGCTACGCCACCGCACTCGCGCTGGCGCGTGCGGGCGTGCACGTCATCGCGGTCGCGCGAACGGTCGGTGGGCTTGAGGAGCTCGACGATGCGATCCGTGCGGCTGGCGGCACCGCCACGCTCGTGCCGCTCGATCTCAAGGACTCCGAGGGGATCGCCCGGCTGGGAGCGGCATTGCATGAGCGCTATCGCCGGCTCGACATCGTGATCGGCAATGCCGGCGTGCTCGGGCCGCTCTCGCCGCTCGGCCATGTCGAGCCGAAGGCGTGGGATGATGTGATCGCGATCAACGTCACCGCCAACTGGCAATTGATCCGCTGCATGGATCCGCTGCTCAAGGTCTCGGAAGCCGGCCGCGCCGTGTTCGTCACCTCGGGCCTGGCGTCGACCGCGCGCGCCTACTGGGGTCCCTATGCGGTTTCGAAGGCCGCGCTCGACGTGCTGGTGCGTACCTACGCGGCGGAGACCGCGACCACGAAGGTGCGCGTCAATCTGTTCAGTCCAGGCCCGACGCGGACCCGCATGCGTGCGATCGCGATGCCTGGCGAAGACCCGATGTCGCTCAAGACGCCCGACGCCGTCGCCGAGAAGATCATCGAATTGTGCCTTCCGGATTTTCAGGAGACCGGCAAGGTCTACGATTACGGTCAGGGTCGCTTGCTGGCGTTTGATCCGGCGTAGGGCTGCGGCCCGCGCCCGGTAACGTGCCAAGCGACGACGATCGCCGCGACGAGCAGCAGTGCCGCGACGTAATAGGGCGCGCCTGGCTGATTCCAGATACCGCCCGCCCCAATGGCCAATGCGAAGGCCTGCGTGAACAGGCCCGGGCCGAACATGCTCGCGATGCCCATCAGGCTCGAATTCGCGCCCTGCAATTGGCCCTGCTCGCTGGGGCCGACGAGGTGGCTCATCAGGCCCATCGCGGACGGGCTGGCGAATCCCCAGAGTGCCATGAGCGGAATGCCGACCCAGAACATCCGCCCGGTGGAGGCCAGGCCGAACACCGCAAAGCCGGCGACGCCGAACACCAGCCCCATCAGCAACGTCGTGCGCTCGCCGAAGCGCCTGACCGTTGGCCCGGTGAGAGCGCCCTGCACGATCATCGCGCAGGCCCCTACCCCGGCCATGGTGAAGCCGACCGTCCGCTCATTCCAGCCATAGCGATACATCATGTAGAGCACGCTGATGCTCGGCAGGCTCGCGTGCGCCAGATTGCTGAGGAAGCCCACGGTCGCGAGGCCCGACAATTGCGAATGCGATCGCAACAGCTTCAGTGAGCCGATGGGATTGGCACGCCGCCACAGGAACGGCGCGCGCTTTTCCGGCGGAAGCGATTCAGGCAACACCAACAAGCCATAGAGCGCATTGGTGAGGCTCAAGCCGGCGGCGATCCAGAACGGCAAGCGCGGCGTGATATTGCCCGCCAGGCCCCCGAGCGCGGGACCGAGCACGAAACCCGCGCCGAAGGCGACGCCCAGCATCCCGAAACGCGCGGAGCGTTTTTCCGGCGGCGTGACGTCGGCAATATAGGCATAGGACGTCGAGATGCTGGCCGCGGTGATGCCCGAGATCAGGCGGCCGACGAACAGCCAACTCACGGTCGGAGCCAGCGCCATCAGGATGTAGTCGAAGCCGAGCCCGAAATTGGACATGAGGATCACCGGGCGGCGGCCGAAGTGGTCCGACAGCGCGCCCTGCACGGGCGAGAACAGGAACTGCATCAGCGCCCAGGCGGTGCCGAAGATCCCGAGGGTTTCCGCCGCCCACTTCGTGTCGCCGCCGAGGAAGTCGACCACGAGCTTCGGCAATACCGGGATGATCATGCCGAGCGCCAGCATGTCGAGCAGCACCGTGATGAAGACGAATGCGAAGGCCGCCGTGCGGCGCGCCGGCGCGCGGGACTGGAGGTCGCTCATGGGGTCAATCGCAATTCCGCAGCCGAGGTGCCCCGCTGCACGCGCTATTTCCGCGCCGCATTGAAATATCTCAAGTCGGGGGGCGGCTGATCTTTTTTGGCCGGCATCAGACGACCATCCCCGGCGAGGAAATAATTGTCGCCGCCGATGACGACATGATGGTTGTCTTCCATGCAATTGTTCTCATACCAGATCACATTGCGCTGGCGGCGGAAGTTTTTCATCACGGTCCACGGCCGGGTCAAGGCATGATCGATGGTCGTGATCTCGTCGTGGATGATGTCTGCATTGCCTTTGTCGGTAAAGAGCCGTTCCTTCACGATGCTCTGGTTATCCGGATGAAGGGGAATTCCGCTCGGCTCGTAGACACGGGGCCCCTTGAAATTGCGGGTCTCGATTTCGAGCGCGTCGAAGCGGCCGTCGCCGTCCGCATCGATCCAGCGGCCGATCGCATAGCCGGCAAACGACGGCTCGGCGTTGACCGGCCAATCGCGGCCATCGGTGTAGATCCGGCGCAGCACGTTGCCCTGCTCGAAGGCCATGTAGGTGATCTTGGGCATGATCACGATTTCCATCGGGAACACCACCGTCATTTGCCGGGGCATCCCTGGCGGTACGCAGCGGTAGAGCGGATCGAGCCCCTGCCCGCCGGTCGCCTGATCGGCAAGGTTCGCCTCGTAGAGGGCCTGATATTCCAGCGTAAGCGGCGCCTGCTGCGCGAGTCCTCCCGGTTTGGTCGGGTCCCACTGAACGCCGCCGGGGAGCCGCATCCACTGGCCGTCCCAGTTCGGATAGCTCGAAGTATCGATCACTTCGGCAGCCGCCGTCGTCATCCGCAGCGCCGTCGCCAGCAGCATCAATCCCATCAAGCGGCGACCCAGCATGACGTCCTCCCTGATATCCCTTGTGCATCTCCAGGTATGCCTGGATGATCGCTATTGCCGCGAGGATATCCGAAAGGAAGCGGATTTTTCGTGTTCTTTTTGGCGCCAGGGATTCCGCGCCGGCTATTTGCGCTTGGCGTAAGGATTTTTCTTCTCGCGCAGCATCAGCCTGATCGGCGTGCCGGGCAAACCGAAGGTCTCGCGCAGGCTGTTGACGAGATAGCGGCGATAGGCGTCAGGGACCGCATCGGAACGGCTCGCAAACAGCACAAAAGTCGGGGGCCGGCTCTTGGCCTGGGTGAGGTAATCGAGCCGGATGCGTCGTCCCGCGACCGCGGCCGGTGGATGCGCGGCGACGGTGTCGGCGAGCCAGCGGTTGAGCGGGTTGGTCGCCACCCGTTTGTTCCAGACCGCATGGGCGTCGGTGACAGCCTGCATCAGCCGATCGAGCCCTCTGCCGGTAAGGCCCGAGACCGCGACGATCGGCAGTCCCTTGACCTGGGGCAGCCAATGATCGGCTTCGCTGCGAAGTTTTTCGGTCGCGCCGGGGTTTTCAACCAAGTCCCATTTGTTCATGCCAATGACGAGCGCGCGGCCCTCGCGCTCGACGAGGTCGGCAAGGCGCAGATCCTGCTCCTCGAACGGCGCCATCGCGTCCATCAGCAGGATGACCACTTCGGCAAAGCGCACGGCATTGATCGCATCGGCAGCCGAAAGTTTTTCGAGTTTTTCCTCGATCCGCGCCGGGCGCCGCAGACCGGCAGTGTCGTGGAAGCGGAAATGTCGGCCGCGCCAGTCGAGATCGACGGCGATGGAGTCGCGCGTGATGCCAGCTTCGGGGCCGGTCAGCAGGCGGTCCTCGCCGAGCAGATGATTGACGAGCGTCGACTTGCCGGAATTGGGCCGGCCGATGACGGCAACGCGGACCGGCTGGGTCTTGCCGTCGGGTGCAGGCTCGCCCTCCTCGTTTGGTGCTGCGGTGTGTTCGGGCAGCGCCGCCCGCAAGGCGTCATAGAGTTCGGCCAGTCCTTCACCATGTTCGGCGGAGATCGCGACCGGATCGCCAAGACCGAGCGAATACGCGTCGAGCGCGCCCGCTGTGGCGTTCTTGCCTTCGCACTTGTTGGCGATGACGATGGTGGGCTTGCCGGAGCGGCGCACGACATCTGCAAAGGCTCGATCGACGGGCGTCGCGCCCGCGCGCGCATCCATCATGAACAGCACCGCGTCCGCCTCGGTGATGGCCGTCTCGGTCTGGACCTGCATGCGGCTGCCGAGAGTTTGCGGCGCGGCCTCATCGAGACCGGCGGTATCGACCACCGTGAATGTGAGATCGCCGAGGCGCGCGTTGCCGTGGCGGCGGTCGCGAGTGACGCCAGGCTGATCGTCGACCAGCGCCAGTCGCCTGCCGACAAGCCGATTGAACAAGGTGGACTTGCCGACGTTAGGCCGTCCGACAATGGCGACGGTGAAGCTCATGGTCGCAAGCCTCACCCCTCAGCGGCGTCGCTGCAATAGCGCTAAGGCAAGATCGCTTCAGAATTGAAGCGATCTTTGCCCTGCTTCTCTTTGATTGGTCGCACGATCTGAGCCGAAGAGTCAGCAACTTTTCGGGACCGTGCTCTAATCTGTCAGTGGCTCGGGGGCGGCGGCGGGTCCGGCCACATGATCTGCCCGCCGGCCGGCTGGCGCGGCGCCGCCGCGACAGGAGGCGCCGCGGACTGGGGAGCCGTCGCCGGCGGCTCAGGCCACGGCGTGGCGCTGGTGGGCCGAGCGGTCACCGCGGTGGGTTGCGACTGCGACTGTTGCTGTTCTGGCGGCGGCGCGGGCCGTGCCGCGACTTTCGGCTTGGGTTTTGGCTTCGCCTTCGGCTTGGGCTCGATCGGCTCCGCCGAAGGAGGCGGCTCTTGGCTCAGGTCCGCCTGCTGTTCGTTGCCCTTGACGAGGTCAGGCGGTACGCCCTTCGCCACGCCCGGCACACCTTCCGGGAAGACCGGCTTGCGCTCGCCCGGGAGCTTTTTCTTGCTGTTGAAGAACTCGGCGCCGAACAGGTCCGAAGGATCCCACTGCTGCAGGGCGTCGAAGCTTTCGCAGCCTGCCAGGCACAGTGTGACGGTCAGCGCCGAGGCGATCAGGAGCACGCGCGGAATACGTCTCATCGGTCCGCCTCTCAACTCTTGCTGTTGGGCGCGGCCAGCGCCATCAGCATCTCTACCCGGCTGCGCGTCGACGCGGGCGTCTCGGGATCGCTCGTCATCGCCTCGTACCAGTGCTTCATCGAGGTGGTATCGCCAGCACGCCACGCCGCGAGGGCGAGAAGTTCGCGCGCGGTATGGCGGAAGGTGCGGCCGGAGGCCGTCAGCGGCTCAAGCTGATTGCGCACGTCCGCATAGGAGCTGTTGTCGATGAGCAGCGCGCCCGCCCGCAATGCCGCGAGATCCTGCAGCACTTGCCCAACCGAATTATCCGCGGCAATCTTCTGGTACGCAGCGATCGCAGCCTTGGGGTCGCTTTCCGTGACCTCCGCGGCCTGACGCAGCCGGGCGAGGCTGCGATAGATCGGCGTTCCCTCCGAAGCGATCCGCGCGAAGATCGCTTCGGACTCGGCGTGCTTGCCCTGTTCACTGAGCACGATCGCGTTTTCGAACTGCGCGCCGGCCTGAGCTGCCTGCTTGGCCTGCCACCACTCATAAGCGCGCCAGCCGCCGACCCCGAGCAGGATCAGCGCTGCGACCACATAGACGAGGACCTGGTAGCGCTCCCACAGCTTCTTAAGCTGCTCGCGGCGCACTTCCTCGTCGACTTCCTGGAAGATGTCCGACAACGACCCACCTCAGCATCCCGCTCATAACCCCAACCGGCCCGATAGCCTACGGATGTGGCAGCGGCAAGGCAAAAAGACACCCCTTAACCCTTTGGAAAGCGACGCTTTATCGCACCGACCCGCAAATTTCGGCCAGACCGAGGGAGTCAGCGGGGCTTCGAGCGCATGGCATAGACGTGTTCCGCGCCGGGAAACGAGCGGTCCCGCACCTCGGTCGCGTAGGCCTTGACGGCCTCCTCGATGGACGGACCCAAGGTCGTGAACCGCTTGACGAATTTGGGCACGCGCGGGGACAGGCCGAGCATGTCCTCGAGCACCAGAATCTGCCCGTCGCAAGCAGCGCTCGCGCCGATCCCGATGGTCGGGATCGCGACCTGCTCGGTGATCCGCCGCCCAAGCGGTTCGGCCACAGCCTCGATCACCACGGAGAAGGCGCCGGCGTCGGCGACCGCGCGGGCATCGGCCTCGATCGGACCCCAATCGGCCTCGTCACGGCCCTGGGCGCGGAACGAGCCGATGGTGTTGATGGACTGCGGGGTGAGGCCGACATGGGCCATCACCGGGACGCCGCGTTCCGCCAGGAACGCGATGGTGTCGGCCATGCGCTGCCCGCCTTCGAGCTTGATCGCGCCGCAGCCGGTCTCCTTGAGCACCCGCGCGCACGAGGCGAAGGCCTGCTCCCTCGACTGCTCATATGAGCCGAACGGCATGTCGACGACCACCAGCGCATGCTTCGAGCCACGCATCACCGCGTGCCCCTGCAGGATCATCATCTCGAGCGTGACCGGCACCGTGGTCTCGAGCCCATGCATGACCATGCCAAGCGAGTCGCCGACGAGGATCACGTCGCAATAGCGGTCGACGATGCGCGCCGTGTGGGCGTGGTACGAGGTCAGGCACACGATCGGCTCGCGCCCCTTGCGGGCACGGATATCGGGCGCGGTGAGGCGCTTGATTTCTTCTTGCACGGACATGGCTATCTCCCGAACAGCGGCACCCCGATAACATCGGGATGAAACCAGAAGCCGAGCGCGAGATAGAGCAGGGTTCCGATCGCCACGGCAAGGACATCGTTGCGGACCCCACCGACCGGAATTGGCGGCCCGCCGGGGTCGCTGCGGCGCTTGAGCGTGGCGCGGTCGAAGCCGGCCCAGAGGATGATCGAGCCGAACAAGATGATCGAGCCGAGGTCGCCGTTGGCGATGAGGTGCGCAAGCGCCCAGAGCTTTACGCCGACGAGCATCGGATGCTTGAGCGTGCGCTTGATCGCGCCCGGAATATAAGCGGCGACGACGCAGACCGCCGCCGGCCACATCAGCGCGACCGTGACATGGCGCGTCCACGATGGCGGCGACCAGACCTCGATCATGCCTGCCGCGCGATAGGCCGCAAAGCCGTAGCCGATGAGGACGATCCCGACGAGCGAGATAAGCGAGAGCAGCCCCTTATACGGCCACTCGCCGAGCCGCGCGATCACAGCGGCGCGGCTCTCCCGCCGGGTAATGGAGACGTGGCTGCCGAGGAACACGGCAAGCCCGAGGATCATGATCGCGAGGCCCATGGGGGACCATTAGCACAACCGCCCCAATCGGCAGATACGTTCCGGCGAGAGCTTGGGGCTCCGATCGTATTGGCCGTCATCGAAGGTGGTACGCGGGCACGCGAGCGTCGAACTTCCGTCGCTCGACGTTTCGTCATCGCTGCCGCGATGTTGATCGGGCCAGGGCGGCCGCGTAATCGCTGGGCTCGAATCCGACCAGCAAATGTCCGCCGGCCTCGAGGACTGGCCGCTTGATCATCGATGGCTGCTCGATCATCAGGGTGATCGCTCGCTTGCGATCAATAGCTGCTTTGTCCGCATCGGATAATTTGCGAAAGGTCGTCCCCGCCCGATTGAGCAGAACCTCCCAGCCGATCTTGTCGGACCAGCTTTCGAGGCGTTTCCGCTCGATGCCGTCTTTCTTGTAGTCATGGAAAAGATATTCGACCCCGTTCTTGGCAAGCCAGGAACGGGCTTTCTTCATCGTGTCGCAATTCGGGATGCCATAGATCGTCACTGACATTGCCACGGCTTTGCTCCTCCGCTCATCATCAGTTCCCAGGAGTTTGCGCCGCCGCCCATTCGGTTGCGATGTTCGCAAAATCATTGGACGTCAATTCGCTCGGAGCGAGCCGAAGCTTCCGAACATTGGATCGGCAATTGCCGCCCGAAGCGACGCCCTCCCGCTTTCATTCAAGGCTGACTCGCAACCAGCGCCAGCGATCAGGCCTTGCGTCGTCCCCGCGAAAGCGGGGACCCATACCCTCCGCGGTGAAGAATTTGCACCGGTGGCGCAAACTCTCGATGACACCGCGTGTGGGTCCCCGCCTTCGCGGAGCGATGCTGCCGAAGAGCTTCAGTCTATCCGCGCCAAGACCTGCTCCAGGTTTGCAAAGAACTGCCGCCACCCGAACTTGGCGCCCTGATAGGCCTGCTGCTGATCCGGCCGGAAGCCCGACTGCTCCATGCGCAGGTGGGTCCCCGTGCTCGTAGGGGTGAGAGTCCAGGTGACGACACTCTCGAGACCATAGGCACCCCACGTGTAAGACAGCGTTTTGTTCGGCTCGACTGCCTGGACCTGACAGTCAACAACGCCCCAGTCTGCGCGAAGATTGAAACTGTGGCCCACGACAGGCTTGAAGTCGTTCTTCATGAGCCACTCCTCGATCAGGTGTGGTTGCGTAAGCGCGCGCCAGATCTTTTCCGGCGGAAAAGGTATCTCCCGTTCGACAACGACGGAGAGCGTTTCGGTCGCAGTATTGGTCATTGGTCCATCCTTTTGAGTAGATCTTCGAGGTGGTGAACCGGCTCGTGAAACCGGCTAAATGACCCACTCCTCAAGTGCTCTTTGGTGTCTTCTGCGAGCGGACGGGGCCAGCGGCAGCTCGCACCGACGTGTTCAGTGCCACGGCGGCGCGAATGAGCGCCTTCAACGCCTTTTCATCAATCTTGTCGCCCTCATGGAAATCGATGGCACGCCTGGTGTTGCCTTCGAGGCTGGAGTTGAAGAGGCCTGAAGGGTCCTCCAACGAGGCGCCCTTGGCGAAGGTCATCTTCACGACATTCTTGTACGTCTCACCGGTGCAGATGATTCCGGCGTGCGACCACACCGGAACCCCTCTCCACTTCCACTCCTCGACCACTTCGGGGTCGGCCTGCTTGATGAGAATTCGGATCCGAGCGAGCGTCTCGCCCCGCCAATCACTCAGTTCCTTGATTCTCGCATCGATCAGTTGAGAAGGAGAGTCTCCTCCTTTTCCTTCCTTCGAGCCGCTCCCCCTCTTCTTCATGGTTGTTGTCGCTCTTTTGGCAACGACGGAGAGCGTTTCGGTCGCGGGTTTGCTCATTGGTCCATCCTTTTGAGTAGATTTTCGAGATGGTCGAACCGGCTTTGCCAGAAGCCGGCCATTTGACTTGTCCAGTCGATCAGCGGGGCCAAGGCGCCGAGCTGCGCGCTATAGTGCGTCTGGCGACCTTCGTGGCGGTCGCGCACCAGCCCGGCGAGCTTGAGAATGCCCAAATGCTTGGATACGGCGGGCTGCGAGACGCCCGATTGATCGGTCAGCGCCCGTACGGTCTGCTCCCCGTCACGACACAGTCGTTCGAAAACTGCACGGCGAGTTGGATCGGCGAGGGTCTTGAAGAGGACGTCGGGGGTGCTGAGCATGTGCAACCGATAACCCATGAGCGATTGATAAAATCAATAACTTATGAGCTATTGGTCAGTCAAGGACGAAAAGGCACTCAAAATGGTCGACGGTCAGAAATTGCGATTGCACCTGCCGTTGATGGTTTTCCTCGACGCGTAGCCCGCCGTTACCGCACGAAAACGAAAACCGGGGACCGTTTCTGCGACTGCAGAATTTAACATCACCAATAAATAGCTATTTGATTATCAGTAATTCATGCAAGCATTAGTCCTGCGGATTTATCAAGCAGCAGGGAAAGGGAGGCGCACTACTCGTCCACAACGTCAGCTATCCTCCTCCACAGCACACCCCTCACTCCCACTCGATTATACCGCCGCTCGATAACCAACTGAATTTTCAGGCGAAATATTTTCGCGCCGATAAACTATCGTCAGCAAGACCGTCGAAGAACTACGCTCTTGAATTCGCTGCAGAATTTTCATCGACGTGCCTGGCTCATCTATCGACTACCATCGGCGTTTTGGCATCGGCAGCGTCATGCGATCGCCACAGCGACCATTCCGAAAAAATGCCGTCACAACAAATCGCGTAGTCGAAGCACGGACGTAAACACGGCGTAGTGGCGGCTTAGGGGCTGGGGATCGCCGAGTTGATCGAATCTGTATCGAAATGAGGTCGATTTGGGAGTGAAGGGGCCGGCAACGCAGCGCGCGCTCGGCCTCTCCTTGCATGCCGCCAATCCGTGCGTTAGATACTGAACCACATGGTTCAGTATCCGACAGCCCGCCTCGATGCCTCGTTCTCCGCGCTCTCGGACGCCACCCGACGCGGCATTCTGAAGCAACTCGGACGTGCGGACGCTTCGATCACGGACCTTGCCGAGAAGTTCCGCATGACGCTCACGGGCATGAAGAAGCATGTCGGCGTCTTGGAGCAGGCGGGGCTCGTCACCACGAAGAAGGTCGGGCGCGTGCGGACCTGCAAGCTGGGCCTACGAGGACTGGAGGAAGAGGCGGCATGGATCGAGAGGTACCGCCAGCTCTGGGACGTACGCTTCGACGCGTTGGACAAGGTTGTCGAGGAATTGAAACAGAAGGAAAAGATCGATGGACGCAAAAGGAGAAAGTGATCCCACCTCCGGGAAGAACCGCACGACGGTGGAACGGAAGTCCGAGCGTGAGCTAGTCGTCACGCGGACCTTCAATGCCCCGGCGCGCATCGTGTTCGAGGCCTGGACCACGCCCGAGCTGCTCAAGCGGTGGTGGGCACCGAAGTCGTTTGGAGTGTCCTTCCTTTCCTGCGAGGCCGATGTTCGTGCGGGGGGCACGTACCGTTTCGTGTTCAGCCACGCTGCCTCAGAGCAGCCTATGGCGTTTTTCGGTAGATACATTGAAGTGACGCCGCACTCCCGCCTCGTCTGGACGAATGACGAAGGTGGCGAAGGTGGGGCTGTTACCACGGTGACCTTCGAAGAACGAGGCGGCGAGACACTGGTCGTCATGCACGACCTCTATCCCTCGAAGGAAGCTCTCGACGGTGCTATCGCCTCCGGGAGTACGGGCGGGTTTAGCGAGACGTTCGAGCAACTGGACGAGCTTCTCGTCACCCTGGGCGGGAGCGTGGGGCGGGACTGTCGGTAAATTTGTGCGCGAGGCCATAGAGATGGAGAACACCAGCTAAGCGCGAGTGAGATGCGAACTGGAACAGCAATTGCGGGATGGCGAAAATTGCCACCGAAACTACGCTATTGCCGCAGCTTGCCATTCATCCCTAGATCAGCCTTGCCTGTAAGCGGTCGTTGGAGGTTTCCGACTGATCCATGCCAAACCGCAAGATCGGTCGAGCAGGTTATGGCCATTAACGACTAGCTGGTGCCGCCACGGAGGGAGGGACGATGAAGGCGGCGCTTCAAAACTATCAGGCCCGGATGCGGCGGGTGCTGGACTATATTGACCGGCATCTTGACAGTGATCTGGACCTGGAAACGGTGAGCGGTGTTGCGGCCTTCTCGAAGTTTCATTTCCACCGGCAGTTCACGGCAACCTTCGGGTTGTCCGTGCATCGCTATGTCCAGCTTGCCCGTATGAAGCGCGCTTCGCACCAGCTGGCCTACATGGACGCCCAAAGCGTCACGGACATAGCGATGGATGCCGGTTACGATGCACCGGATGCCTTCGCCCGCGCCTTTCGGCAGCGGTTCGGGCAATCGCCTTCGTCGTTCCGGAAGTCTCCCGACTGGGAGCCGTGGCTTGCGGCCTTCGGGCCTCTCGACAACGCGAGGAGCAAGCTCATGCAGAAGACCTTTACCCACCACGACGTAATGATCCGCGATGTGCCGCCCACGCCGGTGGCGATCATGGAGCATCGGGGCGACCCGGCGACGCTCGGCGCCACCATCCAGCGGTTCATCGCGTGGCGCAAGGCCGCTGGCCTGCACCCCAAGATAAGTCCGACCTTCAATGTCTGGCGTTCAGAGCGGCGTCCTGCGTCGCCTGCCGATTATAGCGTGGACCTTTGTGTCGGGACCGACCAACCGATCGAGGCGAACGGCGAGGAGATCAAAGCCGGCGAGATCCCTGGCGGACGCTGCGCGGTGCTGCGCGTCGTCGGTAACACCGACAATCTGGAGCCCGCCGCGCTCTACCTTTATCGCGACTGGCTTCCGGCCAGCGGCGAGGACGCACGCGACTTCCCGATCTATTGCCAGCGGCTGAGCTTCTTCCCGGAGGTGCCGGAGCATGAAGCGGTGGCGGAACTGTTTCTGCCGCTGAAATAGCTCTCTCTGACGGCGGCTTGTCCATTCTGATAGCTGAAAGCGGACAGGCCGTTGTCCACCCCAAGGCCGGCCGGGGGCTTGAGCTCTCGCTGCGGAAAACTGCCTGTCCGGTTTCGGGCGAATGAATTGACTTTCCCTACGACCGAGATTGGGCGCGAAGCAGACCCGCCTTTGTGCACGCTATTCTACGACCACTCCCACCCTCCAAAGCGACTTATATTACATCACCCCGAACTGGGCGCAGCTCGAACCAGCGAGGCAGAGACGGAGAACGGCAGCCCTGCGGAGTAAGGTACGGACTGCAACGACATTGCGCGACGGCGAAATTCGCCGCCGAAACTACGCCATTGCCGCCGTTTTTACCCTCACTCCCACTCGATCGTGCCCGGCGGCTTCGACGTCACGTCATAGACCACGCGGTTCACGCCCTTGACCTCGTTGACGATCCGGGTCGCAACGCGGCCGATGAATCCCATGTCGAAGGGATAGAAATCTGCGGTCATGCCGTCGGTCGAGGTCACCGCGCGCAGTCCCACGACATAATCGTAGGTACGGTAGTCGCCCATCACCCCGACCGTGCGCACCGGGAGCAGCACGGCGAACGCCTGCCAGATCTCGTCGTAAAGGCCGGCGCGGCGGATTTCGTCGATGTAGACCGCATCGGCGAGGCGCAGGATGTCGAGCTTTTCGCGGGTGATCTCGCCCGGGCAGCGGATGGCAAGTCCGGGTCCGGGAAACGGATGCCGGCCGACGAACGCAGGCGGCAGGCCGAGTTCGCGGCCGAGTGCGCGCACCTCGTCCTTGAACAATTCCCGCAGCGGCTCGACGAGCTTCATGTTCATGCGCTCGGGCAGGCCGCCGACATTGTGGTGCGACTTGATGGTCACGGAGGGACCGCCGGTGAAAGACACGCTTTCGATCACATCGGGATACAGCGTGCCTTGCGCCAGGAATTCCGCCCCGCCGATCTTTTTAGCTTCAGTTTCAAAGACATCGATAAAAAGCCTGCCAATCGTCTTTCGCTTGGCTTCCGGGTCAGTGACGCCGTCGAGCGCGCTGAGAAAAAGTCTTTCCACTTCAACATGAACAAGGGGAATGTTGTAGCTGTCACGGAACAAGCCAACGACTTGCTCAGCCTCCCCGAGCCGCAGCAGGCCATGGTCGACGAACACGCAGGTGAGCTGCTCGCCGATCGCCTCGTGGATCAGCACCGCGGCCACCGCGGAATCGACCCCCCCTGAGAGCCCGCAGATCACCCGACCGCGTCCGACCTGGGCGCGGATCTTCTCGATCGCCTCCTCCTTGAAGGCGCGCATGGTCCAGTCGCCGCTCGCGCCGGCGATCTTGCGCACGAAGTTGTGCAGGAGTGCCGCACCCTGTGGCGTGTGCATCACTTCGAGGTGGAACTGGGTCGCATAGAACTTGCGCGCCTCGTCGGCGATCATCGCGATGGGTGCATTTGCAGAGGTTCCGACGACCTCGAACCCCGGCGGCAGCTTGGTGACGCGATCGCCGTGGCTCATCCAGACCGGATAGCGCTCGCCGACCTTCCAGACCCCTTCGAACAGCGCCGATGGTCTGACGATCTCCACTTCGGCGCGCCCGAACTCGCGGTGGTGGCCGCCTTCGACCTTGCCGCCGAGCTGCTGCGTCATCGCCTGCTCGCCGTAGCAGATGCCGAGCACCGGCACCCCGGCCTGGAAGATCGAGGCCGGCGCGAACGGCGCACCGTCATCAAGGACCGAAGCCGGGCCGCCGGAGAGGATCACCCCCTTCGGCCGCATCGTACGGAACGCTTCTTCCGCCTTCTGGAAGGGGACGATCTCGCAGTAGACCTTATCCTCGCGCACCCGCCGCGCGATGAGCTGCGTCACTTGCGAACCGAAATCGATGATGAGGATCTTGTCGTGCATGGCGGGTTTTAAGTGCCGCGCCGCGTCCTGTCGAGCAAGGGCGGTGGAAAGCCTCAGATCATCGAAGCGACCGAGGCGTAGCCGATGGAGCGGGCGAGTTGGCGCACCCGTTCCTTCTGCTCCGGCCGAAGGCTCGCGAGCAAGGGCTGCGCGGTATAAAACAGCGTCTGCGCCGCCGACTGCGGGACTTCGGGTTTTCTCCCGCTATTCACTTGCGCGATCTGCAGGCGGCCGATTTCGCGCAATTGCGCTTCAACCGGGCGCCAGTGCGGCTCCTGATCCGGGGTGAGCCGCAGACTTGCCTTCACCCGCATGATCTCCGGCGGCGTGAGCACGCCGTCGTACCGGCGATCGACGATCTTGGGGGGCTCAGGCTTGGCCGGCAATACATGCGAAGTCGATGGCGCATAGGCGAGCGAGATTCGCTTCTCGCTGGGCGCGACTTTCTTTTCGTGCGGCACTGTCTGCTTAGCGACCGGCTCGGCGGGCCGTTTGACCGCTGGCGGCGTGGGTCGTTCTGCCGACGGGCGCTCATCCGCGACAGGAGCGGGCTCTGAAGCCGGGAACAACTGGTATTGCGTGCCGGAGGAAGCGGTGGCCGGCGACAGCGAAGCGGTCGCGTAGGTCGCGCCGGCAGGATTGGCCGGGGCGAACAGCCGGGCTTCCGGCGGGGCGGTGATTGGCGCATCAGCGGGGCGGGTGGACCAGAGCAGCGGCGCGGGCGGCGCTTTCTTCACCTCTTCCGGGCCGGAGCGCAGCATAGTAATGGCGCCAATCCCGACCAACGAGGCCAAAACGGCCACGCCCCCCACGGCACCGATCACGGGCCAATCCATGGCGTATCGCCCAGTTGTGAGTGCTACGTGTTTCTTCGTCGTAACCTGTGGGCCGAAGGTTCACCCGGCTCGCCGCCGGTCTGGAAACCAATTCTAAGGCAGCCGCGCCAGCGTGTCGACGCTCCCACCCTGGGGTTGCGGCGCAAGGCCTACGAACCGCGACGCAGGACGCTGACGTAAAACCCGTCTGTTGCAGTCCGGCGCGGGGTCATCAGGAGCCCCTCGGCCGAGACCAGCACAGCCTCCAGAAACGTCCCGCCCCGCTCGCCCAAACCGATAGCCGCTGGCTTTTCCACCGAAAACGCCGGGTCGCGCGCCAGAAAACTCCGGATCTGGCCGCCGTTCTCCGCATCGAGCACCGAGCAGGTCACATACACAATTCGCCCGCCCGGCTTCACGAGGGCCGCCGCACGAGCGAGCACCGCAGCTTGTTGCTTGATCCGCCCGTCGAGCGCACCCGGACGCACGCGCCACTTGGCGTCCGGATTGCGCCGCCAAGTGCCGATGCCGGTGCATGGCGCATCGATTAGGACCAGGTCGGCGCGGCCCCGCAGATCGGCGACCGCGTCCTCGTCGCCCCGCGGGGTGCGGACCTGGATGTTGTGCGCGCCGGCGCGCTCGATACGCGCATGGATCGGCGCCAGCCGGCGTTTGTCGAGATCGGTCGCATAGATTTGGCCGCGGTTCTCCATGAGCGCGGCGAGCGCCAGCGTCTTGCCGCCCGCGCCGGCGCAGAGATCGATCACCTGCTCGCCGGCGTGCGCCTCGCACAGGAGCGCGGCGAGTTGCGAGCCCTCGTCCTGCACCTCGATCAAACCTTTGATGAACGCCGGCTCGGCATGGATCGCGGGATTCTTGGCATCGGCACCGAGCGCGATTCGCAGGCCCGCCGGCGACCACGGCGCCGCGGCTGCAGCAAGATGCGCGAGCGCAGCCGTCGCCTGATCGCACGATCCCTTGAGCGTGTTGACGCGCAAGTCGAGCGGCGCCCGGCTCGCCAACGCCGTCCCCTCCTCCGCCCGCTGCTCGCCAAACACGGCCGCGAGGTGCGAATCGAGCCACTGCGGATAGTCGCCGGCGACCCAGGGCGGCGCATCGGTCAGGTCGCAGGCGTCGAAGCGCAGACGTTCCTGTTCGCTGAGCGGCCCGGGCGCGAACCGCGCGCCATCGAACAGACGCGCGACCGCGTCGGGATCGAGCTTGCGTTCAAGCCGCAGCATGCCGAGTACGATCGCGCGCGGCGTCTCGGCCGCCATCACGTAAGCCGCGGACGCCTTCCGGCGCAGCGCGTCGTAAACAATCCCCGCAATCGCCGCGCGATCGCCCGATCCGGCAAAGCGATGCGCCAAGCCCCAGTCCTTGAGCGCATCGGCGGCCGGCCGGCGCCGCGCGCCGATATCGGCCAGAACCTCGATCGCTGCGGAAACGCGGGCGCCCGGCGTCATCGCAGCTCAAGTACAATACGCAGGATGAAAATCTCCCACATCACCGCGAGCACCACCGAGCCGGCGATGAAAGCCATTCCCCGATAACGGACGTTGTTGCTGGTCACGTGGATCCAGGCGTGGATCAACCGCAGCGCCACGAACACCCACGACATCGCCACAAACGGAAAGTCGGCAAGCCGTGTTCCCCACGCCAGAATCGTGAGCACGTAGAACAGCATCGGCAACTCGAGCTGATTGTGGAAGGCGTTGGCGACCTGCAGTGCGCGCAGCGGCCAGTTCGGCTCGCGCAGGCTGATCTCGCCTTCATCGACCACGCCGGACAGCAAGGCCGACGAACGCAGATAGGCCATCCAGTACAGCAGCACGAAGGTCAGCGTCACCTCGACGAACAGCGGCAGGAAGACGGCTCGGATACTCATGGCATGGGCCTCTGTGCGAATGCGCACCAGCCGGCCAGGCGGGGCATTCCGAAGCGATGACCGCGCCGGCGGCGTCGCGCGACTTGCTCAAGCCGCGCTTGCGCCAAAGCGACATCATGCGATGGAGTTGATGGCGGCAGCGTCGATGCCTCACCCTCGGCCTGGATAATTCGGGCTTTCCCGCGTGATCGTCACGTCGTGGACGTGGCTCTCACGCAGACCTGCATTCGAGATGCGGACGAATTGAGCCTTCGCGTGCAATTCCAGCAGCGTGCGGGCGCCGACGTAGCCCATCGCGGCGCGCAATCCCCCCGTCAACTGATGCAACACGGTGGCGGCGGCGCCTTTGTAAGGCACCTGTCCCTCGACGCCCTCCGGCACGAGCTTGAGCGAATCCTTGATGTCCTGCTGGAAGTAACGGTCGGCCGAACCGCGCGCCATCGCGCTGACCGAACCCATGCCGCGGTAGGTCTTGTACGAGCGGCCTTGATAGAGAAACACCTCGCCCGGCGTCTCGTCGGTACCGGCCAGCAGCGAGCCGATCATCGCGCAATCGGCGCCGGCGGCGAGCGCCTTGGCGAGGTCGCCCGAATATTTGATGCCGCCATCGGCGATCACCGGCGTGTTGGTCGCGCGCGCTACCTCGACCGCATCCATGATCGCGGTGAGCTGCGGCACGCCGACACCGGCGACGATGCGGGTGGTGCAGATCGAACCCGGCCCGATGCCGACCTTGATCGCATCGGCGCCGGCATCGATCAGCGCCTTGGCGCCGTCAGCAGTGGCGATGTTGCCGGCGACCACCTGCACCACGTTCGAAAGCCGCTTGATGCGGCCGACCGCGTCAAGCACCAGGCGGGAATGGCCGTGCGCGGTGTCGACGATGACCAGATCGACGCCTGCATCGATCAGCCGTTCCGTGCGCCCGAAACCCAAGTCGCCGACTGTCGTTGCGGCGGCGACCCGCAGGCGCCCCTGCTCATCCTTGCAGGCATGGGGATTGGCAACCGCTTTCTCCATGTCCTTCACGGTGATCAGCCCGACGCAGCGGTACTGATCGTCGACCACCAAAAGCTTCTCGATCCGATGCTGGTGCAGCAGCCGCTTCGCCTCGTCCTGGCCGACGCCTTCGCTGACGGTGATGAGCCGCTCCTTGGTCATCAGCTCCGACACCCGCTGCCGCGGATCGGTGGCGAAGCGCACGTCGCGGTTGGTGAGAATGCCGACGAGTTTGCCGGCGCGCCCATTGCCGGCGCCCTCAACCACTGGAACGCCGGATATGCCGTAGGACGTCATCAGCTCGCGCGCTTCGGCAAGCGTTGCGTCCGGCGCGATGGTGACCGGGTTCACCACCATGCCGGACTCGAACTTCTTCACCTGGCGCACCTGGCCCGCCTGCGCCTCCGGCTCGAGATTGCGGTGGATGACGCCAAGCCCCCCCGCCTGCGCCATGGCGATCGCCATCTTCGCCTCGGTGACGGTGTCCATGGCGGACGCGACGATCGGGATGTTGAGGCGGATGTCGCGGGTGATGCAGGTGCGGACATCGGCGTCCGACGGAAGCACCTCCGACAGCCCGGGCGTGAGCAGAACATCGTCGAAGGTCAGCGCCTCGCGGGGACTTCCGTTGGAATTCGACGCCATCGCCAACTCCTGGTCGCCCGCCTTACGGGCACGCTCGGCGCCGCCGGCGACCGAAAATAGGGTTCGAGCCGGCGGCGAAGCTAATGCCTCACGTGCGAATCGTCGGCCCGTTTTGGGTTGGCGACGGTCGATAGCACGGTGCACGCGGAAATCCTAGGCGCTCGGTAGGATTCCACAGCCTGTTACAGCCGCCAGCCGGGAGGCGGCCCATGGCGCTCGATCGCGTCGACCAGTTCGCGGTGCTTGCGATCCTCGCGCCGCATGTAAATCGCGATAACTGCGTGAGCCGACGGAACGATAAACAATGCCGGGAAGAGCAGCCCGAACAGGATGCAGGGCACGATCATGACCAGGTTGAATACGGCCGAGAAGGGCTGGCCATTCAACAGCAGCGCCAGCGGGGGAACGAACACCGCCAGGATGTAGATCATCGGACACCCTCCTCTGGCTCACCCGTAACACGCCAATGGTGCCATGCATGTAGTGTGGGTTTGCGCCGAAGCAATGTCGATTGCGCGGGCTGCCACCCCTTCTGTATGACGTGAGCGGGTCCCCTTGCCCCGAGATTTTCCCGACAAATGTTGTCCTCCCGCATCGTGCCGTTGATCGTGGCTGTCGCCCTGTTCATGGAGAACATGGATTCGACCGTCATCGCGACCTCGCTGCCGGCGATCGCGGCCGATATCGGGACCGATCCGCTGGCGCTCAAGCTCGCGATCACCTCCTACCTGATCGCGCTCGCGGTGTTCCTGCCGGTCAGCGGCTGGACCGCCGACCGCTTCGGCGCGCGCACCGTGTTCCGCGCCGCGATCATCGTGTTCATGACCGGATCGATCGGCTGCGCATTGTCGAGTTCGCTGCCGCAGTTCGTCGGCGCCCGCGTCATCGAGGGTATGGGCGGCGCGATGATGACGCCGGTGGCCCGCCTCATCCTGGTGCGCAGCGTCGACAAACGCGAGCTCATCAACGCCATGGTGTGGGTAACGCTGCCGGCTCTGGTCGGCCCTTTGATCGGCCCACCGCTGGGCGGCTTCATCACCACCTTCATCAGCTGGCACTGGATTTTCCTGATCAACATTCCGATGGGGCTGACCGGGATCGTCCTGGCGACGATCTTCATCGAGAACGTGCGCGCCGAAAATCAGGAGCCGTTCGATCTGGTCGGGGCGCTCCTGGCGGGGGTTGGGATCGGCGGCCTCGTGTTCGGCGGCTCGGTGCTGGGGTTGAACTTTCTCCCGCCGGTCGTGGTCGCCGCGCTGATCGTGACCGGCGCGATTTCGACCTACGCCTATGTGCGCCACTCGCGGCGCATTCCGGCGCCGGTGCTCGATCTAAGCCTGCTGCAGATTCCCACTCTGCGCGGCGCGATCGTCGGCGGCTTCGTCTATCGCTCCGGGATCGGAGCGATGCCGTTCCTGCTGCCGCTCCTGCTGCAGCTCGGGTTTCACCTCAGCGCCTTCCAGTCGGGATTGATTACGCTGTCGAACGTCGTTGGCGCCATGGGAATGAAGACGATCATCCCCATTGTGCTGCGGCGATGGGGCTTCCGCCGCTCCCTGGCGGTGAACGCGCTGATCTCCTCGGCCCTGGTGGCGACCTGCGCGACCTTCGTGCCGGGCCGGCCGTTCGTCTGGATCATTGCCGTGCTCGCGATGGGCGGCTTCTTCCGTTCGCTGCAATTCACCAGCCTCAACACCATCGCCTATGCCGACATCGAGCATCACCAGATGAGCCGCGCCACCTCGCTGGTCGCGGTCGGGCAACAATTGTCGATCTCGGTCGGGGTTGCGGTGGGCGCGCTCGCGGTTGACCTCACGCTCTGGTGGCGCGGGCATACCGTCATCACAGCGGAGGACTTCCAGCCGGCCTATATCATCATCGCGCTGATCTCGGCCTGCTCATCCTTCTTCTTCTTCCGCATGCCCGTCGATGCCGGCGCACTGCTGTCGCGACGCGCGCCCGATCCGGGACCGACGGAAGCGACCGATCAGAAGGTGGGGTGAGTTCCCCGAAACCCCGTCGCGAGCAGATAAAGCTCGGCCGAATCCGTGCGGCTCGCCGCCGGCTTCACATGCTTGACGCTGGCGAAGTCACGCTTGAGCGCGGCGAGCAGCGTCGACTCGGTGCCGCCCTGCAGCACCTTGCAGAGGAACGCGCCGCCAGGGGCGAGCACTTCTCGTGCAAATTCCGCCGCCGCCTCGGCCAGCGCCATGATCCTGATATGGTCGGTCTTGCGATGGCCGGTCGCATTCGCTGCCATGTCGGAGAGCACGATATCGGCCGGCCCGTTGAGCAGCGCCTTGATCCGCTCGGGCGCGTCCGGCGCGAGAAAATCAAGGTGGATGAATTCCACCCCCGCGATCGGCGCTATATCGAGAAGATCGAGCGCCACCACCCGCCCCCTGCCGTCGCCCACGCCGACGCGCTTGCTCGCGACCTGGCTCCATCCGCCGGGCGCCGCGCCGAGATCGACCACGCGCGCACCGCCCTTGAGAAAGTGATGCTTGTCGTCGATCTCCATCAGCTTATAGGCCGCGCGCGACCGCAGGCCTTCGCGCTTGGCGCGGCCCACGTACGGATCATTGAGCTGGCGCTCGAGCCAGAGCTTCGAGGAGAGCGAACGGCTCTTGCCGGTCTTCACCCGCACTTTCAACGGACGTTTGCTGCGATCGTTCATGACGAGCGGCCGGTCACGCCGAAGCGTGGCTCCAGACGCCATCCTCGCGCATCATCTGGACCAGCATGCCCTCACGCAGGCCGCGGTCGGCCACGCGCAGACGCTGACACGGGAAGGACCTTCGGATGGCGTCGAGGATGGCGCAGCCCGCGAGCACAAGGTCGGCTCGCTCCGAACCGATGCAGGCATTGGCGACGCGGTCCTCGTAGCTCATCGCCAGCAGCCGCTCGATCACCTGCGTGACCTGGTCGGCGTTCATCCAGCAGCCATCGACGCGGCGACGGTCATAGCGCTTCAATTCGAGATAGACACCGGCGATCGTGGTCACCGTCCCCGAGGTGCCAAGCAGGTGAATGCCGTCGATGCCGTCACTGCCATGCTCGGCGACGAAGCGATCCACGTAGACGGCCACTTCCCCGATCATGGCCTCGTAGAGCTCGCGCGTGACCACATGGCCGCCATGGCGTTCCGCCAGCGTCACCACGCCGACCGGAAGCGATGCCCAGGCCTCGATTTCCGGCAGCGGCGGTCCACTCCCCGCATGCACTGGCGGTCCCAGGCGCACCAGTTCCGACGACCCGCCACCGATGTCGAACAGAACGACCCCTTCCACGTCAGGATCGATCAAGGGAGTGCAGCCCGATGCGGCGAGGCCGGCCTCGGTTTCGCGATCGACGATTTCGAGTTCGAGGCCGACCTCCTCGGCGATGCGGGCGCGGAAATCCATGCCGTTCTGCGCGGCGCGGCAGGCTTCGGTCGCGATCAGGCGGGCGCGGGTGACGCCGCGGTTCATCATCTTGTCGCGGCAGATGCCGAGCGCTTCGACGGCACGCGCAATCGCGGCGTCACTGATGCGACCGGAGGCTGAGACCCCTTCGCCGAGGCGGATGATGCGGGAGAACGCGTCAACGACCCGGAAACCGTCGCTGGTCGGGCGGGCCACGAGCAATCGGCAGTTGTTAGTGCCGAGATCGAGCGCCGCATAGGTTGCACCGCGCGGGGGGCTCGCATCGCCGTCACTCCGCGGGTAGCCGTTGGCTATGCGCCGACCCCACGGGGATCGCCGTGGCGGCCCCCGCGAGTTGAGGCTGCCGGGTCCCCGGGCCTCGTCATTCATCGAATGCCTTTCCTGCCGCGCCAGAGCACCCGGCTCTTTGGCTTCCAGCTCGACGGCCGCGGCGATGTCCAAATCCCAAATCGTCGCGAGTGTAACAGCGCAGCCGGCACGCGCAACAGATGTACGGAGAGCGCATAGCTTCGGGCATAAGTCCTTGTGGAAGCGGGATTCCTCCTCTATTTCAGGGCCTCCCGCGCGTCCGCATGGGTTCGCTCGGCCTGCAATCCGGTGGGCCGCTGGTGAAAGCGCGGACCGCTTTTGCCGCGGCGCGCAAGGACTGCGAATGAACCTCCAATCCGACCCCAATTCCTGGGCCGTCACCAAATTCGGCATCGGCCAGCCGGTTTTGCGCACCGAGGACCCGGTGCTGGTGCGCGGGGAAGGACGCTTCACCGATGACGTGAGCCTGCCCCGGCAGGCCCATGCGGTGATCGTGCGCTCGCGACATGCCCACGGACGCATACGCCGCATCGACGTGGACTCCGCGCGGATCATGCCCGGGGTCCTTGCGGTCTACACCGGCGAGGACCTGACCGCGGCCGGCTACGGCACGCTCAAGTGCATCGTGCCGTTCAACAATCGCGACGGCTCGCCGATGAAAAAGCCGGCGCGGCGTCCGCTGCCGACCGACAAGGTGCGCTACGTCGGCGACCCGGTCGCCTGCGTGGTGGCCGAAACGCTGCTGCAGGCGAAAGACGCCGCCGAGGCGATCGAGCTCGATATCGAATTGCTGCCGGCCGTCACCAATCCCGAAGAGGCGATCAAGCCGGGCGCGCCGGTGCTCTACGACGAAGCGCCCGACAACATCGCGCTTGATTATCACTTCGGCAACGCGGAGGAGGTCGCCGCCGCCTTCGCCAAGGCCGCGCATGTAACTCGCCTCAAGATCATCAACAGCCGCGTCGTGGTCAACGCGATGGAGCCGCGCGCCGCGGTCGGCGCCTACGATGACGGGCGCTTCACGCTGTACGTCCCCTCCCAGGGCGTGTTCGGCATGAAGGGCAATATCGCGCAGGTGCTCGGCGTCGACGCCAAGCAGGTGCACGTGCTCACCGGCAATGTCGGCGGCTCGTTCGGCATGAAGGCGCCGGTCTACTCGGAATATGTCTGCGTTTTGCACGCCGCGCGCGCACTCGGGCGGCCGGTGAAATGGACTGACGAGCGCTCCGGCAGCTTCGTCTCCGACAGCCACGGCCGCGACCATCGCGTGACTGCTGAACTCGCACTCGATGCCGAGGGACATTTCCTGGCGGTGCGGCTCACGAGCTTCGGCAACATGGGCGGCTTCCTCGCCAATGTCGGGCCAATGCCCTCGACGCTCAACGCGGTCAAGAACGTGCAGAACGTCTATCGCACGCCGCTGATCGAAGTTTCGACCAAGTGCGTGTTCACCAACACGCCGCAAGTCTCCGCCTATCGCGGCGCGGGCCGGCCCGAGGGCAACTATTACATGGAGCGGCTGGTCGACGCCGCCGCTGCTGAACTCGGGATCGACCGCATCGAGCTCCGTCGTCGCAACCACATCCGTCCGCGCGAAATCCCCTACAAGACCGCCTCGGCGATGACCTACGACAGCGGCGATTTCCCCGCCGTCCTCAAGGATGCGATGGAGAGCGCCGACACCAAGGGCTTTGCCAAGCGCAAGCGCGAGAGCAAGAAGCGCGGAAAATTGCGCGGCCTCGGCATCGGCAGCTTCCTCGAAGTCACCGCACCGCCCTCCAAGGAGCTCGGCGGCATCGTCTTCGAGGCCGACGGCAGCGTCACGCTGCTCACCGGCACGCTCGATTTCGGCATGGGCCACGCCACGCCGTTCGCGCAGGTGCTGAGCGAAAAGCTCGGCGTTCCGTTCGAGAAAATCCGCCTGATGCAGGGCGACAGCGACCGCCTGCCGCTCGGCGGCGGCTCCGGCGGTTCGAAGTCGCTGATGCACAGCGGCACCGCGATCGTCGAGGCGGCGGCGAAGGTGATCGAGACGGGCAAGCAGATCGCCTCGCATGTGCTCGAAGCGTCAGCGGCCGACATCGAATTCCAAGCAGGCCGGTTCGTGATCACCGGCACCGACAGCGCGATCGGAATCATGGAGCTGGCGGAGAAAGTCCGCCGCGGCCTCAAGCTTCCTGAAGGCACGCCGACTTCACTCGACGTTCGTCACATCAGCAACGGGCCGGGCAGTTCCACCTTCCCCAACGGCTGTCATGTCGCCGAAGTTGAAATTGATCCCGACACCGGCGTGATCGAGGTCGTGCGCTATTCCTGCGTCAACGATTTCGGCACCGTGGTCAATCCGATGATCGTCGAGGGCCAGCTTCACGGCGGCGCGGTGCAGGGCATCGGCCAGGCGCTGATGGAGATGACCGCCTATGATGAGGACGGCCAGCTCCTCACCGGCTCCTACATGGATTACGCCCTCCCCCGCGCCATCGACGTACCGCTGTTCACGGTCGCCAATCATCCGGTGCCGGCCACCACCAACCCGCTCGGCGTCAAGGGCTGCGGCGAAGCCGGCTGCGCCGGCGCGCTGACCTGCGTGATGAACGCGGTGGTCGACGCGCTCTCCGAATACGGCATCCGTCACATCGACATGCCGGCCACGCCACACCGGGTGTGGCAGACGATCCAGGCAGCAAAAGCTTCTCTGCCGAAGGAGGTTGCAGGTGATCGTGTCCTGCCAGTGAGCGCGTAGCGCGAGCGCCGAGCCGGGACCAGAAGGGATAATGACGGCCGCAGGTCGTCTCCTTATCGTGTGCTTCGCACCCGTATTGCGCTGGGTCCCGGGTCTCGTTCCGCTTCGCTCCACGAGCCCGGGACAGGAAATAGGTAATCGAATTCACGACCGCGATCGAGCGCCCGAGATGATAACCAGAAGGCATCAATGACCCAGACTGTCGACATCCCCCTCCCCTCCGAACGCGCTGTCGAGAACAAGCTTGTCGCCAACGTTTGCTTCGCGCATTTCGTCAGTCATTATTACATCATGCTGCTCGCGCCGCTGTTTGTGTTCGTGCGCGAAGAATACGACGTGACCTACACGGAGATGGGCCTCGCCTATACGGCGTTCAACGTCGCGTCGACGGCGCTGCAGACCCCGGCCGGCTTTCTGGTCGATCGCGCCAACCCGCGCATCATGCTGATCGCGGGCCTGCTGATCGGCGCTTGCGCCTTCGCAACTGCCGGGCTCGTCGACTCGTTCTGGGTGTTCGTCGCCATGTTTGGGGTGGCCGGGCTTGCCAACACCGTCTATCACCCGGCCAACTATTCGCTGCTTTCGCACCACGTGCCGGCAGAGCGCGCCGGGCGCGTCTTTTCGTTCCACACCTTCGCCGGCATGATGGGGAACGCCGCCTCGCCGGCAACGCTGATTTATCTGCAGACGGTCGTCGGCTGGCGTGGCGGGATGCTGGTCGCAGCGGCGCTCGGCGTCATCTCGGCGATCATCCTCATGCTGCAGGGCGAGCCGCCGGAGCCGGCGCACGCCGTTGCCGCGGTCAAGGCGCGCAAGGCGGAGGCACTCGATCCGGCCGCTCAAGGCTGGCGGCTGCTGCTGTCGACGCCGATCCTGCTCAATCTCTTTTTCTTCATCCTGCTCTCGATCTCCGGCGGCGGCCTCAACAATTACCTGGTGGCGGCGCTCGGGGCGCTGCACGGCACCCCGGTCGCGGTGGCGAACACCGCGCTCACCGGCATCCTGATGCTGAGCGCGGCCGGCGTGCTGGTCGGCGGCGTCCTCACCGGCCGCACCGCACGTCACGGCCTGGTCGCCGCCTGCGGCCTGATTGTGACCGCGATCGTCTCGGTGCTGGTCGGCCTGATCAATTTCGAGGCGTTCGCGCTGGTGCTGGTCCTCTCCACCGCCGGTTTCTTCTCCGGAATCACGATGCCGTCGCGCGACATGATCGTGCGCTCAGTGACCCCGCCGGGCGCCTTCGGCCGGGTCTTCGGCTTCGTGAGCACCGGCTTCAACATCGGCGGCATCGTGTCGCCCCTGATTTTCGGACAGCTCCTGGACCACGGGCGGCCGCGCGACATATTCTTCGCAGTCGCCGCGTGCGCACTGCTATCGATTACCACAGTGGTGGTCAGCACGTCAGGGCGGCGGAAGGATGCTTAGTTGCTGCACTGCGTCGTTGCTGCACTGCGTCGTTGCTGCACTGCGTCGTTGCCGCACTGCGTCCGGGACACGCGTGGCGCCTGTCAGGGCAAAGAAATGCGGGGTTGAACTGATGAACACGAACCGAGTTCTCGCCTGCACTGCGGCCGCGGCCCTCTCGTGCATCGGCGCCGCCGGCGCCCACGCCGCCGACTTCTATGCCGGCAAGACCATCGAATTCACCGTCGGGTCCGATGCCGGCGGCGGCTACGACATCTATGCGCGCGGCGTCGCCCGCCACATGAGCCGCCACATCCCCGGCAATCCGGCGATCGTGGTCAAGAACATGCCGGGCGCCGGCAGCGGGCGCACCGCGATCTATATCAGCAGCGCTGCGCCGAAAGACGGCACCGCCATGGGCGCGCTGATGCCGGGCGCGATCATCGGTCCGCTGCTCGACGACAAGCCGCAGACAGCCTTCCAGCCGGCCAAGGTCATCTACGTCGGCACCGCCGACACCGGCACGCGCACCTGCGTCTCGTTCCATAATTCCAAGATCAAGACCTTCGAGGACGCGCAGAAGCAGAAGGCCATCGTCGGCGGCAGCGCAGCCGGCGGCGCGACCCGTGACTATCCCTACCTGCACAACCACACCTCGGGGACCAAGTTCGAGGTCGTGTCCGGCTATCAGGGCACGGTCGACATCGCGCTGGCGATGGAGCGTGGCGAGGTCGACGGGCTGTGCGGCTGGGACTGGTCGAGCGTGAAGTCGCAGAAGGGCGACTGGGTGCGCGACAAGAAGATCAACGTGCTGGTCCAGGTCGGCCTCGATGCCAATCCCGAGCTGACCCAGATGGGCGTGCCGACGATCTGGAACTTCATCAAGGGCGAGGAGAACCGCAAGGTCGCGGAACTGGTGGTGAGCCAGCAGGTCTTCCAGCGCTCCTATATCCTGCCGCCCACGACGCCGGCGGAGCAGGTGAACATCCTGCGCGCCGCCTTCGACGCCACCATGCAGGACCCGGCTTTCCTGGCCGACGCCGAGAAGATGCGCATCTCGATCGCGCCGCTCTCCGGCGCCAAGGTGCAGGACATCGTTGAGAAGCTTTACGCGACGCCGAAGGCGCTGGTCGACCGCGCCAAGCAGGTGATCAGGCCGTAGGCCAGGCGCGGCAGGCGAGGCTGGCCCGGCCGCAACGGGCAAACCGCGGCTTCCGTCCGCTCCCGGACCCGCGCCTTTCGCTCGGGGGTAGCGCGCCTGAATTTTCGTGTTATATCACCGCGCGGCCGGCTTGGGCCCCCACAACAGGCGCCCCACCGCCCGCAAGTGGCCCGCACCCTCGCGGCGTCGCACGGATGGGGAATAGTTCAATGGTAGAACATCGGACTCTGACTCCGAGAATCTAGGTTCGAATCCTAGTTCCCCAGCCACTTTCGATATTCTACGCGGCGGCGCAGTGCGCCTCGCCGACCCTGGCGATGTGCTGATGGTCGGTGACGGCATCGAGACCAGCATCGCCGCCATGCAGGCGACCGGAAATCCGGCGTGGGCGGCGCTCTCGATTGCACTGCGGTGGAATTTGATGGTCTTTTCGACTGTTCCGAGATTCAGTCACACGCTGCCGCCTCGCCGGCGACGTCGCCATCGGCGAGCACGATGACATCGCACACATCTTCACCCCCCAGCATCACGGGCAAGGAAGGTGCGATGGATCGCGAGCGGCCTTCCATCCGCGCCGCTTGTCACCAGCGCCACCACCGCCGGCCCGATGCCGCCCGAGGGGTGCTTCAGACCAGCATGGAAGCGAAGTGCGTTGGGTGGCGGCAGGTCGATGCCGCGCGATGCAAGATAGGTCTCGACTGGTGTTCCCTGTGCCGGCTTGGCGGATTGCCAAATGGCGAGCGCGATCCCGCCGCGTTTGGGCCATGGACGTCGCGGCGTAAGATTTCAACTCTTTGCGCGCCCTGTTGCGACATTGATTGCGGCTAGCAACGCTGCATTATGCAACGGCTTCGAGAGAACGGCGATGACGCCGGCGGATTTGGAACGCTCTCGCACTTTAACATCACCATGCGCGGTAATGACGATGGTAGGAATTCGAATACCCATGCGCCCCAAATGGTCATGAAGCTCCAGACCAGTCATCTCCGGCATTTGCAGATCAAGAATCAGGCAGTCGGGAAGCCCGTCGGGCAGTGCAGCGAGAAACTCCTTCGCGGACTGGTACGTCTTGCTATGGACTGCGCGTGTGCGCAGGAACCGCGCCAATGCCTTCAGCACGGACGGGTCATCGTCCACAATAGCGATCCATCGTACAAGTTCCGCCGCCATAAAGAGTACAGTGTCGCTGCCACCAACTAATGTCGAGCTAGCCGTTGGGCCAGTATGGCCGCCGGCGCAGTCCGATTACTTTGAAAGACCAGCTTTTTCCACCAAACGCACCAAACCGGCTACCGAACGCAAGTCAAGCTTCCTCATGATTGCACTGCGGTGGAATTTGATGGTCTTTTCGACGGTTCCGAGATCGTAAGCAATCTGCTTGTTGAGCCGTCCGGTGACAACGTGGGCGAGCACCTCACGTTCCCGAGGCGTCAGGGTCTCAAGTTTAGCCCGGATCTCCGCCAGCTCGGCGTGAGTTTGACGGGCCTTGGTGTCCTGCGCTTCCGCGCGCGCTATGGCCTCCAACAACTCCTTGTTGTGCAATGGTTTGGTCAGGAAATCGATCGCGCCCGCCTTCATGGCGCGCACGCTGGTGGGAATGTCGCCTTTCCCAGTGATAAAAATGATCGGCCGTTGAGACCCTCCGGCGGTCAACGTCTGCTGCAGTTCAAGACCGTTGAGACCGGGCATGGCAACATCGAACACGGCGCAACCTGGAACCGCCGCGTCATGCCGCGTCAGGAACTCCTGCGGCGACAAATAAGGTCGCACATCGTAGCCGTTGACGCGCATGAGTTGTGACAATGCCTTGATCACGCTGGCGTCGTCATCGACAATAAACACCGTGAACATCTCAACCGTCACTTCGCCGCGATGAGCATTCTTTGGGCTGGAAGCGAGAGCTTTGCGACCACTCCGCCGCTTTCATCATTCGCGAGTGTAAGATTCCCGCCGTGCGCTTCGGCGATCGTCGAGCAGATCGTTAATCCGAGACCAAGACCGTGAGTCTTGGTCGTATAGAACGGCTCAAAAATCCGACCTTGGTCCACGGGACGGATGCCTGCTCCGCGGTCCTTCACAAGTACTTCGATGGCTCCGCTTGGTGTCGCGTGCGTGGAGACCGTGAGGAAACGTTTCGCCGCCGGCGTCGCCGCCATCGCATCCAGGGCGTTCATGACGAGATTTAGCAACACTTGCTGCATTTGGACGGGGTCGCCCATCACCGCGGGAAGAGCGCTTGAAAGATCAAGTTTGACGATGATCCGGCGACTGATCAACTCGCTGTTGAGCAATGCAATCGTTGAACTCGCCAACTCATTGAGATCGACGAGCTCGGATGTCCGCTCTCCCTTTTTCAGCAAGTTACGAAGCCGCTGAACGACCTCGCTGGCTCGACGGCTGTCGTGAACGATATCCTGAAGGACCTCGCGAATTTCAGCGAGGTCTGGCGAATTATCCTCAAGTAGGTCCAGACCGGTTTCCGCGTTCGACTGGACCGCCGTGAGCGGCTGGTTGATCTCGTGCGCGATCGCGCCGGAGAGCTCGCCCAAGACCGAGACGCGCATCAGGTGGGCGACTTCCTGGCGCTGCAAAGCGGCTTCGGCTTCCGCGGCTTTCTGTTCGGTAACATCGACGAAAACCCCGCTCAGTCGATTGGAGCCGCCATCATCATCGGCATGCGACCGAGCCCGAATACTGACCCATCGCACGTGTCCGTCCGGCCGCACGACACGAACGTCATGAATGTCGGATTGGTCCGCATTCCCAACTTCTCGGAGAGAAGAAATAGCAGCCTCGCGATCCTCCGGGTGAACTGATGCGAGAAACGTATCGCGCGTCAGCGGTGCGTCTTTGTTCAGGAGAAACATGGCGCGGCAATGCTCAGTTACCCACAGCTCGCTGGCGATTCGGTCGAACTGCCAAAGTCCGACATTCGCTGAAGCGGCCGTGAATGTCATGCGTTCCTCGGTCTCCTTGAGCAGCACTTCGACTTTCTGATTCCTGCGCCGCTGGTCCAAGAGGGCTGCGACGAACATCGACTGCAAAGCAATAACGAGGGCCGCTGCAAGCACCAAGCCACCATGCTGTTCCCACACAGGAGGCTCCTTGAACGAAACAATGGTGCCTGCGGGAAGTCCAGCTTCGGCCAGACCCCATTTCTCCAGTTGTCTCGCATCTACACGATAAACATGCTGGGACTTGGTCTGCCGAGGAAACGCATCGAGAGTTTTGCCTGCCAGGATATCAACAGCCAGGTCCGCGGCAGCTACCCCTTGACCTTCGAAGGTGTCCATATAACCACCGACGATCCCCCGACCAAAAAAAGTGCCGCTCGACGCATAAACCGGAGCAGGGGAAATTTTCGCAATGTCGCTGGCAACCTCCGGCGGAAGCCGCACTCGACCTTCACCATCTGCAAAGTAAAACAGCATAATCACGATCGTGTCGCGCGGTAGATGCGCCACTCGGTCCAACGTCTCACGATATGGTAGCCCGACGATGTAGCTGGTGTTGTAGCGGCCCCGGAAAGGCTCAAGCTCATGCTTTGCCTCGTCAAGCCACTTACGGTCGTAGTCAGACGCACCAGCGACGATGGCGAGGTTATGCGCGTTGGGTTGCAGCCCGCGAGCCAACTCCAGCGTTCGTGCTGAATTGTATTCAGTGACCACGGCAATCGACTTGCGCGGTAGTGTCGACGCCTCCAGCGATCGCGCTGGCATGCTGGCAAGGATAGCTGGAACTTCCGGTCCGAGAAGATCGCGATATCTGAACAAAAACTCCGCCGCCCCCCGACCAAGCGTAACCAGCAAGGCGGGCGGCGCCTGCGCGTATTTCTCGGCGAGGTATCGCGCGGTGCTCTCTTCATGTGCCAGTCCCGGGAAGCGGCCCAGTTCCAGAAAATCGATCAAAATCTCGAACTGCTCGGTAGACTTTTCACTCAGACGCCGCCGGAACGCCTCGAGGGTCGCCACGCCTGCCGACTGCGTAGGCGTTAAGCTTTCAATGAAATAGATACGTCGAAGTTGATTGCCAGCCGCCGCAGGCCGCATGTCGAAGATAAACATACACACGAAAGCAACCAAGGCAACTCGCGCCGCAAACGCGCCAAGTAGGCTACTTAACCGTGGGCGCGAATTCGCTACCATGGTTGCCCAGCCAAGCCGCTGTCTAGCAGGCAGCATACCATCAGTTGCATATTGCGCATTAATCTGAGCCATACTCACAAAGGTTTGATACGTGGCCAAACAGTGGAAAAGCTGCGTAGTGCAGCACCTTCATAGCAACGTTCTCGGTTGCTCGTGTGTTCATTCCTTCGGAGCGAGGTTCGGCTCCCACCACCAGCATCGGCGTCATAGGGAACAATCGCGCCCGGTTGCGTTGCACGAAGAACGCCGCAGGGGCGCCGATAGGCACGATCAAGTCGGGCTTGCGTTCTGAGAGAAGTGCGTGAATGTAGTCGACAAACGGTCCTTCGTCCCTTGAATTCAGGACTCGCGCCGTGTCAAGAGAGACCTCGTAGAGATCGATCTGTTCCGGCGACTTCTTGATGAGCTCGGCGCGAAAACTGCCGGCCATGTCGCTCCAAGGAGAAAAGGCGTGGCCGAACGCGTTCAGTAGCAGGACACGGCGCGCCGCCTCACCCGCGCGAGATGGCGAACCAGAGCAGGAGAACACGAAAATCAGCAGAAGAACGGCGCGCACGTCTTGAACGCACGATCTACTGCAAGGGCAGAACAAAGACTTGAAAATGCCATGTCTCCAACCAACCGCGTGCCACCACTCTATCATACGCCGCCTGAATATCGAGGCAAAATAGGATAGCAATTGCATATGACAGAATGGCTGATGCCCCTCGACGATTGAGCGAACTCGAAGCTCAAAGATGGCGTCGGCGTTCATTGTCGAGCCGGCGGTACGAAAAAACCTGCTGATGTCTATTTTAACTTTAAATTAAACCAACGGCGCTTCACTGGTAAGCGCTCCCCAGGCAAGCCATTTGATAGGCAACACGGAAAACCGCTGAGATCCCGGCGCGTGATCGATACTGGACCACAGTCCAGTAGAGCACAACGGCTTTTGTGATTAGACCCTCTCCGTCGCTGAGAAGAACTGCGGCGACGTTTTGAAGGAGATGAACGTCATGCAAAAGTTCGCACTTGCTGCCGCTGCTGTCTTGATGACAAGCGCGATTATTTCAGCGCCCAGCTTTGCGGCAAAGCGGCAGGCTGCGACCCCGCGCTCGTTTAATCAGTGCGTGCAGCTCGCCATGAGCCGAGGCTTTACGTACAGCGATCTGCACGACGGCACCCGCTACCAAGTCAGGAATTTCATCAGGCGCTGCATGGCCGGACAACAGAGCTGACCGTACCAGTGGTACTTGGATGATGGCGGCATCTGCCGCGGACCTGCGTCTCTTGGCGGTGCCTCGGATGCCGGGAGATAGCGAAGCGGAGTTCTCTGATTGCAAGCGGCAGCACGTCCCGCTGCCTTGTCGGCATATGGCCGAACGAAACAATCAGCAAATGCGATCTCCTGCACTCTGCGGCTTGCAGCGCGAGCGGCTTGTTCTGTTTTCATTTCGAGTTTGGCGCAATGGTCATGGAAGCAAACGTTGAAGAGCCCGCGGGCGACAATGTGATCGTTGCACGATCGCAACGTTCCGAGCGCCCAGGCGCGCCGGACCTGATCCGGATTCCAGGCGGCACCTTCCGCATGGGTTCCGATAAGCACTACCCGGAGGAGGCGCCGGCGCATCGCGTGACTGTCGACAGTTTTTGGATCGATCGAACACCCGTTACCAACCGCGAATTCCGAAAGTTCGTCAACGATACCGGCTATGTCACTTTCGCCGAAATAGCGCCCGACCCGAAGGACTATCCCGGCGCACTGCCCCACATGCTCAAGGCCGGGTCGCTGGTGTTCACGCGGCCAAAGGATCCCGTCGACCTGCGGGATTGGTCGCGCTGGTGGAATTTCAAGTTCGGCGCTCATTGGCGCAAACCCTACGGACAGGGCAGCTCGATCAACGGACTCGATGATCATCCGGTCGTTCATGTCGCCTACTGTGACGTGGAAGCTTACGCCAAGTGGGCCGCCAAGGAGCTTCCGACCGAAGCCGAATGGGAATTTGCCGCGCGTGGCGGACTCGACGGGGCGGAATTTGCCTGGGGAGACGAATTCACGCCCGAAGGCAAACATATGGCCAACACCTGGCAGGGACAGTTTCCTCGCCAGAATCTTTGCAGCGATGGTTTCGAGCGCACATCCCCGGTAACGGCGTTCCCGCCGAACGGCTACGGCCTCTACGACATGATCGGCAACGTCTGGGAATGGACGGCCGACTGGTACTCGCCCAAGCACGAGGCGGACGCGTTGAAAGCCTGCTGCATCCCGGAAAATCCGCGCGGCGGCGGCAAGGACACGAGCTACGACCCCTGTCAGTCGAACGTCAAGATTCCGCGCAAGGTGCTGAAAGGCGGCTCGCACCTGTGTGCGCCCAGTTATTGCCGGCGGTACCGACCTGCCGCGCGTCACGCGCAGCAGGTCGACACGTCCATGAGCCACGTCGGGTTTCGATGCATCATAAGAGAGAGGAAAGCGTCATGAGCACCAAGGATGAAGACGATCACCGAAGTACGCTAAGCCGTCGCAATATGCTGCTTGCCGGCACGACCCTTGCCGCAGCGTCGGCGTTGGGTACGGCTGCGAGCGTTCAAAAAGCCGTCGCGCAAGCGCAACAGGCGTCGCCATCCGGCAAGCCGAATATTCTCGTCATCATGGGTGATGATGTCGGCTGGTTCAACATCGGCGCCTACCATCAGGGTATCATGTCCGGCAAGACGCCGAACCTCGACAAGCTCGCCGCAGACGGCATTCGCTTCACCGACTACTACGCGGAGGCGAGCTGCACCGCCGGCCGCGCCAACTTCATCACCGGGCAACTTCCGTTGCGCACCGGACTGACAACGGTAGGCCAGGCCGGCGCCGATGTCGGCATGCCGGACCAGTCCGTGACGACGGCCCTGATCCTCAAATCGATGGGCTATGCGACCGGACAGTTCGGCAAGAACCATCTCGGCGACCTGAACAAATATCTGCCGACCCTGCACGGCTTCGACGAATTCTTCGGCTATCTCTATCACCTTGACGCGATGTCCGATCCCTACTGGTACAGCTACCCGCAGGATTGGATCGACAAATACGGCCCGCGCAATCTGGTGCATTCCTACGCGACCGACACCGACGATCCGACCGTGATGCCGCGCTGGGGCAAGGTCGGCAAGCAGCGCATCGTCGATGAAGGTCCGCTGAAGCCGTTCAAGGATATGAGCGCGGACCACCAGATGTGGCAGAAGGGCCGCGACGCCAAGTACGACATGGAGACCTTCGACGAGGTGCTGGTCGACAACTCGAAGCGCTTCATGGATCAGGCCAAGCAGGCCGGCAAGCCGTTCTTCATCTGGCACAACACCACGCGCATGCACGTCTTCACCTTCCTTCAGCAGAAGTATCAGGCGAAGATGAACTACGAGAGCAATTTCGGCCTGGAAGAAGCCGGCATGGCGCAGATGGACGATGACATCGGCGATCTGCTCAAGCACCTCGACGATATCGGCGTTGCCGACAACACCATCGTCATCTTCACCACCGACAACGGCGCCGAAGTCTTCACTTGGCCGGACGGCGGCATGACGCCGTTCCGCGCCACCAAGGGCACGGTGTTCGAAGGCGGCTTCCGGGTGCCGTGCATCGCCCGCTGGCCGGGAAAGATCAAGCCGGGCACGGTAGAGAACGGCATCTTCTCCGGCCTCGACTGGCTGCCGACGCTGGTTGCGGCGGCAGGCAACCCCAACATCACCCAGCAGCTGCTGCAAGGCGTGCAGATCAGCGGCCAGACCTACAAGAACCATCTCGACGGCTATAACCAGATGGACCTGCTGATCGGCAAAGGCCCGTCGGCGCGGCACGAGATTTTCTACTTCGGCGAATCGCAGCTCGGCGCCATCCGAATCGACGACTTCAAGTACCAGTTCTACCAGCAGCCGTTCGGCTGGCCGGGCGAGAAGATAACGACCGACATGCCGACGATCGTCAACCTGCGCCAGGACCCGTTCGAGCGGACGCCGTCGATCCGCGGCCAGACGCTCAATGACATGGGCGGTGGCTACATGAATGATTTCTACGCGCGTGAATTCTGGCGTTTCGTGCAGGTGCAGCAGACCGTGGGGGCGGCGGCGCAATCGCTCATCGACTATCCGCCGATGCAGCCGGCGGCGTCCTTCAACCTCGAGGAAGTGAAAAAGAAAGTCGACGAGATGATGAAGTCGCACGAAGGGCAATAGCCGCACCACAACGTAGTGGGCGCGCCTTGCACGCCGCCCACCGCGCACATCAAGCCGTCAGTAGTGGCTCCGAGAGTTTCCGGGGCCGCTACTTCAACTGAAAAGTGATTTTAATCACGAGGGAGCGCGCTATGACATTCAAAATTAAGAGCGCTATCAGAAAGATCTGTCTCGGCACGGCGGTATCGCTGGCCGCCATGGCGACGGCAAATCTGCCGGCCGCCGCGCAGCAGCAGAAGCCGAACATCCTGTTCATCATGGGCGATGACATCGGCTGGATGCAGCCGAGCATCTATCACCGTGGCCTGATGGTCGGACAAACGCCCAACATCGATCGCATCGGCAACGAAGGCGCAATGTTCATGGACTATTACGCCGAGCAGAGCTGCACGGCCGGGCGTACAGCCTTCCTCACCGGCATGCAGCCGGTTCGCGTTGGCATGACCTTGCCCGAAATTCCCGGCAGCCCATCCTATCTGCGACCCGGGACGCCGTCGCTTGCCAAGTTCCTGCTCGATCTCGGCTATAGCACCGGCGAGTTCGGCAAGAACCACCTGGGCGACCACACCGACTCGCTGCCGACTGCGCACGGGTTCCAGGAATACTGGGGCTACCTCTACCACCTCGATGCGATGCAGGGCGTGAGCTTCCCCGACATCAACAAGACCTCGACCCTGCAGGGCATTGCGCCGCCATGCAGGAACACACCGATCCCCGGCGTTCCCGAGGTTCCCGGCGCGGTGGATCCCAAGACCACGGTCTGCCTGACTCCGCCGCGTCCGATGCTCGCGTGCAGGTCATCCGATGGCTCTGCCGCAAATCAAATGTGCAAGGACGAGGGCCCGCTGACCTTGGAACGCTCGAAGACGGTGGACGAAGAAATCTCGGCAAAGGTCGTCGACTTCATTGATCGCAACGACCCGAAGAAGACCAACAAGCCATTCTTCGTCTGGTACAACCCGGCGCGCATGCACATCACGACCGTGCTGTCGGACAAGTACTTGGCGATGGTGGGCCAGCCCGGCGGCAAGGACTGGGGCGTCAACGAAGCCGGCATGAAGCAGATAGATGACAACATCGGCGTCGTGCTCAAGAAGCTCGAAGACATGGGCCAGCTCAACAACACGATCGTCGTGTTCACCACCGACAACGGTGCCGAGACGATCACCTTCCCGGACGGCGGCGTTACACCCTTCAAAGGCGGCAAGCTGAGCACCTGGGAGGGAGGCATGCGCGCTCCGGCGGTTGTGCGCTGGCCTGGCGTCATCAAGCCGGGCACGATCAAGAATGAAATGTTTGCCTCCCTCGACTGGCTCCCGACTCTCGTCGAGATCGCCGGCGGCCCCAAAGGCGACGAACTGAAGAAACAGATCGAGGCCGGAAGCTATCCCGGCATCGTCAAGACCACGCTCGACGGCGTCAACCAGGTTGATTACCTGAGCGGCAAGTCCGACAAGTCGGCACGCGACTACTTCTTGTATTACTCCGGCAAGGAGCCGTCGGCCGTCCGGTACAAGAACTGGAAGATGTATTTCGCGATGGTGTCCGACGCGCCGTCTGGCTTTATCTCCGGAGTGCTGCCCTACCACTGGACCCAGGTCGTCAACGTCAAACGCGATCCCTTCGAAACCTCCATTGGTGCACAGCAGAAGACGCTCTTCGGCATGGGCGGGGCGATTGCTTCTCCGTCTACAGCCTATGTCTATGACTGGAACATGCTGCCCATCGGCCAGCAGCTGTGGCTTATGCACCTCGAGACTTTCGTCAAATTCCCGCCGCTGCAGAACCCGGCCAGCTACAACCTGGAACAGGTTATGCAGCAGGTTCGGGAAATGAGGACGGCCAGTCACGCCGGCGAGTAATCGCGAAGCGTGATGCGCAAGACGGTGGGCGTGGGGGCGCCCACCGAACGCCAACTCCCACGTATCCCAGAAGGAATGCCCATGCGGCAAGCAGAAATGCGAGGATACCGGGCCGCTCACCAAGAAACGGATGGAAACGGTCGACCGGGAGTTTCTTGATTCGTCATTCGACTTTATCGAGCGCGCGAACCGGGAGCGGAAGCCATTCTTCGTCTGGTTCAACCCAAGCCGCATGCATATCTGGACTCGGCTCAAACCCGAGTTCCAAGGCGAGACCGGCCTCGGCGTTTAGCAGGCACTGGAAAAGCTAAGGCCCCCGCCTTCCAGCAATTAGATGCTCGTTGGCTTTTGATCCCCCTCGGTAGCCATTGGGGCTTCGCAAGCCAAAGAACCGGGGCGGCGCGGCTCCGAATAGCGAGCGTCAGTTCGCGCTTAGGCCGCGCAGTGCAACTCCCGGATATCCTCCAAAATCCGCCTAGAGGCTGGTCCGGGGGCAAGGCACATGGTTCGGATAGATGTATCCAGGAAGGGCAGCCAGTTAAAAACGGGAGCCATCGCTCATTTCACGAAA